>NZ_JALZWP010000009.1 GCF_023336755.1 Roseinatronobacter domitianus | reverse complement strand
CCACCAGGTCTTGGCCTGTCGCGGGCGTTGCGGTTTGAGGGGGTGAGTTACAGCTACCCCAACACGACCGATCGCGGCTTACGCGATGTCAGTCTGACCATCCGCGCGGGCGAGCGGATCGGGATTGTGGGGTCCACCGGCGCGGGCAAAACGACGCTGGCTGATCTGACGCTGGGCCTGTTGCGGCCGCAAGCGGGCGTGTTGCGCGCCGATGACACTGTCATCACCGACGACAACCTGCGCGCCTGGCAGCAAAGTGTGGGCTATGTCCCGCAGGAAATTTTCCTGACGGATTCCAGTATCGCCAGCAATATCGCCCTTGGTATCGCGCCAGAGAAGGTGGATACCGCACGGGTCGAGGATTGCGCGAAGCGCGCGCAACTGCATGATTTCATTCTGTCAGACCTGCCCGAAGGCTATGCAACCCCCGTAGGCGAACGCGGCGCGCGCTTGTCGGGTGGGCAGCGCCAGCGTCTGGGCATCGCGCGCGCGCTTTATCACGATGCCGACCTGATCGTGTTCGACGAGGCGACCAGCGCGCTCGACAACGCCACCGAGCGCGATGTGATGTCGGCCATCGACGCGTTGCCCGGCGACAAGACCGTGCTGCTCATCGCCCACCGACTGAGCACCGTGCGCGGTTGCGACCGCATCATCGTGCTCGACAAAGGCCGGCTGGTGGGCTTCGCCCGATGGGACGACCTGATGGCTGAAAACGATGTGTTCCAGAATATCGCCAGCGTTCCCCCGGCAACCTGAGCGCATGGGGCGATAGACCCACCCTAGCTACCGCAGAATCACCACCTGCCCATTGACCAACCCGAATGTGGCGTCCATGCGCATGGTCCGGTCCATGGATTGAAACAACGCCCCACCATCGCGCATCACCCGCACCAGTGGCCCCAGTTGTTGGGCGCTCAGGTCGTAGTCCAGCCCGTCAGCAGTCAGGCCATCTGCAATTTCCAGAAACCCCTGTCTGATTTCGGCGCGGAGCGTTGAGGGAGGGTCGTTCCAGACACTGACAATATCCTCGATCAGCGGTGCCATCATTGTCAGGATATGGTCGATATTGCCAGCTTCAAGCGCGCGCAGCGCCGTGAGGGCCATCTCTTGCGCCAGCGCCGGGGACAGTGCCGCAGCCGGTTCCAGCCGTTGCGTGAAATCTGGCCCGAAGCTTTCAAATCGCAGTGCCGCCCGAATTGGGCTTGGCCCGGACAGAGTGAAACGACCATCCGGTTCTTGCAGGATGGAAGCCCCCGTCGCGTCGCGAATTTCAGCGCGTATTCCGATGCCGGTGTCCGGTGCCACGACAGTGCCGGGCGCATGGCGGCTTAAACGAAACATAGCGTCAACATGTTGGCCGGGCTGCGCCGCCATCTCTATTTCAAGGCTGTTGAGGCGCTTCATACGCAGATTCAGGATATCCATCCATTGCAGGTTCGCGCCGCGCGGGCCCTGCAGAATCGGAAGGCCGTTCAGCATGATCTGGCACTGTGCATCCTCTGATGCCATCATGGTAAGATACGCGAAATCATGCATGTCCGACTGTCCTTGCGCCATCACGCCCCAACACTGCTCTTGGCGCGCTTGATAGGGCAGGCAGCGGCGCTGATTGCTGCCTCCAAGTCACCCGATGACAGGGCATCAAAGACGACTTCAAGGTCAATTTTCTGGGTGTCGTCGTTCTGGGTAATACCATTATAGATGACCTGCACTATGCCCTCGATCGTGCGCGGCTTCATCTCCAACGTGGTCCGATTTTCGTATATTTTTTTGGTAATCAGCGTGTAGACGTCATCCGCGTCCACTTTCGATTGTTTTTCGACATACTCATAACGTCCGGTTGGCAAGAAAAACTTGTAGATCTCTTCACGTTCAACAGTGGTTTGATAGAATGAATAATTGAATTGATACCAACGCCTTGTGAAGGCGTCTTCAACTGCCGTCTTAATCTCTGCAAATCCAAGCGCCGGGTCTTCCGGCATTTTGGACGCGCGCAGAAAATCGTGCTTGCCCAGGTTTTTCGGTCCCAGAAGCGGTGTTGTGAAATCTTTGTTGAACACGCGCGCGGTTGTCACAGTGGCATAGAGGTCAACCCCGTCGAAACGGACCTCGGTTGCGATATAGAAATCTTGTCCGCGGTCCATATGCCCTGCGCCCGTCGCTTTCAGAAGATTGCCGCGCACGCCGCCGGTTGCCGAAACAATGTCGCCGGCACTGACATTGATATAGGCGGATACCGTAAAGGTGCCGGTCACTTCGCCGATCTTGTCAGACTGTGCGAATTCGGGACCGTCGCGGTCGATCTCGAACGACAGGCCCGGAATGGTCAGTTTGAAAGCACCGTCTGCCGACAGCATGGCCTGTGCACCTATACCATAGGCCATGATCCCGACACCAATTTTTCCGCCTGCCTTGACCAGCGTAATCTCGCCCGATGTGCTGAGATTATAGAACACATCGTGGCTTTTGGCATGTCCGGCGTCGCGTTCTTGCCAGCCCCAGTCAAGGCTGATCTCGCCATCGAGGAACGAATAGGAGAAATCCCAGCTCCAGCCGATTTCGGGAACGATGTTCCGGATCGTGTCCTTGATGTCCTGAAGGCTCTGCGCAAGACGGAAAACGACCGCGAGCATTTGTAGTGCGGGGAAGTCCTGTCGCCGGGTGTTGCAGGTCAGGGTAAATATGTCACTGCCGAGCCCGGACAGGTTCATGCCGTTTTCGGTCTCTTTCGTGGTGTGTTCTTCATAAGCGACACTTGTTTCGACATAGCCTTGTCCTTCGACATAAGCGATGTTCTTGAGCGCCAAGCCGCTCATTTCAAGCGTCTTGGTGGTTTTCCCGTCGGACTGGCTGGCGGACATAATCGTCTCGTTGCTGCGGCTGCGCCCGTCGGCGCTAAGACTTTCGCTTGTCCGGTCAGTTTCCGTCGCCGAGCGCCCGTCCCGCATGTTCAGCCGGGTCTCTGTTTCTTGGGTTGTCGTGGTCCCACCATCGGCCCGGACGGTTTGCGATATGCGCTCATCCTCGCTGACGCTGTCACCTTTACGATTTGTCCAGCTATCGGATGCCGTCTGCTCCTCGGTTTTGGCCCCGGATTGATCGCGGTAACTGCGGCTCTCTGTGCTGCGGGTTTCCGCCGTTCCGCTCAGGCTATGGGTCTTGATCGTATGCGTGTCAGATGTGCCGCTAGTGCCATCCTTGCCACGCCATTCCCGGTGGATCTTCTGGCTCTCGAAAAGCGGGGGAACCGTGGCCTTGAAGCTCCATTGGTCGGGGTTGTACACCAAGACCGTCGCGGTGAAGCCCGTCGCTCTGAATTCCCAGGTACTGACATCCGCCGCAAAGGTCAGCAAATCCTTGAAGGGCGCGGTCAAGGTTTTTACCGAGGCATAGGGCGCCTTGGGCGGGTGGTAGGTCACATTGTAAGACCATTGCGTTCCACCACCCAGTCTGGCCTTCAGGATACCGTTGCAATACACGTCCATCTCGGTCGGTGGTGTCGGCCCTGTGTATTGTATCTGGACGCCATCGGTCGCGGAAGTCTGCACGATATGCAAGGTCTGGGTCGCTTCGTCCCAGTAGCGTGGACCCCTGCTTTCGCTGTCCCAGACAGTCACGCTTTCCTCTATTTCGGGGTCGGGCGGCGGCGTGTCGTTGCACGGACATGTTGGGTCACCAAATTTCTGCGCCAGCAAGTCTCTTTTTTTGCGAGCGCGTGCATCGCGCTCGGCACGTTCCCTGTAATGCTCGACGATTTTGTCGTTCGGGGCAGATGCGTCAGACATACCAAGGCCCCGTTCCGGGTTTATGGCCAATCTCTATCAGCTTCACCAACATCACGCGGCGGTCTGGGTGAACGGTGTCGGCGGCTAGGGCTTTCCGCAGGTAGTCATATTCCGGTTGGTCCAGAATCGCCGGGCCGAAGCGCCACGCCCGCAGCGCGATGCGGGCAATGTCGCCTTCGCGGCGGATGCCATTGGGCAGGCATAGGCCGAACGCGGCATCAACTGCCTGCTCGGCCTGGTTTGGCGCAGGGGCGAGCAGGCCGAACTGGGGAGCGTTCGTGACCAGCCAGCGGCACAGGCGTATCCTTGCCCCTGTGGCTTGCGTGCGGGATAGTGTGTCCAGGCTTTCCGAAGAGATCACAAGCATCGCACCGCGCCTCCTGTTCAGACCGGTATCACGGACCGGGCAAGCCCGGTTTCGGTCAGGGTGAAATGCCAGGTCCCGTCGGGCAGGGGCAGCCACCAATCGCTGATATCGGTGAACCAGGGGGCCAGTTCTTGTGGTGTCAGGCTGCCCAGATAAGGCGCCATGACACGCGGGTCGAAGAACCGGAACATAACGACATTCCCATCTGGCATACGTGCCAGCAGGTGTTTGCGCAACGCGCGCCAGATCGTGCCCATATGTGGATGCGCGCGCAGCACGCAGCCAAAGGCTCCCGCGCGTCCCTCTGGGCTGGCCAGCAGGGTCAACAAAGGGGAATCAGAGGCAACTTGCACAAGATGGGGGGCCGCTTCGGCAAGATCCGGGTGCAACTCTCCGGCGAATAAAGCCGTCGCCCGACCCGCTTGCAGAACGGCACCATATAGCTGCGGGTCTGCGGCGCAGTCGATTACGCAATAGAGCGCCGTGTCAGTTGCCGCCTGCCGCGCCATGCTCATGAAGAGCACAATTCGCAAAAGGCCGACCCGCTGGCAGAGGCCCGCCGCAGACTACGTGCCTGGCGCGCCGGCGCACGCAGGGTCTTACCGGTCGCCAGCGCCTCTGGGGTGTCGTGCTGTGCGTTGGCATTGCTGCCACGCCCGGTGCCGCCGCGCGCCGCAGCGGAATGACCGCCATCGCCAATCAGCACGGTGGGACAGCCAGATACGATCTTGCCACCATGGGCGGTGGAATCGCCCAGCCGCGCGGCAGGCAGGCCAGAGATCATCACCGTTGCAGAGCCTGACACGATTGGGTCGGGAATGCCGACCGGTGTGCAGAGTGCCATGTCGGAAAGCCGCGCCGCGGGCATCGCGCCGATCAGAACAGTGGGGGCACCGCGCGTGACCGGCCCGCCCACATGCGGTATTGGTGGCGTGCCCGGAATGACCATCGGGCAAACATGCATGTCGCTCAATCGTGCTGCGGGGCGCATTGTTGAAATCCCAGGCTGAAATATGGTCTTACGCTAGCGTGGCTTGGCGTGTCACTCAAGGGGCTTTGCAGGTCTTCTGAAAGAGCCGCTGCAAAGCGGTCAGATATCGTTGCGCCCCTTGAGATAGCCAATGAACCGCGCCGAGACGAGGCCCCGGCTTAGCGCGAGAAAGGCCATCGTGTCGGCATTCGTGATCGCGTCATCCTGCTCTGGCAGGGCTTCGAGTTGACGGCGCAGGCGGGCGGTATCAATCCGGTCTGCCACATCGGGATCGCCCGCCAGCATGTCCAATTCGTCCAGCAACGCCGCGCGGGCCGGGCGTATGCGCGCCGCCCAGTCAGCGGCCTGTTGCCCGCGACGGGTTTCGTTCAGCACCATATCGGGGACTTTCCCGGCCAGCAGACGCTTGGCAAGCCAGCGTTTAACCCCGTCATTCAGGTATTGGCGCGGGGGGATTGCAAAGCAAAACTCCAGAAACGGGCGGTGGCGTGTCGGGTCGCGCATGGGCATGTCATGGACCTGCTCCATGGCGCCCTGAATGTCACCGGCTTCATTCACCGCATTGCCCAGCATCTTTGTGCGGTAGTCCCGCACCGAAGAGATGGGCCGGAAGAACGGATCGAACCCCTGTTCCGCCGCGCGTTTCAGAACGCCGCTTTCATGCGCGTAATCGGCGCGCAAGGGAGACCAGGTTTGCAGCGGGTCTTCGAATGGGCCGTCACGCCACGCCATAAGCGATTTTTGCAGCGCCGGGGGCAGGACCGGCAGGAGCGCTTGGCGAAAGGCCCGTTTGCCCGCCGCCCCGCGTGGCCCGCCCAACCACAATTCGCGCGCCAGTCGCAGCCAGTGGCCGCTACGGAACAGGTCCGGCAGGTAGCCCGTTCCGTCATAGCTGAAGGTCAGATTGCCCATCGCCCCGGTCAGGACCACATCGGCCCCTTCGCGTTGGGCCAACTGGCGGATATCATGCACCCAATGCATGTTGCCCACGTTGCGCGGTGGCGCCATCGCTTTGTCGAACATATCGCGCAGATGATGCGAAAAGTCGCGCCCCGCCCCGTCTACCCAATGTGGGCGCAGTTGCGGATACAGCTCTGCCAGCGCGTTGACATGCGGGCGTTCATCGACCCAGGCGCGGCTGCGCGCCGGGGGACGCCAGCCCGCTTGCGGCACCGACGTGGCCGACAAAAGTGGCGCATCGGGACGGCAGCGCATGGCATAGGCGGCAACAGCCTGCGAATCGTAACCGCCGGACAGGCTGACCAGCGGCGTGTCGAATCCGTCCAGCACCGCATGTGTTGCTTCTGCGAACAAGGCGTCAGCGGCCTCGACATACTCGGCGTCAGAGTTCAGGCGCAGGGGCGCAATCTCATCCAGCCGATACCACGTCTCTTCATCCATCCGGTCGCGCGTAATCCGGGCGCGTGTGCCGCGCGGCAGTCGGGTGACGCCCTTGAACCAGCCGCGCCGCTCGTCGCAATAATTCAGGAACAGCCCATCGGCGAGCTTGTCATCGTCCAACACGCGCGCGACCTCTCCTGTCGCGAAGATCGCATTGGGAGTGCTGGCGACAATGCAACGATCCGCATCTTGCCAGATATGCAGCATGGGCGCGATGATCGGGCTGCGCACAATATGCAGCGCGCCGCCATGTGGCGGGATCAGAATTGCAGCGTATTCACCCAAAACGCGGGTGTCGGCGCGATCCCCCCATGCTGTGCGCGCTGCCGCATAGAGCGCGGCATCCGACGCGGGCGCCGCGCCAAGCTCGGCCCGAAGCGCGGGGCGGTTGGCGATGAAGCCGGTGAACAGAACCGCCGTGCCATCTGCCAAACGGGGCAGGGTGGTTTGGGCGGGTGCCGCCCCGTCGCAGAGCAACGCGCCGTTCACGCTGTGGCAGGCCGGGGTTGTCAGACCAATGCGCAAGGCCGCGGCAAAGGCATGTGCCCGGTCCGGTCCGGGCTTGGGGCTGTCCCAAAGAAGATATGCGCCAATCATCCGCTGCTTGTGTGACAGTCATCCGGGCTTGGCAAGGGGCGCTGTTGCCTCTGCCCCGACCGCGTGGCATAGCATCACGAATAAATTGCCGGAGCGCATGGACATGAAATATCGCCCCGAGGTTGATGGCCTGCGCGCCGTTGCGGTTGTTCCGGTCATCCTGTTTCATGCCGGGATACCCGGCTTCTCCGGCGGGTTCGCGCTTGCATGAATCCAAAAATTAACTATTATTAACGAAGCTTGGCTGCCTTGCAGTCTTTGCGTCAGCCCGTGGGACCTTCAGCCCGTGGGACCTTCAGCCCGTGGGACTAGAATGTCAGTTCTTCAACCTTCAAGATCGACGATTTTCAATCGCTACCCGCATTTGTTCCTTTCGGCGCAGGCGTGGTCTAGGCAGCGAAGGCCGGATGCAAAAGCTAGTCTGAGGATTTTGTCTTTTGGCTGCTCGGATGGTTCGGAAATGGCGTCTTTGAGCTGTTATTTTCCGGACGCCATTATTCATGGTTGCGATATATTTCGAGAAGGATTTGAGGCTAACCCGACGGGTGGGCGCGCAGGGCTGTTTTTTGATAGCACCGAAGATGAAATCAAGCGGCACGGACCATACGACATCATTTTTGCTAATTCTGTCCTCTGCGCGTATCCTCTAAAGGCTCCGATCAATCAAAGCTTGTCATTTGAGACTTTTAACAAATGGGTGAGCGTGTTGTCGGGAGCACTCGAGCCATCTGGGCTTCTTGTGGTCTACAATAGCAGCTACTTCTTTCAAGACGCTGAAGTTTTTGGCCAGTTCAAGCCGATTCGAACGCCGATGACATATTCCTCCGGCTGGGTGCCGAAATGGAGTAGGAAAGAGACACTAGCCATTGATCTGGGGTCTGAAAGCCAGCCAATTTTCGTATCGGACAGAGTTGATTCTGGCAGGCAAATAGATTGTCTGTTTGAAAAGTCGGGCGCCGGCAACCCTGTCTATCTGCCCTATGGCGTGGAAGTTAGCGACCCATATGAGGTGTTGGAAACGACAAAAGTAAGTCGGGCTAACGCGATCTTAACAAGGGAGACCATCAGAACTGAAGATGAAAGATTTTTTCACAAATCTTCTTGGGCGATCAAAACTTGCGACGGTGGTATCCTTGATCTCAACCCTTGGTTTATTCCTGCGTCCAAAGAAGGTCAAAAATATCCTTTCCCTGCGATATTTGATACGCTGCCCCCAAAGCCCAAGCCCGCCTCGGAGAAACGTGAAAAATCTCGGGCTCACCGGCAAAGTTTCCGTGTTCGACTGTTGGACAAATTGCGCGCAACTTAAATTTAAGATGTAGTCATAAATTAACTGTATTGGTTGGTGCGCCGATGTTGTCATAATGGGCGACAGCCATTCCCATGCAATCGCCTTTGAAACCGCAAATATGTTGCGGGCAGGGGGGATCGGCACCTATTTTCTGTCCTATGGCGGATGTCCGACCCTGAGCGGCTTTGTGCGCGCCGACCGCCGGGAGGCGCAGCAATGCAACGCCTATATAGAAAGTATGCTCGCGTATATTCGGGATAAACAGATCCGAACCGTCATCCTTGCCGCGCGTTTTACTCAGCAGCTAGAAGGGACCGGGTTCGACAATGGGGAAGGCGGCATAGAGTATGTGTCGGGTGCTTATGTCGATTTGGCATCCCAGCCTGGTGGCCCTGCTGCGCAGGACGACCCAGCACGCCGAGCCCGCGTGCTGGAGCGCTGGAAGATAGAGCTACTTGCGCTTGCAGAGGAATTCAACGTCATCCTTGTTCATCCAATTCCCGAAGCTGGCTGGAACGTGCCGCGCGCTTTGGTTCACCGGACGCTATACGGTGACAGCATCGCAACCCCGCTCACGACGGACGCGGCGATCGTGCGGGCGCGCGACAAGCTTGTGAACGATCTTTTTGACTCCCTGAAGCATCCGAACCTGTATCAGGTGAAGCCGTATGACATTTTCTGCGACACCAAGGTCGCCGGACGATGTCTGAACGAATGGGAGGGCGATGTGCTCTATTTTGACGATGACCACCTTTCGAATGCGGGAGCGCGCTGGGTGGCCGACGCGATCCGACCTGTCATTCGTGACATCTTCCGCACGAACTGAGCTGGCTGGTCCGGAAAGGTGCTTTCGTGACATCGGCGGTTGTTGTGCTTATTTTTTGTGCACAGTATTGAGTGAGCTTGTGTTGCAGGTGGAACTTCGCTCATTTTGCAACGCAGCACGATTTGTGTTCTGTCAAAGGATACACAACTGTTGATAGTTCTGTTACGGGTGAGGGCACCGATGTGGTTTTCGGGTTCGGCGCAGTGTGGCGCAGCTAAATTTATCAAATAATCTGTTCTGTGAGATAAAAGGTAGGCCTGAATGCATGCCGAGATCTTTAACTTCGCGCTTGGAATGTTCGCGATCTCATTCGCCGTATGCGGGTTGATTGTCCTTGTAAGCCAACTGCGTGCGGACTGGGTCATTCGACCCTCTGACCTGAAAGCCAAGCAAGCCGCCCATCGTCGCCCGACATCGCGGCTTGGGGGCGTCGGAATCATGTGCGGGGCCTTGGCCGCCTTTGTTTTGTCGCTTCCGAAAGAGGTTGAGCCGGGGCTGAAGGTGATCTTCATTTCGGCATTGCCAATTTTCCTTGCCGGTCTTGCAGAGGATATCGGCCTGCGGCTTAGCCCGCGTGTGCGTCTTGGCGCTGCCGCGTTCGCCTCGCTTCTGGCGGCGGCTCTGGTCGGGCACTGGGTAACGCGCAGCGATATTCCGGGGCTGGACATGTTATTGGTCATCCCCGCCATCGGGCTTCTGGCCACTGCGATCTGGGGCGCGGGGGTTTGCCATGCCTTCAACCTGATCGATGGTGTGAATGGTCTGAGTTCGGGGACCGCAGCGCTGTCGGCTCTTGGTCTTGCGGCGATCGCCAACTCCGCCGGAGAGCCGGGGATCGCGCTCGCGGCGCTGCTTCTGGTGCCGGCCATTCTGGGGTTTCTGGTCTTTAACTGGCCCTTCGGTCGCCTGTTCCTGGGCGATGCGGGGGCCTATTCCTTGGGACATCTTCTGGTTTGGCTGGGCATCCTTCTGGTGGCGCGACAGCCCGAAGTGTCAATGCTGGCCATCGTGGGGCTGTTCTTCTGGCCGGTGACCGATACATTCTTCGCTATCTACCGCCGCCGCCGCGCAGGACGGCGCGCCGATCAGCCCGACCGTCTGCATTTCCACCAGTTGGTGATGCGCGGTCTGGAGATAATGCTTGTGGGGCGGGGCCGCCGCCACATCTCGAACCCGCTGGCAAGCGCGCTGCTGTTGCCGATTATCGGTCTTGGCATCCTGGGCCACGTTATGCTCTATGATAACCCGCTGGCCATTGCAGCCCTTTTGGGGGCCCAGGTATCGGGTTTCGTGGTGGCCTATCTGCTGGGAATGCGGCTCGCCAACAATAACCGCAGGACACCCGTGTTCGAACGTGAAGAACCATTAGAACTTGTGGCAGAGGCACCGCGCCGTTGATGCGGGCATTGCTCCCTCTGTTCCCAAGCATCCCGGATACCAGTGGCATTTCCGTTTCCAGATATGCTAGAGCGCCTGCAAACCCGGAGTGACGTGGGTGCAGTGAGCGCCTCGATTCTCCGACCGTGTTCGACCAAATGCAGGCGCTGCAATGACCCTAAGTTACCCCTATGTAAAATCGACCTTCACGCAGCACGAATTGGGGCTGGTGACAGAGTTGATGGAGCGCGAGAATATGACTCTTGGGTTCAGCCATAGTGCGCTGTGCACAGAGGAAATCGCGCGCAGGCTGGGGCTGACGCAACCGCCGCAACGCGTGTTCTTGACCCCGTCTTGCACCAGCGCGCTGGAAGTGGCCGCGCTTTTGTCGGGCGTTGGGCCGGGCGACGAGGTAATCCTGCCCTCCTATACCTTTTCCTCGACCGCGACCGCCTTCGCGCTGCGCGGCGCGACACTGGTGTTTGTCGACAGCCAACCCGGCAGCTTCAATATTGACCCGCAAGCTGTGCGCGACGCGGTCACGCCCGCCACCCGCGTCATCATTGCCATGCATTATTGCGGCGTTTCCTGCGATATGGACAGCCTGTCGGCCATCGCCCGCGACTGTGGCGCCATGCTGATAGAGGACGCCGCGCAAGCTTACGGCGCGACCGCGCAGGGGCAGGCCGTGGGCACGCGCGGCGATGTGGCGACCTTCAGCTTTCACCACACCAAGAACCTGTCCTGCGGGGAAGGCGGCGCGCTGGTCGTCAACAATCCCGACCTGTGCGACCGCGCCGCGATCCTGCTGGAAAAGGGCACCAATCGCAGCCAGTTCTTTCAGGGGCTGGTCGACAAGTATTCCTGGGTCGATCTTGGCACCTCTGGTGTCATTAGCGAAATCGCCGCCGCCGTGCTGCTGGGCCAGTTGCAGCGCGCCGATGAAATCAACGGAGCGCGCATTGCCGGCTGGAACGCCTATCATGCCGCCTTCGCACCGCTGGAGGCGGATGGCGTGATCGCGGCGCGTCCGCATGTGCCTGAAGGCTGCGCGCATAACGGGCATATCTACTTCATCCTGCTGCCCGACCCGGCGCTGCGTCCGGGGGTTATTGCGGAACTGTCGCGCCGGGGGATCAGCGCGCCGTTTCACTATGTGCCCCTGCATGACACGGTGGCGGGCCGCCGCTTCGGGCGTGTGTCGGGCCAGATGGTCGAGGCTAATCGCGCGGGCTCTTGCCTGCTGCGCCTGCCGCTCTGGCCCGGTGTCGCGGATCATGTGCCGGAGATCGTAGCCGAGGTGACTGCGGCAATCGAGATCACAAAGGCCGTTGCATGACCGGAACCGAACAGGCGCTCACCATCCTGTTGTTGAGTCGGGGAAATATTCATAACTCTACCCTGCTCTCGACCTTGGTGAATGAGTATTCCGTCGACCCTAAGAGTTTCGTCGTCGTTTTATTTGGCGGTGACACCAAAGCGCAAAAAGACGACCTGCCCGCAGGGGTTGAGGAAATGTCTTGGAACGACGCCCTGTCTTTGGATGATGCGGCTATTAAGGCGGTCATCCTTCAAAGCCTTTACCCGGCCAATGCGCGTGCGTTGCGCGAGTTTGCAGCACAAACCGCCGTATCTTATGCCAAGGTTGGAATCATCATTACAGATAACGAGGTTGATCTGTGGAAATCACATGTCGACAAGTTCGGATCGCTGGATAAGGGACACACCAAGACGATAACCGACGATATGAAACATGCGCTTGCGAAGATCGACAACTTTTGTTGCACGTATAACCCGTTCGGCCAAACGCTGGAGGAGATACTCGCACGCCCTTTGAATATTTCGGATACGTTCCCGATCCGCAAACTCCTGCCGGAGCCGACGGATTACGCAGTGTTCACAGGTCGCGTCAAAGACGAGATCGACTATCTGGAGCGACTCGCTAACCGGCGGACGATCATGGTTATGTCAAAGCCACTCCCCTATGAGCGCAAGCGGGTATATGTGCGCGACCTGCTTCGGTTCTGCTTATTTGGGCAGTCGCGGTATTCCGTGACCGTGCTATTCTGGGAGCGCCGCAAGCCTTGGAAAACATGGGATAAGGTGGAATATCGGCTAATCATGATCTTCGTGGCATGGCTATCACCAGTGCTGCGCCGCTTCGGGCGGCCAGATATCCGTATCCGGTTTCTGCCCTCACTCTCGCGCCATGAATACATGACCACTCTTTTGCGCTGTTATGCATTGATCGGGCAGCGGCGTAGCGGTGTCGGGGCCATGACCGAAGCTGTGCGTAATGGGGGTCAGCTTGTGTTGGAGCGCGGCTCCTATAACGAACAACTGTTTAGCGAATCTTGGAAAACCCCGATTGTCTATCGAAATAACAACATTTTCCAAGAACTCGTGGATACTGAGAATGATGAGGTAGATTTCGAGCGCGTGATGACAGAGTCTCGTGACAGGTTCTGGTTATTCTATGCGAGCATTTTCACCGTGAAACCATCGGACTGACCTTCAGTGACAAGACGCAAAGCCATATTACTTTGGGGCGCGGGAAGCCAAGCGCGATTGGTTGAGGCCATGTTAAGGGACATGGACGAACTCTCCGAAGATAGTATTGTGTTCGACCCGTTAGGCAGTTCTGATCTGATAACCAATCTTCAGATTATTCGTGATGTCGAGGCGCTAGCAGAGCGTCTTCCAACGCTAGAAGGCTTTGTAGTTTGCATCGGCAATCAGCATGGACTTGCACGCGTTCGAGTTGGTGAATTTCTTTCCGGACGGGGGCTTGTGCCAATTTCCGTTCTATCGCAGCAAGCAATGCTCGATTCAACCCTCCATATTGGTCGAGGATGCGTGGTCATGCCGGGTGTGATCGTGCAAAAATTCTGCACGATAGGGGATTATGCAATTCTAAACACCGGTGCCTGTATTGACCATGAATGTCACCTTGGGGACGGAGTTCATGTCATGGGGCAAGTGGCCTTGGCCGGACGTGTAAGCATAGGGAATTGTGCAACCATCGGGACAAACGCAACCATTCTGCCCGACCTTAGCGTTGGCGCTGGAGCCTATGTCGGGGCGGGCAGCGTTGTCATTCAGGATGTGGCAGAGGCATCTGTTGTTGTCGGCAATCCGGCGCGCTGGCTGCGCCAAACAAGTCAACAATTCGAGGCTTTTACGCTAACGGCACTCGCCACTGCGATTGCGCGGCGCGCCTAGCCTTCGGGCAGTTCGGTAACGCGGTCGGGGAATCAACAGGTTCTGACCGGCGGAGCCTTGTAATCCCCCACTGAAACGGGCTACCCGTCCACAATCCATTTGCCCGCGAGCAGGCACGCCCGCCCATGCATTACCGCCCAGAGATAGACGGCCTGCGCGCCGTTGCCGTTGTTCCGGTCATCCTGTTTCACGCAGGCGTCGGAGCCCTTGCCGGCGGGTTCGTGGGCGTTGACGTTTTCTTTGTCATTTCGGGGTATCTGATTACGTCCATCATCCTGCGCGAACGCGCCGAAGGGCGGTTTTCGATGTGGCGGTTCTGGGAGCGGCGGGCGCGGCGCATTCTGCCTGCGCTGTATGTCGTGATGCTGGCCTGCATTCCGGTGGCCTGGGCTCTGATGCTGCCCGACCAGTATCGCGATTTCGCGCGCTCGCTGGTGGCGGTGGGGCTGTTCGGTTCAAATATTCTGTTCTGGCGCGAATCGGGGTATTTCGCGGCTGCG
Organism: Roseinatronobacter domitianus; assembly: GCF_023336755.1. Taxonomy (GTDB): domain Bacteria; phylum Pseudomonadota; class Alphaproteobacteria; order Rhodobacterales; family Rhodobacteraceae; genus Roseinatronobacter; species Roseinatronobacter domitianus. Next base: position 122,503 of record NZ_JALZWP010000009.1, on the reverse strand, counting down.
GCGGAAGAAAAGCCGCTGCTGCACACTTGGTCGCTATCGGTGGAAGAGCAGTTCTATCTGCTCTTTCCGCTGCTGATGGTGCTGCTGTGGCGCTTCGGGCGGCGTGGCGTGGCGGGTATCCTGGCCGTGATTGCGCTGGTTAGCCTTGGCCTCAGCCATTACGCTGCCTACTCAATGCCCAGTGCAAATTTCTACCTGCTGCCAACGCGCGCGTGGGAGTTGCTGGTAGGCGCGCTCTGCGCTCTGTGGCTGGCCGAACGTCCGCGCGTAGGCCATGATGGGCTGGCCGGGCTTGGTTTGGCGGCGATCGTGCTGTCGGTGGTCTGGTTCGATGGCATGACGCCGTTCCCGTCCCTTTGGGCGCTTCTGCCGGTGCTGGGCGCGGCAGGGGTAATTCTGTTCGCGCGGCCCGAGGGTTGGACAGGACGGCTCTTGTCGCAGCGTTGGATGGTGGGGATCGGTTTGGTCAGCTACTCGGCCTATCTGTGGCACCAGCCGCTGATGGCGTTTGCGCGCATCGCCCATCTGTCTGCTCCCCCCTTATGGGTGATGCTGGCACTTGGCGCGCTGTCCTTCCCGCTGGCCTATGTCACATGGCGTTTTGTCGAACAGCCCTTCCGCCGCCGGCGCGGCACCTTCGCACGTCCGGCCCGGCTGGGCGCGGCCTTGGTTCCCACCTTCGCGGTGTTGCTGGCGGTGGGCGTGCATGGACATGTGACAGAGGGGCGGCGCGATATCTGGATGGCGCAAGCCCCGGAGGCGCAAGTGCATATGTATCGCTTGTTAGAAACGGCGCGGGCCGGTGGTGCGGGCTGGCGCCGTGATCCCGCTTTGCCCTGCGTTTTGCAACTGACGCGTCTTGCCGGACAAATGGACCGTTTGCGGGCTTGCCACGAAACGCATGGGCCTGGTTTACTTGTGGCGGGCGACAGCCATGCAAGGATGTTAATGCCTGTCCTGCAAGGGCTGACAAAACGTCCTTTTGTGGTGACGCTGGCACAAGGCGGATGTCAGAGCTTCTCGCGGCGGCCAGAATGCACGCATTCGCAAGAGCTTCGGACTTTGTTACGTGAGGAGCCTGCGCTGTTTTCTGACATAGTTTACCATGTTGTCGGTCAGTCTATGCTGACGGATGGTACAGCGCATGCTGGTACGCCATCCATGTTCGAGCGGATTGGTGCTGAAGACCCGGTGGTGGGGATTGCCGTGAATCAAGACCATATCGATCAGGTGGTTGCGTTTCTGTCGGAATTGTCGATGTTTGATGGGCCTCAGGTTTTATGGGTCGGGCCGGGCTTGGGACATTATTTGCCTATGGCGGGACTATTGCGCGCGGGCTGCGACGCGCTCCACAGCTTGCGCGCCGGTCAGGCCGAGTTGTTTTCTGAACTCGACGAATATGCTGCCCTTCGGGCCCTCGCGCGCGGGGTGCCGTATGTTTCGCTGCAAAAGATGATACAGATAAACCCGTCCCTTGATCTGACATCCTGCGCCGAGTTGTTCTGGATCGACGGTCATCATTGGTCAGTTGCGGGCATGCGACACTTCATGCCCCGTCTGATGCCATTGGCCGCACAATTGAAGGACACATCCGCATGAGTGCATCGCTGCCTGTCCGTCACTTCCTTATCACCCGATTCAATCTGAACTATGCTCAGACCTATGGCGATCTGTTTCGCTATTCGGATGCGTGGATGCGCCACCGGATGGACCTGTTCGAGCGATTTTGTCATCCTTCGGTCTTGCGCCAGACCTCGCAGAATTTCACTTGGCTGGTTTATTTTGATCGGACCCGGACCCAGCCTTATCTGGACAGACTCGCACCGCTCTTCGATGATCCAAGGTTTAACGCAATACACATCAACGATCCCGCAGAGATGCTGGCGGATATCTGTTCGCGGGTGGGGTCCGACATGGCCTTGTTGACGTCGAGGCTGGACAATGACGACATGCTGCATCCTGACTTCGTCGCGAGGATGCAAGCGTGCGCCTCTCAAAAGAAGCGAAACGATGCGCCCATAATCATCGATTTTCCGGAATTGACATGGTGGCGCGAGGGCAGCCCGCGGGCGCAACGGTTTCGTTCTGACGTGGTGTCGCCCTTTGCCTCGGTTCTGGAGGCGCCAAGTGCCGAAGGCTGGGCGGCTGGGCCGCGCACCGTTCTCGCGGGGCGACATGACAAGCTCGAAACACTTTTCGGGAAAGTCGAGAACTTGCCGGAACCCTACAGTATGACAATCCTGCATGGCAACAATGTCTCGAACGGGCAAAGCCGTTTCGGTATGGTGGGGCGGATGCTGCGTGTATGGCGGGACCGCCGCTCGACATTGTCGCGCGCAGAGACGACAAGGGTGCTGGCGGAGTTCGGGCTGGACGGGAAAGGCTGAGGCATGTGCGGGATCGCGGGGCTACTGGGACAAGGGTCCTCTGGCGCGGCGCTTGCGCCCGCGATCCTGCACTCCATGACCGATGCGATCCGCGCGCGCGGACCTGACGCCGAAGGGCATTGGCGTGATGATGCTGCCGCGGTTGCGCTGGGGCATCGCAGGCTTGCGATCATCGACCTGTCAGACGCCGGGGCGCAGCCGATGCAATCAGCCTGCGGGCGCTTTGTGATCGTGTTCAATGGCGAAATCTACAACCATCTGGACCTACGCAAGACGCTGGTGGCAGAGGGGCGTGCCCCAGAGTGGCACGGTCATTCCGATACCGAAACCCTGCTGGGCGCGATTGCCGCTTGGGGGCTGGTGCCCGCATTGCAGCGCGCCTTCGGCATGTTCGCGCTTGCCCTGTGGGACCGCAAGGACCAAACCCTGACCCTTGCCCGTGACCGTATGGGGGAAAAACCGCTCTATTGGGCAGAGTGGAACGGGCATTGGGCCTTTGCCTCGCAGCCTTCGGCGCTCCGAGCTTTGCCGGGGTTTGCGCCCGGTCTGTCGCGGGCTGGCGTGGCCGCTTATCTTGCGCGCGGCTATGTCGATGCGCAGGCCAGCCTGATGCAAGGGCTGATGCGTGTGGCACCCGGCGGCATGGTCAGTTTGCGGGCAGGGCGCGCGCCAGAGCAAGTCACATGGCAGGATTTCGGTGCGCTGGCCGGCGGGGCGGCGTTACAGACCCCGCCCCCCGACAGTGCGTCGGCGCGTCGCGGCTGGCTGGAAGACCTGCTGGCAGAGGTTGTCGCGCAACAGCAGATCAGCGATGTGCCCTTGGGCTGTTTTCTGTCGGGCGGTATCGATTCGTCGCTGGTGGCGGCCTTGATGCAGGCCGGGTCCGGGCAGCAGGTGCAAAGTTTCTCTATTGGGTTTTCCGGCAGCCGCTTCGATGAATCCCCCTATGCCGAGGCGGTAGCACGGCATCTGGGCTGCGCCCACCAGACTTTGCATGTCACCGAGGAAGATGCGCTGGCATTGGTCCCGGAGCTGCCGCGCATCTATGACGAACCCTTCGCGGACAGTTCGCAGATACCCACGACCTTGCTGTGCCGTCAGGCCCGCGCGCATGTTACCGTCGCGCTGACCGGCGACGGTGCCGACGAGGTGTTCGGTGGCTATAATCGGCATGTGCTTGGTCCGGGATTGTGGCGCAACCTGTCGCGCCTGCCGCGCCCGGTGCGCCGCGCGTTGGGCAAGGCTGTCATGTCGGTGGTGGCGCGGGGTGGCGCGTCCAGCGACCGGTTGCAAGCCTTGGCCCGCCGGTTTCGCCTGCCGGTAACACTGGTCGACAAGCTGGCGCGGCTGGGCCGGATGAGCGCAGAGGCTGGCACGCCGGACCAGTTCTATGCCTTTCTGACCCGTGGAATTGCGGACCCTGCGGCGCTGATGGTGCGTGACCCCGGCGCTGTGTTTGAGCCGTCATTGCCGGGACAATTGGCCGATCTGGCGCCGGGCAGTGCGGAATGGCTTATGGCGCGCGACAGTATCGGCTACCTGCCGGACGATATATTGGTAAAGGTTGACCGGGCTGCGATGGCCGTGTCTTTGGAAACGCGCACGCCCTATCTGGACGGGCGCGTGGTGTCGGCGGCATGGGCGCTGGACCAGAGTGACCGGATCGACCGGGCAGGGCGCGCGCGGCGCGGCAAGGTGATCCTGCGCGATATTCTTGCCCGCCATGTCCCGCCCGTCCTGACCGAACGCCCCAAGCAGGGCTTCGCCATTCCGCTGGATGACTGGTTGCGCGGTGGTTTGCGAAGCTGGGCGGAGCGGTTGTTGGCCCGCGATGACCTTATGGCCGAGGCGGGGCTGGACCCGACCGCCTGCCGCAGCCTTTGGTCGCGGCACATCGCCCAGCAGGGTAACGAGGGGCAAGCGCTCTGGGCCGTGCTGATGCTGCTGGCGTGGCTTGGCCATCTGCCTGCAGGAGAGGTCTAGCCCATGCTGCCCTATTGGCTTTTGTTCCTTGTGCCGGCCCTTCTGGCCATTTCCAGCCCGCCGTCGCGCAAAATGCGCCGTGACGGCACGCGGTTTGCGCGGTCCGACCCGATCTGGGTGTTGATGCTGCTGCTGCTGACCATCATGATCGGGTTTCGTTTCCGGGTGGGGGGCGATTGGGGCGCGTATTTCGAATATCTGATTGTTGCCGCAACATCAGACCTGCGCGAATCCCTGCTTCTGGATGACCCCGGCTTTCGGGTTCTCAACCTCTTTTCAATCTGGCTTGGCTTCGGGATCATCGGCGTCAACACGGTTTCGGGGTTGATCTTCAGCGCTGGGCTTTTGGCCTTTTGCCGAAGCCTGCCCAGACCTTGGTTGGCCTTGGCTGTGGCCGTGCCTTACCTGGTGATCGTGGTGGGCATGGGCTACACGCGGCAGGCTGTTGCAATCGGGCTGGTCATGCTTGGGCTTGTCGCCTTGGGACGGCAAAAATGGGTCTGGTTTATTTTATGGGTCCTGCTGGCCGCGACTTTCCACAAAACCGCGGTCATTCTGTTACCCATTGTCGCGCTGACAATGAGCCGCAATCGCTGGCTTATCATCCTGCTCGTCGGTGTGACCGGGGGGGTGGGCTACCAGGTTTTGCTCGGGGACAGCGCCGATACCCTGGTCCGAAACTACATCGACGCTGAATTGCAATCCGGCGGAGCGCTGATCCGGCTGGGTATGAATGCTCTACCGGCGCTTTTGTTCCTTTTTTATCGAAAGAAGATCATGATTGCGCCCTCTGAGTATCGAATATGGCGGCTTTTCGCCTTCATCTCGGTGGGCTTGTTTGTTGCGATGTTCGGCACCTCTGCGTCGACGGCGCTGGACCGGTTGGGTTTGTACATGCTGCCGCTGCAATTGTTCCTGTTCGCGCATCTGCCGGACCTGATGGGGCGTCAAGGGAAACAGAATTCCGGCATCGTCACCATGATCCTAGCCTATTACGCCGCAATCTTGTTCGTTTGGTTCAATTTTGGCTCCTTCTCTTTTGCGTGGGTGCCTTACCGAATGCATCTGGGGGGCTAGAGGGTGACCCGTAGCCTGCATATCGTCGTAACCGTGAATGCGGCGTGGAATTTGGTCAATTTCCGCACAGGGTTGCTGCGCGCGCTGCTTGCGGATGGGCATAGGGTGACAGTTCTGGCGCCGCGTGATGAAAGCGTGGCCAGCTTAGAGGCGTTGGGCTGCGCGTTCATGGACCTGCCGATGAACCGCAAAGGTCTGTCGCCATTGGCCAATTTGCATATCCTGCGCAGGATGGGCGCGGCGCTGGATTGCCTGCGCCCCGATGTGGTCCTAAGTTACACGATCAAGAACAACCTGTTCGGCGCGCTGGCCGCGCGTCGCCGTGGCATCCCGTTCATTCCGAATGTCACCGGGCTGGGAACCGCCTTTCTGTCGGGTGGTGGTCTACAGCGGGTTGCACAGATGATTTATCGCCATGCGTTTCGCGGTTTGCCCGTCATATTCTTCCAGAACCGCGATGATCTGGCGCTTTTCGCCGGGATGGGGCTGGTCCAACTGGATCAGGCGCGCGTTTTGCCCGGATCTGGTATTGATCTGACCCGCTTTGTGCCCGCGCCCCTGCCGCAACACCCGCCACAAGCGCCTGTCTTTCTGATGATCGCGCGGTTGCTGCGTGACAAGGGCGTGGTCGAGTTTGCCGAAGCCGCGGCTGCCGTGCGGCGGCACTATCCGCAAGCTCAGTTCCGTATAGTGGGTCCGTTTGGAGCAGAGAACCGCTCCGCCTTGCCGCCAGAGCAGATTACGCATTGGCAGGAGGCGGGACATATCCAGCATCTTGGTGCCATGCCCGATGTGCGCCCCGCGATTGCCGAGGCTGACTGCGTTGTGCTGCCCTCTTATCGAGAGGGCATGCCGCGGGTTCTGTTGGAAGCTGCGGCGATGGCGCGCCCTGTCATAACAACCGATGTGCCGGGCTGCCGCGATGCGCTGGAAGCGGGAGAAACCGGGTTGCTTTGCAAACTGCGCGATAGCGCAAGCCTCGCGCGTGCCTGCACCGATTTCATCGACCTGACGCCCGAAGCGCGGGCCGCAATGGGGCAGGCCGGACGCGCGCGCGTCGAGCGCCTGTTTGACGAGGCTCATGTGATTGCGGCCTATCGTCAGGCATTGGCCGACGCAGCAGGCTGACCCCAAGGGACCGCCGCGATCAATCGTCCTCTGGCGGGAAAAGTTCCGCAAGGATCGCCGAGAAGCTCTGGTTCAGATAACCGCGCGCACGTGTCATCAACAATGGCACTGGGCTGGATGGCTCGGTTGTGGTGAAATAGCGTTCAAGCGCGCTCATCATGCTGGCAGCTTCCGCACGCGTGGCCACCACCGGCAGGTCACTCTCATCTTCGGTGCTGTCGTTGCGGTCCAGCTCTGACAGGGCGCGCATCCGGTCCATGGTCAGCACAAAGCCCATGTCGCGGCTGAAATCTATTCGCGCAGATTCAAAGCGTTCCGGCACCAGCAGTTCCAGCGCCTCGACCAATGGGCGGCCAACCAGTTCGCGTGCCTGACGCACCAGAAGAAAGCTGGGCGAGGACGGTTCGTGCACGCTGAAATAGGCGTCCAGCGCATCTAACGCACGACGGGCCTGCATGAGCGAGCCAATCGAGCCTGCCGGTGCGGGCGCGGCCTCATGCGGTGTCGGACCGGCCCCTGAATGTGTCGGCATGTCCTGTGGGCTGCCTGCATCATCGGCCGTGTCCTCGACCACGCCCCCGGCAAGGTCCGGTCGGGCTTGCTCCAGCAGCCGCAGCATGTCGCCAACCTGCCCGCGCAGCGGGTCAAGATCGGGCCTGAAGGGCATGTCCTCATCTATCAGGCAGAGATTCTGAATGGTCTGGGCGGCAGTATCCAGACGTTTCAGCAGCGCATGGCTTGCGCTGACCTGCTCGCCATTCTCTGCCGACCGCAGAGCGGCCAGCAGGCTTTCGGCATCGACCGTCTGCCCGTCTTCGGCCATCGCGCGGCGCAGATCCATCGCAACCGCGTATTTGCGCCATGTCAGCGCGCGCAGCCGCCTGTCCTCTGCCATTGGCATAAATTCCAGCGGCATCACGAGTGTCGGCTTGTTTGCCAGCAATTCCAACGTGTTCTGACGCACAACAATCTCTCCGTCCATCTGTGGATGAACGTGTTTGCCATGTGTTTCGAGCAAAATTGCCGTCGCTTCGAACACATCGGTCAGAACCGACAGGTTGCGTGCAAGGGCGCAATACTGCGCCAGCGCGGCCAGCACCCGAAGATCATAGGCGCGCGATAGCAAATTGGCGGCTTTGGTCAGTTCGTCCTGAACCCGGATCGACGCCGGGTCCACAAGCGCCTTACCCTCGGCGTTGAAAAACTTGTCCGGCAAGCGTTCGGACGCATCCAGATCGTAATCATCGAAGGCGGTATCGCCATCCATCAGCAGGTCGGGGCCGCAAGGCGCATCGGCGCTCAGGGGCTGAGTGAAATCGGGAAGGGTCATCGACGGGCCGTCACCGGGGTAGGCCGGGACATTCAGCGCAGCACGGCATGAAGTTCGACACGCCGGTTCGCGGCATCGCGCGGGTCCGCCACGCGCGGCGTCGATTGGCCAAGCCCCACCGCGTCAAGACGCGCCTGCGGTAGACCCTGCTCCAGCAGGAAGTCATGCACGGCACGCGCACGCCGCTCTGACAAATCAAGGTTATAGATTTCGGAGCCGATCGCGTCGGTATGCCCTTCGACCTTGAAAACCGCCTGATCCAGTCGCGGGTCGCGCAACGCGGCGGCGAAAATCTTCAGAGCGTCTTGTGCGGAAGGGTCCAGCACGTCCGAATCGAAATCGAACCCAACCCGCATATCCAGACCCTGCGATGGCTCTGCGCAATCGGCTTTGGTTCCAATACACACGGCCCGTGCCGCGCCCAGATCCACAGAAGCGATCAGCGCCTGCACGATCTGTTCCTGCGAATAGGGTGTCCCTTCGGCCAACACGCCGAAAGGAGCAGAAACGAAGGCCGATAGTAGAACACCGCCTGCCATGGCCTTGAAACGATTGGCATACATAGAACTATCCCTTTATGCGTAGAATGACTTTTTCTCATCATACCAGCCTGCGCGCCATCGGACAAACCTTCTGTCACGCCCGCCATGCGCCGCGCTTTTGTGCAGCACCGGTGCCACAGTCGGCGAGCGGAGGCAGCATCCCCATCAAGTTGCACGAAAAGCTGGCGCAAGACTCGCCTGCGTGACGGTTTCGCGCTAGTATTTCCAACGATTTAATTTCGCATTCAAAGGTCTTTGAAGGATTATGGGTCTTATCGGGAAACTGGCGAACCTGCGGCTGGCCTTTTTGGCTGCGGCTCTGGCGTTTGTCGTGGCAGGCACGAGCGGGGCTGTCGCGCAAACGTCGGCGGACATGCCACGCCGCGTGGCACTTGTTGTCGGAAACTCAAGCTATGATGCGTTGGAAAACCTTCCCAATGCCGGGCGGGACGCTCGTGATATGGCCGACTCTTTGGAAGCGCAGGGGTTCGAAGTTACCTTGCTGTTGAACAGCGCACATACCGTTTTTGACACCACGATCCAGAATTTTGGCGAGCGCGCCGGCGAAAACGCGGAAGTGGTGTTCTACTACTCCGGGCACGGTTTTCAGCTTGGCGGGATCAACTACCTTGCGCCGGTCGATGCGGTTTTGTCCGGTGCCGGGGATATCGCGGCGCAAACGCTGCGTCTGGATACGATCATCTCTCAACTGTCTGCGCCGGGGCGGCAAACCGTCATTCTGCTGGATGCGTGCCGCAATAACCCGCTGCCGCCGAACCTGCGCGAGGACGGGTCGCTGGGGCTGGCGGCACCTGCCACCGGGCGCGATACATTCGTCGCCTTTTCGACCCAGCCCGGCAATCTTAGCTATGACGGGCGCGCAGGCGAAAACAGCCCTTTCACACGCGCGCTGCTCGACAATATCGCGACCGAAGGGCAGTCCATCTCGGAAATGATGATCGAAGTGCGCAACGCCGTCGAAACCGCAACGCTGGGTCGGCAAACCCCTTGGGACCAGTCATCGCTGACGGGCGCGTTCTTTTTCCGGCCTTTCACGCCCGGCCCCGAGGAAATCGCACAGGTGGCAGAAATGGCACCCGCCATGCAGGATTTCTTCCTAAGCACATGGGCACGGCAGGGCGCGCGCATCAGCCGCGATGATTTGCTGGCCATGGCTGCGCCGGAAGACGCAATGCCAGATCCCGCTGACGTGGCATCGCCGGTAGCCGCTTCAACGCCCGATGGGACAGATGCGGCTTCGGCCACTCGGATTGAAGCGCCGCAGTTTGATTTCATTCTGATCGAAGACGACCCGGTAGCAGCCGCCTCAGCGCCGGACGTGGCGCAGCAAAGCCCGGCCCCAGCCGAGAATATGGTTATCGCAGCATTGCCGAACGCAGGTGCAGCCAACCCGGACATGGGGCAAGCGCGGGCCTTGCCGCTGCGGCAACTCTCGGTCGGTGCCGCGCAAGGCGGGCGGGCGCCGTTCATCCCGGATGCGCCAATCGCGCGGCTGGCCGCACTGACCCCTGCTCCGGCCCCTCAGATACCTCTGCGCCGGTTAATTGGCACCGATGCCACCCCCGAAGATGCCCCGGAGGATCTGGCAACAGCTCTTCAGACAGAGCTGCAACGTGTGGGCTGTTACCGCATGAGGATTGACGGCGATTGGGGCGGCGGGTCTGCGAGCGCCTTGCGGGCCTTTCTGAACGAAACTGGCGACAGCGGCGAAGATACGGTCCCCACCGCCGAGATGTGGCGTCTTGTGCGCGCCGCCGAGGGCGAGATTTGTGCCGCCCCGGTGCGCACCAGTGCTCCCGCACCTGCGCCCAGCCCGCGCGTCACCACCCCGCGCCCGGCAGCCCCTGCACCTGCGCCACCACCACCCGCGCCAGCGCCCGCCCCGTCGGGGCGTTCGCTGTCGAATTCGTTCGGCGGCGGTTTCCGGTAGCATGGGGGTGGTGTTGTGAGCGCGGTCGATCCCCGCTTCAAGGAAGCGCGGCGCAGGGCACAGGGGCGCCGTCGTGGTGGAAAATGGCGCTGGATTGGGCTGATGCTGGCCCTGATCCTTGCGCTGGGCGGAGTGGGTGTTTGGCTGCTTTTGCCCAAACTCACGCCCGAGATCGCCTTGGCCCCAGAGCCAGAACCACCTGCACCAGACCTGCTCGAACCGGAAACTTTATCGCGGCCCGCCGATCCGGATATGACAGAGGATGAACCAGAGATAGAGGGCCCCCGCGCCAGTCTGGACCTGCCGGGTGATCCGATACTGCTGGTTCTTGGAAATGCCGTTGCGCCACAAGCGCAGTCTATGCCGCGTCCTGATGGGCTGGACCCCGGTCGCGGTCAGGGTGGGTTGCTATTTGTGCGTGGTCCGCTTTTGCCACCGGGCGAGCGGTTGGCGGTTGCGCTGCCATCCAGCCAAGAGGATTTCGCGATCTTTCAAGGCCAGCGCCAACGCGCCGCGCAAGCGCGGGCGCGACCGCTGTCGGGTCAGGCTTTGCAACGCCCGCCCCGGTCTGTCGCCGAAGCGCGCGCCTGGGTCGCTGCCCAGCAAGAGGCCGACAGCCTGCTTTACGGGTCCAACACACTGGACCTGCGCCCGGCTGACGGGCGTGTGGTCGCGTGGCGTGACATGGTGCTGCGGGTGGGTCATACATCCGACATGGCCGAATTGCTTCGGCTGGAAAACCTGCCGCAACAGCAGGCCGAAGCGGCGGCAGAGGCGGCGCGCAGCCACTTGGGCGGACGCGTCACCGCCGAGGGCAGCTTGCTGGCCCTGCGGCTGCGCGGCACGACGCCAGAGATCGTGCAGATGGCGCTCTACCACGGCGACCGCTATGTGGGTGCGGTGGCACGCTCTGATGCGCCCTCGCGTTTCGGGACAGAGGCTCCGGCGCAGGATGTGTTGCAACCGGCCTCTGACCCGTGGGTTCAGCAAGACCTGCCTGCGCGTCTTGGCGAGGCCGTGGACATGGCCCCACCGATGGTGACCGCCCCGCGCGTGATGGACGCGCTTTATGATGCCGGGTTGCGCCATGGCTTGTCTCCGGGACTGGTGGGACAGATCATCATGTTGCTGTCGCAAACCCACAAGCTGGACATGCAAGCGCGCCCGGTTGACCGCTTCGACCTGTTGCGCACGGCCAGCCCGGCGGCAGATGGACAGGGCACCGGGTCTGCGCTGGATCAGGTGTTGTTCATCGGGGTGCAGGCCGAGGGGCTTGATCTGAAATGCTATGTCTACCGCCCCAGCCCGGACCGCGCCCCGGCCTGCTATGGGCAGCGTCGGGGTGGCAGCATGGCGACGGTTTCAGCCAGCCTGGTTTCGGCACCTGCGGGCGGGGCGCAAACCATAACTGGCAGCGATGCCGTCGAGCAATTGGTGAACCGTATCATCCAGGTCGAATCCGCTGGGCGGGCCGATGCCAAGAACCCTTTGTCTACCGCAACGGGGTTGGGGCAGTTCATCTCTAGCACATGGTTGCGAATGATGCGCACCTATCGCCCTGATCTGACCGCCAGCCTGTCCCGCAGCGAATTGTTGGCGCTGCGCACCGACCCTGAGATTTCGCGCGCAATGGTTCTGAACCTGGCCCGCGAAGGCGAAAGCTACCTGCGTGCACGGGGGCATGATATTACCGCCGGGCGGCTATACCTTGCGCATTTTCTGGGCATGGATGGCGCCCATGTCGCACTGAGCGCCGATCCGTCTGCCGATCTGATGTCGCTGTTCGGGGCTGGCGTTATCAACGCCAACCCGTTCTTGCGCGGGCATGATGCCGCATATGTCGTTGACTGGGCAGAACGCAAGATGCGGGGGCGTTCGGGGCGCGCGGCCACGCGCATCTCCGAACCTGCGGGCCTTGCCGAGTTCCGCAATCTGGTAGATGCCGCTTTGCAAGGGTAGCCAAACTTAACGCCGCCGCGCGCTTTGCGCCATATCTGTCAGGCAGAACAACAACCCCGGCAGCAATGCCAGCACTTGGCCCACGCTGGTGGGGGCTGGTGGGTGTTTGCCTTGTAGCCGGGCATGCCACCAAAATCGCCCGTAATTGGCCAAGGCCCGCAGCTTCAGGGCCGGGCGCAAAGGGCAGTCAAGCGTCACCTGATAGCCGTGGCAGGCCCCCACCGGAGAGGCCATTCGCTTGCGCAGAATATGCGCCGACAGGCCATCGGGCTGGTATTCGGCTTCGACCAGAACATGGTTGGACAGCCAGACACGCCCTGTGCAACCAAGTTGGAACAACAGCGCGGCTTCTGCCAGAAAATCCTCTTCGGGGAATTCAGGAAAGCGCAACCCTTTCGTATCCCGGCGAAAGATCAGGGTGCTGTCGAAGGCGGGTTCCAAATTGGCGCGTTCTGCATAGGTCAGGGCGCGATCGGGTGTCCCAAAGCGGAATTGATGCGCGGCCTTGGGCACGATCAGTGGCAAAATGGCGGCAAAGATATCTTGCTGGTCAATGTCGTCAAGCAGGGTCAGCACCTCTGGCAACGCCTCTTCGCGGCACCAGTCGTCGCTGTCGATCACGGCAATCCAATCGCCCCGCGCCTCGGCAAAGCCGGTGTTCAATGCGCGATGCTTGCCACCATGGGGTTGGCATAGGGTGCGTAGCGCAATCGGGCCGGGCTGCGCGGCCATGCGCGCCAGTTCGGCTTGCGTCTCATCGGCAGAGCCATCATCGACCACAAGCCATTCCACCTGTCCTTGGGTGACAGGTTGGCGCATAAGCGAGCCGTGGAGCCGCCACAACAGGCCCGCGCGATTCCAGCTTGCCGTCAGGATCGTCAGTTGCGGTCGTCCGGTCATTTGCGCCCGGAGCGCAGGGCGCGCAGGTCCAGCAAATGCGCTTGCAATGTCGCGGGGAAGGGCGCGGCCTCGTTGTCGGACTTACCCTGCGCGGCGCGCATCTGGCGGCGGCGCGTGTTCAGAAACCAGACCCACAGCATGGGCGTTGCCGGGGCGGGGGTGTCTTGCCCGTTTTCGCGGTGCCAGCGGTCCAGCATTGTGTGCCGCGGCGCGAAAACGCGTGTCAGGATCAGCCGCAGACTGGAAAACGTGCCGCGCTCTGCCAGATCGGCGGCAAGTCGCAGGTCCGTGCGGTATCTGCCATCCTGAAACAGCAGGGCCGCGGCCATGTCCCGTGGCAAGCCGGGGCCGTCAGATCTAAGCCCCTGCGCGGCGACAAGATCGCTCGGCAGCAGCGACAGTGACAGCGACAGCCCGTCTGCAATGCCCAGATCGCGCGCGCGCTGTTTCAAGACTGGCGCTTGCAGCGCGTGCGCGCGTAGCAGGTGCAACAGGTCGATGACAAAGACCGGCCCGTTATTCAGCTCATGATCGTATAGCCCGTGCATCACCAGATGCAGGCACATGTCTTCGGGCGCAAGACAGGGCAAAGTCTGGCCACCGATCTGCACGCTGGTCGCGCGCTCCCATATCGTAAGCTCGAATTGGGCGAATGCTGTCAGATTCAGGCCAGGGAATGGTTCTGCCAGATGGCCATGCAATTCCACGGACACAACCTGTCGAGGGGACCAGACCGGAGTCGCATGTTTTGCACCCTCGACCGGCGCATGCGCGGGTTTATGCGCCATGCTGTGCAATTCGCCGCCTGCCTGTGCCAGTATCGCCCGTGCGCGCGCAAGATCACTGGGCCGCACCAACAGGTCCAGATCGCGCATTGGGCGCAGGGTTGGGCTTGGATAGGCCTGCGCCGCCAGCACGATCCCTTTCAGAAACAGATGCTCGATGCCCGCATCCTGCAACAGGGTATGAACGCGCATGGCTTCTGCTTGCAATGCAAGTGCGCGCATCTGCCATTTGCGGCGTATCGCGGGTGCAATCGCTTGTGCGGGCGGCAATGCAAGCCCGGCTTTGTGCAACGCTGATTCCAGGTAAGGCAAAACCCGCTGTTGCCGGGCGAGGGTGACAATTTGCTTCCAATGCGCGTCCGAAACTGCTGGACAGGGCTGGGCCAGACGTTCCGACAACAGATCCAGCAAGAATCGTTCCGGTACGAAATCGGCGTGTGTATCAAGCGGCATGGTCACGGCAGAGGATCTTGTCCTGCGGGATGGGGCCCGAAAAGCGTAGCCTGCCTGTGACAGGTGGGGCAAGTCAGGTCAACGCGGAACTCTGACCATGGATGCTGATGATGCATGCACAAACGGCACAGGCTTTGGGAAATCGGGTAAATTCGGCCTAAACTCCGGCTCGTAGCTTGCGATACGGCAGCGTTTTGATGTATCACGGTGCTTGAAACAGGCAAACACTCAAGAGTTGATTCTTGGGGGGCATTTATTGGAGGCAAAATTATGCAGCAGAGTCAGAAGGCTAACCCCGACCTGAAAACATGGGACAAGCCGGCACTGGTCGTGTTCGGTGATTCTTCGACGTTGACGATGGCAATCCCCGGCGCACCAGGAGCTGACACAATCGTTACCGGACCTGCCACAGGTTCCTGATCCTCTCAATTTGGTCATGGTTTTGGTTTTGTATTTGAACATGGAGCGCGCCATGGCAACGCCATTGCGTCTTTTGTTGAAGGAAACGCGGTGCAGATAATGAATGATAATAAGCGTGCTACGCAGCCGAAAGCAGCATGGGAACAGCCCTGCCTTGTTGTATTTGGATCAGCGGCAAAGCTGACGCAGGTTGGTGCTCTTGGCGCCTTATCTGATGGCACCAACGCTATTACTGCTTCGGTCGCTACTGGTAGCTAACTGCCGCTTGCAATGCTAAATCGCTACGGGTCACCTTGTGTGATACGTCAGAAGCGATTCATGCAATATGGTCCGACACGAAGGCTCTCACGACCGTGTAGCCTTCGAAGCCCCGACCACCGGTTACGGCCACCGGTCCTGCAGCCACCCAAGCATGCGCAGCCACTGCCCCATCTTTGCGCCGCAGTCCGAAGCAGACAAGATGCGGAACCCCGACCGCGACCAGCAGCGCACGGGCGCATAGGGCTTGCGGGTAGCAATTGACCGTCCACGGGCTGTAGGTCGCGGCGATGCCAATTGCGGCTTTCACAGATCGCGCACGCTGCTCTTGCCTATGGCTTATCAACGGCAGCACGCTGGAAATGCCGATATCGTACCCATAGGCGCGGTGCAGGTATTTCAGCGGCACCGCAATAATCAGCACACGGAACACGCCCAAGAAAACCCAAGCAGGTACCAACAGCGCCAGCGCAAGGCCAGGCTGGGACCACAGGCTGCGACCTTTGCGGCGCAGCACAGACACCAGGCGATAAACGCGTTCAGCCAACGCTGGTCACAAGCCCATTGGCCTGCATATCGTCCAGAATACCCACAACATCGGCGCGGCAGGTTTCGGGGGCGACATCATATTCCTGCGCCAGTGTCTCGACCAGCGCGGCCAAGCTGACAGGGGTTTCCAGCAATTCCCAGATCCGACCACCGCTGCCGGACAGGCCGAAATAGACGTTCTTTTCCAGGCTCATGATGACGGTCTCGCCATCCATTTCAGCAGAGACAACATTCGTTGCGCGTTGAAAAGCGGGGGAGTTTGTCATCGCGTAAACCTGTTATCTGCGTGTCATGTCAGAGCGTGCATGCTACCCGACAGCAGTTATCCGATGATGATTGCTTTTGCAATCTGCCCGCGTGGCGATGGGTCTGTTATTGCAACTGTTCGCGTGATGGGCCAGAAGGGCGGTATCCTTCATCAAATGTCGTATTTTCATGCCCGCCCACTACCAAGCCTATGGTTTGACCATTTCCTCGGAGATCGAACTGCCGGAATTGCCGCAGGTGTCGACCTTGGCACATCCCGCCGATTTGAGCATTACACGCGATCCCTCTTTGACTGCGGCGCCTACCGGTGAGGACTGGGTGCAACTGTCCCCCTTCGCCTGGACGGCCCCGACGGCGTTCATGCTGCTTGTGCCCGATGTTGCGTGGTTTCTGGTAGAGAATGGCCAGACCATCCGGGTCGCTCCCGTTGGTGATATCGACATGGCATCGGTGCGTGTGTTCCTGCTGGGGTCTGCTATCGGGGCGTTGCTGTTTCAGCGTGGCTACCTTGTGCTGCACGGAAATGCGGTCGATATGGGCGATGCCTGTATGTTATGCCTTGGCGTTTCGGGGGCTGGAAAATCCACGCTGGCAGCGGCCTTTGCTGCGCGTGGTTATAGCGTTCTGGCCGATGACGTGGTCGCCATCAACAACGTGGGGCAGGCGCTGCCCGGTATTCCTCGGATCAAGATATGGCGCGATGCGGCGGAACGCTTATGCGTGGACACCGGATCGCTGGACCGCATTCGGCCGCAGATGGAAAAGTTCAACCTGCCTTTGCCGCAAACGCTGGTCAGCACGCCGCGCCCGGTAAAATGGGTGTTCCTGCTGGGCAAGCATGAGAAGCCAGGGTTTGAGTTGACCCATCTGAATGGTATCGGGCGCTTTGGGCCGCTTATGGCGAATACCTATCGCCGCCGCTTCATGGAGGGGATGCGCCTGAACGCCGATCATCTGGCGCAATGCGGGCGCTTTGCAGGACTTGTCCAGATGGCGCAGGTCAGGCGTCCTGAAACCGGGTTCGACATTGATGGACTGGTCGACCTGCTGCTTGAAGACATGTCAAAAGTTCCCTCGGCATGACCAAGCGGGGGCTGTCCTGGTTGGCCTCTTACCCGAAGTCCGGCAACACATGGTTTCGGGTCGTGCTAAGCGCCTATCTGGGTTCGGATGAAACAGAGCTGGACCTGAACGCCTTGCAAACCGGCATGATTGGCAGCAGCCGCCTGTGGGTGGATGATGTGGCAGGGTTCGACACAGCCGACCTCACCGCACCCGAAATCGAGCGTCTGCGCCCCCATGCCTACCGCTGGAGCGCCTTGCATGATGGGGTCGCGGGCTATCACAAAATTCACGACGCCTATCTGTATAACGATGCGGGGGAGCCGATTGTTGACCCGGTTGCCACGTTAGGAGCGGTGTATCTGCTGCGTAATCCTCTGGATGTGGCCCCGTCTTTCGCGGCGCATCTTGCTGTGGATATCGAGCGTGCAATCACGCTTATGGCCAACCCGGATGCAAGCCTGTCCCGCGATGGCAAAGGGCTGAATATGCAACTGGTGCAACGTCTTGGAACGTGGTCTTCGCATGTTGAAAGCTGGGTGAACGCGGCAGAGATTTCCTGCCATGTGCTACGCTACGAGGATATGCATGCAACGCCACAGCAGAGCTTTGCCGCCGCTTTTGCCGCCTTGGGTCTGACCGTTGACCACGCGAAACTGGCACGCGCGATATCCATGGCCGAATTCGACAAACTTGCCCATTTAGAGCAGTCTGCCGGCTTTCGGGAGCGGCCGTCAAAAGCGAAAAAGTTTTTCCGCAGCGGGAAGGTGGGCGGGTGGCGCCACTCGCTGACCCCGGATCAGGTTGCGCGCATCATTGCCGAACATGGCGTGGTTATGCAGCGCATGGGCTACCTGGATGCACAGGGCCAACCAATTTAACCTGCAAGCCAAGTGATTGACACCGCCTGCTTCAACAAAAAAGCGGCCCCGTGATGGGACCGCATTATTGCAGAGCGCTGCGCGCCCTCTTTTAGCTCAAGCCTAGCGAAACTCGCCCGCGCTCCACCGGTCCAGCAGGCGTTTGCCCGATTGCGGCTCTGACGGTTGCTGCGCACTGGCAGTAGCAGACTGCGCAGTCGTGTAGCTTAGCGGAAGGCTTGGCGTCACCGCCATGACCGGATCTCTAGGCACGGCGCGCGGCTCTGGCCTGATGGCCGTGTCTTCAACTGCCGTGAAGGCTGGCATCGTCAATTCAACCTCGGCCAGCGCGGTCGGCGTTGTGGTCACCACGGGTGCCGTCACTTTGGCAGCCGAAAGTTGATCTTGGGTTTCTCCCACAAAGGCCGAGACCTTTGCCAAGTCGGTTTCGGGCGCAGTAATCATGGTGGAAGCTGGTGTCGTGACAATTGCCGATTTCACGACCGGCCATGCCATAGCGGCAGTGCCCATAGCTACCAGCCCAAGCGCCCCAACCGTCACCCCAAGCGCATAGTTGAATGACCCGTGTTCAGAACCGGCGCGGCGAATGCCCTGCTGTCCAATCTTTTGCATCAGATATGATCCCATCAAAGTCTGGCCGAAATGTTGCGCCGAAATTCAGGATTCGGGCGCTGCGTTCAAGACGTGTTAGCGCGTAATCTAGCACAACATGTGCAAGTTGCATAGCAGATCATCAAAGACAGTCTTTGGCGGATTGGAAACAACGCCGCTGACGAAAAGCCGCGGCGCAATGGTCAACCTTGTAGTCCGAACGCCATCAGGGCCACACCGGGGCGCAGGCCAATGCGCTGCATGGCGTTGCTCAGCGCCGAAAACAGGGGGCCGGCCGCCTGTGGGCCATCCAGCCCTCGCAGCAGGTCAATCCGTTCGGGAACGGACACGGCCATCAGCAATTGCCATGTCTGCACCTCGCCACCTTGCAACGTCATGGGAATTGCGAAACGGCCGTTGGCGTCCAGGAACCGGTCCAAAATCTGCACCCGTCCGGCATTGTCCACTAGCAGAAGGTGCAGCGCGCCTTGATCCGCGCTGCGCCCGGCCATGCGTCCCGAAAGCTGGCTTCCGCTGGCAATAACGCGCGAGTCGAGTTCGAAATACAGCCCGGTCGCAGGATAATCGGGTGTTGCGCGCACGAAATCGAGCGTATTGCATTGGCCTTCGGAGATCGGACGCAGCACCATCGCCGGGATCAAGCCGGTCTCGTCCTCTAGCCCGGCGCGAAAAGCATCGAGCCCGGTTGCGGCTGGGCCAAACACCTCGAACCGAAGCAGTCCATCGGCACCAAGCGCGGGCAGGGCCGCGAAACAGTCGATATCTGGCAAACTGCGCAGATAGGACAGAACCTGCGCGTAAAGGTCCTGGTCGGTGGCTTGGGCGTTTTCCGGGGCGGGGGCTTGCAGCCCGCCGCCGGGTGGGTCGGGAAGGCGCGGTGCCGCCCGACGGTCGCCCAAGGTGCGTTCGGGGCGCGCGCGCAGGGCCAGAAGCAAGCTGTCCTCGCGCGTGGCGCGTGGCGCGGTGGCTTGTGGCGCAGGCAGGGTAGACGGGCCCGACGGCCCGGTGCTTGCCGCCGAAACCTGGGCTGTAGGCGCAATCGCGCGCGGGCTTTGCGGGGCAGGGGAAAGGGCGCGGGCGGTGCTCTCTGGCGCAGTAACGGCGGCGTCTTGCGACGAGGCGCGCTCGGGCGGGGCCGATGGCGCGAGTGGACGTGCGGCGCTTTGTGCCGCCGCTACCGGGGCTGCTTGCGTAGGGGACAGGGCGCGTGGGGTCATTGGCCTCATTGGCTGCACAACGGATTCCGCCGGGTTGGGCATCGCTGGGCTGATCGGCGCAACGCGCGTCGCCGTGGTGGGCGCTGGTTGTTCCAACGCCGGATTGCTTGGTTGCACCTGCCTTGGCGTGACCGATTGCAGGGTTTCGGCAGCTTGCGCCGGTGGCGTGCTCGGTTCAGGTGTGAGGGCGGCAAGCGATGCTGCGCGCGCCGTTTCGGTCCCGGTAATAGAGCCGCTTTCGGGCTGCAATCGCGCGGCGTCGGTGGTTCCGGCCTGCCGTTGCTCTGGGGCCAAAGAACCAAGCCGGGGCGCGGTTTGTGGCCCGCCACCGGCCACAAGCGGGATGGATTGCACCACAATGTCAGTCTGTGACCCAGGAGGGGCGGCAGGTGGGGTATAGGCGATGGCCAAAACCCCGGTTGCCGCCAACAGAACATGTAAAGAGACCGAAAGGCCTGTTGCCAAGCCCCAGCCCATGGCACCCGGCGCAAGCGGTGGTGCGGCAAATGGTGCCGCGGCGGTCATTCTGTGCCCCTGCCGCCCGGATCGGACCGGACTGTCACAAGCTTTACCTGCGCGCCGGCTCCCCCAAGCTCGGCGCTAAGCGCAAGCACCGAACGCGCGTCATGATCGCGGGCGACCAACAGATGAACAACCTGCGGCCCATCACCCTGCCGGATAGCCGCGACAAGCGCGGCGCGCGCCACGATTTGTCCGTCCAGAACCAGCCCGTCACCAGAGGTCAGCCGCAACAGGGGGCGTGGCAGCGCCTCTATTGGCAGATCGCGCACTTCGGGCAGGCGCAGATCCCGTTCTGCGGGGTCGGCAGGCGCCCCCACCACGATAAAGAACAGCACCAGCAACAGCACGATATTGACCATTGCCAATGAGAAATCGGGCTTGCGGGTCTCGTGGCGGGGCAGGGCAAGGCGTTGCATCTTATGTGCCGACCAGTTGAACGCGTGCGATGCCAGAGTCCTGCACGTTCTCTATCAGCAGCGCCAGATCACGGGCCTCTGCGGTGCGGGTGACGAAAACAACAAGGTCCGACACCGCGTCACGGCGCAGCGCGGCGACCGCCTCTGGCAAGGCTGATAGCGGAATCCGCACTTGGCCTGCGCGGATTTCACCGCGCTCAAGATGCCAGATTACCTGAGCCTCGGCCGGAGGCGCGGGGCTTTGGGGGGGTGTCGGCGTGTCGCGCAGGGTCTGCCCAGCCGAAGGTCCCGCCGCACTCAGCGGCAAAAGCGCGTAGGGGGCAAGCGACGATGTCAGCATGAAGAACAAGAGCAGTTGAAACATGACATCGGCCAAGGGGGTCAAAGCAAAGCCGCGCCGCCGCGCGGCGGGCACTGGCAGCCGAAGTGGGGCAATGTCTGTCAGCGCCTCGGCCATGCCGATGACCTCCTTAACCGCCCGGTCCGGATTGCGGTGCGGGACTGCCAAGCGCGCCACGCGGGTCCGCCCCGGTAAAGGCCGAACCGCGCCACGGTGCCGTGGCCTTCTGCGTGGCGATGCGCGCTTTCTGCGTCAGGATAATATGCCCGATCGCTTGCTCCAGCAGATGCCGCTCGCGGGCAATGCGCCCATCCAGCCAAAGCGACGCAAGATAGAACAGCACCGCAATGGCAAGGCCCACGGCCGTGGTCAGCAAAGCTGTCCAGATCCCACCGGCAAGCTGCGCCGGGTCTGCCGCGCCCGAACTGGCGGCAAGTTTTCCAAACGCTTCGATCATGCCGACCACGGTGCCAAGCAGCCCCAGCATGGGCGCGGCCTGCACCACGCCTTCAAGTGTGCGCATGTTTCGGCCCAATTGCTCCAGCCCATCACTGGCCTGTTGCATGGCTCCGGCTTGTGTCGGCTCGACGGCATTCGGCGCGGTGGTCAGGCTTGCCAGCGCGCCGCGCACCACTTGCGCCCGCAGGCCGCGTGCCCGGTCTAGCGACTGGGCTGCCTCTGCGCTGTTGCCCTGCTGCCACGACGCCAGCGCAGTTTCTGCCGCACCCGCCCGGCCAACCCCGGCACGCGCGAATTGCACCAACTTGGCAAAAAACACCGTGGCGCCAAGAACCGACATCACCGCAAGAACACCCAAGATCACAAGCCCCGGTAGGCTGATCTGGGCCAAGGCACTGGCTTGCATGGCCTATCCTCTCGATTGCTGAAGGCAGCGCGTCAGGACCCGAAACCGACAGCCACACGGCTTGACGGTGCCAGAGCATCCATGCAGACACGGCTTGCAGCGCCGCTTTCGTCCGTGCATTCCTCGGCGCCGTTCAGCAAGAGGCGCGAGAGCGCTGTGCAACTGCGATTGAGCAGGAATTGCACAACCCGTGTCTTGCCACCGGGCAGCTCCCCGAATTCCAGGATCAACCGGTCCGACACCGCGCCGCCATCATCGAACACCGCCACGTCATAGGATGTGCGCGTCAGGTTTACCCCGGTGCCATTCTGCGCCACGAAGGTCAGACGACAGCCGCCATCCACCGCTTCCAGATTGTTGAGTTCGATCGTGAAACTGCTTTGCTGCGCATGGACCGGCGCGACCGCCAACAGACCGGCGGCGAGCATTGGCAGAAAACGGGCAAATAAATGCATGGAGATGTCCCTTGGCTAACCTCGGCAATATATCCACGCTACCACGGTGGGGCAATTTGGCAACCGGGAAGGTTTTGTCCCATTCGCCAAAAAGTCCTTTGGAAACACTTTCTGCTTTGCTACCGTTCTGAATGGTCCGGTTCTGAGCATGCAAAGTCAGGAGAATTTGCACGATGAATGATGTGGTGGAGCGCGCTGAGCGCGAATTCGTAGATTTGGCGCGCGACCTTATTTCCGAGCAGGGTCAGATCGCCTGCACTGTTGGAATGCTTGGCTTCGGTATTGCCTTCGGTGCAGGTGCAACCGCAGGAATCGGGGCTCCTGCTGGCGGGATAATAGGTGGTGCCGCTGGTTTGACCGTTTGCCCTGCTTTGAAAAAGGGCGCAAAGAAGTTGCTGAAGTGGAATGACCAGCGACAAAAAGAAGACGCTGAAAAACCAGGACCGTCGAAGCACACACCTAAAGGCAAACAGAAAACCGGTCCTGACGTGGCTGGTTCCGTGATGCCGCACGAAAAGCGATTTCTTCCGAAAGCGGAAGCCGACAAACTGTTTGGACAAATCCGTGACATGAGTGATCGGGAATTGTCCGACAAGGAAGTGCGACGGCTGGCTGCCATGCATCGTCAGGGGAGCCTTCCGCTGCAAAGCAAGGCGGTCAACGGGGTTGCAAGGCGGATGAAGGTATCAATGCACGCCTGACCCGGTTATTCAATCGGTCTGCAATTAACCACGCCCGCCTTCCTTGTCGTAGGCCTCTGCAAAGAGCGCCAGAAAGACATCCAGCATGCCGTTTTCGTGGCTGCGGGTCTTGGCGTCCCAGCGTTCGACATAGGTTTCCCAGGCGCGGGATTTGCGGTTCAGGCGCACGCCTTGCAGCCGTTTTTCGACAGCTTCCGGCGACAGGTCGTCCAATAGTTGCGCCAGCGCGGGCTGCAGCGCCGCGTGGGTGGCGTATTGATGCGCTTTGATATCTGCAAAGCCTGATCTCACCGCCTGCGGTCCGCGCTGAAACCCGGCGCGGGCAGGACCGAACATGATCGTCAGCGCCTGATCCGGCAGCGGCATGAATTTCAGCGGGTTGTTATCTTCGCGCCCGATCATCGTAACCTGAGCCGAGCGCACGGAGCGGCGCGCGATTGCGCGGGCCTGAAGCAGGCTGGCAAGCTCTTCGGTCAGGACGCGCAATGTCTCGCCGATTTCTTGCGCCGTGACCTGCGGATCATTGGTGCTGAGCGTGCCCGGCGCAAGACCGGCTGCGGTGCCGATCACCTCTAGCAGGGCGGTTGCATCGGGCGTGGGCGGCACATTTGCGGCCGGTGCCGGTGCCGGTGCCGGTGCCGGGGGCGGCGCTTGGGCAGGGCTTGGCGCAGGTTGCACAGCTGATTGAGGCTCTGTCTGCGGCACCTCAAAAGGTTCTGCGGTCTTGTCACCTGTCACTTGGCCCCAGATATCGAGCGGCGGGGTGCCGCCTGATGTGCCTTGCAGTCTGTCGCTGCCATGTGTGCCCTGCGGCGGGACGCCCGCCCAAGGGTCCGCTCCACCGGGCAGGCTGCGTGGGGTCGGGCGGTCGGGCACTGGCGAAAGCCCCGGTTCCCACGGTGTTGGCGGTGCGCCGATCGCGTCGGCGGACCCGGCCATCGGCTGCAAGCTGACCTCTATGCTGTATTGTCCGACCTGCAAGCGGTCGCCATGATTTAGCGGGCAAGGGCTTTTGACCCGCGCCGTGCCGCCGTTCAGGAAAGTGCCATTGGTGGACAGGTCATACAAAGCCCAACCCGAGCCATCATGGCGCACTTCGAAATGGCGACCCGAGATGAACCGACGCGGGTCGGGCAGGCACCATCCGCTGTCGCGCCCGGCTTCCAGTATGTTGCCCGGACGTGCAGACACACTGAGCGGACCGCCATCCGGCAGGCTCGACATGTTCACGATGGTCAGCGTCAGTTCTGTATTGGTCATTCTGTCGTCGTTTTCGCCTGTCGCGCCGGCGCACGCAAGCCTGTCTTTCGGGCCGTGCCCTTTGACGCGCTCCGGGCGTGAAATTCGCTGAAAGTTAGATCAGATCGTTCGCCATTTGGACGAAGGTTTCAAGGGTTGCCCGCCGTGCCCGATGTGGCCCGCGCGCCAGCACCGACAGCACTGCCGCATTTACCCCGCGCCCCGTCAAGAAGCGTGGCGGCGGCACCGGTTCGCCATCAGAAGGGGCCAGCGAACCGCCAGTCCAACCCGTGGCCATCGCAAGCCAGACACCGGGGCTGCGGGCGCTGGCCTGTGCGGCGGCCTCTTCGGTTGCGCTGCGATTAAGGTCATCGGGCGCGGCCACCCAATCGGCAACAAGCGCCATCATCTTGCGATCATGGGTCGTCAGGCAAGCGTCCATCTGCCGCAAGCATTCATGGCCCCACCATAGCGAGACGCGGCGTTTGAACATCTGCGACGTAAAGGTGATCGCCTCTTCCGGGGTGTCGCTTTGCAGCAAGCGTCCCGCAAAGGCTGCGACCGGTTCGTCGGTCTGAGGACGCATCGACATATCATGCGCCAGTTCGGGGATCATGGTGAAGATCTCTGTCGCCAATGGCGCGCGCAAACTTGCGCTTCGCGGGGGGTAGTCCTGTGTCATCCTGGCCATCCTGCCATGCCCATGATCCATGTTGCGCCCCAACTCTGGCCCGGCGCGGTTAACATGCATCGCCGTCCACCAACGAGGCGGTTGCGATTTTGCGTTCTGACTTTGCGTCTAACCTGTTCAAACTGCTCTCCTATTCTGTCGGCGCGCGCGCTTTGGCCGGTTGGTCCGGCTCTGGCGCGTGCTTTCAGCTATTGATTTTCACGACCGCGCCCTTGATGTCATAGACCGCGCCAGCTTTGTGTTGCGACATCATCCCGGCTTCGGACTTGAACTCCATTCCCGCCTTGACCTCCACTGTTGGCGATTTGAGCGTGATCGAAGACCCATCTATAACGATCGAACTCATACCGACTTTCAGGGTGATCTTCTCGGCAGCCGTAATGGTCAGTTCGCGCCCGACATCCAGTTTGTCATGGCCGCTTATGCTGCTGTCGCGGGTGCCTTTGACCTTCAGGCTGTCATTGTTGTCGATCTGGGTGGCGCGGTCATTTAGCACATGCCATGTCTGGTCGTGCAGCACTTTCGCGGTCAGATCGTATTGCGCGTGCAGACGCACGCCTTCCTTTCCGGCCGTGTCGTCGAAGACCAGTTCGTTATAGCCGTCGCCGCCCGGTGTGCTGTTGGATTTCATGCCCATGACCATATTCGCGCCCGGCAGGTCGAACGGGGGCATGTTCTCGGCATTGTAGACGCAGCCGGTGACAAGCGGGCAGGCCGGGTCGCCGCCAATGAACTCGACCACCACCTCCATGCCAACGCGCGGCACGATCATGCTGCCCCAGCCATTTCCGGCAGAGCTTTGTGCGACGCGGCAGCGCATGGATTTTGCATTGTCGCGGTCCCAGTGGAACAGCACAAGGATACGACCGTATTCGTCACAGTCTATTTCGCCCTCGCCGATCACAATGGCGGTTTGCGGGCCTTGAACCCGCGGAGCAGCAGGCGCAGCCTCTGGGACCATAGGGCGTTCGGTGTCCAGAAACTCGAACTCGCCTTGATAACTGTCGCGATCCGCGGTGCCGCCATCGCCGGTGCGATACCCTTCCGAGACATACCTGTGCTGTGCTTGGGTGATAAGGTAACTGCGCCCGTCAATGGCAGTGTCGGGATGATCGCGCAGCCCCATGCGCAACCCTGCCGACAGTCCAAGACTGTCGCCCTGTGCGCGATGTCGGCCATCAGCGGCGCGCGCCTGGTTCAGGCGCAGTTGCGCAAGGCTGCGTCCTGCGCCTTGGTCCGGGTAGCGCCCCGGAAACTGGTAGCTTTCAATGTCGTCGAAGGCATGTCCCGCGGCATCGGCCTGTTCCGTCAGCATTGCGCTGCGGGGGGCTTTGAAGTTGTAGTCCGTCAGAGCAACGCGCCCGGTCGTCACCTTGCGCCCGGCGCGCCATGAATGAAGATGTTCCAACTCGTCGCGATATTGCCGGTCGGTTGCCCGAATTGGACGGGTCGTGCCGGGAACCTCGGGCAGGCTGTCAACCTCGTCGAACAGAACCATCCTATGCGTGCCGCCCTCGTGCCGGAAACAATAGTTGATCCCGTAATGCGCCATCAACCGTGTGGCGAAAGCAAGGTCGGTTTCGTCATATTGGACAGTGTATTCCAGAACCGGATAGCTGCCTTGCAGCAGGCTGTCATGCGGAAAGCCATAGTCTGCGAAGATCGCCTCTAGAATCTGGAGCGGCGTCTGTTCATGGAAGATGCGCTGGTTTACCCGCAGCCCAAGCAGCCACAGCCACGGCTTGAGAACAAGTGTGTAACCCGCGCCACCCCAGACCGGCCCCATTTCGCGCAATTCGCATAGCACACCGTCGAACATTCGCGCCGGATGACCGGGATCGATGGTCTGCATTTCGACCCATATATTGCGCCCCAGCACCTCGTCGGCGTCAAGTTGCCCGGTTGGTAAAAGGCAATCGACCTCAAACCCGCCGATTGTGTTGATGCCTTCGTGGCCCGAAAACGCCATCAGCGCCAGATCGGTGCCGGGAGCATGAAGTTTGCCCAACCTGTTGTCTTGAGAAATCATTCATCCAAGCTCTTGGTTCGTAAGGCGTGGTGGCGCCCCATCAGAAATACAAAGCAAAGAATAGCGGGATGGGAAGAAATTGAAATCAAATTGTATTTCTACGCATGGTTCGTCCCAGAGTCGGGGCTGCAACCCGAATTCTTTGTTGTGTTTTCGCAACACAATCCAATCAGCAATCAGGGCGTGTGCGCTTGGCTCGCATCTGCAAAGGTGCAGTGTTACGATGCGGCAGGCGTTTTGGGGTGCCGATAGGTCGTCAAACTATAAGGCACGACCAAGGCAACCTCTAGAATTTTGAGCATTAAAAATAAGGAGGGGTTATGAAAACCACCTTGGTCGCTGCCGCTATTTCTGTGCTTGGCAGTCACGCATATGCCGATGGACATAATTTTGCATCGGCCCCACACGTCGGACAGATGCGCGATTGGAGCGGAGCTTACGCAGCGCTCGGCATCTCTTACAGCATGGGAAGTTACACAACCACAGCAGGCAGCGCATATAATGCACCTGACGCTGAAGGGGTCGGCCTGAGCGCGATCTTGGGCTACGCCATGCAGGATGGCGGCTTCGTGTATGGGGCAGAGTTGATGGGCAACATGGACCGCACCGATGGCTCTGGCGCAGATTGTGGCCTTGGCGCCGGGTTCACCTGCCGTTCAAGCATCCGCAATTATTTGGCAGCACGGGTGCGCGTGGCCTATGCGTTCAATGACACCTTGCTGTTTGCCACGCTGGGCTATGCGACCGACAAGCAGGACCACACGATCCGTAATGGCGGCGTCAAGGTGGGTGTTAACGCGCAGCGTCACTATGGGCCAACAGTCGGTCTGGGCGTTGCCCATGCTCTCAACGATGAGTTGAGCATTCGCGGCGATGTCGAGTATTATGACTTCGGTGATCGGACTTACAATTTAACCGTGCCGGGGGCGACGACGATCGACACCAATACGGTTTCTGCACGAATCAGCCTTATGCGCCGATTCTGATCTGCAAGGTTGGCGTCGAGCTTGCAAAAAGGGGGGCAACAGCCCTCTTTTTGAGTCGATGTATCAGATATTGTGCCAAGGCTGCGGGCTGCACCATAGGCGTTGTTGCCGTGTCGCAACATAAGGTCGCGACTTCGCGCCAAATCTCTGCGAATCCCGGTTAGTCGCAGTGCAGCAGTTGTGGTCGATTGCGAAATTGTTTACGGTCTGTCGAAAGAGTTCTGGTAGTTTTTGTAAATCCGTTTCGGCGTCTTGCATGCCGGTGCCGCCCACTTAGGACCGAGGTTGAATAACCGATGATACATCAAAAAATTGAAGCGCCCGCTCTGCGCAAGACCCTGAAAAGCACCACTGGCCTTGCTGTGGTGTTTCTGGCGGCCCTTCCCGGCTTCGCACAGGCGCAGACCGTTCTGACCGGAGGCGCCACGCAAACGGTCGCACCGGCCACAACCCTTTTAGGAGATGTTCTGATCAATGGCATCGGGTCGGCGCTGACCGTTGATGCCACCGGTCAGGTGACCGGTGATGTTGACTTGTTGACCGGGACTGTGACCCACAATGGCACCATTGCAGGCGGTATCGACACCACTGGTGCGGCTGGACAATCCACCACCACCGTGATTGTCGGCGCAACCGGCATCGTTGGTGGCGCTGTTACGTTGGAAACCGGCAACCTTACCTCGGCAGGTGCGCTGAATGATGGCCTCACGCTGGGCACGAACTCATCGGCAACCATCCAAGCTGGCGGGTCGATCAATGGTAGTGACACCGTGGTCAATCTTGGCACCCTGACAATCGAAGCTGGTGCCGCCGTGAACACCAACGTGACCCTGAACGGCACACAAGCTGCCAGTGTTGATGGCGGGCGGATCAACAACTCGGGCACGATCACCGGCAATATTGAACAGACCGGTGGTATCATCACCACCGACGGCACCATCATTGGCGATACCACAGTGAACAGCGGCGCTTTTAACGCCGAAGGGGCAATCACCGGCGATTTGACCATGATTAACGGTACGTTCACTACGACGGGCCTGCTGACCCATACCGGCAACGTGGACGTGCAGGGCGGGCGCATGAACGTCACCGGCGGTGACATGACCGTCACCGGGTCGTTCGGCAATGATGGAATATTGACGATTGGGGCCGGTCGAACGCTGACTGCCCCGATCGTCACCAATACTGGTCTTATTGTCGGCAACGACAATGGAACTATTGACGGCGACCTTGCCAGCACCGGTGGAGAGATCCAACTCAATGATGGTGTTGTAGGCGATACCTTTACAATAACCGGCGACCTGACCGGGTCCACCACGCTGGTTATGGACATTGATCTGTCGACTGCGAACGCTGCCGACACCGACCTGCTGGTTGTGGGTGGACTGGTCGATGGTACCGTCACCATCGAACTCGACCCGCAAGCAGGTGGCTTCACGCTTCAATCCGCTCCGGTCATTTTGGTCGATGGAACATCATTGGGCGGCAGCCTGACGGCAACCATGCGGGGTATTCCCCAGACGCGCGGTCCGATCGTCTACACGCTTGATACAGACCCAGCCAATGGCGATATTGTGCTGCTTTCCGGGGTCAACCCGGCTATTGGTGGCGTAGTTGGCGCATTCAGCTCGGTTCAGAACCTTGTTGGCACTGTCATCAACCGTCCAAGCGGCGCGTTCGTCAGCGGCATCGCTTTTGATACGCCTGACAATTGCAGCCGTGGCGGCTGGGCGCGGGCTGTCGGCGGGCGCGCGACATCCGATACAACGACAAACGGCAATCTCCTTTCTGCAACGGGCACTACGCGAACCGACTTTGCAGGGATCCAGGGCGGTTTCGACTTTGGGTGTTTTGAAGCGTTTGACGGCGGTTGGGATATTGTTGGTGGCGTGTTGTTTGGCCACAATCGCGGCTCGGTTTTGCACAATTCCTTCGGCCTGACGACAGATGCGGATTTCTCACAAAGCTATGGTGGCGTTTATGTGAATGCAGCGAAGGGCAACTTCTCTGCCGAATTGCAGCTTCGTCATGAGCGCAGCAGCTTCGACTTCATGAACGTGGCGCTGGGGCTGGATGACTCGGTGTCAACCAACACCACGCAGCTCAGCGGTTCGACCAGCTACCGTTTCGCGCTGGAAAACGGTATGTTCATTGTTCCGACTGCCGGTTTCGGCATTGGCCGCACCTCTAGCGGTTCGCTGACCTTCAACGGTGCCAACGGTCTCCCGGCCGGTGTTTTGCAGCCCGCAGATCACAATTCCAGCATTGGCTTCGCTGGGGCGACGATGGGGCGTACGATGGTGGACGAGGCCAGCAATTCTGCTCTGACCTCTTTTGTGACGGCGACTATCTATAACGATTTCAGCTCCGATCGCGTGGCGACGTTCACCGCTACGAATGGCGGTGTGACCGATACCCTGACCACTGAATCTATGGGTGCCTTCGGCGAACTCAGCGTGGGTCTCAGCTACGCCCGCGTCCTCAGCGCCGCGCCTTCCGGCATTCGTCAGATGAACGCGAACATTCGCGCTGATTATCGCTTCAACAAGGATCTGAAAGGCGCGAGCGTCACGGCTCAATTCCGCCTCCAGTTCTGATAGGTCTTGCGCCGTCACGGCGCGGACCAGATCAACAAAAACTCGGTCTCTGGTCAGAGGCCGGGTTTTTTTGCGTCCATCGCGTGACAGAATGATGTTCAGAGAGCGCGCTGAGCAAAGCTGCATTTCAGACTGTTACTCAGCGCCGGTTTCGCTGACAAAGGCCGTCCAGTCCGTTGCGCTGAGCGTGTCAATTTCGATGAAGCCGGCCTCTATATGTCCGCGCGCCCAGCAATCTTGTTCACCCTGTATGCTGAAGCCCGTTTCGGCCACACAGAACGGGATCGTGCCGTCCAGAACAGGTTGATTAAACACGTCAATCGCATGCAGATAGAGGTAGCGCGCGTCTATATCGCCTCTCAACAGCACGGCGCAACGGTTCGGTGCAACAGTCCACCAGCCTTCCGACCGGAACCCCCCACCGGGATCGCGGGCGACGGCTACGTTCAATACGTCGAAACTGTCGTTGCACAGCCTGAAATCTGCAAATGCCGGGCTTGTCGCCGCCATGATCGCGAGTGCCGACAATGTCAGGCGCAAGACTGCGCCATTCGGGATTGGCGGAACTGGGATCGGGTTTGTGTTCATGCTCTGTGTAATCTGGCAAATGCAGGCGTTCCTTGCAAGCGCGCCAATCTGTTAGGCTTGGGATGGGTCAATTTGGTCAAGGCCCAACCTGTTCAACACGTCGGCCACGGATAGCGCATGGAGCATCAGGATCTGGCCGTCGGGCAATTGGGGGTTTTCCGCGAAGCCGATCTGCCATTCCAGCAAACAATCCTGCGCACGCTGCGCACCTGCCATGTTTACCTTATAGGGGAGGCTGTCCCAAACCGGTCGAACCAGTTGTTTTACCAAGACATCCTGCCACCAATGTGCGGGTTCGAACCGGGCGAGCGCATAGCGCGCGCCTTGCGCAGTCTGCCACCGGGCCGTGCCAAATGTGTGTTCGTCCAGCGGTCCTTCGCCAAGCACCATTGCAAGGTTATTGGCATCGGCAATCCGGTTTTCGGGGCAGGCCAGTGTCATGCTTGTATCGGTCATGGTGTAATCCCGAATTTGGCGGTGAGGGCCGCGACAATATCGGCGCGGTTGGTATCGGCATCAGCGGTCGACAGGATCAGCACCTCGGCAATCTCGCAATTGGCAAGGTTCGAGTCGCTGCGCCATCCGGGAAATTGCACGCCTGAATTGAAGATCGCCTCGGAGAAATTGACGCCCGCGACTTCAACTATGACCCAGTCGTCGCGCACCCATGCGGTATATAGATCGCCTCGGGTTGTGCCGGTGATGAATGCCCCGTTGGCGTAGCGCGCATTGCCTTGGCCAAGCGCGGTGCTGGTGCTGCCGTTCTGATACAGCGCAACATAGGAGCCATCTACCCCCCCCGCGATCACGCGTGCTCCCGGGGAATTGGCCGCCTGCAAACGCACGACCATCATGATCGACATATCTGTGCCCCGCCAGGACGGGTCAGCGGCAAGCACCATGCGGTCATCCAGCCCATCGAATTCCAGCCAGGACAGCGCACCGGATTGCCGGGCGACGGGACGGGCCGCGACAATCGGCTGTGTCGCATGATTGCTTAGTCCCGACAGGTCCGCGACATGTGCCACGGAGTGTCCAACCGCGGCGGGTTGGGTCGCGGCGCTGTCGGAAAACAGAACCGCCGGGGCCGAGGCATCAACCCGCATGGCGAAATTGTCGAAACTGCCCGTCGGTGGTGGCGGTGGCGGTGCGGTTGTGGCCATCCGCGGCCGCATGGGCCGACTGAGCAAGGACAGGTCGGTGGTCACTCTCATGCCAGCACCAGCGCGTGCAACCCCGTCGCCGTGGTGCCCGTGGCGCGCACCCGGCGCACGGCAACGGGCAGGATTGCATAATCCGCAACCGCAAGCGTGCGGGTCTGCCCGCGCGCCGTGACAACAGAGATCGCGCCTCCGGTTTCGACATAAAGCGCCATTGCGATATCAGGCAGGTCATTGGCGTCATCGGGGGTGATCGGCGCGATATCGGTTGCCGGACCGCTGAGCGGCAGGGCGCGGTTTGACAAGGGGTTGGCCATCGGGGTCATCCTTTTGCAAAAAAGCGGTGCAGCAGAGGTCTGCAGCGCGGGCAAATCGGACCATACCCGGTCAAGGTGAAGGCAATGTGCGTGCAGCGTGCGCAACTATCGGCAGAGCATGTCAGATAGGAATGGAAGTTCTGCACGCCCCCGCGTAAGACCCTGTTACGGTTGCTGTCGCTTCGCGCTCATGGCAGGGCGGTAAGGCAACCAAGACGCCATGCCAAGGGGCACGCGGGCCCCACCCAAGTGGAGGGAATATGTCCAGCACACGCCACGCGTTCATCACAGGCACTGCCGGTTTCATCGGCTACCATCTGGCAGAATTGTTGCTGTCAGAAGGCTGGCAGGTCACCGGCTATGATGGCTTGACCGATTATTACGATGTCGCCCTGAAAGAGGCGCGCCATGCCCGGCTTGCGCGTTTTGACGGCTTCAAGGCGCATGTCGCCCAGCTGGAAGATATGGGCAGTGTTATGGCCGCCATGCAAGGCGGGCCAAAGCCCGATGCGGTCATCCACCTCGCGGCACAGGCCGGGGTGCGCTACAGCCTTGAAAACCCGCGCGCCTATATTGATTCCAACATCGTCGGCACGTTCAACATCATGGAAGCCTCTCGCGCTGTTGGCACCGGGCACCTTCTGATGGCGGCCACCAGTTCGGTCTATGGCGCGAATACCGAAATGCCCTTTGGCGAGGACCAGAAAACCGACACGCCGCTGACCATCTATGCCGCGACCAAGAAAGCCACCGAAAGCCTGTCGCATGCCTGGGCGCATGTGAATGGCCAGCCCACCACCATGTTCCGCTTCTTCACGGTTTATGGCCCGTGGGGGCGTCCCGATATGGCGCTGTTCAAATTCACCAAGGGCATCCTCGAAGGCAAGCCCATCGACATTTACAACCACGGCAACATGTTCCGCGATTTCACCTATGTGACCGACCTTGTGCGCGGCATTCGCGGGTTGATCGACGCGGTTCCGGGTGGTCCGGATACGGCGGTCGAAGGCGATAGCCTTAGCCCCGTCGCCCCATGGCGCGTGGTCAATATCGGCAATTCCGACAAG
The DNA here is from genome assembly GCF_023336755.1 of Roseinatronobacter domitianus. Taxonomy (GTDB): domain Bacteria; phylum Pseudomonadota; class Alphaproteobacteria; order Rhodobacterales; family Rhodobacteraceae; genus Roseinatronobacter; species Roseinatronobacter domitianus. The sequence goes on along the minus strand of NZ_JALZWP010000009.1, from coordinate 88,769 downwards.
GTCCGGCTGGAGGACTTCATTGACGCGCTGGAGCGAGAGTTGGGTCAGAAGGCGATCCGCAACTACATGGACATGCAATTGGGGGATGTGCCCGCGACATGGGCCAATGCGGATCTGTTGCAGCGCCTGACCGGCTACAAACCGCAAACCGGCATCGACAAGGGCATCGCCGGTTTCGTCGACTGGTATAAGGATTATTTCCGTGTCTGATCTTGACGGCTTTGCGCAACGCCGGATCGCTGTGATCGGCCTTGGCTATGTCGGTCTGCCGCTGGCGGTGGAATTTGGGCGCGATCATTCCGTGCTGGGCTTTGACGTGAACCCGCATCGCGTGGCGGCGCTGCGTGCCGGCCATGATGCCACCGGAGAGATCAGCACCGAAGACCTGACCGCCACAACGGGGCTGGAGGTGACGGACGATCCTACGCATCTGGCAGACTGCGGCATCTTCATTGTCACCGTTCCCACCCCGATTGATGCACATAAACGCCCCGACCTGACGCCGCTGGTGCGTGCGTCCGAAACCGTGGGACGGGCGCTGAAACGCGGCGACATCGTGATCTACGAATCCACCGTCTATCCCGGCGCTACCGAAGAAGACTGCGTGCCGGTGCTGGAGCGTGTCTCGGGCCTGCGCTTTAACAAGGATTTCTTCTGCGGCTACAGCCCCGAACGCATCAATCCCGGCGACCGCGCGCATCGTTTGCCCGATATCGCCAAGGTCACGTCCGGCTCTACGCCAGAGGTCGCGCAGGCGGTGGACGCGCTTTATGCACGGATCATCACCGCAGGCACGCATCTGGCCCCGTCCATTCGCGTGGCAGAGGCTGCGAAAGTTATCGAGAACACGCAGCGCGACCTGAATATTGCGCTTATCAACGAGTTGGCGATCATCTTTGAACGTATGGGTCTTGATACCGATGCGGTGCTGAAAGCTGCTGGCACGAAATGGAATTTCCTGCCGTTCCGCCCCGGCCTGGTTGGCGGTCATTGCATCGGAGTGGACCCTTATTACCTGACCCATAAGGCAGAAGCCTTGGGCTACCATCCGCAGGTCATTCTGGCCGGACGGCGCATCAATGACGGGATGGGCGCGCATGTCGCAGGGCAGCTTGTCAAGGCGATGGCGCGGGCTGGGCGGCCTATCAGCGGCGCGCGCGTTCTGGTGCTGGGCCTGACCTTCAAGGAAGATTGCCCCGACCTGCGCAACACCCGCGTTATCGACGTGGTAGGTGAGCTGGAACAATACGGTGTTTCTGTCGATGTGCATGATCCGCATGCCGACCGGGCAGAGGCCGCGCGCGAATACGGGCTGACCCTGTCGGACTTGCCCCAGTCCCCGGACTATGACGGGGTGCTGATGGCGGTCGCGCATGGCGAATTCCGGGCGCAGGGGGCCGACTGGCTGCGCGGTCTGGCGCAGCCCGGTGGTGTGGTGTTCGACATGAAAGCTGTCTTTGACGTGTCGGAAGGGTTCCTGCGCCTGTAGCGGCGCAGGCATGTCCGCCACTATCAGGGCAGCAGAACGGTCTTAACCCCGATGCTCAGGGATTTATCCGGCTGGTCCAGCGCCTGCACAAGGAAGGTCCAGAAATCGCCAGCCTGCGCGCTTGGCAGGATTGCGTTTTCAGGTATCAAACGCCGGATGGAATCTGTCCCGGCCCCGTGCAGCGCCAGCACCATCAAGGCGGGTGCGCCTGTGCCATCGGGTGCCGCGCCAAGGCGGCGCAACCGGGTTTGGGAAATCTCGAAAGTTCCGGCTTCGGTCAGGGACGCGGCGATATTCTGAATTTGCCCAGAAGGGTCGATCATGAAAAAAGCCGCATCGCGCGCTGGGGCAAGCTGGCCTGACAGGGCTTGCGCATCGGCGGGCAGACTGTCGGGCAAGCCACGGATTTGCAGATCAGCACTACCATCCAGGCTGCGCCGTGCATCCAGCGCGGCAAGGGCATCCAATGTCGCGCATTGCTGCGCCGACACCGCAACCATTCGCAGGTCAAGTGTCTGGCCGAACCTGTCCGCAAAGGCGCTGCGCATCGCCTCTAGGTCGCGGGCGGTGCTGGCATAGGCGGTTAACCCGTCCACACCGTCGGCCTCGCGCAAGCGCGGCAACCAATGGCAGGCGCCAAGCGTGGGGCTCTGGCTGTTCAGCCAAGCGCGTGCTGCGGCCACATCCAGCGGGGCCGGGGGCTCTGGTGTCGGGGATGTGCTGATTGCCGCTTCCGATACAGGCGCGCCGGGTCCACCACCCAAAATGCCCGCATACCATGCGCCCCCGGCGCCAAGTGCAACTGCAATTGCGGCAACGATGCCGATCATCCCGCCTTTTCCCTTGGCCGGTGCGGGCGAGGGCGGGCGCGATGGCGCCGCATGTGTTGGGGCTGGGCCAAAAGGGCTGGAGCCCAGTTCGGCAGAGGTCGATTGCGCTACGCCCGAAGGCGCGGCCGAAGGCTCTGGCGTGGCGACGGGCGGCGCGCTTGCCGGTGGCATGCTGCGCGGCGGTTGGCTACCCGGCGGTTGGCTGCGCATGGGCGCAACAGGCGCAAGACTGTCCAGATAGTCGATGACATCGGCCATGCTTGCGGGCCGTTCTGCCGGATCGGGTTGCAGCATCCAGTTGAACAGAGGGCGCAAATCCTCTGGCAGGGCCGACAGGTCAGGCACCGTGGCACGCGCCAGAACGGCGGCGGCGGGGCTGTCGCCCATGTCGATGGGCCGACCCATCGCGGTGGCGGCGGCCATCAGGCCAAGGCTGTAAATATCTGCCTGACCGCTGACCACGCCATCATACAGGCCAAGTTGTTCGGGCGCGACATATCCCGGCTTGCCGGCGAACTGACCGCCGATCAGGGTGCGACCGCCCGGTGTGGTTGCCTTTGCGATCCCGAAATCGATGATCTTGGCACGCAGCACGCTGCGGTCGGGCAGGATTACGTTATCCGGCGACAGATCACGATGCACCACCCCTGCGCGATGCGCCACATCCAGCCCTTCGGCCAGGCGCCGCAACAGCCGCAACACGTCTGCCGTCGGCATGGGGCCAAGGTCCATCATGTCATTCAGGGATGGCCCGTCGACATATTCCATCACAAGGCACGGACGAGCAATGTCCGGGTCGATGGTGAACACCTCGTAGCGCACAATGGCATCATGCGAAATTCGGCGCAGAACGGTCGATTCCTTCTGGAACAGCGACAGGATCTTCTCGTCATGCGCCAGCGCGGGCAGGACGATCTTGATCGCCACCACCTCGTCATTGTGGATATTGACGCCGCGATAGACTTCACCCATCCCGCCGGTATTGATGTGCTCCTGCAATTCGTAGGTGCCGATCAGCAGGGTTCCGGCACTTAGCTGGATCGGGCTGCGCGTGACATAAGTGTTGCGCCTTGGGCTTTGCGGCGGGGTAGGGCCGGGCGTCTCTGGCGGGTCTTCCGGGGGCATTGAAGCCATCTTGTTACCCTTTCCACGCCATGCTGCCAGCGCCTTGTCCTGTTACCAGCGTTTTCAGCCCGCAGCGCACTGCAACCACCGTCACATTATCCGTAGCCCCACGATCCAGCGTCATTTGCACCAGAAGATCACAGGCTGATTGGGCCGAGCGGCCTTTAAGCGCGTCGGCAATCTCATGGTCCTCGATATGACCCGTCAGCCCATCCGAACACAACAGAAAGATGTCCCTGTCCTGCAATGCGCCGAATTCATGGTCCAGTTGGATGTCTTCTTGCACACCGATTGCGCGGGTGATGACATTCTTGCGCGGCCAGTTGGCGGCTTGCTCGGCCGTGATCGTGCCTTGGTCCAGCAATTCCTGGGCTTCGGTATGGTCGCGGGTCAACTGGTGCAGAGTGCCGTCGCGCAGCAGGTAGACACGGCTGTCGCCGCACCAGATTGCGGCAAAGCTGTCGTCATGCACCAGCACAGCAGCCAGAGTCGCCCCGATCATGGCATTGTCATTGCGTGCCGAATGGGCGCGGATTTCATCATTGGCGCGCAGGATGCGGTCTTCGAACCGGGCTTGCAGGTCGGGAGCTGTGATCGCGCGTTGCACGGTTGCGGACTGATCGACAACAATCTGCGCGGCGATATCGCCGCCGAAATGACCGCCCATACCATCCGCGACCACCCAAAGCCCCTGATCGGACGCCGCAAGAAAGCGGTCTTCGTTATGGTCACGGACACATCCGCTATGAGTGAGCGAGCCACTTTCGAAACGGTAGATCGGATTGGTCATCGAATATATTTCCTGTCTGGCAAATCTGGTGTCATGGGTGGGCCGAACCGTCGGCATCTGGCCCGGCTGTGGCCGGGGCCGGTTGTCCATGCGACAGCATGAAGGCGAATGTGTCGGCATCTGGCAGCCCGACAAGGCTAAGCACGCTGCCGCCATCTTGCCACCAATAGCTGCGGCTACCTGCGGCAAGCTGATGGTCAGCGCGCGCGATATCGTTCCAGACATCGCCCGACCCTTCGGCCCAAAGCGCGCGGCTTTCCAGTAGCGGTGCCATATCTTCGGCCCCAAGCGGCACCCGTGGCGCAGGCAGGGCGGCAAGCGCGGCTTCAAGCCGTGTCATGTCCTGATCCGCGCGCGCCCTGTGGACGAACTGCTGACACATCACATACCACTCTGTGTCTGGCGGGCTGACAACCGGGGGCGGCACAATTCGGCTTTGGCTATCGGCCAGCAGCAGCACGATCGGAAAATCGCGACCGTGCTTGTCGGCAGAGGGCTGCAAGACGCCCATCGACGCACCGGCAAAGCCGGAACCGCCCCGCATGTCCTTTTGCCAGCTACCCTGAAACACGTCGCCACCCAGCCAAAAATTCCAGGCTCCGGCGGAGTGCCAGATGCGCGACCAGTCAGCGCCCAGCGTGGCGCGCGTATCCTGAACCAGCGGGATCAGCCAATCCTCGAACGGGCGTGACAGGCTACTCGGCATTTGCCGGGTGATGAAATCGCCGCGCATGGGCAGTTTCCCGAACAAGCCCACCTGAGCCGAAGCACGCGGCGGAAGTGTTTCCGGGCTTGGGGTGTCGGATAGTGCGTCTGTGTCGGGGTCAGGCGTCGCGGGCGGTTCCGTGTCCAAAGGCGCGGCGGGGTCTTCATCCACCGTCTTTTCCAAAATGGGGGCAGAGCTGTCGCCCTCATCATCGCCTTCATCGTCCCCCGCGTCATCTTTTGCGCCCGAGGGTGGCGCCGTCTCTGGCCCATCCTCGGCGGAGGGCGTCTCGTCTGCACCTACCAGAGTGTCGTTTTGGTTGTTTAATGGCTCAACCTCAGACGCCGCATGCTCTGCCGTCTCGGTGGCTGTGGTCGCCGGACCGGTCTTCTTCGTGTCGTCCATCACAACCCCCTTGGGCAACGGAAATCCCACAATTCGCGCAGGAAAAACGGATTGCGCGCGCTGGATGCCGTGAATGAATAGGCGACATAACGACCGCCGATATCAAGGCGTGTTGCCACCGACGACCCGGATGGCCGCGGATTCCCCCGGTTGATAAGCCGCATCAGCGCCCAAGGGCCGGGCTGCACGCGCATTTCGTTTTCGCGTCCGATCAGTTCGGGGCCGATCTGCACAGAGGCAGAGCCATTCCCGCCGGAGGGCCAGAACAGCGTCTGCGGCAAAGACCCCTGCTGTTGGGTTCGGATGATCTGCCCGTTAATCTCCAGCAGCGCACTGTCCGCTTCGGGGAACAGCGCGGTCTGCCGCACCGTCAGATCGAAACCGGGAATGCCCGATCCGCTGGGGAAGAACGCATCGCGGATCGCGGCAGCGCGCTGGAACTGCGCCAAAGTGGCCGGTGACATCTGCGCGCCAAGGCGACTGTCGCGGCGCCATTGCCAGTCGTTGCTGCTAAGGTCGGTATGCTGGGCCAGAGCCTCGTTGAAGAAACGGTCGAACACACCGCCCGGAGCAAAAAGCCGCGCGAATTCCGCCAATGACAGGTCGCGGTTCGAATTGCCAGAGAATGGGTAGCTGTCCGGCACCAATGCTTCGCAAACCTGCGTCACCTCTCGGTTAAGCCGTTCGTTCAACGCCGCAAGCGTGGTGTCTGCCGCCCCGCCGGCGAATTCCTCGGCGGCTTGCAGGATCATACGCGATAGCGCCGGCGGCATCCGCGAAGCATGGCGCGTCAGCAGGGCCGCTTGCGTCCCCAATTCCTGTCCAAGCCGGTCGGGAATGCCCAATCCGGTCGTGGATTGCAGTAAAAGCCGGTAGATTTCCTGCAAATCCCGCAGCACCACGTCAATCGGGCGTCCGTCGCCGCCATCCTGCACAAGGTCATGCCAGCGGCTGAATTGCGCTTCGACATTGGCGCCGGGCAGGGCCGCTTCGGGCGCGCCGCCCCCGGCTCGACCTTGACTGCGCTGGGTTTGCAAAATGTCGAAGCCAATTTGGCCCAGCCCGGTTGCCCGTTCGCGCGCCCGGCGCAGCAGCGCCTCGCCCACGACCCCGGTTGCGGCATTGGCGCGCTCGCCCAACTCGCCCTCACCCAGCGCACCACCCAGCCCGGCCCCAAAACCGCCATCCTCATTGAACCCGGCCGTCAGGCGCGTGGTGTCGTTCACGGCCTGCACCAGCTTCAGGATGGGCGATTGACGCGGGTCGGATGCGGTGTTCAGCGCCAGATATTGCGGACTGTCGGCGGATAACGGGCGTAATTGCAGATTATCGAGCGTTTCGCTCCAGACGCGGCTGAATTCCAGAGCGTAACGGTTCATCAGTGGGGCGCCCAGACGGCGCAACTCTCCCGAAACATCGGCAGCTTCGGCGCGGGTTCCCATTACCCATTGTTCGGTTTCCAGCTTGGTTGCAACCTCTGCAAGGCGCGGCAGAAAATAATCGTGAAAGCCTTGGTAGGTATAGATCGGCGCGACAATCAACTCATTCAGAGCGCGCCCGTCGCGGGTCTCGAACACCAGATCGGCATCCGGCCCCGCGCGCAATCCGACATTGAACGGTTCCATATCCATCGGGCCGCCTGCGCCCATGACCAAAAGCCAGGCCTGATCTTCCAGATCCATCAGCGACAGGATCTGTTCGGCGCGCGATACCAGCGCCCCGTTCAAATCGACCCGCGCCTGTGATTGCGTGGCCGACAGATCCAGCATCGCCCAAAGGTGGTCTTCAAGCTCGTCGCGCGCCGCACGCAACGGGCCGGCACCGCGCAGCGCAGGGTCTTGCGCCCAATCGCTGGTGATCCAAGCGACAAGGAACGCATCATCGGGGGCGGGGGCGGCATGGCCCAGCAGTTTATAGACCTTGAGCGTTTCATACAGCGACAGGCGATTATTGGTCGAGATGTCCTCTGCGATCCGCTGCTCCATTCCCAGAATCAGCCGTGGCCGCAACATGCGCTCCAACCCGTCGCGATAGGCGGCGCGCGCACTTGCCGCGATTGCCGCGCGCTGGCTTAGCCCGAAGCGTTCCAGCAAGCCGACTTCGTCCGCCTCCGGGTCGGTATAGCCCAGCGGCAGGCTGCGCAGGTCCGACAAAAGCGGCAGAACGTCCAGCAACTCTGTATCGTTGATCTCGGTGCGCTCGAGTTCTCCGGCCGCGCGGGTTTCATATTGGGCGATTTCTGCGCGCGCATTCTGCACCAATTGGTAATTCTGGTAGAAGCTGTTGGTCCACATGCCCCCCAGCCACAGCGCCAGCCCCACAATAACCGCCATGGTGCCATAGCGCAGCACCGCCTCGCGCCGCACGGCGCGGCTGTCTTGCGTGACCCAGCCGGCTTCCTCGAAGATCACCCGGCGCAACAGGTCATGCAGGAAATAGCTTTTGCCGCGCCCCGAAGCGCCACCTGCTGCAATCGGACCGGTGCCAAAATTGCGTTCCATCGCGCCCAGAATTTGGTCGATGGGCGTGCCTTCCTGCGTGCCGGATGTAAAGTAAAACCCACGCAGCGTGGCATTCACCTTGTAACGCGTGGCGCTGAACACCCCATCCAGAACATGCGCGATCCGGTCCTTCAACATGGCCACCTGTGCCGGAAAGCCAAAAATTGCGATCCGGGACAACCCGTTGGGGTCTTCATTCATGCGGTCTGTCACCTCGTCCGACAGACGCGACACAAGCGCATCGAATTGCGGCGCGAACTGTGGCAAGACCGGCTCGCCGCGTGCGGCCCGGAATGTGGTGCCCCAGACTTTCTGCCGTCGCACGGCGCTGAAACTGCCGAAAAATTCTTCGAACCCCGCGATCAGATCGGCCTTGGTGAACAGCACATAGACGGGAACATCAATGCGGAACACATCGTGCAGTTCGACCAGCCGGGCGCGGATGGCAGCGATATGCTCGTCCAGCAACGCGTCGCTGCCAGTCAGGAAATCCTCCAGGCTGATGGCAACAATCACCCCGTTCACGGGCTGGCGCGGACGTTGCCGTTTCAGCAGGTCCAGAAAGGCAGCCCAGCTTTCGCGGTCGGCGGCCTCGTCGCTGTCTTGGGTCGTGTAGCGCCCGGCGGTGTCGATCATCACGGCTTCTTCGGCAAACCACCAGTCGCAATAGCGGGTGCCCCCGGCGCCGGGCATGGCCCCGCCGGTTTTCTCTGCCAGCGGAAAATTCACCCCGGAATTCAAAAGCGCGGTGGTTTTGCCCGCGCCGGGTGGGCCGATGATGACATACCACGGCAGGTCATACAGGTAGGATGAAGAGGTGGAGGACTGGCGCAGCACCGCCAGCGCCTCGTGCATCTTCTCGCCCAGAACCTCGCCATCTCCGGTTTGGCCCGCTGGTGCGATTGCCTCTTCTAGCGCGGCTTCGGCACGGCGCTTGCGCCACCATTTGAAGGTGTAGACCCCGGCGACGATGGACCAGACCACGGCAATGGTGATAATCCGTGCCCAAAGCCCTTCCAGCGGGTAATTGTCAGCGAACCCCAGAAGCGGTCCCCCAAACCAGACGGCAAGTGCAAAGGCCAAAAGCCCAAGGACAACCAAAGCGGCAAGCAAAATATTCTTCATGACATGGCTTCCCGTCAGGTGTCTTCGCGCTGGATCAGGATCTCGACCCGCCGGTTTTCCGCGCGCCCGTCGGCGCTTGCGTTATCCGCAATGGGGTCGTCCTCGCCGCGTCCGACCACCGTCAAACGCTCTGGGCTGGACAAGGCGGGCAGGATCATGTTGGCCACAGATTGCGCGCGGGCGACAGACAGTTCCTGATTGTTCTTGAACCGTCCACGCCCCGAAAGCGGCACCGAATCTGTGTGCCCTACCACCTGCACCGCACCCGGCTCGACTTCCAGCATGGCGGCGATGCGCTGCGCTATAGGCTGGAATTCAGCCCGTGCGTCTGCGCTGCCAGAATCGAACAGCACAAGATTATTGGCGGTCACGGCAATGAAGTTGCCACGGGTTTCGGCGCTGAGGCTGCCTGCGCCGATCTCGGAGGATAATGCCGTGCGGATGCGGTCAAGCTGTCCGGGTGTGTCAAACACAGGCGGCACATAGGGTTCGGGTTCTGGCGGCAGGTCGGGCAAGATGCTGACATGCAGCAGCGCCAGTTTTTCGCGCGGGTGCAGGCCGCGCATATCAGTGCTGAGACTGCCCGACACATCGGCCAGATACATTCTCATCCCGATATAGCCGCCGCTCAGCAGCGCCAGCACAAGGCTTGCGACCACCCAAAGCGGCACCTGACGCCGTTGGTAAAGCGGGCGCGCTTGCACGCCTTGCCATTGTGGCGAGATGTCATCATCAGGCCGAGCCCGGACATGGCGCAACGTCTCGTATATCTGGCGGCGTTTTTGTTGCAGGTCGACATCGCCGCCGGGCGCGCCACGAAACTTGCCTTCAAAGCCCTGATAAAGCGCCGTCAGCATCAACTCCAACAGGTGATACTTGCGATGGGCATCCATCAGCGCCTTGTCGATTTCCTCGAAAATCCCGACGCCAGAGGTGCGCCGGTTGAAGAACCGCGCTTCCATCGAGTATTGAATCCAGATGTCGCGATCCGTGCCGGGCAGGTTTTGAACGATGTCATCTGCTGTGCCGCTTAGCACATATTTCGCCACGAGCGCGTCTTGCGGGTCGGCGCCGGCCTCTACGGCGCGGCGATCAAACCCTTCCAGCACCTGCGCGACATGCGTCATGAGCGGGACGGCGTTCATTTCGACCACCTGGCTACGCAACCGACCCAGCAGGATCAGCAGGCCAGCGGCGGCAGAGGTCAGCGGGTTGCTACCCGCACTGTAGCCGGTGCTGTCGCCCGTCAAAGCCTTGTCGAGTGAGATCCGCGCCGTTTGTGGGGTCGGTGCCTGCTGCTCGGGGCGGCCCAGGCCGGGGAAGAACTGCGCATCCCGGCTGCTGCCGATCCAGGCGTGCTGCCCTTGATCTGCTTGCGGCGTGGGGGATGGGGCACCCCCAGCGTTCCAGGGGTCAGCGGCGGGAGGCTGCCCGCCGGGTGTGCCCGGCCAGCCCCCTGCGTTGCCCCCCGCGCCGCCCCCCGTCCAAGGTGCGGCTTGTGGGCCGGGTGGCGAGTGGGGCTGTGATCCTGCGCCGGGCAAGGGCCGCGCGCCCGATGCGGGCGGAGGGGCTGCCGCCCCAAACGCCGACCCGCCCGCATTTGTGGAGTTATCCCATGCGTTGCGCGGCTCTGCACCCGAGTCCCATGCGTTGCGCTGCGGTGGCGGGCTGGCTTGTGGAGGCGCTTTGCCACGTCCCGGCAAAGGCGCGATCATGGTGCGCTGCGGTCCGGGGCGCTTGCCGCCCGGTGGGTTGCCCGGCGTGTCGTCACTCATGCCGCGGTCTCCATGATGGCCCAGATTTCAAGCTCCAGTTCCGGCCAGTCACCGGCGAAATGCAGCCCGATCGCCGCTGCGGTCGAAAACTCGCGCCATAGCTCGGACCGTTTGTCGATCTTGAAATAAACATGGCTGGTGACGGCCCTGATCTGGCTGGGCGGTGTCGGCATATGCACCAGTTCCAGACCGGGCAGGTTGCTTTCGACGATCTGCTTCATGCGGGTGTTTGGGCCAACCTTGCACAGGCTTGGGAACTGGCTTTGAATTTGCCCCAATGGGCGGTCGGCGGACACCTCTATCACGAAGGCCGCATCGCGGAACAAGGCGCGGTCGGGCACCGTGGCGATGTAGGAATTCATCACCGGCTGTTGCAGGTCCAGACGCACGGCGCGGCTGATATCGCGGCTGAGCAGCCGTTGAATGTCACGCAACACTGGCGAGAAGCTGGGCTCCAGCGCATCATGGTCATAAGCCGGATATTCCGGGCACAGGCGCGAGGGGTCGAATGTCCATAACTCGCCCGACAGTTGGAGCAGCGCCAGATACAGCCGTTCCGGGTGAACATAGCGCGACCCGCGCAAATGCCGCAAATGCCCGATTTCGCGGTTCAACAAAAGCAGCATGGAATAGTCTTGCGCCTGCAGGCCGCCCCCCGAACCGGGGTCGGCGGCATAGCGCGCCAGCGTCGCAAGGCGGGTTTCGACCCAACCGATCACGCGGTCCAGCCACCCGGCCACAACCGGATGCGCGCCGCAGACCAGCACGGGCGGGGCAAAGCCGGGGTCCAGCAGGATGGTCTTGTCGCGCACCTCTACAATCCGGGCAATCGCCATGCAGGCGAATCCGGGTTTCGGGGTGGCGCGCACATCCAGCCCAAGCCGGGGATGCGCAATTTCCACGTCTTGCTCCAGCCGCATGCTGGCGGCGCTATCGGCAACGCTTTCCTTGTCCAGCCGGTAGCGCGTGGCGCGGCTGTCCTCGTCATCCAGACCAATTTCGCGCTTATTGGCCTCTGCATTTGGCAGCGTCAGCCAGACCAGTTTGCCTTCGGCATTCTCGGGCACGATGACCGGGGTCGGCAATTCTGACAAGGCGCAATCAAAGGGCAGCCCGTCGGGCATGATCCCCGCAGCACGGCGCAAGCCGAACAGGTTGCGCTCTGACAGGTCGCTGTCAATTTCGAGCGTCGAAAACCCCCACGGGTAAGGGGTTATGTGGCGGCTGCGTGTCTCTATCAGTTTTTCAAGATAGCGGTCCTGCTGTTGCAGGTGGTGCGGTTGCAGCAGCAACCCCTCTTTCCAGGCCAGCTTGCTATACCATGACATGCAGGACTACCTCTCGCCATAAAACACGGCATAAAATCATTGTTCTTCAATCTGAAACAGGGCGACGGCACCTGTTCACCACGAGCCACATATGTCATATCAATGGCATACCCATTCTGCATTTTCCACGGTAAATCGCCTCGGGCATCTGTTCGGCAACAAGAGGACATCGGATTTCATGACAGGTCGCCGAATTGTCATCCTGACCGGGGATGAATTGCGCCATCGGTATTTCACCCGCAGGCTTGCCCAAGACCCGCGCTTCACGGTTGTGTTGGCGGTCTGCGAAGGGGCCGAAAAGGGGCTGTCGGCGCGGCTTGCGCGCGACCCTGACGCGTCAGAGTTGCAACAGCGCCATGCCGCCGCCCGGCAGAGGGCAGAGGAGGATTTCTTCGCAGAGACCGTGCACTATCTGCCAGATGCCCCCAATGTGCTGCGCGTGCCAAAAGGCGATGTGAACACCGAAACGGTTGTGGCCCGTGTTCTCGACGCGCAACCCGATCTTCTGGTGTGCTATGGTGCCTCTTTGGTCCGGGGTGTGTTGCTTGATCGATTTGCCGGCCGCTTCCTGAACGTGCATCTTGGGCTGTCGCCCTGGTATCGCGGAAGCGGCACGAATATCTGGCCGCTGATCGAAGGACGTCCGCATATGGTCGGCGCGACTTTCATGCAAATTGATGCGGGCATCGACACCGGGCCGGTGCTGCACCAGATTCGCGCCGTGCTGGCGCTGGGTGACAGCCCGCACAGCATTGGCAATCGACTGATCCGGCAGATGACGCAGGTCTATGCCGATCTGATCGCGGCGTTCGACCGGGTCACGATACCCGATCCGGTGCAGGCTGAAGGGCGGCTCTTTCGGAACGCAGATTTCGATGCGCGCGCGTGTCGGGCGCTCTATGATCAATTCGGATCTGGCCTGGTCGAGCGCGCGCTGGACGATCCCGGCACCGACTGGCCGCAGCTTGTCAAGAACCCGGCTCTTGGGAAAGGGCAGGGCGCATGAAGGCCATAATGTATCATTATGTGCGCGATTTTGACCCGGCAATGCCGAATTTCCGGTTTCTGAACATTACCAATTTTCGAAAGCAACTGGATATATTCGCGCGCGAATTTGGGTTTGTCACCCGTGCCGAATGGGCAGCGTATGTGCGTTTGGGGCAAATGCCCGCCGACACTGGCAAGGTGATTCTGACGTTTGATGACGCAATGTCTTGCCATTATACGCATGTGTTCCCTGAATTGATGGCGCGGGGGCTATGGGGGATTTTCTACGTTCCGACCGGGCCTTACACCGGCGCCGGGTTGCTGAATGTGCACCGTATCCATCTGCTTTGCGGCGCGCATGACGGCGAAGACCTTTGGGCCCATGCGCAAGCATTGGTGACGGAGGACATGATCCCGCATGCCAAGCGGTCCGAGTTTCGCGACGCCACCTATGCCGCGCAGATCAACCGTCCCGGTGTGTCCGAATTCAAACGCCTGCTGAATTATTTCATCGATGAGCGCTACAGACGGGATGTGATCGACCAAGTCGCCCGCGATTTTGGGACAGTCTTTGCGCCCGACAGCTTTTATGTTCCGCCCGCCGCGCTGGCAGAGATGGGCAATGCGGGTATGATGATCGGCGCGCATACTGTATCGCACCCGGTCATGAGCAAGCTTTCTGTTGCAGAGCAGGCCAAGGAGATCGCTGGGTCGCTTGGCTGGATCGAGCAGACAGTCGGATCGCAGGATATGCGCAGCTATTGCCATCCCTATGGCGGGTTTCACTCGTTCGATGCGCACACGGTCATGCTTTTGCGCGAAAACAGCGTGGATTTTTCCTTCAATGTCGAACCGCGTGATATTGATGCCAAGGACATTGCACGCCAGCCGCATGCGCTGCCGCGGCATGATTGCAATCTCTTTGCGCATGGACAGGCCGACTAGGTTGCGACAGCGGTTTACACTTCATCATCAACAAGCCAGAACCATTTTGACCTATGCCCATATAATCAGACGGGAGATATTATCTATGCTGACCAATTCCGAGATTCACTCTAGGCTGGGACATGTGCCCTACATGACGATTGAGCAGGCGGATCGCATCACTGCGTTAATCGCTGAACACAAGCTGTCTTCTGTACTGGAGCTGGGATTTTACCACGGCATTTCGACTTGCTACATGGCCAACGCCGTCAGTGATTTTCCGAACGGGCATGTTACTGCCATTGACCGTGAGAAAATACGCGATATGCAGCCGTCGGCTGGCGATCTGCTGGCGAAAATTGGTTTGCGTGACAAGGTTAGCCTTAACTACGAGCACAGCAGCTACCTCTGGCGGCTGATGAAAATGCTCGAAGAAGATCCCACCCCGCGTTTCGACCTTTGCTACCTTGACGGGGCGCATAATTGGGATGTGGATGGTTTTGCTTTTTTTCTCGTGGACCGGCTGCTTAAACCGGGCGGCTGGATAATCCTCGACGATCTGGACTGGACCTATGGGACCAGCGAGTCGATGCGTAATTCCGAGCGAGTTCTGGCGATGCCGGATGAAGAACGGAACCTGCCGCAAATGCGCAAGGTATACGAACTGCTCATCAAGCGTCAGCCGGGTTACGGCAATTTCCGCACCGAGGACAACTGGGCCTATGCGCAGAAAATCTCTGATGGGTCCGATGCGGCAGCGCCGGTTATTCAAAAAGAGATCGTCATTCAGGAAAAGCGAATCGGTCTGGGCGCAGCACTTATTCGTTTTGGCAAGCGGCTGGGGATGTGACAGGGTCATTCCCTGCTAGGCGAAGATGAAAGGATAACAGATGCGACATAATTTGCTGCCGAGCCTGCTTGCTATGGGACTGGGCTTGACGGGTAGCGCGGCCTTGGCACAGCAAACTGGCCCGGACAGTCTGCGCGAGGTCTTCCGCGACTGGTCGGTGAATTGCGAAACGCTGCCAGAGGGGCCGCGGCTTTGCGAAATGGTGCAGCAAGTCAATCAGCAGGAAAGCGGGCAACGTGTTCTGGCATTTTCGGTTCGGCTTAGCGATGGCGGGCAACCTGTGGCCGTGCTTATCACACCGTTCGGCCTGAAACTGTCCGAAGGGCTGGGCATTGCCGTTGAAGATACAATTGTGGTCCGTGGGGAATACGAGACTTGCCTTTCTGAAGGCTGCCTGTCCCTGATCCCGCTGAGTGAGGATATCATCACGGCCATGCAGCGGGGCACCAACGGCGCCGTCGTGATGGTGTCGCGCAACAACGAACAGGTAAGCGTGCCGCTGTCGATGTTGGGCTTCACCAATGGTCTGGACCGTTTGCGCGCCTTGTCGGAAAACTGACGCAGCGCGTAAACGTGGCTTAATCGTAGCCGTATTTGTAGCCGCCGTAATAGCCATACTTATGGCCATAATGCCCATAGCGGCTTGCAGAGGCGTCGAACTGGTTCAGGATCGCCCCCGAAAGCTTAACCCCGCTTGTATCAAGGATCTTGACCGTCGAGAGGATTTCGGCGCGGGTGGTTTCCAGGTGCTTGACCACCAGTAGCGACATGCCAACCTTCTGTCCTATGATGCCGGGATCGGTCACGGCCAGCACTGGCGGCGTGTCGATGATGACCAGATCATAGGCATCTGACGCATCGCGCATCAATTGATCGAAGGCGGCAGAGGTCAGCAGATCAGCCGGGTTGGGCGGGTATTTCCCAGAGCCGATAAAGTCCAGCCCGGTGTCAGGGTCCGTCACCAGCACGTCTTCGATGGTGGCGCTGCGTGACAGCAATTCCGACAGCCCCTTACTTTTTTGGGATTGATTGAACTGGCGGCGCAGCTTGCCTTTGCGCATATCCGCGTCGATGAGCAATATACGCCCGCCCGCTTGCGCCGAGACGAGTGCGAGGTTGAAGGATACAAAGGATTTCCCCAGCGATGGCGCGGGGGAGGTAATCATCAGGCTCTTGCGTTCTGCCGAGGCCAGCGAAAACTGCAAACCCGTGCGCAGGCCACGAAGTGATTCCACCACGATGTCGCTCGGCATGGTGCGGGCCAGTGCATAGTTCGGGTCCGAATGCCCGCCTGTGCGCAACCCCGTCACGCGGTTGATGGTGGCAAAAAGCGACAGGCCCAATTCCTCGATTGTGCGGCTGTCATCAATGCCGCGACGCATGAAGTTCAGGCCCAGCACAAAGCCAATGCCCAAGACAAGCCCGAGCATCCCGCCAAGTTGCAATGGACGCGTCCGATTCGGCCCGATATGGGACGCCGCTTCTGCGGGTTCCAGCATATGCACGTTGCTGACGGTGCTGGCGCGCACCACGCCTAACTGCTCGGAGCGCGCGCTTAATTGGCGCTCAATTTCTATTGCGCGTTCCTGCGCCTGCGTCAGGCGCAGCAATTCTTGTTCCAGCGGTGGGAGCTGTGTCGCGGCGGTCCGCATTTCCTCCAGTCGGCTTTCCAGACGGACGCGTCGGTCGATCAGCGCACGGTAGTCGGGGTGATTTTCCGTCAGGCGCTGGGCAAGCTGCTCTTCGCGAAAACGCAGTTCCTCGATTTCGGCTTCGATCCCGACAATGCGGTCAAGCAGTTCCTGTGAATTGGTCGTTAATTGGGTGGTTTCGCGCTGGGACCGAAATTCGCTCAGTTCTTGCGCCGCCTGTGCGCTTTGCAAACGCACATCCTCAAGCTGATCCTGAATGAAATCCAGGCTTTGGTCAATTTCTGCTGACCTACGGTCGAGCGTCTGTGCGCGATAGGAATCGACGATGGCGTTCACGGCTTGCAGGGTCAGGTCCCGGTCGGTGCTGGTGAACCGGAAATCCACGATGCCGGAATTGATGGGTGGTGTGCGTTCGCGAACGCTTAGCCCGGCGCGCAGGCGCGCCGCCGCAACCCGCATCGGCACGCGTTGCACGGTAAAGATGCGTCCCGCAGGCAGCGCCATCTCTGATATGCGGAACCGAAATCCGGGAACCACTTGAACGATTTCGCCAACCTTGCCCTCGATCGGGGCCTGCTGTCCGAACCGCACCATGAAGGTTTCTGCGCCAGTCACTTCGAGCGTCGCGCGCCGGCCGATCAACGGCTCATCAACCTCAAGCAAGTCCATCTCTATTTCATCGCCATAACGGGTATAGCTCGGAGCGATGAAATTGGGGATGCTCGGCACGGCACGGCGTTCGGCGACATGCCCGATCACCGGAAACCGTTGTGGTGTGAGCCGCCAGTCCAGATTAAGGTCGCGAACCACCGGATCCAGAATAAACCGCGAATTGATGATATGTGCCTCTGCCGAAATCCGGGTCGTATCAGAACGCAAACCACCACCGATCAAAATCTCTGGTAATTCTATATTTTGTTGGCGCTTTTCGATATTTACAAGCGCACTTGCGCGATACTCATCCGGGGGCAACTGCCCTTGAAACAGCCCAATCAGCAAACCGACGAAGGTCGTGGCAAGGATGATCCATTTGCGCGCCATAAGCTGCGCAAAGATATCCGAGAGCTGGATTTCGGAGCCTTCGTCATCGCTCTCTGTCATGTTCTTGGCCATGCTATTCCGCTTTTCGCTGTCAGGGTGCGCGGACCTTGGTCCTGCGCATCAAAAGTCAGGTAATCATCTTTCGAAGTTGAATCGCCCATGACTCGCTACATTGCAAGATGATCTCGACCGCTTGGGCATGCATTCCCATCGCCTGGCGGTAAGGGTCGGGAACCTGCCGGGCATTGTCGAAATGTCCGATCAGAAAGGTTTTGCTCAAGAAATGTGGCCAACGCTGCGCAATTTCCTGTCGATGATGCGTTTCCATCACCAGAATGACATCGCATTGCTGCCCGATTTCAGTATCGAACTGACGGGCCGCATGGTTGTGCAGCGGAATCCCGCAGGCTTGCGCCGCAGCGGCGCTGTCGGCATCTATCCCGCGCCCGACAAGAGCATGAAGCCCGGCGGAAGACACCTCTGCCTGGCGCTTCGTCGTGCCGTCAAGCGCAGCACGAACGGCCGCTTCGGCAACCGGCGAGCGGCAGATATTTCCGGTGCAGACGGTTAGTATTCTGTGCACGAGACAAATTCCGTTTCGCGATAATATTCATTTTGGGGCCGTGCTGGGGGATGCTCCGGCCAAAAATGACAGAAAGCAGATAAAAGCGCCTTAAAAGACGCGACTTCCCACCACAGCTGACCACATGGCTTATTTTGCCTTATGCAACAGGGCGCAGGGGAAATCCAGAACCGTTTTCCGCTCCGGTTGCATGTAGCACCCGCACTGGGCCGCGGCGCCAAAATGACGGCACTTGCACGAAATGAATCCGAAAATTTACGTCAAACGGTTTGACAAGCGTGCGCGGCTCTGGCTTCATCCTAAGAAAGTATTCTAGTCAAAAGGATAGCGCATGTCTGATTCCGCGCAAAGCGCATTGCGTCGCAACCGTCCGCCTCGCGTCAGCATCTCTTATCAAGACCCGTATGATACCGACACGCAGGTCGAATTGCCCTTCGTAATGGGCGTGATGGCGGATCTGTCAGGCAATGCGTCGAACAAGGAAAAGCCGAAAGTCGGCGATCGCGCGTTCACACAGATTGACCCACAAAATTTTAATCAGTTCATGGAAAGCGTCGAGCCGGGCATTTCCCTTTCGGTGCCCAACAAGCTGGCCGAGGAAGATGGCGAGCAACTGGGTATGACCCTGCGGTTCAAGCACATGGACGATCTTGATCCCGGTCGCGTTGCCGAACAGGTGCCCGCGCTCAAGAAGTTGCTTGATGCCCGCCGCCAGCTTGCAAATTTACAACGATATATGAACGGCAAATCCGGCGCGCAGGACGTGCTGCGCAAATTGTTGTCGGACCCTGAGCTGATGAAACTTCTCGACGAAAAGGCCGCGACGTCCAAAGACGGCGACAGCGCAACCTGACAAGCCGCTGGCCATGGTGGGGCAGGGTGCTCCGCAGAATTTCGCGTAGCGATTACAGGGACGAAAAAATGGAACAAGAAAAGCAACAGCAGCTTGGCGAAACCGAAACGCTCTCTGCCGACGATTTTTCGCGGATGTTGAAGGAAAACTTCAACCCACGCAACGACTCGACACGGGAAAATGAGGTTGAGAACGCGGTCTCGGCCCTTGTGCGGGAAGCGTTGAGCGATCAGTCGGTCGTCAAGGAAGATGTGCTGGACACGGTGGACGAAATTATCGCCAAGCTGGATGCGAAACTGTCCGACCAGATGAACGAAATTCTGCACGCGCCGGAATTCCAGCAAATTGAAAGCGCTTGGCGTGGGTTGGAATACCTGACGAACAATGCCGAACCTGATGCAACCCTCAAGGTGCGCGTCATGAATATCTCGAAATCCGAGCTGGAGCGCGAATTGCGCTCTTGGGGCGGGGCGAAGTGGGATCAAAGCCCGTTCTTCAAAAAGATTTATGAAGAAGGTTTCGGCACGTCCGGGGGCGAACCCTATGGCTGCCTGATCGGCGATTATCAATTTGACCATTCCGCCGCAGATGTTCGTATCCTGCGGGGCGTGTCGCAGGTTGCAGCAGCAGCCCATGCGCCGTTTTTCACCGCTGCGGCACCCAGCCTGCTCGGCATGGAAAGCTGGAATGAAATGTCGAACCCCTATGACATCGGTTCGATATTTGAGACGCCGGATTACGCCGCATGGCGCGGGCTGCGCGAGAGCGAGAATTCGCGCTACCTTGGCGTCACCATGCCGCGCATGTTGGCCCGCTCGCCCTATGGGCAAGACAGCCTGCCGGTGGATGAGTTCAATTTCGAAGAACAAACCGACGGACATACCGGCGAGAAATATGCCTGGATGAACGCGGCCTATGCGATGGGTGCGAATGTGGCCCGCGCGCACAAGACCTATGGCTGGACCGTGCAAATTCGCGGTGTCCAGTCGGGGGGCGAGGTTATCAATCTGCCGACTCACACCTTCAAGACGGATGAGGGCGCGGTTGACATGAAATGCCCGACAGAAACCTCTATCACCGACCGGCGTGAGGCGGAATTGTCCAAAGCCGGGCTTATCAGCCTTGTGCACCGGTCAAACACCGACAAGGCGGCCTTTATCGGCGGGCAATCCCTTTACAAGCCCAAGAAGATGCAGACCGCCGAAGCGACCGCATCGGAGAATATGTCTTCGCGTATTCCCTACATGTTCGCGGTGTCGCGTTTTGCGCATTACCTCAAGCATATGGTGCGCGACAAGATCGGCTCGAACCGCGAGCGCGAGCAGCTTGAAAATGAGTTGCAGGACTGGATCAGCTCCTATGTCCACATTGCGCCCGCAAATGCGACCGATGACGAAAAGGCCCGCTTGCCTTTGGCCGGTGCCAAGGTCGATGTGGTCGAAGACCCTGAAAATCCGGGCTATTACGTCGGAAAGTTTCTGTTGCGCCCGCACTTTCAGATGGAAGGCATGGATATCGGCATGAGCCTTGTGTCCAAACTGCCATCAAACTGACACTACGTTTCATCTTTAATACAGCATTCACACATCGGAGGATATCATGGCTGTAGACATTTTGCTCAAGATTGACGGGATAAAAGGCGAGAGCGTCATCGACGGCTACGAAGGCGAGATCGATGTCATGGCTTGGTCCTGGGGCATGAGCCAGAGCGGCACCACCCACATGGCAACCGGCGGTGGCGGCGGTAAAGTGAATGTGTCTGATATCACGTTCACCAAACTGGTCGATATTGCCACAGCCGACCTGATCAAGGCTTGTACCTCCGGGCGTCACATCAAGAAGGCAGAGCTTATCGTGCGCAAGGCCGGTGGCTCGAAGCCGGTAGAATACCTTAAGCTCACGATGGAAGAAGTGCTTGTGTCCTCTTACAACACCGGCGGGTCGAATGATGACCTGGACCGCGTGCAAGAGACGCTCAGCTTCAACTTCGCCCGGTTCAATCTGGAATACACCCAGCAGGACGAGAAGGGCGGCAAGAAAGGCTCGACCAAGGCGGGCTGGGATATCGCCAAGAACAAGCCGATGTAAGAATGCTGCACCCCACGGTCCTGAAATTTGCAGGGCCGTGGGGTGCGCCCCGTCAGAACCGCGCATGGCGGTTCGGTTGATCGGCCGGTGCCGGAACCGCGCGTTTAACGTCGTTTGGTCGCCACCTGTCCTAACCCGCTCAAGGGGCGCACATGTCTGCTACCAACAGATCGTCCGGCAAATCTTCTCAGATGCAAAGCCTGCGCATGCCCTTGTTGCAGGCATTTCGGGATCATGCGCGCACGGGAGATGGGCGCAGACGTGGCCAGCCCGACAGTGACCGCCCCGTCGAAACGGTCGTTAAATCTGGCGTCTCTAATGAGGTGATGCTGCGGGAGAGCCTTGATTTGGACCTTGGGCATTTGCTTAATACTGTGAATCTGGGCTCGGTCATGGATTTGAGGGCGTATCCGCGGGTTACGAAATCCACACTCAATTTCGGTATGGATGATCTGGTTCATCTGACGACAGACCAAGCCCATTTGGGGCGCTTGAGCGAGGCGCTGCGCGAGGTGCTGCTGGCGCATGAGCCGCGCCTGGACAAACACAGCTTGAAGGTCGTGCGGCAAGACGAGGTTGACGAACTGAACCAGCGCGTGTCCTTCACCGTGCAGGCCGATCTGTTGTGTCATCCGGTGGATATTCCACTGGAATTTATCGCAGAGATGGATGTCGGGTCCGGCAAGATTGATCTGCGCAATCTGGGGCGGAACAAGGCTCCGCGCCGGGCGCGCGAACCCAAGGCCGCAGATGCGAGCGCTCCACGATCCGGCGATATGGGCACAGGTTAGGCTTCGCCCGTATGCAGCAGGAATTCCTCGATCATTATGAACGCGAACTCAACACGCTTTACGAGCGTGCCGAAGTATTCGCGGCGGAGTATCCGGGGCTTGCCGCGCGTCTGGGCGGATTGGTGCGCAACCGGATGGACCCTGGGCTTGCAGGCTTGCTGGAAGGCGCCGCGTTTCTGGCCGCGCGGGTTCAACTTAAAATAAGTAGTGAGTTTCCGACCTTTACAACCGCGCTGTTGGAACAGCTGATGCCTGGTTTTCTTGCGCCGGTGCCCTCGGCCATGCTGGTGCAGGCGCAACCCGATTTTCGCAAAGCCGACCTTGCCATGGGTCAACGGTTTGCGCCGGGAAGCTATCTGGACGCCTTGCTGACTGATGGCGATCGCCGCATGAGTTGTCGCTTTCGACTGTCGGCGCCGCTGGAGCTGTGGCCAATAGAGTTGGAGCGCGCCGAATATACCACGGGCGCCAGCACGTTGCAGGCGCTTGGGCTAGAGGTCATGGCAGGCACCGCCGCGGGCCTGCGCCTGCGTTTCGTGCGGCGCGGTGCGGTTGGTAAAGCTGACCCTGACGGCAAGGCGGATGGTGTGCTGCCTATGCAGGAGTTGGCCAGAGCGGGCTTGTCGCGGCTCAATCTGCATTTCGACGGCCCCACAGCCGAGATGAACGCGCTCTATGAGCAGGTGTTCGGGCGTTGCAAGCGCGTTACGCTGCGCTGGCTGGATGCGCAGGGCGATCTGCATTTCAGGGTCGCACCCACCGACCTGCTGGGGCAGGTGGGCTTTGACGCCGATGAAAGTTTCTTTCCCGAAGAGACCCGCTTTTTTGAAGGTTTCGAACGGCTGCGCGACTTTCATATCTTGCCAGAGAAATTCATGGGGTTCCGCCTGCTGGGGCTGCAAGAATTGCTGGCCCATGTGCCGTCAGCCAGTTTCGATTTGCTGTTCGAGTTTGACCAAGCGGATGGGCGCCTTGCGCCTTTGCTGGGGCCGCGCAATTTCAGGCTATACGCTGCGCCTGCGATCAATCTCTTTCAGGAACGCTGCGCAAGGGTGCGCGTAGACGAGGCGCATTCGGAATATCTGCTGGCTCCGCAACCTTCACCCTCCGAGAATTACGAATTGCATTCGCTGACACGGGTGCGCGCGCATTTCGGCGATGGCAAGACAACGCTGCCGGTTTGGCCGGTCCACGCTTTGCCGGGGCATCAGGCCCGCCCGGAAGATGCGCTGTATTTCAGCCTTCGGCGTCGTCCGCGGCGCGTGTCGCGTCAGGAAATGCGGCGCAATCCAAACCGGACCTATATCGGCTCTGAAACCCTGATCGCGCTGCACCAGCCGACCCGGATTGCCGACGAGGCCGCCCCGCCTGCGCGTGGTTTACAGGTCGATGCGCTTTGCACCAATCGGCACTTGCCGACCCATCTGCGCGGCGGCGCGCAGGGGGTGAAGTTCCGCATGGTGGATGACACCAAAATCGGTCTGACCTGCATTGCCGGTCCGACGGTGCCTCGGTTGCCGCTGGCGTTGCAGGATGTGCCACATGCCCAAAGCAGCACCGTCGGCGCCAGTAGCGGGGCGCGGCTGTGGCAACTTCTGAATTGTCTGAAATTCAACCAGCTTGGTTTGACCGATCGCAACCCAGATGAACCGGCGGGTGGCTTGCGCGATGTGCTTGGCCTGTTTTCCGACCTGTCCGATGCGATCAGCGCGCGCCATGTGCAAGGGCTGATCGGCTGCGAGGTGCAGCCGCGTGTGCGTTCTATGCGTCATGCCGATGGGTTTGCTCCGGTGCGCGGGTTGCAAGTAACCCTGACCTTCGAGGATCAGGCCTTCGAGGGCACGGGCTTTGCGATCCTTGGCGCGGTTCTGGATCGTTTTCTGGCCGATAATGTGCAGGTCAACAGTTTCACCCAGACGGTGATCCGGTCGCGGGCGCGCGGCGAGGTGCTGCGCTTTCCGCCGCGCAGCGGCACGGGGCCAGTTCTGTGAGTGTCGCGCAAGCCCCGGACCGGCTCTTGCGCCTGTCTGCGCCTTTGCGCCAGCGTATCGAAAGCGATTGTGCCAGCCTTGATGTGCTGGCCCTGATGCGCCAGTTCGAGCGCGCCTATCCCGATCTGCCGCGTATCGGGCAGGCCGCGACCTTGGCGCAGGAAATTGTGTTTCCACGGCAGGAACCCTTCATGGCGTTTCCCGGCTGCAACGTCACGCGGGTGGATCTGAACGCAAATGGCCCGCATGATGTGCATGTTCGGTTCATGGGGTATTTCGGACCGCAAGGCGCCTTGCCGCTGGCGCTGACGGCAGAGGCACAGCAATGGATGCAGCGCCATGACGACCCGTCCTTTGCGCGCTTTGCCGATATTTTCGCCATGCGTTTCGTGCAACTCTTCTATCGCGCGTGGGCCGATGCCCGCCCCGTGGTGCAGGCGGATCGGCCGGCGGATGACCGCTTTCGCCGGTGGTTGGGTGCGCTGACCGGCATTGGCACGCCTGCGCTGCAAGACCGTGACAGCCTGCCGGATTCGGTGCGTCTTGGCCTGACCGGGTTGTTGTCCGGGCGTGTCCGCAGCGCCACGCGCTTGCGCCAATGCCTTGGCCACATTGTCGAGATGCCGTTCGATTTGGAAGAACATGTCGGCACATGGCTGGAATTCGAGGACGAGGACCGCACCCGTCTTGGCTCTGCGGCCAGCCGGTTGGGGCAGGATACCTGCCTTGGCGCCCGCAGCTACAGCTTGTCCGATAAGTTGCGCCTGACATTGCACTGCGACTCGCTTCAGACCTATCGGGCGCATCTGCCCGGCCGCGCGGCCCATCGGCGTTTGGCGGATTTCCTGAAAAGCTGGCTGGGTGTCACGACAGAGGTCGAGATCGCGCTAAGCCTGCCCTTCGAGCTTGTGCCTCCCACGGTTCTGGGCCGTGCGGGCGATCTGGGATGGACCAGTTTTACACCCGCCGCCGCAACCGAGCCCGCGCCCGATAACCCCGTCCCGCGTCGCCGTGTCTGCGCCGCGTTTTCCGCCTTTTGACCCCCCTGACACATTTGCAAGAAGGTTCACATCATGACAGAGATCAGCATCGAAACCATTGCCGGAAAGCTGAACCGCCTTGGATACGACGCCTTCATTCAGGGCTTTCGCCATGCCAAGGGTGAGGGCAACCGCCATGTAGAACTGGCGCATTGGCTGTATCATGTGATCGCGAATGACCGGTCGGACGTGTCGATGTCGCTGCAACAGATGGGCATGGACCGTGGCATGGTCCTGTCTGATCTGGAAAAATGCATTGCCGGGTTCAAACGCAATGTCACGGAAATGCCCGGCCCGTCCTTGCATTTCAAAGAAGCGCTGGACCGGGGTTGGCATTACGCCACGCTTTTGTTCGGGGAAGCGCAGATCCGGTCGGGGCATGTGTTGCTTGCCATCCTGCGCACCCGCGAATTGTATCGCGCGCTTAGCCAGATGAGTGCGCTGCTCAGCACGCTGGATGACAAGCAACTGGCCGCCGATGCACGCACACTTTGGGCCGGGTCGGACGAAGACGACATGCGCCCGATGGACGGGACCGGGCTGGGCGCGGGCGGCTCGGAAGAGGCCGCACATACGCCGGGGGGGGGCAGCAGCGCCCTGGGGCGCTTTGCGGTGGACATGACCGCGCAGGCCGAAAGCGGCAAGATGGACCCGATCGTGGGCCGCGACGAGGAAATCCGCCAGATCATTGACGTGCTGATGCGCCGCCGCCAGAACAATCCGATCCTGACGGGCGAAGCGGGTGTTGGCAAAACCGCTGTGGTCGAGGGCTTTGCGCAGGCTTTGGTCGCCGGAAATGTGCCGCCCGCCTTGCAGGGCGTAAAGCTCTTTGCGCTCGATATCGGGCTGATGCAGGCCGGGGCCAGCATGAAGGGCGAGTTCGAGCAGCGTCTGCGCTCTGTCATTGACGAGGTTCAGGCCAGCCCGACACCGAGCATCCTGTTCATTGATGAAGCGCATACGCTGATCGGGGCCGGGGGGGCCGCCGGCACTGGCGATGCCGCCAACCTGCTGAAACCGGCCTTGGCGCGCGGCACCTTGCGGACTGTGGCTGCAACCACATGGGCCGAATACCGCACCCATTTCGAAAAAGACCCGGCGCTGACCCGGCGTTTCCAGCCCATCGACGTGCCTGAACCCAGCATCGCGAAAGCCTGCACCATGCTGCGCGGCATCCTGGCCCCGATGGAGGCGCATCATAAGGTGCGCATTGCAGACGAGGCTGTGGTGGCCGCGGTCACGTTGTCGGCCCGTTATCTGCCCGCGCGGCAACTTCCGGACAAGGCCGTCTCTTTGTTGGATACGGCCGCCGCCCGTGTGGCGATCAGCCAATCCGCAACACCGGCGCGCGTGGCCGATCTGCGCGCGAATATCGCCGCGCTGGAACGCGAGCAGGCCGCGCAAGAGGCGCAGGCCGATCTGGGCACGCAAGACGCGGTTCGTCTGGCCGAAATTGCCGAGGAACTTGACGACTTGGCCGCGAAGCTGGCCGAGGCGGATGGCGAATATAGCACAGAAAAAGAACTGGTCGACGACATCCTGTCCTTGCGCAACACCTTGGCCGAGGCGCGTGCAGGGCAGGGCGAGGCGGAAACCGACGCCCCGCTGCCTGACGAGGACACCTTGCGCGCCGATCTGGCCGCGCGCGTGGCCGATCTGGACGGCGGCGATGCCGACCGCCGCATGATTTACGCCCATGTCGATGAGCAGGCGGTGGCCAGCGTCATCTCCGACTGGACCGGCATTCCCGTGGGCCGCATGGTCACGGATGAATTGCGCGCCATTCTGGAACTGCCCGACCGCCTGCGCGAACGCGTCATCGGGCAGGACCACGGGCTGTTACAAATCGCCAAACGGATCGAGACCAACCGCGCCAAGCTGGACAACCCCGGCAAGCCCATCGGCGTGTTCATGCTGTGCGGCCCGTCGGGCGTGGGCAAGACCGAAACCGCACTGGCGTTGGCCGAAGCCATTTATGGCGGCGAGCAGAATGTCATCACCATCAACATGTCCGAATTTCAGGAAGCGCATACGGTGTCGGCGCTGAAAGGCGCGCCTCCGGGTTATGTGGGCTATGGCGAAGGGGGGCGGCTGACCGAAGCGGTGCGCCGCAAACCCTATTCGGTGGTGCTGCTGGACGAGGTCGAAAAAGCCCATCCGGATGTGCATGAACTATTCTTTCAGGTCTTCGACAAGGGCATCATGGAAGATGGCACGGGCCGCAAGATCGACTTCAAGAATTGCGTGATCCTGCTGACCTCGAATGTCGGGACAGAGGCGATCATGGACATGGCCGCACGCGGCGAAACCCGCCCCGAACCTGACGCGCTGTCAGAGGCGCTGCGCCCGCATCTGCAAGCCGTCTTCCCGCCCGCGCTTCTGGGCCGGATCGTGACCATCCCGTATTTTCCGCTGTCGGCCGAGGTGCTGTCGGGCATTGTCCGGCTGAAGCTGAACGCCATCGTGGGGCGGATGAAATCGGGGCATGGCGCAAAAATGGTCTATACGGATGCGGTTGTGGACCATATCGTAGAGCAATTCCGCGACCCCGACAGCGGGGGCCGGATGGTGGACAACATCATCACCAACACCATCCTGCCCGACCTGTCCCGCGCCGTCCTGACCCGCACGCTGGAAGGCGTGGAATTCACGGATGTGAAGGTGGGGATTGGGGATGGTGGGTTTGAGTATGAGATTGGGTGAAAACCAGATTGTTGACGATGGAGTATGGGGATGCCTAGAACCAAAATGTGTGTCAATCCTGAATTGCAGCAGACTTATTTTCGTTTCAACATTTACCAGCCCCAGACCTGCACAGGTGAGGCTGAGAAAGTTGCAAATATTCGTCGGGAAATCGGCGCGCTAAAAGAAGAACAGCAGGCATTTTTACGTCAGAATACAAAGCTGGGGCGGCTGAACAAGGGGCTTCTTGTAGCGCAGTTGATCAAGGAAACCTCCTATTCCTTTCTTGATCTGGCAGCAGCCTTTGCAGGTGATGTTCTCGACAAGTTGGATCCAACCGGGGTCAGCGGAAAGAATGTCGAGATTGTTGCCACAGCAGGCATGTCCTCCATCGATATGACAGAGTCGTTAACAAACTTGGCCTATGGTCAGGGAAGCTGGGGCAATGTCATCGAGACAAGCACGCGGAGCACCATCAATATCGGAGCGGCACTTGCGGATGGCCCAACACAACAGGCCTATGCCTACCTTGGGACCCAAGGCATGAACACGTACGATCTTGGCCGCGGAAGTTTGGGCGGACAGCCCGATCAGACGCGCCAAGCGCTTGAGAATATGGGCTTTGACAACGCCACTTATGTTCTAGGGACAGTAAGTGATAGCCTTTCTGGTAACGCTAAAACCGGGGTCAGCGGGCTGAACAATGCGCTAAAGACAGTCAAAGCGTCACGGCGCTACGGTCAGGCTCTTGAAACTGCTTTGGAAGAATATCGTGTCTCTCAGGAAGATTCGAACAGAAGCCGCGAGGTCATCTCGGAGAGCATTGCACATAGTATCGCAAAACTGGAGGCCGCATTGCAAGAAGCGCAGAATGCGTATCTTAGGTGCATGCAGCCTGATGGTCCGATTTCATAAGGCTGGCGCGTTTATTTTCTGACTTCTTGGGACGCACCATGCATACCACTGCCCCCGTCACCCTCCACCTCATCCCCTATGACGGCATCGGCGGGGTCGAGGTGGCGGCGCGGTCTTTGCCTGTGGGCGATCACGGTGAGCTGCGTTTCGGGCGGGTTTACTTGTCTGCGAAGGGCGGCGCGCATCCGGCGGACCCGGATATCTGGACCGGGCCGCGCGAGAGCGAATGGGCGCTCGCCAATTACGCAGGCGCGCTGCGCCATATCCTGCGGCGCAAGCCCGACCTTTTGATCGTCTCGCTCTGGCGGTCTGCCATCGTGGCGCTGCTGGCGAAGCTGTTGCGTCCGCGCCTGAAGCTGGTGGTGTTCCTGCATCTGGACCGCCCCGTGCATTTGCCCGACCGTCTGCTGCATGCGGCGCTGATCCCGCTCGCGCATGAGATATGGGCCGATAGCGCGGGCACTCTGGCGGCGCGCCTCCCCAAAGGCGGCAAGGGACGGGTCATTTCCTTTGTGACCGAACGGCTGGACCCGCTGCCCCCCGCTAAGCCTGCGCCCCGGTTCATCTTTTGGGGGCGGCTGCATGCGCAAAAGGGGCTTGACCGCGCGCTTGGTATTCTGGGGGCGTTGAAGCAGCACCATCCCAACGTATCTTTCACGCTGATCGGTCCCGATGGTGGGCAGGACGCGGCGTTGCGCGCGCAGGCCACGCGGCTGGGTCTGGAGGTGGATTTTACCGGTCCCCTACCGCGCGACCAGATTTTCGCGCGTGCCGAAGGGCACAGCTTTTTCCTGATGCCCAGCCATAGCGAGGGCATGGCCATGTCAGTGGTCGAAGCCATGCAGCTGGGGCTTGTGCCGGTCGTTACGCCAGTGGGTGAAATTGGACGTTACGCGCAGAATGAGCAGAATGCGCTCTTGTTAGGGGATGCCACGCCGCAGGCCGATGCCGACCGTATCGCAGCTTTGCTGGCCGAACCGGAGCAGGTTGAGCGTATGGCCCGTGCCGCCGTGGACCGCTTTGCTCAGGCCGGGCTATACCAAGAAGATGTGCTGGCCGCCTGCCGCGCGCTTCTGGGGCGGTGACGCGTATCTAGTTGGCACCGAACAGGTCGCGGGTAAACACCTTGTCGCTGACATCGCGAATATCATCGGTCAGACGGTTGGCAATGATGACCTCGGCCTCGGCCTTGAAGGCGTCCAGATCGCGCACCACGCGAGAGCCGAAGAAGCTGTCTTCCTGCATCACCGGCTCATAGACGATCACCTCGATCCCCTTGGCCTTGACGCGCTTCATGATGCCCTGAATGGAGCTTTGCCGGAAATTATCGCTGCCCGCTTTCATCACCAGTCGGTAGACGCCGACGGTTCGGGGTTTGCGCGCGACGATCTGATCGGCCAGAAAATCCTTGCGGGTGCGGTTCGCGTCGACAATGGCTGCGATCAGGTTTTGCGGCACGGCGGCGTAATTGGCCAGCAACTGGCGCGTGTCTTTGGGAAGGCAGTATCCCCCATAGCCAAAAGACGGGTTGTTGTAATGCGGTCCAATTCTTGGGTCCAGCCCGACCCCGGTGATGATCTGGCGGGTATCCATGCCACCGGCCATCGCATAGCTGTCCAATTCGTTGAAGAACGCAACGCGCATGGCAAGATAGGTATTGGCAAACAGTTTGATCGCCTCGGCCTCATCCGGGTCTGTCAAAAGCACGGGAATGTCCGCTGCAATAGCGCCCTCTATCAGCAGTTGCGCAAAGGCCCGCGCCCGGTCGGACCGTTCGCCCACGACGATGCGGCTGGGATAGAGGTTGTCATGCAACGCCTGTCCTTCGCGCAGAAATTCGGGGCTGAATACGATCCTGTCGCTGCCAAATTCGGCGCGCATTTTACGGATATACCCGACCGGAATGGTTGATTTAATGACGATCAGCGCATGGTCGTTTTCCGCCAGCACCGTGCGGATAACGCTATCGACAGAGGAGGTGTCGAAGAAATTGTGCTGCGGGTCGTAATCTGTGGGCGTGGCCACCACGACGAAATCGGCATCTGGAAGCGCGCTTGACAGGTCTGTCGTCGCGCGCAGGTTCAGCGGTTTGTTCGCAAGGTAGTCCGACAGGTCCGGATCTTCGATCGGGGATTGCGCCGCGTTTACCGCCGACACGCGATGCGCGTCGATATCGACAGCGGTCACATGGTTTTTCTGCGCCAGCAAAACCGCATTGGACAGCCCGACATAGCCAAGACCCACGACAGTAATTTTCATTTTCAAAACCTTCCCGACCCCAAAAATTGTCGCATACGGTGGCGGCAGCTAACCCGGTTCGCGCCGGGTTTGCAACCATTCGGGGCTACCGCATTGGCGCGCGGCGCAACACCAGAACGGCCAGTGTTTCGCTGATTTCCAAAGCCTTGATCCGCAGGATCAGCGCCGCGGCTTTCAGTTTTGCAGTGCCGCCGGGGCTTTGCTTTTTCAACAGAATGCGGAACCTCACCACCGGGGGTGCTAGTGTGATCGGCAGAGCGCGCCAGCCGTCACGGGCTGCGCGCCCTCCCGCGACGCGCCGCGCCTTTATCAGAAGGGCTGCAAGGTCGCTACGCAGCGGATGGCGCAATATGGCCTGTGGGCAATAGACCAATGCAGGACCGGGGCCGGAATACTGCCGTGCGGCGCGTTTGCAAAACTCCACATCACCGCCGGATTTCAGGCTGGCATCGAACCCGCGCGTGTCTTCAAATAGCGCGCGCGGCATGAACAGGCTGGCGGTGGCGGCTACGCCGTCGCGGACATAGATATCCTGATTGATCCCGAAGAAGAAATCATAACTTTCTGCCCAGTTAAGATCGGTCATGTCGTGGGCGGTGCTGAACATTTGCACAGCGCCCGAAATCAGCCCGTCATGAGATTCTGCGCAGTGCAGGAAAGCGGCCAGCCAATCGGGGTTCGGCAGACAATCGCTATCGGTAAAGGCCAGAAAGCGCCCGCGCGCCGACGCCGCCCCACGGTTGCGCGCGGCGTAGGACCCGGGGCGCGCTTCGGTCAGGATTTGCAGGCGCGGGTCTTGGGGGAAATCTGCTGGGGGCGGATCGTCGGGGGCATTGTTGACCAGCAGGATCTCGAAATCCGTCACGCTTTGCGCCAACAGCGCCGCCACAAGCATCCGCGCGCGGGGCCAGTCATGATAGCTGGGCGCGATCACCGATATGAGCGGCGTGCCCGTCATCCGAAGAACGCAGGCAAGCGCGGGTGCAAGGCCGATGAGGCATGGCCGCAGAACAGCTCTACCCCGGTGGGTGCCAGCCATTGATCGCGCACTATCATCAAGACCCGGTCCACCGTTACGCCGGCCAGTGTCGGGTCCATGGTGCGGTGGATGGTGCCGGGTTGTGCGGTGCTGAACCACGACAGTTGCGGGTCTTCGTCCCAGAAATAGCGCGTGTCATTCAGGTCTACGCCGGCCAGCACAATGCGTTTGTAACCCATCTCGGCCCCGAAGGTTGCCGCTTGCACAATAGAGGCACGCGCGAAGAGCAGCAGACCCGTCGCCCGTGTCAGCCCAATGCTGCGCACAAGCGCAAGGGCGCGTTCCAAGCGTGGCTCTGTCGTGACTGGCAAGTTGACCTTGTTCAGAACCCGCAGGCTTTGCACCGTAGTGTCGGGCAGGCGTGACAGGTCCAGTTGATTGCGCTCCATGTCTTTGTAGATCATCATCACATGGGCCATGCGCGCCGCGCGTTCGGTCAGGAAATCTTCTAACTGGCGGGTGCGGTCGTCGGTTGGCCCGGCTTCGAACTGGTAGAAGCGCGGGGTAAAGGGATGCAGCATCCAGAAATTCAGGCCAAGCGTGTCGTAATCGCGGTCCAGCCGTTGCCAGTCGGCATCGGTCAGGCGGTTGATGGATCGCCCCGACCCCAGCACAACCAATGTGTCGGACTGCTTCCGCGACCGCGCTTCGGTCAATGCAAACGGGGCAAGCCCTGCGGCACGGCGCAAGCGCGCAACCTTGCGCACGCGCCGCGTTTCCGAGCGTATCCAGCGCAGATCATCCACCAGTGTCATCGCTGCACGTCCCTCAATATGGCTTCGGCCCGCGCGCCTGCACGTCTGGCCGACCAGGAATTCGCGATGTGACGCGCGAAGGACGGGCGCAGATACCGCATGCTTCCAGTCAGCCAGTCGCTGACCAACGCGGGATGATGTTTGCGCAAGGCCCGCATGAAGCGGCGATACAGGTCTTGGCGGTGCACCAGACGCAGCGCGCCCAACCGTTCGGTTGCGGTGGCGGGCAGGAACTCTGCCATCGCTTCAAACGCGTTATCGAAAGCCTCGGTTTCCAGCAGGCGCGCGGCGGGGCTATCATAGCCTTGCCCATTCGGACCTTGCAAAGCGGGCGGATGCGCGCGGCCTTCGCGCACCGGCGCGACCGGCAGCCACAGGCAACGGCCACCCGACAAGGCAATGTAAGCAACCACCAGAACTTGCGGATAGGTGCGCGCGGCATAGCAGCCTGCATCCAGCCGGGATTGCAGGAATGGCAGCGCCGCGCGTGCGGCCTCGGCGCGGTAGACCAGCCCCGGTGCGTGACCGCTCGCATCGCGCAGATCGGCCAGCGACAGGGTCTCAGGATGGTCACGCCCGCGCTTGCGCGTGCCCGCGGCATCCATGAACCATGTGGCCGCGAAATCGGGCGCGTGCTCGCGCAGCATGGCTTGCGTGGCGCGCAGAGCTTCGGGGTCGCACAGGTCGTCATCCGCGCTCAGCAGGATATGGGTCGTGGCGCACTGCGCGATCAATTCGGCGAAGGTTGCCGCATAGCCCAGATTGGTTGCATGGCGGTGCAGCGTTATACGCCCTGAAAACGGCGCCAGTGCCTGCGCCACGGCCTCGTCCGGGCCGTCATCAATGACGGTCACGGGCAGATCGGGCAGAGCGTCCAGCACGCCCGCAACCTGCAACGCCACGTCCTCGGCGCGGCGGTAGCTGGGAATACCGATGCTCAGCGTAAAAGTCATGGAACCGCGCGCTTTGCTTGAACCGCGTCCGTCAGGATCGCCTCTATCTGGTTGTGGCAGGCTTCCATTGTGAAACGTTCGGTCACGACGGCCTGCGCGCGGGCCGACAGCCGGTCCCGCAAGGCCGGGTCCGACACAAGCCGCGCCAGACTATCACGAATGGCATCGGTATCGTCGGACGCAACCAGTAGGGCGTTGTCCTCATGCGTGAAAATCTCTGGATTGCCATCTACAGCGGTGGCCAGCACCGCGCAGCCGGCGGCAGAGGCTTCAAGGTTCACCCGCGCAAAGGGTTCGACCCGCGACAGCATGGTGAAAATATCGGCAGCCCACAGAACCGGCCGCACATCCTGCACGAAGCCCAGGAAATGCACTCTTGGTGCCAGCGCATCCGGCAGATGCGCGGCGCGGAAAGCGGCAATATCCTCGGCGCTGCCGCCACCAATAATATAATGCAGATCGGGATTTTGCGCCTGCAAGCCCTGAGCGGCCGCCATTAGCAGGTCCAACCCTTTGCGAGGTTTCATGCTGCCCAGAAACGCCACCACAGGAGCGTCTTCAGCGATCCCCAACTGCGCGCGCAAAGCCTGTCCCTGCGCCGGGTCTGGACGGAATTGCTCGGCGTGAATACCATTGTAAACTGTGTGAACCTGGTCTGGGCGCAATCCGGTGCCCGGCACCTCCAGCACCAGTTTGCGCACGGCTTCTGACACACAGATCACCGCGCGCGCCCGGCCCAGCATACGTGACAACCGCCCCAGCGCCCGACCGCGCGGTTTGAGGTAGTTTTCAGCCTCGCGCACATGGATCACGACGGGCCGCTTGCGCAGCCAAGCGGCCAAAACAGGGGCGGAATGCAGCACTGTGTTGACATATACAAGGTCCACTATGCGAGCTTCGCGCCAGACCCGTCCCAGCCGCGCCAACTTGCACAGCCGCCTCTGCACCCGCAGCCATGCCTGTTCCACCCTGTAGGTAAGCGGGGCGCGTGTGGTGTCGGGAACCCCATTGCAGGGGTTCAACACCTTTATGTCAATTCCCTGTTCACGTGCGAAGCTCACCAGATCACCCGCGCCATGTGTCAACAGACGAATATCGTGCCTCTGCACAAGATGCAGGCATGCGAAAATCAGGCTGCGCGGTGCGCCATACAGCAGTGATTCATGCGAGATGGCCAAGATACTCAGACGGGTCATGGTCGCGAACGTCCTTTCCGTAATTGGGCCAGACCGGTCGCCTTGTAAATTCTGTAGCTCATCGCAATAGCGTTCCATTTTAGGTTATGCAGTCGGTAATGCAGGAAAGATTCAGGCTTGCGCGTTCCATTGGCCCGCACCCGGCTTGCCCGTAGCTTGGTCAGTCGCAGGGTTACTGGGTTAGTTCTAACCACATGTTTCAGCAGTTTTTCGCCATGTAGTGGGCCGTAGGCGCTGCAATACTCTAGCGCGGCGCCCAGCCTATTCCCGTAAGTTCGGGCGGCCACGCGCCCTTTGCATAGAGCAAACCGGTCGTTTAGCCCGCGCCAATGCTGCCAATTCGCCACTGTGACTACCTGATCCGCCCGGTCTTGCAAAAGCCGCCCAACTGCGCCGGTAAAATCATCATGGTATAGAAGGTCGGGGCGCAAGAACAGAAACAGTTCGGTGCGATCCGGTACTGGGTCTGCCAGTGCTGCTTCTGTCACAATGTCAAGCGACCGAAGCTGGTGCAATAGATTGCGACGTGAGCGTCCGCCATCGCCCCATGTGTCACCGAAAGATGTGATCTTGTTCGCCTCTATCTGCGGCAGGAATTGGTCCGGTGGGTCGATCTGTATCCAGTCTGGTGCAAGCAGTTTCCAGTCATCTGCGCCGACACCGACATGTTCGCCACTGCGTGGGTTGTCGATCTGACGCTGGTCGAAGAAATGCGCAAAAATGCGGCAAGGTCCGAGGGCTTGCGCTGGATTGATCACATTTTGGCGCAATGCATCTATTGTGTGCGGCAGGGATCTGGTGATCCCGAAAAAGCACAGGGTGATCTGCGGATCTGCCTCCGACACCTGTTGGGCGTAGGGTGCATTACACATTTGTATTCCACGCTAGAGGGCGGCCATCCAGCAACGGGGCAATGGCGTGTGCTTGCTCTGCCCGCCAATCCGCCAGATCACGTTCCAGCCCGGCGCGCTCTGCGTCTGTCACCGGCATCGGGGCCGGGGGGTTGAACCTGTCCCAAAGGCTTTGCACCAGTTGCTTGGCCCCCACGGCCTTGACCACGCGGCGCAGTGGCTCCAGCTCGGGCCGGATCAGCACCCGCGTCGCCACGTCATGGCGGCGTAGCGCGTCCGCCGTGCGATTGCGTTGTTCGCCCTGCTCAACGCGGATCGTAGGCAAGTCCAGCCCATTGCAAACCCGATCCATTATAGCTTGGGGGGCTTTTGCCAAGTCTTCTGCCTGAAGCACCATGACCGGGCCAAAACGCTTCTGGTAGGGGCGTATCTGCGCCGCGTAGTCGCCATAATCGCGGTAGCGCGGGTCTGCCGCCACGGCTTCGCGCAGCGGGCGCGTTTCGCCATGCACCCGCCGGTTGAACAAATACTGGCTGACGATCCGCGCTACGGGTTCACGGATCATGTAGATTATGCGCGCCTCTGGGCAGGCATCTGCCAGCCGCGCGGGCGCATTCGTCACAGTGGGGTGCTTGGTGTATTGCGTGCTCGACTCGCCCCGGTAGCGACAGCCCGCGCCCGCCTTGAACAGCGCCAGATAGCGTTCGGTATCTTGCTGGTCCGGGCTGCTTTTGGAAAAGTAGCTGGGTTCCTTCGGGTCGCACATAAAGATGTCTGGGTGCTGGTCCAGATAGGCGTGCAGCGCCGTGGTGCCCGCCTTCATGGCGCCGACGATGAACAGATTGGGCCAGCTCATGCGCGCGCCTCCAGCAACGCTTCGACACGGCTGAAATCCGCCAATGTGTCGATGTCGAATGCGCGGTCGAGCGGTGTTTCCACCATGCCCACGCCGTGCACTGCCAAGGCGCCAAGGCTGCCCGCGCGGCGATAGGCGTCGGCGTCAAAGACATAGACCGCGCCATCTGGCCTATAGACAGGAGGCAGTTCGGCGCGATTGGTGAAGCAATGCGCGGCATCGCGCGACAAGGGCACAAAACGCCCGTTTTCGGCGGTGCCCCATTTCAGCACGCCAGACTCGGCGCGGGTGGCGGACATCACCAAGGCATGCTCGCCAGTGGCATGCAGTGCGATTGCGCGCGCAATGTCCTGCGGCGCGCGCAGCGGCGTGGTGGCCTGCAACAGCACAATGGTCGCGGGGCCGGGCGCGTCATGGGTCAGCACATGGTCCAGCACGGCATCCATTGGCGTGGTATCCTGCGCCAGATGCGCCGGGCGGGGCGCGAAACGCGCACCGGGGCCAAGCTCGGCGCTGGCCAGTTCCGCAATATCGCTGGTGACAAGCGCTGGGGAAATGCCTGCGGCACGCGCCTGTTCAAGCGCATGCGCATAAAGCGGGCGGCCCGCCAGCAACCGGGTATTCTTGCCCGGCAGCCCCTTGGAGCCTGCGCGCAGCGGCACAATGGCAAGGCAAGGCGCGGTCATGTTGCACCTTCGGTGAAGTGTTTTTGCAGGGGCCGCGTCCAGAAAACGGGATCGGCCAGAACCGACAGGAAATTATCGGCGGCCCGACCTGCGCCGAATTCCTGGCTGGGGGCGTGGCGCTTGCCCCAGTCGTCGCGCAGGAACGTGGCGATTCCGGCGTGGTCGTCAGCGGCGGCTTGATGCACAGAGGCACTGAGCGCGCGATTGGTCTGGCGCGTGCCGATATCAAGGCTGGGGATGCCAAGGAACGGCGCCTCGCGCACGCCGGTGCTGGAATTGCCGATGATGGCCGCCGCGTTGCGCAAGAGTTCCGAGAAATGTGCAAACCGCATCGACGGCAGTACCCGGAACCGCGCCGGTGGCAGGGCGGCGATCACCGCCTGAATCGCATCTACGCCGGGGTCGTTATTGGGGCGGATTACGACAAAGCCATGGCCCGACGCGTCCAGCACGCGAAACAGGTCGGCGGCCTGTTGGCCCATGCTAGAGGCTTCTGACGTGACCGGGTGAAAGATCACGATGCCATAGCTGTCGAAGGGAATGTCATAGCGCGCGCGCACCGCATCAAGCGTGACACCAGAGGGCGCGGAATGGGTGTCGAGTTCAGGCGAGCCGATGACATGCACGCAATCGGCGCTTTCGCCCATGGCCAGCACGCGGCGGCGCGCGGTCAGCGAACTGACAAGGTGGCTATGCGCCAGCTTGGTGTTGCAATGCCGAAACACCTCGTCAATGGTGCCCGACACTTCGCCGCCTTCGATATGCGCGCAGCGGATGTAATTCGTGGCGCAGACCAGCGCGGTGGCCATGGCTTCGACCCGGTCGCCATGAATTACAACCAGATCGGGCGGCTCTACCCGCAGATGGTCGGAAAAGCCGATAACCGTCTTGGCAAAGATCACGTCCTGCGGGTCGCCCTCGCGGTGGTTGAGGAATTCGACCACATCCACGCCCGGCACGCGATGCACCTCGACCTTGGTCAGCCCGTAGGCGGGCAGCATGTGCATTCCGGTCACGAAAAACGACACATGATGCCCCGCATCGCGCGCCGCAAGCGCCAGCGGTTCCAGCTTGCCGAAATCGGCGCGCGTGCCGGTGACGAAGAGGATGCGGCGCGGCTTGGTCATGTCAAATCGGACCATTTCAACTGCGTGTTCCGGGTAACGGCGCGGGTCAGTGTGCGCCCCACGACCTTGTCGAAATCATAACCAGCGATTTCACCGGAACCGGGGCGGCGCGCCCAGATATCGGCTTCGGTCAGCACATGGCCTTGGGGCAGGTCGGTATCTGCGACGATGCTGGCGCGGGCGAAACGGTAAACATCTTCCTCGGCGGTGCTACGCGCCTTGGGGTTGTTGGCCGCAATCCAGATTTCCCGCGAACGGTCGATCAGGAAGCGCAGTTCCGCCGGGTCCATCGAATTGATAATGTCGGGGCCCTTGCGGTAGCGCGTATCGGTATAGTGCCGCTCCAGAATCGACGCGCCAAGCGCGACCGAAGCCAGCGCCATTTCCGGGCCGATGGAATGGTCCGAAAAGCCGACAACGGCCTTCGGGAATGCCTCGCGCAATTCGGTGACACCGCGCAGCGATACGATTTCGGGCGGGCTGGGATAGAGGTTTGTGCATTCCAGCAGCGCATAATCCGCGCCTTCGGCATCGAGAATATCGACCGCCGCGCGGATGCTGTCGATGCTTTGCATCCCCGTGGACAGAATGATGGGCCGTCCCTTGCGCGCGATATGGCGGATCAGCGGCAGGTTGTCGGCCTCTCCCGAACCGATCTTGAAGGCCGGCACGTCAAGCGTGTCCAGAAAATCGGCAGCCGCGCGCGAAAACGGGGTGGAGATGTAGATCACCCCAAGGCTTTCGGTGTAGCGCTTCAGCTCTGCCTCATCTTCCAACGAGAGCGCGCAGGATGCCATGACATCCCAGATCGACACATCTGCATTGGGCGGGAAGATCGACTTGGCCTCATCCGTCATCTCGTCTTCCAGAATATGCGTCTGATGCTTGACACATTCGCAGCCAGAGGCGGCGGCAAGGCGCACCATTTCTTTGGCGACGGCCAGATCGCCGCCATGGTTGATGCCGATCTCGGCAATGACCAAGGGCGGATGCATGGGGCCGATGGCGCGGCCTGCGATTGTCAATTCCGGGGCAGATCGCATGCGCATCATCCTGTCGCTAGAAGGGGAGCAAAGCTTGGCAAGGTGCAGAATGCCCGGCGCATGTGTAATCTTTTGGTAGCATGATCCGTCACGGCAATCTGAATTTTGGGGTCGGTTTGCTTACGAACTATGCCCGCAAATGTCAGGCCGCGCCCCAATCTTTCATGGGTCGTAGGTTCCGGCACGGGCTTTGTCAACCAAGTGGCCGCCGCAAGTGGTTGCTTGCGGCGGCGGTGCCTGTGCGATGGGCATGGGGTTAGATGATCGCGTGGCGGACCTTCGCGGACACCCATTCGCTGACCACGACCGTGCCCAGAATGACCAGCAGGATCAGCGACACCTGGTTCCAGGCCAGAACGCTCATGCTCGCTTGAAGTTGCAAGCCGATGCCACCCGCGCCAACCAGCCCCAGAATGGCGCTTTCACGGATGTTGATGTCCCAGCGAAACACGCTGATGCCGTAGAATGTGGGCAGCACTTGCGGCACGATGGCATAGTTCAGGATTTGCGCTTGGCTGGCGCCCGTGGCGGTCACGGCCTCTATTTGCCTGACATCGGTTTCCTCGATCGCTTCATACAGCAGCTTGCCGATAAACCCGACCGACCGCAGCCCGATGGCGATAATCCCCGCCAGAATGCCCGGCCCTAGGATGGACACCAGAAGAAGTGCCCAGATCAACGAGTTGATGGACCGCGATGCCACGATCAGGAACAGGGCTATGGGGCGCAGGATGTGGCGCGATGGGGTTGTGTTCGACGCTGCAAGAAAGGCCAGCGGCACCGCCATTACAATGCCCAGCAAGGTGCCCAGCGTGGCGATGTTCATCGTGTCCCACAAGGGCCAGAGCAGGCTGTCGATATAGCCCCATTTCGGCGGAAAAGCACGGCCCAGCAGGTCATTCGCAGCGACCGGCGCGTCGTAGACGAAGGCCCAGATGGTGCGTTCTGTCATCATCTCCCAGCACCAGACGAACAGCGCGACGCAGGCCAGCCAACCGGCCCAGATGGCCAATCGGGTTTTCGGGGTGCGGTGGCGCCATATCGGTGCTTGTGCTTCGGTCGCGCTCATTTCAGGAACCTCCGCAAGTAGCCAGAGGAATACTCTGCCACCATGACAATCGCGATGATAATCAGCAGGATCGCGCCCGCCGTGTCATACTCATACCGGCCTAAAGCGGTGTTGAGCGTGCCGCCAATGCCGCCCGCGCCGACAATGCCAATGACGGCGGATTCGCGGAAATTGATGTCCAAGCGATACAGCGACAACCCGATCAGGCGCGGCATGACCTGTGGTTGAATGCCGTAATTGACCAGTTGCACCCAGCTTGCGCCGGTGGCCCGGATCGCTTCGGCCTGTTTTTCGTCAATGTCTTCAATCTCTTCGGCCAGCAGTTTTCCGATAAACCCGATGGTCGCGAAAGACAGGGTCAGGAACCCCGCGAACGCGCCAAAGCCGAACAGCGCCACGAAGAAGATGGCGATGATGATCTCTTGCAACGAGCGGCTGACCGCAATGATGCTGCGGCAGACAAGGTAGACCAGCCGCGGCGCGATATTGCGCGCGGCCCCCAGCCCGATAGGAATGGAGATCAGAACCCCCACCACGGTGGACGTAAAGGTCATCGTCAGGCTTTCGCCAATCCCGATCCAGATATCGCGCGAGCGCGAGGTGAAATCGGGTTGCAGGAACCCCGCGACAAAGCGTTGCGCGCGTGACAAGCCCTCGATCACGCGGGCGTAATTCACTTCGATGGTGCTGAAGGCCAGCAACAGGTAGACAATCGCGCCAAGTGTCAACGCAATGCGCCAGAAACGCGATTTGACCATCATCGGCGGGCGTCGCCACTGTGTTGGATAGGCCATGTGGCTCATAGTGCGCTCATCATCTTTGCGGCCTCGGCTTGCTCCTCGGCCTCTGCCGCCGCATCTTCATCCGCGCCCTTGCGCATGGCGGTCCAATCCTCTGCACCATAGATCAACGTCAAGGCGTCTTCGGACAGCTCCGATGGTGGGCCGTCGAACACCACGCGCCCGGCTTGCAACCCGATAATGCGGTCGCTGAATTGCTGCGCCAGAACAACGTCATGAATGTTGATGATCGCAGGCAGACCGCGCTCGCGGCAAATTTCGACAATCAGGCGCATGATCTGGCGGCTAGTTTTCGGGTCGAGGCTGGCGGTCGGCTCGTCGATCAGCAGCAATTCGGGGTCTTGCGCCAGCGCCCGCGCAATCCCCACACGCTGCCGCTGCCCGCCCGACAACGCATCGGCGCGCTTGTCGGCGTGTTGCATCAGCCCCACGCGGTCCAGCAAGCGGTAGGCATTGGCAATATCGGCGGCGGGGTATTTGCGCAGAAAAGACCGCCAGAACCCGACATAGCCCAAACGCCCCGACAGCACGTTTTCCATGACGGTCAGGCGTTCGACCAACGCGTATTCCTGAAAGATCATGCCAATCCGGCGGCGGGCGCGGCGCAATTCGCCGGTGCGCAGATCGGTGATGTTCAGGTCATTCAGCAACACTTTGCCGGTGGTCGGTTGCACCAGCCGGTTAATGCAGCGAATGAGCGTGGATTTCCCCGCCCCCGACGGGCCGATCAGGCCCAGAACCTCACCTTTCGGAATATCGAAGGACACATCGCTCAGCGCTTTGTCTCCCGTCTTGTAGGTCTTGCCCAGACCTTCGATTTTCAGCATGTCGCGCCCTTTCCAAACGGTAAAACAACAGGCAGGGGATGACCCTGCCTGCTGAAATAGCGGACCCTGCAACGCTTAATTGCAGGAGTAGCTGACGCCATTGGCTTCATCGATCTGGCGGATCACAGACCAGTTTTCCAGAAAGGTGATCGGGATGAACTGCGCTTCACCAGAGTTCTGGAACTCTTCTTCCATGGAGGTGCCGGCCCAGTCGAAGGTGAAAAACGCCTCCTGAACTTTGGCTTGCAGGTCGGGGTGCAGGTTATAGACGGTGCCGTAACCCGTGGTGGGGAAGGTCTGCGAGGTGTAAACGATTTCGTAATCGTCTTCGCTGATTACATCGCGCGCGACCATCCGATTGCGCACAGAATTGGCAATGGCAGCCGCGTCGTAATCCTTGTTAACGACGCCCAGAATGGATTGGTCATGCGCACCGGAAAAAGCGGGTGTAAAGTCGCGGCCCGGCAGCATGTCGAATTCCGATGCCAGAATGGCCGAGGGCGCCTTGAACCCGGAATTCGATGTTTCCGAGGTGAAGGCCATATTGCGGCCCTTGATGTCCTCGACGGTTGAGATGCCCGAATCGGGGTGGGTGATGATTTCCATCTCATAGCCGAAAGAGCCATCGGCGGCGGCCATCATCGCAAAAGACCGGAAGCCCGCACAAGCCACGGCCAGCGGGTTCGACCCGGTGTTGAAGCCTGCGACATGCAGGCGGCCCGCACGCATGGCTTCGATCTGTGCAGCGTTCGACTGTACCGGGAAGAACTGCACCGGCTTGCCGGTCAGCTCTGACATGTGGTCAAGGAAGGGTTGCCAGACTTCGGCATAAACGGCAGGGTCTTCCACCGGGGTATAGGCGAAGATCAATACCGACGGGTCCAGCCATTGGGATTCGTCGGTGGGGATATCGGCGATCAGGTCGCCATCGGCATCGGTGTAACGGTCGTCCAATTCGAAAGCGGTTGCTGGCAGCGCAAGCAGCGCGGCAGCAGCGACCGTAGTCATGAATGTCTTAAACATGTCTCTCTCCCTTCGGGGTTGCTGTTCTGATCGCCTTTTAGCGCTGTATCTTGACAGATACTTTACAACCCCGTGACAGATTTATGACAATCTTTGACGATACCTGACAAGAGTTTTGTCACGTTCCAAGCTTTGGCAGGTCCAGCGGCGCGCGCCCATCCTGGACACGCGCTTGGTTGGCGTCAAAAAACGGTTCCCAGACCCTGCGGCGCAAGCGATGTCAAAACGATGACCTTGGACCCGTGAATCGCCCTGTCATGCAGGTCGATCACGTCCTGATCCAGCAGGCGGATACACCCGGACGACACGGCACGCCCGATATCGCGCGCCTCTGCGCCGCCATGAATGCGGTAAAGCGTATCGACCCCGTCTTGAAACAGATATAATGCCCGCGCGCCCATCGGGTTGTCCGGACCGGGGTCCATTCCGCCATTTGCCACAGAGAAGCGCGCCAAGTCCGGTTGGCGTGCGATCATGGCGGCAGGCACCTTCCAGCGGGGCCAGTCGCGGCAGAATTGCAGCCGCGCCACGCCGGCCCATGCAAACCCTTCGGCACCAACGCTCACGCCATAGCGCAGCGCGATGTCGCTGTCCTGCACAACGTGCAAGTTGCCGGCATCCGGGTCCACGATAATCGTGCCGGATGGCTCTTTGGGCCATGGGTTCGGCACGGTCTGGCGCCAGTGTTTCGGCGGCAATGTGGCGTCGACAATCGCCGGAATGGGGTAGGGCTCGTCCGTGATCGCGCCATAGAAGGGCGGCAGTGGCGGCGCTTTGGGGGGTGTGGTCGCGGCGCGTGTGGTCGGAGCAGCTGGCGGTTTTGCGCAGGCTGATAGGCCGAACGCTACCGCCGACGCGGTGAAAGCTCTGCGAGTAAGCATGGGAATTCCTTCGGGATATAACAGGTTTGGGCGCTTTGCGCGCCGCGAACGTGTTACGCCCTCCGGGGAGGTGCCTTGGGAGGCGCGGGTTGATCCTGCACCTTCCACGCCTGCGCAGGCGGATGAGCGGGATTTGCCTTGCGTGTTGAGGCTGCCTGTGACGCTTCATTCGTGAAGAACTTGGCGCAGCCCGCCCCTGGCAAAAACCCGCTGCGGCAGGTGCGCGGGGTTTGGGCGCTGCTTTGGGCGGGCGTCTGCATGTTGTGCGGCGTGGCATCCGCCACTGCTGGAACCCATGCGTTCAGCGCGCCCAAGGGCAGCATCAGAACCATCATCAGGGCCAGCAGGGCGGAACGAACAGCGTGCATTCT
Organism: Roseinatronobacter domitianus; assembly: GCF_023336755.1. Taxonomy (GTDB): domain Bacteria; phylum Pseudomonadota; class Alphaproteobacteria; order Rhodobacterales; family Rhodobacteraceae; genus Roseinatronobacter; species Roseinatronobacter domitianus. The sequence goes on along the minus strand of NZ_JALZWP010000009.1, from coordinate 44,562 downwards.
TAACCGTTGTGGCAGATCATGCGCGAGCACAAGCCGGGCGGCGGTCTGTCCGATCACGATTGCGCGCGTCAGCCTTGGCCCCAGTCACGCGGGTTGCGCAAAAACGCCTCGACCGCATCCAGCGTGGCGGTGTCGAAATCCTCAGCCCGCCGGGCTTCGGCAAGCACGTCCCACCATGTGCACAGGTAATGCAGCTTCACCCCATGCTCTGCCAAGCGCGGTTCGGTTTCCGGGAAAATGCCGTAATAGAAGATCACGGCCGTATGGCCGCACTCCGCCCCGGTGTCGCGGATCGCATCGACAAAGCTCAGTTTCGAGCCGCCATCGGTGGTCAGGTCTTCGACCAGCAGCACGCGCTGGCCCTCATGCATTGCCCCCTCGATCCGTGCATTGCGCCCGTAGCCTTTGGGCTTCTTGCGCACATAGGTCATGGGCAGGGCCATGCGTTCGGCGACCAGCGCTGCAAAAGGAATACCCGCGGTTTCCCCGCCTGCGATATTGTCAAACGCCTCCATCCCTGCATCTTCCAGCACGCGGCAGGTCAGGAAATCCATCAATGTGCTGCGAATGCGCGGGAAAGAAATCAGCTTGCGGCAGTCGATATAGGTCGGCGCTTTCAGCCCGCTTGCGAAGATAAACGGCTCTGCGGCGTTGAAATGCACGGCCTTGATGTCCAACAGCATCCGCGCGGTCAGGCGGGCGGCAGTTGCGCGGTCGGGATAAGTGGCGGGGATCATGGCTGTCCTTTCGGGCGGCGGGCTTTGCGGCAGGCGGTGTATTAGAGTATTTTTGGCAAGATGAAGACGAGGGTCAGGCTTGAGTTACGGCCCAATGCAGCGGAAAGCCGGGGTCAAAGACGGTCACGGGGCCGGCGCCGGTGTCGATCTTGGCGGGGTAGGCGACGGGATCGGCTGTTTTCTTCAGCGTGATCGTGTCTGTGTTGACCGGCAGGCGGTAGAAGCCAGGGCCATTACGGCTGGCAAAGCCTTCGAGCTTGTCCAGGGCACCTGCCGCGTCGAACACATGCGCAAGGATGGACATGGTGTTGGTCGCGGTAAAGCAGCCCGCGCAGCCGCAGGCGTTTTCCTTGGCGTCATCGCTATGCGGCGCGCTGTCGGTACCAAGAAAGAAGCGCGCATCGCCAGAGGTTGCGGCCTGCACCAGTGCCAGCCGGTGGCTTTCGCGCTTGGCCACCGGCAGGCAGTAATAATGCGGCTTGATGCCACCAACCAGGATATGGTTGCGGTTGATCACCAGATGATGCGTGGTGATCGTCGCGCCCAGATTTTCGGGCTGGCTTTGCACATACGCGACTGCATCGGCGGTGGTGATATGTTCCATTACCACACGCAGGCCGGGCGTAGCGCGGCGAATGGGGTCCAGCACGCGGTCGATGAACACGGCTTCGCGGTCGAAAATGTCGATGTCGTGATCCGTCACCTCGCCATGGCAACAGAGCGGGATGCCCGCTTCGGCCATCGCGTCGAGCACCGGGCGCACCTTGTCGAAATTCGTCACGCCAGAGGCCGAGTTGGTCGTCGCGCCCGCCGGGTAGAGCTTGACCGAGGTGATGATCCCGTCGCGATGGGCGGCAACCACATCGGCCGGGTCGGTGTCTTCGGTCAGGTAAAGTGTCATCAGCGGTGTAAACCCGTCGCCCGTGACCTTCAGGATGCGGTCGCGGTAGGCGGCGGCCTGCGCGCCCGTCACGACAGGCGGCACAAGGTTGGGCATGATGATTGCACGGGCGAAATGGCGCGCGCTCTCATGCGCAATGCCTTCCAGCATGGCCCCGTCTCGCAGGTGCAGGTGCCAATCGTCGGGGCGGAGAATGGTAAGCTGTTTCATGGACATTTCCTTAGCCAAGCGCCGCGCCGGATGGAAGCGCGTTTTGCGAAGCCAGCGTGGTTAGAAAGCGGTCGACATGGGCTTCGGTCGTGGACCAGCTTGTGACCAGCCGCGCGCCGATCGGGTCCGGGTCGTCCCATGTCGCATGGTCGGGCCAGAGGTAATATTCCGCGCCGGCATCTTGCAGCCGGTCATGGCCCGCACGCGGCCATGTTGCAAAGATCATATTACCGCCGCGCGGATAGGCGATCTGGGCATGCCCTGCCAAGCCCGCTTCCAGCCGCTCGGCCATGGCATTGGCGTGGCGGGCAAGGTCCAGCCACAAGTCATTTTCCAGCCAAGCCAGCATTTGCGCCGACAGGTAACGGTGTTTCGAGGGCAAATGCCCACCGCGTTTGCGCCGCAACTGGAATTCCCACGCTTTTGCCGGATCAAAAAACACCACCGCTTCCACACCCATCAGCCCGTTCTTGGTGCCGCCCAAGCACAGCACATCGACGCCCGCGCGCCATGTCATCTGGGCAGGCGAGCACCCCTCGGCCACCAGTGCATTGGCAAAGCGCGCGCCGTCCAGATGCACGGGCAGGCCATGGGCATGGGCGATTTCCGCAAGTGCCGATATTTCGGCCACCGAATAGCGCGTGCCGCATTCGGTGAGGTTCGTCAGGCTGACCATGCCCGGTTGCACATGATGCACCACGCCTTTGCCCGATTGCGCCAACACGCTGGCCAAGGCGTTCGGGTCAATTTTGCCGTCTGTCCCGGCCACATGGGTCAGTTTTGCGCCCGCGGTGAAGAATTCCGGCGCGCCGCATTCATCGACCTCTATATGGGCCAGTTTATGGCAGTAAATAACGCCCCATGGCGGGCAATAGCTGGCACAGGCCAGCGCATTTGCCGCCGATCCCGTGGCGACAAGGAACACCTCGGCCTCTGGCGCCTCGAACAACGCGCGGATGCGGTCGCGCAGCGCGTCCATATAGCGGTCGGCCCCGTAGCCCATGGCAAAGCCCGCGTTGGCGTCGCGCAAAGCGTCCAGAATGGCGTCGGGCACACCGGATGTGTTGTCAGAGGCGAAATGCATGGGATGGCCTTTTCGTTTTCCACAAGCTGCGCGGGCGGCGCGCAGGTGTCAAGGTGGCGGCCTTGACAGGTTGGGGGGCAGGGCGCATATGCCCTGCAACACCAAGGAGTTTACTCATGTTCATCCAGACCGAAAGCACCCCGAACCCGGCTACGCTGAAATTCATCCCCGGTCAGGACGTGATGGAAGTGGGCACCGCCGATTTCCCTTCGGCGGATACGGCGGTATCGTCGCCTCTGGCAAAACGTCTGTTCGCGGTTCAGGGCGTAACGGGCGTGTTTCTGGGCCTCGACTTCATCACTGTGACCAAGGCGGAAGATCTGGATTGGCAGCACCTGAAGCCCGAAATCCTTGGCGCGATCATGGAGCATTTCCAGTCGGGCGCGCCCGCGATTGAAGGGGCCGCGCAGTCGGGCCATATGGCGCATGACGGGCCGGACAGCGAAATCGTGGGCCAGATCAAGGAATTGCTGGATACGCGCGTGCGCCCTGCGGTCGCGCAGGATGGCGGCGACATTACCTTCCACGGGTTCGAGCGTGGCGTGGTCTACCTGCATATGAAGGGCGCATGTGCTGGTTGTCCGTCTTCGACCCTGACGCTGAAAATGGGCATTGAAAACCTGCTGCGGCATTATATCCCCGAAGTGACAGAGGTGCGGCCCGTTGCCGTCTGACGGTCTGGTTCTGGGGTTCGACACATCGGCCGCGCATTGCGCGGCCGCTTTGGTGTCGGGCAACCGGGTGCTGGCGCAGGCGCAAGAAGACATGGCCAAGGGCCAATCCGAACGTCTGATGCCGCTTCTGGAACAGGTTTTGGCCGAAGGTGGCGCGCAATGGTCTGACCTCTCTGGCATTGGCGTGGGTATCGGCCCCGGCAATTTCACCGGCATTCGTATTTCCGTGGCCGCTGCGCGCGGGCTGTCTTTGGGTCTGGGCGTGCCCGCGCTGGGCGTCAGCGTATTCGAGGCCCGCGCGCATGGCTTGCCGCGCCCGCTCTATGTTGTCGAGGATGCGCGCCGTGGCATGGTGTATGTGCAGGAATTCGGCGTCATGGCGAAAGCCCCGCTGCTCTTGGACCTGTCTGATATTGGTTTTGCGATCGATGCGCCCTTGGTCGGAACCGCCGCAGAGATGGCCGCGGAGCGGCTTGGGCTGCCCGTCCTCTTCCCTGCCGCGCCTGTTGCGGTTGCCATTGCGCAAATCGCCGCCAGCCGCCTTGGCACGCCGCATCCGCGCCCTGCGCCGCTATACCTGCGCGCGCCCGATGCCGCGCCGTCCAATGATCCCGGCCCGGTTATGCTGTCGTGACGCCAAATGCGATTGCGGCGCTGCATGCAGCGGCTTTTCCGCATGAACCTTGGAGCGCTGCGGATTTTGCCGCATTTTTGCAAGACCCGACCACGCTGTTGGTCACGCACAGCCACGGTTTTGCCCTGTTGCGCATCGTGCTGGACGAGGCCGAGATCCTGACCTTTGCCGTTGACCCGGCGGCACAAGGGCAAGGCCATGGTGGGGTGATTCTGGCCAATGCGCTGAGGCAGGCGAACGCGGGTGGCGCCGCGCGTGTCTTTCTGGAGGTTGCCGCGGATAACGCACCCGCCCGCGCGCTTTATGCGCGCGCCGGATTTGTGCAGACGGGCCTGCGCAAGGGCTATTACGCCCAATCCGCTGCCGCCCCGGTTGATGCGCTGCTGCTGGAACGCGCGCTGTCCTGACCTTTGGTCACTTCTTGGCCAAGGCTGCGCGCCTTGGGTTTTTACTGTTGACCCTGCCTGCGCTTAGGGCGTTAATCGTCAGCAATCGCGGCCCACCGCGAGTGTTCCCCAAGTCCCAAGCGCGCAACAGCCGCGCATCCCAACAGGAGAGCTTTGCATGACGTCCCTCAAGACCCTGACCCTTTCGGTTTCGGCGCTGGCACTTGGCACCGGCATCGCCGCCGCCGACCCGGCGCTGATCTTCGATCTTGGTGGCAAGTTCGACAAGTCGTTCAACGAGGCCGCCTATAACGGTGCCGAGCGTTGGAAGGCCGAGACCGGTGGCGATTACCGCGACATCGAAATGCAATCGGCTGCGCAGCGCGTGCAATTCGCCCGCCGCATGGCCGAATCTGGTGCAAACCCCATCGTGGTCATGGGCTTCCAGAACGCGCCCACCTTGGAAGAAGTCGCGCCCGATTATCCCGACACCTCGTTCGTGCTGATTGACGCAGTGGCGGACCTGCCGAATGTGCGCTCTGTCATCTTTGCTGAGCATGAGGGCAGCTACCTTGTTGGCATGTTGGCTGCGATGGCGTCGGAATCGAACACGATCAGCTTTGTTGGCGGTATGGAAATTCCATTGATTGCGGCCTTTGCCTGCGGCTATGCGCAAGGTGCCAAGGCGGTGAACCCTGATATGGAGGTAATCGTCAACTACACAGGCAACACCCCAGATGCGTGGAACGATCCCGTGCGTGGCGGTGAAATCGCGCGCGGTCAGGTCAGCCAAGGGTCTGACGTGGTTTTCGCCGCCGCGGGTGGCACCGGGCTGGGCGTGCTGCAAGCGGCCGCCGATGCGGGCGTTTATTCCATCGGTGTGGACAGCAACCAGAACTATCTGCATCCCGGTTCTGTCCTGACCTCTATGCTGAAACTGGTGGATGAAGCCGTCTACACCGCCTTCACCGATGGTCCCGGTCTGGAAGCCGGTGTTGTCACCATGAACCTTGCCGCCGGTGGCGTCGGTTACGCGCTGGACGAGCATAATGCGGACCTGATCACCGCCGAGATGCAAGCCGCCGTCGAAGCTGCGCGCGAAGCGATCATCGCAGGCGAAACCGTGGTGCATGATTACCGCACCGACAGCACCTGCCCGGCGTTCTGAGCCACGGGAATGGCCACAATACCAGACCAAACGGCGCGGCAGGAAGCTGCCGCGTCCGCCCCCCCTGCAATTGAATTGCGGGGGATTTCCAAGGCTTTTGGGCCGGTTCAGGCGAATAAGGACATTTCCATCACGGTGCAGCGTGGCACGATTCACGGCATTGTGGGCGAAAACGGCGCGGGTAAATCGACGCTGATGTCCATCCTCTATGGGTTCTACAAGGCCGATGCGGGCGAGGTGTTTATCAACGGTCGCAAGACAGAGATCCCCGACAGCCTTGCTGCGATCCGCGCAGGTATCGGAATGGTGTTCCAGCACTTCAAACTGGTCGAGAATTTTACGGTGCTGGAAAACGTCATCCTTGGGGCCGAGGATAGCGCACTTCTGGGACCGTCACGGCGGCGCGCGCGCGGCGTGCTGAAGCAACTTGCGTCTGATTTCGAGCTGGAGGTCGATCCCGACACCCTGATCGAGAACCTGTCCGTGGGCCACCAGCAGCGGGTCGAGATACTGAAGGCGCTCTACCGCGAAGCCGATATTCTGATCTTGGACGAACCGACAGGCGTTCTGACCCCGTCAGAGGCCGACCATTTGTTCCGCATCCTGCGCGGGCTGAAAGAGCAGGGCAAGACGATCATCTTGATAACGCATAAATTGCGTGAAATCATGGATGTAACGGACGATGTTAGCGTCATGCGGCGCGGCGAGATTGTCGCGACCCGCGCCACCGCCGACACCAGCCCGACCGAATTGGCAGAATTAATGGTGGGCCGTAAGGTCTTGTTGCGCGTCGAAAAAACCGAAGCGCAGCCGGGTGAAGAAGTGCTGCGCGTTGACGGTCTGCGACTGGTCGACGGCCAAGGCGTGGAACGGTTGCGCAAGATTGGCTTTTCCATTCGCGCGGGAGAGATACTGGGCATTGCGGGCGTTGCCGGGAATGGCCAGTCCGAGCTTTTGGAAGTTTTGGCCGGGCTGCGAGAGGCCGAGGGGCAGGCCATGCTGCGTGGTCAGCCTTTGCCGCTGTCGGGACAGGACTGCAATGGGCAAGCGCGGCGCGCGCGCCGCATTGCGCATGTGCCCGAAGATCGCCACCGCCGTGGTCTGGTGCTGCCATTTCATGCGTGGGAAAACACCGCGCTGGGCTACCACCATGACCCGCGCTACAACCCCAGCCCGTGGCGGATGGATGGCGCGGCGATTATCGCCGATACCGCCGCCAAGATGGAACGCTTCGACGTGCGCCCCCCTGACCCGCAATTGCCTGCCGAGGGGTTTTCTGGCGGCAACCAGCAAAAGATCGTGCTGGCGCGCGAAATCGAATATGGGCCGGACCTGTTATTGGTCGGCCAGCCCACGCGCGGGGTCGATATTGGCGCGATCGAATTTATTCACCAACGTCTGATCGAATTGCGCGACGCGGGCGCAGCGGTGCTTCTGGTCTCTGTCGAGCTGGATGAAATTTTGTCATTGTCGGACCGGATACTGGTCATGTTCGACGGGCGGATCATGGGGGAACGCATGGCCGATGCCACCGATGCGCGCGAACTGGGCCTGCTGATGGCGGGAATGGAGCACGCATGAGCACCAAACGCATTCCCCATTGGGCCGATGTCACACTTGTGCCGCTGGTCTCTGTCCTGCTGGCCTTCGCAATTTCCGCCGCCCTGATCTGGGCGATTGGCGAAAGCCCGTGGAACGCAGTCAAGCTGATGGTGGATGGCGCTTTCGGGTCCAGCTATGGCTGGGGCTATACGCTGTATTACGCCACCAATTTCATGTTCACCGGGCTGGCTGTGGCCGTCGCCTTTCAGGCGCGGTTGTTCAATATCGGTGGTGAAGGACAGGCGGCGGTTGGGGGTTTGGGCGTGGCTTTGGTGTGCCTCTACATCCCATGGCCGCATTGGACCTTGGCGCTGCTGGGCGCGTCGCTTGGCGCGGCGGCGTTTGGGGCGCTCTGGGCGTTCATCCCCGGCTATCTGCAAGCCAAACGCGGCAGCCACATCGTGATTACCACGATCATGTTCAACTTTATCGCGGCGTCCTTCCTGAACTACATGCTGGTCAATTTCCTGCGCCCGCAAGGGTCGCAAGATCCGTCTTCGCCGCGCTTTCCCGATACAGCGTCGCTGCCAAAACTACATGAAATCCTTGGGCTTTTCGGCATTCCCTTTTCCAAGGTTCCGCCGGTGAACATCTCTCTTTTGATTGCCGTGGCACTTTGCGGGGCGGTGTGGTGGCTGCTATGGCGCACGCGGTTGGGCTACCAGATCCGGGCCTTTGGCGAATCCGAATCCGCGGCGCAATATGCGGGCATCAGCCCCGCGCGCATTACCATCATCGTCATGCTCATTTCCGGCGGTTTGGCCGGGCTGATGGCGCTGAACAACGTGATGGGCGAACAGGAGCGCTTGGTTCTGAACGCGGTCGAAGGCGCGGGCTTCATCGGCATCGCCGTGGCTTTGATGGGGCGCAACCACCCGTTCGGGGTGTTCCTTGCGGCAATCCTGTTCGGCTTTCTGTATCAGGGCGGCGCGGAACTGGCGCTTTGGACGGGCATTCCGCGCGAATTGATCGTGGTCATTCAGGCGCTGGTTATCCTGTTCACGGGCGCGTTGGACAATATGGTGCGCATCCCGATTGCGAAACTGTTTTCCCTGCGGAGGGCGGACTGATGGATATGGCAACCCTCGCGCAGGTGCTTGACAGCACCTTGCGGCTGGCCACGCCCTTGTTGTTCGCCTGTCTTGCGGGCCTTATCTCGGAACGTGCGGGCATTTTCGACATCGGGCTGGAGGGTAAAATCCTGGCCGCCGCGTTTCTGGCCGCCGCCATTGCCTTCGTGTCGGGCAATGTCTGGCTTGGCGTGCTGGCGGGGATAGCGATTTCGGTCTGTATGTCGCTGATACACGGTGTCGCTTCGATTACCTTTCGCGGCAACCAGCTTATTTCCGGCGTGGCGATCAACTTTCTGGCGGCAGGGCTGACCGTCGTGATCGCGCAAAACTGGTTCCGGCAGGGCGGTCGCACGCCGTCCTTGACGGGCGATGCGCGCATGGCCCAGATTGACCTTCCCTTTGCCGAAGCCTTGGCCGATGTGCCGGTAATTGGTCCGATCTACAACATCTTTTCGGGGCATGCGTTGCTGGTCTACCTTGCGTTTCTATGCGTGCCGGCAACATGGTTCTTGCTGTTTCGTACCCGCTTCGGGTTGCGCCTGCGTGCGGTGGGCGAAAATCCGGCGGCGGTGGACACGGCGGGCGTGTCGGTCATTGGCCTGCGCTTTGGCGCGGTGGCAATCTGCGGTGTGCTCTGCGGGCTGGCAGGGGCGTATCTGTCGACGGGCCTGTCGGCGGGGTTCGTCAAGGATATGAGCGCGGGGCGCGGCTATATCGCGCTGGCGGCGATGATCTTTGCCAAATGGCGCCCTTGGCACGCAATGGGTGCGGTGCTGCTGTTCGGGCTTCTTGAAGCTGTCGCAAACCGCTTCCAGTCGATAGAGATCATGGGCCTTGCACTTCCCATTCAGGTCATGCAGGCCTTGCCCTATATCCTGACCGTTGTCATTCTGGCCGGGTTCGTTGGGCGCGCCATTCCGCCAAGGGCGGGTGGTAGCCCGTATGTGAAAGAACACTAGCCGCGCTGGGCGCTGGGACCGAAGATGCAGATTTACCTGCCGATTGCCGAAACCTCTGTCAACGCCTTCACGTTGCTGGGGGTTGGCGGTGGCGTCGGGGTGCTGTCTGGCATGTTCGGTGTTGGCGGGGGGTTCCTGATAACACCGCTTTTGTTCTTTATCGGCGTGCCGCCGACGGTGGCGGTGGCGACTGGCGTTAACCAGGTTGTTGCAAGTTCCATCTCCGGTGTGCTTGCGCATCTGAAGCGCAAGACCGTGGACCTGCCAATGGGCTGGGTGCTGCTGGCAGGCGGGTTGATCGGGTCGATCATCGGGATATGGTTCTTCAACCTGATGAGCCGCCTTGGTCAGATCGACCTGATCGTGCAACTGTCCTATGTTATTTTTCTGGGCATTATCGGCGCGATGATGTTCAACGAAAGCCTGCGGGCGCTGCTGCGAACGCGCTCGGGCACTGCGCCAAGGCGGAAACGGCACACGCATACATGGGTGCATAACCTGCCGCTGAAGATGAAATTCCGCGCCTCTGGTCTTTATATTTCGGTGTTTCCGCCGCTTCTGGTGGGTGTCGGCGTGGGTATTCTGGCGGCGATCATGGGGGTGGGCGGCGGCTTCATCCTTGTGCCCGCCATGATCTACCTGTTGGGCATGCCGACCAAGGTCGTGATCGGCACCTCGCTGTTTCAGGTCACATTCGTTGCGGCCTTTACCACCATGATGCATGCGATCACCAACCAGACGGTCGATGTGATGCTGGCGGTGTTCCTGATTATCGGTGGCGTTATCGGCGCGCAGATCGGCACGCGCGTGGGGCTGAAGCTGGGGGCAGAGCAACTGCGCATCCTGCTGGCGCTGCTGGTGCTGGCGGTGTGCGGCAAGATCGCCTTTGACCTGCTTTGGCCACCGGCCGAGCTTTACTCCATCTCTGTATCCGGGGGCGTGTGATGGGACGTCTGTTCGCCTTGGTCACCTTGCTGCTCTTCACCATCCCCGCGCAGGCGCAAGAAGAGGTCGTCGCGGGGCTCAGCCAGAACAGTGTTGCGCTGACGGTTAATTTTGTCGGCTCTGACATCCTGATCTTCGGTGCGGTGCGCCGCGACGGGGCCATTCCTGAAGGGCCGCTTGATGTGGTCGTCACCGTCGAAGGCCCGCCGCAGGAAGCCACGATCTGGCGCAAGGCGCGCCGTGCAGGCATCTGGATGAATACCGAGGCCCAGGAGGTGCGCGCCGCGCCCAGTTTCTACGCAGTGGCCAGCACCGCGCCCCTGGCCGACATCCTGTCGCCAGAGACCGATCTGGATTACCGCATCTCGACACGGCTTGCGATATTCGAGGCCCGCAGCAGTGTTGATGTGTCCGACCCTGCCGCCTTTACCGAAGCGCTGATCCGCATTCGCCAGAACGAAGGGCTTTATCAGGAAGGGCAATCCTCGGTCTCGCTGGAGCGGGATACGCTGTTCACGACACGCATCACTTTGCCCAAGAACATCGTCGAAGGCAGCTATGCGGCGCGTATTTTCTTGCTGCGCGAGGGCGCGGTGATCGATGAGCACGAGACATTCATCGAGGTGCGCAAGGCGGTGCTGGAACGGTGGCTCTATTCGCTCGCCTATGACCAGCCTGCGCTCTACGGATTGCTGGCTTTGTTCGTCGCGGCCTTCTTCGGCTGGGGTGCGTCGGCGGTGTTCCGGTTGATACGAAGCTGATGTGACAGTGATCCCCGCCCCGGCCTTGAGCCGGGGCCTCCACGTTCAGATGTGCAGGTAGAGGCCCCGGCTCAAGGCCGGGGCGGGAGTCAAGATTATCCGAGGATTGTCCAACTTTAAGCCTGGCGGACCTTAGCCAATCGACCCGTAAGCACCGCCGAAAAAGCTCAGCCCTGCACCCTCGCGGGTGGTCACGCGCAGCACTTCGCCCACGACGATGGCGTGATCGCCGCCCGGATAAACCGCATGGCGCGCGCATTCGAACCGCGCAAGACAGCCCGGCAGCAGAGGCGCATCGCCCAGACCAGCCTCTATGCCCGGCAGGCTGAAATCAAACCCGTCGCGGGCGAAATGCCGAGCGACGTCCAGCTGGTCCTCTGCCATGACATGAATGGCGAAATGTGTCGCGCGGTCGAATATCTCAAAACGGCGCGAAAACCGTCCCGGTGCCCACATCACCAGCGCCGGTTCCAGCGACAGCGCAGCAAAGCTGTTGGCGGTAATTCCAACCGGTCCGTCGGCTGTTTGTGTGGTCACGACGGTCACGCCGGTCGCAAACCGCCCCAGCGCATCGCGCAAGGCCCGCTGATGCTCTGCATCCGGGGTGAAAACCTGTTCACTCATGACTGCTCCGTCCATATTTGCTCACCCTTGCCCGAGTCTGTCTTGTTGTGATCTCAGTTAAGCCGCGCAGGCAACAGGGCAAGGCTCAGTCCCGCTGTCCTGGCTTGAAAACCGCCTTTTGCAATTCGGCTACGGTTGCGGCCAGCCGCGGCAGTCGGCGCAGCGCCCTGCGAATTTCCAACTGGGTTTCGATCTTGGTGGCCGGGTCTCCCAGCACCGCCCGGCCTGCCGGCACGTTTGTGAACACCCGCGCCGCGCCGCCGACAATGACATCATCGCCCACGAAAATATTGTCGTTCACAGCCGATTTGCCCGCCAACAACACGCGGTTGCCGATCCGGGCCGACCCGGCCACGCCGGCCATGCCGCACATCATGCAATCTTCGCCCATCTGCACATTATGGCCAATTTGGCAGACCGAATCTATCTTGGTGCCCGACCCGATAACCGTGTCGCGCACCGTGCCCCGGTCGATCGAGGAACTGGCCCCCAATTCCACGTCATCGCCGATGCGGACAGCGCCCATGGAGTTAATCCGCTGCCATTTCTGCGCGCGGATTTCGCGGTCCCCTGACAGCGTGGCGCGCACGTCTTCGGCCGCTGACGGCTCTGGCGTCACAAAGCTGAAGCCGCAGCCGCCCACCACCGAATTGGGCTGCCCGATAAACCGGTCCCCGATCACACAGCGCGCCGCGATCCGGGCGCCCGCGTGCAAGGTCAGCCCGGCACCGATCACCACGTCCTCGGCAATGCTGGCATTCGGCCCAATCCGCGCATCCGGCCCGATCTGTGCCCGTGCGCCGACCGATACGAATGGGCCGATGCGCGCGCCGTCCCCGATCTGGGCGGTGGGATCGATGAACGCCATCGGGTGAATGCCCGTGCCAAAGTCATAGCCGGGGTCCATGACCTGAGAGACGCCGGCCATGGCCCAGCGGGGGCGAGGCGCGAAAATCGCGGCCTTTAGCCCGAAGCCTTGCCAATCAGCACCCGACCACAGAATTGCCGCGCAGGCCTGGCCTGCGGTCAGACCGTCGGCATATTTAGGGTCCATTGCCAGTGCCAGCGCATCGCGCGTTGCAGAGCTGGGCTCGGCCACATGGGTTACGATCAGGTCTAGGTCGCCGTCTGCCTGCAAGCCCAATGCGCGGGCAATATCTGCGATACTATGCGCCATATCGGGGCCTTTCTGCATGTGCTGCGCCCTTGTAGCGAAAGCCACGGCACAGGGCCAGACGTTTGGCGCGTGACTTTGCCAGACGGGCGCGGCATGAGCGTGCATGGATTTGCTTGCCCTGTTCATGTCGGCGCTTGTTGCCGCTACGCTTTTACCCGCCCAGTCGGAAATCGTGCTGGTGGCGCTTGTGCTGTCTGGCGTGCATCCGGTCTGGCTGCTTCTGGCGGTGGCGACAACGGGCAATGTGCTGGGGTCTTGCGTGAATTGGGCGATGGGCCGGTTCCTGATGCGCTTTTCCGACCATCCGCGCTTTCCGTTCAAGCCAAGCCAAATTCACCGCGCGCAGAATTGGTATGCCCGCTTTGGCTGGTGGAGCTTGTTTTTTGCATGGGTTCCCATCATCGGCGATCCGCTGACATTGGCGGCTGGTATCCTGCGCGAGCCCTTCTGGCGCTTTCTGCTGATGGTGGGCCTTGGCAAATTCGCGCGCTACGCGGTGCTGGTGGCGGCGGTGCAAGCTGCCTCGTAAAGGCTTGCCAGCCGCGCGCCGACCTGCGAGGAAAAAGAAAAACCGGAGCCGGATATGACCAAACTCGACCGTCCCAAGACGACCCCGCCAGAGCAAGTCTATACATTGCTGGTGGAACTGGGTCAGACCGACGATCTGCCAAAGGGCGCAACCGGCGCGGGCTTACTGCTGTATGCGCCGGGGCTGGACGAAGCAAGCGCCGTGCGCGATGCGGTGTCGGTCCTGAAACAGGCCGATGTCAAACCGCTGGACGTAACCAGCTACGGCACGCTTGACGAACGGTTGGCGGCGGGCGATCAGATCCCCCCCGAAGAAAAAGAGCTGATGGCGCGTGCGCTGGCTGAAAACGCGGTCATCGTGGCGCAGAAAACATGGTTTACCGATGACCCGGACGATGATTGATCCCGTAGCCCTGACCGCTGATCTTGTGCGCTGCCCCTCCGTCACGCCCGCAGAGGGCGGCGCGCTGGTGCTGCTGGAGAAGATGCTGACAAAGGCGGGCTTTGCCTGCACGCGCGTTGACCGGAACGGCACGGCCAATCTGTTCGCCCGCTGGGGCGCGAAAGGACATGCGCGCAGTTTCGGGTTTAACGGGCATACCGATGTTGTGCCAATCGGTGTGCGCAGCGATTGGACGCGCGACCCATTTGGGGGCGAATTGGCCGAGGGCCGTGTCTGGGGGCGCGGCGCGTGTGACATGAAATCGGGTGTTGCGGCCTTCGTGGCGGCGGCTGTGGATTTCGTGCAAGCCACACCGCCCGAAGGTGCGATCATCCTCGCCATCACCGGCGACGAGGAAGGCCCGGCGCAGGACGGCACCGTGGCGCTTCTGGACTGGATGGCGACCGAGGGCGAGGCGATGTCGGTCTGCCTTGTGGGCGAGCCGACATGCCCGGAGCGCATGGGCGAGATGATGAAAATCGGGCGGCGCGGGTCGATGAATGCGACCATCACCGCGCGCGGGCGGCAGGGCCACGCGGCCTATCCGCACCGCGCGGCGAACCCGCTGCCGGTGTTGGTGGGGTTGCTTGACCGGCTGGCGCGGCATGAACTGGACCAAGGGACTGACCATTTCGATCCGTCCACACTGGCACTGACCACGGTTGATGTGGGCAATGATGCGACCAACGTCATTCCGGCCACGGCGCGGGCCGGGCTGAACATCCGGTTCAATGATCTGCACTCGGGGCAAAGCCTGTCGGACTGGCTGCACGCGCTGGCGGCGGAAGAAAGCGCCGGAACTGGCGTGGCGCTGGAGCTTGCGATCCGTGTTTCCGGCGAGGCGTTCCTGACGCCACCGGGACCGCTGTCGGAGCTTGTCGCGCGTGCGGTTCAGGCCGAATGTGGGGTGGTGCCGGTCTTGTCCACTTCGGGGGGCACTTCCGACGCGCGTTTTGTGAAAAACCATTGCCCGGTGGTGGAGTTCGGGCTGGTGGGCCAGTCGATGCATCAGGTCGATGAATTCGCGGAAATTGCGCATATTGAACAGCTTAAACGGGTTTATTCACGCGTTTTGCAAGATTATTTCGCCGGATGCTGACGATTGGCCTGACCGATGACATCGCAACCTGCCACGCGCTGCGGCGGGTTGTGTTCATCGAGGAACAGAATGTCGATGAAACGCTGGAGGTTGATGGCCGTGACGCTGACGCGCTGCATCTGCTGGCGCGTCTGGATGGCGTTCCGGTGGGTTGCGCGCGCGTGCTTATTGCAGGTGACACCGCCAAGATCGGCCGGGTTTGCGTGCTGCGGGCGCATCGTGGCACGGGCATCGGGCAGGCGCTTATGCGCGCCACGGTGGATGTGCTGCGCGCGCGGGCCGATGTGCGGCGGGCGAAACTTGGCTCGCAACTGCACGCGCTTGGGTTCTATGCCGGGCTTGGATTTGCGCCGGTTGGGGCAGAGTATCTGGACGCCGGGATAATGCATCGCGACATGGTGCTTGATCTGTCCGCGTGACAGCTATTCGCGTGACGAGTCGCGCGCGCCATGCTAGAGCGCGGCGCATGAGACATGCCCCCTGCTGCCCAGATCGCCCACCCGCCCACCCCCGGCAGAGGCTGCGCCCCTGCCTTGCGCTCTGGGCAGCAGGGGGCGCGTGGCTATGAAGCAATTGCCTTCCCTGACCGAATTGCGCGCGTGGATGACCGCGAACCCCGATGCAACGCGCCGCGATATCGCGCGCGCTTTCGGGATCAAGGGCGCGGCGAAGATCGACCTGAAAGCCCTGCTGCGCGAGTTGGAGGGCGAGGGCGTTGCCTCGCGTCGCCGAGCCTCTGGCGGGGCATTGCCGCCGGTCACGGTGCTGGAGGTGCTTGGCCCCGACGCCGATGGCGACCTGTTCGCCCGCCCGATTGAGTGGCGCGGGCAGGGCGCAGCCCCGCGCGTTATTTTGCTGGCCCCAAAGGATATTGGCGCAGGCGACCGTGTGCTGGCCAAATGCGAGGCGATCCGTGGGCCGGATTACGACTATCAAGCCAAGATCATTCGCAAGATCGGGGCGAACCCGCAGCGTATATTGGGCTTGTTCCGCACCGGGGCCGAGGGCGGGCGCGTTATGCCTATCGACAAGGGCGCTGACCGCGACTGGATGGTCGGCCCGCATGATGTGAATGGCGCGCAGGACGGCGAATTGGTTCTGGCAGAACCCATGGGCCGTGCGCGGTTCGGCCCGCCGCGCGCACATGTGGTCGAGCGCTTGGGTGACCCGACCGCGCCCAAGGCGGTGTCGCTGATCGCGATCCACCAGCATGGCATTCGCGATGCGTTTGACGATGCGGTCGTGGCCGAAGCCGACAGTGCCCAGCCCATGCCCTTGGGCAAGCGACTGGACCTGCGCGATGTGCCGTTGATGACCATCGACCCGTGGGATGCGCGCGACCATGATGATGCGCTATTTGCCGAAAAGCGCGGCGATGGGTTCACCCTGTGGGTCGCCATTGCCGATGTCGCGGCCTATGTGCGCCCCGGATCGGAACTGGACCGCGAAGCGCGCAAGCGCGGCAATTCCACTTATTTTCCCGACCGCGTGGTGCCGATGCTGCCCGATACGCTCTCGGGCGATCTGTGCTCGCTGCACGAAGGGGTGGACCGCCCCTGCATTGCGCTGGAAATGCAGATTGATGCCGAGGGCAACAAGACTGACCATAAATTTCACCGCGCGATGATGCGGTCCGCCGCCAGCCTGACCTATGAGCAGGCGCAGGCCGCCGATGACGGACGGCTGGACGCGCAGACGGAGCCGCTTGCTGGACCCTTGGGCGATCTGTTCGCCTGCTACCGCGCACTGACCCGCGCCCGCGAACGCCGTGCGCCTTTGGAAATTGATCTGCCCGAACGCCAGATCGTGCTGTCGGATGAAGGGCGCGTCACCTCGGTCGCGTTCAAAGAACGCTTCGACGCGCATAAGCTGGTCGAGGAATGCATGGTGCTGGCCAATGTCGCGGCCGCCGAAACCTTGCGCGAAAAGGGCCGTCCGCTGCTGTATCGCGTGCATGAAGAGCCTAGCCCCGACAAGCTGGAAGGGCTGCGGCAGGTGGCGCGCGAAACCGGGCTGGTGCTGGCCAAGGGGCAGGTGTTGCACACGCGCCACCTGAACCGCTTGCTGGCGCAGGCCGAGGGCACCGAGTTTGACGAGATGATTAACATGGCCACGCTCAGGTCCATGACGCAGGCCTATTACGCGCCGCAGAATTTCGGGCATTTCGGGCTGGCCTTGCGCGAATACGCGCATTTCACGTCACCCATCCGGCGCTATGCCGACCTGATCGTGCATCGCGCGTTGATTTCGGCGCATGGCTGGGGCGATGACGGGCTATCGCCTTGGGATGTGGAGCATCTGGAAGACACCGCCAAGGCCATATCAGAGGCCGAGCGCCGGTCCATGACCGCTGAACGCGACACGAATGACCGCTACTTGGCTGCCTTTCTGGCCGAACGGGTGGGCGCAGAATTTGCCGGGCGCATTTCGGGTGTCGCGCGGTTTGGCGTCTTTGTGAAGCTGGACGAGACGGGCGCGGACGGGCTGGTGCCCATTCGCAGCATCGGCGCCGAGTATTTCCGCCACGACCCGGACGCGCAAAGCCTGACGGGCGAGCGCACGGGGATCACCATCAGCATGGGGCAGCAGGTTCTGGTCAAGCTGGCAGAGGCCGAACCGATCACCGGCGGGCTTATGCTGGAGCTGCTGGAAGTGGACGGCGATGCGCTGCCGGTTGCGCGCGGTGGACCTGCGCGGGGCGGGCCCAAGCGCAAGGCGGCAAAAGCCAAGCACAAATCAGCCAAACTGGCACGCAAGAGCCGTCGCAAAGGGTAGGGGGCAAAATATCGGGACAGCAAGGCATGCCGCAGCGCGCCCTGATGCCCGACTATTTGCGGCTCATCGCGCTCAGCCAGGTCAGGATTTGAACGCCGCTTCGGCCGCAAGGCGCGGTATTTCGCTGCGGTGAATGCCCAGATCGGCCAGTTCCCGGTTGGACAGCGCCTGCAATTCGCTCAGGGTCTGGTTGTAGACGGCGCGTTGTTGCAGCGTCTCTGCCAGCATTGCGCGAAAGCTCTGTAGGCGGGCAAGGAACCCGCCAAAGCGTAGGTCGGTGGTGTGATTTGCATAAGCCATGATTGCGTCTCTCATTTGCGTTTCTTGACACCAGACATACGCCGATGCTGCGATTGCACAATGAACAAACCGGAAATGCCGCTATGCAGCATTTGCAAGGCAGAGAAATGCGAAACGTAAAAACCGCGACCGGCCACGTGGGCAGATCGCGGTCAGGCGCAAGGGTTTGCGCGTAGTTTATTTGGTCGGGCCGGCCTCCAGCACCTCTTCCAACGTGCGCAGACCCGTGCGCGGGGCTTGCACCAGCACCGACATGTTGCCGGGCTTGTGTTCGTTGCGCAGCATTTTCATATGCGCGTCCGGGATGTCGACCCAGGGGAAAACCTCTGACATGCACGGATCGACGCGGCGCTCCATTACCAGTTTGTTGGCGGCGGCGGCTTGTTTAAGATGCGCGAAATGGCTGCCCTGCAAACGCTTCTGATGGGACCAGACATGGCGCACGTCGAAGGTGCAGTTATACCCCGAAGTGCCCGCGCAGATTACCACCATGCCGCCGCGCTTGCAAACGAAGGACGACACCGGGAAGGTTGCCTGTCCGGGGTGTTCGAAAACGATGTCGACATTGTTGCCTTTGCCGGTGAATTCCCAGATCGCCTTGCCGAAGCGGCGTGCTTCTGCGAACCACGCGGCGTATTCGTCGGAGCCGACTTCGGGCAGGGTGCCCCAACAGTTGAAATCCTTGCGGTTGATGACGCCCTTGGCCCCAAGGTTCATGACGAAATCGCGCTTGTCTTCCTCTGAGATGACCCCGATGGCATTGGCGCCCGCGGCCACGGCAAGCTGGATCGCGAAAGACCCGATGCCGCCCGACGCGCCCCAGACCAGCACATTCTGGCCTGGCTTCAATTCATGCGGATGATGGCCAAACAGCATTCGGTAGGCGGTGGCCAGCGTCAGGACATAGCAGGCCGATTCTTCCCATGTCAGATGCTTGGGGCGCGGCATAAGCTGCTGCGCCTGCACCCGCGTGAACTGCGCAAAAGACCCGTCGGCGGATTCGTAACCCCAGATGCGCTGGCTGGGCGAGAACATCGGATCGCCGCCATTGCATTCCTCGTCATCGCCATCATCCTGATTGCAATGGATCACGACCTCGTCGCCAACCTTCCAGTTCTTGACCTTGTCGCCGACCTTCCAGACAATCCCCGCCGCATCCGAGCCGATCACGGCATATGGTGCCCCATGACCCTTGAACACCGAAACCGGCGTGCCCAGACAGGCCCACACCCCGTTGTAATTGACCCCGGCTGCCATCACCAAAACCAGCACGTCATGGCTGTCAATTTCCGGTGTGTCGACCACTTCGACCTTCAGCGCGTCGGTCGGGTCGCCATGGCGTTCCTGGCGCAGAATCCACCCATACATTTGCTTGGGGACATAGCCCAAAGGCGGCATTTCCCCAATTTCATACAGGTCTTTTTCGGGCGCGTCATACTGCGCCATGCCCGTCTGGTTATCCAGCGCCATTTCGGCCTCCAAAGCTAAGACTACGGGGGGTGTCCCCGATCATGATGCTGCGTCGCAGAATTCACGCGGCGCTTGCAGCGTGGATAAAATGGGTCGCGCAACATTGCAACCCTGAATATTGTTTTTTTGTAATTTTATGTCGGAGTATCTGCGGGCTTTTCTGGGCTTGCATCCACCTCTGCCGCGTTTTGCAGGATCGAAGCCGCGTAATAAGCGATCGCGGCTTCTTCTCCGGATGTGACAGTGAAGATGTTGTTTTCCTTGGCGATCATGCCGCGCAGCGCCAAGTGGTCCAGACCTTTGCGCAACAGCTCTCCTTGTGCGGCGGCGGGCCAGGTATCGGCCTTGTCCGGCCCAAGCAGATCTTCCGAGGCCGCGTGAAGCTGCGACCACGCGCCGCGCCCACCGGACCGGAGCAGTGCAGCTGCGGCAAACGGGACAGCCAGCACCGGCATCGCGGCCTGAATCCGCTTCATCAGCAGATCGCCCAAGGCATCGGCATCCGCCTCTGGGTTGGCCTGCATATAACTGCGCAGCGACACCGGCGCGCCATAGCTCACCGCCGCTTGCCCGAAGCCCTGGAACCGTCCGCGCAGCTTTTGCCATAGCACCCGTGCGACAAAAGCCAACGCCACGCCGGGACGCCCCCGAAACCGCCGAGAGCCGCTGGCCTTGGCCGCCAATAGCAGACGGTCCTCCAGCACCCGGTCGTAATTCAGCGCCACCGGGACGAAAATCACGTCACGCGGGCCGCGTGCATCCCAGCCACGCAAGATATAGGTCAGCAAACCCACGCGGCCTTGCCCGACGCGCCCGTCCAGGCTTAGCCCGCCCTCTGGAAAGATCGCTTGCGTGCTGCCTTGCTGCACCGACATCTGCACATAGCGCGCCAGCACCGCCCGATACAGCGCATTGGCATAGCGTCGGCGGATGAAATACGCCCCCATTGCGCGGATAAAGCCTTTTAGCGGCCATATGCGCGCCCATTCGCCCACCGCATAGCTGAGCGCGGTGTGCTGCGCGGCCAACCAGGTGACCAGAACGTAGTCCATGTTCGAGCGGTGGTTGATTACAAAAACAATGGCATCTTCTGGCGCGACCTCGTCCAGCCCGTTCTGATCCTCGGCCTGCACCACGACATCATAGAACCCCTCTCCCAGCCGCCGCGCCAAACGGATGGCAAAGCCGAAATATGTGGCGGTGGAAAACCCCGGCACGATTTCGCGCGCGTAGGACCGGGCCTTTTCAAAGGCCACGTTGGGCGGAATGCCCTCGTCGCGGGCATGCGCGCGCACCGCTTCCATCACCTGCGGGTCATAAACCAGCCGGATGACCTGGTCCTGGCGTCGCATCAGCTTGAATGGCTCGATCGGGCGCTTCAGCCGCTGGTTCAACCGCGCCACCGCACGCTCAGCCCGTTTTCGGAAAAACCAGCGCACCGATGGAAACAGGAAATGCGACGCGAAGGTGACCGCGGCAAACCCAACGATAAGGGTCAGGGCCCAGACGGGCAACTCAACGCTCTGAAACATAGTGTCAATCTGGCAGGAAATTCTGCAATGGTAAATGAGGAACGGCGCTCCCCTTCATCCTTGCATAAATATCCTCGGGGGTGAGCCGACCCGCAGGGCGGCGAGGGGGCGGAAAGCCCCCTGATAACGCAAAAGACCCCGCACAAACGGCGGGGTCTTTCAAATGCGTGTCGCAGCGGATTAGCCGACCAGTTCCAGCCCGGAAAAGAAATACGCGATTTCTTCTGCGGCGGTTTCCGGTGCGTCCGAGCCGTGGACAGAATTCTCGCCAACCGACTGCGCGAACTCGGCGCGGATGGTGCCCGGCGCTGCATCGGCAGGGTTCGTGGCGCCCATCACTTCGCGGTTTTTGGCAATGGCGCCTTCGCCTTCCAGCACCTGCACCACGACCGGGGCAGAGGCCATGAATTCGCACAATTCATCATAGAAGGGGCGTGCGGCGTGGACCTTGTAGAACTCGCCGGCTTGCGCTTTGGTCATGTGAATGCGCTTTTGCGCCACGATACGCAGGCCAGCGTCTTCGAACTTGGCGTTGATCCTGCCGGTCAGGTTGCGGGCGGTTGCGTCGGGTTTGATGATCGAGAAGGTGCGCTCTAGGGCCATGATGTCTCTCCGGGTATATCTGGGCGCGAAAGTGATTTTCCGCGTGCGAGGGCCGCTTACCATGGGCGTATGACGGTGAAAAGACCCTGCGCGTGGGGCGCGTCGCTGCGGTTGAAATCCGGCGGGCGCATCACCCCCAAGGGGAATAGCGACAGCGGACTGCCCGACAGTTCAAACACTTCGAAACGCCGGAAAACGACTTGCGGTTGTAGCTGCGCGCGGCGCAATCCTCGTCGCCGAATTTGTCGAAGGGCTGAGCCGAGGTGCCGCAATAGTCATTCGCATGCGCCCAGCAACCGCGCTTCGATGTGGCGCGGTAACAAGTGAAGCGGTTTTGCAAAGGCTCTGACAGCGCTGCCCGGCACGCGCGCTCTGATGGCCACCTTTATGCAAGCGCTGGTCGCAGTGCAGAAGCGCAATTCGGCGGCGGCAGGGTCGGGCAGGGCAAGGGCAGAAAGGGCAAGGGCGCGCAAGGAAATTGCGACCTAGGCTATCGCGCGGCGCTTGGTCAGCTTTCCACACCCGGCGCGGCCACCAGTTTGCCTTTGCGCGTGTCCGGATAGACCAGCCCAGCGGAAATCACCAGTTTCGCGGCGTCTTCGATGGACATATCCAACTCGATCACGTCACGGCGCGGCAGGAACAGCAGAAACCCCGAGGTCGGGTTTGGCGTGGTCGGCAGAAACACCGAAACCAGTTCCTCCCCGTTCGACAGCTTGTCGCCAATCTCGCCACGCGTGGTGGTCGAGATAAATGCCGTGGCCCAAATCCCCTTGCGCGGATATTCCACCAAGCACGCCCGGTCAAAGGTTGGGGCGGTGCGTGCAAGGATCGTATCCGCGATCTGTTTCACCGCGTTGTAGATGGAGCGCACGACAGGCATCGCCTCGACAATGCGCTCGCCCCAGCCGACAAGCGTGCGGCCGATAAAGCCCTTGGTGAAATAGCCCATCACCAGCGTAAAGACCAAAAACAGCGCCACGCCCACGCCCGGCACGTCCCAGCCGGTCAGCACTTCGGGTTGAAAGCGGCGCGGGATCAGCGGCATCACGATCCCGTCGATCCATGTGACCACGTTCCAGACCAGCCAGACCGTCAGCACGCCGGGGGCGATCACCGCCAATCCAGCCAGAAAATTAGAACGGATTGAACCGAGGAACCCGCGTTTGTGATGATCTGCCGACATGATCTGTCCTGTTGCCGCTCTAGGCGCCGATATGGGGGGCGGGGATGGCCGATACAAGCGCGCATGCAATCGCGGCACCCAGCCGCGCATTGTTGCGCACCAGCGCGATATTGGCCGTTAGCGACGCGCCGTCGCTCAGCTCAAAGATACGGGCAAGCAGACGGGGGGTCACATCCTTGGCGGCAACGCCCGCGCAATCGTGCAGGGCTTGCGCGATCCAACCGTCGATCACATCGCGCGGGATTTCATCGGCTTCGGGGATGGGGTTGGCGACAAGCTGGCCACCGGGCAAACCAAGCGCGGCGCGCATCTGGTGGGCGCGGGCGATCTGCGCGGGGTCATCCATTCGCAGGGGCGCAGGCAGGCCGCTCTCGCGCGACCAGAAAGCAGGGAACCCGTCTTGCCCATGAGCGATGACAGGCACACCCAGCGTTTCCAGCACTTCCAGCGTT
The DNA here is from genome assembly GCF_023336755.1 of Roseinatronobacter domitianus. Taxonomy (GTDB): domain Bacteria; phylum Pseudomonadota; class Alphaproteobacteria; order Rhodobacterales; family Rhodobacteraceae; genus Roseinatronobacter; species Roseinatronobacter domitianus. The sequence goes on along the minus strand of NZ_JALZWP010000009.1, from coordinate 21,240 downwards.
TTGGGCAGGTCCAGAATGGCCTTGGCCCCGGCGGCAACCACGGTAACGGGGGTTTGCGCCAATTCCTGCAAATCGGCGGATATGTCGAAGCTCTGCTCTGCGCCGCGATGCACCCCGCCTATGCCGCCGGTGGCAAACACCGCGATACCGGCGCGGGCGGCGCAGATCATGGTCGCGGCAACGGTTGTGGCCCCGGTTGCACCCATTGCCAGCGCTGCGGCCAGATCGGCACGCGACAGTTTCAGCGCGCCGGTGGTTTGGGCCAGTTGCTCAAGCTCGACCATCTCCAGCCCGATATGGATCACCCCGTCCAGAACAGCGATGGTTGCCGGAATGGCCCCGGCGGCGCGGATGTCGTTTTCGACCTGCCGTGCCATGTCCAGGTTGCGGGGGTAAGGCATGCCATGGGTGATAATGGTCGATTCCAGCGCGACAATCGGCGCGCCGGTGTCGCGCGCTTCGGCCACTTCGGTTGAGTAACGCATCTCAAACATCTGACATTCCTTAATGTTCTGGCCCACCGGCCACGTAGTTTGCAGCCACTTTCAACGCATGTCTCAAGGCATCCTCGCGGGCCATTCCCTGCGCTTCTGCGGCCATATGTGCGGCCATGAACGTGTCGCCCGCGCCGGTCACGCGAGCTGCCTGAACCTGTGGGGGAGCCTGCGTCAACACCGCGTCGGCGCAGGCATCGGTCGTGTCGCGGGCACCATCCGTGACCAGCACGCGCCGCGCGCCACGCGCCAGCAGGCCGCGCGCAGCTGCGGCGGACCCGTCGAATTCGGTGCCGCAGAGCAGCCCTGCCTCTTCAAGGTTTACATAGAACACCGTGCCGGGCCGTTTCAGCAGCGGCAGCACCCGCTCGCCCTTGCCCGGAGAGGCAGGTGCGACCCGCAAATCGGCCTGCGCCAAGGCCGGCGCGCTGCCGATTTCCGCGAGCAGCGCCACTGTCAAATTCCCGTCCAGCGCGATCATTCCATGCCACGGGGCGGCATCACTTGCCAACCGACCATCGCGCAATGGGGCCAGCACTTTGGCCCCCGCCATTTCCAGCGAATGCACATCGGCAATGGCGGCGATCAGCCCGCCCGCGCCCTCTATGGCCATGTAAGTATCTGTGGGCAAGTCGGGCGCGCGATACAGGTGCTGTACGCTGACACCATAGGCGGCCATGTCTGCCACAAGCGCATCTCCCGCAGCATCCTGCCCGACGGCGGCCAGCAGGTCAGGGCGCGCCCCCGCCCGCACCAAAGCCATGGCAATATTCAGCGCCACGCCGCCGGGAATACGGGCGATCCGGCCCGCCACGTCAGAGCCGATCCGCATGGGGGCGGGCGTGCGCCCGATAATGTCCCAAAGCGCGGCACCAATGCACAAGATATGCGACTGTTCATTCATGCCAAAGGTGATGGGCGAAACCCGCAAGCTTGGCAAGCCCGCGCAACCCGTTCAACCAAGGCAGATGACCGCGAAAGCTCCAGAACGCTACGGCACCATTTTGTCGGTGGTGAACGGCGCGCGCCATGTTGCTGGCGTATGACGGTTGCTCAGGCGCTTTCTGGCGCATTCCGCCGATCTGGGCCGGGTAGAGCGATTGCGCGCGCCGGGTTTGCACCGGCGCGTTCGCATTGCGGTATCAGACGTAAAACTTGTTGCCAAAAACGCGCGCCGCGGCCTGCTCTCGCGTCATGTTTTGGGCAGCCAGCTCCGCATCGGTCAAGTTGCTCAATGCCTCGACCCGGCGATAGGTCGGCGAGAGCTTGGCAAGGCGCGTCAAGCCGTGCATCAGTTTGTCGCCCATCGATTCGGTTGCACGGGTTGCAAAGATATCGGTTGTCACACTAGCCATGTCGTCATCCTTTCCCAGAGACGTTGCGCCTCCCTTTGGTTGAAGTTAGGTCAGGCAAGCTGTCCTTACCATGTCCAAAACCGAATGACCGCCTTGCGCCCCGTGCAACCCTCACCGCGCAAACGCTTTCTTAACCAAATTGCACCAAGCTGCCCGGGATCGTTAATCATAAAGTTCTCGCTTTGTGCTGCACGATCGTGTAGAACATGTCGGGAACAAACGCGCGATTGCCGCAACCGGCACGCTGTGAAATAAGGGGCGAAACAATGGCTGTAGCGGACCTGCTGAACATGACAGACAAGACCGATAAAAAGGCGGCGGAAAAACAAAAAGCGCTCGATTCGGCGCTTGCACAGATCGAACGGCAGTTCGGTAAAGGCTCGATCATGAAACTTGGGGGTGACAATGTCCTCAAGGATATTGAATCAACCTCGACTGGCTCGCTCGGTCTTGATATTGCGCTGGGCATCGGCGGCCTGCCCAAAGGGCGGATCATCGAGATTTATGGCCCGGAATCCTCTGGCAAGACCACATTGACCCTGCATGTCGTGGCCGAAGAGCAGAAGAAAGGCGGCGTTTGCGCCTTTGTCGATGCCGAACATGCGCTCGACCCGCAATATGCCCGCAAACTGGGTGTCGACCTTGACGAGTTGCTGATCTCGCAGCCCGATACGGGCGAGCAGGCGCTGGAAATCGTCGACACATTGGTGCGGTCCGGCGCGGTTTCTCTCGTTGTGGTCGATTCGGTTGCCGCACTGACGCCGAAATCCGAGCTTGAAGGCGACATGGGCGACAGTTCCGTCGGCGTTCATGCCCGCCTTATGTCGCAGGCCATGCGCAAGCTGACCGGCTCTATCAGCCGCTCGAATTGCATGGTGATCTTCATCAACCAGATTCGTATGAAAATCGGCGTCATGTTCGGCAGCCCCGAAACCACAACTGGCGGCAACGCACTAAAATTCTATTCTTCTGTGCGCCTCGATATTCGCCGCATCGGCTCCATCAAGGACCGGGATGAGGTTGTTGGCAACCAAACCCGCGTGAAGGTCGTTAAAAACAAGGTGGCACCGCCTTTCAAGCAGGTGGAATTCGACATCATGTATGGCGAAGGCATCTCTAAAACCGGCGAATTGCTGGATCTGGGTGTCAAAGCTGGCGTGGTCGAGAAATCTGGCGCGTGGTATTCCTACGGTGATGAGCGCATCGGGCAGGGGCGCGAGAATGCCAAGGGTTTCCTGCGCGAGAACCCGCAGCGCGCATTGGAGATAGAGGATAAGATCCGCGCGGCGCACGGTCTGGATTTCCACATGGCCGAGGGTGACGCGGACCTGACCGAAGACTGACCTGATATGCTCCGGGATTTCGGCGCGGGGTGTGGACAGCCTCCGCGCCGGGGGCTACACCGTGCCATCCAGACAGCACGCGCAAGCGCCGGAGTGTGACATGCCCAGCCTCAACGATATCCGCTCGACCTTTCTCGATTACTTTGCCCGCAACGGGCATGAAGTTGTCGACAGCTCGCCCCTTGTTCCGCGCAACGATCCGACCCTGATGTTTACCAACTCTGGGATGGTGCAGTTCAAGAACTTGTTTACCGGGCTGGAGCACCGCGACTACACGCGCGCAACCACCTCGCAGAAATGCGTCCGTGCGGGCGGAAAGCACAATGATCTCGACAATGTCGGGTATACCGCGCGCCACCACACATTTTTTGAAATGTTGGGCAATTTCAGCTTCGGTGATTACTTCAAATCTGAAGCGATCCCCTTCGCGTGGGAGTTGCTGACGCGCGATTTCGACATTCCCAAGGACAGACTGCTCGTCACTGTCTACCACACAGATGACGAAGCCGCCGACATGTGGAAAAAGGTTGCCGGCCTGTCGGATGACCGGATTATCCGCATCCCGACCGATGACAATTTCTGGCGTATGGGCCCGACCGGCCCTTGCGGCCCCTGCACAGAAATTTTCTTTGACCACGGCCCTGAAATCTGGGGCGGACCTCCCGGAAGCCCCGAAGAAGACGGCGACCGTTTCATCGAAATCTGGAACCTCGTTTTCATGCAGAACGAACAGCATGACGATGGCTCCCTGACCGAATTGCCCAACCAATCCATCGACACCGGCATGGGGTTGGAACGCATCGGCGCGCTGTTGCAGGGCAAGCACGACAATTACGACACCGACCTGATGCGCGCGCTGATCGAAGCCTCTGCGCATGCCACCAGTTCGGACCCCGACGGCCCCGGCAAGACCCATCACCGCGTTATTGCCGACCATTTGCGCGCGACGTCTTTCCTGATCGCCGATGGCGTGCTGCCTGCCAATGACGGGCGCGGTTACGTTCTGCGCCGCATCATGCGCCGCGCCATGCGCCACGCGCATATGCTGGGCGCGCAAGACCCGGTCATGCACCGTCTGGTGCCCGCGCTGGTCACGCAGATGGGCGGCCATTTCACCGAATTGCGCGAAGCGCAGGCGCTGATTGCCGAGACCCTGCGCGCAGAGGAAACCCGTTTTCGGCAGACGCTGGATCGCGGGCTGAAGCTGCTGGATGCCGAAATGACCGACCTGTCGGATGATGCCGACCTGCCCGGCGCCACCGCGTTCAAGCTTTACGACACGTTCGGCTTCCCGCTTGATCTGACGCAAGATGCGTTGCGCGAACGTGGCCGCAAGGTCGATGTGGACGGGTTCGATGCAGCCATGGCAGACCAAAAGGCCCGTGCGCGTGCGGCATGGTCCGGCTCTGGCGAAGCGGCGGATGCAACCATCTGGCTCGACCTTGCCGACCGCATGGGCGGCACGGAATTTCTTGGCTACAAGACGGAAACAGCCGAAGGGCAGGTGCTGGCACTGGTCACGGACGGGGATGAGGCCGACCGCGCCGAGGGGGCGGTCCAGATTATCACCAATCAGACGCCTTTTTACGCAGAATCGGGTGGCCAGCTGGGCGACACGGGTTTCATCCGCACCGCGACGGGCGTTGCGAAAGTGACCGACACACGGAAAGCGGCCGGCCTGCATATTCATGTGGCCGAGGTTACCGAAGGGCATATCGCCAAGGGCCAGCCCGCCAAGTTGGAGGTGGAGCATACCCGCCGCAGCGCGATCCGCGCCAATCATTCGGCCACGCATCTGCTGCATGAAGCCCTGCGCCGCGCGCTTGGGGATCATGTCGCGCAGCGCGGCTCGTTGAATGCGCCCGACCGTTTGCGCTTCGATTTCAGCCATGGCGCGGCGTTAAGCCCGGAGCAGATCGAACAGGTCGAGGCCGAGGTGAACGCGTTCATCCGGCAGAACAGCGCCGTCGACACCCGGATCATGACGCCCGATGACGCGCGCGCCTTGGGCGCACAGGCCTTGTTCGGCGAGAAATACGGCGAAGAGGTTCGTGTCGTGTCCATGGGCACGCTGCATGGGTCTGGCAAGGGCGCCGAGGGGGACACCTACTCGCTGGAGCTGTGCGGCGGCACGCATGTTGCGCGCACGGGCGATATCGGGGCTTTCGTGGTGTTGGGCGATAGCGCCAGTTCGGCAGGTGTTCGCCGGGTCGAAGCCTTAAGTGGCCAGCCCGCGCTCGACTATCTGCGCGCGCAGGATCACCGGCTTGCCGATGTCGCGCTGGCGCTGAAAACGCCTGCCGCTGATGTGCCGGCGCGTGTCCGTGCGCTGATGGACGAGCGTCGCGCGCTGCAAAATGAGGTTGCACAACTCAAACGTCAGATCGCCATGGGCGGTGGCGGTGCGGAAGATGCGCCGCAAGAGGTGGGCGGCATCAAGCTGATTGCCCGCGTTATGCAAGGCGTGGGCGGCAAGGATTTGCCTGCGTTGATTGACGCGATGAAGGACAAGCTGGGCAGCGGCGTCGTGGTTCTGGTGGCCGATACCGGTGCGAAACCCGCCGTGGCCGCAGGCGTCACAGCAGACCTGACCGACCGTATCTCGGCCGTGGATCTGGTGCGCGCGGCGGTTGCGGAACTAGGCGGCAAGGGCGGCGGTGGCCGCCCGGACATGGCTCAAGGCGGCGGGGCCGATATCGCGGGTGCAGAGGCCGCGCTCAAAGCCGCCACAGATCATATTGCAGGAGTATCCGCATGAGTGCGCTTTGGATTGCCCATGTTACCGTCACCGATGCCGATGCCGAGGCCTATGGCCAATATGCCAGCCGCGCAACACATGCGATTGCCGATCATGGTGGCGTCTTCTTGGCCCGTGCAGGGCGCGCTGTTCAGTTGGAAGGGCAGGGCCATGCGCGCAATGTGGTGGCCCGTTTCCCGTCTGTCGAGGCGGCGGTCGCGTGTTACAACTCGCCCGCTTATCAAGAGGCGCTGAGCTTTGCCAAGAACGCCGCGACCCGCGAATTGGTCGTGGTCGAAGAAGTCGAGTAACACTTCATCCTTGCAAAAATATCCTCGGGGGAGTCGCCATTGGGCGAAGGCCAATGGCGGCGGGGGCAGACAGCCCCCTTCCACCGCAGCCCTTATGCGAAGGGTTCGCTCGGGTAGCCGACCCCGGTCAGGCATAACCCATCGGGCGGGCTGACCGGCCCACAGGCTATGCGGTTGCGAGCGTCGAGCGCCGTTTTTACGTCTTCAGGTGCCCAAGCCCCCGCACCAACCCGTTCCAGCGTGCCGACAATGCTGCGCACCTGGTTGTGCAGAAACGACCGGGCGCGCAGATGGAAGCGGTATTCGACCCCGCTGGGAATATCTTGTGCCTCTATTTCCAGGGAATCCAGCGTCTTGACGGGCGACAGCGCCTGACATTGGCTGGCGCGGAACGTGGTGAAATCATGCGTTCCCAGCAGATGCGCGGCACCGGCCTGCATGGCGGTCAGGTCCAGCGCGTGCCGGATATGCCAGACGAAACCCGCCTCCAGTGTGGGGGGCGCGCGGCGGGCCAGCAGGCGGAAGGTGTAGCGCCGTTCAAGTGCCGAAAATCGCGCGTGGAAATCTTCGGTTACGCGGGCGCAGGCCAGCACCGCCACGGGCTGTGGTTTCAAGTGGTGGTTCAGCGCTTCCATCAGGCGGAAGGCGTCCCAATCGCGCGTCATGTCGCAATGGGCGATCTGACCCGTCGCATGCACGCCGGTATCTGTGCGCCCGGCGGCGGCGATGCCGGGCACATCCGGTTCCAGCCGCGCCAAGGCCGCCTCTATCGCGCCTTGCACAGAGGGTAGGTCGCGCTGGCGCTGCCAGCCGCAAAACGGGCGTCCGTCATATTCGATTTTCAAGGCATAGCGTGGCATGGCGCGGGATTACCGCCCAGCGGCGGCAGATGCAATTACCCTTCAGCGGCGAGTATGGCGCGCAGCCCGCTGCGGTAATCGGGGTAGCGCGGTTGCCAGCCCAAGTCGCGTTTGATGCGGTCATTGTGAACCCGTTTGCTTTCGGAATAAAAGCTACGCGCCATGGGTGACAGATCGGCCTTGTCGAATGGAACCTCTGGCGGCGGTTCCATGCCCAGCAATTCGGCGGCATAGGTTATCACGTCTTGCGGTGGGGCGGGTTCGTCATCGCACAGGTTATAGATTGCACCTGCGCGCTCGGACTGGAGGCACGCCAAAAGCGCTGTTCCGATGTCGTCGCGGTGGATGCGTGAAAACACCTGTCCAGGTTTGATGATGCGTTGCGCCGTGCCGCGTTTCAGCTTGGTGAACGGGCCGCGACCGGGACCGTAGATCCCCGCCAGCCGCAAAATGTGCAACCGCGCAGGGGCTATGGTCTGCCATGCGGCCTCTGCGGCAACACGGGCACGCCCGCGCGCGGTGCCGGGGGTCAGGGCTGTGTCCTCATCCACCCATGCCCCGGCATGGTCGCCGTAAACCCCCACGGTCGAAAGATAACCCACCCAGTTCAGATGTGTGGCGGCCGCGATATCTGCGCCATGCGCCACAAGCACCGGATCGCCCTCTGCCCCCGGCGCGACAGATGTCAGCAGATGTGTCGCGCGCGCCAGGGGCAGCGGATTGCCCGGCCAGATCAAGGGCTCTATGCCCGCGCCCGCCAGCTCTGCCGCGCGGTCGGCGCTGCGTGTGGTGCCGATGATATGCCAACCAAGCGGCAGCAGATGGTCTGCCAAAGCCTGCGCGCTGTATCCATGCCCGATGGAAAGAAGTGTGTTTGTCATACCCAGATTATCAAGCCCGTCCGAGTGCGACGCAAGTCCCGATTGAGGCATGTCAAAGACAGGTTTCTGGCGGAATGGTAGAGTAGGGCGTTCTTATTCAGACAGGATAGCGCCCATGAAAGATGCCGATGCAATCGCAGCTCCTATGACCGAGGTGGCCACGCCCCAGCACACCGCAGCACGGGCAGAGCCGCCCGTGAGTGTGGAACCGGCGGAACCCGCGCGCCTGAAAACGGCGCCTGCGAAGTATAACTGGATGCCTGATCCGGCCACGCTGACGCATGACGAGATTCGCAAGTTCTTCGAATCTGACCGCTATCCTTACCGCTACAAGATGGCCCGCGCGCCCTATGAGGCTGAAAAGGCGCGGCTGCAGGCAGAGCTTCTGAAAGTTCAGAAATGGGCAATAGAGACGGGCGAGCGGTTCGTCTTTTTGTTCGAAGGGCGCGATGCGGCTGGCAAGGGTGGCACGATCAAGCGGTTCAACGAGCATCTGAACCCGCGCTTTGCGCGTGTGGTCGCGCTTAACAAGCCGTCGGAAAGCGAGTTGGGCCAGTGGTATTTCCAGCGCTATGTCGAGCATCTGCCGACTTCTGGTGAAATGGTGTTCTATGACCGTAGCTGGTATAATCGCGCGGGTGTCGAGCGTGTCATGGGGTTCTGCACGCCGACGGATTATCTGGAATTCATGCGCCAAGCCCCTGAATTTGAACGCATGTTGGTGCGGTCGGGGATTCGGCTGTTCAAGTTCTGGTTCTCTGTCACCCCCGAAGAGCAGCGCCGCCGGTTTGTCGCGCGCGAAACCGACCCGCTGAAACGCTGGAAGCTGTCCCCCATCGACAAGGCGAGCCTTGGCAAATGGGATGAATACACGCAAGCCAAGGAAGCGATGTTCTTCTACACCGATACCGCCGATGCGCCTTGGACGGTGGTGAAGTCGAAGGACAAGAAACGGGCGCGTCTGGAGTGCATGAAACACGTTCTGTCCACACTGGATTACCCCGATAAAGACCCTGAAATCGCCCGCGCGCCCGATCCGCTGATCGTAGGACGTGCGCGCCATATGGTGCTGTCAGGCGCTGAACTGGGGCATGTTATGGGGGCATCGGGCGACTAGAGCGGGCAGCGTTCAGTCCCGTTCATGCGACGGATGCTGACCTTTTGTGACCACATGACGCGCAAAGCTGGTTCCGACTTTAGCGCGACATGCGATGGCAGAGGCCAGATTACCATCTGGCGCGCCCATTCGCCATGAAGGGTGCCAAAAGACGTGGCCGGGCAAAATATGTCCGGTCGTTTGCCATCATGTGGCGGGTCAGGGCGTAGGTTGCTCCCCGTCCTGGGGCTGGGCGGTCATATCGCCCTTGGGCCGGTCATCGTCGGGCATCTCTCCGGTGGTCAGATAGATCACCTGTTCCGCGATCCCAGTGGCGCGGTCGCCGATCCGTTCCAGGTTCTTGGCAACAAAATGCAGATGCATTCCGGCGGTAATGTTGCGCGGGTCTTCCATCATATAGGTCAAAAGCCCGCGAAATAGCGAATTGTAACGCTGGTCGGTCTCTAGGTCTGCATCAATCACGGCGCGCGCTTTGTCGGTATCGCGGTCCAGATAGGCTGCCAGCGCATCCGCCAGCATCTGGTTTACCGCGTCGGACATACGCAATAGCGCGCGGTCGGTGCCGGTGAAATGCCCATGTGGGCCAAGGGCCAGGCTGCGCTTGGCGATGTTCTTGGCATAATCGCCGCAGCGCTCCAGATGCGCGCACACTTCCAGCACGGTCAGAACGAACCGCAGGTCGACCGCACTGGGCGCACGCAGCGCCAGTAGCTTGATCGCGGCCATGCGGGTCTGTGTTTCCAGCGTGTCGAGCGCCCGATCCCCGTCCTGCACCCGCAAGGCGATTTCCTTGTCGCGCAGCAGACAGGCTTGGGTTGCGTCCTCTAGGGCATCGCGCGCCATCGCGCCGATCTGGGCCACAAAGGTTTCAATGGCCATAATATCGCGGTCGAAGCCAGAGACGATGTGTTTGTCTGACATGATCTTGCGACCTTAGCCAATGCGGCCCGTCACATAGCGTTCGGTGCGTTCGTCCTTGGGATTGGTGAAGATTTGCTCTGTGTCCCCATATTCGACCAGATCGCCCAAGTGAAAGAACGCGGTCTTCTGGCTGACACGCGCGGCTTGCTGCATCGAATGCGTGACGATCACCACGGTATAATCACGGCGCAATTCGTCGATCAGTTCTTCGACCTGCGCAGTCGCAATCGGGTCAAGCGCAGAGCAGGGTTCGTCCATCAGCAGAACTTCGGGTTCGGTGGCAATCGCGCGGGCGATGCACAAGCGCTGTTGCTGGCCGCCGGACAGGCCGGTGCCGGGGGCTGTCAGGCGGTCCTTGACTTCGTCCCAGATAGCAGCGCGGCGCAAGGCACGTTCCACGATGATGTCGAGATCGGCTTTGTTCTTGGCCAGCCCGTGAATGCGCGGGCCGTATGCCACGTTGTCATAGATCGACTTGGGGAACGGGTTGGGTTTTTGGAACACCATACCCACCTTGGCGCGCAGTTGCACCGGGTCCACGCGTTTATCGTAGATGTCATCGCCGTCAATGCGGATGTCGCCTTCGACCCGGCAGATGTCGATCGTGTCGTTCATCCGGTTGATGCAGCGCAGGAAGGTGGACTTGCCGCAACCCGACGGCCCGATAAACGCGGTCACGGCACGGTCAACGATATCGACATTCACGTTCTTGATGGCATGGGTGTCGGCGTAATAGACCTGCACGTCCTTGGCCGTGATCTTGATGTCCTGCTGACCGACTTCGGTGGCGGGGTTGGGAGCGTCATACATGACTGTCATTCCTTTATGTGCCGCGATTTCTGACGAGGCGAAAGCGATTACCAGCGGCGCTCGAAGCGGCGGCGCAGAAGGATGGCGATGATGTTCATGGCAAGCAGGAACACCAGCAGGATGATGATACCGCCCCAGGCCTTTTCGTAAAAAGCGCCGTCAGAGCGGGCTGCCCAAGTGTAGATCTGGGCGGGCATGGCAGAGTTCGGGTCCATGAAGCCAGAGATCAGGCCATCGGGGTATTCGCGTGCCACGAAGCCAACCATTCCGATCAGCAGAAGCGGTGCCGTTTCGCCCAAGGCCTGGGCAAGGCCGATGATGGTGCCCGTCAGAATGCCGGGCATGGCGAGCGGCAGAACATGATGGAACACCGCCTGCATTTTCGAAGCACCGACGCCCAAGGCTGCGTCACGAATGGAGGGCGGCACCGATTTCAGCGAGGCACGGGTCGAGATGATGATCGTGGGCAGGGTCATCAGCGTCAACACCAGGCCGCCGACCAGCGGGGCCGATTGCGGCAGATGTGCGAATTGGATGAACACGGCCAGACCCAGAATACCGAACACGATGGACGGCACTGCGGCGAGGTTCGAGATATTCACCTCGATCAGGTCGGTAATCCGGTTCTTGGGCGCAAATTCCTCAAGATAGATCGAGGCTGCAACACCAATGGGCAGCGACAGGAACAACACCACCAGCATCATGAAGAACGACCCGATCACGCTGGCCCCGATCCCCGCACCGCCGGGGTTGTCTACGCCGGAGTCCTTGCCCGTGATAAAGGTCCAGTTGAATTTCGACTGGATGATCCCGGCTTCTGCCAGTTCATCGGCCAGATCAAGGTCGCTGACTTCCAGAAAGCGCGAGTCGGTCACGTTCTCGCGCAGCAGGCGACCCTTGAAATAGCCATCAATCCGGGACGATGTCGGCAGGTTGAATGTAACCGGCTGGCCCAGCAGATCCTCGTTCTCAAGGAAGAAACTGCGCAGCGTTGCGCCGGTGTTGCCGATGATGCGATTTACCGCCTCTGGGTCGAAACCCGCCTGAACATTCCGATCTTGCAATTGCTGTTCAAACGCTGCGTTGAAATACCCTTCATAGGCGCGGGTCTTGAACAGTTGCCCTTCGGCATCGGCGTATTGTTCCGCTGTCAGAGTAAATTCGACCTCGACCGCCATGGTTGTGAAGGCCGGCAGGCCAGACCGAACAATCGACACGGCAAGCACGACAAGGAACGCGACCCCGGTCAGAATGGCTGCCATGCCGTAATACCGAAACCGGGCCTCGGCGGCGTTGCGCTTGCGGGTGCGCGCATCGACAGTCAGCAACGACCCACGATGATGGGCGCCACTTTGGCTTGCGTCGGTCATTCGTACTGCTCCCGATATTTGCGCACGATATACAGGGCGAAGACATTCAGCCCCAGCGTGATGATGAACAGGGTCATGCCAAGGGCGAAGGCCACAAGTGCCTCTGGCGAGGCGAAATCGCTGTCCCCGGTCAATTGCGACACGATCTTGGCGGTCACGGTTGTCATGGCGTCGAACGGGTTCAGCGATAGGCGGGCGGCGGCCCCGGCACCCAGAACCACGATCATTGTCTCGCCAATGGCGCGCGACGCAGCCAGCAAGATCGCGCCGACGATACCGGGCAGGGCGGCAGGCAAAACGACTTGCCGGATGGTTTCCGACTTGGTTGCGCCCAACCCATACGACCCGTCGCGCATGGCCTGCGGCACAGCGTTAATGATGTCGTCCGACAGCGAACTGACAAAGGGGATAAGCATGATCCCCATCACCAGCCCCGCGGTCATCACCGCTGTGCCCGATTGCATCCAGCCCAGACCATCATTGCCGAAAACGCCCATCAGCAAGGGGCCAACGGTCAGCAGCGCGAACAGGCCGTAGACGATGGTCGGGATACCCGCCAGCACCTCGATCGCCGGTTTTGCGAAGGCGCGCACGTTTTTGCTGGCGTATTCAGACAGGTAGATCGCGGCAAACAGCCCGATCGGCACGGCGACCAGCAGCGCGATAATCGAAATGTAGAGCGTGCCCCACAAAAGCGGCCAGATGCCCAGTTGCGAATTGCCCTGGAAGCTGGGCGACCACGTCATGGAGCCAAAGAAATCCGATGCGGGGTAAATGCGAAAGAATTCGATCGTGTTGAAGATCAGCGACAGGACGATTCCGATGGTTGTCAGGATCGCAATAGAGGCAGCCGCGATGAGCAAGGCCCGAACCGAGGCTTCGACCACATTGCGTGCCCGAAATTCGGGATAGCTTTCGCGCAGGCCCCAAACCGTGCCGCCCAAGGCCAGAAGCAGAACCAGCCCGGTCATCAACAGGTTCCCGGTTGCGTTCATGGCGCGGTAGCTTTGCGCAGCGTTCAGGATCGGCTGTGTAATGGTCGCAGTCACGATCTGGCCGGCATCTTGCAACCGCGTGGTGAAATCGCTGATGTCGGCGCGCCCGCTGGATGCCATTTCCGGCGACATGGCACCGGATGCGACTGCGGCGTTGATCCCCTCTGCGGTGCGGCGCACTTCGGCCATGACCAACGACATGGAGCTGCCATCGGCCACGATCCCGTCGGGCAAATCCCCGGCAACCTGCGATGAGACAAAAATCGGTTGGGCGATCAGCCAGACGATCATGAGCAGAAACGCAGGGGCGACCGCCTTGATGGCCACGTTCGAGCCGTAATAGTTCGGCAGCGAATGCAGATGACGGCTATCGCCCCCTGCACCAGCCAATGCGCGCCCGCGACCGAGGATGTATCCCCCGATTGCAATGGCAAGCACGATCATAACCAGCCAGAATACAGGCATATGCCCCCCGATACTTGGTTGTCGTCTTGGTAATTCCGGCCACCGCGGGATCGCCCTGACCTATATCAAATAACCAAAAAGGAAAACGGGGCGGCGCAATATGCCGCCCCGGTAATCTTGGCAGATTACATGCCACCGCCCATGACGGTTTCGTTTGCGATAGCGGCTTGGGTTTCGGCCAGAGCCGGATCGGGCACCAGGCCGTAGTTGGCCAGCGGGCCGCCGGCGCCTGCGATCTGGTCATCCATGAAGAACTGAGCGTATTCCTTCAGGCCGGGGATCACGCCGATATGCGCTTTCTTGACATAGAAGAACAGCGGGCGCGACACCGGGTATTCACCCGAAGCGATGGTTGCGGTCGAGGGGGCAACGCCGCCCATGGTCGCAACCTTCAGCTTGTCGGTGTTGTTCTCGTAGAAGGACAGGCCGAACACGCCCAGACCGTTCGGGTTCGAGTCGATGCGTGCCAGAGTCTCGGTGTAGTCGCCGTCGATATCGACCGAAGCGCCATCGGTGCGCACAGCCATGCAAGCGCCTTCAGCGTCGTCTTCGGACATGCCGGCTTCCATCATGGCGGCCATTTGACCGGTGTCTTCGCAGCCCTGAAGCAGAACTTTCTCTTCGAACACTTCACGGGTGCCGTGCTTGGTGCCGGGGATGAAGGCTGCGATCGCAACTGCTGGCAGGTCCGGGTTCACGTCAGCCCATGTGGCCGGACGGTTGTCGACGATTGCACCATCGACGACGACTTTGTCGGCCAGAGCCAGGAAAATATCGGACTGCGAGAATGCGGTGAATTCAGGGCCATTGATCTGGCTGGCGAACACGATGCCGTCATAGCCGATACGGACTTCGATGATGTCGGTCACGCCGTTCTCGGCACAGACTGCGATTTCACGCTCGCGGATGGCGCGCGATGCGTTTGCGATGTCGATGGTGTTGGTGCCGACACCTTCGCAGAAGCGCGCCAGACCCGAGGAAGACCCACCCGATTCGACGACCGGGGTCGGGAAATCGGTGTTGTCACCGAACACTTCGGCCACAATGGATGCGTAGGGCAGCACGGTCGAAGACCCGGCGATCTGAACATTGTCGCGTGCAACGGCGGCACCGGCGGACAGTGCCAGGATGGCTACTGCGGAGGTGGTGAAAGTCAGCTTGGACATGATTACTCCTTAGCATTCGCTTTGGACCGGTCATCCGATCTCGGACAGCGGATAGTCCGATTCTGCAACGCTTCTACGACGCTTTCATGACAGTTATGTAACAGTGCCCGTTGGTGCCGGAGTTTTCTGCGGCCCATGCCCTAGTGCTTGCGCATCACGCTAAGTTTTGCGGCGTTCCGCCCCCCACAGGGCCAGCGCCACGCCGCCCAATATGCCGCCTGCGCACAGGATCATCCGCAAGCTCAGCGGTTCCGCAATGAACAGCACACCGCCAATGGCGGCAATTGCAGGGACGGTAAGTTGCACATAGGCCGCAGAACTGCGGGGCAGGGCGGGTAGCACCGCATACCAGATCGCATAGCCCAGCCCTGACGCCAGCGCCCCCGACGCGATGGCATAGGCCCAGCCCGGCGGTGATATCGCGTTGCCCCAAACGGCGGGGGCAGCCAGGACCATCCCCAGCGGGGCACAGCGCAGGAAATTGCCAGCCGTGTCACGCAAAGGCTGCGAAGAGCCGCGCCCGATCAGCGTGTAGGCGGCCCATGCCAACCCGGCCAGCACCATCAGGACCACGGCAAAGGGCGCGGGAGCGCTGGTGCCGGGGCGCAACAAAAGCGCAAGGCTCAGGAACGCCAGAAAGAAGCCCCCGCCTTCTAAGGCGCCCGGCCGTTCGCCCTTGAGAACCGCCCAAGCCAACATCCCGATCTGAACCGAAGCAAACAGGATCAAAGCCCCCAACCCGGCATCAAGTTGAAGATAGGCAAGGGAAAACGCCGTGGCATAGGCAGCCAGCGAGGCGGCCCCGCCCCAAGAGCCAGCAATGCGGTCGCCCGGACGCATGGCACCGCGCAAGGCCAGAATGGCTGCCAGGGTCAGCGCCCCGGCGGCAAGACGAATTCCGCTATATGAAAGCGCGTCGATTGTGCCATCGGCCAAGGCAAGCCGGTTCAGCACCGAATTGGCGGCAAAAGCGACCATTGCGAGTGTTGTCAAAACAAGAAGACGTGCGTGTGTCATGCCGGTCTTATCCTCTTGCGGCATGTGCCCCCGCCCTGCGACTTTGGCCAGACGCGCCGGACCTGTGGTGACCCCGGCAGGATTCGAACCTGCAACCTGCCCCTTAGGAGGGATTCATTCATTTTCGTGATCTTTCTTTGTTTTCTTGTGGTTGTGCTTTTCACCGGGGGTCCGCTGTACATAGACTGTACGAAACCGCGCCCTGACATCGGCCTCGTCGGTCTCTGCATGGGCATAGATGTGCATCGGCAAATTGGGGTCTGACCAGCGCCCCGCCTTGGCCGCCGTGACCGGATCGACACCTTGCCGCACCACCAGTTCGGTGAAAAATCCGTGCCGTCCGGCTGGGTGCGCCGACAGGTACGGGATGCCTGCACGCTTGCAGATCGTCTTCCAGCGGTTGTTGTAGCTGGTCGGGCTGCCGTAGCCAAAGACGCGCGGCGACAGCAGCTGCCCTGTCTTGAGGTTCTTGGGGCGTTTGGGCTTCAGCACCACCAGCTCGGCCATCATCTGCGGCGAAACGGTGATCCAGCCCTCCGGGTGGCCTTTCTGCGCCTTGACGCGAACTTCACATGTTGCCGGTCGCAGATCATCCGGTTCAATGGACACGGCCTGATCGATCCGCGCCGCGGTTTCGAACATGAAGCGCACCAAGGCTGCGTTGTAGGGATCAGCAGCGGCACAGAACGCCTCGATCCAGTCGCGTGTAGCAGGGATGCGCTCAATCCGGCTGGGCTTGCGTCGCCGCTGGTCCTGCGCGATGCGCTCGAACTTGTCATAGCGCTTCACGCGCAGAAGCGGCGTGCCTTTGTGCTCATGCGCATTGTTGATGACCGCCCGCGCGGGGGTTACGATCTCTCGCCACCAGGTATCGGTGCAGGCATTCGGCTTCAGCTTGCGGCCAAGGCTTTTCAACAGCGCGCCCGTGATCGCACCCAGCGGCATATCCCCGATCTCGTCCAGGATCGGCAGAAGCTGTTTCGCGGTTTTGGCAGACGGGTGGTAGAAATCGACCGCATCGGCAAAGCGCAGACTGTGCTCTTCCCCGATCAGGTACTTGCGGACCTGAAGCTGCGTTTCGTCGTTTATCCAGTCCCGCGCGCCAGCTTCAGTAACCGCTCGCGTGCTTTGGCGGTATGGACCGGCGATCGGTCGGCCATTGTATTCGACCCAGCCCTTGACCCAGAAGACGGCGCCACGCTTGTAGATTTCGAGCGGCATGCCTGTCCTTCCTCGAAGATGGCGTCAATTTGCGCGGGCGTGATCAGCATCGTGCGTCCCAGCCGGAAGAACGCGCCGGTGTCGTTGGCCTTCTCGCGCAGCGTCCGCTCGGGAATCTCGATACCGTGTGTCGCCATGATCTCGACCCACTGGGCCGGGGTCTTGCCGATGGTGAGGATCTGGGACTGCTCCGCGTGTTCCGTATTCATCGTCGCCTCACCCTTTCTGGCCGCTACGGGCGGTCTTGCTTTCTGCCGTGACGGTGAACTGCGAGACATACTTCTCCCAAGCCCCGCTCGGGATCTTCGGATTGCGTTTGCCGGGGGCAGTGAAGATGTGATCCAGCATGTCTTCGCGGATCAGATAGCGGATGTTGGACACGGGGATGCCCACCCGTTCGGCTAGTTCCTTTGGGGGTTCCAGCAGCTTTTCCATGCTTTGCCTCCTCAAACCGTTTGCTTACAAACTGAGGCGGGAAAAATCGTTTTGCGTTCAGAATGAAACAAAACTACGCTGAACCTGCATGAATCAAGCGTGTCGCCATCGATCGTATCTTACTTTGATATATTTGACTACGAATGAGGTCAACACAAATACAAATGAAAGTTGAACATGGCTGTATCAGGCCTTGGACATCGCCTTGCGGCAGTACGGAACATGGCTCGCCTCTCCCAAGAGGAGATGTCGCAGAAGCTTGGCATCAGCCGAAGCGCCTACCAGAACTACGAACGTGGCCAGCGAGACCTGACCGCGCAGTTGCTTTTGGAAATCTACGCGGCCTTCGACGTTGACCCGCTCTGGATGCTGGAGGGTGACACCGAAGACGGCAAGAACCGTCGGCATGAAGAGATCGCGGCGGCCTATCGCAAGATCGGGATAGCCGTAGAGCGGCGGATTATTGATCGCGACTTGTCCGTGACCCCCGAAAAGAAATGGGATGTCATCGAATTCCTGTTCGATGAGTTCCTGAACACCGATGCCTTGGCCGCCGATGGCGGGGCACCGGATACCACAAGAATTGACAGTGTTTTGAGGCTTGTAAGCTGATGTTGGATCAAGAATTCTCCGATGATGTGATGAACCTGCGGCCGCGCAAGTTGCGGCTTGGCCGCGACGTAGAGCGTTTGCTGGAAGGTGTGTGTGGCGCTGAAGAAGACTCTGGCGGGTCGCGCAACAAACAGGCCCTGCGCCCAAATGCCGACAGCGCCAACGCGATCCGCTGTGCAGCCTGCGGGCGGGTCGAATACATCACCCGCGAACATTGCCGCTGCGGCCATTACCTCGTTGGCCAGATCGAAGACGAGTATTTCGCCTACGAACGTGGCCTCGCCGATGCGCATGAACGTCTCTCGACGGCAGCGGAGCGCAAACTGAAACCGCTCAGGCTCGCAACACTGGCAGGCTTGCCTTTCATGGTCTGGCCTTTGCTTTACGCGTTCCTTTACGGGTCAACCGCCTCGCTCACGATCTGGCTCTGGACGCTTCCAGGGATAGCCATTTACGGCCTGTTCGGCGTCATCCAGGCAAAGATCAACGCGAAGCGCAACGCCAGCGCCAAAACGCTGCAGGCCGCCACCTTCGAGCAATTCCTGATCGACCGCGCGCCCGTAACAAGTACTTGATTTCACATGAGCAACGCCCCGCAGATCGACGCCTTCATCGCTCGCTGGAAAGACACCGGCGGCAGCGAACATGCCAATTACCAGCTCTTCGTGATCGAGCTGACGGAGCTGCTGGGTCTCGACCGGCCCAACCCGGCCACGGATGACGACAGCAACGACCACTACCGGTTCGAACGGCCCGTCACCTTCGCCCACACACACAAGCGCACCACGGGCTTCATCGACGCCTATCGCGCGGGGCATTTCGTGCTGGAAACCAAGCAGGGCGTGAACCAGAAAAAGAACCGCGCCGCCGATCTGGCCAAGGGCACCGCCGCGCGCAGCCAGAGGCGCATCGGGCATGGCGTGCGGGGCACCGCCGCCTGGGACGACACCATGCTCAAGGCTCGCAATCAGGCCGACAACTACGCCCGCGCCGTCGCCCGCGAGGATGGCTGGCCACCCTTCCTGATGATCGTCGACGTGGGCCATGTGATCGAGCTGTATGCCGACTTCTCGAAACAGGGGCAGGGCTACAACCAGTTCCCGGATGGCAACCGGTATCGCATCTACCCCGACGATCTGCGCAAGGACGACATTCGCGATCTGCTCTGCACGATCTGGACCGATCCCTACAGCCTCGACCCCTCGCTCAAGGCCGCCGAGGTCACGCGCGACATCGCGGCCCATCTGGCCGAACTGGGCAAAAGCTTCGAAGGACAGGGCCACTACAGCGAAACCGTCGCCCGCTTCCTGATGCGCTGCCTGTTCTCGATGTTCGCCGAGGATGTGGACCTGATCCCGCGCGGCAGTTTCACCGACCTGCTGCGCAAGCTGCGGGGCCATCCACAGGACGCCGAACATGCGCTCGCGGGGTTATGGCAGGCCATGGACAAGGGCGAATACGCCCATGCGCTGCTGACCAAGGTCAAGAAGTTCAACGGCGGCCTGTTCAGGGACCCGTCGGCGCTCCCCCTCAACGACCTTCAACTGGGCCTGCTGATCGAAGCGGCAGAGGCCGACTGGAAACAGGTCGAACCGGCGATCTTCGGCACGCTCCTCGAACGCGCGCTCGACAAGCGACAGCGCCACAAGCTGGGCGCGCATTACACACCGCGCGCCTATGTGCAGCGGCTGGTCACGCCCACAATCATCGAACCCCTGCGTGAAGACTGGCGCGATGTGCAGACCGCCGTTCAACGCCTGACCGAGGATGGCAAAACCGACGACGCGCTCAAGCTCGTCCGCGACTTCCACGGCAAGCTCTGCGAAACCACCGTGCTCGATCCCGCCTGTGGCTCGGGCAACTTCCTCTACGTCGCGCTGGAGATGATGAAGCGGCTGGAGGGTGAGGTCACATCACTGATGATCGAGCTGGGCGACACGCGCCCGCTGATCACCGTGGACCCGCACCAGTTTCTGGGGATCGAGCTGAACCCATGGGCCGCCAATGTGGCCGAGCTGGTGCTGTGGATCGGCTACCTGCAATGGCACTACCGCACCTATGGCACCGCCGCCCCGTCCGAGCCTGTGCTGCGCGACTTCAAGAACATTAAGAATGCGGACGCCGTTTTGGAATGGTCCGACCGTAGCCCGCGCCTGGATGAATTGGGCGCTCCAGTGACGGTTTGGGACAAAGTTACAACATCGCCGCACCCCGTCACTGGTAATGAGCTACCGGATAAATCGGCTAGAGAGCCAGTTTTTGACTATGTCAGTCCAAGGGCAACGGTTTGGCCCGATGCTGACTTCATTGTCGGCAATCCGCCATTTATTGGGTCAAAGAATCTCAGAGAAGATTTGGGCGATGGGTATGTCGAGGCACTTTGGCAAGCTTACCCAAAAATGCCCGGCAGTGCGGATCTCGTCATGTTTTGGTGGGAAAAGGCTGCACTGGCGGCGCGTACCTACGATGCGAAGAAGGGTAAAGGCACCCGCCGCTTTGGCCTGATCACCACCAACTCCCTGCGCCAAACATTCAACCGCCGAGTGCTTGAACCGCACCTCAACGATCAGAAAAATCCTCTGTCGCTACTATTTGCAATTCCCGATCATCCTTGGGTGGATACACTCTACGGTGCAGCGGTCCGCATCTCAATGACTGTTGCCTCTCAGGGGCAACGGATCGGGATGGTTTCAAGCATTGCAAGCGAGAAGAAGGAGGAGCACGAAGCAGAAGGCCGCACCGTGACGTTCGAAAGAAGGCACGGAAAGATTTTCTCTAATCTGCAAATTGGGCCTAACCTCTCGGACTGCGTCCCACTTAGCTCCAACCTCGGCTTGGCTCATCAAGGTTTCAAACCATACGGTCTAGCATTCTGGGTTGACGAAGCAGAGGCGCGCCGTATGGGCTACGGCACAAAACCTAATGCAGACATGTTTATTCGACCCTACATAAACGGTCGAGACCTGAACCAAGTATCTAGAAACCGGTTTGCACTCGGTAATTCCCCCCGAAAGTAAGGGGCTGCATAAGTAGAATTTTCTCGGCATGATGAACGAGGAGATTTCGAATGAAGACAAGCAGATACACTGAGGCGGAGATCATCGCGCTCCTGCGTCAGGCCGAAGGCGGG
>NZ_JALZWP010000008.1 GCF_023336755.1 Roseinatronobacter domitianus | reverse complement strand
TCCATCTGCGCCGCACCCGTGATCATGTTCTTGACGTAGTCGGCGTGGCCGGGGCAGTCGACATGGGCGTAGTGACGGCTCTCGGTCTCATACTCCACATGCGCGGTCGAGATCGTGATCCCGCGCGCCTTTTCTTCGGGCGCACCGTCAATCTGGTCATAGGCCCGGAAATCGCCGAAATACTTCGTGATCGCCGCCGTCAGCGTCGTCTTGCCGTGGTCAACATGGCCAATCGTGCCAATGTTCACATGCGGTTTGCTGCGGTCAAACTTTGCTTTTGCCATGGTGGCATCTCCTTTTGTCGGGGGCGGTGCACGCGGGCGCACACCCTACGGTTTGTAGGGTGCGTGGTTTCCCACGCACCGCTGCTATCAGGCGTATTTCTTCTGGATCTCTTCCGAGACGTTCTGCGGAACCGGTTCGTAATGGTCAAACTGCATCGTGAAGTTCGCCCGGCCCGAAGACATTGAGCGCAACGTGTTGATGTAGCCGAACATATTCGCCAGCGGCACGAATGCGTTGATCGCAATCGCATTGCCGCGCTGTTCCTGGCCGGTCACTTGGCCACGACGCGAGGTCAGATCGCCAATCACCGAACCCGTGTATTCCTCGGGCGAAATGACTTCCACTTTCATCATCGGTTCAAGCAGTTTCGCACCAGCTTTGCGCAGACCTTCACGCATTGCCATCCGCGACGCAATTTCGAAGGCCAGCACCGACGAGTCCACGTCGTGATACTTGCCGTCCAACAGCGCGACCTTGAAGTCGATCACGGGGAAGCCGGCAAGCGGGCCGCTATCCATAACCGAGTTGATGCCTTTTTCGACACCCGGAATGTATTCCTTCGGAACTGTGCCGCCAACGATGCGAGATTCGAACGTGTAGCCCTCGCCCGGTTCGGTCGGGCTGATTTCCAGCTTGACCTCTGCGAACTGACCCGACCCACCCGACTGTTTCTTGTGGGTGTAGGTATGTTCGATCTTGTGGCCGATGGTTTCGCGATACGCGACCTGCGGTGCACCGATATTGGCTTCAACCTTGAACTCACGCTTCAGGCGATCAACCAGAATGTCCAAGTGCAGTTCGCCCATGCCTTTCATGATCGTCTGGCCGGACTCCAGGTCGGTTTCCACGCGGAAGGACGGATCCTCAGCGGCCAGAC
The DNA here is from genome assembly GCF_023336755.1 of Roseinatronobacter domitianus. Lineage (GTDB taxonomy): Bacteria > Pseudomonadota > Alphaproteobacteria > Rhodobacterales > Rhodobacteraceae > Roseinatronobacter > Roseinatronobacter domitianus. The sequence goes on along the minus strand of NZ_JALZWP010000008.1, from coordinate 177,958 downwards.
GTGCCAGACCCTGGCTCATCTTTTCCTGGTCAGCCTTGGTCTTTGGTTCCACGGCAATCTCGATCACTGGATCGGGGAAGGTCATGGTTTCCAGAACAACCGGCTTTTGCTGGTCGCACAGCGTATCACCCGTGGTGGTCTCTTTCAGGCCGGCCAACGCGATAATATCGCCAGCGGCGGCCCAATCGATTTCCTCGCGCGAGTTCGAGTGCATCATCATCATGCGCCCGACGCGTTCTTTTTTGCCTTTGGTCGCATTCAGGATGCCATCACCTTTGTTGATGATGCCCGAATAAATGCGGGTAAAGGTCAGCGAACCGACGAAGGGGTCGTTCATGATTTTGAATGCCAGACCGGCAAAAGGCTGGCCATCATCGGCTGAACGCGGGATGTCGCGCGTTTCAGTTTCGTCTTTCGGGTCGAAGCCCATATAGGCAGGCACGTCCAGCGGGCTGGGCAAGTAGTCGGTCACAGCGTTCAGCAGTGGCTGGACACCTTTGTTCTTGAACGCAGAGCCGGTGCAAACGGGCACGAAATCCAGCGCCAGCGTGCCTTTGCGGATCAGGCGGCGCAGCGTTTCTTGGTCAGGCTCTTTGCCTTCCAGATACCCTTCCATGACATCATCATCTTGATCGCAGACGATTTCGATCATGTTGGCGCGCCATTCGTCGGCCAGATCTTTCAGGTCATCACGGATTGGCTGACGGGTCCAGGACGCGCCCAGATCCTCTCCGCGCCAAGTCCATTCTTCCATCTCGATCAGGTCGATGATGCCTTCAAGCTGATCTTCAGCGCCAATCGGCAACTGGATAGGCAAAGGCGTCGCACCGGTGCGATCCTTGATCATCTTCACGCAGTTGAAGAAATCTGCGCCGATCTTGTCCATCTTGTTGACGAAGACGATACGCGGAACCTTGTAACGATCAGCTTGACGCCACACGGTTTCCGTCTGCGGCTCTACCCCAGCGTTGCCGTCGAGCAGGCAGATCGCGCCGTCGAGAACGGCAAGCGAACGCTCGACTTCGATGGTAAAATCGACGTGCCCAGGCGTATCGATGATATTGAAACGGTGCTTCTCACCCATCTGGTTTTCACCATCGACGGTTTTGGCCCAGAACGTGGTGGTTGCAGCAGAGGTGATCGTGATGCCACGCTCTTGTTCCTGCTCCATCCAGTCCATGGTGGCCGCGCCATCATGGACTTCACCGATCTTGTGCGACTTGCCTGTGTAATACAGGATACGCTCGGTCGTCGTGGTCTTGCCCGCGTCGATATGCGCCATGATGCCGAAGTTACGGTAGCGCTCTAGGGGGTATTCGCGTGCCATGATCTAGTTCCTCAGGCTTGCAGAAATAACTGGATTACCAGCGGTAGTGGCTGAATGCCTTGTTGGCATCTGCCATCTTGTGGGTATCTTCCCGCTTTTTCACGGCAGAGCCGCGCGAGTTGACAGCATCGACCAGTTCAGCGGCCAGACGCTCTTCCATCGTGTTCTCATTGCGGGCGCGCGCGGCTTTGATCAGCCAGCGGATCGCCAGAGCTTCACGGCGGATCGGGCGCACCTCGACAGGAACCTGGTAGGTGGCACCACCAACACGACGCGACCGCACTTCGACCGACGGCTTGATGTTTTCGAGTGCTTCGTGGAACACTTCGATCGGAGCCCGCTTCAGCTTGGTTTCAACACGATCCATCGCGTTGTAAACGATCGATTCGGCTGCCGATTTCTTGCCATCGATCATGAGATTGTTCATGAACTTCGACAGGACCATATCGCCAAACTTGGCGTCGGGCAGGATTTCGCGCTTTTCAGCGGCGTGACGACGAGACATCTGAAATTCTCCTTACTTCGGACGCTTCGCGCCATATTTCGAACGGCGCTGCTTGCGGTCCTTCACGCCCTGCGTATCGAGGACACCGCGCAGGATGTGGTAACGCACACCAGGAAGGTCTTTGACGCGGCCGCCGCGAATCAGCACGACAGAGTGCTCTTGCAGGTTATGCTTCTCGCCGGGGATGTAGCTGATAACTTCATACCCATTGGTCAGGCGCACCTTGGCAACCTTCCGCATGGCCGAGTTCGGCTTCTTCGGTGTCGTGGTGTAAACGCGCGTGCAAACGCCACGCTTCTGAGGGCACTGCTCCAGATGCATGGACTTGGAGCGCTTGACTTTCGGCTGCCGCGGCTTGCGGATCAGCTGTTGGATCGTTGGCATTCCGGTTCTTCCCGTTTCAACCCGTGTTCATGGCGCGCGATGCGCCTCTCATCTTTGCGCCCAATCCCCGAAAGGCAGAACGCATAATACCGCTTGCGCCCCTTGCATGGGGCGCCGCGGTGGAATTCCAGAGGATCGGGGCGCAAAGCCCGGATCTTGACCGCTACTAATCTGAGTCGCACCACGGCGCAGGACAAGCCTTTGCCGGGTGGATTGAGGGGCGTATAGGTGGAGTCGCAGGGCTTGTCAACACTCGCCGGGAGCATGGGGCAATCCGGCCTTTTCGGCCATCGCGCGACGGCGCAACCGGCCCTCTCGATAGAGCGTGTAGACCCCCGTCGCGACCACAATCGCACTGCCAAGGAAGGTTAGCGGCGCGGGCCATTCCGCAAGAACAAACCAGCCTAACACCAGCGCCGCGAGCAGTGACGCATAGCGAAACGGTGCGACGAAGGTCAGCTCTCCCGTGCGCATGGCAAGGATTACCAGATAATAGCCCAATACCGTAAATACCACGGTTCCACCTAACCAGACCCATGACACGGGGGCAGGCATGACCCATATCTCTGTCACCGACCCGCCTGCCCCCATCAACATGACGCCGACTGCCGTGGTGAGCGCCACCATGCTCGATGGGACGCCCTTGGCCATAACCCGTGTGGTCAGATCGCGCAGCGTAACCATCCCCACACACAGCAACGCGTAGACAGAGGCCATGGTGAAACTGTCTGTGCCGGGCCGCACAATCAGCATGACCCCGAACATACCGAACAGAATGGCGCTTAGCCTGCGCCAACCCAGCGGTTCTTTCAGAAACAGATACGCAGCCGCCGCGACGGTCAGCGGCACAACCTGCAAGATCGCGGTTACAGTAGCGAGCGGCATGTTGAACAGCGCTTTGAAGAAGAAAAACGCAGCCCCCATTTCTGCCCCGGACCTTAGGGTTAGAAACCAACGGTCGCGCCGGGTAAGCGCGGTGATCGTCGCGCGCTGTGTCCAGAGAAGGGCCGCAAAGACCAGCGACACCACAACACCGCGCATGGTGATGATCTGGAACATGCCAAGGCTATCGCCCAGCAGCTTTAGAAACGTGTCATTTACGGCAAAGGCGCTGGACCCTGCCATCATGAACAAGGCCGCCCGCAGGTTATCCGTCATCATGGGCGCAAGGCCATCAACTCTGCGCGGCTGAAGGGGAAGCGCGTGGCCATGATATTGTCCAACTCTGTGTCGGAATAATCCTTTTCCACACCGTAAACCCGCGCGCCGGAATCGTTGTCACCATGCACCGAGCGAATGAAATGCGGCGTGACTGAATCGGTATAGCAATTCCACCGCGTATGAATCTGACGATGATCCGTCGAAAAGATTGTAGGACGCATGCCCTTGGGGGCGATCATGCCCATCCCAATACCCAGCGGCAGGCTTTCGATCACGCCGAACAGCTTGTTGCCGCCCTCGGCAATCTTCAGGAACAGACCATTGTTGAACGCCACAATGGTCGGGGTGTCCACGCCCGAAATCTCCAGGACCATGGGGGCAAGGCGCTTTTGTTCCGCGACACAGTCAACGCTGATCGCGTCATCATCATCCAACCGAATGGAAATGACATGACTTGGCGCTTCGGTGCATAGGTCGAGCACCTTCTTGGTCGCAGCAAAGTTCTTCATAGGCGGCAGCGCGATGATGCGAGCCTTGGCCAATGGGCGGACAAGGTCCGTCAGCCGCTTGCGCCATGCCAGCGGAAAGTCAGAGCCGATCAAAATAGCCGTGCTGAAATCGGCATCGGTCTGGGACAACAGCGAGGGCAGCGTCAGCGCCTCGAACAGTTTGAAACGCCGGGCCAGACGCGCCTCGTCGTAGAGGGCCGCGCGGTTGGCCTCCAGCCCGCCATGGGTCAGACGCCAACCATTCTCGCCAAGGTAGGAAAACCGGATCACAATGATGACCTGAGGCCTGATATTCACGGACATTGCGTTTCTCCGAACTGTCCCATCAGGGATGCCCGAAGCCCGTGCAAAAGAAAAGCCCCCGCGCGGATGGCGCAGGGGCTGTTTTTGTCATGTCGCGCTAGGCTGACGGTCAGTCGTCACGCTTGCCGAAAACGATATCAGCTTCGGATTGCGTTACGGGTTCCGGCGCGGCCAAGGCCGCAGCGGCCTCTGCCTCTGCCCGACGCGCATCAAGCACTTTCTTGTCGCGATCCGCTGCCAGTTGGCGAACCTTGGCAACCACGCCGCCCGTGCCAGCCGGGATCAACCGGCCCACGATGACGTTTTCCTTCAGACCCACAAGATAGTCACGCTTGCCCTGAACCGATGCTTCGGTCAGCACGCGCGTGGTTTCCTGGAAGGACGCAGCAGAGATGAAGCTGCGTGTCTGCAAGCTTGCCTTGGTAATCCCCAGCAGAATCGGTTCGCCTTTGGCCGGTTCCAGACCCATCGAAATGGCCTTGGCATTGGCTTCTTCGAACTCGATCTTGTCGACGTTTTCACCCTTCAGAAGCGTGGTCTGGCCAGAATCCAGGATCTCCCATTTCTGAAGCATCTGACGAACGATAACCTCGATGTGCTTATCGTTGATCTTCACGCCTTGCAGACGATACACGTCCTGCACTTCGTCGATCAGGTAGTTCGCCAGCGCCTCGATTCCCAGAATGCGCAAGATGTCATGCGGGGCCGGGTTGCCATCCATGATGTAATCACCGCGTTGGATGAAATCGCCTTCCTGCACAGGGATGTGCTTGCCCTTGGGCACAAGGTATTCCACCGGCTCGCGGGTATCATCGGCAGGCTCGACAGAGATGCGGCGCTTGTTCTTGTAGTCCTTGCCGAAGCGCACATAGCCGTCCATCTCGCAGATGATGGCGTGGTCTTTGGGGCGACGCGCTTCGAACAATTCCGCCACCCGCGGCAGACCGCCGGTAATGTCCTTGGTCTTGGCACCTTCGCGCGGGATACGCGCAACCACGTCACCCGCTTGCAAGTCCTGCCCGTCCTCGACCGACAGAACCGCGTCGACCGACATTGGATAGGTGATCGGGTTGCCCTGATCGTTGCGCAGCGGTTCCCCGGTTTCGGGGTCCATCAGGATGACCTCTGGCTTCAGATCGCCGCCTTTGGACGTGGACCGCCAATCGCTGACGATCTTCTGCGACATGCCCGTAGCATCGTCGGTTTCTTCGCGCACCGACAGGCCCGCGATCAGGTCAACAAACCGCGCACGGCCCGATGTCTCGGCGATGATCGGCAGGGTATACGGATCCCATTCGAACAGCTTGTCACCGCGCTCCACCTGCTGGCCATCCTTGACGAACAGCTTGGAACCGTAGCCAGGCTTGAAGGTCGCCCGCTCGACGCCATTGGCGTCGATGATGACGATCTGCACCGAACGCCCCATTACAATCTGATCGCCTGCCGCGTTCTCAAGTGAGTTGGCATTGCGCAATTCGATCGTGCCGGCGGCATTCGCTTCCTGGAAGGACTGACTACCACCCTGTGCGATCCCACCGATGTGGAAGGTCCGCATGGTTAGCTGCGTGCCGGGCTCACCGATGGATTGTGCCGCGATGATCCCCACGGCCTCGCCCTGGTTGACCATGGTGCCGCGCGCAAGGTCACGCCCGTAGCACTTGGCGCAGACACCCTCTTCCGCCTCACAGGTCAGCGGCGAACGGATCTTCACCGTGGCGATGCCAGCAGCTTCGATCTCGTCCGCGTCGCGTTCGTCGATCAGGCTGTTGCGCGCGATCAGAACCTCTCCCGAGGCCGGGTCGATCACATCTTCCGATGTCACCCGGCCCAAGATGCGTTCGGCCAGAGATGCGATGATCTCGCCATCGTTCACCGCCGCCTGCGCCGTGATGAACAGATCGGTGCCGCAATCATCCATGCGCACGATACAATCCTGCGCCACGTCCACCAGACGGCGAGTCAGGTAGCCCGAGTTCGCGGTTTTCAGCGCGGTATCGGCCAGACCCTTCCGAGCACCGTGGGTCGAGTTGAAGTATTCAAGAACGGTCAGACCTTCCTTAAAGTTCGAGATAATCGGCGTTTCGATGATCTCGCCCGACGGCTTGGCCATCAGACCGCGCATCCCGCCCAGCTGCTTCATCTGAGCAGGCGAACCACGCGCACCAGAATGCGACATCATGTAGACCGAGTTCGGCTCCAACTCGCGGCCTTCCTCGTCGCGGCGCACAGCCGAAATCTCTGCCATCATGGCATTTGCCACAGTGTCAGAGCATTTCGACCATGCGTCGACCACCTTGTTGTATTTCTCCCCCTGCGTGATCAGGCCGTCCAGATACTGCTGCTCGAATTCCTTGACCTGGTCGCGGGTCTCATTGACCTGCACCCATTTCGCATCGGGGATCAGCATGTCGTCCTTGCCGAAGGAGATCCCGGCGCGGAACGCTTCGCGGAACCCCAGCGTCATGATCTGGTCGCAGAAAATAACCGACTCTTTCTGACCGCAATAGCGGTAGACATTGTCGATGACCGTTTGCACATCTTTTTTGCGCAACAAGCGGTTGACCAGATCAAACGGGGCTTTCGCGTTCAACGGCAGCAGCGCACCAAGGCGCAGACGGCCCGGTGTGGTTTCCACTCGCATGGTTACTTCGTTGCCGTCTTCGTCGATCTGGGTGATGCGGCACTGGATCTTGGCGTGCAGATGCACATCGCCATTCGCCAGCGCGTGTTCCACCTCGTCAATGGAGGAGAAGATCATGCCCTCGCCGGTCATGCCTTCGCGCATCATGGTGACGTAATACAGGCCCAACACCATATCCTGCGATGGCACGATGATCGGCGCACCATTCGCGGGCGACAGCACGTTGTTGGTGGACATCATCAAGACGCGCGCTTCCAACTGCGCCTCAAGGCTCAGCGGAACGTGCACAGCCATCTGGTCGCCGTCAAAGTCGGCGTTGAAGGCCGAGCAGACCAGCGGGTGAAGCTGGATTGCCTTGCCTTCGATCAGGATCGGCTCAAACGCCTGAATGCCCAGACGGTGCAACGTGGGCGCGCGGTTCAGCAGAACCGGATGCTCGCGGATGACCTCGTCCAGAATATCCCAGACTTCGGGGCGCTCTTTTTCGACAAGCTTCTTGGCCTGTTTGACCGTGCTGGACAGCCCCTTCGCTTCCAGCCGCGAATAGATGAACGGCTTGAACAGCTCCAACGCCATTTTCTTTGGCAGGCCGCATTGGTGCAGCTTCAACTCCGGACCCGTCACAATGACGGAACGGCCCGAGAAGTCCACGCGCTTACCCAGAAGGTTCTGGCGGAAACGGCCCTGCTTGCCTTTCAGCATATCGGACATGGATTTCAGCGGGCGCTTGTTGTTGCCCGTAATGACCCGACCGCGACGACCATTGTCGAATAGCGCATCGACCGATTCCTGCAACATACGCTTTTCATTGCGCACGATGATATCGGGCGCACGCAATTCGATCAGGCGCTTCAGGCGGTTGTTACGGTTGATGACACGGCGATAGAGGTCGTTCAGGTCCGACGTCGCGAAACGGCCACCATCCAACGGCACCAACGGGCGCAATTCAGGCGGGATGACCGGGAGAACCGTCATCACCATCCATTCGGGACGGTTGCCGGATTCGATGAAATGCTCGACCACTTTCAGCCGCTTGATGATCTTCTTGGGCTTCAATTCGCCCTTGGCTTCCTTCAGCTCTTCGCGCAGGCGGCCGGCTTCGTCCTCGAGGTCGATATTGGCCAGCATTTCGCGGATTGCCTCGGCGCCAATATTGGCGGTGAACGCGTCAGCGCCATACTGATCCTGCGCGTCGAGGAATTCTTCCTCGTTCATCAACTGGCCATAGGTAAGGTCGGTCAGACCCGGCTCGATCACGACGTAGTTTTCGAAATAAAGAATGCGTTCCAGATCACGCAGGGTCATGTCCAGCATCAGGCCGATGCGCGACGGCAGCGATTTCAGGAACCAGATATGCGCAACCGGGCTGGCCAGTTCGATATGGCCCATGCGCTCGCGACGGACCTTTTGCAGGGTCACTTCCACGCCGCATTTTTCGCAGACAACGCCGCGATATTTCATGCGCTTGTATTTGCCGCACAAGCATTCGTAATCCTTGATCGGGCCAAAGATACGCGCGCAGAACAGACCGTCACGCTCGGGCTTGAATGTGCGGTAGTTGATGGTTTCGGGTTTCTTGATCTCACCATAGGACCAAGAGAGGATGCGTTCCGGCGAGGCCAGCGACACCTTGATCTGGTCAAAGGTCTTGGTCTGGGCCAGCGGGTTGAACGGGTTGGTGGTCAGTTCCTGGTTCATTTCATATTCCTAAAAGACTGGCGGTGAAAGAAGGCGCAGCACCGTTTTCTTTGAAAGAAAACGGACCGGACCCTTTGAAAGGGTCCGGCGCGTACCGCTTACTCGTCCTCCTCCGAATCCAGGAGTTCCATGTTCAGGCCAAGGCCGCGGACTTCCTTCACCAGCACGTTGAAGGATTCGGGCACGCCGGCCTCGAAATTGTCTTCGCCCTTGACGATCGATTCATAGACTTTGGTCCGGCCCGCGACGTCATCCGACTTGACCGTCAACATCTCTTGCAAGGTGTAGGCGGCACCATAAGCTTCCAGTGCCCAGACCTCCATCTCACCCAGACGCTGGCCACCGAACTGCGCTTTACCACCCAACGGCTGCTGTGTGACAAGGCTGTAAGGCCCGGTCGAGCGTGCGTGCAGCTTGTCATCGACAAGGTGGTGCAGCTTGAGCATATATTTCACGCCCACGGTGACGTTCCGTGCGAATTTCTCGCCCGTGCGCCCATCAAACACCGCCGATTGACCCGATGTGTCAAAGCCCGCGCGAGTCAGCGCATCGTTCACATCAGCCTCTTTCGCACCGTCGAAAACGGGTGTGCCAATGGGCACGCCCTTGGTGACGGTTCCGGCAGAATCGATAAGGGCCGCATCCTCCATGTCCGCGAACACATCGGAGTAGGTCTCATCACCATAGCCGATCCGCATAGCTTCGCGCACGGGGGTCATGTCGCCCGAGCGACGATAATCCTGCAACGCTTCGTCAATCTGGACCCCCAAGCCGCGCAGCGCCCAGCCCATATGGGTTTCAAGGATCTGCCCCACATTCATACGCGACGGCACACCAAGCGGGTTCAGAACCATGTCGACCGTGGTGCCATCGGCCAGAAACGGCATGTCTTCGACAGGCACGATCTTGGAGATAACACCCTTGTTGCCATGACGCCCAGCCATCTTGTCACCGGCTTGCAGTTTGCGCTTCACAGCGACGAAGACTTTGACCATCTTCATCACGCCCGGCGGCAGGTCATCACCACGACGAACTTTCTCGACCTTGTCGTCGAAGCGAGCCTGAAGCTGACGCTTCTGCTGATCGTAAAGCGCGTTCAGGGCCTCGACCTCTTGCGCCTCGGCTTCGTCAGCGAGGGCAAGTTGCCACCACTGGCCACGGCTCAGGCTGGAGAGCAATTCCTCAGTGATCTCGGAATTGGCCTTCACGCCTTTTGGACCTTTGACAGCGGTCTTGCCCATGATGAGCTGTTGCAGACGGCCATAGATGTTGCGCTCAAGGATCTCCAACTCGTCATCGCGATCGCGCGACAGGCGTTCGATTTCCTCGCGCTCGATCTGAAGCGCGCGCTCGTCTTTTTCCACACCGTGGCGGTTAAAGACGCGCACTTCCACGATCGTGCCATAGGCACCCGGCGGCAGACGCAGCGAGGTGTCGCGCACATCCGATGCCTTTTCGCCAAAGATGGCGCGCAGCAGCTTTTCTTCCGGCGTCATCGGGCTTTCGCCTTTGGGCGTGACCTTGCCGACCAGAATGTCGCCAGCCTGCACTTCGGCACCGACATAGACAATACCTGCTTCGTCGAGGTTGCGCAGTGCTTCCTCGCCCACATTCGGGATATCGCGGGTGATCTCTTCCGGGCCAAGCTTGGTGTCGCGCGCGGCCACTTCGTATTCGTCGATATGGATCGACGTGAACACGTCATCCTTCAGGATGCGCTCCGAGATCAGGATCGAGTCTTCGTAGTTGTAGCCGTTCCACGGCATGAAGGCGACGACCACGTTACGACCCACGGCCAATTCGCCAAGGTCGGTGCAGGGGCCATCGGCAATCACCTGACCGCGCGTCACTTGCTCGCCCACCGTCACCAGCGGACGCTGGTTAATGCAGGACGAGGCATTCGACCGCTTGAACTTGCGCAGACGGTAGATGTCGACGCCCGGCTCGCCCGGTTCCAGCATCTCTGTCGCGCGCACCACGATACGCTGTGCGTCGACCTGGTCGATGATCCCGGCGCGGCGCGACATGATCGCAGCGCCCGAATCGCGGGCCACGGTTGCTTCCATACCGGTGCCGACCAACGGTGCATCGGCCTGCAACAACGGCACAGCCTGACGCATCATGTTCGAGCCCATCAAGGCACGGTTCGCGTCATCGTTTTCGAGGAACGGGATGAGCGATGCGGCAACCGAAACAAGCTGCTTCGGCGACACGTCGATCAGGTCGACATTCTCGATCGGGTTCAGCATGAAATCGCCGCCGACGCGGGTCGAGACCATTTCGTTGACGAAACGGCCTTCTTCGTCGAGCACGGCATTCGCCTGTGCCACCGTGTGGCGCTGCTCCTCGGTGGCGGACAGGTAAACGACTTCATCCGTCACCTTGCCACCTTCGACCTTGCGATAGGGGGTTTCGATGAAGCCGTATTTATTGACCCGCGCGAAGGTCGCCAGAGAGTTGATCAGACCAATGTTCTGACCTTCCGGCGTCTCAATCGGGCACATACGACCGTAATGGGTGGGGTGCACGTCGCGCACCTCGAAGCCCGCGCGTTCGCGGGTCAGACCGCCCGGCCCAAGCGCGGACAGGCGGCGCTTGTGCGTCACCTCAGAAAGTGGGTTGGTCTGGTCCATGAACTGCGACAACTGCGACGACCCGAAGAATTCACGCACTGCGGCAGCGGCCGGTTTCGCGTTAATCAGATCCTGCGGCATGACCGTGTCAATCTCGACCGAAGACATGCGCTCACGGATCGCGCGCTCCATGCGCAGCAGGCCGACGCGATACTGGTTTTCCATCAGCTCGCCCACGGACCGCACACGACGGTTGCCAAGGTGGTCGATGTCGTCAACCTCGCCCTTGCCGTCACGCAATTCCACAAGGCCGCGCACACAGGCGACGATGTCTTGGGGGCGCAGCGTGCGCAGCGTATCGGGCGCATCGAGTTGCAGGCGCATGTTCATCTTCACGCGACCAACGGCAGAGAGGTCATAACGCTCGGAATCGAAGAACAACTGGTCGAACAGGGCCGACGCGGTGTCATAGGTCGGCGGCTCACCCGGACGCATAACGCGGTAAATGTCATGCAATGCGGTTTCGCGGTTCCAGTTCTTGTCAGCCGCCATCGTATTGCGGATGTATGGGCCAACCGTCACACCATCAATGTCGAGCACTTCGATATCGGTGATGCCATTGTCCAGCAGGGTCTTGAGCGTGCCGCCCTTGACTTCGCCGTCCTTGTCCAGCTCCCACGTCAACTCATCCCCGGCTTCGACATAAATCGCGCCGGTTTCTTCGTTGATGATGTCGTTGGCCACATAGCGCCCGACGATATTGTCAAACGGCACCAGCAGCTCGGTGACTTCGCCTGCGTCGATCAGTTTCTTGACCATGCGCGGGGTCATCTTGTCGCCAGCCTTGCAAATCACTTCGCCGGTCGCAGCATCGACCAGATCCATGGCAGGGCGGGTGCCGCGCACGCGCTCGGGGAAGAACTTGGTGACCCAACCCTTGTTCTTCTCCAGCCGGAAGCTAACCTTGTTGTAATAGGCATCCATGATCGCATTCTGATCCATGCCTAGGGCATAAAGCAGGCTGGTCACAGGCAGTTTGCGGCGGCGGTCGATGCGCGCGAAAACCAAATCCTTGGCGTCGAACTCGAAATCCAGCCACGACCCGCGATAGGGAATGATCCGGCAGGTGAACAGCAGCTTGCCCGAGCTGTGCGTTTTGCCTTGGTCATGGTCAAAGAACACGCCGGGGCTGCGGTGCATCTGACTGACCACAACGCGCTCGGTGCCGTTCACGATGAACGTACCGTTGCCGGTCATCAGCGGCATGTCACCCATGAACACGTCTTGTTCTTTGATGTCCTTGACCGACTTCGCGCCGGTTTCCTCGGAAATATCAAACACGATCAGACGCAACGTTACCTTCAGCGGTGCGGCATAGGTCATGTCGCGCTGCATGCATTCTTCGGTGTCGTATTTCGGCTTTTCCAGCTCGTATTTCACGAATTCCAGCGTAGCGGTTTCGTTGAAATCCTTGATCGGGAAAACCGACTGGAACACGCCCATGATCCCCTCGCCGTCATGCGGGGTGTCGGAATCTCCTGAGCGCAGAAACAAGTCATAAGACGATTTCTGAATCTCGATCAGGTTCGGCATCTCCAGCACTTCGCGGATTTTGCCGAACATCTTGCGGATGCGTTTCTGGCCAATATGGGTTTGCGCCATATGCGTGGTCACCTTCTTTGTCTTCGCGGGCGGGCAGGCTGTCGGGCCTCAGCCGCCGGCCGCTTGCGAAATGGGTCAGAGGCTCTATTCCTGCAAACCCTCCCACAGGTCCGCTCCCGAGCCGATCACTTTCCCTGGACAATCCTCTGCGCTTTGGCGTTCGGGCAGATAACCCAAAACAAAGGGCTGTCCAGAAACAGCGATAAACTGGGGCCAGATATGCTCTGGCCCCAGTTTCAAATTGAGGGGGTCGAGATGCCGCGCATCCCGCCCAATTACTTGAGCTCGACTTTCGCGCCAGCTTCTTCGAGCTTCTTCTTGATTTCTTCGGCTTCCTCTTTCGGAGCGCCTTCTTTCACGGCCTTGCCACCAGCTTCGACCAGGTCCTTGGCTTCTTTCAGGCCCAGACCGGTGATGCCGCGGACTTCTTTGATGACCGCGATCTTGTTGGCGCCAGCTTCCATCAGGACGACGTCGAATTCGGTTTTTTCTTCTTCGGCCGCGCCAGCATCGCCAGCCGGGCCTGCCATCATTACGGCGCCGCCAGCAGCGGGCTCGATGCCGTATTCATCCTTCAGGATGGTTTTCAGTTCTTGTGCTTCCAGCAGGGTGAGGTTCACGATCTGCTCTGCAAGTGCTTTAAGGTCAGCCATTGTTCTGTTCCGTTCTGTTCAGGTTTGTTTGTCCAACGCGGGCGATCACACGCCACGCGGGCCATTGGTTGCTTATGCCGCTTCGCGCTCTTCGAGCGTCGAAAGGATGCCGGCAATATTGGAAGCAGGCGCACCGATCGCACCGGCAATGTTCGAAGCAGGAGCACCGATGCACGACACGACCTGAGCAATAAGCTCTTCGCGTGAGGGCATGGCGGCCACAGCTTTGACACCATCGGGGTCCAGAGCCGAACTGCCCATAGCACCACCAAGAACCACCAGCTTGGCGTTTTCCTTGGTGTAGTCCTGAACCACCTTCGCAGCCGCGACGGGGTCTTCGGAATAGGCAAGAACGGTCATACCTGTCAGAAGGCCGGAAATGCTTTCGCAAGGCTTTCCTTCCAGGGCGATCTTGGCGAGCTTGTTCTTGGCGACACGCACAGCTCCGCCCGCTTCGCTCATGCGAGCGCGCAGAACCTGCATCTCAGCAACCGTGAGGCCAGCGTAATGTGCTACCACAACCACGCCAGAGCTTTCGAAGATCTGGCCGAGTTCCTCGACCACTTTCTCTTTTTGGGCTCTATCCACAGGGTCTCTCCAATTTTCGAGGGGTCGCCCCCTCGGCTCGTTGCGCCGGGCTGTTACACCCGGCAAGAGGTCCGAACGGGCACTCTCCAATTTCGCCCGAGGAAATCCCCGGTCAGAAAATTGTTTCTGTCCCGCCTCAGGCAGGATTTATGATGCTAGGCACCACCCACCGTCTCGGACGAATCATCACAGGCAAAATCAAACGATCTTCCCTGAGACGTGGGCGTGTTAGTCGAATACGCACCCGATGCCAAGGGCCAAATTCTCGCCGCGCCGTCCAACAGCATTATTGCGGCGTGCCGCCCTGCATCTGGCTACGATAATACTCGGCCTCTGCACGAGCTTCGCGCAGGCCGGCCATGGCAGCGTCAACCTCGGCTTCCAGTTGCCTTATGCGCGCTGTCATGTCGCGCTCGCGGGTCTCGACATAGGTGATCGCCTGATCGCGGATTTCTTCTGCCTCATGCAGGGCCTGTGCCATCTTGTCCAACTCGCCCAGATCTTGCTGGCGCACCCGTGTGAAACGATGGATCAACCAGTTGGTGAACCAGCCCAGCGCAAAGGCCACGAACAGCACAAGGGCAGTGACAAGAACGAATTGCATACGGTTCATCTGAAACGATCCTGTTACTTACTCGGCCCGGTCCGGGCGTGTGCGGGGGCGAAGAGCGGCATCTTCGCCAGGGCTGACAGGGATCGCAAGCTCCGATTCGTCGGGCAACTCCTGCAATTCTGCGTCTTCGGCGGGCGTGTTACCTTCTGGCGCAAGCTCTGCGCGCGCAGCTTCAAGCGACGCGCCGATCAAGGAAAATTCAATCCGTCGATTGTCTTCGCGGCCTGACTCTGTGGCATTATCCGCAATCGGAAATTCAGGGCCATAGCCTTTCGCCACGAACTCGCTGACAAGGGCGCCACGCGCCATCAGCCCGGCAACAACGGCTTCCGCACGTTGTTGGCTAAGCCGCATATTGGTTTCCAGGCGTCCTTGACTGTCGGTATGGCCCGCCACTTCCATGCTCATGCGGCCACAACCTCGCAGCACCTCTGCTATTTCATCCAGAACACCGATGGCATCCCCGGTGATAGAGGTGGAACCGGGGTCGAAGGTGATCTTGCGATCCGTGATGATCTCGTCGATCCAGCCTTTGCAGCGCGCCGGGGTAGGCAGCTGCGCAATAGGGTCGAACGCCTCGTCATAGGTGACGTCCAATGCGAACACGGCCCGCTGCCCCAGCTTGTCGGCAAGCAGGCGTGAAATCTGGTCAGACGCATCCGTCAGGCCAGAGACACCGGAAATCTCTACCCGGTCCGGCACGACCCGCACCGTTCCCGTGTTAAGATAGCTTAGAACATCCACCGCCAAAAGTGCCTTCAAAGGCCACCCCCCCGGCAAATCCGGGTCAAGCCGGGCCGCCATGGTCACGGCATCCGGGCCAAAGTTCGCCTGCGCCAGACTGCGCACGGCATCACGCGTTCGTGCATCGGTCAGACGCCCTGACAGCATAACCGCGCCGTTTTCCAACAGACGCGCGCCGAATTCGGCCTGATCCTGAACCGCCGCCAACTGCGAATCGCTGGGCGGCAGACGCACCGCATCTAGCGAGAAAGCATCAGGCAACCGACCTTCCAAGGCACCGATCCGTCTGTCGAACACGTCCGACCCGACTGTTGCAGGCACCACCATCGTAACATCCGTGTCCGAGAACGTGACCGTGCCAGCCCCCATCTGTGCGATGGTATCCAATGCCGCAACGACCCCATCCTGCCAATCCGGGGTCGGCGCACCCAGACCGACAATGCATTCCAAGCGCCCGCTGGCACCGGCGGCGCGCGCGCTGTTCAGGATCGCGCTGCGGGCGTCCTGCGTATCGGCGGCGCAGGCATCAAAACGCGCGCCGTCCTCATCCAACACGAACCGCAGGGTGAATGGGCTGATCGCGGGGCGCGGGGCGCTGATGTCAAGCGCGGCGATCACGTCGCGCGGCCGCTCGCGGGCCAGCTCTATTCTGATGCGGTCGCGCTCGTCTTCAGAGCCGGTCAAACCGACGACATTAACCCGCCCCGGCGAGATGGAAATCTTGGCAGCATTCAAAGACGCCAAGGCACTCAAGGCAAAGTCTGTCGCGCTGGCCCATGCAAAGGGTTCGGGGTAGCCTGCCGTTTCCAACATGTTTTCGACCGACAATTCCGCATCAACTGCCTCGACTCGTGCTTGGAATGCGCTCAGGTCGAACTCCCACGGCACAAGCCCAACCATCTGCACATCCAACCCGTTGCGCAATATCTCCATCGAGAAATCAGGCGCAGCAATTTCGGTTGCGGGTTTTACGGTAATCTCATCCAGAATACGTTCGGCAGAAACGATCTGGTTTGCCGTGCTGATGGCGTTAAAACGAGAGGCTTCTGTCGGGGCTTCGCCGCTCAAACGCAGCAACAAACCATCGGTTTCAACCTCTGCCCAATCCAGCCCTTCGGTAATAAGTGCGCTTGCAGTCTCGCGCGCGACAACATTTTCCAACGCGCGCGCGCTCAGTTGCGCGCCGCCAAGCGCCAGCAGGGCTGCGGCAACAAATGCGATGCCCGTCATCCCATACCATTTATACTGGATCAGAAGCGGTGTTGCCGCAGAGAGCAATCGGTCGAGAAAGCGTTTCATGCTTGTCCCCTAGCGCCTTCAAGCGGGCCGCGCAATCAGGCGAATAGGGCGGCGGCAAGAAACAGCGCAGGCAAAAGCCCGGCGTCACGATTAGACCTAAACAGCTTTAGGCAGACCGCGCCATCATCAATGTCCAGCTTCGTCAACTGCCATTGCATGTGCCACCCCATGGCCCAGGCGCCTCCCAGCCCGATGGACATGGCCAACGGGTTGGCCAAAGGCGCCAGCGCGTAAATGATCGCCAAAGACATCAGCACCACTGTGCCAACCAGAAACCCGCGCAGCCATTTATCCGTGTTGTCGCCAAACAGCCGCGCAGTCGATTTCACGCCGATCAGCGCATCATCCTCACGGTCTTGGTGCGCATAGATCGTGTCGTAAAACAGCGTCCAGCTTATACCGGCCAGATACAGGAAAATCGCGGGCAGCCCCAAACTGCCGGTTTGCGCCGTCCATGCCAGCACCGCACCCCAGTTGAAGGCCAATCCCAGAAACACCTGCGGCCACCATGTAAAACGTTTGGCGAAAGGGTAAATCGCGACCAACGCCAGCGACAGAACACCCAACCCCACAGCGTTCCAGTTGAAGGTGAACAGGATCAGTGCCGCCACGCCGGTTTGCAGACCCATCCAGATCAGCGCCTGGCGTGTCGTGACCTGACCAGACGGGATGGGGCGTGACCGGGTGCGCGCGACCTTGTCGTCAATATCCCGGTCCGTGACGTCATTCCATGTGCAGCCCGCGCCGCGCATCAGCACCGCGCCAATGCCGCAGGCAACGACGATCCAGACCGTCAGCCAACCCGCAGCATTGGGCGCAGCCGCTGCCCCCAGAAACGCACCCCACCAGCACGGCAACAGCAAAAGCCATGTGCCAATGGGCCGGTCTATCCGAGACAACCGCAAATAGGGCCGCAGATGCGGGGGGGCGTGACGGTCGACCCAGTTCTGCGCATAAGCATCGGCAACGGGTGTGTCCGTGCCCTCTGGCCTTTGCGGGTCATTATCCATAAATTCGGCCCCATGTCTGGCGAAGCGGTCAAAATCAGGCTCTTTCTAGAGCAGCCCTTGGGGGCGGGGCAAGGGTTGGACCTGTCGCGCGACCATGCGCATTACTTGTTCAACGTCATGCGGCTGGGTCCGGGTGCGGCTATCGCCGTGTTTAATGGGCATGATGGGGCGTGGCTGGCAGAGGTTGTCGAGGCTGGCAAGCGTGGTGGACGGTTGCAGTGCCAGCATCAGATTACGCCACAGCGGGACCCGCCCGATTTGTGGCTGATCTTTGCGCCGATCAAAAAAGCGCGCACCGATTTCATCGTGGAAAAGGCCGCCGAGATGGGCGCCGCGCGTATCCTACCGGTGCAGACAGAATTTACCAATTCCGACCGCATCCGTCAGGACCGGCTGCAAGCCCATGCGGTAGAGGCCGCAGAGCAATGTTGCGGCACATTTGTTCCCGTGGTTGAAGACTTGCAGCCGCTCTCGCGCCTGTTGGCCAACTGGCCCGAGGGGCGCGCGCTGATCTGGGCGGATGAAGGTCTGGCTGAAACCGCCGCCCCTGCCCCCATGCCGCCTGCCCCCGCAGCCCTGCTCATAGGTCCCGAGGGTGGGTTCTCCCCGTCCGAGCGCGACCGGCTGCGCGCATTGCCGATGGTTCATCCCATTTCGCTTGGCCCACGTATCTTGCGCGCCGACACCGCAGCGGTGGCTGCACTGACGCTCTGGCAATCCACAGCAGGAGATTGGGCATGATCCGCAAGGCCGGACCAGAGGATGTCTCTGCATTGGGTGCATTCCTGGAAGCGCATGTCGAAAGCTCCATGTTCCTGCTTGGCAATCTGGACGCCTATGGCACGGACAACACCGACCACCCGCATGGCACGACATTTTTTCTGCAAGAAACCGGGGATGGCATTATCGGCGTCTTCGGGGCGACGAATGGTGGGCTGCTGATGTGTCAGATTCCCCGCCTGACAGCGTTGGAGGCGCAGACCTACGCCCATCTACTGAAAGGCTACACGTTACGCGGCATGACCGGGGCGTCAGATCAAGTGGCCCTGATCCTTGATACGCTGCCGCTGGGCGAGGCTGTCTGGCAGGTGAACCATGAAGAGCCGCTCTATGCGCTGGACCTTGCCACGCTAAAAGTTTCTGATGCCACCCTGCGCGCCCCGATTGAACAGGACCGCGACACGCTGGTCGCATGGTTCGACGCTTATATGACCGAAACGCGCACCCATCCCGGTGGCGACGCAGCCCGGCACCGGGGCGAATCTGCAATCAGGTCCGACCGCGTGCGCCTGCTGGTAGAGGATGCGCGCATCACCGCGATGACCGGGCTGAACAGCGTGGCGCGCGGCGTGGTGCAGATTGGCGGCGTGTTCGTGCCCCCGGATCTGCGGGGGCAGGGCCGCGCGGGGCGGGTCATCGCGGGCCATCTGGCGGACCTGCGTGGGGCAGGACTAGAACGCGCCATATTGTTCGCCAATTCCGCCCCTGCTGCCCATGCCTATGAAAAAATCGGGTTCGAGAAGATCGGCAGCTACCGCGTGGCGCTGCTGCAAGACCCGGTCACATTGGGCAACCCGACATGAGCGTCATTCGCCCCGAACTTGTCGAAGGCTTGCGCCGCTGGTCAGAGGTGATAGCCAGCATGGCACTTGCAGCCTTTGGTCTGTGGACCTTGCAAAGTCATGATCGGTTCATCCAGATAATCGGGGCCGCAATTATCGCCACCGGGCTGGGGCTGGCGTTGCTCGCATGGCGGCGCTTGCGCTTCCACCGAGAGACCGCAGCACCCGGCATCGTGCAGATCGTCGAAGGACAGATCAGCTATTTCGGGCCGGAGACGGGCGGATTTGTCGGAATCGGGCAGATCGTGGAATTGCACCTTGTGGATCATGGCGCGACATGGCGTCTGGTCACGCCAGAGGAAGCCCTGCACATCCCCGTTTCCGCCCAAGGTGCAGATGCCCTGTTCGACGCCTTCGCGCAGCTTAAGGGTCTGCGCATGGCCGATGTTCTGGACGCACTGGACCACCCGCAAACCGCCCGCGTGCTTTGGTTGCACCCCAGCCGCCGCCCTGTGAGACTTGCCAAGGCTTGACTTGGCCGCGCCCCCGGCCCAAGTCTGCCCGCGACACGAATAAGGAAGCGCCAGATGTCTATTCCCCAAACCGGCGGCGGGCCGATCGAAAGCAAGGCCCAACTTGCCGAATATCTGGCCGCCGGCTGCAAGCCCAAAGACCAGTGGCGCATCGGGACCGAGCATGAAAAATTCGGCTATTGCCGCGACACGCTGAACCCCCTGCCCTATGACGGCCCGCGATCCATCCGCGCTGTGCTGGAAGGGCTGCGCGACCGCTACGGCTGGGCTCCGGTCTTGGAAGCGGGGCATATTATCGGGCTGGAAAAGGACGGAGCGAATGTGTCCTTGGAACCCGGCGGGCAGTTGGAACTGTCGGGCGCACCGCTGGAAAACATTCACCAGACCTGCGACGAGGTTAACCAGCATCTGCGCGAAGTGCGTTCCGTTGCGGAAGGTATCGGGGTGGAGTTTATCGGGCTGGGGGCCGCGCCCATTTGGTCGCATGAGCAAATGCCCGTCATGCCCAAGGGCCGTTACAAACTGATGACCGATTACATGGACCGCGTCGGCACCATGGGCAAAACCATGATGTATCGGACCTGCACGGTGCAGGTGAATCTCGATTTCGGGTCCGAAGCCGACATGGTCCAAAAGCTGCGCGTGGCGCTGGCACTGCAACCCGTGGCCACCGCGCTGTTTGCCAATTCGCCGTTTCTGGACGGCAAACCAAACGGCCATAAAAGCTGGCGCGCGCGCGTCTGGCGCGATCTGGATGCCGCGCGCACGGGTATGCTGCCTTTCGTGTTCGAGGACGGTTTCGGGTTCGAGGCATGGGTGGAGTATGCGCTCGATGTGCCGATGTATTTTGTCTATCGCGACGGCAAATATATTGACGCATTGGGCCAGTCCTTCCGCGACTTCATGCGCGGCGAATTGCCCGCGCTGCCCGGCCAGATGCCAACACTCTCGGATTGGGCGGATCATCTGACCACCATTTTCCCCGAAGCGCGGCTGAAGAAATTCATCGAGATGCGCGGGGCCGATGGCGGCCCGTGGCGCAGGCTCTGTGCGCTGCCCGCCTTGTGGGTCGGGCTGTGCTACGATCAATCCGCGCTGGATGCCGCCTGGGACCTGGCCAAGGGTTGGGATGCAGAAACCCGTGACGGGCTGCGCTTGGCGGCGTCTGTGGATGCGCTGGGTGGCGCATACGGCGGGGTGAAACTGTATGACATCGCGCGCGAAGTTGTCGCCATTGCCGAATCGGGGCTGAAAGCGCGTGCCTGCCCCGGTGCGGGTGGGTTGTTGCCCGATGAAACCCATTTCCTGAACGCGCTGAAAGAAACACTGGAAACCGGGCAAACCCCGGCGGATGAATTGCTGGCCCGCTACCACGGCGACTGGCAAGGCGATCTGTCGCGCATTTATGCCGATTACAGTTATTGATGGCAAAGCTTGGCTCTATAAGCCTGCGTCACCGCGCCCAAGACTGGCTGGCCGCCGCGTTTTTGGAGGGGTTGAAGCCCCTTCCCTACCGACAGCGCATTCCACTGCTTGGCTGGCTTGGGGCGCATGTGATTGGTCCTTTGGCGGGACTGCGCAGCCGGGTGCGGGCCAATCTGTCAATGGTCGCGCCAGAACTACCCATGGCAGAGCGCAACCGCATCGCGCAGCAGGTTCCGGGCAACATGGCACGGACCATAGGCGAGATATTTTCGGGCGCGGAATTCGTCGCGCATGCCACGCGCTCCGAGGTTGAAGGGAGCGGGCTTGCCTATCTTCATGACGCGCATGCAAAGGGCCAGCCCGTTATCCTTGTGACCGGCCATCTGGGAAACTACGACGCAGCGCGCGCCCTGCTTTTAGCGCAGGGCTTCAAGGTTGCCGGGTTTTACATGCCGATGCGCAACCCGGCCTTCAACGCGCGTTATGTCGCCGCAATTTCGCGCATCGGCACGCCGGTTTTCGCGCGGGGGCGAGACGGGCTGGTCAAAATGCTGCGTTTCCTACGGCAAGGCGGCATGGTCGGGCTGGTGGCCGATCATTACATGCAACACGGAGAGCTTCTGGATTTCATGGGCCAGCCTGCGCGCACGGCTCTCTCTGCTGCCGAAATGGCGCTGAAATACAATGCGCTGCTGGTGCCGGTTTACGGTATCCGCCAGCCGGACGGGCTGAATTTCAATGTGCGCATCGAAGCCCCGATTCCGCATAGCGATCCGGTCACGATGACAAAAGCGCTGAATACATCGCTCGAAGCACTTGTGCGGCAGCATATGGACCAATGGATGTGGACCCATCGACGCTGGAAGAAGAACCGCCCAGAGGATGCAACCTGACTACCGGTTCTTGTCCACCGGTTTTGGTTTGTCGTCGTATTCGTCGGTCAGTATGCGCTGGCTGTCGCCATCCGGATCATCATACATGCCCTTGCGCAAAGTCCAGATAAACGCCCCCAAGCCCAATAGGCCAAGGATCAATGAGACCGGGATAAGGATGGTCAGAACTTCCATAGGTGTCTTTACTTCAGCCGCAACGCATTCAGCGTGACAGAGATGGACGAGACAGACATGATCGCCGCCGCGATAAGCGGTGTCGCAAGGCCAACAAGCGCCACGGGCACAAAGATCGCATTATACACGCCGGATTGCCAGAAATTCTCGCGGATGCGGCGCTTGGCCTGACCCGACATGCGCAGCGCATCGGCAATTGGCCCAATATCGCGCCCCAACATGACCATGTCAGACGCCGCGCGCGCGGCATCGAGCGCACTGGCGGGGGATATTGACACATGTGAGGTGCTGAGCGCCACGGTGTCGTTCAGGCCATCACCAACCATCAGCACCTTGGCACCGCGGGCTTGCAGCGCCTCGACCTTTGCGGCCTTGTCTTGCGGCAGGGCTTCGGCCTGCCAATGCTTTATCCCCAGCCGCTCGGCCAAGGATTGCACCGCGCCCGGCACATCGCCCGACATCAGCCAAACCTGCGCACCCTGCTGGTGCAGCGCGCGCACAACCTCTTCGGCGCCGGGGCGCAACTGGTCGGTGAAGGTGAGCGGATGGGTTAGACCATCCAACGACAGATAAGCAGCGGTGGTCGTCACCGCGTCTGCCCCAACCCAAGCCGCGCGACCCAAGCGCACACGCGCACCGTTCCATTGCCCTTCAACACCATAACCCGGCACTTCGGCCAGATCGGACACCAACGCGGGGCGCAGGCCCATATCGCGCAGCCCTTTGGCCAGCGAGGTGGCCAGCGGGTGGCCCGACGCCTCTGCCAAGGCCAGGGCCACGCGGCGGGCATCCTCTGGCAGGCCGTCCAAATTGGTCGGCACAGGCGTGCCCATGGTCAGGGTGCCGGTCTTGTCAAAAACGACCGTGTCCACCTCTGCCAACCGTTCCAGCGCGGTGCCGTCCTTGATGAGCAACCCTTTGCGGAACAGCTTGCCGCTTGCCGCCGTGACCACGGCAGGCACGGCCAGACCCAGCGCACAGGGGCAGGTGATGATGAGCGTTGTAACCGCGACATTGATCGCAACGCGGACATCGCCGCCGGTCAGATACATCCAGACCGCGAAAGCGCCCAACGACAGCAACGGAATGGTCGGCGCATAAGCGCGCGCGGCGCGTTCCGCGAGCGTGGTGTATTTTGTGCGCGCGGATTCAGCATTGGCGACCAGATCGGCCATGCGGTGCAAGGAACTGTCCTTGCCAGCCGCCGTAACCCGAACGGTCAGGGGGCCGGTCAGGTTCACCTCGCCGGCGCTGACAACGGCACCTTCGCCCGCGAAAACCGGCAGGGTTTCGCCCGTCAGCAACGCGCGGTCCAGTTCCGACTGGCCTGCGATGACAACCCCATCCACCGGCATACGCCCACCGGGACGCACCAGAACCAGATCGCCCACCGCCAGTTCGGCAACATTAACGGTGCTTTCGACCCCGTCCCGCACCCGAATGGCGCGCGGCACTTCCAAAGCGGCCAGTTCCTGCGCGGCAGAGCGCGCGACGGCACGCGCGCGGAAATCCAGATACCGGCCTGCCAGCAGGAAGAAAATCAGCATGACGACCGAATCGAAATAGGCATGGGCGCCCGATTGCAGCGTCTCAAAAATCGACAGGCCCAGCGTCAGCAGAATGGCGAAGCTGATCGGCGCGTCCATATCGATGCGGCCCGCGCGTAAGGCCTTCCAAGCATTGCGGAAAAACGGCTGGCCCGCGAAGGCCACGGTTGGAATGGCGATGACCGCGGAAATAAGGTGAAACATGTCGCGGGTCGGCCCGTCTGCCCCGGACCACACCGCGACCGATAGCAGTATGATGTTCATCATGGCAAAGCCCGCCACGCCCAGCCGCATCAGCAACTCGCGGCCTTGGCGTTCGGTTTCCGTCATGGACAGCGTGCCCGCGTCCAGTTCATGCGCATCATAGCCCAAGGCATTCAACCGGGCGATCACATCTGCGGGTTCGATTCCGGCATCCGCATCAACGCTCAGCCGTTTCAACGTCAGGTTCAACCGCGAAGAATTGACTCCCGGCATCTTGGCAAGGTCACGCTCGATCGTGGAAATGCAGGCCGCGCAATGCACCTCTGGAACCGATAGCAGCACCCGCGCGCGGGGCAGATCGGCGCGGGCCAAACTTTCTGCTGCTGGCGCCGCCGCACAGGCCGGGCAGCCCGAAGCGCGAATGGTGGTCATCCGTGACTACCCGTCAACATGCAGCACCACGCGCTGCTGGAACAAGGTGCCATCAGCGGCCGTGGCACGCAGGCGGATATTCCAGTTGCCGGGCGCGATCTGAACAGGGGCGCGAAAGGCCCCGTCCAAAAACACGAAATCGGGACGCTGGTCGTCACGGACATGGGTGGCGGCGCCCAGAAGCGCATCCAGCGTGGCAACTTGGGCCGGGTAGCCATCTGGACCGATGATGGACAGAACAAGTTCGTCCCCCGCAATATCGGCGCTGACATTCCATCCCAACGCTTGCTGCGCGGCCAGTTCCTCGTTGAAGTTCTGGCTGGCGACGTAAGAGTTCTTCACCTCCAGGCCCGGAAAGGTGCTGACCGCCGAATAGGCCAAGGTCAGGTTGACCGCGATGATCGTTCCGAAGGCTGTCAGCATGATTGCCAGCACTTTCGGCCCGGTCATGCGAAATCCTGTGCCATCGTTATCCTTGGTCATTGACCTCTCCCATTGAACACGGTTTCAGAATAAACCCTATCCTGACTTCCGGCAATCGTGGCCCAAAGTCGCACGGTGCTGCGTTGTGCCGCAGCCGCGTCGGTGCCGTTCGGCGCTTCCAGATAGACACGGACCTGCGCCATCTCGTCGGGGTTAAGCGTAATCGTCGTGTTATCTTCACCTTCGACCGACATGCGCAAATCCGCGTTTTCTGTAATCGAGAGCACAAAATCGCGTTGTTCATTGGCCATGTTGCGCAAGCGCACGTCATAGGCATTGCGCACGGTTCCATCCGACAGCACCACATGCGTCGGATTGCGCACGGGTGACACGCTCATATCCAGATCGGCGCGGATGAAGAGCGCCACGACCAGACCAACGCCCACCGCCAACCAGATTGCGGTATAGACCATCGTGCGGGGGCGGAAGACATGTTTCCAAACCGATTTCGGCGCCTTACCCCCGCGTTCGCTTTCATGGTCGGACAATGCCATATAACCGATCAAGCCGCGCGGCTTGCCGATCCGGTCCATCACCTCGTCGCAAGCGTCAATGCACAAACCGCAGGTGATACAGGCCATTTGCTGCCCGTCGCGAATGTCGATGCCCATGGGGCAGACATTCACGCAGGCCATACAGTCGATGCAGTCGCCAAGGTTTTCTGCGCCCTCGCTTTTACGGTGCTTGCCGCGCGGCTCTCCGCGCCAGTCGCGGTAGTCGATTGTCAGCGTGTCCTCATCCATCATCGCAGCCTGAATCCGCGGCCACGGGCAAGCATAGATGCAGATCTGTTCGCGGAAAAAACCGCCGAACAAGAAGGTGGTCATGGTCAGAATAAGGATCGTCAGATAGGCGATCATCGGGGCCTGACCCGTGAACAGGTTGACCAGAAGTGTCGGCGCATCCGCGAAATAGAACACCCATGCCCCGCCGGTCGCCATGCCGATCAGGAACCACAACACCCATTTCAGACCGTATTTGCGGACCTTCTCGAAATCCCAGTTCTTGCGGTGCAGACGCAAACGCGCGTTACGGTCACCTTCGACCCAACGCTCGACCAGAATGAACAGGTCGGTCCAAACGGTTTGCGGGCAGGCATAGCCGCACCAGACCCGGCCCAAGGCCGAGGTGAACAGGAACAGCCCGATCCCCGCCATGATAAGCAGGCCCGCCACGAAGTAGAACTCATGCGGCCAGATTTCGATCATGAAGAAGAAGAAACGACGCCCTTGCAGGTCCAGCAGCACTGCCTGATCGGGCATTTCGGGGCCGCGATCCCAGCGTATCCAGGGCAAGATGTAATACAGCCCCAGCATTCCAGCCAGAAGCCACCATTTCATGGTGCGGAAACTGCCCTTTACGCGGCGCGGGAAAATTGGTTCGCGCTTGGCGTAAAGCGATGGGGGGCTTTGATCTGACGAACTCACGCTTGGCTCCTGACTGTGGCTTGCCGCGGTTGTTTCATGCGCCTTGCGCGCCGTCCTTGACCTGCGTCAAAAACCGCAAAGCAAATTCGAGTTTTTACGATTGGTGGAGTAAGCTGCGGGCATGACAGCGCCGGTCTCCGGTAACACGCGCGAACAGGAAAACAGAGACCGGCGCGGCAAGCCTAAGCAAGCCTGTGATTTCCTACGAAAGACAGATGGCCCTTACCTTGATGCAGATCAAACCCCAAGCGCTGCGACATTCAGTCCCGGCACGCGCGCGGCCTCGGCTTTTAGCCAGCGGCAAAACGCCCGCAAGGGTGGGCGCTGCACACCGGGACGGGTTACAAGATAATATCCCCTGTCGATCTGATCGCGCAAAACAACCTGAAGGTTGCCACTGGCGATATCCGCGGCAACCAGCACTTCGGTCACAACGGCCAAGCCATGCCCACCGCGCGCGGCGTCCAGAACCAGGTTGCCGGGCAGGTGGATCACTCCTCCACTAAGCGCCTTGGCGATCCCTTGTCGTGACAGAAACAAAGACGCCTCGTTCTGTTCCAACTCACTCAACCACGGCAGCCCTGTCAGCGCATCGGGTCCGCCTTCGAGCGGGCCGTTCAGCAAAGCAGGCGATGCCACGACGACAAGCGGTGCATCCATTAGCTTGCGCTGCTCAAACCCCGGCCAATCACCGGTGCCATGCCGGATCGCGGCGTCGAAGCCGCCGGGCTCCAGCGGGCGCAGGGCGGGAGATGGGTCAAGCACAAGGTCAACGCCCGGATGAGCCAGCCGAAACGACCCAAGTCGCGGCACCAGCCATGTGCTGGCGAACATAGCCGTTGTGGTCACTTGCAAAGGACGTTCCCGCTGCGCTTCAGTCAAGGCGCTGACACTGCGCAAGATTTCGGCAAAGCCCAGGCCGAGACCGTGCGCCAGCTGGCGCCCATCGTCGGTGAGCGCGATCTTGCGACCAGAGCGCGAAACCAAAGGCAGGTCGAGTGCTTTTTCAAGCGCCCTTATCTGCTGGCTGATCGCGGCATGGGTCACACCCAGCCGCGCGGCGGCCGCAACAACCGATCCGTTTTCCGCCACGGCGGAAAACGCCCGCAGCGCCGAGAGTGGTGGCATATCGCGCCAGTCAGTCATGTAAGCTAGGCTTTTATATTGAATGAAATTCAGAGTCGCATTTTGTTTTACAAAGATACAAATGAAAGCACAGACATCGCAACCCCGGAGGCTTCAATGTTAGAAATTCATGCAAAAATGCTATCCGTCGCAAGCCGGATCGACGCTCTCTCGCACACGGACACAAGGCCGAATGGTGCGACAACACCAAACAGCCGAGTCAATCATATGACGGACCGTGTTCAGCTTGTAGCGCCACGCAAAACCCGCTGAGCATAAGCACAGAAAAACCCGGCCTGCATAACAGGCCGGGTTGGTTCTTTGATCCAAATGTCAGATTTACTCGCCGCCACCAAGCTGGTGGACATAGGCGGCAACCGCGCGGATTTCCGCTTCGCGCAAACGGCCGTCAAAGCCGGGCATGACGCCAAAGCGCGAATAATAGATGGTTTCATAGACGGTTTCTTGCGAACCGCCATAAAGCCAGATCTGGTCATTCAGCGCGGGCGCGCCAAGGAACGTGTCGCCTTCGCCTTCGACACCATGGCAGGAAGAGCAGTTGTAATCATAAACTTCTGCCCCGGCCGCAGCCAGTTGCGCGTCATGGTCCGACCCGGACAGGGACAGAACGAAATGCGTTGCTTGCTGGATTTCCTCTTCGCTCAGCAGTTCATCACGTCCGAAAGCGGGCATTTCCGAATACCGCGCGTCAAGGTGGTCCTCGTTGCGGATACCGTAAGCAACCGTCTGCACGATATCATCCTGCGTGCCGCCCCAAAGCCAATCATCGTCCAGCAGGTTGGGAAAGCCGCCGGCCTGCACGCCAGCGCCGCCGGCACCATGGCACTGCGAGCACTGCGCCGCAAAGACCGATGCACCAGCGTTTACGGCGAAACGGTGCAGGTCTTCATCATTTGCCAACTCGCCCGGCTCGGTTTCAAGGATTTGTGCGAATAGCACATCGTGGCGCGCTTCGAACTCCGCGATCTCTTTAACGACCTCGGAGCGCGAGGAATAGCCCAGCA
Organism: Roseinatronobacter domitianus; assembly: GCF_023336755.1. Taxonomy (GTDB): domain Bacteria; phylum Pseudomonadota; class Alphaproteobacteria; order Rhodobacterales; family Rhodobacteraceae; genus Roseinatronobacter; species Roseinatronobacter domitianus. The sequence goes on along the minus strand of NZ_JALZWP010000008.1, from coordinate 149,458 downwards.
CACCGCTTGTCGCCTTGTTGATCCCCGGCCAAGCCGGGTACACGATCCAATAGCCGACCGACCAGATAACGCAGAGGATGAAAATCCAGACCCACCAACGCGGCATCGGGTTGTCGAATTCCTCGATACCATCCCAGCTATGCCCGGTCGTGGACGGATCGCCCTTTTGGTGGTTGGCGCTTTTTTTCGAATTGTCAGCCATCACTTGGCCTCTCTCAGGTCGGCGTGACGGGCTTGCCGCTCGCGGTTATCCGGCGCGGCAGGCTTGTCATCGTTGCGGAAAATCATGTTCGCCGTGTCACGGTGGACCTTCTTGCCACTGGGGCGCAGGATGTAGAGAAACACCCCGATAAAGAAGCAAAACATGAACAACAGGTGCCAGCTATCGGCGAAGGCACGCAGCAAGGTATAGGTTTCCATTGCGTTTCCTCCTTTCGTTAGCGCGATGCGTCGGGAACGAAGGTCTCGAAATCGACCAGCGTGCCCAGCATTTGCAGGTAGGCGATGACAGCATCCATTTCTGTGACAGCATCCTGCCCGTCGAAATTGCGCTGTTGTGCGCCCGGATAGCGGTCTGCGACCGGGTCTCCGAACGGTTCGACCTGTGCGAAGAAATCGGTAACTGCCGTATCCATCATCTCATCCGTATAAGGATGACCAAGCATGCGGTAGACGCCCATGATGTCTCTCACCTTCTCGGCGTCCGAACGGTCCAGTTCGCGGTTCATCATGAAACCGTAAGATGGCATGATCGATTCCGGCACAACGCTTTGCGGCTTAATCATGTGTTGCACATGCCAGTCATCCGAGTAGCGACCGCCGACACGGGCCAGGTCCGGCCCGGTGCGCTTGGACCCCCATTGGAATGGATGGTCATACATCGATTCCGCTGCAAGGCTGTAATGGCCGTAACGCTCGACCTCGTCCCGCATCGGGCGCACCATCTGGCTGTGGCAGACATAGCAGCCCTCGCGCCGGTAAATCTCGCGTCCAGCGATCTCCAGCGGCGAATAGGGGCGCATGCCCTCCACCTTCTCGATGGTGTTGTCGAGGTAGAACAAAGGCACAATCTGCACGATGCCCCCGATACTGACCACGAGGAAGCTGAGAACCAGCAACAACGTGGCGTGGCGTTCGATCTTGCCGTGATGGTCAAGAAGTCCCATTTCCGTGCCCTTTCTTTATTCAGCGGGCACTGCGGCACCGGCACTGGCAGGCTTGCGCTCTGCCGTGCTGGTCACAGTTTTCCACAGGTTGTAGCACATGATGATCGCACCAGCGAGGAACAGCGTTCCGCCCAGGCCGCGCACCACATACATCGGGAATTTCGCAGCAACCGTGTCGGCGAAAGAGTTCACGAGGAAACCCTGCGCATCCACTTCACGCCACATCAGGCCTTCCATGATGCCGGTCACCCACATGGACGCGGCGTAAAGCACGATCCCGATGGTCGCGAGCCAGAAGTGCCAGCTGACCAGACGCAGGCTATAAAGCCCCTCGCGCTGCCACAGTTTCGGCACCAGATAGTAAAGCGCCCCAAATGTAATCATGCCGTTCCAACCAAGCGCGCCGGAATGCACATGGCCAATGGTCCAGTCGGTATAGTGCGACAGGCTGTTGACGGCCTTGATCGACATCATCGGCCCTTCGAACGTGGCCATGCCGTAAAAGCCCACGGCCACCACCATCATGCGGATGATCGGGTCGGTGCGCAGCTTGTCCCATGCGCCAGACAGCGTCATCAGACCGTTAATCATGCCGCCCCAGCTTGGCATCCACAGCATGATCGAGAAGGTCATCCCAAGCGTCTGTGCCCAGTCGGGAAGTGCCGTGTAGTGCAGGTGGTGCGGACCAGCCCAGATATACAGGAAGATCAGCGCCCAGAAGTGCATGATCGACAGCTTGTAGCTATAGACCGGGCGTTCGGCCTGCTTGGGAATGAAGTAATACATCATGCCCAGGAAACCGGCGGTCAGGAAGAAGCCCACCGCGTTATGCCCATACCACCACTGGATCATGGCCGACTGCACACCCGACCAGACCGGGATAGACGTGGAGCCAAGGAACGACACCGGGATCTGCACGTTATTGATGATGTGCAGCATCGCCACCGTCACGATGAAGGCCAGGTAGAACCAGTTGGCAACGTAGATGTGCGGTTCCCGGCGCTTGATAAGCGTGCCCATGTAGATCGCAAGGAACGCCACCCAGACAATGGTCAGCCACAGATCTGCCAGCCATTCGGGTTCTGCGTATTCGTTGCCTTGGGTCGACCCGGTGACATAGCCGGTCGCGGCCAACAGGATGAATACCTGATAGCCCCAGAACACGAACCACGCCAAGCTACCGCCCCACAGCCGCGCCGCAGAGGTGCGCTGCACAACGTAAAATGCTGTTGCAATCAACGCGTTACCACCAAAGGCAAAAATCACCGCAGATGTATGCAGCGGGCGCAGGCGGCCAAAATTCATAAACCCTTGGGCCCATTCAAAATTCAGATACGGAAACGCCAGTTGGAAAGCGATGACCACGCCCACAAGAAAGCCCACAACACCCCAAAAGGCTGTTGCAATTACGCCATAGCGCACCGGCCCGTCCATATAGGTGTTCGGGTCGACCACCGGGGCGGGTTCACCCACACGGCGGATCAGCCAGATGAAAGCGATCGCTGCCGACAACATGAACACCAATGCGTGAATCATGTATGACAGGTCGCGTGCCAATCCGGCGGCCACGGCGGCGACGACCACCGCAAGCCCCAGAATGGCGAGCTTTGTGTAACCCAACATAATCTGCGTCCCTTTTTCTATTCGCGCGCCCGGTCTAACGCCGGGAAACACATTTTTGGATGATGCCTTTTGTCACGGGCAGGAGTTTGCGACCTTGACCTAGGTCAAGGAAACACACGGTTTAATCTGCGGCGGATCAATGCGAGGATCCTTAACTTCTGCAACAGTGACGGCGAAACAAGCAGGAGCAGACCCATGGCCTACAAGTCAATCATCAGCTTTGTCACGACCGCAACGGGACTGGACGAATTCCTTGATACCGCAAGCATGATGGCGCAAAGGTCGGACGCGCACCTGGAAGTTTGTTGCATCGCAGTCGATTCGACACAGCCAATCGGCTTCTTTGCCGGGGCACCTGCCGTCATCTACCAAGAATCCCTGGAGCAGCTACAAGGTCAGGCCGAAACCCTGCGCGAAGACGTGCGCGCAAAGCTGAACGGACGGCCCATCCGCTGGAGCACCGAGGATGTTGTCGTGACGATGGGGGCGATCGGGTCTTATGTTGGGCTGAAGGCGCGGTTTTCAGACCTTGTGCTGCTGCCCTGCCCCTATGGCGAGGGGCGCGGGCCGCAAGATGAAATTGTGACAGAAGCCGCCTTGTTCGACGGCAGCGCAGCGGTTCTGATCCTGCCAGATGGTATGAAAGGGCTGCCAGAATTCCGCCAGATCGTGCTGGCATGGAACCAAAGCGAAGAGGCGCTTCATGCAACCCGCGCGGCGATGCCGCTTCTGATTGCGGCCGATCTTGTGAATATTGTTATCATCGACCCGCCCTCGCACGGGCAAGAACGTTCAGACCCCGGCGGTCTGCTAACAACGATGATGGCCCGGCACGGCGTGAAAGCAGAAGTCTCTGTTATTGCAAGCGCAGGGGCGGGCGTGGCCCAGACCTTGCAGCGTCACATGCGCGACAAGGCCGGCGATCTTCTGGTCATAGGTGCCTATAGTCATTCGCGGTTGCGGCAAGCGATTCTTGGCGGCACCACGCGCAGTTTACTATCAGACACCAAGACGCCGATTTTCATGATGCACTAGGGCGTGTCGCGCTCATTGGCACCCGACCCACTCTAGCCTTTGGTGGTCGGGTGTCTTTTTGCGCAAAACTGAGAGCAACTTTTGCGCAACATGCTCTAGTCAGCCCGGCGGGTCAGTTCGGTTAGGATCAGCGTCTCGGCATCCCGGAAGTAGGGGGCGAGCATTGCGTCAGCATGTGCCAAATCGGACCTGACCCGCACCGCATAACCTTGCAGGGTCGCCCTATCGGCCAATCGCAAACCACGAAGGTATTCATGCGCCTGTGCATCATCATAGGCAACAAGCCCTTCGGGAAGGGTTACGACCACCGACGCGAAGCTAGGTTGATCGAACAAGGTCAGGCCAATGCTGGACGCACCGCGCACTTGAGAGAGCAGATTCTTCTCATAGGCAAAGCCGAGCATTATGACCAAGCCCAGCAGCCCCAGCCCCAGCCTGCCGCGCAAACGGGTTGGACCCGACGCACTGTCAATCATTTGCGGCTCTGCGGATGCGGCCACCAAACTTTCCTGATCCTTGTCCCAGTCGAACACGCCCTGCCCCCGGACTGCGTTAAATTGATTGGCCAGGTTGACACCGCAATATGCCATCAATGTGGCATTGGCTGGTCAAGTTTGCGGCGTAGGACAAGTTCGGTCAGACTAGGAAGCCACCGTCCGAATCGTCGCCGGTTTCTTCCAGAAGGCGGTCGAAGTCAGGGATCGTGATGTGGCGTTTACCCTCGGTCACGATCAACCCTTCTTTGCGCAGGCTCGACATCTGGCGGCTGACCGTTTCAAGCGTCAGGCCCAGATATTCGGACATTGCTTCACGGGTCAGCGGCAAGTCGAAGCTAAGCTCACCATCGGCCATGCTCAGTTGCAAGGACGCATCGCGCCGAGCGATGATCGTCAGCAGACTGGCAATCTTTTCGCGCGCGGTTTTGCGGCCCAGAAGCAGCATCCATTCGCGCGCGGCATCCAGTTCGTCCAGCGTCATTTCCAACAGGCGCTGCCCGATATGCGGCGTGCGCAACATCATGTCTTCAAAGGGTTTTCTGCGGAAGCAGCACATCACTGTGTCGGTTGCCGCAGTCACGTCATAGGCAGATGTCTCGCGTCCCGGTCGGCCAATGAAATCCGATGGCAGCAACAGCCCGACCATCTGGCGGCGCCCGTCCTCCATTGTCTGGGACAGGGTCGCAATGCCGGTCACGACAGAGGCGACAAAATCCATGCTGTCACCCGCCCAGACAACGGTCTGGCCAGCCTCAAAACTGCGGTAATACTTAATCTGCTCCAGTTGCTCCAGCTCGTCGCCCTCGCAGCGCGCGCAGACGGCACGATGACGGATCGGGCAATCAGAGCAATCCTGATTATATGTTTTGGTTGTCGAGGAGGCGCGTGTCATCAGGATTGATCTACATCAAGGAAATTGTGGAACTGTCTTGTATTCTAGACACATGAAACATGTTTCGCAACTTTCAAAGCTCGGTCTGTTTGACGCACGTGTGCCGCGGTACACAAGCTACCCAACCGCACCGCAATTCAGCGCCGGCTTGACAGGCCAGACATTCGCCAACTGGATCGGCCAGATCGCCCCCGGTTCGCAGATATCGCTTTACCTGCATGTGCCGTTCTGCCGCAGGCTGTGCTGGTTCTGCGCCTGTCGCACGCAGGGCACCAGTTCGGACGCGCCCGTGATCGCTTATGCGCAGACGCTCAAAGATGAGCTGGAAATGCTGCGGCGCATCCTGCCCGAAGGGGTTGAGCTGTCGCGCCTGCATTGGGGTGGTGGGACACCGACAATGCTGCCCGCCGACGAGATGCGCGCCATCGCGGCGCTGGCCTTTGACATCGCGCCACTGGCCGAAGGGGGCGAATTCTCTGTCGAGATTGACCCCAACGAGATTGACGAAGTCCGGCTTGATGCCCTTGCAGAGGCTGGAATGACCCGCGCCTCTATTGGGGTGCAGGATTTTGACGCCGAAATCCAAGCGGTCATCGGGCGCGACCAAAGCTTTGAGATCACGAAGAACACGGTCGATGCGATTCGCGCGCGCGGCATTGCAAGCCTGAACGCAGATATCCTGTATGGTTTGCCGCATCAGACCCCGAAACGGATTGCCGATTCGGTGCAGAAGCTGCTCACGCTTAGCCCCGACCGGGTTGCTCTTTACGGTTATGCGCATGTTCCGTGGATGGCGCGTCGGCAGCAGATGATTCCTTCTGACACCCTGCCCCGCCCCGAAGAACGGTTGGAATTGTTCGACACCGCGCGCCGCCTGTTCATGTGGGATGGCTATGACGAGATCGGGATCGACCATTTCGCCCGCCCCCATGATGGCATGTCAAAGGCCGCAAAAGCCGGCGTGCTGCGGCGCAACTTCCAAGGCTATACCGACGATCTGGCCCCGGTGCTGATCGGGCTTGGTGCATCATCGATTTCTCGGTTTCCCCAAGGCTATGCGCAAAACGCTCCGGCAACTGCGGCTTGGAAAAAATCCGTGCAGGCGGGCGAGTTTTCGACCACGCGCGGCCATGTCTTTACCCCTGCCGACATCTGGCGCGGGCGTGCGATTGAAGCCCTGATGTGCGATTTCCGGGTGTCCCTGACAGAGTTGACCGAGCAATTCGGCGCACCGCCTGCGGAGGTGGAAACGCTTTTTGACACGGTCAAAGCCAAATTCGGTTCGTTCGTGACCCGTGAAGGTGACGTGCTTGGCATACCGCCAGAAGGCCGACCGCTGACACGCATGATCGCCACTGTGTTTGACGCTTATGCAATGGAAAAGACCGGCCATAGTTCGGCGGTTTGACCCGATACGCCCCAAAGCGGCAGGCGCTGGATTATTCCGGCCCTGCCGAGAACAAGACACCCGGCGGCGCATGATTTTGCAGAGCTTCTAGCAAAACCGCCTTGCGCAACGGCTTGGTAAGCGTGGCGTTCATGCCAGCCGCCATTATCTTGTCGATCTCCTCTCGCAAGGCGTGGGCGGTGAGCGCGATAATCGGTATATCCGCCCCGCCCGGAAGTTGGCGAATGCGGCATGTTGCTTCGCGGCCATCCATCTCTGGCATGGAAATATCCATGAAAATCAGGTCCGGCGGCGACTGCATGAAGCACTCAACCGCTTCGCGCCCGTTTTCCGCCAAGGTCAGGTCCAATGGCAGGTTGCGCACCATCTTGCCAAAGACCAGCCGGTTTGTAGCGTTGTCTTCTGCATAAAGCACTTTCAGCTTTCGCTGTGTCGGCGCGGGCCGATTTTCGGGTTGTGCAGGCGGTTGCCCCGAATTCGTATATTGCCCTTGCAACCGGGCCAGAGCGGAACACAGATCGCGCCACAAGAGCGGCTTGGACAGAGCAACCAGATTGGAGTCATGTGCCAATGCCTGTGTTGCGTCGGTGACGGTCGCACAGAGCAGCACCACGGGACATGCGGGCAAAACTTGTCGCAGTTTAGACAACACGGTGACGGCGTCGGCCTCTGACAGGTCATGGTCCAGAACGACCACATCCGGAGCGTCCTGACGGGCGAGCTTGGTTGCTGTTTCTGGCTGCGTCGCGGTCATGGTCTGAACATGGGCGGATTGCAACTGCCGTTCAATTATTCCGCGACTGATAAGATGATCGCTGACCAGCAAAGCCCGAGCGATCCCTTTCGGAAAGGCGGGTTGCATTGTCCCGGTGTCAGCGCCCGGCAAGGACAAGGACACGCCAAAACACGACCCGACACCCAGTTCCGATTCCAGCCACATCTTGCCCGCCATAAGGGAAATGATGCGCCGGGTAATCGCAAGGCCCAGCCCGGTGCCTTCAAAGCGGCGGTTGGCGGCTTCTTCGACCTGCTGGAATTCCGCAAAGACATGTTCCTGGTTTTCCGGCGCAATTCCGATCCCGGTATCCTCTACCGTCAGGTGCACGACATGCCCTTCTGCCGACATGCCAACCCCCACGGCGCGCACCAGAACATAGCCGCTGTCGGTGAACTTCACGGCATTGCCGACCAGGTTGGTCAACACTTGGCGCAAACGCCCCGCATCAGCACAAAGATCGCGCGCAAGGAACATGTCATAATCGAGGATCAACTCTATGCCCTTGGCGCGGGCAGAGGGCGCGAGCAACGTCAGCACCTCATGGATGGTCTTTTCCAGATCGAATGGTTCGGGGTGCAGTTCCATGCGCCCCGCATCCATTTTCGAGAAATCAAGAATGTCATTGATGATGGTGACAAGTGCCTGCCCGCTGGAACGGATCGTATCGGTAAACATGCGCTGTTCGCTGTCCAGACGGGTTTCTGCCAACAGGTCTGCCATGCCGACGACGCCATTCATGGGCGTGCGAATCTCGTGGCTCATGTTTGCAAGGAAGGCGGATTTGGCTTGTGCCGCAGCCTCTGCCCGCTCCTGCGCTTCGATCAGTTCGGCCTGATAGCGCAACGATTCTGTTATGTTGCGCACAAGCGAGACATAATCGCCATTTGGCACACGCCGATCCATCAAGCGCACACTCATACCATTGATGAAATGCAACTCCCGCGGAGAGATATACTGCGACGCCCAGCGCGTCCGCATGTCTTCGACCCAGATGCCCGGGTCATCGCCGTCAAGCACGGCCAGCCCTTCATAGGCGCAAATTTCGAGGATGCGGGTGTAGCGGATGCCCCGTTCAACTTCGGGAAAATCCCGAAACACCCCCAGATAGGCCTGATTGGCCATCACAAGGCATTGCTCCGAGTCGAACACGGCAAAACCATCCGGCATGGTTTCAATCGCTTCACGCAAGCGCAGATTGGCAAGGTCCACTTCGGAATTCGCGACCTGAAGGTCCTGGGCGGCCTTTTCATTCACATCTTCCAGCGCAACCGCGTGTTGACGAACGATATCCAGTTCCTGCCGCTGGGCCATGACCTGTTCAGACAACGCATAGGCATGGCCGCGCAGCTTCTCATTCGCGGCGTTCAACTCTGCCCGGAGCTGTTCATACAAACGTTCCGCGCGCAAACGGGCGCGGCGTTCCTTGGTGAGCATATCTGCAAAACGAACCGGGACTGTCATACCGCAAGCACAAAACCATAGCGTGTCTCGCAGTATTGGTCGCAGGCATGAACAAGCCCTTAAAATCTTTGTCAGGTCATGACATGAATTCTGACACAGACCACCAAAATGCGCGATTTACCCGGCATGTCCTGCGGTTTGCCCGGTCGGGTTTTCGCCATCCACCGCCAGCGCCTCAAGATCCTTGGCGACCCAGTGCATCAGACCCTTGCGTGCCGCATCCACATCGCCTTTGGAGACCGCCTTGCGCAGTTGCCCCAGTGCATCCTGAAGCTCTGACGCAGACAAGCCCAGCTCCTCTGCCACGAATATCTTGGGATGGCGGGTCGGGCTTTGCCGCTGCGTGATCGAGACTTGCTCTGTCAGCTTTTCGCCGGGGCGCAAGGCCGTGATCGCGATCTCTATGTCGCCTGAAGGCGTTTCGGTGTCGCGCACGGTATAACCCGCAGCTTCGATCATGCGGCGCGCAAGATCGGCCACCCGAACGGGCTCTCCCATGTCCAGCAAGAACACCTCGCCACCTTGTGCCATTGCACCGGCGCGCAGCACAAGCTGCGTGGCTTCCTGCATGGTCATGAAATAGCGGGTCATGTCGGGATGGGTCAGCGTCACTGGCCCGCCACTTGTGATCTGTTCCTGAAACCGGGGGATGACCGACCCAGATGATCCCAGCACGTTGCCGAAACGGACCATGCAAAACACCGTTTTCGATGGGATGGCCATAGCTTGCGCCGAGCGCGCCAGATCGGCAACGACCAATTCTGCCAGTCGTTTCGTGGCCCCCATCGTTCCCACCGGGCGCACGGCCTTATCGGTAGAGACAAGCACGAAATGGTCCACTCCGACCGCTGCGGCGGCCTGCGCAAGCTGCACCGTGCCAAATACATTGTTGACGACCCCGGCTAATACATTTCCTTCGACCAAAGGCACATGCTTGTAAGCTGCTGCATGGATGACAATCTGCACGCCATGCGTTTCGAGCGCGGCCGTCATAGACCGGCGATTGGTAACAGTGCCCAGAAGCGGCACGATCTGGCAGGTCGTGTGGCGCACAATTTCCGACAATTCGCCTTGAATTTGGTAAAGCGCATGTTCGCTTGCCTCCAGCAGCACCAGCCTTGCTGGATTGCACTGAAGCACCTGTCGGCACAGTTCCGACCCGATGGACCCACCAGCCCCAGATACCAGAACGCATTTTCCGGCATAGTGGTCGCGCGCGTCCATGAGTGTTTCGTCCAGAGCCTTGCGGCCCAGGAAAGCGTCGGGCAGCACTTTCTCCAGCGAGTTGACAAGCCGTTCTTCGCCCACAAGCTGCGCGAATGACGGAACGCTGTGCACTTCCAGTCCCAAATCGCCCAGCCTGCGGGCAATACGCGCCAGTTTGGGGCGGCTGACAGACGGCATGGCCAGTAAAATTCGCTTCACATCATTATATTGTGCCACCGCCGCCACCGCACTGACAGGGAACACCGGCAGACCCGCCACGCTGACGCTTTGCAACACCTTGTTGTCATCGACAAAGCCGATAACCCGCGTTCCAATGTCGGGGCGCAGCGCAAGCGCAAGCTGCATACCGGTCGTTCCGGCCCCGTAAATCAGAACATTCCGGACCGGAATGTCCAGCCCATACAACCCGCGCACAAGCCGCAACATCAGCAGGCGCACAAGGACAGAGCCGATCATGAACAGACTGGCTAGCAAGACTGGGCCAGACCCGGTTATGTCATAGCCAATAAAGACATTCAGACCCCAGGCGGTGATCCCAAGCAGACCGCCCAGCCCCGCGCTTCGGGCCATGCCGCGCGCTTCATAAGATTTCAGTTGAACCTTGGGCAATCCCAACGCCCATGATCCGACTGCGGCAACCGACACCAAGGATGCCAGCGCGCCCAAATGGGCAGCGACACCGGCCTGTGCAATGCCGCTTGCGTTCTCCAACACAATGACGGTCACGAAGGCGACCACGACAATCACGACGTCGATCATAAACAGTAAAACCTGTTTGTAATCGCGTCGCATGTCCCGAAGAGCGATCAGCTGACGGATAAAGGCTTTGTTTCTTAGCAAGCCGTCAAAGAGCATATGAATTGCGGGCCTCCGAAAATGGCACAGAACGCGAACACAGAATAGCAACAACGCAAATGGACCAGCTTCCGGCACCAAGCCCCGTTTGATAACCCTCAAAGGCTTGCAAATACAATCTACAGTTGCCATGGCGTCGAAGCGCAGTGCGCCACGCTGTCACCGATCCGCGACGCTTGGGTAATGCCCGAATTCTGACCGTTCGGCGGAAATTCCGGCATTCTCCTTGCAGGCACGCACTCCTTCCGTATAGGTGAAGCGATAAATTTAGAGCAGTGCGGCGGGAATTCTGATGTCGAAAATAACAAAAGCAGTTTTTCCAGTCGCGGGTTCGGGAACACGGTTTCTGCCCGCGACCAAGGCGATGCCAAAGGAATTGTTGCCAATCATCGACAAGCCCATCGTGCAATATGCCGTGGAAGAAGCCGTCGCTGCCGGGATCACAGAGTTGATCTTCGTAACCGGCCGCAACAAGCGCGCCGTGGGCGATCATTTCGACGCCAATCTGGAACTTGAAGCGCAACTGATGGCGAAGGGCAAAACCGAATTGCGCGACATGGTGCGCAACATCGTGCCAGAAGGTGTCTCCTGCATTTTCGTGCGGCAGCCTGAACCATTGGGCTTGGGTCATGCCGTTTTATGTGCCGCACCGGCAGTGGGTGATAACGCCTTCGTCGTGCTGCTGGCCGATGACCTGATGCAGGGGACGGAACTTCCAACCGAAGCGCTTGTCCGCGCTTATGCCAAGAAACCGCAAACGGTGCTGTCCGTGTCCGAAGTGGACCCAAAAGACACGTCGAAATATGGAATTTTGAAACCGGGCGCGACAGATTCTGACGGGCTTATCAGCGTTGAAGGCATTATCGAGAAACCCGCCGTGGACAAAGCGCCTTCAAACCTTGCCTCTTTTGGACGCTACGTTTTCACGCCAGAAATTTTCGATGTCCTGCGCGGGTTGAAACCGGGTGCCGGGGGCGAAATTCAACTGGCCGACGCAATCGACCAACTGGCGCAAGCTGGCAAGGTTGCTGCCATCACAAACCCGTCGCGCCGCTACGATTGTGGCGATAAGTTCGGCTATCTTACGGCCATTGTTGATGTCGCGCTGGCCGATGCCGAGTATCGCGACCGTTTCCTTGACCTGTTGCGCGACCGAATTGCGCAAACCGCGCACTGACGCGGCGGAGGGCGCGACGTGACCGATACACCCGACGCCACGGCACCCAAGCGTATCGTTCTGGTCACGGGCGGAGCGGGGTATATCGGGTCACACGCCTGCAAACTATTGGCGCAGCAAGGCTTTACTCCCGTCACGTTTGACAGCCTGAGCACCGGCTGGGCACAAGCGGTCAAATTCGGGCCGCTGGTGCAAGCCGATCTGCTGGACCGTGCCGCGCTAGATGCCGCCTTTGCCGAATACCAACCTTGCGCGGTCATGCATTTCGCCGCGCTCAGCCAAGTCGGCGAAGCGACACGCGATCCCGGCCTGTATTGGCGCAACAATGTTTGTGGCTCTCTCAACCTGATAGAGGCAATGGTCGATGCGGGCTGCAGCAACATTGTGTTTTCCTCGACCTGTGCGACCTATGGCGACCAAGACGGGATTGTGCTGGACGAGGACAGCTCGCAAAATCCTTTGAATGCTTACGGCGCATCAAAACTGGCCGTAGAAGGGATGCTCCGCGATTTCGGCGTCAGTCACGGTCTGAACTCTGTGATCTTTCGGTATTTCAACGTCGCCGGGGCCGACCCAGAGGCCGAGATCGGCGAATGGCACCAGCCGGAGACGCATCTGATCCCGGTCATGATAGAGGCCGTGGCAGGCGCGCGCCCGGCGCTGGTTATCCATGGCAACGACTACCCCACCCATGACGGCACCTGCATACGCGACTACGTGCATGTGATGGACCTTGCGCGCGCGCATGTTCTGGGGCTGGACTGGCTGCTGGACGGGCGTGGCAACCGCGTGTTCAACTTGGGCACCGGGGTCGGTTTTTCCGTAGCAGAGGTGATTGCGCAATGCCGCGCTGGCACGGGGCACCGCGTGCCGCATAGCTTTGGGCCACGCCGCGCAGGGGATGCGGCGGCACTTGTGTCCGGCAGTCGTCGCGCAGTCGAGGAACTGGGCTGGACGCAGGAGCGGTCCTCTCTCAAACTGATGATAGAAGATGCATGGCGTTGGTATAAGACTGGCGGCTATTCTGGATAGCTGTCTGTAGCGTGCGTGAAGTCGCGGGCTAAGCCCGAAAACAGAATGGTGCCGATGACACGGAAATCACTTCTGATGGTCGGGGCAGGATTGTCCGGCGCGGTTCTCGCGCGTCAGCTTGCAGAGGCCGGGCACGAGGTGACGGCTCTGGACGCGCGCGACCATGTGGGCGGGAATTGTCACACCGCGCGCGATGACGACACCGGCATTCTGATCCATGTGTATGGCCCGCATATCTTTCACACCGATGACCGGGGCGTCTGGGATTACATCAACCGTTTCGGGCGGTTCCGGGCCTACACACACCGGGTCAAAACCAAGAGTGGCGGGCGCGTTTACACGATGCCCATGAACCTGCACACCATTAACCAGCTTTTCGACACCGACATGGCCCCGGCAGAGGCGCGCAATTTCGAAGAGCAGGCTCTGTCTATGCTGGGGCGCGAGTTGTATGAGGCATTCTTCAAAAGCTACACCGCCAAGCAATGGGGCTGCGAGCCCAAAGCAGTTCCCGCCGCCATTCTGAAGCGGTTGCCGTTGCGTTTTACCTATGACGACAATTATTTCTTCCACGCCTCTCAGGGCATGCCAGAGCAGGGCTACACGCCCATCGTTGCCGCCATGCTTGACCATCCACGGATCAGCCTGTCGCTGAACACGCGGTATGAGCGCCCGATGGCGCAGGGGTTCGACCATGTTTTCTATTCCGGGCCACTGGATAGCTGGTTCGGAGAAGATGCCGGTGCGCTGGGTTATCGCACACTGGATTTCGAAAGTCTGACCCATGACGGCGATTATCAGGGCTGCGCGGTCATGAACTATGCCGATGCTCATATCCCGCATACGCGAATTACAGAGCACAAGTATTTCGCACCTTGGGAGGACCATACCCGGACAATCTGCTACCGCGAGACGTCTCGCGCCTGTGGGCCAGCGGATATTCCGTATTACCCGATCCGCCTGGCAGAGGATAAGGCGCTTTTATCAGCCTATATCGCCCGCGCGCAGGCCGAGCGGGGTGTCACATTCGTGGGGCGTCTGGGCACCTATCGCTATCTGAATATGGATGTCACGATCCGCGAGGCGCTGGATTGCGCGGAATTGTATCTGGACAGCATCGCGCAGGATCGCCCCATGCCCGCGTTCTCGGTGTCACCATGATACCGGATCGCGCGACGGTTTGCGCAATTCTCGTAACGTTCAATCGGCTGGCACAGTTGCGGCAGACGCTGGCTCACCTGCTGGCGGAACCCTTGGACCGCATCGTGGTGGTAGACAATGCCAGCACCGACGGCACCGATGCCTATTTGCGCGGGCTGAATGACCCACGCCTTGACCATCTTCGGCTGGAACGAAACCATGGTGGCGCAGGCGGCTTCGAAGCCGGCATGCGCCATGCGGTCACACGTTACGACCCGGACTGGATGCTTTTGCAAGATGATGACGCGTGGCCCGCGCCCGGCATGCTCGTGCGCTTCCATGCCGCCGATAAAACTGGATGCGCGGCGATAGCCACCGCCGTGCGCACTGCGGATGGCCAGATTTGCGACATGAACCGCCCGCTGTTCAACCCGTTCCGCAGCTTGCGGGTGTTCTTGCGCACCGCACTTGGTGGCGGTCGCAAAGCCTTTCACTTGGCCGACACGGATTACACCAACCAGACCCCAATAGAGGTCGATGGTGGGTCTTTTGTGGGCCTGTTCGTGTCGCGCCAAGCAGTCGAACTTGCAGGCTATCCCGACGGTCGGCTGTTCCTGTATGCGGATGACGCCCTGTTTTGCCTTCACCTTCGCAAGGCGGGCGGGCGCATCGTCTTTATACCCGACCTGCACTACACCCATGATTGCAGCAGCTTCGACGCGGATGGCGCGTTGACCCCGGATTGGAAGCTGTATTTCTATCATCGCAACTTGCTGATCCTGTATCGCGCTGCGGCGGGTAGGCTATTCTGGCCCGCGCTTCTGGTTATCCTGCCGAAATGGCTGTGGCGGCTATGGGCCGGCGGTGGGAACAGACCTCGGCGCGCGCGGCTCATGCTGTGGGGTCTGCGCCATGGGCTGCGCGGCGATACGCGCTGGTCGCTTATGGACCTCCACGCGGAAATCGCGCGTCGAAACCTATAAGCGCGATGGATGATGCGCCGGGCGACGACGCGGTAGCCGCCTTCCCCGCGCCCGACCGGCCGAGCGCGCCACCGTCAGCGCGATGATCCACAGGTCTAGAACAAGGTTGGCATGTTCCTGATACAAAAGGTCGATCCGGGCTTTGCGTGCCACACAGCGGCGCGCATAAACCCTGTCGGTTTCATCCGGCGTGGCGCAGTCGCGCAAGATTTCCTCTTCGTGGCGGGCAAAGACAAGAGAGGCCAGCCCTGTCACACCGGGGCGCGACCGCAACACGCGAGCATAAAGATCCGGGAACTGTTCGACATACTGCCGCAAAGGCGGGCGCGGACCGACAAAGCTGATATCACCACGCAAGATATTCAGGAATTGCGGCAATTCATCCATGCGCAGACGGCGTAACTTGCGACCGAAGGGCGTTATGCGCGTGGATTTGTCCCCGCCAGAGACGCCGGTATCGGCCACGACATTGCGCATGGTGCGGAACTTCCAAAGCGCGAAAGGCTCGCCCGGTTTATACATTCGTTCCGAGCGGTAGAAGAACGGCCTGCCCTGTTTCCACCATTGCAGGATAAAAATCACGCCGAACACCGCTAAAGCCGCGGGGGCCAGAAAGACGGTGAAGCCGATATCGAACGCACGTTTGGACCAGGTCATGCGCCGTCGTTCCGTCGAGACGCGGCCCATGTCAAGCGCCACTCCGACACAAGCGATTCTGGCGTCGCGTGCGGCACCGGGCAGAGTGCTTGCAAGCAGCCCACATGCAGGCCCAATTCCGCCCGTGCAGTTGAGGGGGCAGGCCGCCACTCCCACGTCACCTGTGCGGCGGCAAGCATCGTATCCATACAGATCAATCCCGGTTGTGCCACATTCAACACAGATGGCAGGCGCTTGGGATGGCAGCACAGGTGCGCCAGCACCCGCGCCAATGTCATGGGGCCAATATAGGCGCGATGCGCTGCGCGCCCATCAGCGAATTGATCGAGCCGCGGGACACCCGCCAACGCAAGCCCGCCCAAAAGCGCGTCTGCACCGGCGACATTGCCAATGCGCAGACATGTCACTTTTAGCATGTCTGCCTGTGCCAATGCGGCCCGCTCCATGGCCAGTTTCGCCACACCATAGGGGGTTATCGGATGGCAGGTTTCATCTTCATCATGAGGCCCACAAGTCGCGCCATAGACCGCCGCGCTGGAGGTCAGCACAACGCGCCTTGCCCCAAGCGCGCGCGCAGCTTCCAGTGCCGCCAGGGCAAGATCGGTATTTTGCGCCAGCGCAGCACCTTGGGTTACGCCCGACAGGCACAGCACCGTATCGACCGGGGCGCAATCGGGCACCCGGTCTTGCAACGGAGCCCAGAGCAGCGCACCGGCAGGGGCATTGGCGCGATACTGCCACTGCGGAGCAACCGCTAAGCCTGGCCAGAATTGCCGCAGATAGGCCCCAAGACGGCCGCTTGCCCCCATAACCAGAACCCGGTTCATCGCAGGCTGCGCCCCTTGATAACTGCATCCGGCCCGAAACGGTCACGCAAACTGTCCATGGTGCGTTCCGCCTTGGCCCGTTTCGCAGCGCCGTGATCCAAAAGGTCCAAGGAGAATCCGGTGCCGTCATCGGCGGTCAGCTCTGAGATGCCCACCCCGATCAACCGAAACGGCCCTTGCCCCAGCGCACCGGCCAGCAAGGGCCGCGCGCTGCGCCAGATGGTATCGGCCAGCGTGGTCGGGCTGTCGAGTGACTGCCGCCGCGTCAGGCTGCGATGGTCGGCGCGTTTCAGCTTTAACGTAACAACCCGCCCCGCCAGCCCACGCGCCTTGGCACGGCTGGAGACCTGCTCGGCCAGCCGCCACAAATGACCCTCCAACACCTCAAGGTCGGCCAAATCCGCGCCGAACGTGGTTTCCTTGGAGATTGATTTTACCGCACGGTCGCGGCTGACGGGTCGCGCATCCTGCCCGCGTGCCAGATCATACAGCCGCATCCCCATGGACCCGAAGCGCGCCACCAGATCGGTGCGGTCCCAGCGTAGCAGGTCGTCAATGACAGCGATCCCTGCGCGCTCCAACTGCGCGCGCATCGCCGCGCCCACACCCCAGATGATACCCACAGGCTTGCCGCGTAAAAACGATTCTGTGTCAGCCTTTGCGATCACAGAAAACCCGCGCGGCTTGTCCAGATCGGACGCGATCTTGGCCAGAAACTTGTTATGCGACAGGCCGATGGACCCGGACAGCCCCAGCTCGCGTTCCATACGTCGCACCAGCCCGGCCAGCATGACCGCAGGCGGCGCGCCATGCAGGGCGGCCGTGCCCGACAGGTCCAGAAACGCTTCGTCCAACGACAAAGGCTCGATCGCGGGGGTCAGGTCCTCCATCATGGCGCGAATGTCCCGAGAGGCGGCTGTGTAGGCTTCAAACCTTGGTTTGACGACCACCGCTTCGGGGCAAAGCTGCAACGCTTTGAACATGGGCATGGCAGAGCGCACACCGTGAATGCGGGCAATGTAGCAAGCCGTTGTCACCACCCCACGCTGCCCGCCGCCCACGATCACCGGCTTGTTGCGCAAGGCCGGATTATCGCGCTTTTCCACACTGGCATAAAACGCATCGCAATCCATATGAGCAATGCTCAGATCATATAGCTCCGCATCGGCCACAACGCGGCGGCTGTGACAGGCCGGGCAACGCGGCCCGGCGGGAAAAGGAGACAGACACTCACGGCACAGAGCAGGCATGGGCGCAGATTAGCGCGGGCGCTGCGCCGTGGCGAGGGGCATTGCACCCTCTGGACCATTGCGCGCGCGGCTTCTAGGGTCTGCCCAAAAAGGGAGAACCAAAACCATGCGCATTCTGGACATCTGCGAGGTCACGAAGCCTATCGCGTCACCTATTCGCAATGCTTACATCGACTTCAGCAAGATGACGGCCAGCCTTGTGGCCGTCGTGACCGATGTGGTGCGCGACGGTCAGCGTGTGGTTGGCTACGGCTTCAACTCGAACGGGCGGTATGGGCAAGGCGGGTTGATCCGTGAGCGGTTCCGCGACCGGGTTTTGCAGGCGGACCCGGCGTCCTTGCTGGACGATACGGGCGAAAACCTAGACGCGCACCGCATCTGGGCCGCGATGATGGCCAATGAAAAACCCGGCGGGCATGGCGAACGCTCTGTCGCAGTCGGCACCATCGACATGGCGGTTTGGGACGCGATTGCCAAGATCGCGGGCAAACCGCTGTTTCGCCTGTTGGCTGACCGCTATGGCACCCAAGCCGACCCGCGCGTGTTCGTCTATGCGGCGGGGGGCTATTACTACCCCGGCAAGGATGACACCCAGCTACGCGCCGAGATGCGCAGTTATCTGGACCGGGGCTACACGGTCGTGAAAATGAAAATCGGCGGCGCGTCCTTGGCCGAGGATCAGCGCCGGATCGAAGCCGTGCTGAATGAGATCGGAACGCAAGCGCAACTGGCTGTCGATGCCAATGGCCGGTTCGATCTGGAAACCGCCATCGCCTATGCCAAGATGCTGCGGCAGTATCCGCTGTTCTGGTATGAAGAAATCGGCGACCCGCTGGATTATCAGCTTCAGGCCGCCATGTCCGAATTTTACCCCGGTCCAATGGCCACGGGCGAAAACCTCTTTTCCCATCAAGACGCGCGCAACCTGCTGCGTCATGGCGGCATGCGGCCGGATCGCGACTGGTTGCAATTCGACTGCGCGCTGTCTTACGGGCTGGTCGAATACCTGCGCACGCTGGATGTGCTGGACCAGATGGGCTGGTCACGTCGTCGCTGCATCCCGCATGGCGGGCACCAGATGTCGCTGAATATTGCAGCAGGTCTTGGACTGGGCGGGAATGAAAGCTACCCCGACCTGTTCCAACCCTATGGCGGGTTCCCGGACGGTGTGCAGGTAGAGGATGGCCATATCACCATGCCGGAGTTGCCCGGCATCGGGTTCGAGGGGAAATCCGACCTTATCACCGTCATGCGTGACTTGGCAAAGTGATACCCGTCTAGCGCGGCACGCGGTTCTGCTCCATCGCGTTTTCCCATTCAGCCAGAAACGCCCGCCGGTTCAGCGGGTCAAGGTAAGTCAGCAGCCCCGGACCCAGCCGGATCGGGCCAAAGCCCAGCGTCGGATCTTCCCCGGTCTGGCTAAGCGGTGGCAGAGGCCACTCTCCCGCCTCGTCGCGCAGGGCGAGGCGGATGAGCATATCCAGCATGGCGCCGGCGGCGGTCAACTCCTGCGCATTGACCGGGATGAACGCGGTGCGCAGCATGACATTTGCGAAATCCTCCATCCTCAGAACCTGCACCTGCCCACCAGAACCGCGCGCCAATTCCTCAGCGGCGTAGCTGCCAAGGACATTATAGGCCAAGGCAAGGCGGCCCGATGCGACATCGTCGATCATCTGGGACGAACAACAATAAAGCTGTGTGCCCAACCGGCCCATCACTTCGTTCAGACGCCAGAACGCATCGGTGGACCGGTCCTCTTGCGTGGCGAACAGGTATCCCAGACCACTCTCGCGCAGATCATAGGTGCCGATACTGTCGCTGAAGCGGTCGGGATTGCCACGCAGGGACGCGATCAGGTCTTGCCGGGTTGTGGGCAGGTCCAGCCCTGCAAAGCGCGCAGTATTGACGACCACCACGGCAGGTTCGGTGGTAAACGCATATATCTGGTCACGCCAACGGGCCCAGTCGGGCAACGCATCCGCCATTTCGGACCGATAAGAACGGGCAAACCCGTCATTGACCAGTTGAAATTGCAGGTCCATCGCAGAAGAAATGACAAGGTCAGCCTGCGCGCCTTGCTGAATAGCGCGATGCAGAACACTGGAGGACATAACCGAGTAATCCACCCCGATTTCGGGGCGTTCAGACTGGAAAGCCCGGATATAGGGCTCAAACACGTCCAGATCTGTCGTCGAAACTATCCGCAACACTTGCGGGCCGGTGCCCGGAAACATGCGGTAATCCTCGATCTCCTGGGCGGCAAGCGGCGCGACCAGCGACAAGATCAGGCCAAGGGCAAGACAAGCGTAACGCACGCACCACTCCCATTTTCGTTGTTGTGCAATTCTATATGCCCGCCATGCGCGCGCAGCACTTCCGAGGCAATGGTCAGCCCAAGGCCGGACCCGATGACACCCGCAATGTTCCCTCCACGCTGAAAGCGCTCCATCAACAGTTCCTTGGGTCCGTCGCCCAGCCCCGGCCCTTCATCCAGAACCCGCAGATGCGCGTTCGACCCGACCGTTTCAACCTTGAGTGTGACGGTCGTGTCCTCTGCCGAATACTTGATCGCATTGTCCAGAACATTGCGAATGGCACTATCCAGCAGAACCGCGTCACCCCGGACCTGTGCGGGCGTCAGGTCCAACGCCAGATGGATTTCTCGCATGGAAGCGGTCGGTTCCATACCGGCGGCGGATTGCGCGGCAAGCTCGGCCAGGTTCAACCGGTCGCGTGCAAGCTCTTCGACACGGTAAGCAACCGTAGCATGGTCCAGCAACTGCCCGGCGGAGCGCGCGCTTTCATCAACGGCCCGGATAATCCGGCGCAGACGTTCCTTTTCGGTTTCATCCGATACCGTGCGCAGGGCAATCTCTGCCTGAACCCGCACCGTGGCCAATGGCGTGCGGACGCGATGCGCGGCCTCTGCAATGAAATCCTCTGAGCGGCGCAGCGACAGACGTAACCGTTCCATCAGGCGGTTGAGCGCGGTCAGCAGCGGGGCCAGATCGGCGGGGGCGGCGCGCGACAAGGGGCGCAAATCGCCCGGCCCACGACGCGAGACAGACGCCGCGATCTGGTTCAACGGTCGCAACGACATGCGCGCGGCAATTGCAGACAACGCGACAGCCACGAAGAAAAAAGCCACCGATAAAATTCCGGCCAAGCGTGAGATATCGGATATGACCGCATCCACCCCGTCGCGGGTCTGCGCCACAGTCACGGTCACGACCACGCGATCGGCCCCGGCCAAAACAACGCGCATGACAGATGCCAGCCGGATCGGAGCACCCCGATAACGCCCGGTATCGAACACCACCTGCCCCATTATACCGGGCGCGGGCGCGGGCAGATCGTCATACCCGGTCAGCACCGTATCCCCGGAAGAAACACGGTAATACACCCGGTCCTCGCTGATCGCGCCCAGCATCGCAAAGGCGGCATAGGGCAGTTCCAGCCGCACTGCGCCTTGTTCGCTGCGCAAGGTCTCGGCAATCGTGGTGGCAGACGCGGCAAGGACGTTGTCTTGTGTGTGGGCGGCCGCCTGCGCAGCAAGGCTTCTCACCATGCCCCAACTCAGCAGCGACAATAGCGCTGCAACCCCGGCCAGCAGCAATGTCAGGCGTTGCCCGATGGACGCCGTATGGATCATTTATCATCCGTTTCCATGCGGTAGCCAAGGCCGCGCACTGTATCTATTCGCACCCCCATCCCGGCGATCCGGCGGCGCAACCGCCCGACATAAACCTCTATAGCGTTCTCTGTCACCTCGGCATCGTAAGAAAATAGGTGGTCCATGACCTGCGATTTCGACAGGATCTGGCCGGGATGGCGGGCGAAAATTTCCAAAAGGCGGATTTCGCGATTGCGGAGGTCCAAGGTCGTGCCATCGTGTTGCAAGGTGCCCGCCAGCGGATCGAACAGCGCGGCCCCCAGCGCGATCTGGTTGCGGGCAGACCCACCGCGACGGCGCAGCACGGCGCGACAGCGCGCTTCCAGCTCGGAAAAATCGAAGGGCTTGGTGATGTAATCATCCGCGCCTTGGTCGAGCGCCCCCACCCGGTCAGAAACTTGCGCCCGCGCCGTCAACACAATAACCGGCGTTTCCAGATGCGCACGGCTGCGCGACAGGAACTCGCGCCCATCGCCGTCGGGCAGCATGACATCCAGCAGGATCAGATCATAGCTTGCAGCCGCAAGGCAATCCTCCGCCTCTGCCAGTGTCGCGGCATGGTCAATCGCGTGACCATCCATAGCAAGACGCTTGAGGATCGCCTCTGCCAATTCGCTGTTATCTTCCACCAGCAGGTAACGCATGATGGGTGTCCCTTTTGGAATGACAGCTTCGTGTCAGGCTTCTGTCAGTTTTCTGTGATCTGCAAGGATCATGGGCGGCAGAGGACCGCCTGTCAAATGGGAGGACGACCAATGAACACCTATGGGTGGACCCGCCGCGCGGTTATCGCAGCGGCAACTGCAACCGTGGCACTGGCCGGGGTTGCGCAGGCTGACGATCATAAAATGATGGATGCTGTGCATTTCCTGATCCCTGGCGGCGCTGGCGGCGGCTGGGACGGCACTGCACGCGGCACCGGCGAGGCGCTGGTCAATGCCGGGCTTGTCGGCAATGCGACCTTTGAAAACATGTCGGGCGGCGGCGGCGGTGTGGCCATCGCCAACCTGATCGAGAACGCCATGAGCAGCCAAGGCACGCTGATGGTCAACTCGACCCCGATCGTGATCCGCGCGCTGACAGGCGAGATTTCGCAAAGCTTCCGCGACCTGACCATGGTCGCAGGCACTGTTGGCGATTACGCGGCGCTGGTCGTAACCAATGACAGCCCGCTGCAAAGCATGGAAGAGGCGCTGGCCGAATACCGCGAAGACCCGCTCGGTTTTGCAATTGGCGGCGGCTCGGTTCCCGGTGGCATGGACCATCTGGTCGCAGCTATCGTGATGCAGGGCGCCGGTGAAGACCCGACTGCCTTTAACTACATCGGCTATGATGCGGGCGGCGAAGCCATGGCGGGCTTGCTCTCGGGCGAGATTGACGCGCTGTCGACCGGCTTTTCCGAAGCGATTGCACTGGCCGATCAGGGCGAAGTGCGCATTCTTGGCGTGACCGCACCAGAGCGCGTGCCCGCCTATGACGCAGCCCCCACCTTTGCCGAGCAAGGCATCGACGCGCAATTCGTCAACTGGCGCGGGTTCTTTGCAGCCCCCGGCCTGCCGGAAGAGCAGCTTGCCACCTATCAAGAGATGCTGGCCGCGATGATGGAAACCCCGGAATGGGAAGAAGTCCGCGCCCGCATGGGTCTGGTCAACATCTACCGCCCCGGTGACGATTTCACCGCCTTCCTTGAAGCGCAGGAAAAGCAACTGGGCGACCTGATGCGCGAGTTGGGCTTCCTCTGATACTGTAGCCCGTAAAGCGGCTGGCCTGCCTTATGGTTGGGCCAGCCGCATCTCATTTCTTGAAATCGAAAAAGGGGATGACAGATGGCGCTCGATCGCTGGATCGCGCTGGCCTTCATCGCGCTTGTGTGCGTGTATGGCTACGCGGCTTTCTTTACCATGGATGACAGCCTGCCGCCGATCTTGCGGCGCAACCCGATCTGGCCGTCGACCTTCCCCAAGATCCTGACAATTCTGGGGCTGATCGTCGGGCTGGTGGTGCTGTTCACCCCGAAACCCAAGTCAAATGCCGCGCCCAAAGACGGCGCAATCGACCTGACCCGTCTGGGCGATTACCACATCTGGCAGGCTTTGGCGCTTCTTGTGCTGATGGTGGCCTATGCGCTGACGCTGCGCCCGCTGGGCTTTGTCGGCTCGACCATTGGCTTTCTGGTCCTTGGCTCTGTCCTGCTGGGTGAGCGACGGTTTCATATCCTGCTTCCCGTCGCCGGCATTGCCGTCGGTGCGATCTGGTATCTGGTGCAAGAGGTGTTGGGGATATTCCTGCGCCCTTGGCCTGCAATGTTCATGTAAGGGGGCACCACAATGCTTGAAGGTTTGCTAATCGGCCTGTCTGCGGCGATTTCCCCGTTCAACCTGATGATGGTGGTCATGGGCTGCCTGATCGGCACCCTGATCGGGATGTTGCCGGGTCTGGGGCCAATGTCCATCATCGCCATCATGATCCCGGTTGCCATCGGTATTGGCGACCCCACGGCAGCGCTGATCCTGCTGTCGGGCGTCTATTATGGCGCGATCTTTGGCGGCTCGACCAGTTCCATCCTGCTGAATGCACCGGGGGTGGCGGGAACCGTCGCCAGCTCCTTCGACGGCTACCCGATGGCGCGCAAGGGCCAAGCGGGCAAGGCGCTGACCATTGCCGCCATCGCCAGTTTCGCGGGCGGCACCATCGGCGCGGTGCTACTGATGATCTTCGCGCCCGCGCTGTCATCGGTCGCGCTGCTGTTCCATTCGGCGGAATATTTCGCGCTGATGGTCGTGGGCCTGTCGGCCATCGCGGCTTTTGCGGGCACCGGCCAGGTCGCCAAGGCGTTGATGATGACCATTCTGGGCCTGATCCTTGGCACCGTGGGCGAAGGCGCATTGTCGAACATGCCGCGCTTCACCTTCGGGATGATGGAATTGCAATCGGGCTTTTCCTTCATCACGCTTGCCATGGCCATGTTCGCCTTGCCCGAAGCCTTGTTTTTGGTCATGAACCCCGCCCGCGCCGCAACCGGCGATAGCGGGAAAATCGACAACCTGCGTATCAGCAAAGACGAAGCCAAATCCATCGCCCCCGTCATCGGGCGGCAATCGGTGCAAGGCTTTTTTATCGGGGTTCTACCCGGTGCGGGCGCGACCATTGCCAGCTTTCTGGGCTACGCGGTCGAACGCAACATCGCCACCAAGGAAGAGCAGGCTGAATTTGGCAAAGGTTCTATCAAGGGCCTGGCCGCACCCGAAACCGCCAATAACGCGGCTTGCACAGGGTCTTTCGTGCCGCTGCTGACGCTGGGCATTCCCGGTTCCGGCACCACCGCCATTCTGCTGGGCGCGTTGCTGGCGCTGAATGTCACGCCCGGGCCACGGCTGATGACCGACACGCCAGACGTGTTCTGGGCGGTTATCATTTCCATGTATATCGGCAATCTGGTGCTGCTGATCCTGAACCTGCCGCTGATCCCTTACATCGCCAAGATCCTGACCATACCGCGCAGTTTCCTGATCCCCTTCATCCTGTTCTTCACGCTGATGGGCAGCTATCTGGGGCAGAACAATTCCACGGAACTTCTGATCCTCGTGGGCTTTGGCGTGGTTGCGACGATCCTGCGCTTTGCCGATTATCCGCTGGCGCCGCTGCTGATCGGGTTTATTCTGGGCACCATGTTGGAAGACAACTTCGCCCGTGCCATGCAGCTTTATCGCGGTTTCGGATTCATTCTGGAACGCCCGATGACGCTGGGCCTACTGGTGCTGGCAGCACTTCTGGTGCTATTGCCCAGTTTCCGCACCTATCGCGCACGCAAACGGGCAGAGGGAGTAGCCGATGGCGACTGATCCGCTGGCAGGCATTACGGTTCTGGACCTGACGAATGTTCTGGCCGGACCGTTTGCCTGCCACCAGTTGGCGCATCTGGGAGCCGATGTCATCAAGGTAGAGGCCGTGGGCCGGGGCGATCTGGCCCGCAACCTTGGCGCGGACCCGGAACTGTCGGCGCGCGGCATGGGCATCAGCTTTCTGGCCCAGAATGCAGGGAAACGGTCGATCACGCTGAACCTGAAAGACGCGCGCGGCAAGGACGTGCTGAAACGACTGGTGCGGACTGCCGATGTGCTGGTCGAAAACTTCCGCCCCGGTGTGATGGACCGGCTGGGGCTTGGGTATGGCGCTCTCAAGGCGGAAAATCCAAACCTGATCTATTGCGCGATATCGGGCTTTGGACAAACCGGGCCATGGGCTGATCGCCCTGCCTATGACCAGATCGTGCAAGGCGCATCGGGGGTAATGTCGGTGACAGGCGAGGCGGATGGCACGCCCACCCGCGTGGGCTACCCGTTGGCCGACACGGTCGGCGGGCTAACCGCCGCGATGACAATTTGCGCAGCGTTGAACGCCAACCCGCGCGGCGCATTCATAGATGTGCCGATGGTCGATTCGGTTCTGGCCACAATGGGCTGGGTCGTATCGAACCACCTGATTGGCAGGGTCATGCCCGAACGACAAGGCAATGAGAACCCGACCTCTGCCCCCTCTGGCGCGTTCCAATGCGCCGATGGGCTGTTGAACATTGCCGCCAACAAAGACGAGCAATGGCAAGTTCTGGCGCGTCATCTGGGCCGCACCGACCTGCTGGACCATCCCGATTACGCCACGCGCGAGGACCGCAAACGCAACCGCCTGCGCCTGCGGGCAGAGTTGGAAACCGTGCTCACCACCCGCCCCGCCGGGGCATGGGCCGAAGAGCTGAACGCGATCGGTGTGCCTGCCGGTGCCGTGATGACGGTGCCAGAGGTTCTGGCGCACCCGCAAATCACTGAACGCGATCTGCTGGCGCGGTTCAAGCACGCCCCCGGCGTCGGTCGCGCAATTGACGTCATGCGCATCGGCGCGCTGATTGACGGTGCGCGCCCGTCTGTTGCCACGCCGCCACCTGCCTTGGGGGCAAATAGTGCCGACATCCTCGGCGGCTTGGGGTATAGCGATCAAGAGATCGACAGGTTGCGCGCAGAAGGTGTGACATGACAGACAGAAACGATGTGGCAGATTGGTGGCGCACTGCGATCATCGACATGGAGCCGGGGCGCATCCATCTGCGCGGACATCCGGTGCAAGAGTTGATCGGCACAACAGGTTTCGCCCAAATGATCTGGCTCATGGTTATGGGAGAACGCATCGACGGCCCGCGCGCGGCCCTGTTCGAGGCGGCTCTGGTCGCGGCGGTTGACCACGGCCCACAAGCCCCCTCTATCGCCGCCGCGCGCATGGCGGCGACCTGCGGCGTCGGGCTGCAATCGGCCATGGCGACAGGGCTGAACATGCTGGGCAACGTGCATGGCGGCGCGGGCGAGCAGGCGGGGGCGCTTTACCAACAAGCCCTGACAGCAGGGCCAGACACGCTGGGGCAAACGCTTGACCAATGGCGCAGCGAACATGGCCGCTTCCTGCCCGGATTTGGCCATAGGTTCCACAAGCCCGTGGACCCGCGCGCGCCGCGCCTTCTGGCATTGGTCGATGAGGCAGCGCAGAGCGGCGCGGTCGGGGGACGCTTCGCCATGATTGCCCGCGCCATAGAAGCACATCTGGCGCTAGAGCGCGGCAAACCCGTGCCGATGAATATCGACGGCGCCACAGCGGTCATCTATGCTGAACTGGGCTGCCCCCCACCACTGGCACGCGGTTTTTTCGGCCTGTCGCGCAGCGTTGGTTTATTGGCCCATGCGTGGGAACAGACCGAACAGGGCGGGCGCAACAAGGGGCCAACCCCGCCGGGTTACAGGTGGACCTATGATGCTGACAAATAGCACGGCGCTGCAAACGCTGCTGACACTGGCCATCGGGGTCGCCGGCGCTGCTTTGTTCTGGGCCATCGGATTTCCGGCCTATCCGCTGACAGGACCGGCGACGGCGGTATCGCTGGCAACGATCATGGGCGCGCCAACCCTGATACCGCCCTTGTTGCGAGACACCGTCTTTGTCGTGATCGGGCTATCCATCGGCAGCACGGTCACACCGGAAGTTCTGGAAACCGCCCTGGCATGGCCCGTCTCTTTTGCGATTCTGATCGCCACTCTGGCGGCCATTGTTTTCGCGGCCCGAAGGGTGTTGCAACATGGGTTTCGCTATGATCGCAGCACCGCAACACTTGCGGCCATGCCGGGGCATTTAAGCTTTGTGCTTGCCATTTCAACGGACTTGAAAGTCGATGTCCCCCGCATCGCCCTTGTGCAGACCGTGCGCGTTTTGCTGCTGACGCTGCTTGTGCCGGTGCTGATTGTGCTGTGGGGCGTCGAGGGGACAAGCAGGCTTGCAGATGCAGGCCAGATTGGCTCAATTTCTCTGTCGATACTGTTCCTGCTCGCGCTTGGGTTGGGGCTCGTGTTCAAACGCCTGCGAGTACCAGCGGCCCTGTTGATCGCCGCCATGGCGGTATCGGCCTTGGGGCATGGCAGCAACCTGACGCCGGGCACGCTGCCCCAACCGCTGCTTATGGGTGCCTTCATCTGCATGGGGTCGCTCATCGGGACGCGGTTCCGCGGCTTTGATCGGCGCGCACTGCCCGGTGCCCTGTTGGCAGGTAGTATCACCACCGTGATCGCCTGTGCCGTTGCGGCAGGGGGCGCGTTACTTGCAGCAAGGATTGTCGACATTCCGGCGGCGGCGCTGCTTCTGGCATTTGCCCCCGGCGGGGTCGAAATAATGGCCGCGCTCGCCATCGAAACCGGGCTGGAACCGGCCTTTGTCGCCGCACATCACGTTTTCCGACTATTCGCGCTTGTCTTGCTTATTCCGTTGTTCCTGCGGCGCTGAGGTATCTTTAACATGGCCTTGCGTGCGATCCGGAGTTACAAAATCGCCACGCGCCGCGAAAGGACATGACGTATGCCCAGCCTTATCCGTATTCTGAACGGCCCCAACCTGAACCTGCTAGGCCAGCGCGAGCCAGAGATTTACGGTCGTGCAACCTTGGCCGACGTGGAACGCGCTTGCCGCGCGCTTGGCACCGACCTTGGGCTGGACGTGTCGTTTGACCAGACCAACCATGAAGGGCAAATCGTGGATTGGGTGCAAGAATCGCGCGGTGTGGCGGCGGGGATCATCATTAATCCGGCGGCGCTGACGCATACCTCTGTCGCGGTGCTGGATGCGCTAAACATGTTCGACGGCCCTGTCATAGAGCTGCATATAAGCCAAGTTCATAAACGCGAATCGTTCCGCCAGCATTCCTATGTCAGCCAGCGCGCAGATGCTGTCATGGCGGGATTTGGCGTGCAAGGCTACGAACTGGCGCTTCGGCACATGGCGCATTTGCTGGGCTGAACTGCCCGCAGCATGTGGGCGCTGTCCGAAATTGGCTGGTCACGCCCGGAATAATTATTCCAGCATCCGCCCCCCTTTGGAACAGGTTTAACCCCAAAGGCAATGTAGCGGAAGATATGCGAAAATCCCTCTGATTAAGAATACAAAGTTCCTTCTTTTTGTGGATATATGGCATTATTCGGGAAATAATTTCATAACTGCCTTGTAACCCAAGAGGCAGACCATGCAGCATTTCCCGATATTCCTGAACCTGCGCGGCGCGCATGTCGTCATTGGCGGCGGGGGTGACGCTGCCTTTGCAAAGCTGCGCCTGCTTCTCAAGACAGAGGCGCGGATCACGCTCTGCGCGCCCGCGTTCCTGCCAGAGATCAGCGCATTTCGTCCTCGCGTGACGCTGGTGCGGCGCCCCCTGCTGGGCTGCGATCTGCATGGGGCGCGGCTGGTCTATGCCGCCACTGAAGATGATGCCGAAGATGCCCGCATCCGCGTGATCGGGCAACAGGCGGGTGTGCTTGTCAACGTGGTGGACAATCTTGCAGCGTCAGAATTCATCACCCCGGCCATCGTGGACCGCGACCCGGTTGTGGTCGCCATCGGGACCGAAGGCGCCGCTCCGGTTCTGGCGCGCAAGATCAAGGCGCGGCTGGAAAGCGAATTGCCCGCCGAGCTTGGCACGCTGGCGCGCATTGGCAAAGGGTTCCGCGCAATGGCAGAGCATTTGCCCAAAGGGGCCGCGCGACGCGATTTCTGGGCAGAGTTCTACGACCGGGCCGGGCCTAGCGCGCTGGCCGCCGGTGAAGATGCCGTGCGCGAAACGCTCGACACCCTGCTGTCCCGCCATTTGGCAAAAGACCCCGCGCCCGGACATGTCGATTTCGTCAGTGCCGGGCCGGGTGATCCCGAGCTTCTGACGCTGAAAGCGCGCAAGCTCTTGGACCGCGCCGATGTGGTCATCCATGACCGTCTTGTCAGCATCGGCATTCTTGAACTGGTGCGGCGTGAAGCGCAGATCATTGGCGTTGGAAAAGAGGGCTACGGCCCATCTGCGTCGCAATCCGATATCAACACGCTGCTGGTCAACCATGCTGCACAGGGCGCACATGTGGTGCGTCTGAAAGGGGGAGATGCCAGCATATTCGGTCGGCTGGACGAGGAGACACACGCGCTCGACGCCGCAGGTATCGGCTGGCAGGTCATCCCCGGAGTTACCAGCGCCAGCGCCGCTGCTGCCGGCCTTGGCCAAAGCCTGACACGGCGCGGACGCAATCGCGACCTGCGGCTGGTTACGGCGCATGACATGCAGGGCTTTGCCGAAGCCGATTGGCGCGCTTTGGCCGCACCCGGAGCGATCACAGCCCTATACATGGGCAAACGCGCCGCACGGTTCGTGCAAGGACGGCTACTGATGCACGGTGCCAGCCCGAATATGGATGTGGCGATCGTGGAAAGCGCGTCCTGTCCCGATGAGACACGCCTTCAGACCACGTTGAACGACCTGCCACACGCCGCCGCGAAGTTGCGCGGCCCGGCCATAATTCTTCTGGGCCTGTCCCCACGCCGCGCGCAACAGACCCAAACCGAAACGGAGCTAGCACTATGAGCCGCGAATTTACGCCTTCTGTTCTGACCGCAAATGACCTGCTGGATGGCGATGTGATCTATCTGGCCCCATCCGGGCTTTGGGTGCGCGATCTGGCCCAAGCATATCTGTTCACCGATGCCAGCAATGCCGCAGAAGCGCTGGACATGGCCGAAGGCCAACAAGACCGGCTTGTGGGAGCCTATCTTGCCCCGGCGCAGCCCGGTCCCGATGGTCCCGCGCCCGGCCATTTCCGCGAGGCGTTCCGCGCGCAAGGCCCATCCAACTACGCCCATGGCAAACAGGCCGAAGCATAGCAGGAGCAACGCCATGTATCGCTACACCGAATTCGACCATGATTTCTTGAAAACCCGCAACGCTCAGTTCCGCGCGCAGGTGGATCGCCGCCTGTCCGGAGCTTTGACCGAAGATGAATTCAAGCCCCTGCGCCTGATGAATGGCCTCTATCTGCAACTGCATGCCTACATGCTGCGCGTGGCCATTCCCTATGGCACGCTGTCGGCCGCGCAAATTCGCAAGTTTGCCGATGTGGCCGACCGCTGGGACAAGGGCTACGGCCATTTCACCACGCGCCAGAACATCCAGTTCAACTGGCCGCGCCTGCGCGACGTGCCCGATATGCTGGATGCGCTGGCCACGGTTGGGCTGCACGCGATCCAGACGTCGGGCAACTGCGTGCGCAACGTGACGGCGGATCATTTCGCGGGGGCTGCGGCGGATGAGATCGCAGACCCGCGCCCGGTTGCGGAATTGCTGCGCCAATGGTCCACCGACCACCCGGAGTTTCAATTCCTGCCGCGCAAGTTCAAGATTGCCATCAGCGGCAGCCCGCGCGACCGTGCTGCAACGCGCGCGCATGACATTGGCTTGCGGATGGTCCTGCGGGACGGGAAACCGGGGTTCGAAGTGTCCGTGGGTGGCGGTCTGGGGCGCACACCCATCATCGGGCAGGTTTTGACGCCGTTTCTGCCGGAAGCCGATTTGCTGCCCTATATAGAGGCAATCCTGAGCGCCTATAACAGCTATGGTCGGCGCGATAACAAGTATAAGGCGCGCATCAAGATCATGGTGCAGGAATTGGGCGTGGATGAGGTTCGCACCCGCGTCGAGCGGCGATTCAACACGCTGCGGGCCGAATGGCAGGGGGCCGACCGCGCGATCCTGCGGGCATTGCAGGCGGATTTCGCGCCACCCGAGTTTCGCACAGCTTCGACCAAGGGTCACGACGCCGCCTATGGCGCTGACCCGTTGTTTCGCGCTTGGGCCGATACCAACCTGCACGCCCACCGCGCACCCGGATACGCCATTGTCACCGTCAGCCTGAAAGCGCATGGCGCCACACCGGGCGACGCGACAAGCGCGCAGATGCGGGCGCTGGCCGATCTGGCCGAAACCTATGGCCATGGCGAATTGCGCATCAGCCATGAGCAGAACGTGATCTTGCCGCATGTGCATAAATCCGACCTGCCCGCGTTGCACGCGCGGCTGCGCGCCGAGGGGTTGGCCACGGCGAATATCGGGCTGATCTCGGACATCATCGCCTGCCCCGGCATGGATTACTGCGCGTTGGCGACCGCCCGGTCCATCCCGGTCGCGCAAGAAATCGCGCAGCATTTCAAGGCGCGCGAGTTGGATATCGGCGCGATGAAGATCAAGATTTCCGGCTGCATCAACGCCTGCGGCCACCATCACCTTGGCCATATCGGCATTCTGGGGTTGGATCGCGCTGGCGTGGAAAATTACCAGATCACACTTGGCGGCGACGCCACGGAAAGCGCCGCACTCGGCCAACGCACCGGGCCGGGCTTTGCGCATGACCAAATCATCCCGGCGCTGGACCGGCTGGTAAATGCCTATCTGGCGCTGCGTTCCGGGCCATCGGAGTCGTTTATCGACACGCTGCGCCGCCTTGGGCACGATCCATTCAAGGCCGCGCTTTATGAAAGAGAAGCCGATGTCCGCGCTGCCTGACGAAGCCTTACAGGCGTTGGCCCATCTGCCCGCGCCAGATTTCCTTGCGCGCGCCATCCCGCGCGTGGGGCGCGTGGCGATGGTGTCGTCCTTCGGGGCGGATTCGGCGGTGCTTTTGCATATGGTCGCGCAGATCGACCGGGCGCTTCCGGTAATCTTTATCGACACGCTGGCGCTGTTTCCCGAAACCTTGGCCTATCAGCGCGATCTGGCCGCGCATCTGGGCCTGACCGATATTCGGCGCATTACCCCGGACCGAAACGCCTTGTTCACTCGCGACCCGGATGCGCTGCTGCACCTGTCGGACCGCGAAAGCTGCTGCCAATTGCGCAAGGCGGAACCGCTGGAACGCGCCTTGCAAGGGTTTGATGGCTGGATCACCGGGCGCAAAAGGTTTCAGGCCGACACCCGCGCCAGCCTTGCCCCGGTCGAACACGAACCGGGCACCGGGCGCATTCGGCTGAACCCTTTGGCCGGGTGGCGCGCAGCAGAGATCGCCGCCTATCTGGACCACCATGGCTTGCCACGCCATCCGCTTGTCGCGCGCGGCTATCCCTCCATCGGTTGCCAGCCCTGCACCAGCCCGGTGCGCACTGGCGAAGATACGCGCGCAGGCCGCTGGCGCGGATCGGACAAGACAGAATGCGGGATTCATTTCATCGGCGGGATGCCGCAATCCAGGCGAAAGGACAACGCGGCATGAGCGTTCTTGTGACAGATCAGGGCTTTGCGCCTGTCGACCAGCCGAACAACCCGGCCCAAGTGCTGAGCCTTGGGCCAGAGACAGACCCCGATGCATTGCCGCAGTCCCTTGATGGCATCACCCTGGTGCGGATCGCATTTCCCGGCGTGGCCGATGGGCGCGGCTTTACCATCGCGCGCTGTTTGCGGCGGGTGGGCTATGCAGGGCGTTTGCGCGCTTGCGGGCAGATCATGCCAGACCAATACGCCATGGCCCGCCGCGTAGGCTTTGACGAGGTCGAGATTGACGACGCCCGCGCCGCCCGCCAGCCCGAAGCCGATTGGTTGGCGCGTTCCGCTTGGCAATCAGGCAGCTACCAAGTGCGTCTGGCGCAAGTGTAGGCAATGTGACGTTTTAACAGGCGAACAACACGCAGGCGCGCGGCAGAAAGGCCGCGCGCGATTGCGATTTGCAAAACCATATTGCCCTTTCGGGTTGAACCCATTACCCGCCTTCGCAGCTCACATGGACCCGAAGGCAGCTTCGGGTGGCTCTTCCGGCCGCCTATCCGCCGGATCACGACAGGCCCGCGCCCCGCGCGACTGCCGATAACGGAACTAAAACTCATGATGACCTTCGATGCCTATCGCAGCCAATGGCTGGGCAATATTCGCGCCGACCTGCTGGCTGGGCTGGTGGTGGCGCTGGCACTCATTCCCGAAGCGATTGCCTTTTCCATTATCGCCGGTGTCGACCCCAAGGTGGGGCTGTATGCCAGTTTCTCAATTGCCGTGCTGGTGGCGATCACCGGCGGACGGCCCGGCATGATTTCGGCGGCAACCGCCGCTACCGCCGTGCTGATGGTGACATTGGTCAAGGAACACGGGTTGCAATACCTGCTGGCCGCGACCGTGCTGGCGGGGCTGTTGCAGATTGCGGCGGGTATCCTGAAGCTGGGTTTCGTCATGCGCTATGTGTCGAAATCGGTGATGACCGGGTTCGTGAACGCACTGGCAATCCTGATTTTCATGGCGCAACTGCCCGAACTGGACCCGCGCAACGTGACATGGCTGACCTATGCGCTTGTGGCGCTGGGGCTGGGCATAATTTACCTGTTTCCGCTGCTGACCAAAGCGATCCCGTCGCCGCTTGTGACAATCATCGTGCTGACGGTGCTGACCATCGCGTTGGGGCTGGATGTGCGCACTGTTGGCGATATGGGCGACTTGCCAGATACGCTGCCGGTCTTCCTGATCCCGGATATTCCACTGACGCTGGACACCCTGCTCATCATCCTGCCCTATTCCATAGCAGTCGCCGTGGTCGGCCTGCTGGAGAGCCTGATGACACAGAACATTGTCGATGACCTGACCGATACCAAATCGGACCGCAATCAGGAATGCATCGGCCAAGGCATTGCCAATACTGCGACCGGGTTTATCGGCGGGATGGCCGGGTGCGCGATGATCGGGCAATCCATCATCAACGTCAAATCCGGCGGGCGGGGGCGTCTGTCGTGTTTTGTGGCCGGGGTTTTCCTGCTGATCCTCGTGGTTGGATTGGGCGATCTGGTCAGCATTATCCCCATGCCCGCGCTGGTCGCGATCATGATAATGGTCTCTATCGGGACATTTTCGTGGTCCTCCATCGGCAACCTGAAAACGCATCCGCGCTCGTCATCCATCGTGATGATCGCGACGGTTGTCACGGTGGTTTACACCCATAACCTTGCGATTGGTGTGCTGGTCGGCGTGCTGTTGTCGGGCATCTTCTTTGCGGGCAAGATCGCGCAGCTTTTCACCGTCCGCTCGGAGATGAGCCGCGACGGGCGCGAGCGGACTTATCACATCGAAGGGCAGTTGTTTTATGGCTCGGTCGAGGATTTCATGAATGCGTTCGACTTCAAGGAAGCGCCCGAACGTGTTGTCATCGACGTGACCCGCGCGCATATCTGGGATATTTCGTCGGTTCAGGCGCTGGACATGGCGATCCTGAAATTCCGCCGCGACGGTGCAGAGGTCGAGGTGATCGGCATGAACGACGCCACCGAAACGCTGGTCGACAAGCTTGCCATCCATGACAAGCCGGGCGCCATGGACAAGTTGATGGACCACTGAGAGGATCGCACCCATGACACAGAAGATTATCGCATTGGTCGACGGCTCTATCTATTCTGAAAGCGTCTGCCACCATGCCGCCTGGATCGCCAAGGCAACGGGCGCGCCGGTTGAACTGATCCATGTTCTGGGCCGCCGCGACGCGCCAGAACAGCGCGATCTGTCCGGCGCAATCCGGCTGGGGGCGCGCAGCGCGCTGATGGAAGAACTAGCCAATCTGGACGCCCAGCGCGCCAAGCTGATGAACCATCGGGGCCGCGCCGTGCTGGAAGATGCGCGCGCCATTGTCGATCAGGATGGCGTAACCGACATCACCACCCGCCTGCGCCATGGCGATGTGGTCGAGGCGATTTCCGAGATCGAGGCCGACGCCCGCGTCATCCTTGTCGGCAAGCGCGGCGAAGCGGCGGATTTCGCCAAGGGGCATCTGGGGTCAAACCTTGAACGTATCGTGCGCGCCGCGACAAAGCCTGTTTTCGTGGCATCGCGCGCGTTCCAACCTATCACGTCGGTGCTGGTGGCCTATGATGGCGGGCGCTCTGCCATGAAAGCCGTGGACCATATCGCGCGCAGCCCGCTTTTTGCGGAACTGGCGGTCACGGTCGTGACTGTCGGGGCCGAGAGTGCGGAGAACACGAAAGGGCTGGCGGATGCGAAAGCCCTTCTGAGCGCGGCCGGGATCAGCGCCGAAACCCGCGTTATTCCCGGCCAGCCCGAAACCGAGCTTGGCAAACTGGTCGAGGCCGAGGGCTTCGGCATGGTCGTAATGGGGGCATATGGCCATTCGCGCATTCGTAGCCTTGTCATCGGGTCCAGCACCACTGAAATGGTGCGCACCTGCAAAGTGCCCGTCATCCTGATGCGCTAAACCGCTTGCGCCGCTCAGGGCGGTATGACACATGTTAAGCATCTTCGTTTATGCCCGGACGGATTGCCGCGTCTGGAAGTCAGGCCGTCTCATGCACAGCGCTTTGCAGTTTCTTAAAACCAACTTGCGTTGGCTCGGCGTGGGGTTCTTGCTGACCTTCGCCTCCGCCTTTGGTCAGACGTGGTTTATCTCGCTATTCGCGGGCGAAATCAAAGCCGTCTACGGGCTGAGCGATGGGGCTTGGGGTAGCCTGTATACCCTCGCCACGCTCTGTTCCGCCGCGCTTTTGTTCTGGCGTGGGTCTTTGGCGGATACAGTGGCACTGTCGCGCCTTGCCCCGCTCATGGCGTTGCTTTTCGCGGGTGCGGCGCTGATGATGGCAACCGGGCAGTCGCTCTGGCTGCTGGGTGTGACAGTGTTCCTGTTGCGCTTTTGCGGCCAAGGCATGTTCACCCATATGGCCATGACCGCGATGGGCCGCTGGTTTGATGCCACGCGCGGGCGTGCCGTGGCCATCGCCAATCTGGGCCACCCGGCCAGCGAAATCACCATCCCGCTACTGGTGGTCGCGCTGATCGCCGGGATCGGCTGGCGGCCCTCTTGGGGATTGGTCGCGCTGGTGTTGGCACTGGTCGTGGTCCCCGTGCTGTGGGCCAGCCTGCGCCATGACCGCACTCCGCACGGCATGGCCACATCCGACAGCATGACCGGCCTGCAAGCGCGTCACTGGACCCGCGCCGATGCGTTGCGCCATTGGCTGTTTCCCGCCCTTTTGCCAGTGCTTCTGACGCCGGGTTTCATCGGCACCGTGGTCTTCTTCCACCAAGTCCATATCGCGGGCGTGAAGGGCTGGACGCTGGCACAAATGGCACCGGGCTATTCGGCCTTTGCCACGGCGACAGTCGCATCCTCTTTCATCGCAGGCTGGGCGGCGGACCGGTTCGGTGCGCATCGCCTGTTGCCAGTGTTGCTGGTGCCGATGGGCTTGGGCGTGGCGCTGATCGGACCCGCCGAGAATGTCCTCATGTGGTATGTGGCGCTTGGCGTTATCGGCATGACCCAAGGCACGGCCAGCGCGCTATGGGGTGTCTTGTTTCCGGCAGTTTATGGCACACGGCATCTGGGCGCGATCCGGTCGCTGGGCACCACGATCATGGTGTTTTCCACCGCGATCGGGCCGGGCATAACCGGCGTTCTGATAGATGCAGGGGTCGACTTTCCCACGCAAACACTGGCCATGGGCCTCTGGTGCCTGACGCTGGCGGTGGGCTGTGTCTGGGTCGCGCGACGGCTGGACCAAGAGCTAAACTAACGGTCGTTGTAGCAGCGCCACATCTTTGATCGGGATCTCGCAGCGCCAACCCCATAGCTGCGCCAGATAGCGGAATGTGGAGTCGCGGTAGAATACCACATGCGTCGGGTCTGCCCGATATTGCCAGCCTGCAAAGCGTGCGTCATCGGTCTGGAAACAGGTCATCACCGCCAACCAGCCACCGGGCCGAACCAAACCACGCAGCCGGGCGAATTCGGCAACAGGGTGATGAAAATGCTCGGCTACCTCTGTGCAGGTGACGAAATGATAGGTTTGCGCCAAGGGAGTTGGGTCCGGCGCGAAACATGGGTCGTAAACTGCTACACTGTGCCCCGCCTCTTGCAACATGGCCACCAAGGCCGGGCCGGGACCACAGCCGTAATCAAGACCCTGCGCCCCCGGCGGCAATCGTTGCAATAAAGGCTCCACCAATTTCGACAGGAACCCCCGATAACCGGGATCATCAACAAGGTTTTGATGGGTCAGGTAGTGCGCCCGTTCCTGAGCCACGCTCAGAAAATGCGCCGGGTCCAGAAACCGCGCCTGACAGGTTGGACAGCGATAGTAGCGCCGCGCGGCGACGGTCATGAAATCCTTTGCGGGGCCAAAGCACACGGGGCAAGCCAGATCGGCCCGCCCCGGTGTCGTATCGTCACTCATCACCGTCCCCTTTGCATCTTGCCGAAAGCGGTAGCGCGGCAAGGCGCGGGCGGCAAGCTCAGGCGGCTTGGGCCTGCGGCGCAGCCTCGTCCCAGACCCGTCCGGGACGGTAACGCGCGGCGACTTTGCCACCTTCCAGTGCGAATAGATGCAGCCAGCCATTATCGAACAGCGCCTGTACGTCTGGGTGCTTTTCCAGAATGTCGGAAATCGCCTGCTGCGGCGCCTCCACCATCACCGACAAGCGCAACGGGTCATGCGCCAGCGCCTCGCCGTCATGGATGCTTTGCCACGGCAAACCGGGGCGCAATACGCCGCCGTTACCTTGCATCACGCCAATACCCCCCACAACATTGTGGATCAGCTTGTTGCCGCCGCCGAAAGCCTGCGGTGCCACGCTTGACCCGTAATATTGCAGGCTGATCCAGCTTGCGACCACAACGGGCGCTGTCAGAATCAATTCCAGCGTGCCGAAACCCGCATCATCCTGCCAATCGTAGCTGTGCAGGAACGCCCGGCCTTGCAGGTCAGCGCGGCGCGTCACACCACGCGGGGCGGCGATAAAGGCCGCACAGCCCGCAAGCCCCCATTCGGGGCGCAGTTCGGCCCAGTTGGCGGCGCGCGCGGTCACGCTTTGCGCGGTCGCCCCCGGTAAGCGCACAGCACGTTCCGCCCGCGCCTGCGCGCCCGCCGCGTTCAGCCAACGACGGGTTTGCGCCAGCCGATCCTTATGGGCGGCAGCCGGGCAATCGTCGTAAAGCGTGATCTCATCCGTTGTTGTGTCATGCAGACCAGCGACAAACAGCACATCCTCTGCCACGGTTATCCCATGCTCCGGCAGACCGGCACGCGTGTCTGGATCATTGAGCAGAATGGCCAGCATCCGCGCCGACATCTCGCCAGTTTGCCCCGCGCAAGCTCCGCAATGATAGGCACTTTCATGCGGGTTGTTGGTCACGCTCGCGCCATGGCCCAGCAGCAGCACCAGCGGCGCATGGCCCTTGGTCATGCTCATCGCGGTCAGCACCTTGGCACCGATATCAGCCTTTTGCTCTGGCGTCAGCCCGCCTTCAATTTGCGGAGCGGGGGATTTCACGGGCTTCACCCCGTCCAGCCCCATGGCACTCTTGATCAGCTTCCAGCCATAAAGCGGGCCTGCGGATTCGACAAAGGCAAAGGATGACACCGCCGCCTGCCGGAACCGGCCCCAAGCCCGCGACGCCCGCGCAGCGATGCGCGCGTCTTCCTCTGCCTTGGGCGCGGCATGGCTGCACGCGGTCAGCGCGGGGTTCAGCAATACCGGCAAATGGATTTGCGTCTGGTCGGTGCCGTGGGGCCGATGCGCCAACGGCAGACCGAAGAAACCGGCAAACCCGATCGTGTCGATGGCGGCATCCTGCGCTTCGAACGCGCGGCGGAACACTTCAGACCGCACGTCGATACAGAACGCGGCTTGCACCTCTGGCCGCCGTTCAGTGGCTTCCAGCCCGGTCATCGCAGCGGTCAGGCCGCGCTGATGCGCGCGCTCGGCGGCCTCTTGCAGCACAGCATCGACCACCTGCGCTGGACTGGGAGCCAACGGTGCGGCATGGGCGGCACGGGTCTGCGCCCAAGGTTGGGCAGCTTGCGGCGCTAGGTCCAGCAGCGCTTCTTCCCAGACCAGCCGGATGGCCAGAAGGTCGGTGATGGTGGCGTCGGTGCTGCCCGCAAGCTCTGCCTGCCACAGCAACCAGCGCGCGTGCTGCGACCAACCGCCAATATCCATCAACAGCCGGTGGAATACCGATTCTGCGACATCCTCGCCCAGGCCAAGCCGGTCGGCGGCGCGCAGAATGGCGCGTTCCGGCGTGTCGGGGGCACTGGCGACATGCGCGCAAAACCCGGTCAGACCGGCAATTTCGGGCGTCAGGTCATGTGTGGCCCATTCGCGCCAGCCGGCAAAGGCCGAATGGCCCGGCGCGGGCGTCCAGAGCGCTTGGCCCCGGTCGAAATACCCTGCTGCCCACAGCCCGAAACACCGGTCGATCAGCGCGGGCCAATCGGTGCCCGTCGCGGTCGCGGCCAGATCTGCGACCGTGGGCAATGCACGCGGCGCAGGGCTGTCGGTGGCAAGCTGGCTTTTCAGCGCGGCCAGATCGGCGGGTTTGGTGCCGTGGGGGCAGGCGGCAAGCGCGTCGGTCAGATCATCATCCGTAATGATCCCCTCAGCCACCGCACGGGCATAGTCCGCCCGCTCACGGGTAATCCGCACACCGGCCACACGCGCCAGCCGGGCGCTGGCGGTGGCCAGATCCTCGGCCACCTGCCCCATGAACGGGTTCACGGCAACCGTGGCGTCCAGCGGAAAGGCGGGTGGAATGTCGCGCGCCGCAGCTTCGGCGGCTTTCAGAATGCCCGAGATATGCGCGGGCGTGAACTGGTCTTGCTTGTGAAACATCGGTTCTTTCCCTTACGCTTTGATGGTGGTCCGCAGGCCGCCGATCAGACGGTCCAACACGGCATTCAGATACAGGCCATTGGCAATATGCACCCGCAACCCTGCGGTGGCTGGGTGGTGCGCCCAAAGCGGGAACAGCGCTTGCGCCACCGCGATCAGGCCGAATGACGCCAGTGCCAGCACGATCAATGCCCATTCCAGCGCGCCGGGCACAGGGGGCGCGGGCAAGTGCGGCCCCCAGAGCGCACCCGCGATGACATGCAGCGCGAAATAGGCGACAGCGGCAGCAAGCGAGGCCAAGGCCGTGCGCTGCGTCAGCGCGCGCGGCGCGGCATCTGCCAAGCCTTGGGCGACCAGATAGGCCACCCCAAAGATCAGGATTGCACCAAGGGCCAGCGCCTGTGCCGATTTCGCACCGGCTACCGCGCCGAAGCCCAGCGCCACCACCGCATAGATCGCCAGCGCCAGCAAGAAAGCCCGCGCCACAGCGCCAAGGCCAGGCACCGCGATCGCACCGGGACGGTTGATACTGACAACCGCGCGCACAGCATTACCAGAGGCAAGGAACGCATGCGCCTTATACAGCGAATGTGCCACGATATGCAGCAGCGCCAGCGCCCAGAGGCCCAGGCCACATTGCAGCAACATGAACCCCATCTGGCTGACGGTGGACCATGCCAACGCGGTTTTGACTGCACTTTGCGTCAGCATAACCATGGCGCCGAACAACGCGGTGAACCCGCCCAGCATGACAAGTGCCGCCAAGGCACCGGGGCTGGCCTGCACCAGTTCGGCATTGCGGATCAGAAGAAACCCGCCCGCATTGATGATACCTGCGTGCAGCAGCGCAGAAACCGGCGTCGGCGCTTCCATCACTTCGGTCAACCAGCCATGTAACGGGAACGACGCGGTTTTCAGCGCGGCGGCAAGCACAAGGAACGCCGCCGCCAGATGCCCTGCAAGTGGCAGACCGTCTTGCGCGGCCGCGCCCAGCGCCACGACATCGACCGTGCCGAAGGCCTGCCACAGGAACACCGCCGCCAACACCAAGGCCAGATCGCCAGCACCCCAGACAAGGGTGAATTTCGTGGCCGCGCGCCGCGCCTCGGCCCGATCATCATAGAACAGTAGCAGTTGCCGCAACACCACGCCGATGGCGATGAAGGATGCGATCAAGACCGGCAGGCTACCCGATTGAACCAGCACAAGAACAGCAGCCAGAGCAGTCAGCATCAGCCCATGAAACCGGCCCTCCTGCGCTTCGCCGTCAAGATAGCTGCGCGAATACCGCACGACGACCCAGCCGACGAAAGCGACAAGCAGGGTCATTGTCGCGCTCGCTGCATCCAGCCGCAGCAAAAATGCGCCCGCGCCGGTGGTCTGGGCGCTGCCCATCACAAGCTGCACGGCACCCAATGCCGCAAGCGCCAGCGCGCCGAGCGCCGCGGCCTCGGCCAGTTGCGGCACATAGGCAGGGCGACGGCCAGGGCGGACGAAGCCCAAGATTGCTGCTGCCAGAACAAGCAGCGGGGCAAGTTGGCCCAATGGAAACAAGGTGGTCATGTCGGCCTCCGAGATGAAAATGCTGCGCCGCAGATAGCACTTGCCAAACTTTCAAAAAATTACATATTTTCTGTGTAATCGTTCTATTTGGTGAAACTATGCTGAACCTGCACCATCTGCGCCTGTTTCGTGCGGTCGCAACCGACGGAACCT
Source organism: Roseinatronobacter domitianus (assembly GCF_023336755.1). Taxonomy (GTDB): domain Bacteria; phylum Pseudomonadota; class Alphaproteobacteria; order Rhodobacterales; family Rhodobacteraceae; genus Roseinatronobacter; species Roseinatronobacter domitianus. Next base: position 107,088 of record NZ_JALZWP010000008.1, on the reverse strand, counting down.
TGACCGGCGCGGCCAGCCGTCTGAATCTGTCACAATCGGCCCTGTCCACACAGATCAAGGCGCTAGAGGCTGCCTTGGGCCATGACCTGTTTGAACGGCGCGGGCGCGGGCTGGTCATGACCGAAGCCGGGCGCATTGCGCTGGAACATGCCGAAACCATCTTCCGCACCGCCGAGGACTTGTCCGCCACCCTGCGCGAACGCGGGCAGGTGCGCCGGGCCTTGCGTGTCGGCGCGCTGGCAACGCTGTCGCGCAACTTCCAGATGCAGTTTCTGGAACCTCTGGTCGGTCGTCCCGATGTCGAAGTGATCCTGCGGTCCGGCAATCAGGCCGATCTTTTGCGCGGCCTTGATGCGATGGCCTATGACGTGGTGCTGACCAACCTTGCACCGGCGCGGGATGCGGCCAGCCCGTGGCGGGTTCAGCGGCTGGCCTCGCAGCCTGTCAGCCTGATCGGGACACCCCTGCGCGCCGCGCGGGCGCCGCTTAGCTTGCCCGAACTGCTAACCTATGCGCCGCTGGTGTTGCCCACGCCGGAAACCGCTTTACGCGCCGCCTTTGACGGGTTGATCGACCAACTTGGGATTACCCCCAATATTGCCGCGGAAGCGGATGACATGGCAATGTTGCGTCTTTTGGCGCGGGCCGATGCCGGGTTCGCGGTGCTGCCACCAATTGCCGTCAAGGACGAATTGCGCCAAGGGCTGCTGGTCGAGCTAAAACAGCTTGACGGAATTGACGAAACCTTTCTGGCCATCACCCGCACGCGCCGCTTCCCGAACCCGCTGGTATCCGAACTTTTGACAGGCTGACCGCGTCAAGCGATCTTGCGCCCCTGCGCGAAAGAGGTTACATCGCGCCGCATCGGGTGATTAGCTCAGTTGGTAGAGCGCTTCGTTTACACCGAAGATGTCGGGAGTTCGAGTCTCTCATCACCCACCATTCCATATGGTTTTAGCGTATCGCTCACGGCTCTTCGCTGTTTTCCTTGCGCGCCATGATAATTTCGCGCGAGGCGGAGGCGAATTCCCGGCTCCAGACAACCCAGGCCGTGACCGCAACGCCCAGCAGCAACAACCACGCCCCCGCGACCCATGCCAGCGCGCAAAGCGCGAAATACATTGACCGTAGACCTGCGTTGAAATTCAGCGCAGCGCGGGCATTCAAATGCCCGGCTTTCAGGGCCATAGGCAGGGTTTGCGGGTCGGCGGGGTCATTCGGGACAGCCCCCATGATAACAGAGCAATAACCGAAAACACGATTCGACCACACGAATTTCAGAAACGCATTGCCCAGCATGAACAGGGGCAAAAACAGCTTGACCTGAAGCACCGCACTGGCGCTTTCCATATTGGTCAAGCGCGTCGCCACACCTTGCAGCGGGTCGACATTGCCGATCAGCGCCAGAAGCCCCCCCATTGCAAGCAAACAGGTAGAGGCGAAGAACGACGTGCTCTGCCGCAGGCTCATCATGATTTGCGCGTCGAAAATGCGGGGATCGCGCGCCGCCATCATCTGCATCCATTGCAGCCGGTATTCTTGCATCAGAACCGTGACCGAAGGCTTGGCCGCAGACGGGTGCCCGATCCGCCATCCTAGCCACAGCCACACGGCTAGGAACACAGCGACCGAAGCGGCGTCGACCATGTCCAGATTGCTTGTGTCGCCGAAGAAATTCATGATCCCGTCCCGGTCAGAATTGCCTGCTCCAACTGGCCCCAAGCATCCGGCGCAGGCAACCCCAGCCGCACCCAATGGCCCGAATACGGAAAGATCCGCGACCAGATATGACCGTGCGCCAGTTGCGCTTGCGCCGCTGTGGCATCGGGCGTGTGATAGGTGCGAAACAGGGATGTTCCCCCAACCAAGCCCCAGCCCGCCCGGAGCGCCAAGGCATCCATGCGCGCGGCGTCTTGCGACAGGCGGGCGCGGGTGGCGTCCTGCCAGTCACGATCTGCCAGCGCGGCTTGTCCCGCCACAAGCGCCGGGCCGCTGACCGCCCAAGGGCCAGCCAGATCGCGCAACACCCGTGCATGGCCCTCGCCTGCAATGGCAAAGCCCAAGCGCAGCCCCGCCAGCCCATAGAACTTCCCGAAAGAGCGCAGCAGGATCATCCGGTCTTCTGCCAGTGTCATGAGCGGGGCAATCGAGGCTTGGGGCATCACATCGACAAAACTTTCATCGACCACCAACAGACCGACACGGTCACGCAGCGCGAGAAGCGCGTCAGGCGACAGAACTCGCCCATCGGGGTTATTGGGGTTTACGACCACGGCCAGATCGGCACCCGCCAGTTCATCGGGCGATTGCACTTGCTTGACCTGCCAGCCCTGCGCGGCCAAGGCTCCGGCATGTTCGTTATAGGTCGGCCCCAGCACCCGCGCGACACCGGGGACACGCAGTCGCGGCACAAGCTGGATCGCGGCTTGCGCGCCTGCCAACGGCACCACGGACGCGGCTGTGCCGTAGCAGTCTTGCGCAATAGCCTCCAGCATGGCCAAGTCGGTCGACTCCGGCAAACGTGTCATCACATAGGGCGACAGGTGGGGCATGGGATAGGCAAGCGGGTTAATGCCCGTGGACAGGTCCAGCCAATCGCCCGCCCCATACAGCGCCTGCGCGCGCGCCAGATCACCGCCATGGTCACGCATAGATAATCCCCCCGATCAGGGCCAGAACTGCAAGCATCAGTGCCAGCATTCGGCGATACAGTATCAGACCTTGTGTCAGACTGGCGGGCTTGGCCTCTGCCCCGTCGCCATGCAACCACGGCTCTTGCGTAACCGTAGCACCATATTGCCGTGGCCCAGACAGGCGCACATCCAGACTGGCTGCCATAGCCGCTTCCGGCCACCCTGCATTGGGTGAGCGATGCGCGCGGGCGTCGTGCCACATGATGCGCAAAGCACGCAAAGGCCGCCCCCCCACAAGCGCGAAGAACAAACCTGTCAACCGAGCCGGGATCAGGTTTGCCACATCATCCAGCCTTGCAGCAACCTTCCCAAACGCCTCATACCGCTCATTGCGATGGCCGATCATGGAATCGAGCGTATTGATCGCCTTATAGGCCAGTATCCCCGGCAGACCGGCGACCACGCCCCAGAAGACTGGCGCCACAATTCCGTCGGCGCTATTTTCCGCCAAGCTCTCCAAAGCGGCGCGGCTGATCGCGGCGTCATCTGCCTGAGAGACATCGCGCCCGACAATCATAGACACGGCATGGCGCGCGGTCGACAGATCACCCTGCACCAGCGGAAGTTCGACCGCGCGAACATGGTCCTGCATCGACCGTAATGCAACCAAGGGCCATGCCAGCACCGCCCCGATCGCAACGCCTGGCCAGCCCTGCGGCAAAAGCGACTGCATCGCGAAGCCAAGCAGCAAGGCGCCGCCGACAACCAAAATAACCGTCAGCGCACCCAGCCCAAGCCGCGCCGCACGTCCGCCCCGGTTCCAGCGCCGCTCCATGAACGCAACTGCGCGCCCCAGCCATGTAACAGGGTGCCCGACCCGACGATACAGCCCATCAGGCCAGCCGATAGCAAGGTCGATCAAGCAAGCCAGTAGCATCATCAAGGCAAAGGTCATTGGCGATTATCCGCATGGTCGCGCCTCTTGCGATAGTCGATAAGGAGTTGCCTAGGCAATGGCGTGCGCGCAGTTTCCAGAATTGTCTTGCCTGACAGGGTGTTTCCAAATATTCTTCATGGGAAATAAATATTCCTTTCTTTTCATGGAGGACGCGGCCATGCCGCTTGACAGCTACCCCAAGGTCACGCCCGGCGCGCCACGGCCCAGCGCAGTGCGTCTGCCGCAAGGGCTGACCTTGCCCGCCGGGGTGGAACGCTACCAGGTAGAAGGTGGCGGCGCGATCCTAGTGCAGCTTCATCAGGGCGATCGGGTGAATATCCGCAACATGGAAGGCGGACAAGCCGCGGAGTTGCTGGCCGTTGGTGCAGAGGGGAAGTGCGACATAGGCGCGCTTGGTGCCCCCGCAAATGCGCAGACAGAGGGGATACGTGCGGTTCTGTCCTCGGACGCGGCATCGCTGCACCGTGTGCGGCAAAAGCTGACGCAGTTGGGCGCAGATCTTGCCCATGCCCCCAGCCTGCGCTTGTTCGATAGCACCACCAAGGCCGGTGTCTCGGAAGAGTTTACCGCCACCCGCGACGCGCATCTGCTGATTGCCGCACCGGGAAATGCGATGTCGCCGCATGCGCAAGACACGCTTACCCCGCTGGCAATTCTGATTACCCGCGCCAAGCTGCGCCCGCGCGCCGGGTTCGATCTGCCCGACCCGCTGGCAGATCCGCTGGCCGATATCCGCGTGCACTCCACGACGGCAGAAGCTTATTTCGTCAAGGCGGGTGACTTCATCCAAATCCTTGATGTCGATGGCCGCCAATGCACCGACTTCCAGTGTTTCGATGCGCGCAAGCTGGATCGCGGCCTGCAACGCCCGCTGGACGTGACAACCACCCGCACGCTGATGGGGCACGCCTACCCCATGCCGGGCCTGCACGCGAAATACTACGATCAGGACATGACCCCGCTGGTCGAGGTGATCCAAGACACCTGCGGGCGGCACGATGCTTTTGCCATGGCCTGCGCCGCAAAATACTATGACGATATCGGCTATCCCGGCCATGTGAACTGCACCGACAATTTCAACGGCGCGCTGGCCGGGTTCGGCGCCGATCCGCGCCCCGGCTGGATGGCGATCAACTTCTTCTTCAACACCGGGCTGGATGACCACGGCGTGCTCTATACCGACGAGCCGTGGTCGCGCCCCGGTGACTATGTGCTGCTGCGCGCACTGACCGATCTGGTCTGCGTCAGTTCCGCCTGCCCCGACGACACCACCGCCGCCAATGGCTGGAACCCGACCGACATTCATGTGCGCACCTATAGCGGCACGGAACCTTTCAAACGCGCGATCGCGATCCGCGCCACCCCAGATTCGGAGCCAAAGATGACCAAAGAAACCGGCTTCCACGCCAGTTTTGCGAAATTCACTGGTAATTTCGTGGAATATAACGGCTATTGGTTGGCCAGTTCCTTTGCCACGGCGGGCACCATTCAGGAATATTGGGCCTGCCGGCAAAAAGCCGTCATCATGGACCTGTCGCCGCTGCGCAAGTTTGAGATTACCGGCCCGGATGCAGAGTCGCTGTGCCACTACATTTTCACCCGCAACGTGAAAACCATGGCCGAAGGCGCGGTTGTCTATACTGCAATGTGCTACCCGCATGGTGGCATGATCGACGACGGAACGCTGTTCCGGTTGGGGCGCGACAATTTCCGCTGGATCGGCGGAAGCGATTACGGCGGCGAATGGATCCGCGAGCAGGCCGAGAAGGCGGGGCTGAACGTGCTGGTGCGGTCTTCGACGGACCAGTTGCACAATGTCGCGGTGCAGGGGCCGGAAAGCCGCGACCTGCTGCGCAAAGTCGTCTGGACCGCTCCGCACCGCCCGACATTTGACCAATTGGACTGGTTTCGCTTTACGCCCGCGCGGCTACACGGACCAGATGGCGTGCCGATTGTCGTGTCACGCACCGGCTACACGGGCGAGCTGGGCTACGAAGTGATGTGCCACCCCCGCGACTGTGCCGCCGTGTTCGACGCGATCTGGGAGGCGGGCCAAGATCATGGCCTTACCCCTTTCGGGCTAGAGGCGTTGGACATGGTTCGGATAGAGGCCGGGCTGATCTTTGCAGGCTATGATTTCAGCGACCAGACCGACCCTTTTGAGGCGGGCATCGGCTTTACCGTGCCGTTGAAATCCAAAACTGACGACTTTATTGGCAGAGACGCGCTGATCCGCCGCAAGGAACACCCGGCCCGCAAGCTGGTGGGGCTGGACATTGATAGCAATGCAGAGGTGGGCCATGGCGACTGCGTCCATATCGGGCGCGCGCAGGTCGGCGAGGTGACGTCCGCCATGCGCTCGCCGCTACTGGGTAAAACCATCGCGCTGGCACGGGTGGATGTGGCCTGTGCCGAAATCGGGACAGAGGTGGAAATTGGCAAGCTGGACGGGCATCAGAAACGCCTGCCCGCGCGGATTGTCCCATTTGCGCATTACGACCCGAAAAAGGAACGGCCCCGGTCCTAAGCCTATGCAAAAACCGCTGATAGACCAGTTGGGCGGCGAGGAGGCCGTGCGCGCTTTGGTCGAAGCGTTTTACGACCTGATGGAGACCTTGCCAGAGGGCGCGCATCTGCGCCTGTTGCATGAGCGCGGGCAAGGCATGGCGAATGCCCGCACCGAACAATTCGCCTTTTTATGCGGGTTCTTTGGCGGGCGGCGATACTATGCAGAACATCATGGGCATATGGACCTGAAAGAGATTCACGCCCATGTGCCGGTGCGTGCGGAAGATGCCGAAAACTGGCTGTTATGCATGGTCCGCGCCATTGCTGATTGCGGTCATTCAGGACCAGAAATTGACCGCTTGAACGCAACATTGCGCCGGGTGGCGCTACGATTGGTCAACGCGCCCGGCACATAAACCATCCCGAAGCGGCCATTAAAAAAGGGGCACCTACCGGCGCCCCTTTTTTCGTATTCATTACCCTTAGGTCAGGTTGCGTTCGATCTCTTCGCGCTCGAAGATTTCGATGACATCCTTCGGTCGGATATCGTCGTAATTCTCGAACGCCATGCCGCATTCCTGACCCGATTGCACTTCCTTGACCTCGTCCTTGAAGCGCTTGAGGGTTTTCAGCGTGCCTTCGTGGATGACCACGTTGTCGCGCAGCAAACGGACCCCGGCAGAGCGACGCGCAATGCCTTCGGTCACAAGACAGCCGGCAACCTTGCCCACACCCGTAACCTTGAACACTTCGCGAATCTCGGCATAGCCGATGAAGTTTTCGCGCACTTCCGCCGATAGCAGACCAGAGGCTGCGGCTTTGATGTCGTCGATCAGATCATAGATGATCGAGTAATACCGAATCTCGACACCCTTCTGCTGGGCTGAGCCCCGCGCAGTCGCGTTGGCACGAACGTTGAAGCCGATGATGGGCGCGCCCGAGGCCTCGGCCAGACCCACATCCGAATCAGTGATCGCGCCGACACCGTAATGCAGCACGCGCACGCGCACTTCCTCGTTGCCGATCTTTTCCAGTGCCTGAACGATCGCCTCGGCAGACCCCTGCACGTCAGCCTTGACCAGCACGGGCAGCTCGGCCACGTCCTTGTCTTCCTTGGCCTTGGCCATAAGCTGTTCCAGCGTGGTGGCAGCACCGGCGGCAGCGCGCTTGTCCTTGGCCGCTTGCTGGCGGTATTCGGCAATTTCGCGCGCTTGGGCTTCGGTTTCGACCACGTTCAGCACGTCACCGGCTTCGGGCGTGCCGTTCAGGCCCAACACCTCTACCGGAACAGAGGGGCCAGCTTCCTTGACGCGTGCGCCCTGATCGTTTTGCAACGCCCGGACCTTGCCCCATTGCTCGCCCACAACGAAGATATCGCCTTGGCGAAGCGTGCCGTTCTGCACAAGGACAGTCGCGACGGGACCACGGCCCACATCAAGCTGCGCTTCGATCACGGCACCCATAGCAGAACGGTCTGGATTGGCCTTCAGTTCCAGAATTTCGGCCTGAAGCGCGATAGCTTCCAGCAATTCGTCCAGACCTGCACCCGTCACTGCCGAAACTTCCACATCCTGCACATCGCCAGACATGGCTTCGACAACAACTTCATGCTGCAAAAGCTGGGTGCGGACCTTGTTGGGGTCGGCGGCGGGGCGGTCACATTTGTTGATCGCCACGATCATCGGCACCTTGGCGGCGCGGGCGTGATTGATCGCCTCAATGGTCTGCGGCATGACCGAATCATCGGCAGCCACGACCAACACGACGACGTCGGTCACATTCGCACCGCGTGCGCGCATGCTGGTAAAAGCAGCGTGGCCCGGCGTATCGAGGAAGGACAAAACCGCGCCGCTTTCGGTCGTAACCTGATAGGCACCGATATGCTGGGTGATGCCACCGGCCTCGCCCGAGACCACGTTGGTCTTGCGAATCGCATCCAGCAACGAAGTTTTACCGTGGTCGACATGCCCCATGATCGTGATGATCGGCGGACGCGATTGCAGGTCGTCGGGGTTATCCGCGACTTGTTCAATCACCTGTTCCACATCGGCATCGGACACACGAACCATCTTGTGACCGAATTCCTCGATCACCAGTTCGGCGGTGTCAGCGTCAATGGATTGGTTCATGGTGGCCATGACGCCCATTTTCATCAAGGACTTGACCACATCGGCGGCGCGCTCGGCCATACGGTTGGCCAATTCCTGCACCACAATGGTTTCGGGCAGTTGCACTTCACGCACGACTTTTTCGCGCGACTGGGCTTGCCCCATCGCTTTTTGGCGGGCCTTTTCCTGCTTGCGCTTCATCGCAGCCATGGAGCGTTGCCGTCCACCGCCACCAGTCAAAGCATCATTCAAGGTCAGCTTGCCAGAGCGACGGCCGCCATCTTCACGCGGTTTCGCCGGGCGCCCGCCACGCTCATCATCGCGCTTTGCCGGTTTACGAGCATCTCCACCCGCGGGGCGGGCACGTTCGGACAATGGCGCCTCGGGCGCAGCAGGGGCCGAAGGCTCCGGAGCAGGCGCAGGGGCGGCCTTGCGCGCTTTGCGCTCTTCGGCTTCAGCCTTGGCGCGGGCGTCTTCTTCTTCCTTGGCGCGCAGGGCTTCTTCGCGTTCACGCTCTTCGCGCTCGCGAGCCTCGGCCTCGTCACGGCGGCGCTGGCGTTCTTCCTCGCGGGCCTTTTCCTCTGCCAGCCGGGCAGCAGCTTCTTCGGTCTCACGCGCCTTGGCGGCGGCAAGCGCCTTCAGGCGGCGCTCCATCTCGGCTTCGGAAATGCCGGCGGGACGACGCGACGGGTCCGATTTCGGCGTGCCGGACGGTTTGCCTGCACCAGCGCCGGGCTGCCCTGCCGCCTTCGGCACGACAACGCGCTTGCGCTTCTTCTCGACCACGACCGATTTCGTGCGCCCATGGCTGAAGCTTTGCTTCACCTGACCGCCTTGTCCGCCCAGTCCGAGTGTCTTTTTACCGTCTGTATCGCTCATGCGTCCGTCTTGTCCTCTCCGGTGGCATATCCACCGATATCTGTGCGCAGTCCTGCCAGTCTTGCGGCTTCCTCTACAACAGGTCGCCGCAATCCGCCAGCACGAAGCGCGGCATGTATCACATGTTCACGGCCGAATGCCAAACCCAATTCCTGAGCCGACAACCAGTCGATATAGGTCTTCTCGCCCTCTGGGGGGCGCAGTTTCGTCTTGCCGCGAGGCGATCCGTCGGCAGCCTGGATCAGCACCGCCATCTCATCGGCCATGGCCAACTCGCGGCATTTTTCATAACCGGCGATCGCTTGCCCGCTTTTGCGCGCCAAGGACAGCAGGTCGATCACCCGCTGCCGAACAAGCGCTGTAACCAGATCAGCCAAGCCCTCTGGCACCATGACAGCTTGCCGCGCCGCACGCGCGAAGAGCTTTTTCTTCACCGCAAGGTCCAGCGCCGCACGGTCGGCGCTGACCCAGATGCCACGCCCCGGCAGTTTGCCAGCCACATCCGGCACGATCTGCCCGTCTGGCCCAACCACGAAGCGGATCAGCCCGCGCGCAGGCTGGCTGTCCCCGGTGGCGATGCAGCGCCGCTCGGGCCCGTCGCGTTCTTCCTTGCGCCCGCCGCGTGCCATCTGGTTGATCCTAGCGCGTTTCTTCCTGAACCTCGTCGTCCGAGGCCTCTTCGGCCTCGTCTTCGTCAGCCGCAGTCTCCATCTCGGTCGGGTCAACCCAACCCAGCAGAACCCGTGCGGTCATGACCAAGGTTTGTGCTTCTTCAAGGCTCATGTCGAAAGGTTCCAGAAGCCCTTCGTCCTTCACACGCTCGCCATTGACGGTGGTCCAGCCACCCGCCAATTCCCAGTCGGCGCAGGTCGCAAAGTCTTCCAGCGTCTTGATGCCGTCTTTCGCCAATGCTTCCACCATCTGCGGGGTCAGGCCATCGAATTCGATCAGGCTGTCTTCCACCCCCAATTCGCGCGCGGCGGCCAAGGCTGCGGCGGCAACCGCTTCCAGACGTTCGCGGGCGCGGGTTTGCAGTTCTTCGGCGGTCTCTTCGTCGAAGCCGTCAATGGCCAGCAACTCGTCAAGCTCGACATAGGCGACCTCTTCCAGCGCGGTAAATTCTTCTGCGACCAGAAGCTGGGCCATCATCTCGTCAATGTCCAATTCATCCATGAACAGCTTGGTGCGGGCCGCAAATTCGGCCTGACGGCGTGCTGATTCGTCCGATTCGGTCAGAATGTCGATATCCAACGCGGTCAACTGGCTTGCCAAACGCACGTTCTGACCGCGACGACCAATTGCCAGCGACAGCTGTTCATCGGGCACCACGACCTCGATCTTGCCGGCTTCCTCGTCGATCACAACCTTGCTGACTTCTGCCGGTTGCAGCGCATTCACAAGGAATGTGGCCTGATCTTCGGTCCAGGGGATGATGTCGATCTTTTCGCCCTGCAATTCATTCACAACGGCCTGCACGCGGCTGCCGCGCATACCAACGCAAGCGCCGACCGGGTCAATCCCCGAATCATAGGAGATGACGCCGATCTTGGCGCGCGAACCGGGGTCACGGGCGACGGCCTTGATCTCGATGATGCCATCATAAATTTCCGGCACTTCCATCTTGAACAGTTCGGCCATGAATTCGGGCGCGGTGCGCGACAGGAATATCTGCGGCCCGCGCGCTTCGCGGCGCACGTCTTTCACGTAGCAGCGAATGCGGTCGCCGTTGCGATAGCTTTCCCGGCCAATCTTCTCATTGCGGCGCAGGATCGCTTCACCAGCACCCACATCAACGATGATGTTGCCATATTCCTCGCGCTTGACCACACCGTTGATGATGGTGTGGGCGCGGTCCTTGAATTCCTCATACTGGCGATCACGCTCAGCTTCGCGGACACGCTGCAAGATGACCTGCTTGGCCGATTGCGCAGCAATCCGGCCCAGTTCCACGGGGGGCACCTCGTCGATGATCTCATCCCCGATCTTGGGATCATCCAGATAGGGCGCGGCCTGCTTGACGGTTAGTTCAGCATGGTGGTTTTCCAGCAGGTCATCCTCGACCACGGTGCGCACGCGGGTAAAGGTGGCAACCCCGGTCTTGCGGTCAATGGCCACGCGGATGTCCATATCGGCCCCGTAGCGCGACTTTGCGGCACGGGCGAGGCTGTCTTCCATCGCTTCGATCACCAACTCGGCGTCGATCATCTTTTCGCGCGCCACAGCTTCGGCGGTTTGCAGCAGTTCCAACTGGTTTGCAGATGTGATGGCCATGCTCAGCTCTCCTCGGGGCGCGCGGTCTCCGGCGCGTCGGTTTCAATCTCGTCGAATTGCGATTCGTCTATCGCGCCGCTGGCTTTGCGGGCGCGCAGCATTTCCGCGATCAGCTCGTCGGTCAGGACCAGCTTTGCGTCTGACAACCAGTCGAATTGCAGGCCGATGGTGACAGGTTCGCCACCCTCTTCCAGCTCGATCAGCACTTCGTCACCCTCGACGCCCGCCAAAATGCCGCGAAAGCGGCGGCGCCCGTCGATCAGTTCGGTGGTTTCAATCCGCGCTTCGTAGCCGTTCCAGGCATCGAAGTCTTTCAGCCGGGTCAAGGGGCGGTCAATGCCGGGGCTGGACACTTCCAGCGTATAGGCATCTTCCAGCGGGTCTTCGACATCCAGCACCGCCGACACGGCAGTCGAAATATCGGCGCAATCCTGCACCTCTATGCCGCCATCGGCCCGATCCGCCATGATCTGCAATGTCCGGCTTTTGCCCGACATGACGCGCAGGCGCACCAACTCGAAGCCCAGACCTTCGATGACCGGGGCCACAATGGCTGCCAGCCGCTGGTCGAGCGTAGTTTTCGCGATCAGGTCGCTCATGACCCCTCCTTGGGGTTCAGAAAACAAAAAACGGGCCGTGCGGCCCGTTGAAAATTCCGGTGGTGCATCTTTCGATACGCCGCTGTTGCAAGTGATATAGGCGCATGCGCGCCCGAACGCAAGGGGTTTGCACATTGGCGTCGGGACTCGACTTGAAGCTAATTACAGATATATGAACAAAACAAGAACAAACTCAAGGCCCGCCATGTCAGACCACGCTTATGCAGAGCTTTGCGTGACCACGAATTTCAGCTTTCTGCGCGGGGCATCCCACCCCGAAGAACTGGTCACGCGCGCCGCCGAACTGGGATTGCACGCCATCGCCATCACAGACCGCAATTCCGTCGCAGGCGTGGTGCGGGCCTATGCGGCGCTGAAAGAACTGGCACGGCTGCGGGCCGAAGGGCTGGCCCATGCGGCAGGTGTGCGCGCCCAGCGCCAGACCGACCCGTCCAGCCGCCAGACCACCACGCCCGATGCAATGCCTGCGGCCCTCCCCGACCGCCCCCTGCCCCGGCTTATCCCCGGCGCGCGTTTGGTGCTGACCGACAGCGCGACCGAGTGGCTGGCTCTGCCCACGGACCTGCCTGCATGGTCGCGGCTGACGCGGCTGCTGACCCTTGGTAAACGCCGCGCGCCGAAGGGGGAATGCCACCTTGCGCGCGCTGACCTCTATGCCGGTTGCCACGGCATGATCCTGATCGCCCTGCCGCCAGACCCGCTGCAAAACGCGGCACCCCCTGACCTGCGCGACATGCTTAACCACTTCCCCGGCCAATGCTACCTTGGTGCCGCCCCCCGCTATGACGGGCGCGACCCGGCGCGGCTGGCCCAGCTTGGCGCATGGGCGCAGGCAACCGGCCTGCCCTTGGTCGCCTTGGGCGACGCCGTCATGCACACGGCCCAGCGCCGCCCCTTGGCCGATGTGCTGACCTGTCTGCGCCTTGGCCTGACCATAGACACCATCGGCCAGCATCGCCTGCCCCATGCCGAACACCGGCTGAAAGGCAGCGCGGAAATGGCGCATATGTTCCGCGCGCACCCTGCCGCCATCCGCCGCACCCTCCAGATTGCCGATGCCTGCGCCTTTGGCTTGGACGAGTTACGCTACCAATACCCCGACGAAGCGCAGAACGATGAGCCCGCCCAAGCCCGGCTGGAAAGGCTGGCGGGCGAAGGGCTGCGCAAACGCTACCCCGCAGGCGCGCCGCCCAAGATTGTCGAACGCACGACCCGCGAATTGCGCCTGATCGCCGATCTGGATTACGCCCCCTATTTCCTGACCGTGCATGACATTGTCGCCTTCGCCCGCTCGCGCGGTATCCTATGCCAAGGGCGCGGGTCTGCCGCCAATTCGGTCGTGTGCTACCTGCTGGGCGTGACCGAAGTGCCGCCCGAATCGATTACGCTTATTTTCGAGCGGTTCATTTCCAAGGAACGCGGCGAACCGCCCGACATTGACGTGGATTTCGAACATGAGCGCCGCGAAGAGGTCATCCAGTGGATTTACAACCGCTACGGGCGGGACCGCGCCGGGCTGACCGCGACCGTCATCCATTTCCGCACCCGCGCCGCCATCCGCGAGGTCGGCAAGGTCATGGGCTTGAGCGCCGATGTGATCGGGCGGCTGTCGGGCCAGCTTTGGGGCTGGTCCGCCGCGCCCCCCGATGCGGAGCGCCTGCGCGAAGCCGGGCTGGACCCGGATGACCGCCGCATGGGGCAGGCGTTGGCACTGATTGCAGAAATTATCGGCTTCCCCCGCCACCTGTCGCAGCATGTGGGCGGGTTTGTCATCACCAAGGGGCGGCTGGATGACCTGTGCCCGATTGAAAACGCGGCGATGGAGGACCGCACCATCATCGAATGGGACAAGGACGATATCGACACGCTGGGGCTGCTGAAGGTCGATGTGCTGGCGCTGGGCATGCTCACCGCGATCCGCAAATCCTTTGGCCTGCTGGCGCAACATCGGGGGCAAAAGCTGGACTTGGCCAATGTCCCGCCCGAAGACCCTGCCGTCTACGACATGCTCTGCCGTGCCGATGCGATTGGCGTGTTTCAGGTCGAAAGCCGCGCGCAGTTGAACTTTCTGCCCCGCATGCGCCCGCGCGCATTCTACGATCTGGTCTGCGAGGTGGCCATCGTGCGCCCCGGCCCCATTCAGGGCGGCATGGTGCATCCGTTCATCAACCGCCGCCAAGGCAAGGAACCGGTCGAAGACCTTGGCCCCGCGATGATGGAGGTTCTGGGCCACACCTACGGCGTGCCGCTGTTTCAGGAACAGGCCATGCAGATTGCCGTGGTCGCGGCGGGCTTCACCCCGTCAGAGGCCGACCAACTGCGTCGCGCACTCGCGACCTTCAAACGCATGGGCACGATCGGCGGCTTCCGCGACCGCTTCATCAGCGGCATGCTCTCGCGCGGCTATGACCCCGATTTCGCGGCGCGCTGCTTTGCCCAGATCGAAGGCTTCGGCAGCTACGGCTTTCCCGAAAGCCATGCCGCCAGCTTTGCGCGGCTGGTCTATATCTCGGCCTGGCTGAAATGCCACCATCCGGCGGTCTTCACCTGCGCGCTGCTCAACAGTCAGCCCATGGGGTTCTACGCCCCGGCCCAACTGGTGCGCGACGCGCGCGAGCATGGCGTCGAAATTCGCCCCGTCTCTGTCAACCATTCCGACTGGAATTGCACGCTGGAATCCCGCGCGGATGGCACCCTTGCCCTGCGCTTGGGCTTTCGCCAAATCAAAGGCGTGGGGCAGGATGATGCCGACTGGATCGTGGCCGCGCGCGGCAATGGCTACCCCGACATAGACAGCCTGTGGCGGCGCGCAGGTGTCGCCCCCGACACGCTGGAACGGCTGGCCGAAGGCGATGCGTTCACGGGCATCGGGCTGCCCCGCCGCACGGCTCTCTGGCAAGTGCGGGCCTTGCGTGCCCCCGCGCCGCTGCCCTTGTTCGGCATGGATGGCGAAGGCGGCGTGGAACCCACCGTCACCCTGCCCGACATGTCACTGGGCGAAGCGGTGGTCGAAGATTACCTCGCGCTACGCCTGTCCTTGCGCGCGCATCCGCTGGAACTTCTGCGCCCACGCTTGGCCAGCACCCTGCCGCATGACAAGCTGCCACAGGCCACGCGCCGCGTCAGTATCGCGGGGCTGGTCATCACGCGCCAGCGCCCCGGCACAGCGTCGGGCGTGGTGTTCCTCACACTCGAAGATGAAACCGGCTGCGCCAATGTCGTGGTCTGGAAAACCATGTATGACCGCTTTCGCCGCGCGGTCATTGGCGGGCGGTTGCTACAAGTCACGGGCCGGGTGCAGCGCGACGGGGCAGTGATCCATGTCATCGCCGAGCAAATCGACGACATCTCGCCCATGCTGTCACAACTCGGTGGCCCCGCGCCGCTGCCCGCCAATGACGGGCGCGGCGACGAGGTGCGCCGCGCCGTTCCAAGCATGGCCCCCGGCACATCCGGCGCGCGCCATCCCCGCGAACAGGCGCGCAAACTCTTCCCCAGCCGGGATTTTCACTAATCCCGTTCATCCTTGCCTAAATATCCTGGGGGAGACGCGCGGCACGCGCGGCGGGGGCAAAGCCCCCTAATCCGGCTTGCCATCCGTCCACGCCGCCCATAAATCCGGGCGCCGGGCGCGGGTAATTGTTTCCGCCTGCTCCTGCCGCCAGCGGTCAATCTCTGCATGGTTGCCCGATAGCAGCACCGGCGGAATACCAAGCCCATTCCACTCGGCAGGCTTGGTGTATTGCGGATGCTCCAGCAACCCCGCGCTGAAGCTCTCTTCCTCGGTCGAGGCCGCGTTGCCCAACACATCGGGCAACAGCCGCACCGTGGCATCGATCATCGCTTGCGCGGCCAATTCGCCGCCGGTCAGGACGAAATCGCCCAAAGACACTTCCTCAACGCGGTGATGGTCCAGCACGCGCTGATCGACGCCCTCGAACCGGCCACACAGCATCGTGACACCCTTCGCGCGCGACCAATCCCGCGCCATGGTTTGGGTAAAGGGCCGACCGCGCGGCGACAGATAGACCAGCGGCCAATCGGCCCGGTCAGCGGGTGCACCGCGCTGCGCGGTGTCTATGGCGCGATCCAGCACATCGGCGCGCAGCACCATGCCCGCGCCGCCCCCGGCAGGCGTGTCGTCGACGTTGCGGTGTTTGCCGATGCCGAAGGGGCGCAGGTCGAACGTCTCTAGCCCCCAGCGGCCTTCTTTCAGGGCGCGTCCGGTCAAAGACAGGCCAAGAATGCCGGGAAAGGCTTCGGGAAACAGGGTAATAATACGCGCCTGCCACGCCATTGCGGGCGGGCGCGGGCGCGCAAGATCGCGCGGTGCCAAAGACGGCGTCACCGCAAGGCGGCCCGCTGCGCGGCGTGGCGGCGATGCGCTCATTCCAGCAACCCTTCGGGCGGGTCCGCAATGATTCGCCCTGCTGCAAGGTCCACCGTCGGCACAATTGCCTGTGTAAATGGCAGCAGAACCGCGCCCTTGCGACCGGGGCTGACAAGCTCCAGAAGGTCGCTGGCGCCATGGTTCAGCACAGCCTTGACCCGGCCAAGCGACGTGCCGCCAGTGTCGAACACCTCTAGGCCAATCAGGTCGGCGTGGTAGAATTCATCATCCGGCAAGCTGGGCAGGCGGGCACGATCCACGAACAGCCGCAGACCACGCAGCGCATCGGCCTGCTCGCGGGACTGCACACCGCTCAGACGCGCGGCGAACCCCTGCGCCACCGCCGCGCCCAAGGTGATCTCAAAGCTGCGCGTTCCGTCCTCGGACCAAAGCGGGCCGTAACTGCCGATCGCCTCGGCTTCGGCGCAAAAGCTTTTCAGCCGAACCTCGCCGCGCACCCCGTAGGCCCCGGCGACCGCGCCCACGCAGACCCGTTCCGACTTGTTGCGTTGTGACCCTGATGGCCGTGTCATGATGCTGCCCCGTGCACTGATTGCGCCCCAGCCTTGTTCAAATTCCGCAAGGGATTGCAAGTCAAGCCCGGACCGAGTTGTAAATCTCTTCCATGCGGTCTGCCTGATCTTCCCAATCGAAATGCGCAGCCACGCGCGCGACGCCTGCCGCGCCCATACGCTGTGCCAAATCGGGATTGTCGGCAAGTTGCAGGATCGCGGCGGCCAGCCGCTTCGGAAAGGTCTGAGGCGGCGATGGGTGGACCAGCAAGCCGGTTTCGGGCGTGACATATTCTGCCGGCCCGCCCCAATCCGATGCAATGACCGGCACGCCCAGCGCCATTGCCTCCAAGATCACCGCACCACCGCATTCGCGCAGGGAATTCAGGATCAGCGCATCCGCACCGGCCAGCCGCGCCGCGCATTCTGCCTGCGTCAACAAGCCGTGGACATAAACCCCCGGAATTGCACGCTGTTCGATCCATGCGCGTTCCGGGCCGTCGCCCAGAATATCCAGCGTGATGTTCAGATCGGGACGGCTGGCCCGAACGATCAGCATGGCCTGCAAGGTCAGGTCCAACCCCTTAAGAGGGATCATCCTCCCGATGAATGTCAGCCGGAACCCGTGGCGCTGGCCAGCGTCGGGTTGCTCTGCGGGCAGCTTCCAGACACGCAGGTCCACCGCGTTCTCGGTCATCGTGATGATCCGGTCATGGTCCAACGGCAACGCGCGCCGCGTCCGCTCATTGGCCACCAGCAGCACAGCGGCTTGCAGCTTTCCCGCCCACAAACGGTTGGCAAACCGCATCGTCAGTCGTCCCAGCTTCAGAAACATTCGCAGGATGATGCCTTCACGCTCACCATAGCCGGGAGGATAGGACATGCCACCATTCATCGGGCCAATGACCAGCGGCACGTTTAGCCCATGCAGCGGCGACGGGGCCATGGGCGATACCGGGATCGGCTGATGCACCACGTCGAACCTGTCCTGCGAAAGCGCCGCGCGCACCAGTTTGCGCATGTCGAGGGCGGTCAGGATATGGATCAGCCCGCCGAATAACTGGTCCTGCACCCCGGCTGGAAACCGTTCCCCAACGGCCCATAGCCAACGATGGCTTGGCGCATCCTCAATATAAGAAGTGACGGGAGCAAGGGTCGGATAATCGGTGGTTATCTCGTCGCGGTTGCGGGCATGCGTGACAAGAGCGACATCATGTCCCCGTTCTTGCATCATAACGGCGTATTTCAGCGGAAGGATAGCTTCGCCACCTTTGCGGGCAGACGCGTTCTCTCCGACGATCAAGATTTTCATGAACCAGTACCCGGCAAACTACACGAAAGAGAGTCTAAACCCAATCGGCAGCGTCCAATAGTAGAAAGTTCACAATGATGACCGGGCAGACGGGCTGCCCGGTCGCGGCATATGCCGTTATTCGGCAGCTTCGCCAGCGGTTTCGGCCTTGGCGGCCTTTTCCTTGGCGCGTTCCAGCGCCTTCTTGCCGGGCTGGGCTTTCTTCATGTTGGCGCGGGTAGCCTTTTCACGAACGCCCGCAGCTTCCAAGAAGCGCGCGATACGGTCGGTCGGCTGGGCGCCATGGTCCAGCCAGTGCTGCACGCGCTCCATGTCCATTTTTACGCGGTCTTCGCTGTCTTTGGGCAGCAGCGGGTTGTAGGTGCCCAGCTTTTCCAGAAAGCGGCCATCGCGCGGCATGCGCGAATCAGAGGCCACAATCGCGTAATGCGGGCGCTTCTTGGACCCACCACGGGCCAGACGGATCTTCGTTGCCATGTCAGTTTCTCCTTCAAGACTGGCGGGCGGGCATGTGGCCCGCCGGTTTAGCGTTGTAAATTCTCGTGGTGCCGGATGACTTCCGAAATCACGAAGTTCAGGAATTTCTTGGCGAATTCCGGGTCGAGGTCGGCTTCTTGCGCCAACCATTCCAGCCGTTCGATCTGGCGCTCTTCGCGCGCAGGGTCGGACGGGGGAAGATCATGTTGCGCTTTCAGGCGGCCCACGGCTTGGGTGTGCTTGAACCGCTCGCCCAGCGTATAGACAAGGATCGCGTCCAGCCGGTCGATGCTGTCGCGGTGGTTGGCCAAAACTTCGGCGGCGCGGGCGCTGTCATCACTCATGGTCGGTCATCCCTGAAAGACATCGGGCAAAGCCCGTTTCGAGGTGGGTCATTTTTTCTTGAACATCCCAGACAGGCCACCGGGCAGGCCACCGCCACCGCCCATCATCTGCCGTTCGGCCATTTGCACCAATTTGGGGTCCAACTGGCCGGGGTCGGGCATGGCATCGGCCCCTTTGCCCTTGCCGAACATGCCCCCCATAGCCTGTTTCAGCATCCCCTTCTTGCCCATCGTCTTCATCATGTCGGCCATCTGGCGATGTTGCTTCAGCAGTTTGTTCAGGTCCGACACGTCCAGCCCGGCACCCTTGGCAATGCGCTTCTTGCGGCTGGCCTGCAACAACGCGGGGTTGGCGCGTTCTTTCTTGGTCATGGAATTGATAAGGGCGATCTGCTGGCGCAACATGCCGTCGTCAAAGCCTGCGGCCTCGACCTGCTTGGACATTTTGCCCATGCCCGGCATCATGCCCATCACGCCTTGCATGCCACCCATCTTCAACATCTGGTCAAGCTGCATCTTCAGGTCGTTCATGTTGAACAGACCTTTCTGGAAGCGCTTCATCATGCGTTCGGCCTGTTCGACCTCCAGCACTTCCTGCGCTTTTTCCACCAGCGCAACGATGTCGCCCATGCCCAAGATGCGGCCTGCGACACGCTTGGGGTCAAAAGTTTCCAGCGCATCGGTCTTTTCGCCCAAGCCCACGAAGCGAATGGGCTTGCCGGTCACAGCGCGCATGGACAGCGCAGCACCGCCGCGCCCGTCGCCATCCATGCGGGTCAGGACCACGCCAGTTACGCCAATCTTGCCATCGAATTCAGCAGCCACGTTGACGGCGTCTTGCCCGGTCAGGCCATCGACAACCAGCAGTGTTTCGCGCGGGCTGACAGCGTTGCGGACGGCCAGCACTTCATCCATCAGGGTTTCGTCAATATGCAACCGGCCTGCGGTATCCAGCAGGTACACGTCATAGCCGCCCAAAGTGGCCTGTTGCTTGGCGCGTTTGGCAATATCAACCGCCGATTGGCCTTTGACGATAGGCAGCGTATCGACCCCGATTTGAGTGCCGAGGATCGCCAACTGCTCCATGGCCGCCGGGCGGTTGGTGTCAAGCGATGCCATCAGAACACGCTTGCCCTCACGCTCGGACAGGCGGCGGGCCAGTTTCGCGGTGGTGGTGGTTTTGCCAGAACCCTGCAAGCCCACCATCAGAACCGGCGCGGGTGGGTTGTCGATTTTCAGTGCACCCGGATCGCCCTCGCCTTCCAGCATGGCGATCAGTTCGTCATGCACGATCTTGACAACCTGCTGGCCCGGCGTGATCGACTTGGTGACAGATGCGCCGGTGGCCTTTTTCTGCACCCGCTTGACGAAATCACGCGTCACGGGCAGCGAAACATCCGCCTCCAGAAGCGCCACGCGCACCTCGCGCAGGGCGGCACGAACGTCATCTTCGGACAAGGCACCCTGTTTGGTCAGCCGGTCAAAGACACCGGACAGCCGGTCTGACAGGTTCTCGAACATGCGCATCTCTCCCGCCCCAAAGGGCCATTCAAACCGGTTCTGCACCCACGGGCGCAACGCGCTGGTGGGTGGCGATCCTTGCCACAGGCATAGGACCGGAAGGCTAACGCTTCCGGGTATTGCGTTGGCGGATAGGCTTCTGTGCGACCAGAGTCAAGCAAAACGGGCCATCCCGCGCGATCGTGAGTTGAAATTCATCCGTTCCGGCTTTTGTCTTGCCACAAAGAAGGAGACGCCATGACCCGCCATCTCGCCCCGCTCTTCGCCGCCAGCCTTGCGTTTGTCAGCCCAGCATTCGGGCAGGACTACACAGTCGAAGTCTTGCAAGACAACCTTGACCGCCCTTGGGCGCTGGCCTTTCTGCCCGGAACAAACCGCATTGCGCTAACGCAGCGCGGCGGGGACGTGTTGCTGTGGCATCCCGATGGGCTGGTCGCGTTGTCGGGCGGGCCTGATGTCGTATTCGGTGGCCAAGGCGGGCTTCTGGACATTGCCCCCGCCCCCGACTTTGCAGAGAGCGGCTGGCTATACATGACATGGACCGGCGCGGCAGAAGATGGCACCACCACGCATCTGGGCCGCGCGCGGCTGGACGGCATGGCCCTGCGCGATCTGGAAGTGCTGCACGCGGTCCACCCCGGCATTGACAGCGGCGCACATTTTGGCTCGCGCATTGCCTTTGCCGATGACCATGTTTTCGCAGGCTTTGGCGACCGGGGCTTCAAGAATTTCGGGCCCGACCACATCGCCCAAGACCTGAGCAGCGAGAATGGCTCGGTCATTCGTCTGACGCTGGACGGTGACATCCCCGCCGATAACCCCTTTGTCGGCCAGGCTGGCGCAGCGGGCGCGATCTGGTCCTACGGCCACCGTAACATTCAGGGCATGACGGTTCATCCCGGCACCGGCGCGCTATGGCTGGCCGAACATGGCGAAGCCGGCGGCGACGAGGTAAATATCATTGAGCGCGGCGGCAATTACGGCTGGCCCTTGGTATCACATGGCGTAACCTATCGCGGCGGCGACGAATTCGCGCCCCCGCATAGCCCCGGTGACGGGTTCGTCGCGCCCGT
This sequence comes from Roseinatronobacter domitianus, assembly GCF_023336755.1. Taxonomy (GTDB): domain Bacteria; phylum Pseudomonadota; class Alphaproteobacteria; order Rhodobacterales; family Rhodobacteraceae; genus Roseinatronobacter; species Roseinatronobacter domitianus. The sequence goes on along the minus strand of NZ_JALZWP010000008.1, from coordinate 85,482 downwards.
TTTCCATTGGCCCGCCGGGCGCAGCGACCACAACCCACCCTCGGGCATGGCGTTCTATGACGGTGCGGCCTTTCCAGACTGGGATGGACACCTGCTGATCGGCAACCTGCTGCACCGCTACCTTGGGCTTTACAGTGAGGAGAACGGCCAGATCACCCCAGTTGCACGCCTTCTGGAGGGCGAAGGATGGCGCATCCGCGATGTGGTCGTCGGGCCGGATGACGGGTTTATCTATGTCCTGACCGATGGCGAGGACGGCAAACTGATCCGGCTGCGCCCCGCATCCTGATTGCCCGGAAATGCCGAAAGCACCTGTCGGCTTTCCACGCTAGTCGCGAGGGCAGGACGGGGCTAGGGTGATTCTGCAGCAGATGGACAATGGCCGAGAATGACAGACAAACCCAAACCCGCCCGCAACTATTTCGTGCCCAAAGGCGGCCTGCCCCCGCAATCGCAGCTTGTGACAGACCGCGCGATGTTTACCGAAGCCTTTGCCGTTATTCCGCGTGGCGTGTTGTCGGACATCGTGACCAGCGCGCTGCCGTTTTGGGACAAGGCGCGTTTCTGGGTTCTGGCCCGCCCGCTCAGCGGCTTTGCCGAGACGTTCTCGCAATATATTGTCGAGTTGGGCGCGGGCGGCGGCAGCGACCGGCCCGAAACCGATCCCAATGCCGAAGGCGCGATCTTTGCGGTCGAAGGTGCAGTCGAGATCACGCTAGAGGGCGCCACCCATAGCCTGACCGAGGGCGGCTTTGCCTATATCCCCGCCGGTGCCAAATGGACCATCCGCGCAACCAAGGGCGCAGTCTTTCACTGGATTCGCAAACGCTACATCGCGGTCGAAGGGTTGCCCGCACCCGATGCCTTCTTCACGCAGGAACACGACATCGCCCCGTCCGAGATGCCCGACACCAACGGCGGTTGGGCGACCACCCGCTTCATGGACCCGACCGACCTGCGCCACGACATGCACATCACCATCGTGACGCTGCAACCGGGCGCGGTCATTCCGTTCGATGAAACGCATGTTATGGAGCACGGGCTGTATGTGTTGCAGGGAAAAGGCGTCTACCATCTGAACCAGCGATGGGTCGAGGTAGAAGCAGGCGATTTCATGTGGCTACGCGCCTTCTGCCCACAAGCCTGCTATGCGGGCGGCCCGGAACCGTTTCGTTACCTGCTCTATAAAGACGTGAACCGCCACGCCGCTCTGCCATAAACCAAAACTGGACTTGCGCCCCCAATGGCACCGCGCTAAGACGCGCACGCCGGACAGTTGGCCGAGTGGTCGAAGGCGCACGCCTGGAAAGTGTGTAGGCGGGGAACCGTCTCGAGGGTTCGAATCCCTCACTGTCCGCCAAATCCCATTGATTTTAATGGATAAAATGGGATTCTTTTTTGATTCACCCAAGATAAAACCCCACATGGACAAACGCTTGCAGGCCGCTGTGGATGCAAACACGCCCAAGGGCGTGCTTATCGCAAGAAAGGTCACGCGGTCGGGCAATACCCTTGCTTGTCTTATGCTGATAATTTTAAGGTTGTTCCGGGCGCGCTGCATGGGCATGGTTTGGGGATTGTCAGCAGATCGTGGCCGCATTGCAAAAAATCCTGCACACAGCCGATATTCATCTCGACTCTCCGTTGCGGTCGCTGGCGCTGCGGGACGAAACCCTGCGCGACAAGGTTCAGGCCGCCACGCGCACGGCCTTTGCCCAACTGGTCGACACAGCCCTGTCCGAGCAGGTTCTGGCGGTTCTGATCGCGGGCGACCTGTTTGATGGGCGTGCCCGAAGTGCGCGAACCGCAGCGTTCCTGACCGCGCAGCTTGACCGGTTACGCCGTGCGGATATTCGGGTCTTCTACATTAAGGGCAATCATGACGCCGAAAATCCGATTACCGGCGCGCTGGAGTTGCCTGACAATGTGCATGTCTTTGATGCGCGTGGCGGGCGCGTGCAACTGGCCGGGGATCTCTGGGTTCACGGAGTCAGTTTTGCGCGGCCCGAAGCACCCGACAGCCTGCTGCCCCGCTTTTCCGAACCCGTTGCGGGTGCCGTCAACATCGCAATGTTGCACACATCCTTGGCAGGGGCGGCAGGCCATGACACCTACGCGCCGTGCAGTCTGGCCGACCTGAGCGGCATGGGGTTCGATTACTGGGCCTTGGGCCATATCCACAAACGCAAGGTGCATTCCCGCGACCCTTGGGTGGTGATGCCCGGCATTCCGCAAGGCCGCGATATTGGCGAGGCTGGGCCGAAATCTGCAAGCCTTTTGACCATCGCGGATGGGCGGATAGACGTGGCCCAGGTGCCGACCTCTGTGGTGGAGTTCACGAGCGCATCACTCGACATATCGGATATTCAGAACGATGACGCTTTGCGCGCGACTCTGCGCCGCCATGTGCAGCATCTGGCAGATACCCTTGCTTCGAACGCCGGCGTGGTGCGACTGACCTTGACCGGCAGGCCGCCGCGCCATTGGCACATCCTGCGCGATCGGGACATCTGGACAGAGACAGTCGCCGCGATGGCGCAAGACAGTGGCAGGCTGTGGCTGGACAAGCTGTTGCTACAGATTGACGCTCCGGACAGCGCCGCGCAAAGCGGCACCGCAACCACCGAGTTGACGAAGCTGATGCACGAGATCGCGACAGAACCCGCGTTCCATGCCGCCGCCTGCGCCGAGATCGAAGAGCTGCTTGGGGATCTTCCCGCATCGGTGCGTTCCGTGCTGTTGACCGATCAAGACGCGGTCGAGGTTCTGACAGAAACCTTGTCGAGCAGCGGCGCGCGTCAAGTGCTTGCGCGGCTAAGAGGGGCCGAAGGGTGATGCGGCTAAGACGTTTCTCGCTTGATCGCTTCGGCCATTTCACCGACCGGGTGCTGGATTTCGGAGAGACCGGCGCGCGCCCGGATTTCCACATTGTCTATGGCCCGAACGAGGCAGGAAAGACGACCACAATGGAAGCCGTTTTGCGGCTGTTCTACGGGTTTAAGCATGTTGAACCCTATGCCTTCAAGCATCAGCGGGCCAATCTGCAAGTTAGCGGAGAGGTCGAGATAGACGGCACGCTCCGCAGCTTCACCCGCCTTTCCAAACGCAGCGGCAATCTTGTGGACGTCAACGGCAACCCTTTGCCCGAAGCGGCCCTCGCGGCGCATCTGGGCGGCATGGGCGAGGACGAATATCGCAACCTTCTATGCCTTGACGATGTCACGATAGAAAGCGGCGGTGACGAAATTGTGCAGGCGCGCAGCGATACGGGGCGGCTGCTATTTGGCGCGGCGGCGGGTGTCGCGCATCTGAGCAGCGTGCTGGACAGTGTTCGCGCAGAAGCCGATGCTGTATGGCGCAAGAAGTCCTCCAAGACCCGGATCGCTGCGTTGAAACGCGATCTGGCAGAGGTCGAGAAGGATATCCGCGCGCAAGACGTGACAGCAAGTGCATGGCGGTCCTTGAAAAAGGCCGCCGTCGACGCGACCGCTGCCGAGGCCGATGCCAATGCCGCACGAGACCGCTTGCAGGCCGATGCCGCGGAACTGGAGGGACAGCGCCGCGCCTTGCCGCTTCTGGCCGAGATGGACGCGCTCGACCAACAGGTCGCGCCTTTTGCGGCATACCCGGACCATCTGGGCTTTGATTTGGAAACGCTTGTTACCCTCAAGACCGATCAAAGCCATATCGAAGCTGAAATCGAGCGTCTTGATGCCGAGTTGGCTGAACTGGATACGCAACGAAACACTTTGCGCCTGTCACCCGACCTTGTGGCGCTGTCCGAAGACCTTGATCTGCTGGAAGAGTTGCGGGCGCGCGATGTGTCGAACGCGCTGGACCTGCCGCGCCGCCGCGATCAACTGGCCCGTGCCGAAGCGGCGATGGCTCATGCCGCCCGTGACCTTGGCGCGCCAGAGGCGTGCGATCCAAGCCGCCTTGCGCCGACACAGGCGCAACTATCGGGTCTGGATGCGGCCCGCGACCGCGTGCGTGCCACCATGGCCGCTGTGCAATCCGAAGCACAAGAACTGGCCGATCTGACCGATCGCCGGGATCGCGCCAAAGCAGAGGTTGATCGCCTGACAGCGCAGAACCCGGCGCGTGCAGGGCTGGGCGCGATCCTTTCGCGGCATGACTCAGACAGGCTGATGCCCGCACATGCAACGGCGCTGCAAGCCATGACAAGCGCAGAGCAAGCCGCGCGGGTGGCGCTGGAACGCCTTGCCCATCCCGGCACACGGTTTTTAACGCTTCCTGACTGCTCCATGACCGAGATCCGCGCCCGCGAATTGACCGGTCTGTATGAGACGAACGGGCAGAAAATTTCCGAACAACGGTCAGCGCGCGACACACACCGCGCCGATGCCGCCGCGCGGCGGGCGCAGGCCGATGCCTTGCTTAGCGACAGCGACGTTTGTCCTGACGACCGAATCGTTGCGCTGCGCGCCGAGCGTGACCGCCTGTGGACAATTCATCTGAGCGCCCTGACCGCAACGACGGCTGCGGAATTTGAAGCTGCGATGCAGGCCCTTGATGCCGCGCAAGAGAGCCGGATTGCCCATGCCGCGGAGCTTGGGCAATTGCGCCAGATCGCGCAAGCGATAGCAGAGGCCGAGGCGCGCGCCGATCAGGCCCAGACCCGTTTGGCAGAGCTTGACCGCGACCGTGAGGCGCTTCTGTCACAGGTGAACGATGCGGCCAGCGCGTCGGGGCTGCGCACACCGATTCAACCCGGCGAATGGCTGGATTGGGTCTTGCGGCACAAGGCTGCGCAAGAGGCCGAATTGGCTGCCGCGCAAATGAGGGATACCCACGCGGCCACAGTTCAGCGCGCACAGGCTTTGCTGGATGCGATTATGCCGCATCTGGACCAAGCGGCGCCCGATGTCGCAGGTGCTGTCGCCGCCGCGCGCCGCCTTGCAGAGGCAGAGCACAACGCGCGCGAAAGGCTTGCCGCCGCAAAAGATGCATTGCAACGGGCGGACGCTGATCTGGCAAAACGGGCCGACAGGTTTGCGGCCTGCCAGCATGACATGGCACAGGCCGAAACGGCATGGCGCAACGCAGTGACTGACGCGCTTGGCACAGCGGTCGCCCCGGAGCTGTTGTTGGCCACATTAGACCCATTGCGCGCCCTTGCCGCCCAGAATGCCACGCGTGCCGAAGCGGCGCAGCGTGTCGGCACAATGGAACGCGATCAGGCTCTGTTCGCTGAAAAGGTCGCAGCGCTTGCTGCGGCGCACGGGCTTGCGCTGGGGGATACGCCGGCGGACAGTTTCGCAAGGCTGCGCGCGGCATCTGATGCAGCGCGCCATGCCGACACACGCGCACATGAGCTGGAATCGCGGATCAAAACTGCGCGGCATCTTCAGGAAGAGGCAAGTCAACGTCTGGATGAAATTGCTCGGACCGTCGAAGTATACGGGGCGGAGTTTCCGACCGGGTCCGATATCGGCACGCTTGATGCGTTGCGCGCGACCGCAAAACAGGCGGCAAGCGTGATAGAAAAGCGCCAGAGACGGGCCGGGCTTGCCTTGAGCATTCTGTCGGAACTTGGCGTCGATAATCTTGTTTCCGCTCGAGCGGCATTGGACGGAGAAAGCCTTGCCACGCTCAACGCCAAGGCCGGGCGCTGCAAGGATGACCTGACGCAGGCCGAACAGCACCGGACTGCCGCGACCGAAGCGCGTGTGACGGCGTTGCAAGCCCTCGCGCAGATCACGGGCGATGCCGATATTGCCAGCCTGACCGAACAGCGGGCCACGTTGGAATTGCAGCTTCAAGAGGCCGCACGCGATTACCTTGAACTGTCTTTCGGCCATCGTCTGGCCGACACGGCAATCCGGCGCTATCGCGATACGCATCGCAGCGGCATGATGGCCGCGACGGAACGTTGCTTTGCCGGGTTGACACAAGGCGCCTATACGCGGCTGACCAGCCAAGCAGATGGCAACGGCGAAACGCTTCTTGCGGTGGACGCGGCGGGCGCGACAAAGCGCGTGGCCGACATGTCCAAAGGCACGCGGTTCCAGCTATACTTGGCGTTGCGGGCGGCCGCGCATGAGCAACTGGTCGCGCAGGGCACCTGCTTGCCGTTCTTTTGCGATGATATCTTTGAAACCTTCGATGAGCATCGCACAAGCGCCGCTTGCCGCGTGATGGAGCAGATCGGGCGCAGTGGTCAGGCGATTTACCTGACCCATCATCGTCATGTCGTCGAGATCGCGCAACGGGTCTGCGACACACCACCAATCCTTCACGAGATTTAGGGACCGGCTGCACAGCTTTGGTGAATCGGTTTTCCGCAGCCCCCCTTGACAGTCATGGGCTGCAAGACGATGTTTCGTTGCAGTGACAGGGGCGTCCGCGCATGCGGGCTGAGAAGCACCCTTCGAACCTGAACCAGATCATGCTGGCGTAGGGAGTCGCGAAAACCGACCTGTCGCCGCGTGCGGATCTGGCGGTTTCTCGTTCCTCTCGTTTGCGCTTGGCGGGAGGATGACATGACCGAACACGGAACACGGCTGGACCAGATGCGCGCCCAAGCGCCGCTGGTGCATAATATCACCAATTACGTTGCCATGAATATCATGGCCAACGTGCTTCTGGCGGCGGGCGCCTCGCCTGCTATGGTGCATGCCCACGCAGAGGTATCTGAATTCGCCGGGTTGGCACAGGCACTTACCGTCAATATTGGCACCGCAGACCCGGACTGGGTGAAGGCCATGGAAATGGCCGCGCAAGTTATGGCAGAGGCCGGTCGGCCGTGGGTGTTGGACCCTGTCGGTGTGGGCGCGACCCGGTTCCGGCAAGAGGCTTGTGCCGGACTGGTTGCGCTGCGCCCGACCATCATTCGGGGCAATGCGTCCGAGATATTGGCGCTGGCGGGGACTGCTGCCACCGGGCGCGGTGCCGATGCCGCCGACAGTGTGGCCGCCGCCGAAGACGCCGCGCAGGCGCTTGCCCAACGCAGCGGTGCGGTGGTCGCCGTCTCTGGCCCGGAGGATTTCGTGACCGACGGGCAGCAGGCTTTTCGCGTGGCGAATGGACATGCCCTGATGCCGCGTATCACTGCGCTGGGCTGCTCGCTCAACGGGATTATTGCGGCTTTCGCGGCGGTTGGTCTGGCGCTGCCTGCGACGGTCTCTGCCTTGGCCTATTACGGGTTGGCCGGGGAACAGGCAGGCGCACGCGCCGATGGTCCCGGCAGTTTTCAACCTGCGTTTCTGGACGCGCTTTACAACATGACCCCGCAGGCGCTGGATACGGGCGCGCAGGTTCAGGCGGCCTGATGGGACCGGTATATGTTATCACGGACCCGATGGCGCCGTATCCGGTGGCCGAACAGGCCCGTCTTGCGGCGCGCGGCGGTGCGGGTGCGGTGCAGATCCGTGACAAGACCCTGCATGACGACGATTTTATCGCTCTCGTGGCCATGCTGCTGCCAGAAATGACCGCGCGCGGCGTTACCTTGATTGTCAATGACCGGGTCGAGGTGGCGCTGCGCAGTGGTGCACATGGGCTGCATATCGGTCAGGGCGATGGCGACCCGACAGACATCCGCGCGCGCCTGCCACAAGGCATGATCTTTGGCCTGTCCATAGAGACGCTGGAGCAGGCGCAGCGCCTGCCCGATTGCATCGACTATATTGGCGCGGGGCCGGTGCGTGCGACCGCGACCAAGCCGGACCATGCCGCGCCAATCGGGTTCGACGGACTGGCGCAAATCGCGGCTGCCGTTCCTGTGCCTTGCTACGCGATTGGCGGCATTAAACCGGGCGATGGGGCGGCGCTAAGGCGTGCCGGTGCTGCGGGCATGGCCGTGGTGTCTGCCGTTACCCGCGCGCCCGATCCTGCCATGGCAACCAGCAACCTGTTGAGGGAGTGGAATACCGCATGATCCCGAATATCTTGTCCATTGCCGGGTCGGACCCGTCCGGCGGTGCCGGTATACAGGCCGATATCAAGGCGATTTCGGCAAATGGTGGGTATGCCATGGCCGCAATCACCGCCCTGACGGCACAGAACACCCAAGGCGTGCAAGCAGTCCAGATGGTCGCGCCAGATTTCGTCACCCAACAGATCGCGGCCCTGCGTGCCGACATCCGCATAGATGCCGTCAAGATCGGCATGTTGGGCAGCGCCGAGATGGTCAATACGGCGCGCTTGGCGCTGGACGGGCTTGACGTGCCCGTGGTTCTGGACCCTGTCATGGTTGCCAAAGGCGGCGACCGGTTGCTGCAAGCCGATGCGGTTGCAGCCTTGCGCGCGGCGCTATCCATGGCCAGCGTTATCACCCCCAACCTGCCAGAAGCCGCCGACTTGCTAGGGCAGGCCGAAGCGGACACGCGCGACCAGATGGAATCGCAGGCGCAAGCCCTATTGGCGCTTGGGCCGAAGGCGGTGTTGCTGAAGGGCGGGCATCTGCCGGGCCGGGATTGTCCGGACCTTCTGGCAACGGCAGACGGGCAAACGTGGCTGCCGGGGCCGCGCCATGACACGCGGCGCACGCATGGCACCGGCTGCACCCTGTCCTCTGCACTTGCCACCTTGTTGGGCCATAAACAGGCGCTGCCTCAGGCCTGCATCGGGGCAAAAGCCTATGTGTCCGGGGCCATCCGCCATTCGGGTGCACTCTCGGTCGGGCAAGGGCACGGCCCGACACACCATTTCCATGCTTTGAAAGTTACACAGACATGAGCTTCATGACACGGGCGCTGGCCCAAACCGCCCCGCTTTGCAAGACGATCCGAGGCATGCCCTTTAACCGCGGCCTTGCCGATGGGTCATTGCCGCGGGCTGCGTTTCAGCACTACATTATTCAGGATGCGCATTACCTGGAAGGTTTCGCGCGGGCTTTGGCATTGGCTGCCGGGCGCGCGCCCGATGGGCAGGCCGTATGCCAGCTTGCCGCCTCGGCTGCTGGCACCTTGCAGGCAGAGCGCGAGCTGCACGCCCATTACATGGGCCTTTTCGGCGTGGATCAGGACCAGTTCGCGGCAACCCGGCCCAGCCCGGCTTGCGACCATTACACTAGTTTTCTGATCGCCACCGCCGCGACACGCAGCACCGCCGAAAGCGTCGCGGCAGTGCTGCCGTGTTTCTGGGTTTACCGTGACGTGGGGCGCGACATTCATGCGCGCGCCACGCCCGATAATCCCTATCGCGCTTGGATAGAGACCTATGTCAGCGACAGTTTTGACGCTGCGGTGGAGCAGACCTGCGCCCTGGCCGAGCGGCTGCATGACGCGGCAACTGACCCGACCCGCGACAGTATGTATGCGCTCTATGCGCGCAGCACATTGCTGGAGTGGGGCTTTTGGGACAGCGCATGGGCCATGCGTGAATGGCCAAACCCCACCCTAACCGGAGAGATTGCATGACACACGCCTTGTCAGACCAGACTGTTCTTGTCACCGGCGCAGGCCGTGGCCTTGGGGCCGCTATCGCGCGCGCATTTGCCAAAGAAGGCGCGCGCGTTGCCATTAACTACCGCCGCAGCGCCGAATCTGCCGCAGCCCTGGCCCAAGAACTTGGGCCGCGCGCGGCTGCATTTCAGGGCGATGTTACCGATCCCGCGCAAGTGGCCGAGATGGTCGAACACATCACGGAACGGTTCGGGGCGCCCGATATTCTGGTGCATAACGCGCTGTCTGATTACAGCTTCAATGGCGATGCGCGCAGCACTCTGGACCGGCTGGCATGGTCGCAAATGAACGATCAGGCCAGAACCGCAGTAGGTGGGGCGCTGAACTGCATTCAGGCGCTGCTCCCGCATTTCACGAAACAGCGCCACGGGCGCGTGGTCACGATTGGCACCAACCTACTGCAAAACCCAGTTGTGCCCTATCACGATTATACCGCCGCCAAGGCCGCGCTGCTGGCGTTCACCCGCACGGCGGCAAAGGAGCTTGGACCGATGGGGGTGACCGTCAACATGGTCTCGGGCGGGTTGCTGCGCACCACCGACGCCAGTGCCGCGACACCCGATGCCGTGTTCGACATGATCGCGGCGCAGACACCGTTGGGCAAAGTGACAACACCCGAAGACATGGCAGATGCGGTGCTGTTTTTTGCAAGCCCCTGGGCGCGTGCAGTGACGGGACAAAACCTTGTCGTCGATGGTGGGCTGGTCTGCGACTGACAGTCTGCCCGGCGGCATACTGCGCGGTGCGATACGCCCACCGCCCAACCGTCGCATTGGTCGGCAGGCGCGCCATCCTTGCATAGAAGCTGCCGTTGCAGGCTGGCGCGTGACTGCTTTGCCAAGAACGGGCGAGGGTCCAGACCCTCGCCCCCTCATATCTTAGTTCAGCGCCGCGTCGGTGATGGCGTGGGTCCACGCACCTTCCGGCTCTTGGCTGATGACAGGATCAGACCCACCGGCCAGAAGCGAGGCAACGGTGCGCGCATAGTCCGCAGGATCAAGCGCCCCGTTGGACCCGGCCGTCAGCTTCGCGACCTCACCCATCATCCGCACCTGATGCTGTTCGGTCTGCGCGCCGGTCTGGTCGTATTCGAGCACGATCATCGCCGCATCCTCGGGGTTCACTTCGGCCCATTTCCATCCGCGCATCGAGGCACGCACAAACCGTTCCATCCGGTCCACGAAAGCCGGATCGGCAAGGTTCTCTTCCAGCACATACAGGCCGTCTTCCAGTGTTGCGACGCCCTGATCTTCATATTTGAAAGTAACAAGATCGTCCGGGGTCAGGCCGCCGTCGATCACCTGCCAGTATTCGTTATACGTCATGGTCGAGATACAGGCCGCCTGACCATTCAGCAGCGGGTCTACGTTGAACCCCTGGCGCAGAACCTCGACCCCGGCATCGCCGCCCTCGGTCGAGATGCCAAGCTGGCTCATCCAGCTCAGGAATGGAAATTCGTTGCCGAAGAACCAGACGCCAAGCGTGTTGCCCGCGAAATCCTCTGTGGTTTCGATGCCGGCATCCTTGCGGCAGGTCAGCATCATCCCCGAAGACTTGAAGGGCTGCGCGATATTGACCATTGGCAGGCCCTTTTCGCGCGCCGCCAAGGCGGCAGGCATCCATTCCACCGTTACATCGGCGCCGCCACCGGCCAGCACCTGTGTCGGCGCAATGTCGGGACCACCGGGAAGGATGGTAACATTCAGACCTTCTTCTTCGTAGAAGCCGTTTTCAAGCGCGACGTAATAGCCCGCGAACTGGGCTTGCGTCACCCATTTCAATTGCAGCGTGACGTCATCGGCAAATGCCGTGCCCGCGACAAGCGACAGCGCCGCCCCGGTCAGTGTTGTTTTCAGTTTCATGGTCTTCCCCCTTGCTGGTTATGGTTTTAGTTACGATGAGATGGGTGCCAGAACGTCACCTTGCGTTCGATCCAAGCTGTAATGCCGTAGGCGCTGGTTCCCACAAGCGCGGCGACAGCAATTTCAGCCCAAACCAGATCAATCGACAAGCTGCCCACGGCGGTAGAGATGCGAAAACCCATGCCGCGCGTCGGAGAGCCGAAATATTCAGCAACTATAGCGCCAATCAACGCCAGTGTGGTCGCAATTTTCAATCCGTTGAAGATGAACGGCATGGCCGCAGGCAGGCGCAGCTTGAGCAGGGTCTGGAAATAGCTTGCCGCGTAGGTGCGCATCAGATCGCGCTGCATCGTGTCGCTGGCCTTCAGCCCCTGCACGGTGTTCACCAGGATCGGGAAGAACACCATTACCACCACCACGGCAGCTTTCGACTGCCAGTCAAAGCCGAACCAATTGACCATGATAGGTGCAACCCCGACGATGGGCAGCGCGGCGAGGAAATTTCCGATGGGCAGCAAGCCACGGGTCAGAAAGGCCGAGCGGTCGATTGCGATCGCGCATAGGACGGCCGCGATTGCCCCGATGGCGAACCCCCGGAAGGCACCTTTCACCACGGTTTGCACAAAGTCGGTCCACAGAATGTCGAGCGATGTGGCGAAAGTTTGTGCGACAAGGCTTGGCGCGGGCAAGATCACTTGGCTGACCCCCAGCCCACGCACGATACCTTCCCACAGAACCAGCAAGGTTATACCGAACAGCACTGGCACGATAATCCGCACTGCGCGTGTGCCGCGCCAGCGCGAATTGGCCAGCCAGATATTGCAGCCCCATGCCGCGATCCAAAACAGCAAGGCAAGGATGAGGGCCATCATGAAGGAGCCCCCATCCGGCCCAATGCGATGCGTTGCAAGAGGTCCAGCAGCGTGACCAGAAGGCCCGCAAGGATTGCCGCGGCAAACAGGGCCGACCATATCGCAAGCGGCGTGCCGAACTGATCGCCAATGAGGATACGCGCCCCAAGACCGGAAATCGCTCCGGTCGGCAGCTCACCAACGATGGTGCCGACCAGCGCCGCCGCGACCCCGACCTTGAGCGACGTAAACAGAAACGGCAGGGACGCTGGCAGGCGCAGTTTGAAGAAGCTCTGCCATCCATTCGCGTCATAGGTTTTCAACAGGTCAAGCTGGCTGGTTTCCGGGGCGCGCAGCCCTTTGACCATGCCCACGAGGACCGGGAAGAAGCACAGATAGGCTGAGATGATCGCTTTGGGAAACCCGCGTCCGTCGACGCCCAATTGCGAAGACACGACGATGATCATGGGCGCTAGGGCAACAATGGGGATAGTCTGGCTGATGATCGCCCAAGGCATCAGACTCATATCGGCCACGCGGCTGTAGACGATGGCGACCGCGCCCAGAATGCCGATCGTGGTGCCCAGCGCAAAGCCCCAAAGCGTGGATTGCAATGTGATCCACGCGTGATAGATCAGCGATCGCTTGGACCAGGCGCGACCATTGAGCGCCATCTCGCCCGTGGTTTTCCAGAATTCCTGCCCGACCTGTGCCGGCGTCGGCAAGCGTGGGCGGTCAAGCTGGTAGCCCGCGGTGACATGGTCGCTATTGTCGATCATCAGTTTCAAGGCAGGCACAGCGCGCCGCGCCACCGAGCCTTCGGGAACGATCACAGCCCCCGCACGTTCAGCCTGGTCCAGTGCCACGCGGATATTCATCGGCGCGACGGCAAGATACCAGAGCAAGACGATTCCGCCCAACACGGCGAGAATGGGCAAGAAGTTACGCATGGTCACGCCCTGCCCCGGACTTGATCCGGGGCCTCATGGATCGGCCGTGAGCCAAAAGGCCCCGGATCAAGTCCGGGGCGGGTATCGCATATGTGTCAATCATAGCTATGCCCCGCGCGCAGCCCTTCGCGCACCCGGTGCGAGAGCGCCAGAAATTCCGGTGTTTCGCGCAGATCCAATGGTCGTTCGCGCGGAAGCGTACTTTCGATGACATCCGTGATCCGCCCCGGTCTTGGGCTCATGACCACAATCTTGGTCGACAGATAGACCGCTTCCGGGATGGAGTGCGTCACAAATCCCACAGTCTTGCCGGTCTTGGCCCAGAGCTTCAGAAGCTGTTCATTCAGGTGGTCCCGCACGATTTCGTCCAGCGCCCCGAACGGCTCGTCCATCAGCAGAATATCGGCATCGAAGGCCAGCGCCCGCGCGATAGAAGCCCGCTGCTGCATTCCGCCCGAAAGCTGCCAGGGGAATTTTCTCTCGAAGCCGTCAAGTTCAACCAGTTTCAGCACATGCTGCACTCGGTCGGCCATGTCCGATTTGGCATAACCCATAATCTCCAGCGGCAGGCGGATATTGCCGCCGATCGTGCGCCAGGGATAAAGCCCAGCACTCTGGAACACATAGCCATAGGCGCGGTTGCGGCGCGCTTCGTCCGGGGTCATGCCATTAACGCGGAGCATGCCCGCCGTCGGCGTCTCCAGTCCCGCGATGCAGCGCAAGAAAGTCGTCTTGCCGCAGCCGGACGGCCCGATGAAGGACACGAATTCGCCCGGCTCTATGGTCAAGTCCACATCTTTCAGGGCATGGACCGGGCCATCGTTGGTCTGGAAGGTCAGCGACAGGTTCTGGGCCGAGATGACTGCGCTCATGCGGGGTCTTTCATTCTGTCGAGGGCTGCATCAAGCTGGGCGACGATGTCTGTGGAAAGTGGCTGAACTGGAAGCGGCAGCGGGGCGGGGCCAAGCTTCAACAGATCCAGAATATGCGGGACCACGCGAATGCCGCCATGAGCTTTGAACAGAGCCCAGAGGGCAGCATGTTCTGCGTGCAGTGTGTCGAGGCGTTGCGCGTCACCGCGCGCGGCCCAGATGTCCTGCGCCAATTGCGGTAAAGCACCCGCGATCACGGAATACCAAGCATCTGCACCAGCCTTGGGCGGCGTGTTTATCAGTGCGTCACCGGAATACCCTAGCACGAAGTCGTCGCGCGTCTGCGCGCGCAAATGCGCGATCTGAGCTTTTGCTGCTGCGAGTGTTGCCGGAGCCGGGTTCTTCACCGCGCCCACCTGCGGATGGGCAGCCAGCGCGGTTACAAGCGCCTCGGTCATTGTAAAATGAGTCGTGGCGGGGTTGTTATACAGGCAAATCGGAATGCTGCTGGCCGCTGCAACGCTGTCCACCAGTGCAGTCACATCGGCCTCTGACAGAGGCAGGTAAGACACCGGCGCCAGAAGTGCGGCGCTTGCGCCCGCGCGCTCTGCCGCGCGCAGGTGGATCATCACATCAGAGCTGCGTAATGCCCCGATCCCGGCTAGAACAGGCACGCTCCCCGCAGCCTCGACTGCCGCCGCAACGGCCCGAGCGCGCTGCGTGGCGCTCAGATACATATAGCTGCCGGTGGACCCCAAAACACCGATCGAGTCCATTCCAGACGCGGCAAGCCGCGCCACAAGCCGACCCAGATGGTCGGTGTCGACCACCCCATCCGCATCCATTGGCGTAAGGGTGAAGGCCGCAAGACCTGCCAGCATCACACCCCCGTTGCCGGTATGCCCGAGCGCTGCACGGGGCGTGGCGCGGTCAGGTCTTTCCATGTGCTTAGCGCCCGGTTCGTCACGCCGTTTCCGGCGCGCTTGATGAACTGGCCGTGGCCTTCCTGCGTGCGCACCTCTCCGTCATGGATGGCAACTTGCCCGCGTGTCAGCGTGAAGCGCGGCAGTCCCTTGACCGCTTTTCCTTCAAACACGTTGTAATCAATGGCCGATTGCTGCGCGCTGGCGGTTATGGTCTTGGTTTTTGCAGGGTCCCAGACCACGATATCGGCATCTGCGCCTACAGCGATTGCGCCCTTGCGCGGGTAGCAGTTCAGGATTTTCGCAATATTGGTTGAGGTGACGGCAACAAACTCGTTCATCGTCAGCCGGCCGGTTTCGACCCCGTGTGTCCACAACATGGGCATCCGGTCTTCAAGCCCGCCGGTGCCATTCGGGATTTTGGTAAAGTCACCCACGCCATAGCGTTTCTGTTCGGTGGTGAAGGCACAGTGATCCGTAGCCACCACAGACAACGACCCCGATTGCAGCCCGGCCCATAGGCTGTCTTGGTGCTGCTTGTTGCGGAAGGGAGGCGACATTACGCGCCGCGCGGCATGGTCCCAATCGGGATGGGAATATTCACTATCATCCAACGTAAGGTGCTGGATCAGGGGCTCTCCCCACACGCGCTTGCCGTGTTGCCGGGCGCGGCGAATAGCTTCATGCGCTTCCTCGCAAGAGGTGTGGACAACATAAAGCGGCACGCCGGCCATATCGGCAATCATGATGGCACGATTGGTAGCCTCACCCTCGACCTGCGGGGGGCGGGAATAGGCATGCGCCTCTGGCCCGGTATTGCCTGCCGCCAGCAGCTTGGCGGACAGTTCGGCGACCACATCGCCGTTTTCGGCGTGAACCATGGCAATGCCGCCCAGTTCGGCCAGACGGTTGAACGAGGAATACAACTCGTCGTCATTGACCATCAGCGCGCCTTTATAGGCAAGGAAATGCTTGAAGGTGTTGATGCCGCGGTCTTCAATCACGGTCTTCATGTCGTTGAATACCTGTTCGCCCCACCATGTGACGGCCATGTGGAACGAGTAGTCGCAATTCGCGCGGGTGGATTTATTGTCCCAGCGCTTGATCGCATCGAGCAGGCTCTCGCCTTGGTTCGGCAGGCAGAAATCGACCACCATCGTGGTGCCGCCTGCCAGCGCGGCGCGGGTGCCAGATTCGAAATCGTCGGTCGAATAAGTGCCCATGAAGGGCATTTCCAAGTGCACATGCGGGTCAATGCCGCCGGGCATGACATAGGCGTCGGTGGCGTCGAGTTCGGTGTCGCCCTTCAGGTTCGGGCCGATCTCAACGATCTTTCCGCCCTCGATCAGCACATCGGCCTTGTAGGTCAGGTCATGCGTGACGATGGTACCGTTCTTGATGACTGTGGTGGTCATGGGGTGCCTCCTGCGTGGCACCCGCCCCGGACTTGATCCGGGGCCTTATGGCCCCTTAGCCCGGAATCGCATGTGCCATGTCTTTCCAGTTTGGGTTGAATTCCGTGATGAGTGCGATCTTCCAGCCGCGCCGCCAGCGTTTGAGCGCCCGCTCCCGGCGCAAGGAATGCTCGAAATCGTCCTGCGCTTCGAACCAGACCAGTGTCTTGATGTTGTATTTGGCGGTATGGGTGTTCAACCCTGCGCGATGGGCTTCGATCTGGCGACGCAAATCTGACGTGCGCCCGGTGTAAAGAGCGCCGACAGGGCGCGAAGCCATGATGTAGATGTAATGTGCCATGCCCGGACTTTGGCGTATCGCGGTTAACCAAATGTAAATCCCGCCCCGGACTTGATCCGGGGCCTTGCGCCCGACTGGCCAAGAGGCCCCGGATCAAGTCCGGGGCGCGCTGTACCAGGTGCAGCGTCACGCCACAATCTCCGCCGTGTTCAACACCGCGTGCAGCAGCACATCCGCCCCGGCTTTCGCCCAGTCTTTGGTGATATCCTCGGCCTCGTTATGCGACAACCCGTCGACGCATGGGCACATGATCATCGCCGTGGGGGCCACATCGTTGATCCAGCACGCATCATGTCCCGCGCCCGACACGATATCCATATGGCTATAGCCCAATTCCTCGGCGGCATCGCGCACCGCTTTCACGCAAGCCTCGTCAAACGCAGGCGGGTCGAACTGGCCGACGATGTGGCAGTCGAATTGCACCCCGATATCCACACACAACTTTGGCGCGCGTTCCATGAACTCCGCGACCATCGCGTTCAGTTTCTCCAGCAGATGCGTGCGCATATCGACCGTGAACACGACCTTTCCGGGGATGATGTTGCGTGAATTCGGGAAAACGTCGATATGCCCGATCGCGCCGACCGCGTTCGGCTGGTTTGCCATCGCGATCTCATGGACAAGCTCTGTCACCAGCGCCAAGCCGCGTCCGGCGTTCTTGCGCATATTCATCGGGGTAGAGCCGGTATGGCTTTCCTTGCCCGTCACCGTGCATTCAATCCAGCGCAGCCCTTGGCCGTGTGTCACGACGCCGACATCCTTGCCCTCGGCCTCCAGAATAGGCCCCTGTTCGATATGCAATTCGAACATGGCGTGCATCTTGCGTGCGCCGACGTTCTCATCTCCAACCCAGCCGATGCGCTTCAGTTCGTCGCCAAACCGTTTGCCCTCGGCATCGGTCCGGTCATATGCCCAATCCTGCGTATGTTTGCCGATGAACACACCAGAGGACAGCATAGCAGGCGCAAACCGCGTTCCTTCTTCATTGGTCCAGTTCACGACGACGATGGGGTGTTTGGTCTGCACGTCCAGATCGTTCAGCGTGCGCACAACTTCCAGACCGCCCAGAACGCCCAGCACGCCGTCATACTTTCCGCCGGTTGGCTGGGTATCCAGATGGCTGCCCATGTAGACCGGCAGCGCATCGGGGTCGGTGCCGGGACGGGTGGCAAACATGTTGCCCATCGTGTCCAAACCCATGGTCATGCCTGCCGCCTCGCACCAGGTCTGAAACAAGGCGCGTCCTTCGGCATCTGCATCTGTCAGGGTCTGGCGGTTATTGCCCCCGGCCACGCCGGGACCGATTTTGGCCATTTCCATCAGGCTCTCCCATAGCCTGTCCGGATCAATGCGGAAATTCTGGCCGTTGCGCATGTCATGTCCCTCTTGGCAGGTGAGAATCCGAGTCCGGGTTCGCTGGCTTTGCCGAGCGTGGGCCAGCACTTGGCCTCTGGTCAACAATTTTTGACCATTTGGACAGAAAAACAGTAGATGGAGCAGCGAAATGGTTGAAAGCTGCTTTCAACTTGGGCAGCGTAAACATGAAAGGCGACTGACCGCATGACAAGCCCCCGCAAAGTGACCCGCATTCAACGCGAGAAACGCGAAGTCATTTTGGCGGCCGCGCTGGAGGCTTTTGCCGAAGATGGCTTGCGCGGCGCAACGCTGGAAAAGATTGCCGATAAGGCCGGCATGTCAAAGCCGCATGTGGTGTATTATTTTGGCAGCAAGGATGCGATCTATACCGACCTGTTGCAAAGCCTGCTGGAAGTTTGGGTGCAGCCCCTGCGCGACCTGTCGGAAGATGCCGATCCGCTGGCCGCGATCCTGACCTATATGCGCCGCAAACTGCGCATGAGCCAGGACATGCCACGCGAAAGCAAGATGTTCGCCACTGAAATCCTGCATGGTGCGCCGCGTATGCGCCAGCAATTATCGGGTGATCTGAAATCGCTGGTCGATGAAAAAGCGGCGCTCATCGCGCGATGGAGCGCCGAGGGCAAAATTGCTAAGATCGACCCGCATCACCTGATCTTTTCGATCTGGGCGATGACACAGCATTACGCGGATTTCGATATTCAGGTGGAAGCGGTGCTGGGCGATGACCGTAAGGCGGGCCTTTATGACGAAGCCGATGCCTTCCTTACAGAGTTTTTCGTGCGGGCGCTTCGGCCCTGAGCAGCATAAAAAGCGCCACGAGCGTGGCGGCGACTCCCAGCAGGATCAGCGCTGCCGGCCAACGCCCGGCGCTGATTTCCCATAAAACGACCCAGGAGGGCACAAGATATGTGTAAGCCATGACCTTGGCAGGCGGCAGGCGCTTGGATGCGTATTGCAGCAGAAAAAAGGTGAGCGCCGTGGTGACAATTGTCAGATAAGCCAGCACCCACCAGACACGGGCCGGCAGCTCGGCAAAGGCTGTGACCACAGCCTCTGGTGCGGCGTAAACCAATGTGACCAGAAGCGCGCCAAGGGTGGTGCCGAACGAGGATTGCAACGGTGAAACATCTTGGCAATAGCGGCGCAACAAGGCGGGCACGGCGGCATGGGCCAGAGCGCCGAAGAAGAAAATCGCTTCGCCCGCGCCGATCTCGAAGCGCATCAGAGCGGCCAGATCGGCGCGAAAGATAACCCAGACCGCGCCAATGGCCCCGATCAGCAGGGCCGAGAATACCCATGGCCCAGTCGTCTGGCGTAGGATCAACCAGCCATATCCCGCAGCCATCAACGGGGTCAGGGTAAAGACAGCCGCGGTCGAGACAGCGGTGGTGCGACCCAGCGCCTCGAACATTGTGATGAAATAGATCGCCATCAGCGCCCCGATGAGAGCGAAGCGCCAGAACCGCGCCCAGACTGGCCGCACTCCCAACCACCACAGCAGCCCCCAAAGCATGACCGACGCCAAGGCAAAACGGAGCGCCATCAGGACGCCGGGCTCAATATCAGCGGCGATGAAATGCCCGAAGAAGAAACTGAGCGAGACCAGCAGCGCGAAAAGCAACATCGCTGCATGGCCTTGCGTTTCAGCGGCCAAGCTATTCAGCAGCTTTTGCCATGGGGTTGTTCGGGTGGGTTGTCCAGTTGGCATAGGTGTCTTCTACCACAGTGCCGGTGCGTTCATCGATCTGACCGGGTTCCAGCACTTCCATAGTGATGCAATCTTCTACCGGACAGACGTTGATACACAGGTTACAGGCCACGCATTCATTGTCCATCACCTCGAATACGCGGTCAGGCGACATGGAAATCGCCTGATGCGACGTATCCTCGCAAGCGGCATAGCAGCGCCCGCATTTGATGCAAAGGTCTTGGTCGATCCGCGCCTTGGTAACGTGGTTCAGGTTCAGATATTGCCAATCGGTCACATTCGGCACGGCACGTCCGACAATCTGCGAGGTGTCGGTGTAGCCCTTCTCATCCATCCACTGGCTGAGGCCGGATATCATTTCTTGCACGATCTTGAACCCGTAGGTCATGGCGGCGGTGCAAACCTGCACATTGCCCGCGCCAAGCGCCATGAATTCCGCCGCGTCGCGCCATGTCGTCACGCCGCCAATGCCGGAAATCGGCAGACCGCGCGTTTCGGCGTCACGCGCAATTTCCGCAACCATATTCAGCGCAATGGGTTTCACCGCCGGGCCGCAATAGCCACCATGTGTGCCGCGGCCATCGATCATGGGTTCCGGGCTCATGCTGTCCAGATTAACCGATGTGATGGAATTGATCGTGTTGATAAGCGACACCGCATCGGCACCGCCGTTCTTGGCTGCGCGCGCAGGGCCGCGAATATCAGCAATGTTGGGTGTGAGCTTTACGATCACCGGCTTGTCGTAATACATCTTGCACCAGCGCGTGACCATCTCGACATATTCGGGCACCTGGCCGACTGCGGCGCCCATGCCGCGCTCGCTCATGCCGTGCGGGCAGCCGAAATTCAGCTCTATCCCGTCCGCGCCGGTCTCACTCACGCGCGGCAGAATGGCTTTCCACGACTCCTCGTCGCAGGGCACCATAAGCGACACGATCATCGCGCGGTCCGGATAGTCGGCCTTCACACGCGCGATTTCTTCGAGGTTGGTTTCAAGTGGGCGGTCGGTAATCAACTCTATGTTGTTCAGGCCCAGAAGCCGCCGGTCCGCACCCCAGATCGCACCGTAGCGGGGGCCGTTGACATTGACCACCGGTGGCCCTTCCGAGCCCAGCGTTTTCCAAACCACGCCGCCCCAGCCAGCCTCGAACGCGCGTCGGACATTGTATTCCTTGTCTGTCGGCGGGGCCGAGGCCAGCCAGAAGGGGTTGGGGCTTTTGATGCCCAGAAAGTCCGTGGTTAGGTCAGCCATTGCGGCAACTCCCTGTCTGTGGATGCGTCGGTTCGGCCTTGCGTGTCGCGCCCCGGACCTGATCCGGGGCCTCTTGGTCATCGGGGTCCCGGATCAAGTCCGGGACGGGTGTCACATCATCAAGCGGCGGTGAATATCCTCTGCCGCATCGCGCCCTTCTGCAACGGCGGTCACGGTCAGGTCATCGCCGCCGCTGGCGCAATCGCCCCCGGCCCAGACGTCCTTGACCGAGGTCGCGCCGGTTTCAGAGACAGCGATCTTGCGCCCGGCAAGCTCAAGCGCGTCCGGCACTCCGGCAAGCGTCTGGCCGATAGCTTTGAATACTTGGTCAGCGGGTAGGGTAAAGGTGTCGTCGGTGACAACAAGCTTGCCGTCATGGGTCTCGGTATAAGCAAACCTCACACCCGTCAGACTGCCATTGCCCTCAATCCCCACAGGTGCTGCATTGCAGATCAGGCGCACACCCTTGCGCTGCGCGTGTTCCTGTTCGTGCCGGGACGCGGACATCGCATCCTGACCACGACGATAGACAATGCTGACGTCTTCCGCGCCCAGAAGTTTGGCCTGAACGCCTGCATCTATCGCGGTCATGCCGCCGCCGATAACCACCACCCGCCGGCCAATGGGCAGCGACGCAAGGTCCTCTGCCTGACGCAGCTCTGCAATGAAATCCACGGCATCCCCGGCATGAATCTTATCTTCGCCGGGAACGCCAAGAGCGTTTACACCGGCCAGCCCCATACCAAGGAAAACCGCGTCATGGGCTTCCCGCAGACCCTGCAAGCTGATCTCATGCCCAAGCCGCTGGTTGTGGCGAATCTCGATCCCGCCAATCTGCAACAACCACTCCAATTCGCGCTGGGCGAAATCCAAGGTCGATTTATAGGCGGCGATCCCGAACTCGTTCAGACCACCACCCTTTGACCGGGCTTCGAAGATAACAACGTCGTGGCCATACATTGCCAAGCGGTGCGCGCAGGCCAGCCCGGCGGGACCGGCACCCACGATCGCTACGGTCTTGCCGGTGGGGGTGGCGCGTGTAAACGGATGCACACCCGCACCCATCAGCGTATCGGTCGCATAGCGTTGCAACTGCCCGATCTCGACAGGCTTGCCCTCGGCGGCTTCGCGCACGCAAGCCTGCTCGCAAAGCGTTTCGGTAGGGCAGACGCGGGCGCACATGCCGCCCAGAATGTTCTGGGTCAGGATCGTGCGCGCGGCGGCTTCGGATGTGCCCGTCGCAATCTGCCGAATAAAAAGCGGAATGTCGATTTCGGTCGGGCAGGCCGTGATGCAAGGGGCATCATGGCAAAAATAGCATCTGTCCGCAGCCACGATCGCTTCATGAGCATCAAGTGGCGGATAAGCATCGCGGAAGTTCTCATCTAAGGCGGATCGCGCCAGCCGTCCCGGCTGCACTCCGTCGCTTCGCTGCGGTGTCGTCATGGCTGATTCCCGTTGGCTACTTCCTACAATCCAACACAGTTCACGATATCTGACCAGATGGTAAAATTTTTGGAAGGCCGTAAAATTTCAGCGCGGCGTTGGGCATTGCCATTGGATTCCAAGCGCAAGAATTTGAGAAATAGCGATTTTCTACGGATTTCGTCCTGTTATCCTGCCGTCAGAGCAACGCGCGCATGATCCTGGCGCTTGCGTGAAACTGCTCATTTCCTGTGCAGAAATCGCGCCGAACCAGATCATGCGTGGTCCGTTGCGCTGATTTTTTTGCCTGCTGGGGGTGGTATCCGGCCAAGCAGCGCAACCCTCAAGATATCGCCAATGCTGTTCGGGAATGGACGCTTGCGATGATCCGCTCCCATACATCGCTGACAATCGGTGTTACCGTGTCGCTGAGTCGGGCGGCGATCAATGTCATCGGAACGGCCGGCAGCGTTGCGCGCAGATCGACCAACCGTCCGTCCCTGATCTCGTCTCTGGCAAGGGGTTCAGGTATCCATGCAATGGCAAAGCCGGTGCGCGCAAATTCCAGTGCGGCAAGTGTCAGCGCAGTTTCAAGCCGGGGACGGACCCGGCCCACGCGCATCAGGCGCGGAAAGATCATGCGCCTTTGCACCTGCCCCAGAAACACGTCAGACGGGTAGGCGATGACGGGCAATTCCCCGTGGCTATATGCCTCGTTCAGAACGTCCAGCTTGTCGCCCGCATAGACGG
The DNA here is from genome assembly GCF_023336755.1 of Roseinatronobacter domitianus. Lineage (GTDB taxonomy): Bacteria > Pseudomonadota > Alphaproteobacteria > Rhodobacterales > Rhodobacteraceae > Roseinatronobacter > Roseinatronobacter domitianus. The sequence continues at coordinate 62,326 of NZ_JALZWP010000008.1, read as the reverse complement.
GGATCAATGTTTCTTCGCCAATCGTCGCGATTTCAAGAAAGTCCGAACCGGGTATTTCTTCGGCGCCCATCACGTCGTGAATGAAGGCGATATCGGCGCGCCGAGTCATGATCTGTGCAAGGCAATCATCGCGATTGGCGGATCTCAGCCGTGTATCGATGTCAAGATCGGCAAAGCTGCCGATGATTTCAGGGGTGGATGTCGCTGCAATCGCATGTTGCGACGCGATGACGATGCGGCGTCGCCTTGTCCCCTCGCTGTCTTGCAATGCTGCGGCCAGATCGCGCAGCCCGGCAGACAGGTCGCGCATTCGGTCAAGCTGGTCATGAATATGCGGTGACAGCCGGGCGGGGCGAGTGCTTCGGTCGAACAGCGTTGTGCCCAAAGCATGTTCGATCTGACGTATCCGACGCGAAAACGCCGGCTGTGAGACGTTGCGCTTTTCGCACGCGGTCTGGAAAGACCCATTCTCAGCCACCGCCAGAATATCTTCGATCCATTCAAGCCGCATTGACCCGCCTAACATGCAAATAATGCATATTTATGTCACTTATTGGCATTTGAACAAGGGTAAATTCCGTGATCCACATATTGATGTGAATAGGACAGGACAAACACAATGCATCTTGCACGGTTTCCAAGGTATCGGCTTGGTCATTTCCCAACCCCTCTGGAGCGGCTCGACCGGTTGACTGCCGAACTTGACGGGCCGGAAATCTGGATCAAACGCGATGATTGCACGGGCCTCGCTTCTGGCGGGAACAAAACCCGCAAGCTGGAATTTCTGGTCGCTGATGCACTGGCGCAGGGGGCCGACACGCTGGTGACGCAAGGGGCCACGCAATCCAACCACGTCCGCCAGACCGCCGCAGCCGCCTGCCGCACCGGGCTGGCCTGCCATGCGCTTCTTGAACGGCGCGTGACCAATCAGGGCGCGGATTACGAGGATGCCGGCAATGTGCTGCTGGACGTGATGATGGAGTGCAGCTTCGAGTTTCGTCCTGAAGGTCTGGACATGAATGCCGAAGCCGAGGCGCTGGCCGATACGCTGCGCGCGCAGGGGCGCAAGCCTTATGTCATCCCCGGTGGGGGGTCGAACCCCGTCGGTGCGCTGGGCTACGCCGCCTGCGCCGAGGAACTGGTGGCCCAAGCCGATGCCGCGGACTTGCGGATAGATCATATCGTCCACGCCACGGGCAGCGCGGGCACGCAGGCGGGGCTTCTGGCCGGACTGTTTGCGATGAATGCGCCCATTCCCGTGACAGGCTATTCGGTGCGCGCGCCGCGCGAAAAGCAAATCGACAACGTGCATCAGCTGGCGCAGCGCACCGCCGACCTGATCGGCGCGCGGGGTGATCTGCCGCGCGAGATGGTGGTCGCGTTCGATGAACAGGTTGGTCCCGGTTACGGCCAACCCACGCAAGACATGGTCGATGCAATGCTGCTGCTGGCGCGGCTAGAGGGTATTCTTCTGGACCCGGTCTATTCCGGAAAAGGCTTTGCCGGGCTGGTCGCCATGGTCCGCGCCGGGGCGTTCAAGAAAACCGACCGCGTGGTGTTCCTGCATACTGGCGGTTCTGTCGCGCTGTTCGCCTATGGCCATCTTTTCAACACCCAGAAGGCCGCCTGAGCGGCCCACCACCCCAAGTTCAACAACGGAGACGATCCATGACAATGTTCCCCAAATTGCTTGCCCTGTCACTGGGCGGTGCCGTTCTGGCCAGCACCGCGCAGGCCGAAACCATCCGCCTGTCCACCTATGTCAATGAAACCGACATCCGCTATCAGGGCTTTGCCAAATTCGCTGAACTGGTGGCCGAGAAAACCGACGGTCGGCTGACGGTCGATATCTTCCCCTCCTCTACCCTGCATGGCTGGTCCGATGGGGTCGATGCCATTCAGGGCGGCGTGGCAGATATTGCCTGGATTTCCGCCGATACCCGCCTGCCCTGCTACCGCGTGACCTCGCTTTACCCAGCGGCGATTGACCTGACCGACCAGATCGGGCTGGATGCCGCCTATGCCGAAATGATCGCGCCCGAAGCGGCGAATGTCGGGCTGATCCCGGTCATTAACTCGAACTATTCCTACGACCAGGAATGGTGGTTCCAAGGACCGATCGACAGCCTGAGCAATCTGGACGGCAAGCTTGTTCGTTCCATCGGGCCGCTGGTCAGCATGATGATCGAAAGCTGGGGTGGCCAGCCCGTGTTCATCGCGCCGGGTGAGGTGTTCCAATCCGCCGAGCGTGGTGTGGTCAACGGCATCAATATGGGCGTTGCGACCTATTCTTCTTGGCAGTTGTGGAACGTCATGCCCTATATGGTCAACGCCAACCTGTTTTACGGCAACATCCAGTATATGATGAACCTTGACCGCTTCAACAGCCTGTCCGAAGCCGACCAGACCGCGTTGCTGGAAGCAGGCGCGGAATCCGAAATCTGGCTTCAGCCCCGCTATGAGGATTGGATCGACGGGCAGGTCGGCAATGCCGTGATGAAGGGTGGCGGCGCAGCCGTGTCCATTTCCGCCGAAGAGCGCAACGCGATGATTGCGGATATCGCCGCGAAATGGACCCCGGAAGTGGATGCCGCCTGCGGGCCAGAGATGGCTGGGCAGATCCGCGACCTGTTCGCCGCGCATCAGAAATAACCGAAACCGGGCCTGACGCCAGAGCATGGCGTCAGGCCCAAAGTGCCAATTACGCCCAGACCAAGAGGGTCACATGCTCAACATGATCGACAAGGCCACGAAAGCCGTGGAATGGGTCGTGGTCGCGCTGGCCGCGCTTGGGTCTGCGATTATCGTGATCCAGATGGTCTGGATCAGCTACGGTGTTTTTATGCGCTATGTGATCGGCCAGCCTGACCGCATGGTGACAGAAGCAACAGCGCTGCTGCTGTTCCCGGTGGCACTGGTCGGGCTGGCCTATGCCATGCGCGAGGATTCCTATCCGCGCGTGACGCTGGTGACGGACGCGTTCAGCCCGTCCCTTCAAAAGCTGATCGCGCTGATGAACGGCACGATCATGGCGCTGATCGGAGTATTCTTTTCCATCACCACGATTAACGCCACGATTCGGGCGTTCAATTCCGGCTCGTCCTCGGAAATCCTGAGCTGGCCGCGCTACCTGTTCTGGGGTGTCGCCGCAGTCGCGCTGTGCGTGTTTACCCTATACGCAACGTTGCGACTGTTGCAGATCGCACTGCGCCCACCCCCTTCAAAGGACGTGTCCGATGGAATGGTATGAAGTCGCGCTTGGCCTGCTTGGCCTGCTGATTCTTCTGATCGGGCTGGGGCTACCCATACCCTTCGCTTTGGCCGCCGCGTCCCTGCCCTTCCTGTGGCAAATCCAGACCTTCAACACCTCGCTGGTATCGGCGCAGTTAAAGCTGTGGGGGGTATGGATCAATTACATCCTGCTGGCCGTGCCGCTCTTTGTGTTTCTTGGCGAATTGATAAGCCGGTCAAATATCGGGGCAAACCTGTATATGTTCCTGCATCGCGGTGTGCCAGTGCGCGGGTCCGCGGCCTATGGGTCCATCGGCGCCTGCGCGGGGTTTGGCGCGGTGTCAGGGTCGTCCATGGTGGGGTCGCTGACCATTGGCGGTGTGGCCCTGCCGGAAATGCTGCGGCTGGGCTATGACCGGCGGCTTGCCAGCGGCGTTCTGGCTGCGGGCGGCACGTTGTCCGTTCTACTGCCCCCCAGCCTGATCCTGCTGTTTTACGGGATCGTCACCGACCAGTCCATTGGGCAGTTGTTCATGGCCGGGGTCATTCCGGGCCTGCTGCTGGCCACGCTGTTCGTGATCGTGGTGTTGATCTGGGCGAAGTTGCACCCAAGCCATGTGCCAGACCGCGACACCGGCCCGCGCTTGGCGCTGATCCAGATCGCGGTGTCGCTGGGGCCGATCATCGTGATCGGTGGGGTGATTACGGTGTCCATCTATGGAGGCATCGCCACGCCCACCGAAGCCGCCGCCATTGCGGCACTTGTCACTGTTGCGCTGGCCGTAGGCGTGGGCGGGCTGCGCTGGAAAGGCTTTGTCGAAGCGCTGATGGCCACCATGCGCACCATGGGCTATCTGGGGCTGCTGCTGTCGGCGGGGGTGTTGTTCGGCTTTGTGCTGAATTATTACCGCGTGCCGCAACAGGTCACATCGCTGTTTCTGGCATTCGAGCTGTCGCCCTACATGGTGCTGGCGCTGGTGATCCTGTTCTACATCGCTCTGGGCATGTTCCTTGAACCGGTGTCGATGACCTTCATCACGCTGCCGGTTATCATCCCGCTTATCTTGGCCGCCGGGTTCGACCTGATCTGGTTCGGAATCATCTACACCATCACCATGGAGATCGCCGTTCTGACACCACCGGTCGGGCTGAACCTGTATGTCATTTCCGGCATCAGCAGGGGCAAGGTCTCGGTGCCGGATGTGATCGTCGGAAGCCTGCCCTTCATCGCGGCGCTGGTGGTTCTGGTGGGTGTCATGATCGCCTTCCCGCAGGCCGCCTTGTGGCTGCCGGAACAGGTGCGTTGATGGACCTGCCTTACCGTCGTGCGGGGACAGGCGCGCCCGTGGTGCTGGTGCATGGCTATCTTGGCGGAAGCGCGCAATGGTCCGCCCAGATGGCTGCGTTTTCAGCCACGCATGACGTGATCGCGCCAGACCTGCCCGGCTTTGGGCAATCCGCATTTCTGCCCGGCGCAAGCCGCATTGCCGATTTTGCCGCCGCTGTGATGGACTGCGTTGACCGGCTGGGCATCGAGACGTTTACGCTTCTGGGCCACAGCATGGGCGGCATGATCGTGCAAGAGATTGCCGCGCGGCATCCGGGGCGCATTGATGGGCTGGCGCTTTATGGCACCGGGCCATTGGGGCTGATGCCGGACCGGTTTGAGCCTATTGAAACCTCTATGGCGCGGCTAAAGTCTGAGGGCGTGCAAGCCACGGCAGACCGGATAAGCGCGACGTGGTTCCGCGATGGAACCGCCGCGCAGGGCTATCCTACGACCCGCGACATTGCTCGGCTAGCAAAGCCACAAGCGGCCGAAAATGCACTGATTGCCATGCGTGACTGGGATGGACACGATGCGCTTTGGCGTATTGATATGCCCTGCCGCATCATCTGGGGCGATCAGGACAGATCCTATCGCTGGCCGCAGGTGAATGCGTTATGGGCGGGCATACCGAGGGCCGAATTGGCAGTCATCCCCGGCGCAAGCCATGCCGCGCATATGGAAAAGCCAGACATGTTCAACGCGCTTGTGCAGGATTTTCTTGATACCCTGTAGTGCGCCCATGTTGTGCTGACCGCGCTTGCCATGACCGCGCCACGAAGTTCGTGCTGGTCGGACGTGGCTTTGTCATCAACCAGCGCCGTTGCAGATTGGTCGCTTTGCCGCTGAGCCGTCACTACAGGTCTACGCCGGACACAAGGGTCCCGCGCGTGAAACTCTTGGTCGCAATCAGGGTTTCGCCGTTCGGTTCTCAAGCCCAAGCAGATGATCGAGCGACAGCCGCCCCGGCCCGCGCATCAGGATCACAAGCAATGCGGTCGCCCAAAGGGCATGCGTGACCCATGCGTCGGGGAACACGAAAAGCTGGATCACCGCGGTCATAATCAGCAACCCCAAAGCCGACAGGCGCGAGAGCAGCCCCAGCACCAGCAGAACCGGCAGCACATGTTCCGCGACAGTGGCCAGCACCGTGGCCAAGGCAGGCGGAATCACCGGCAAGGCATAAACATGCTCGAACAGGAAATAGGTCGAATCGTTGATCGTGAACCCCTCCACTTTTGTCCGCGCGGATTGCCAGAAAACCAAGGCAGGCGCGATCCGCGCGAAGAGCGCGACCAAGTCATAGGGGACATGACCACCAAGCGCATTGATCTTGCAGATCAGGTCTTTACTGCGGTTCAGCGCCCCTTGGGGTGCAGGCGTGTCGATGGACTGGCTCATGCGGGTGGTCCTTTCTGTGCATCGGAAATCAGGCCATGTTGCAACAATAGCGTCAGGGCCGGGGTTGGATCTGCTTCGGCTGCGGCGTCACCAAGGGTTGCGCCGCCGCGCAGGCTGGACAGAACGGCGAAGGTTCCGGGGGCAACCTGTTCTACAAGGATGGTGAAATCCGGCCTCCGCGCGATAACCGCATAGTCCGGGCCAGGTGTAAGCGAAGCTGCCTCCGCTCCGGGCTGATGCCGGTGCCAAATTTGCACGGCCGGAGTAGATGCCTTGAACAGCGTAACCGCCGGATGTAGCTTCAGGCGAAGCTGCTCCAGGTTCGCAACGGAGAGCGCATCTGGAGAGATCGGATCTGCATCCGCCGCATGGCACGCCATTCCACGGGCAAATTCCAGCCGCGCGACATCCCCAAGGAAACGCAAATGCGCAACCGGTGGGAACCCGTCAAGGAACGGGGCAAAGCTGTCGCCCCAGCGCAACAGCACAGGGCTTTGCGGTGGCGATGCTGCAATATAAGCCCGCGCCAGAGGGGCAAAGAAATCTGCTCCGACAAGTTGTTTGACCACCGGAAACCGCGCGGCCAAGGCGCATGTCAGGCTATGCAGCACATTGTTGCGGTAGACCTTGAAACGCTCGGCCACCTCTGACGGGTCGGGGGCGATCAGCCCGTCAGGCGCGCCATCGGTGTTCAGCGAAGCCCGAAACTCGTGCTGCATCCGGGCATGTGTCAACTCAGGCTGCATCGGTTTGGCCTTGCTTACCCCGATATCGAGCTTGGTCCAGAAGCACCGCCGCACGCGCGGCTTCCGACAACAGCACGTCCAGCGCAGGGATATCCGTATCCCATTCGATCAGCGTGGGCAGCGGCCCGGCGCGGTCCAGCACCTCGGCATACAGCGCCCAGACCGGATCGGCGACAGGCGCGCTGTGACTGTCTATCAACAACGGACCAGACGGTAATTCTTCGCTGTCATGCCCGGCCAAATGCACTTCGCCCACAGCATCGAGCGGGAACGCCGCAAGATAGGCGCGCGCGTCGAAACGGTGATTGGTGGCGGAAACGAAGACATTATTCACATCCAATAACAGCCCGCAGCCGGTGCGCCGCGCGATCTGGGTCAGAAAATCGGTTTCCGACCATGTCGACTGCGCAAAGGTCACATAGGTGGCGGGGTTTTCCAGCAGCATCCTGCGCCCAAGGTGCTCTTGCACCTCGTCGATATGGTTGCAGATCGTTGCGAGGGTTTCATCGGTATAGGGAAGCGGCAGAAGGTCGTTCAACCATTCCGCGCCATGGCTGGACCATGCCAGATGTTCGGAAAAGCTGGCGGGTTCGTAGCGATCAAGCAGTTTGCGCAGCCGGTCCAGATGTTCGCGGTTCAAACCGTCGGCGCCGCCAATCGACAGCCCGACCCCATGGATCGAAAGCGCATGGTCGGCGCGAATGGCCGTCAGCATTGCATGGGGCGCGCCACCCGCACCCATGTAGTTTTCAGCGTGAACTTCCAGAAACCCGACTGCGCCGGGTCTACCCATCAGGTCATGGAAATGCTCAGGTTTGAACCCTAGCCCGGTGCTATGCGGTAACGTCTGCATCCTGTTGGCCCTTCTCGTGATGAATTGGGGCAGGACGGTTGCCCTGCCCCATGCCCTGCGTCATGCGGGTGGCAGGTCGCGGTCCAATGCTTCAAGCGAACCCATGCGGTCAGAGCCATCCGCCATCGCGGGCAATTCGATATCCGCGCAGGTGCCAGCGGCAACAAGCGTCCACGCGTTGCCCTGATAATCCACGGTCGAACTGCCGGCGCAGCTTGTGCCTGGGCCGGCTGCACAGTCATTCGCGCCAGCGAGTGAAATACCGAAGCATTTTTCCATGTCCGCGGATTGCGCCTGCGCATGGCCACCGGCCAAAGTCAGAGCTGTTGCCAGCGAGGCGGCCAAAGGAAGGGCGAGGGTTTTCATGGTCATCTGTCAAACTCCAGTTGAAGGGCGCTTTGTTGCAATCCCACGAAGCGTTACGGCCCTGTCCGGGCGACCGTTACGCAGGACACGCGGACGTGAACACGCGTGACTGCGCAGTCCTTTCTAGATATACGCAGAACATGTGATGTAACTTCTTACAGGTGCGCTCCGAACAGAGGGTTGAAACGGGAATGAACGACACAGACCCTCTGGAGGATTTGATGCGCGCGGCCAATCGCGGCGATGCGGTCGCCTACCATCGTGTTCTGACTGCGATCACACCGATCCTGCGCAAGGTGGTGCGGGCGCGTGGATCCGGCCTTGGGACCGAAGGGTGCGAGGATGTCTTGCAGGATGTGCTGCTGGCCATTCACCGCAAACGGCACACATGGCGCGAGGATCAGCCCCTGCGCCCTTGGCTTTATGCCATTGCACGCCACAAGGTTGTCGACGCGTTTCGGGCGCGCGGGTCGCGCGTCGAGATGTCGATAGATGATTTTGCCGAAGGATTGCCTGCCGTTGACGGACCGGACCCGACTATGGGGCGCGATATGGAAAAGGTTCTGAGCGCATTGGAACCACGCGAAGCTGACCTGGTGCGCGCGTTTGGCCTAAGAGGCGAAACCACAGCCGAAACGGCAGCGCGGCTGAAAATGTCCGAAGGCGCGGTGCGCGTTGCTTTGCACCGGGCGTTGAAATCCGTGGCCCGACTGCGGAAAAGGATGATCGAATGAAGACCGAAGAGCTGATCTCTGCACTGGCCGTCGATACCTTGCCCCAGCCCAAGGTATCGTCCCTGTTGTGGCGCGCGCTGCCGCTGGCCGTTGCGGTGTCACTTTGTGCGTTTGCCTTGTTCTGGGGGCCAAGGCCGGACATCGTGGCGGCAATGTCGTCCTACGCGGTGCTAAAGACGTTGGGCCCCGTGGTGCTGGTTGCCTTGGCGATGGCTGTGGCTGTGGCAACGGTCCACCCGGCATCGTCGCAGAAGATACCCGGTGTCCTTCTGGGCGCGGTCATTGCCGTGGCGTTGGGGGTGTTTTCCGTGTTCTTGGCCCGCGAGGGCCAGTCCGCTTTGGTGCATGCGCTTTCGATTCCCGATCTGTGGGTGTGCCTGCTGTCTGTCCCTGTGCTGGCTGTTCCAATGTTGGGCGGCGTGCTTTGGGCGCTGTCCTCTGGGGCCACGACAAGCCCACGGTTGACCGGCGCACTGGCCGGGCTTGTAGCTGGAGGTGCCGCAGCGTCGGTCTATTCCCTTTATTGCAACAAGGACATGGTCTTGTTCGTGCTGCCGGCCTATTCAAGCGCAATCGCCGTCGTCGTGCTGGCTGGAGCCGCGCTGGGGCCGCGCCTGCTGCGGTGGTGATCTGTCGGGGACGGATTGGTGCGCTTGCCTGTTGGTGCCGCAACGCCATGCCGCAATAGCGCGCCCATAGCCAAAAACAGCTTGGAAAACGGTCTGATGCTGCCCTTTTCTCTCGTCGTATCCGCCCCCCTTGCGTTAGGCTGCGCGCAAGCACAGTGGAGACAACATGAGCCAGCAATTGAAGAACCCATGGCGCGGCACCGGGCTTGAGGGGTTCGATACTTTCCCGTTATCCGATGCCCAGGATGTGGCCCACCTGCTGCAACGCTGCCCCGCTCATGCGCAGACACCGCTTCGCAAGGACCATGATCTGGCGGCCCGTCTGGGGGTCGCAGAGCTATGGATCAAGGACGAACGTGCCCGAATGGGTTTGGGCAGTTTCAAGGCGCTTGGGGCGGCCTATGTCATCGCCCGCGAGGCGGCGGCGACACAGGCGCCCGATCTGCGCAATGCCCTGCAAGAGCGGGTTTATATTACCGCCAGTGCTGGCAATCATGGAATGTCTGTTGCTGCCGGGGCGCAGCTTTTCGGCGCGCGCGCCGTCATTGTCTTGTCTGACACCGTGCCAGAGGCATTTGCCGCCCGTTTGCGCGCCAAGGGCGCCGAGGTCATGCGCGCAGGCGACGATTATGAGGCCAGCATGCAAGCGGCTGCAAAGGCCGCCGAGGCCAATGACTGGACGCTTCTGTCAGACAGTTCCTGGCCCGGTTACACCGAAATACCGCTGCGTGTGATGGAAGGCTACCTGCAACTGGCCGCCGAAGCGGTGGCACAGATCGAACACCCCCCGACCCATATTCTGGTGCAGGCCGGTGTTGGCGGGTTGGCAGCCGCTGTGGCCGCCTATGCGCGGCTTGTTTGGGGCGATGGCCCGCAGATCATCGTGGTGGAACCCGATGCCGCCCCGGCCCTGATCGAAGCGGTGCGGGCGGGCAAGCTACAGGATACGCATGGCCCGGTTTCCTGCATGGGGCGGCTTGACTGCAAAACGGCCTCTATGATTGCGCTGGCAGGTCTGGCGCGCGATGCCGATATGTTTGTCACGATTTCCGATGCGGACGCGCTGGGCGCGGTGGCGCTGCTGGCAGAGCATGGTTTGCCAACGACGCCGTCCGGTGCAGCAGGGATCGCGGCGCTTTTGGGCGGTCTGGACTTGCCGCAAGATGCGCGCGTCATGGCCATTCTGAGCGAAGGCCCGGAAGATGGCTGACCGCTCGCTGATCTTCCCGGCGCAAGAGTATCGCGACCGGGTGGCGCGGCTTCAGGCAGGTATGGCCCTGAAAGGGCTGGACGCGCTTTTGCTGACATCCCCCGCCGACCTGTTCTACACGACGGGCTTCCTGACGCGGTTTTGGGAAAGCCCTGCGCGACCGTGGTTCGTGATCGTCCCGCAGGTTGGTGGCCCGATCGCGGTGATCCCGTCTATCGGGGCAGAGTTGATGGGCCGCACATGGGTGACGGACATCCGCACATGGCAAGCGCCAGACCCTGCCGATGACGGGATTAGCCTGTTGGCCGATGCCTTGTCCGAAACGCTGGCCACGCAGGGGCTGATCGGTGTGCCGATGGGGCTGGAGACGCATCTGCGCATGCCGCTTGCGGATTTCGAGACGCTGCGCTTACGGCTGTCGCCACGCCGCTTCGTGGATGCCACGGACATCGTTCAGCGCGTGCGCGAAGTAAAATCCGAAGCCGAGATTGACCGCATTCGCAGCAGTTGCACCATCGCGGCGCGCGCCTTCGCGCGGGTGCCGAGCTTGGCGGCAGCGGGGCGCTCGCTGGCCGATATCTTCCGCGATTTCCAGATCGCGCTTCTGGAAGAAGGCGCAGATTGGGTCAGCTATGTCGCCGGTGGCGCAGGGCAGGACGGCTACGGCGATGTGATTTCACCTGCCGGTGCGCAACCCTTGCAGCGTGGTGACGTGCTTATGCTGGATACGGGCGCGGTCAAAGACGGGTATTTCTGCGATTTCGACCGGAATTTCGCCATTGGCATCGCATCGGATGCCGCACGTTCTGCGTATGATGCGCTGTGGCAAACAACCGAGGACACGCTGAGCGCCCTGCGCCCCGGCCTGCGCCCCGGCCTGCGCGCTTGCGATGTGCATGCGCTGCTGTGTCAAGGTCTGGATGCGCGTGGTGCGCCCGCGTCCGGCGGACGGCTAGGCCACGGACTTGGCGTAACCCTGACGGAATGGCCTTCCTTTACGCCGCTGGACAAGACCCCTCTGCGGGCGGGCATGGTGCTGACGCTGGAACCGGGCTGCGTTCTTGGTAACGGACGCATCATGGTGCATGAAGAAAACATAGTGCTGCGCGAGGACGGGGCAGAGTTGCTGTCCCCGCGCGCGCCTGCCGAACTGCCAGAGGTGCTATCATGACCCCATTTCCCTATGAGGTGCAGGACGACACCCTGCCGCGCCTTGGGCTTGTCGTTCTTCAGGTTGATGAAACCATAGAGCAGGATTTCCGCCGACTATTCGCGCCAGACGCTGCAAGTCTTTTTGTCAGCCGCGTGCCATCTGGTGCAGAACTGACGCCCGACAGTATTGCCCGGATGGAAGCTACACTTCCTGCCGCCGCCGGGTTGCTGCCCGCCCCGCTGGATGTTGTGGCCTATGCCTGCACATCAGGCGCTACTCTTATCGGTGTGGAGCGGGTCCGTGACCTTGTGGCCGGGGCGGTCGCGTCGCGCGCTGTAACCGACCCGCTAAGCGCTGCCTTGGCGCAGTGCCACGATCTTGGGTTGCGCCGTGTCGGCATTGTGTCGCCCTATATCGCACCGGTTGCAGAGCCGATCCGCGCGGCATTTGAAGCCGCAGGAATTACTGTTCCCGCCACCTTGTCTTTCGGTGAGGAAGTCGAGAGCAAGGTCGCACGGATCGCGCCGCAGTCCATCGCGGATGCGGTGCGCGAATTGGTCCGCCAAGCACCGCTTGACGGGGTGTTTCTGTCCTGCACCAACCTGCGCACGCTTGGCATTCTGAAACCGCTTGCGCGCGAAAGCGGGCTGCCGGTGCTTAGTTCCAATCAATGTCTGGCGTGGCATATGGCAACACTCGCCGGGACCACGCCACCAAGCTTTAACGGCTAAGAGCCGCACACCCCGCCGTGGCCTTTGCAAATCTGGGCACGGTTGCGGCGGCCCCAATCATAGAACCTTGCACAAGCGTAGGGCGTCATAAATGGCGGCATGGGTGTTGCGCGCGGCTACGGCATCGCCAATGCGGAACAGTTGGTAGGCGCCGTCCGGGTTGCGCTGCACCTGCTGCGGGGTGCCCACGACGAGGGCTTCGTAATCGACCTCTCCCAGATTGGTCGAGGAAGGCCGCAGGTCGAAATACAGATCATCCAGCGGGCGCGTGCCGTGGTTAACAATAACCTGATCGACCTCTCGAGTGCGGCTTGCGCCGCCATAGTCGCTGCCGATGGTGGCAACCAACTTGTTGCCCTCGCGCGCCACGGAATCCAGCTTCCAAGCCACGGTAAAGGTGACATCCTGCGCTTGCAAAATGCGCAATGATGGTGTGAGCGACATGGCCATGACTTCGGGCACGATGCTGCGGTCGCGGGTCATGACCTCGACCCTCGCGCCGGTCGCGGCAATCTTCTCGGCGGCTTGCAGCGCCGCATAGTCGCCTGCATCGTCATAGATCAGCACGTTTTCGCCCGGTGCGACATCGCCCGACAGAATATCCCATGCCGATCCAACAAGCTCATTTCCTGCCTCCAGCACATCGGTATGCGGTAGCCCACCCGTGGCGATGATAACCACATCTGGGCTACTCGCCTGCACGCTCTCCACATCGGCAAAGCTGTTGAACCGGAACTCCACATCCATGCGCTCGCATTCCGCAAACCGCCATTTAATAAGCTGCATCATCTCTGCCCGCCGCGGCGTCTGCGCGGTGAGCCGCACCTGTCCGCCAGGGTCATTGGCGGCCTCGTGCACGACCACATCATGCCCGCGCTCTGCCGCGACGCGCGCGGCTTCCAGCCCGGCGGGGCCAGCGCCGACAATGACTACGCGGCGCGGCGTATCGGCCTTGCCCACCACATGCGGCTGTTCCAACTCGCGCCCGGTGGCGGGGTTGTGCAGGCACAAAGCCATGCCACCCTGATAGATACGGTCCAGACAGTAATTCGCGCCCACGCAGGGGCGAATGCGGTCTTCCTCTCCGCGCAATATCTTGGCGACGATATGCGGGTCGGCCATATGCGCGCGGGTCATTCCGACCATGTCCAGCTTGCCGCTGGCAATAGCATGGCGGGCGGTGGCCACGTCCTGAATTTTTGCCGCATGGAAGGTGGGGAATTGCGTGGTCGCGCGAATATCGCCCGCGAAATCCAGATGCGGCGCGCTACGCATGCCCTGCACCGGGATCACATCGGTCAGGCCTGCATCGGTGTCGATATGGCCTTTAACGACGTTCAGGAAATCGACCATGCCGCTGTCTTTCAGACGGCGCGAAATTTCCAAGCCATCCTCGCGGGTCAGGCCGCCGGGCAGGTCCTCATCCCCGGTGTAGCGCACACCTACAATGAAATCGGGGCCGCAGCGATCACGGATCGCGCGCAGCGTGTCAAAGGTAAACCGCAGACGGTTGTCCAAGCTGCCGCCATACGGACCATCCAGATCATTCGTCAGGGGCGACCAGAACTGGTCCATCAAATGCCCGTAGGCCTGCAATTCGATCCCGTCCAACCCCGCTGCCTGCATCCTTTCGGCGGCATCAGCGTAATCTTCGATAATGCGGGAAATGTCCCAGTCTTCGGCCTTTTTTGGAAATGCCTTATGCGACGGTTCGCGCGCGTGCCCGGCAGAAACGACGGGGAGCCAATCCGCCTTGTCCCAGCGTGTGCGGCGGCCCAGATGGGTAAGCTGGATCATCACGGCACAGCCATAGTCGTGGCATTCGTCGGTGAGCGCCTTCATCCAGCCCACCACCTCATCCTTCCAGGCCAGAATGTTGTTGAACACGGGCGGGCTGTCGCGCGCGACACTGGCAGACCCGGCGGTCATGGTCAGCGCCACCCCGGCGCGGGCGCGTTCCGCATGGTAGGCGCGATAGCGATCCTTCGGCATCCCGTCCTCTGGGTAGGCAGGTTCGTGGCTCGAAATCATCAGCCGGTTTTTCAGCGTCAGGTGTTTCAGGCGATAGGGCTGGAAAAGAGGATCGTTTGACATGGCTCACTCCGCAGGTTTTTGCGAAACTCATCCAAAATGTTCACCAATGTCAATAAAAAGAACACAGGTGAATATTTCACTTGTCGAGCAGATCAGAAGACGCATAATGTGGTCCCATGACCAACACAGAGCCCACTGGCGGCCAAACCGACAAAACAACAGGCTGGCGCGGCTCGCGCGAAGTTTGGCTGGCCGCGGCAAAGCAGGCCTTTGTCGAAACCGGCCTAGACGCGGTGAAGATCCAGCCGCTGGCCAGTCAGCTTGCGCTGTCGCGCACCAGTTTCTACTGGTTCTTCAAGGACCGGCAGGCGTTGCTAGAGGCCCTGCTGGAGGATTGGGAGGCCAAGAATACCGGGGCGTTCATCGCCGCTTGCACCGCCTATGCCCAGACAATCACCGAAGCGGTCCTGAACCTGATCGTGGTTTTCCACGACAGCGACGTATTCGAACCACAACTGGATTTTGCGGTGCGCGGTTGGGCGCATCAATCAGATACCGTTATGGCACGGGTTAACTCTGCCGATGAGGTCCGCCTTGCGGCTATTGGCGCAATGTTCGGACGATTTGGCTACGCACCGCATGACGCGGATGTGCGCGCGCGCACCGTCTACCTGACACAGATTGGCTATATCTCGATGCAAGTCAGGGAAGATCCGTCAACCCGCATGGCACGGGTTCCGGGATATGTTCAGACATTCTCGGGGCAAACGCCTTCTGAGCACGAATTGGCGCGATTCCACGCTCGGCTGAATTTCGACCATACAATGCTGGCGGCGACATAAGACAGAGGGCGCTGCGGGCCAGCCAGAGCCGTAACCACGCCCGGCAACCGGGCAAAACCGCCCGGTTGCTGGGCGTGGCTGCGCCATTATTGCGCGGTGATTTCCAGCAATATCTTGCCAATATGCGCAGAGCTTTCCATCAATTCATGCGCATCCGACGCATCCTGCAACGCAAAGACGCGATCCATGACCGGGGCGATCTGGCCCTCTGCAAGCGCCGGCCAGACGCACTGTTCCAGTTGCTGCGCAATGTCGTGCTTGGCCTGATCTGATTGCGGTCGCAAGGTTGACCCGGTAATCGTAAGCCTGCGCATCATCAGCGGCGCGAAATTGATTTCGGCTTTGGGACCCGTCAGAAAGGCGATCTGGACCAATCGTCCATCCTCCGCCAATGCGCGCAGGTTTCGTTTGATGTAGTCGCCTCCCACCATGTCGAGGATAACATCCGCTCCGCCCGCTTCGCTGACGACTTTCACGAAATCCTCTTCGCGGTAGTTGATTGCGCGCGTCGCGCCAAGCTTTTCACAGGCGGCGCATTTTTCAGCGGAACCAGCGGTGGCAAAGACCGATGCACCAAACAGCCGCGCTAGTTGAATGGCGGTTGTCCCAATGCCCGAGGAACCGCCGTGAATAAGGAACGTCTCGCCCGTTTTCAGAGCGCCACGCATGAACACGTTCGACCAGACAGTAAAGAACGTCTCTGGCAGGCCAGCGGCGTCGCGCAAGGACATTGTGCCAGGAACCGGCAACACCTGCCCGTGATGCGTGGTGGCATATTCGGCATAGCTGCCACCGGGGAACAGGGCGCAGACGCGGTCGCCGGGTTTCCAGCGTGTTACATGTGCGCCAACGGCAACCACTGTGCCAGACCCTTCCAGACCGGGCAGGTCAGACGCTCCCTTGGGCGGGTCATAGGCGCCCGCGCGCTGTAATGCATCGGGCCGGTTCACCCCGGCATGGGACAGCTTTATCAGCACCTCATCTGCGGCCGGGGTTGGCACGGGGCGTGTGGCGGGTTTCAACACCTCTGGCCCGCCGGGGCGCGTGATCTCGATCACCTGCATGGTTTCGGGCAAGCTCATTCGTCGTCTCCTTCTACTGCTTTCAAGATGCGTCTATGGGCCGGATTGTTCATACAGAGGCGAGTTTGGCCATCATATGCGGCAACAGCCCGCTGCGTGACAGAATTTGCGCCTCGCTCTCGGACGCGATTTGCGCGGTCAGGACAAATTGGCGCGGGCTGCTGCCCGGCCCGTGCTGCTGCAAGATCACGTTGCAGCGCGCCTCTAGCCCCGCATGCGGCAATTCCAGCGCAAATTCGGTATCATCGGTCACGTTCAGGTCATGGCGCGTCACCCCATCGGGGAAAGTCAGGGGCAGAATACCCATGCCCACAAGGTTGGTGCGGTGAATGCGCTCAAAGCTCTCGGCCAGAACCGCGCGCACCCCCATCAGGGCCAGCCCCTTGGCCGCCCAGTCGCGCGAAGACCCTTGCCCATAATTACGCCCGGCAATGATAATCAGCGGCGTGCCTGTCTGACGGTAGAGATCGCACACTTCATGCACGGTCATAACCTGCCCGGATGGGGCATGGCGCGCATGATTGCCGCGCATGCCCGCGACCAATTCGTTATTCAGCAAGGGGTTGTCGAACATGCCGCGCAGGCAAATTTCCGGGTTGCCGCGCCGGGTGCCGAAATTGCCCAGCCGCGCAGGATCGGTGCCCTGCGCTTGCAGATATTGCCCTGCCGGGCTGTCTGCACGAATGGCCCCATTGGGAGAGATGTGATCGGTCGTGATCGCATCGCCCAGCATCAGTAGCGGACGAATGCCCTCAATCCGTCCATCTGGGGCCAGCGCGCTGTCTGCCCCCGCTTTCATGGCCGCAAAGGGTGAGGGGCGAATGAAGTTGCTGGCATTATCCCACGGAAACTGCACGCCTTGGGGCGCATCCAGCGCATCCCACGCGTCGGTTGTTTCCATGCCGGATGCATAGCATTTGCGGAACCTGTCGGCGGTCACATATTGCGCGACCAAAGCCGATATTTCCGCCGCGTCGGGCCAGATATCGGCCAGGAAAACCGGTTTGCCGTCCGGGTCCAGGCCAAGCGGGGCGGATGCCAGATCGCGTGTCACAGTTCCAGCCAGTGCCGCCGCGATCACCAACGGTGGCGATGCCAGATACGCGCCCTTGATCTGCGGATGAATGCGCCCCTCAAAGTTGCGATTGCCCGACAACACAGCGACCGTGCACAGGGCGTCGCGGTCGATCGCTGCCTGAATCTCTGGCGCAAGCGGGCCGGAATTGCCGTTGCAGGTGGCACATCCATAGCCGACATTGTGAAAGCCCAGCGCCTCCAGATCCGCCATCAGCCCCGCATCGGTCAGGTAATCCGTCACCACGCGCGAGCCGGGTGTCAGCGAGGTTTTCACCCATGGGCGCGGCAACAGCCCCGCCGCGCGAGCCTTGCGTGCCAGCAGCCCTGCGGCAATCATCACCTCTGGGTTAGAGGTGTTGGTGCAACTGGTGATCGCGGCGATGACCACAGCACCATGATCCAGCGCAGCGCTGTCGGTGGCGGTGGCACCGGGTGCAACTTCTTTCAGCCTTGCATCAAAGCTGGCAGGCACATCGCGAAGGTTAACGCGCTGGTCAGGGCGGGTCGGCCCGGCCATGCTTGGCACAACTTCGGACAGATCGAAAACATGCTCTTCGTCAAAATTCAGGTCGGTCGTGTCCGCCGTGTCCGGGTCTTGCCACAGGCCCTGCGCTTGCGCATAGGCCTGAACGCGGGCCAGATGCTGCGCGCTGCGCCCGGTCATGCTCAGATAGTCCAGCGTCAGCGCATCAATCGGGAACCACGCGCAAGTCGCGCCATATTCGGGGGCCATGTTTGCAATGGTTGCGCGGTCTGCCAGCGGCAATTGCCCTACACCCGCGCCGTGAAATTCCAGAAAGGCGCCGACCACGCCCACGGCGCGCAGCTTTTCCGCCACATGCAGCACAAGGTCTGTGGCGGTTGTTCCTGAGGGTCTGACGCCGGTCAGTCGAATGCCCACAACGCGGGGCGCACCCATTTCCAGCGGTGTTCCCAGCATAGCCGTTTCGGCCTCTATGCCGCCAACGCCCCAGCCCAGCACGCCCAAGGCATTGACCATGGTGGTATGGCTGTCGGTCCCGATCATGGTATCGGGGCGCGCCAGTTGCGTGTCGGGGTTCAGGGTTACGACATGGCTTAGCCATTCCAGATTCACCTGATGCATGATCCCGCGCCCCGGCGGAATGACGCGAAACTTGCTGAAGCTTTGCTGGCACCACTTGATAAAGGCAAACCGCTCGGCGTTGCGTTCAAATTCGGCCTTTTGGTTGCGCGCATAGGCATCGGGATTGCCCGCGAACAACACGTTCAGCGAATGGTCGACAACGAAATCTACCGGGATGGCCGGGTCCAGCAACATTGGGTCATGGCCTTGGGCGGCCAACGCATCGCGCATAGAGGCCATGTCGGTCATCAAAGGAATGCCCATGAAATCCTGCAACAGGGCGCGACCGGGCGCGAAGGAGACAGGCTGCGATTGCACCCGCGCAATCAGGGCGCTGATCTGTGCGTGCGCCTTGGGGGCCGGCAGGCGAAACAGGATATCTTCGGCCATCACCTTCAGCGTGCGCGGCAGCCGAGAGATGGCCCCGAACCCTGCATCCTCTGCCGCCGTCAGGCTAAGATAGCTCATCGGTTCCGGGGCACCGGGCAGCGGGGCAACCAGATCGGGGTTGGCGGGGTGAATTGGGTCTGTCATCGGACCTCCTGTCGGGTTGTCATGACACTTGCAAAAGAAACAGCAGCGCGACTGCCAGCGCGGCCAGAAAACCTGTCTGCGCGACGACCAGAATGCTGTGGCGCGGCCCAAGACGGAACATCGCGGACATAGAGGTCTTCACCCCCAGCGCGGCAATGGCAGCAACCAGCAGCCAGCGCGAACTATCAACCATCAGCAGGCGGGCTGGTTCGGGAACCAGGCCAAAGCTGTTGACGATCACCAGCCCGGCAAAGCCCAGCGTAAACAGGGGCACCGGAACCGCGCCTTGGCGTTCGCTTCCCTTGGCGCGCAGAACCACTCCCAGCACGATCACGACAATGGGCAGCATCGCGACGCGCAGCAGCTTGACATAGCTGGCGGTATCGCCCGCCTCTTCGGAAACGGCATAGCCCGCGCCCACAACCTGCGCCACATCATGAATGCTCGCGCCCAGCAAAACCCCGATTTGTTGGTCACTTAGCCCCAGCTTGGAAAACAAGATTGGGTAGGCGACCATTGCAATCGTCGACAATGTGGTGACTGCGATCACCGTGAACAGTGTATCGCGTTCCAGATTGCTATGACGCGGCAACACCGCTGAAATGGCCAGCGCAGCGGATGCCCCGCAGATGGCCACAGCCCCGCCGGTCAGGATGCCCAGCCGCCAACCGCGCCCCAGTAACCGCGCGGCAAGCAGGCCAAAACCGATGGTTGCCAGAATGCAGATCAGCACCAATATCAGCGGCCCTGCCCCAAGCGCCGCAAGCTGGTCAAACGTAATTCGGGCACCAAGCAGGGCTATGCCCACGCGCAGCAGCGATTTTGCGCAAAATTCTATGCCAGCCGCGCATGGCTCTGTCTGTGACAGGAAATGCAGCGCCAGCCCGATCAGCAGCGCAAACAGCATGACCGGCGCGCCATAATGATTGCCCAGAAAGGTCGCCGCCATCGCAATCACGAAGGCTATGCACACACCCGGCGCGAGCGTGCGAATACGGCCTTGTGCATGGCGCGCATGGTCCCCAAATGCCGGGCGGGCATAGTTCACGATGTCATCCTTTGTTTTTTGGAAGGCGGGGCAGGATTGTCCAGCGGTAAAGCGGTCCGGCAAGCAGGTTGCCCAGCAACCCGCGCGTGACCTGATAGGCGGCCACAAGGGCCGCATCGGCAGCCACGATTTGCGCGGTCAGCACCATCTCGGCGGTCCCGCCGGTTGCAAAGCCCATCAGTAGTTCCGGCAGCGCCAGCCCGGTCATCTCTGCCGCCAGCACCGCCAGCCCCAGCATCAGCGCGCCATGCAGCAGGATGATCGGAATTCCCCCTGCCAGCGCGCGCGGAAGCCGTTTCAAGGTATCGGCGCGGAACCGTGCGCCCAAACTTAGGCCGAGCGCGATTTGTGCCACAGCCAGCAGAATAGCGGGTTCGCGTGCGGCCAGAACGCCGCTGGCCGATAGCAGCGCCAAAGCAATCATGGGCGCGACCACGAAAGCAGATGGCAGGCCCAAGCGGTTGCCGGCATAGGCCGCAGCCAGCCCGGTCAGCAGCGCGATCAGCAAGTAGCGATCCCAACTGCCATCGGTGGAATGCAGGTCCAGAGTTGTAGGGCTAAGCGAGACAATCAGCGTCGGCAGCAACAGCACAATGAAGCAAACCCGCAACGTGTGAAACAGCGCAACTGCGCCCGCATCTGCGCCATGACGGGCGGCTAGATCGGCCATTTCCGAGATCCCGGCAGGGACCATTGCGAAAAACGCCGTGCGCAGGTCCAGCTTGCCCGCCCGCGCCACAACAGGGGCCAACAGCCGCCCCACCGCGATCGAGATAAGCGCGCCTGCAAGGATTGTCGGCACATGCGGTCCGATACGGTCAACCACCTCTGGCGGAACGCTTAGGCCAACCGCTGTCCCCACAATGATCTGCCCGCTGCGATACAGCTTGCGCGGCACCGTGATCGGAAAGCGTAGTCCCAGCAGCATTGTCACCAATAGCGACCCGATCAGCCAGGCCAACGGTATATTCGCCTGCTGCGCCAGCCAACCACCGCCGCCGGCAAGCAGCGCCGTAAGGCAAAACCGGATTTTCATTTGCATTGGCATAAGTGTCCAGACTGGCCCGGCAGGGCGCATGGGGCGGGGGTGGCGGCGACAAAGCGACAGACGGGTTGGGGTGGGAGCGCGGTTGCGCGCGCCACCAGTCTAGCGCCGAAGTCGGCCCAGAAGCGGTGACGCGATAACAAGGACCGCCCCCAGCAGAAGCACAATCGCAATCGGACGCGACACCAGGAACAGCAGGTTGTCATTGCCGATAATCATGGCGCGCCGCAGGTTGGATTCCATCATGTAGCCCAGCACCAGCGCCAGCACGATCGGGGCCGGATGAATATCGACCTTGCGCAGGAAGTATCCGATAATCCCGAAGACCACGGTTACAAGCACCTCGAAAGAGTTGTTGGAAGAGGCAAACGCCCCCAATACGCAGATGCAGGCCACAAGCGTTGCGATGGCACCGGGGGGAATGCGGGTCAGCCGGACCCATAGTGGCACCCCAAGCAACCCGATTGCGGTCATGATCGGCAAGCCGACCAGCAAGGACACGAAGATCGAATACGGAATCTGCGGGTTGTTGACAAACAGCATGGGACCGGGCTGCAAGCCCTGGATCGTCAGCCCCCCGATCAGCACCGCCGCACTTGCGGAACCGGGAACCCCCAGCGCCAGCAGCGGGGCCAGCGCGCCGGAAACGGCGGCGTTATTGGCCACCTCGGACGCGACCACGCCGTCGGGGTTGCCTTTGCCGTAGCTGTCGCGATCCGCCGGTTTGGAAGCGCGCTTGGCAAACCCATAACTGACAAGCGATGCGATTGCCGCACCGGCGCCGGGAATAACTCCGACGGCATAGCCAATGAAGGACGACCGCAACACCGTGCGCCGAAACGGCCACAAGGCGGACAGTGATGGCTTGGCGCGCATGACGCCCAGCTCGGTGCGTGAGCGTTCATTGCCACGCTCCAGCATGATGAACACTTCCGACAGCGCGAAAAGGCCGATCAGCGCGGGTAGAAACGGGATGCCATCTATCAGCATGGGTGTGACCACGAAACGCAAAGAGCCGCGTATCGGGTCTATGCCGACCGTGACAATGACCAGCCCGAACAACAGCCCGATCAGGGCCTTCAAGGTTGAGCCGGTGCTCAACACCGCGATCAGGCTTAGCCCAAGAACAGCCAAGGCGAAATACTCCGCCGGACCGAAGGCCAGCGCGGCCCGCGCCATCGCCTGTGCGGTAATGACAAGCAGGATCAGGCTTATGAATGCCCCTGTGGCAGAGGACATGATGGACAGGTTCAACGCTTTTCCTGCCTCGCCGCGCAGTGTCATGGGATAGCCATCGAAGGCGCTGACTGCGGCGGCGGGTTGTCCGGGGGCGTTGACCAGAATCGCGGGAATGCCCGCTGCGTAATCCGCCGCCATATAGATTGCCACAAGCATGACAATCGCAGAAATCGCATCCAGTTCGAAGGTGAAGGGGATCAGCAGCGCCATGCCGATAGAGGATGTCAGCCCCGGCATGGCCCCCACGCAATATCCGACCAAGACCCCGATCATCAGTGCAACAAGGACCCGCACTGCGAAAACAAGTTCGAAGGCGTTGGTGAAATTCTCTAGCATCTTGGCCTCTTGTGGCGGGCGCATGACAGCGCATGGTGTTTTTGCTCATAGCGGGCATAGTGCAGGCCCCTGAGGCGCGTGGCAGCGACAGGGTGCGCGGGCCGGCTTCAGGGAAGTGGCGTTCCCAGCAGCATCTGGAACAGAAAGTAGGCCAGCCCCAATATGACCGCAGTCAGGGTGAGGATGGTTGGCAGCTCTGCGACACCCGCCACCCACGCAAAAGCAGGCACCCACAGCGCGGCAGTCTGGAAATACCCGAAGCTGTCCATGGCAAAGGGGAACAGCAGCATAAGCCCCATGCCGATGGGCACCGCCAAAGGGCGGTGGAAGCTGATCGTACCAGCGTTGCGGAAATTACGCAGGGACAGGCCGATTTGCACGAGGCACAGGGCGACCAGTATGACGCCCACGATCATGGGAAAGGTGCCGATGCCGATCATGGTGCGGCCCGCTGGCATGCCTGCGGCGTTTACCACGAACCAAAGGCCCAGCGCACCCAGCGCAAGACAGACGGCGATATCGGCAAGCGCGGTGGGCACATTCAGGCTGGCACGCAGGAAGCCAGCGGCAGGTGCCGCTGACTCCTTGCCGTTGTGATCTTTGGTCACTGGGCTTCTCCGGTATGAGCGCGGATCATTGGATCGACTCGAGGCGCTCACCCCAATAGATCGCCGCCTCGTTCTGTGCTTCAACAAAGGCTTTGAACGGCTCTGGGCCCATGAACCCGTAGGTCAATTCGGAATCCCGGACATATTGCATCAGTTCATCGCTTTGCATGGTCTGTTCGACCACGTCGCACAATGCTTGCTGATGCTCCATAGAGGTGCCAGCCGGGGCGATCACGCCGCGGAATTGCTGCCATGTGGTGTCAACATCGAAACCCGCTTCGGCATAGGTGGGCGTATCCGGCAACGATTCCGAGCGCGTGTCGGACTGAATGCCGATCACCCGCATGTCGCCCGATTCCACATATTGCTTGACCAGCCCGACATAGGCGATTGCCACATCGCTATGGCCACCAAGAGCGGACACGACGGCATCGCCAACGCTGTCATAGGGCACCCAGTTCATGTCCCCGACAATGCCGGATGCTTCCTCGAACATGGCCCACGCGACATGGCCGCCCGATGCTTCACCAAACCCGCCAATGGTCAGCCCGCCGGGGTTTGCCTTGGCCTTGGCGACCATGTCTTCCAGCGACTGGATGTCGCTGTCAGCACGCACTGCCAGCAGATAAGGGTCCAGCACCATGCCGCAGGACCATTCGATCGAGGACAGGTCGAATTCTTCGCTTTGCTGCAACATCCCCAGATGCGACGCTGTCACAGACCCGATGGTCTGGCCATCGGGTTCGATCAGGCTCATCAGGGCAAGCTGACGCGCGCCGCTGCCACCGGGTTGGTTTTCGACAACCACATTGGTGCCCGTGATCTGTTGCATGCCATCTGCAAGGCGGCGCGCAAGAACGTCGGTAGCCCCACCCGGACTGACATGTAGAATAAAGCGCAGGTCGCCATTGGGCCAGTCTTGAGCCGTCGCACTAGCAGAAATCAGCAGCGTAGAGCCAAGCACGGCACCTACCAGTTTCTTACAGTTCATAATTAACTCCTCCCGTTTTTCGAAGCCGCGCTGATTGCAAACAGGCTTGCAAACGTGAACTTCGCATGCAAAGACTAGGAAAACGGAGTAGCATAAGCAACTACTATTTTTGCAAGTGGCGCAGGTGCAATTTTGGATGGGTCCGACAGCGCCTGGGCGCGGGATGGCGCTGGTCCGAATGGCCGCGCAACAGATCATGAAGGGGAGAGACAAGTTGCCAGCCATCACCAGTATTGTTCTGCGGAAACTGGCCTTGCCACTCATCCGTCCATATCGGCTATCTTACCGGACTTTCACAACTTTCGAGCCTTTCATGGTCGAAGTTCAGGACGATTCCGGGCGGTCGGGTTTTGCCGACGCGCATATTTCGCCCGGTTCCAGCTTGGAGACGCGCGACGGTGGCTGGGCATTTCTGCTGCGCCATGCACAGGCTGCCATCGGACGCGATATAGACGATGTAATGGCCGATCTGCTTGGCGACTTCGAGCAGAGCAAGGTCGCAACGACCAGTTTTGTCACGGCGCTGGAAGTGTTGCGAAAGCATCCGATGCTGGTTCTGGACCATGATTCTGTGCACCCGTTGCTGACACCGGTCAACAGTCTGGAAGCACGCGACATTGAACAGGAACTTGAACAGGCCATTGCCGAGGGTTTCAAGACGTTCAAGGTTAAGGTTGGCAAGGATGTAGACGCCGATCTGGCACGGGTGGCGGTCATTCAGCGCGCGACGGCAGGTAAGGCCACGCTGCGGCTGGACGCGAATCGTGCCTATTCGCGGGCGCAGGCTTTGGCATTCGCGCAGGGGCTGAACCCGGAAGGCATAGAACTGTTCGAACAACCCTGCGAAGCGGATGAGTGGGAAGCAAATGGCGCTGTTGCCGCTGTCTCTCCGGTGCCGCTGATGCTGGACGAGCCGATCTGCACGCTGGACGATATCACCCGCGCAGGTGACATGCCGGGCGTTGGATATTGCAAGCTGAAGCTGAAGCGCTTTGGTGGTCTGGACCGCCTGCGCGCGGGGATGGACGCGGTGCGTGCGCATGGCATGCAGCCGGTCTTGGGCGATGGGCTGGGCAGCGAAACCCACGCTTGGCTGGAAGCCTGCGTTGCCCGCCACACACTGGACAATGCCGGGGAATTCAACGGGTTCCTGAAACCCCATTCCCGCCTGTTCGAAAACCCACTGCCGTTTGCGCAAGGGACGATCACTTTGCCTGCCGGGTACTCGCCCAAGCTGGACCTCGCCACAGTTGAACGGCTCACCGCAAAGTCGGTCACATTCAGATAACCTATCGGAAGGAAACCAGATGGCGCATGAAGACATGCTCTCGAAACTTGACCACATGCGGGCACAAGCCAAAGCCATGGGCGGCCCGGACAAGCTGGCCCGACGCCGCGAGCAGGGCAAGCTGAACGCACAGGAACGTCTGGATGCGTTGGTCGACAAGGACAGCTTTTTTGAAACCGGCCTTCTGGGTCGCTCCAGCTTTTCGGCCAAGGAAGCCGCAAAGACCCCGCGCGACGGCAAGATAACCGGCTTTGGCCGCATAGACGGGCGTGATGTTGGCGTTGTGATTAATGATTTCACGACCAAGGGCGCATCTACCGGGGCGATCAACAGCAAGAAGATGGGCTATATTCGCAAGATCTGCACGGAACGCGGGATGCCTTTTGTCCATATCGGCGAATCTACCGGGGCGCGCCTGCCAGATGCGATGGGGTCCAAGGGGATGGGCACCATGCTGGGCAATGACACGACTCAGTTCCGCCGCTTGCGCGACACACCATGGGCTGCGGCGGCGCTGGACACCTCTTTCGGGTCTTCGGCCTGGCTGTGCTGCTGCGCGGATTTCGCGGTCATGAAGAAAGGCTCGATCATGTCGGTTTCCAGCCCCCGGCTGGTGTCGATGGCCATTGGCGAGAAGGTTGATCTGGAAGAGCTTGGCGGCTGGCGCCTGCATGCCGAACAGACCGGACTGATTGACCAATTCGTGGACACTGACGAGGACGCGATGGCGATGATTCGCCAGTTCCTGTCCTACATGCCAAGCCATAACCGCGAGTTGCCACCTGTTGCTGCGGTCCCGGAAGGGTCTGGCGCGGATCAGGAACGCATTCTGGACATCATGCCGGAAAAGCGCACCCAAGTTTATAACATGAAGAAGATCCTCGATGTGATCTTCGACACCGGGTCGATTTTTGAGATAAAACCACGGTTTGGTAAATCTGCCGTGGTGGCGCTGGCGCGTTTGAATGGCAATGTGGTCGGCATTGTCGCCAACAACCCGCAGACCGGGGGCGGCGCGCTCTCTGCCGAAGCCTGCCGCAAGATCATTGATTTCACGGTCATGTGCGACAGTTTCAACATTCCGATTGTGCGGTTCATGGACACGCCCGGCTTTGTCGTTGGCACCGATGCCGAGCGCCGGGGCGCACCCGGGCATATCATGAACTTCATGAACGCGACCTGCTTGACGACCGTGCCACAAGTAACAGTCATCTGCCGCAAGGCCTATGGGCGCGCCTATGTCGCCATGGGCGGCGGGGCGCATAACGACAGCATGATCGCTTGGCCCAATGCCGAGATTTCGTTCATGGACCCGGTTTTCGCGACCAGCATCGTGCATAACCTGACCGCCGGTGACGACGGGTTCGAAGCTGCGCTGGCCGAAATTCAGAAAGACCTGGAGGTGTGGGACATGGCGCAGATCTTCTCTGCGCATGACGTTATCAAGCCGCAGGAAACGCGGGATTACATCATCCGACTGCTGGAAATTCACCAACGCCGCTTGTCCGGTGGGCTTGGACAGCACCTGATGCGCAGCTGGCCGACAAGCTACTAAGGGGAAGCGCCATGAACATACTTGTCCAGAACCCTGCGGAAATTGTCGGTCAGGCAAAGGCAGCGGGGCGCAAAGCCCTGAACGAAGCCGAAGGCAAGGCGCTGTTATCTGCCTTCGGGATACGCACGCCCAAATCCTGCGTTGTCGCCGATGCGGCGGCCGCAGTAGCGGCTGCGCGCGACATGCGCGCGCCATTCGTGGTCAAGGTGGTGTCCAGCCAGATATTGCACAAATCCGATGCCGGGGGGGTGGCCCTGAACCTGCCCGACGCGCAGGCCGTTGCAGCCGCGATAACCGAGATGGCGCAAAAGCCCATAATCAAGGACTGCATGCGCGACGGCTGGCTGGTCGAGGAAATGGCCCCCAAGGGCCAAGAGGTTGTGCTGGGTGGGTTTCGGGACCCGCAATTCGGCCCCATGCTGATGGTGGGTCTGGGCGGCATTTTCGTGGAACTGTTGAAAGATGTCGCGTTTCGCATCTGCCCCATCGACCGCCCAACTGCTCATGACATGCTGCAAGAGCTGAAAGGGTATGGGCTGTTGCAAGGCGCGCGTGGACAGGACCCTGTTGATGTCGACACATTGGTGGACGCGATGATCGCGCTGGGCGGGCCGGATGGTCTGCTGATGCAGTATGCCGACGAGATTTCAGAGGCGGACCTGAACCCCGTCATCGTTTCTCCAGAAGGTGCGGTTGCGGTGGATGCGGCTTTCGTGCTGAACACGGCGTCAACCCAAGACGTAGCGCCCTACACCACGGGCCAGAGCGCGGCAGATATGTTCCGCCCGCTTTTCCAGCCGCGTACGATTGCGGTTTTGGGAGCGTCAACCCGCGATGTTGCGATTGCGAACACCTTTATCAGACGGTTGAAGGATTTCGGCTTCGAGGGCGACATCTACCCAATTCACCCCAAGGCCGATGAAATAGAGGGGCTGAAAGCCTACCCTTCCTTGGCAGACACTCCGCAAGAGGTGGATTATGCCTATATTGCCATTGGCGCAGGGCGCATAGCCGACGCGCTGGAAGCGGGCGCAGGACGGGTGCGCATTGCGCAGGTCATCAGTTCGGGCTTTGGCGAGGTCGAGGAAGGCCGCGAGTTGCAAGATGATCTGGTGCGCCGGGCGCGGGCGTCGGGCATTCGCGTTCTTGGTCCCAACTGTCTGGGCACTTATTCGCCACGGGGCGGGCTGACGTTTCCTGTCGGGGCGCCCAAGGCGCTGGGCTCTATCGGGGTGATCTCACAATCCGGGGGCCTGAGCACCGACATCATCAAGCGTGGGCAATGGCGGGGTTTGCGGTTCAGCGGGCTGGTGACAATTGGCAACAGCGCCGATGTGAAACCGCATGACTTGCTGGATTACTATTTCAGCGATCCCGAAACCCGTGCGGTTGGCCTGTATATAGAGGATATCCGCGACGGAAAATCCTTTGTCGAGGTGCTGCGCAATCATCCTACGCCCAAGCCCGTCGTGGTGTTGAAAGGCGGGCGTTCGGATGACGGGCGGCTGGCCGCTGCGTCGCATACCGGGGCCTTGGCGGGCGATGACAAGGCATGGGATGCGCTGGCGCAGCAATTCCCCCTTAGCATGGCCACTACGGTGGATGAGTTCATTGATGCGCTGCTGGCGCTTCAGCATTTCACCTTGCGGCCGGAAAAGCCCACCCATGCGGTCACGCTGTTCGGCAATGGCGGCGGCTCCAGCGTGCTGGGGGCGGATATCTTCTCTTTGTACAAGCTGAAGGTTGCCCCCTTCAAGGGCAAGGCCCGTGCCGCGCTGGATGCCATGGGCCTGCCGCCGGGCACCAGCGTGATAAACCCTATAGATACGCCGGTCAAAACCTTGCAAGAAAAGGAAGGCTGGATCGCGGGTGAAATTCTGGGCCATGTGTTCGAACATGCGGAACCCGACGCCATTGCCATGCACCTGAACCTTGCGGCTTTCGTGGGCAGGGGCACTGTCGACCCGATCGGAAATCTGTTCGAGGTGGTGCGCCAAACCCGCGAGAAATGGCCCGGCGTCGCGCATTTCGCTTTGGCCATGCGGACCGACGGGTCCGCCGAACTGGACCAGACACGGCGGGACTATCGCATGCGTGCCTTTGACATAGGCGTGCCGATCTATGATGAAATCCCGGCAATGGCGCAGGCTCTGGCGCATATCGGGCATCTGGAACGGCAGTTGGCGCGCAGGCTGGCATAAGCAAGGCACAGCCAGCCCCGGACCACCGAGCAACGGCGCGAGCCACACCCTTGCGCCGTTTTCCCCTATGCGTCATGGGCGTTCGCCAGCCCGTTACTGGCCCGTCTTGGTCCGGAAACTGGCTGCCTGTTCCGGGGTAAAACAGCCAAGCCGCAGATCGCGTAGGTAAGGCCCGTAGGTAGCATCAATGTCCGGCGCGAATTTCTGAAATATCTCGGCCATGTAATAGTCATGCCGCACCAGCGATTCCGCAAGGTTAACGATCGTGGTGTTGCTGGTATGAACCGCAACAGGCGTGTCGGAGACTTTCGCTGTCACCATTTCGTGGTGATCCACGGTCAGCGTGAACAGGTTGTCGGCGCTGCCCATCCTGACGCCATTGGCTTCGTGAATATAGGTGCGGCAGCGTGGCCCGAAGGTAAATTCCTCTGGGTCGGGACCGAACACGATAATCAGCATTTCCACGCCCCGCGCGCCGGCCTCTGCCAGAACGGGTTTGTGCATTTGCAGGATATCGGATGCCGCCTTCAGCATCAGAGAGTCCCGGCAATTACGGATCAGGGTGTCGATCTTGCGATGAACTTCTATTTCGCCCGACAAGGTCCAGACATGCTGATCATCCACCGGTTTGGCAATTTCTTCCAGTTGCGTGCCGATATCGCTGCACAGGGCGGCGGTTTTTTCGGCGATGCTGGAAAACAGGTCGCGGGGCGGGGCAGCCACATAACGGCTTGGCCCCTCTGTGACGGCCAACACCGCACCGCGCTGCGACAGGCTCTCAAGCGTGTTATAGGTATTGGGCCGCGGCACCCCGGTAGATTTCGCCACCTCATAAGCAGTGCGGGGCGAAACCTGACGCAGCAGGTCAATATAGATACGGCTTTCATAATCACTGAACCCAAGCCGCTTCAGGCTGGCCAAGGTTTCCGCGGGCAGTTCACTGACCTTGCCGGAAAGTTTCGCAGACACTCTCGCCTCCTTGGTAGGTCAGCGGGGCCAGCGCCCCTCAATGCACAACAATAATTTTTAAACCGAGGCCAACCATGGCCGCTGCTTCACTATATCGAATGATCGCTTTAAAGCAAAAATAAAAGGAGTTGTTATTGCAACTACTAAATGACGTGTTTAAGGTGTCCCCAGCGAGCATGTATCGGCAAGAGGAGATCCCGCTGTGGCAATCGTCGATGTGAAAACAGATATAACCGGAAACGTGTGGAAGATTGTCGCCCAGCCCGGTGACAAACTTGCCGAGGATGAGGAAATCCTGATCCTGGAGTCTATGAAAATGGAAATTCCGGTTGCCAGCCCGGAAGATGGGGAACTGATCGAGATATTGGTCGCAGAGGGTGATATTGTCACCGAAGGCACGGTCGTTGCCCGCATCAAGGCGTGAGGCAGGCCATGAAAAAGCTGCTTGTCGCAAACCGCGGAGAGATTGCGCGGCGCATTTTCCGTTCTGCTGCGGCGCGGGGTATCGCCACGGTGGCCGTGTATTCCGAAGCAGATGCCACGTCCGCTCATGTGGCTGATGCCGATGAAGCCATCGCAATCGGGCCCGCATCGGCGCGCGAAAGCTATCTGGATGCCGCAAAGGTGCTGCAAGCGGCACAGGACAGCGGGGCCGATGCCATTCATCCCGGCTACGGCTTCTTGTCGGAAAGCGCGGAATTTGCCGAAGCGGTCATGGCTGCCGGGCTGACATGGATCGGGCCAGCCCCCGATACGCTGCGATCCATGGGCGACAAGGCGCGCGCGCGCGCGCTGGCGCAGGCGGCGGGCGTGCCCATTGTGCCCGGTAGCCCGCGCTTTGGTCCTGATGACACCGTCGATTTTCTGGCCGAAGCCGCGCGAGTGGGTTTTCCCCTGCTGGTCAAAGCCTCTGCCGGGGGTGGCGGTATCGGGATGCGGCGGGTCGATAGCGCCGAAAAACTACTGCGCACGATACAAGACACCCAGTCCATGGCTGGCAAGGCCTTTGGCGATGCCACGGTGTTTCTGGAACGGTTGGTGCCCAAGGCGCGCCATGTGGAAATACAGGTGTTCGGCTTTGGTGATGGCACGGCGATCCACTTATTCGAGCGTGATTGCTCGCTTCAGCGGCGCTATCAGAAAGTGATCGAGGAAAGCCCGGCACCGGGCCTGCCCGATGATCTGCGCGCGCGCATGGCCGATGCAGCTGTAGCCTTGTGTCGTCAGGTCAGCTACGCGGGCGCCGGAACCGTAGAGTTCATTCTGGACACCCAGACGCAGGAATTCTTCTTTCTGGAAATGAACACGCGTATTCAGGTCGAACACCCGGTGTCCGAAATGGTAACAGGCCGCGATCTGGTCGGCATGCAGATAGATTTCGCGCGCGGCCGGCTTCAGTCGCTTGACCAGTCAGAGATATCCAGCACAGGCCACGCCATAGAGTGCCGGCTTTATGCCGAAAACCCCGCCAAAATGTTCATGCCGTCACCGGGCATGTTGCAGACATTCGTTCTGCCGTCGGAAGCAGACGGGCTGCGGGTGGATGCGGGCTATCGCGAGGGTGATGCCGTCACGCCTTATTACGACCCGATGCTGGCCAAGATCATTGCCCACGGGCCTGACAGAGCCAGTGCAGCGCAGCGCGCGGTGCAGGCGCTGAACACCCTACAGGTGACCGGGATCGCCACCAATCGCGATTTCCTGATTGCCTGCCTGCAAAGCGCCGAGTTCCTGAGCGGTGACGTTCATACCGGCTTCATAGATGCCAACCGCAAAAGCCTTGTTGCGGCCTGAGCACAACAAAGGAGAGACTCATGCCAATCCCCTATTCCCGTAGCCCAGCCTTGATCGGGGCGCTGCCTACGCCGCAAGACCAGCGCCTGCGTCTGTTGCGCTCCGCGTTGCTGGTTCTGGCAGGCACAATGTTTATCGCGCTCAGCGCCCGCATACAGGTGCCGATGTGGCCTGTTCCCATGACCATGCAGACCTTTGCGGTATTGCTGGTTGGCATGGCGTTTGGTGCCCGGCTGGCGGGTGCTACCTTGCTGGTCTACCTGGCCCAAGGGGCGATGGGGCTGCCAGTGTTCGCCGGCGGTGGCGGGGTCTTGGTCCTGTCCGGGCCAACGGCTGGATATCTGGTCGGGTTCCTGGGCGCGGCGGTGCTTGTCGGCTGGCTTGCAGATCGGGGCTGGACCGCAGGCTATGTCAGAAGCTTTTGCGCGGCCTGCCTTGGCGGAGCATTGATTCATGCAGTTGGGGTGGCATGGCTGTCGGCGTTCATTGGCGTCAGCGGAGCCTTGGCTGCGGGCGTTGCACCGTTCTTGGCGGGTGATCTTCTCAAGAGCGTTCTGGTGGCCTTGCTGCTGCCCAATGCCTGGGCACTTCTGAACAAATAACGTGGGTGCCGCGCCCGGTCCTTGCGCCCGGCGAACAAGCCCTTGCAGTCTGGTTTTTGCCCGTCAGCTTCGGCTGTCGGGCGGATTGCATCGCCAAAGCTAGCAAGCCGAGTCGAAATTCCACGAATGCGTCTATATTGCAGAGTTGTGACCATCCTGCTTTCTTGTTAGGACAGCCACGCCGAGCGGAATGTAATATCAGGTTGGCTGCGTCCTGTGCGATTGGGCGCGGCACTTCAATGCGGAAAAAAACATGGCAAGACAGAATTATATCTTTACCTCCGAGTCCGTTTCCGAGGGGCACCCGGATAAGGTCTGCGACCGGATTTCAGATGCGGTGCTTGATGCGTTGATCGCCGAAGAAGAAAATGCGCGTGTGGGATGTGAAACCTTCGCGACATCGTCTCTGGTCGTGATCGGTGGTGAGGTGGGCTTGTCCGACCCCGAGCGCCTGAAGGATTACATGGGGCGCATTCCCCAGATCGCACGGGACTGCATTCGCGACATCGGTTACGAACAGGAAAAGTTCCATTGGAACACTTGCCATGTTCTGAACTTCCTGCATGAGCAATCCGCGCATATCTGGCAGGGCGTGTCCAAGGACGGCGCCGGGGACCAGGGGATCATGTTCGGCTATGCCGTCGATGAAACGCCAGAACTTATGCCCGCGCCGATCCAGTATTCGCACCAGATATTGAAACGGCTGGCGGATGCGCGCAAGGCAGGCGAGGTGCCAAGCCTGCGCCCAGACGCGAAAACCCAGCTGTCGCTGCGCTACGAGAATGGCAAACCGGTGGAAGTGACGCAGCTTGTCCTGTCGACCCAGCATGAAAGCGAAGATCAGACCTCTGATGATATTCGCGCTATCGTGGAACCCTATATTCGCGAAGTGCTGCCTTCGGCATGGCTGACTGAAAACACCGAATGGTGGGTCAACCCGACCGGCACATTCGTTATTGGCGGCCCAGATTCCGATGCGGGCCTGACCGGGCGCAAGATCATCGTCGATACATATGGCGGTGCGTCCTGCCACGGCGGCGGCGCATTTTCTGGGAAAGACCCCAGCAAGGTTGACCGCTCTGCCGCCTATGCCGCGCGCTACCTTGCCAAGAACGTGGTCGCAGCAGGGCTTGCGCGTCGGTGCAGCCTACAGCTCTCTTACGCAATCGGGGTGGCAAAGCCGCTGTCGATATATGTGGACACCCAAGGCACAGGCTTGGTCGAGGATGAGGCGATCGAGCGCGCGATTGCGCGGTCGATGGACCTCACTCCACGCGGTATTCGCGAGCATCTTGGCCTGAACCGTCCGATCTATGCGCGGACTGCGGCTTATGGGCATTTCGGCCGGCCCCCGGAAGAGGATGGTGGCTTTTCTTGGGAAAAGACCGACTTGATCGAGGCTTTGAAAAAAGAAGTCTGAGCCAACGCCATTTCCGGCACCTGTTGCGGTGCCGGAAATGGCGAGACCACAGGCGAATTGTGGTGCTATGATGCGGTGATTTCGGTTGCGCCTGATCTGTTAATGACCAGATGCCATTGGACGTTCTTGACCCTTATCAAAGCGGCCAGACGACCAGTAGGGCCGGAACGCTGACCGCGACCACCAGCATTTCAAGCGGCAGGCCCAGCCTCCAGTAATCACCGAACCTAAAGCCCCCGGGACCAAGGATAAGGGTCGCATTCTGGTGGCCAATGGGCGTCAGAAACGCACAAGAGGCCCCGATAGCCACGGCCATAAAGAAACTGTCGGCGTTCACGCCCAACGTGTTGGCAATGCCGAGCGCAATCGGGCACAGAACAGCCGCAGTCGCCGCATTGTTCATCACATCCGACAAGAACATTGTTGTGACCATAAACACGACAAGCGCCGCAATCGCGTTGCCCTGCGCAACGGTGTCCAACAGAAACCGGGCTAAAATATCCGCCGCCCCGGTGTCTTGCATTGCCCCGGCAATCGGGATCAACGCGGCCAGCAGAACGATGACGGGCCAGTCTATACTGGTATAAAGTTGGCGCAGCGGCACGGTGCGCACCAGCATCGTGGCCAGCACACCCAAGCCAAAGGCAGCGGCGGCAGGTAAAAGCCCCGTAGCCGTGGTAACGACCGCTCCAAGCAGGATCACAACTGACAGTATGGCCAGCCGTGTATCGGGCATGTGCAGCGCGCGCTCGCCAAGCGGCACACATCCGGTTTCCTTGACGAATTCGAACAAGGCATCTGACGGGCCGTGCATCAGCAACAAGTCGCCAGATTTCAGCTTGAGTTGGCGCAGCCGGGTGTGTGGTGGCCGCCCCTCGCGCCCTACTGCCAGCATGTTCAGCCCGAAACGCCTGCGCAGCGCGATATCCGTTGCAGAGTGATCAACGATGGTCGAGCCGGGCAATACGGCCAACTCGCGCAGCACGATATCATCATCGCTGCGGCGCTTGTCAGAATCTGCCTGTGTGTCCTTCTGCTGACCGGGACGCAGCTTTTCTAGCGTTGCGGGCAGCGACGACTTCTTGGCAGCTTCCGGTTTTTGGTCCGCATCACTCTGCGGTGTTGCGTCATCTTCGCCGTCAGGTTCTTGATCTGCCACCGATCCTTTTTCCTCTAGCTTGATGTCGAAAACGGCGAGGGCTTCTGCCAAAGCGTCGACTTCGGCCTCCAGCACCAGAATATCGTTTTCCTTGATGCGGCGTCCGCCATGCGGGGCCATCATCCGCACATCGTTGCGCAACAGACCGACCACGACAGCGTGGCTGTCCTCTATTTCATCCTCGAAGCCGCGCAGCGTCAGGCCAATTGCCTTGCTGTTCGCGGGGATGCGCACTTCGGTCACATAAGCGCCGGGGTCAAAGCTTTCACCGCTGGTGGCTTCACGCGCTGGCACAAGCCGCCAACCTATCACGAATATGAACACCACACCGACGGCAGCCACAGCCAAGCCCACCGGTGTAAAGTCGAACATGGAAAAATGCCCCAAACCTGCGTCGTTGCGGAAGCTTGATACGATCAGGTTTGGCGGTGTGCCGATCAGCGTTGTCATGCCGCCAAGGATCGTGCCGAAGGCGAGCGGCATCAGCACCTGCCCTTGCGTAAGATTCAGCCGGTGTGACACCTGTATGGCGATTGGCATCAACAACGCCATCGCACCTACATTATTCATAAATCCGGACAGCGCCGCCCCAAGCCCCAAAAGCGCTGCCATGCTGGTAAACCGCCCAGCCTCGCGCGGGATTGTGCGGCGCGCCAGCCAGTCTACTGCGCCGGTATCCTGCAACCCCTTGCTAAGGATCAGCACACAGGCCACGGTAAAAACAGCCGGATGGGAAAACCCGTTAAACGCATCAGAGGCAGGCACCAGTCCCGCCACGACACAGGCCATCAGCGCCGCGAATGCCACCACATCATGGCGCAACCTGCCCCAGAAAAACAGCAGCAGCATCGCCGTGATGACAGCAAAGATAAGCATCTGTGGGGGCGTCATCATGCACAACTCCACCAAAGCGACCAGCGCTGATAACATCTCAATGAGGGGATATTAACGCAAGGCCCTGTCCGGAGTTGCGATACACGCTGTTGCTGTCGCCGATCTGGCGCAAAAGACAAAGCCCGGTGCGGTTTGCCGGGCCGCAGATTTGCTCACGGTCCAGCGACTGGAAAACACCATCAGGTCAGAACCCAATACCGACACCTGCGGGTTTCGTCAGCATCCACAGCGCCATGCCGATCATCATCAGGTTCTCTGTCAGCGACACGAACCCCAGCGGCACATTGCTATCACCGCCCACGCAGGCGCATTTCAGCTCTCGTCTGTCAATATAGACAGCCTTGAACACCGAAACCGCGCCCACAGTGCCGATGAACAGAGCAACCGGGATCGACAGCCACATCAGCGCACCCGACACCATCAGGACACCTGCCAACCCTTCTCCGAAAGGATAGACATAGCCATAGCGCACCCAGCGTTGGGCCAATAAGTCGTAATTCAGGAACATGGTTGCAAAACTCTCCACGTCCTTCAGCTTCTGAAGGGACAGAAGGCACATGGAAATTGCGATGAACCATTCCGCCGCGGCAACGGTCACAAGGCTGTCATAGCTGGCCCAACTGGTGGCCAATGCAATCGCGGCCGCCATGGTAAACAGCGCGATAACAGGCACATATGTAACGTCATCTTTATCCGCGACATCTTTGCCGAAGAAGCGGAGCACCTCTTCATAACCGCCAATGCGCTTGCCATCGATAAACACTTGCGGCGTGGTTTCAACATCGTAGCGCGCCTTGAACTCATCAACTTCCTCGCGTGTCTTCAAGGGGCGATTCTTGACCTCATATCCTTCGCGCTGGAGCAGATCGAGGGTCTTCAGCCCAAAGGGGCAGATATGGTCCTGCATCACCATGCGATGCAGTTCTGCCTGCTGTTTTGTATCGTCTGGCATAACAATCTCCCTTTGCCTTTGCGTGGTGGGTTGCGATGGCGCTGCTGGAGTCGTTGCGGCGAGGCCGACCCCAACTGCATAGGCCATGATCGCCCTCCGTTCAAATTGTTCCCTCTCAACCAGGTATCTGAAAGCACCTTACTCGCCAGTGCCGCCGTGTTCTTTCAAATGCGGCGCATCCTCCGACTGCGCTTCTGTGTCAGTGGAAAGCCTTGTCGGTGGGCTGATTAATCCTTTGAGACGTGGAGCAACGCTTATCCCGCCGCGTCATAAACTCGCGTCTCCACGGTCGCGCGCAGGGGGATGCCTTAAACTGTGAACGCCGCTCAAACTGACCCAAGGCACCTGCATCGCAGCAAGAGATCAGCCTTACTGCGCGCCGTCATCATCGCGCAAAGAAGACACCTTTGTATTCACAAGGTAGCTGGCGATCGTGCCATTCTCTACGGGGGCATTCTGTGCAGCGCCGAAACTCATCTCCGATTCGGCGAGGACTTCGATCACCTTAAGCGTGGACACTGCGTGTTCTCCTTCCCAGTGCCTGTCCCAGCCAGGGCCGCGGCTTCTGTGCTGGAAGTCCCCAAGCATCCGTCATCGAATGCTTTGGAACAGTCGGCGCGATGTTGATCTGGAGGACTCTGGCTCTTCTGTTTGATGCTATGCTGCTCGCGGCATAGCTCAGCCACCTGCACACCGCCTTCGGCCTGACGCAGGATCGCGATGATCTGTGTATCTGCTTGTCTTCATTCGAAATCTCCTCGTTCTTCTTGCCGAGAAAATTCTACTTTTGCAGCCCCTTAATTTCGGGGGGGATTACCACCGCCGGCTCAACCGTCCACAATGTTTCTGCGGGCGGATGCGTAGCGGACGGTGCGGGCCAGCCGGGTGGCTGTGACTGGCTTGGAGAGTACCGCCGCGAATTCCGAAGCCACGGCGTCGCCCAGCGTGTCGGGCCGGGCGGTGACCAGCACCACCGGGACCGGCGGCGACAGTGTACCAGCATGGCGGGCCAACGTCCGGCCATCCATGCCCTCCATGTGCAGATCGGTGACCAGCGCCGACCAGAAGCCGGGCGCATCCGATAGCATCTCGACCGCCTCCTCGGGGTCTGAGATGGCCACCGCTACTGCCCCGGCCGCCTCCAGCATTTCTGCCAGAACTTCCGCCACATCCGCCAGATCGTCCACCACGAGTATGTGCAGACCGCGCAGCAGTTCGGCTGGGGCAAAGGCGGCCAGCTGAGCCGTTTTGTTCTGCGCGCCTTGGCCCGCGTCGGGCCGCGCCGCGGCCGGCCAGGCTACAGTCATCGTGGTTCCCCGGCTAGGACTACTGTCGACCCAAAGCGCCGCGCGGTTGGTCTGCAGAACGGTAGAGACGATCGGCAACCCCAGCCCGATGCCCGCCTTGCCCTTGGTGCTGAAATTAGCCCAGAACATCCGTGAACGCACCT
Organism: Roseinatronobacter domitianus; assembly: GCF_023336755.1. Taxonomy (GTDB): domain Bacteria; phylum Pseudomonadota; class Alphaproteobacteria; order Rhodobacterales; family Rhodobacteraceae; genus Roseinatronobacter; species Roseinatronobacter domitianus. The sequence continues at coordinate 23,720 of NZ_JALZWP010000008.1, read as the reverse complement.
CATCCGAGATGCCTGTGCCGGTGTCGTTGATGGTGAAAAACGCCATGGGCACCCCGGCGGGCGGTGGGAAGCCGGCATCGGGTGGGCGCGGCGGCGGGGAGGTTCCGGGCGGCAGCGTGTGCAACGTCACAGTCGCCGGTCGGTCTGGTGTGCCCGAATCGCACGCACTAATAGCAAGGTTTACGACCACTTGGGCGACCTCGGTCGGGTTGGCCCACACCGGCGGTCCCGCCTTGGACAGTTCGACGCGCACGTTGTGCTGCGCGATCCGCCGCTGGCCCAGCAGATCCACCGCGTTCCGCAGCAGCTTGCCCAGATCCTGCGCCGCGCGCGGCAGCTCCGGGCGGATCAGCCCGTCCAGTCTGGCGATCAGGTCGCGCGCCATGTCGACGGCGCGGCGGATGCGCTCTAGCCCACTCAGCAGTCCGGCCTGTCCGGCAGCTTGCAGCTCCAGCATCTCAACCGTACCGGCGACCACTGCGATCAGGTTGTTAAGGTCATGCGCCACGCCCCCGGCGACCTGCACCACCGTGTCTCGCTGTTGTGCGCGCTGCAACTCCTCGCGCAGCTGCGCCTGCTCCTCTTGGGCCTGCGCCCGTGCGGTCATCTCGGCGGTGATGTCGAAGCTCACGCCCGACAGGGCGGTCGGTGCGCCGTCCGCATCGCGCGCGCTGACGCCAGCGTGCACTTGCAACCAGATCCATTCCTCGCCACGGAGCCTTCTGCGGTAGGTCAGGATCTGTTGTTCCACCGCGCCTGCCTCCAGCGCGGCCACCGCTGCCCGCACCTGCGCCATGTCCTCAGGATGAACCGTCAGGAACCATTCGTCACTGGGCATGTCGCGTTCGCTGGGCCTGTGACCGGCGAACGCGGCCCAGTGGAGGTCGAACTCTGACCGACGTGCGATAATGTCGCGCCGCCAAGTATAGCCCCGCGCGGCCTCCAGCACCGTTATCAATTTCTGTTCGGTGCGCTTCAGATCGTCGATATCGACAAGGATGCCTTCCCAAATCACCGACCCGTCGTCCAGTTCGCGCGGAACCGACTCGGCGCGGATCCACCGCGTTTCGTCGTTTGCTACGATGCGGGCCTCGCCGGAAAAGGGCTGGCGTCTGGCGAAGGCTTCAGCGTTGATCTTCAGCCAGTGCGGGCGATCCTCGGGATGCACGCGCGAAAAAACGGTCATCGGGTCGCCCGCGGCCTCCTCGGGTGTCAGCTCCAGCATATGCAGGAAATGCTTGCTGACGAAGGCGAACTCGGCAAGCTCCGCACCCGGCCGCAACACCATGGTATAAGCGCCGGCGGGCATGTTCTCGGTCAGCACGAAGGCCGTCTTCTCATTCTCGTGGCGCTCCGCCTCCAGCGCTGCTTCGGCCACCCGCGTCGGCGTCAGGTCCTGGAATGTGACGATCACCAAATCGCCCTGAAGCGCAAAACCGACCAGTACGTCGCGCGGCCGTCCCGCCTTGTCGAAGATCTGGTACTCCACCGGCGGCGCAATCATGCCCGTCGCCTGCCGCATCGCGATCTGTTCCCACCAGCGGGCGATAACCTTATGGCGATAGTCGGGGTCCGGATAGGCCTGCTCCGCCCAAGCGGTCACACTTGGCACATCGGCCAGCGTGTAACCAAAGGCGGCGGTGAAACTTGGATTGACGAAGCGCGCCCTAGCCCCCTCGCCCAACTCGTGTACCACCATAGGCACAGGCAGCGCACCGAGTAGCGCCCAGATATCCACATCTTGGTCAATGGAACCTTCAAGGTTGGCGACTGGCAAGGGCGTCTGTCCTGAAGGCGATTGGGTCACGACCTGGTCTTTCATTTGCGTTTGCAAAAGCATTAGAGCTTACCCCGGAGAAGGGAAATGGCGAAACTCTCTTTGGATAGCTCTCCGAAGCAGTCTCGACCGAGTAGATCGCCACATTGCCCGAGCCGGAGCTGACGACCGACTTGCCGCCGCCTATAGGCAGGCCGGTCAGGGCGTTCTTGAAGGTCTGCTAGAAGCCGAAGACCTTAATGATCCCAAGAGTGACCGAGGGGTGAAACCGCAAACCGCCCTTGTAGGGCCCAAGGGCCGAGTTGAACTGCACGCGGAACCAAGGTTGATCGAGGCCTTGCCTGCGTCGTCTACGAGGCATTAGCTGCTCTCCTGATTACCGTTGGAACCATCGCGCACCTGTGTCAGCGCCTCATCCACCGTGGCAGCATAGTGAACCAGCGGACGCTTCAGGCCGTGGGTCACGAACACTCGCTTGATGTCTCGGCGGGCACCGGTGAGCCAGAGCGCGACCCCCTGCTTTTGCGACTTGTGCGCGAGCCCCTCGATCATGTTGGCACCGGTCGAGTCGAGGAACGGCACCGCCGAGAAATCCACGATCAATGCTTTGTGGGTGTCCTGGATGCGGTCGAGGACAGATCCGATCGAGGCTGTCGCGCCCAAAAACAATGCACCGGTGATCCGGTAGATGACGACATCGGGATTGGCGGCCTGCTCCTCGTGGTATTCACCGCGCGGGTGGGTGGCATCGGCTTCGTCACGGCCCACAAAAGCGCTGTCTGCGGCAACCTCGGTCGTGCGGCTCATGCGGTGGATGAACAGGACCGAGCCGAGCGCGAAGCCGACGACGATGGCCTCGGTCAGGTCGCGGAAGATGGTAAGGAAGAACGTGGCGCCGAGGACTGTCGCCTCGCCCCAGCCCGAGCGGACGAGGATCGCGATTGCCGGCTTCTCGACCATGTTCCAGGCCACCACTGCAAGCACCCCGGCGAGCGCCGCCAGCGGGATATAGGAAGCAAGGGGGGCCGCGACGAGCATGAACAGCAGGATGAACAGGGCGTGCAGCATGCCGGCCACCGGGCCATGCGCCCCCGCACGAACATTGGTCGCGGTCCGCGCAATGGTGCCGGTGACGCAGAAGCCTCCGAACAGGGAGGACCCGATATTGGCCGCACCCTGCGCCACCAGTTCGCAATTCGACCGGTGGCGGCGACCGGTCATGCCATCGGCAACGACCGCCGACAAGAGCGACTCGATGGCGCCCAGCAGGGTGAAGGAGATGGCCGCCGGAAGAACCGTGAGAATCGCTTCCATCGAAAAGGACGGTAGGCTTGGCGCCGGAAGGGACGAAGGTATCCCGCCGAACTTCGTACCGATGGTTTGCAACGGCAGGCCCAGCAACCCGGTCGCTGCCGCGGCAATGCCTACAGCAATCAGCATCCCCGGCCAGTGCGGACGCCAGCGCCGCAGCCCTAGGATGACCGCGACAGTGGCCACGGACAGGGCGAACGCCGCTGGTGTCAGGCTGTCCCGAACCTCCCAGAGCGCGAGCATCTTCTCCACCAACTCGCCCGGTTCATTTGCCAGCGTAAGGCCGAACAGCTCCTTGACCTGGCTTGCGAAGATGATGACCGCGATCCCGGCCGTGAAGCCGACCGTGACCGGAAAGGGAATGAACTTGATGAAGGTGCCAAGTCGCAGAAAGCCGACGAGCGCAAGCATCAGCCCGGAAAGGAACGTGGCCAAGATCAGCCCTTCCATTCCGTATTGAGCCACTGTTGCGGCGACCAGCACGATGAAGGCGCCGGCCGGTCCGCCGATCTGGAAGCGCGATCCGCCGAGAAGCGATACCAGGAAGCCGCCGACGATAGCTGTGTAAAGCCCCTGTGCCGGGGTCGCGCCGGACGCGATGGCGATGGCCATCGAAAGCGGGAGCGCCACGATGGCGACGGTCAGCCCCGCAACGGCATCGGCACGTAACTGAGCTGCGCTATAGCCTTCGCGCAGGACGGTGACGAGTTTCGGGGTGAAGAGCTCTGCAAAGCTCGGAGCATCGCTCTGTCTGGTGGTCTGGTCTGTCATCTGTGGCCGCACCTTTGGGAAGGGAGCAGCGGGATCGTCGGCATATCGTCGGCGGTCGCCGTCGCGGGTTCAGGGATCAATGTCTGGGTGGCGGTGCCTTCAGGCGCACGCCCCGTCCGCCTGCCGTGCTGGCAGAGCCTTCTGCGATGAGTTCAACTCCGGCGAGATCGAGCGCCACCACAATCTTGGTCAGGCTGCCCACAACACCGCGCACAGTGCCGCTACTGGCCTCCATACGCTGAATCGTCGGCACGGAAAGTCCGGCAAGTTCAGCCAGGGCCTTTTGGTCGATGCCAAGCAAGGCGCGGGCGGCGCGCATCTGAGGGCCGGTGATCATAAATCATGTCCTGAGCACGGATAATGAAATTTAGGATATTTATTATAATATATCAAACATCTTTTCCCATAGTGAGACGGGCTCTGTTGATGGCGTGGATGCCCCATGTTGATGCAAAACGTGCCGCCGACGATGTAACGCGAAAAGTCGTCAAGCACCGTGGACGTATAGAACTGGCCCCAACCGATTACCTTGAGATAGGTGAAGTCGGTCTGCCACATCTGGTTCGGTCGGGTCGTCTGGTTCGTTGAGCGCAAGCTCTACAATCTGCTCACGCACGGCATCCGGGATGCGGTTCCAGACCCTGAAGGGCCGTGATGGGCGGTCTTCCAGCCCCTTCCGGCCGTTCTTGATGTAGCAATCATACCAGCAGTAAAATGTCGTGCGCGGGACGCCATCTGGGCCAATGTTCCACACACCGGCAGGTCGAACTGTTGCAAGGTCAAGACAAGTCAAATTTCCAGGCGATTGGTTCGGGTTTGTCTCTCTTTCCAGCCAGCTCTGGCCCTCCTGAAATGGGACTATACTATCCCAGTTGCTGGACCAACTCAGTGGGGGCACTCCACGGTCGTGTCGGAATGGGGCCGTGTCAGGGGCGTTATTGTGGACTGACTGTAGCAGAAATTCTTGCGCGCAGTCATAATATGGCACAGTCAGACATCGGGGCTTACCGCATTCGTATGCCCCTGCAACCCGTCACCCTGGGCGAATTATCCGCGCTGGATGCCCAAGATGCCGCAGAATAAGGAAATCCTGATGATCACCCGCATGGAAACCGGAACACGGATGAGCAAGATCGTCATCCACGGCCAGACCGTCTATCTGTGCGGTCAGGTTGGCGCGGGCGCGACGGTCGCCGATCAAACGCGCGACTGCCTGTCGCGTGTGGATGCTCTTTTGGAACAGGCCGGATCGTCGCGCGAGCATATTCTGCAAGCAATCATCTGGCTGGCCGATATGGCCGATTTCGCCGAGATGAACGCGGTCTGGGACGCATGGGTGCCAGAAGGCCATGCGCCTGCTCGCGCCTGCGGTGAAGCGCGGCTGGCGCGTGATGAGTTGCGTGTGGAGATCATCGTCACGGCGGCGCTGAAAGCCTAGCTTTCGGGCGGGAACAGATGCGCTTCTGCGGGATCGAAGCGCAGCGCGACGGCCTGATCGGGGGTGAAAACGCGATCTTCGGAAAAGGTCGCCATCAGGTTGGTGCCGTCGCGCAGCACCAGATCGGCCACGGTTTCGCTGCCCAGCCGTTCAGCCACCACAACTTTGCCCTCGACCAGCCCCGCGCCGTTGCCACCTGCCGACAGGTATTGCGGGCGTAGCCCCATCACGGCACGGCTGCCTTTGACGATGTCGCGGCCCTTGGTGTTCAGCACAACCGGGTCCATAGCAGGATGCGCGACCTTTGCTTCCTGCCCTTGCACATCCAGCACATCGACCGTCAGGAAATTCATCGACGGTGCGCCCAGAAACCCCGCAACAAACAGGTTTTCGGGGTTATGATACAGATCCATCGGCGCGCCCATCTGCATGACGCGGCCTTCTTTCAGCACCACGATCTTGTCGGCCAGGGTCATCGCTTCGACCTGATCGTGGGTGACATAGATCATCGTCGCACCTAGCTGGCGGTGCAGCTTGCCGATTTCCATGCGCATGTCCATGCGCAGCGCAGCGTCCAGATTGGAGAGCGGTTCGTCAAACAGGAACACATTGGGCTTGCGCACGATGGCCCGGCCAATGGCGACGCGCTGGCGTTGCCCGCCCGACAACTGGCTTGGACGGCGGTCCAGCAGATGTTCCATTTGCAGGATGCGCGCGGCCTCTTGCACCTTGGCATCCTTCGCGGCTTTCGAGGTGCCCGAAATTGTCAGGCCAAAGGCGATGTTCTCACGCACGGTCATATGCGGGAAAATGGCATAGGACTGGAACACCATGCCCACGCCACGCTCCTTGGGGGTGATGTCATTGACCACCCGCCCGCCGATGGACAGCGCACCGCCAGAGATATCTTCCAGCCCCGCGATCATACGCAAAAGCGTAGATTTGCCGCAGCCCGACGGGCCGACAAAGACGCAGAATTCACCGTCCTTGATGTCGATATCCACGCCCTTGATGACATCGACCGCGCCGAAGGATTTGCGGACGTCTTGCAAGATCACATCAGCCATGTTGCTACTCCGCAGCTTGAGGTTGCGGACGCACGATCAGGCGGCCATCCGCCAGCACGTCGACCGGGTCCGGGTCCATGACCACACCTAGGAACTGCCCATCCGCGCCCTTGTCGGCAAAGCCCATGATGCGCAATCCTGCATCTGTTTCGACAATTCGTGCGGCATAACGACGGCAGGGCAATGCGCCGTCCAGAAACGGCCCCGGCGCAATGGTCCACGGCCCGCGTGGGCTGTCGGCCATCAGATAATGCGAGCCCGTGACAGGTCCGCCGGGGATGGCTGCGGCCTGTGCTTTCGAGAAATGCTCGGCGGCCGTGCAGAACAGGCAATACCAGCGGCCGTCCACCTGAAAGACCTGCGGCACTTCCAACTGGCCATAGCCGCCAATGAACACCGGCGGTTGCAGGGTCCATGTCATCAGGTCATCCGAGGTCGCAAAGCCGATCGCGCCGCCTGCATTGGGTTCTTCAATCCCCGGCGCGCGGGCCGTGAAATACATCAGCCAGCCCGCGCCATCGGGGTCGCGCATGACCCAAGGGTCGCGCATGGCGCGGTCATGCCAGAAGCCCTTGGCAAGATCAGCCTCGTAGGCGCTGGCGGTCGGCCCGGTCAGGTCCAGACACAAGCCATTGCCCACGCGCTTCCAGTTGTGCAGATCCTCTGACGTGGCATGCCCGATGCGCTGATAAAGCCCCTCATTCGCCTTGGATGTGCCGGTGTAGAACAGGTGCCAAAGCCCTGCATCGTCGCGCACCACTGACCCTGTCCATGTGGTGAAATCATCCCATGCGGGACCGCCGGCTGGGGCCAGACAGGTGCCCAGATGATCCCAGTCAACCAGATCGTCGCTGACGGCGTGGCCCTGCGTCACATTGAAATGCCGCAATTCGGGGTTGATGAGCGACTTATCCGCCTTCAGGAAAAAGACATGCCATTTGTCGCCATCATGGGCATACCAGCTATCCCAGATCCATTGTTGTTCCAGAGCGAGAACCATATCGGTTATCCTTTCACACCAGTTGACGCGATCGAAGCGATGAAGGCGCGCTGCAAGGCCAGGTAGAATGCCAGCACCGGCACAGTTATCATGGTCAGATAGGCCATGACCTCGCCCCACGCGATGTTGAGTTGGAAGAAGTATTGCAGCCCGACCATGACAGGGCGGTATTGTTCCTGCTGCACCACGATCAGCGGCCACAGGTATTGGTTATACATGACAAGGAACTTCAAGATCGCAGCCGTCGCCAGCACAGGGCCGGACAAGGGCATCACGACGCGCCAGTAGATCTGGAACCATGTCGCCCCTTCCACGCGCGCCGCTTCGATCAGCTCGCGCGGCAGGCCCTTGAAGTATTGAACGAACAGAAAGATCGTCAGTGCATCTGCGATCCACGGGATGATCTGCACCCGGTAGCTGTTGAGCCAGCCAATGGTGATGCCCTCCCAGCCAATCCAGGGCAGTTTCGACACCAACAGCAGAAGCGGGATGGCGATGGTTTCGAACGGCACGATCAGCGTGGCAAGAACAACCGACAGGATCAGATCGCGCCCGCGCCAGTTCAGATAGACAAAGGCGAACCCTGCCATGGAACAGATCAGCAGGCATAGCACCACTGTCAGCCCCGTCACCAGAACCGAGTTCAACACAAATAGCCCAATCGGCGCGCGCTGAAACGCTTTTGTGTAATTGTTCAGGCTGACATCGCCCACTGGCAGGAAGGCCCGCAGGCTGGACGTGTCTGCCAGAAGCTGTTGGTCGGGCTTCAGGCTGGACATGACCATGAAGACCAGCGGAAAGACGAAGATGATCGCAATCAGCACCAACACCGCATAGCGCACAGCCAGCCGCAGGCCATGGTTTTCGGGGGAAATGGCGGCCATCTTATGCCCTTTCTCTGGTGAGCCGGCGCTGCACGAGTGAAATGGTCAGCACCATCAGGAACAGCACCACGCTGATCGTGGCTCCGCCGGAAATATCCTGCTTGCCATAGCCGCGCTCGACCGCCTGAAAGACCAGCGTTTGCGTGCTGTCCAATGGGCCGCCGCGCGTCATCACGTCGATCTGCGCAAACAGCGCGAATGCCTGCATGGTGATAACGATCAGAACCAGAACCGCCGTATGCCGCAAGCCCGGCCATGTCACATAGCGGAAGGTCTGCCATTTGGATGCGCCTTCGATTTCGGCGGCCTCATAGAGCGTGGGACTGATGGTTTGCAGGCCAGACAGCCAGATCACCATATGAAAGCCTACCGCTTGCCAGATCGACATGCCCATGATCGCGGGCAGCGCCGTGTCGGGGTTGCCCAACCAGTTGACGGGCTGAAACATCCCGAAACTCAGCCCCGACAGAAGATTGTTCAGCAAGCCACCATCAGGCGAATAGATGAACCGCCATAGCAGCGAAACGACCACGATCGACACCACAACGGGCATGAAATAGACCGCTCGAAACACTGTGATGCCGCGCAGTTTCTGATTGACCAGAAGCGCCAGCCCCAAGGCCAATGCCCCTTGCAGGGGGGCGACGACCAGAACGAAAGTGACCGTATTGACCAGCGCTTTCATGAACACGACGTCGCGCGCGATCACCACATGGGCGGTGTCGCCTGTATGGACGCGGAACCATTCGCGCATGCCACGATATTGCGGAAAATCGGGGTTGCGGGTGATCTCCCGCACGCGCGGATAGACCGGCGCACCATCTGCATCGCGCGCGATCAGGCCCGCGTCGTCATGTTCCGGGGCAAGACGCAGCACAGAGACCGACAGCATGTCGCGATAATTCTGCAAGCCCACATATTGCGTGGGATTGGGCGAGATCAGCCTCTGATTGGTCAGCGACAACGCGAAGGCAAAGAAAAACGGCACGATGATGAAGGTCGCGATCAACACGATCCCCGGTGCCGCGAATGCCCAGCCTGCGCGGTTTGATGTGGTCAGTTTCGAGGACATGGGATTGCCTTTTCCTGCCGGTGGGAAAGGGCCTGCGCGCCCTTTTTGGCGCACAGGTGCAGTCTTAGTGGCCGTAGCCGCTGTTTCGCGCGATGTCGGCGTCAATTTCATCAACGGCGGCATCAAGTGTGTCAACCACATCGGCCCCATTGGCGATATCGGCCAGAGCTTTTTCAAACACCTTGGCCTGAACGACATAGCCCGGTGTCACAGGGCGCACGAGGGCTTGCGCTTCGCTCAACGCGAAGAACACTGCCATCGCACCACCTTCGGCGTAGTTTTCGGTCATGGCGGCAGCAGAGGCCGTGGCCGGGATCAGGCCGATCCCATTCGAGAAGGCCGCAAGGTATTCGTCTTGCAACGCAAATTCGATGAAGGCAGCAGCCCCGTCAGGGTGTTCGGATGTGCCAGAAACCCCGAATTGCCAGCTTGCCGCACCGATTTTCGGGCCGTTGCCGAAATCGGGTGCGGGCAGAAACAGCGTGTCGTCAAAGGAATTCAGCGCGTTCAACGCGGCCCAGTTGCCGTTCCATGAAAATGCATAGCGCCCCTCGATGAAGCCATTGTCGCGTGCTGCCGGGTCCTGACTGGTGCCCGGCGCATAGCCGCCCGTAAACAGCGATTGCCACCACTCGCCGAAGGCCACGGCTGCGTCACCGTTCAGCACGCCGTCCGCGCTCTGATAGGTGCTGCGATCCACGATGTCGCCGCCAAAGCTTTGCAGGAAGGGCGAGAACGCATAGGGATACCACTCCCCGGTCCAGGCCATGCCGGGATCGAAGGCATATTCCCAATCGCCCGACACTTTTGCGGCATCGAGCGCGGCCATGAATTCGTCACCGCTCCACGGCTCTGCCAGCGTGGGGGTGCGCAGGTCCAGCGCATCCAGCGTGGATTGGCGCGTGACCAAGGCCACGGCGGCATCCCACAGCCCGATAGAGTAAAGCTGCCCATCCCAATAGCCCTTGGTGCCCGGCAGGAAATCCGCGATCACGGCTTCGTCCAACGGCAGGGGCTGCATGTATCCCGCCCAGGCCCAGTTGGGCATGACAGGCCCGTCCACATCCAGAATGTCGGGCAGGTTGCCCGCCAGCGCCGCAGCGACGACGGAGTCGTTGTAAGCCCCTTGCGGGAAGCTTTCGAGCGAGACGGACCAGTCTGATTGACTGGCGTTGAAATCGGCGACGATCTGATTGATGAGCGCGCTCTCAACTTCGTTGCCTGCGCCATGATACCAGATAGTCAAAGGTGTCTGGGCGATGGCTGCGCCGAGGGTGAGAGTTTGCGCCGCCACTGTGCAGGCGACAAAATACTTCAGTTTCATGGTTTCCTCCCTTTTGAGACTGAATTCAGGTTCGGATAGCTGTGACAGAATCCCGCCAGACAACGGGTGACGCGGTCAGTTCGCACAGATCATCCGCAGGTGGCGTGCCAGAGGCGATTTGTGCCAGAAGGCGTTCAGCAACACGCTCGCCCATCGCGCGGTAGGGCAGTTCAACGGTGGTCAGTGGCGGAAACAGCGTTTCAGCAATGGCGCGATAATTGTCATAGCCTGTAATGGATATCTCTTCGGGCACGCGCATTCCGCGCCGCCGCAGATGCCCATAAAGCCGCAACGCCATTTCATCATTGCCGCAGCAGATCACTGTGGGCGGCATCGGCAAATCAAGCAGGTGGTCGATTGCGCGGGCAAGGCAGGCATTGGCATCTGGTGCCTCCTGCTTGTGTCCTTCGATCAGCAGCGCCGTATCGAAGTCGAGTTTGGATTCCGCAAGGGCGTCTCTGTAGCCCTGAGAACGCAATCGCGTCGCGTCCATATCCCGGTCAAGGGTGACATAAGCGATACGGCGATGACCGTGCGCAATAAGCCGTTTTGTCAATGCGTGCTGGCCCCCGCGATCATCGGGGAGCACGCATGGGTGCCCGGTCGCATCATAGCAATTGACCAGATGCACCGGGCAACTGGCGACAGCATCTGGCAGGTCAACCTCGCGGTGGTAATCAGCAACATAGATCAAGCCTTCGACCCGGTGTTCCTGAAACGTCTGGATCAGGGGTTTCACCCGGTCTTGCGCGCCGCCGGTATCGGCGATCATCAGCGTCATGCCCTGCGCGGCCATATGGGCCTGAATGCCTTGCACGATGTGCAAATCCGGCAAGCCGGTGGGTTCGGTCGGTTCGGCGTTGCGAGAGATCGCCCCGGTGATAAGCCCGATCAGCCCAGATTTGTTGGAACGCATCATGCGCGCAGCTTGCGAGGGAACATAGCCAAGCTCGTGGATTGCTTGCTTGACCCGTGCGCGGGTTTTCTCGCCAACAGGGCCATCGCCATTCAGAACACGCGAAACAGTCTTCGCAGATACGCCAGCGCGGTCTGCAACGTCATATATTGTTGACATCCGCTCCCCCCCTCGGAGTGCGACCCAAACGGGTCATTCGCATATGACACCGGTGTCATGTCATCGGTGTCATATATTTTCCAAATGGCGATTCTGTCAATTGGAAAGTTTTTGGACCCAGGCCGGAACCTGATTTCCCACGCCAATTCCTGCATTTCATGTGGTGGGCTGATATGGGTTCGAAAACCGATATCGTTCATTGTGGCCGAGCAGCCTACATGCGCTTGGGCGCAAGAAACGATGCTGCGCTGCCAACACAAAGGTGTCGTTCATTCATTGTCCATGGGCGCATTTCCAGCACCCAAGAGCATTGGCAGGAACTGCACAATTCGCGACTAGCCGCTTTGGGCCGAGGCTTGCTAAAAAACCTATCAATCCGAAAGCAGCGCTTGGCTCCGGCGTTTCCACGCAGCCTCGTCCAAGCACGTTGCTTGAACTCATGCCTCGGTTCCATGGCGCGCAATGCAAGCCGCCGCATAGGGCCGGGTGACCAGATTACTGAAGTTGCCGAAGGAACCGCTCTAGGGTCAGGATTCCGGCTGCCATTGCTGCTGGTTCCACATGTTCGTCGGGGTGGTGGCTTATACCGTCGCGGCAGGCGACGAACAGCATCCCCACCGAGCACAGTCCGGCCATGGCCGAGGTGTCATGCGTCGCTCCCGAAGCAATGCGCGTCGCCGCTGGGCGGTTTCCGGCCTCGACCGCCTTGACGAGGCGGTCGATGATCTGTGGCGAACAAGGGGTCGCTGCCTGGGCATATGTGCGCGTGATCTCCAGCCCGAGGCCCCGCTGCTTCGCGATGCCATGGGCTATTCGGCACAGCGTCACCCCGGCCTTTTCGCGCTGGGTGTCATCGGGTGCGCGGATTTCGAGGGTCATAGCAACCTCGCCTGGGACAGCATTCACCACGCCTGGCCTAACCTGCAAGGCTCCGACCGTCGCCAGCAGGCCGTCGAATTCGCGGGCCTGCGACTCTGCTGCAAGGGTCAGTTCTGCGGCGCCCGCCAGAGCATCACGGCGCAGATGCATTGGCACGGTGCCTGCATGGGCAGCCTTGCCGGTGAACGTGACCATGTGCCGCTCGATCCCGCAAATGCTAGTGACGATGCCGATGTTTTGCCCCGCAGCTTCCAGTATGGGCCCCTGCTCTAGATGTATTTCCACCCAGCCCAGAACCTGTGCCGGGTCGCGTCGCAACCCCGGTAGAGTGTCAGGGTTCAGCCCGAACTCTTCCATCGCGCGGCGCAAGCTGACCCCGTCACGGTCGCGCATGTCAAGCGCGGCCATATCGAATGTCCCGGCAAGGGCACGCGGCCCCATCAGTGCAGTTGGGAAGCGGACACCTTCTTCGTCGGCGAAGGCCATGACCTCAACCGCGAAGGGCAGCGCCACCCCGGCTTGCTGTAACTTCATAAGGGTTAATACTGGCAGGACCACCCCCATGATCCCGTCATAGCCGCCGCCTTCGCGCACCGAATCCTGGTGCGATCCCAGGATCAGCGTAGGCGCACCCGTTGGCCCGTCCAACCGGCCGATCAGCGTGCCTGCGTCATCCAGATGAACTGCAAGTCCCGCCTGTTCCATCAACGCGACCAGCACTGCCAGCGCGGCACGGTGTTCGGGAGTAAACGGCAGGCGCGTCACGCCGGGGCCGGGTTCGGAACAGGCAGCCAGCCGCTCCAGCCAGTGCTGCGCCAGCGCGCCCCAGTCGGTATCAGTCATGGCCGCGCTCCGGATCGTTGCGGGTGGGCACCCTGGGCAACCATGCCGCGTACGTGCCGTCCTGGCTACGCCTGTGCAGATCGCGCAGGGCGGCAACCGGGTTTTCGGACCAATCTACGCGAAGGGTAAGCGGTGGCGCATTGTCAGCAACGACAAGCAGTGCCGCTGATTGCAAGCCGCGGGTATCGCCGCCTGCGGACTCGGCCGCCGCAAGTGCCGCCAGCAGTCGTTCTGCCAGATCGCCCTTTGCTGCAAGAAATGTGTCGCGTAGCGCCAGCAGCACCTGTGGCCCGTCCAGCAGATTGCCCGAGACGACCAGCCCTGGCGCAACCAACGCTCCGCGCCATTCGGTGTTCTGTGCGCCTGTGTGGCAGGCCGTGCCGCCCACGCGATCCAGAAGGGCCAGTTGCCGCCATTGACGTCCTGCATCCGGCCCGGTCACGGCGGCAAGCGCCTGTTCTGCCGTATCGCCAGCCTGCATCCGCAGCAGCGCATCTTCGCCCCAGATGGTCGAGGGTGCGGCCCCTTGCGAGGCCGACATTCCGGCGCGCGAATCGCCTCGAAGCACCCAGCCGCCCACACATAACGACCCTGTCGCCGCAGCACCGCCGAAAGCGCCCGTGTTCAAATCTTGTGCAAGAATCGAGAAGGTCATCTGTTTATTTCCCCTTGAGTTGCCAATCTATCATGAAAATTTTGACGAATGCAAATTATCATGATAATTATCGAGGAATAATCAAACCAACAGGGAGCGCCAAAATGGCCTTTTCATCATTGACCCGCCGTGGCTTTGGGGTACTGACAGCCGCACTTCTGGCGAGTTCGGCGCTGGTTGCGCCGGCCGCAGCCCAGACCCCTCCAGGCGTCCTTGTCGTCGGCCAGATAGCTGAGCCGCAGGCGCTTGATCCGCATGCTGTTACAGCGGTCAATGATTTCCGTATTTTGATGAATATCTATGACGGGCTGGTGCGCTACGCATCGGGCACGCTCGAGGTGGAACCGGCGCTGGCCGAAGCGTGGGAAATCTCCGAGGATGGCACTGTCTACACCTTCACCTTGCGCGAAGGGGTCAGTTTCCATGATGGCAGCGCCTTTGATGCCGAGGCCGTGGTCTGGAATTTCGAGCGGATGCTGAACGAAGATCACCCCTATCATGACACCGGCCCTTTCCCACTATCGTTCTTCTTTGGTGCGATCGAGGGCGTAGAGGCGTTGGACGCAAACACCGTGCAGTTCACCTTGAACGAACCCTATGCGCCGTTTCTGTCAAACCTTGCCTATCCCACGGGCCTTATCGTCTCGCCCGCGGCCGTGATGGAACATGGCGCGGATTTCGGCCGTAACCCGTCGGGCACAGGGCCGTTCCAATTTGCCGAATGGCGCTCCAATGAGCGCGTAGTTGTGACCCGCAATGACACTTACTGGGATGGCGTGGCAGGTACCGAAGCCGTAATCTTCCGACCCATCACCGACGCCAATACCCGTGTGGCCGAGATGCTGGCAGGTGGCATTGACGTGATGGTGGAAGTCCCGCCCGTGGCCATTTCGCAATTCCAGAGCGACGCGCATACCGTGCATGAACAGGCAGGCCCGCATGTCTGGTTCCTGATCCTGAACGCCAAGGAGGGGCCATTCGCAGATAAGCGCGTGCGACAGGCGGCCAATTATGCGATCAACAAGGCCGCATTGGTCAATGACGTGCTCGAAGGAACTGCCACCATTGCGGCTGGCCCCACCCCACCCGCCTTCGCATGGGCCTATAATGACGAACTGGAGCCATATCCCTACAACCCGGATCGCGCCCGTGAACTGATCGCAGAGGCCGGTGCCGAAGGTGCCAGTCTGACCTTCTATGTCGCCGAGGGCGGCTCGGGCATGTTGGATCCGATTCCAATGGGCACGGCCATTCAGGCCGATCTGGCGGCCGTAGGGTTTGACGTTAAAATCGAGACCTATGAATGGAACACCTTCCTTGGCAATGTGAACCCAGGCTTGGAGGGCAAAGCCGATATGGCGCAAATGGCCTGGATGACAAACGATCCCGACACGCTGCCTTTCCTTGCATTGCGGACTGATGCATGGCCGGACGCGGGCGGGTTCAATTCTGGCTATTATTCCAACCCCGCAGTGGATGCGCTGCTGGAAGCCGCCCGAGTGGAAACCGATCAAACCGAGCGTGCGCGGCTTTATCGCGAGATGCAGGTGATCGTGCAGGAAGACGCGCCTTGGGTGTTCGTGGCGAACTGGAAGCAGAATGCCGTGACATCGGAGGCGGTCGAGGGTTTCCAGCTTGAGCCGTCCTTCTTCCTGCTCTTGAAGGATGTGGTGAAAAACTAACGCCACAGGCAGGGCGCGCTGTCGCGCGCCCTGTTTTGAGTATTTAAGGCAAGATGAAGAACAGGGGCAGGAATGGGTGGCTATATCCTGAAGCGGCTTTTGTCGGCCATTCCGGTGTTGCTGGGTATCACGGTGATCGTGTTTTTGATCATGGCAATGATCCCCGGCGATCCCGCGACGGCGATTCTGGGCAGTTATGCAACGCCAGAGAATGTCGAGCGGCTGAATCGGCATCTTGGTTTGGATGAACCGCTATGGCGGCAGTATTTCATCTGGCTGGGCAATCTGGTGCAGGGCGATTTCGGACGCTCCTTCGCGTTGAACCGGCCTGTTCTGGATGAAATCCTGGATCGGTTTTCAGCCACGCTTGTTCTTGCTGGCACGGCTTTCGTGTTGTGTTCACTTCTGGGGATTGTGGCGGGCGTTGTCTCGGCGGCGCGTCAATACGGGCTGGCGGACAAGGCGATCACCTTTGTTGTGATCCTAGGCATTTCCGTGCCATCCTTTTTCCTTGGCATGATGATGATCCTTTTTTTCGCCGTGCAGTTGCGGTGGTTTCCGGTGTCGGGCATGTATTCCATCTGGGGCGGCGGCGATCTGCCGGACCTGATCCGGCATCTGACCATGCCAGCGCTGGCGCTGTCTGTGGTGGCCACGGGCGTAATCGCAAGGCTGTCGCGCGGTGCCATGCTGGAAGTGCTACGGCAGGATTTCGTCCGCACGGCGCGCGCCAAGGGCGTGCATGAGCGCCGCGTGATCTGGGGCCATGCGCTGCGTGCGGCGATGGTTGGCATCATTCCTGTTCTGGGTATTCAGGCGGGCTTCGTGCTGTCGGGCGCGGTTTACATTGAAATGGTGTTCCAATGGCCCGGCGTGGGCCGGATGCTGGTCGACGGCATTCTGAAACGTGACATTCTGCTGGTGCAGGGCGGGGTGGTCTTCATTGCGGCCTGTTATGTGGGCTTCAATATCATCGTGGATGTGGCGCAGGCCTGGCTGGACCCAAGGATCAAAACATGAGCCTGTTTTTAAGACTTCTGTTCCGCAACAAGCTCGCGGGGTTTGGGGCCGTGGTGCTTGGTGTGATTGTGCTGCTAGCCCTGCTCACACCCATTCTGCCTTTGCACCTTCCGAATGAAACCAACACGGCCAATCGTTTCCTGCGCCCCATGTCGGAGGGGCACCTGCTGGGCACGGATCATCTGGGGCGCGATCTGCTGTCGCGCCTGATGTGGGGCACGCGGCTGTCATTGGCGGTGGGCTTTGCGGCTGCACTTGTGGCGGGGCTGCTGGGCGCGGCCATCGGGGTAATGGCGGGCTATTTCGGCGGGCGCACCGATAATGTGACCATGCGCGGTGTCGATATGCTGATGGCGTTTCCCTATATCTTGCTTGCGCTTGCGATTGTCGCGGTGCTGGGGCCGGGCCTGCTGAATGCCCTGATTGCGGTCGCGGTCGTGAACATCCCGTTTTTCGCGCGCAACATTCGCGGGGTGACTGTAGGGATTGCGCATCGGGAATTCATTGACGCGGCGAAACTGGCAGGCATGGGTCATACGCGAATTCTGCTGACCGAAGTTGTGCCGAATATCGTGCCTGTGGTGGTGATCGCCATGTCCACGACCATCGGCTGGATGATCCTGGAAACTGCGGGTCTGTCTTTCCTCGGCCTTGGCAGTCAGCCACCGCAGGCTGATTTGGGTTCCATGCTGGGCGAGGCCCGCTCGGCGCTGATTACGGCACCGCATACATCCATTGTGCCGGGTGTGATGATCCTGCTGATCGTGATGTCCGTCAATCTGCTGGGTGACGGCATCCGCGACGCGCTGGACCCGCGCTTGCGTTCGGGGGCATTGGCACGGCCCATGGCCACGACGCGGGTAGAACGCGCGGAAGCACCTGCGCCCAAGGGCGAAGGATTGCTGCGCATTGACGATCTGGAAACGCAGTTTCATGTTGGGTCACGCATCTACAAGGCCGTCAACAAGGTGTCGCTTGATCTGAAACCGGGCGAATGTCTGGGATTGATTGGCGAATCCGGCTCCGGCAAATCGGTCACGGCGCTGTCGGTGATGGGGCTTGTCGCCTCACCGCCCGGGGTTATCACCGGGGGCGCTGTGCGGCTGGAAGGGCGGGATCTGATTGGCGCGCCCTATGAGGTGCTGCGCAGCCTGCGGGGGCGCAAAGTTGCCTATATCTTTCAAGACCCACTTTCGACCCTGCACCCGTTGTATCACATTGGCGACCAGTTGATCGAGGCGATCCGCGTGCATGAACACGTGACCCATGCGCAAGCGCATGAGCGCGCGGTCAAACTTCTGGAAGATGTGCGCATCCCCAATGCGGGCGCACGCGCGAAGGCCTACCCGCATGAACTGTCGGGGGGTATGCGCCAGCGCGTCGGCATTGCGATGGCTCTGGCGAATGATCCTGATATCATTATCGCGGATGAACCGACCACCGCGCTGGACGTGACCGTGCAGGCACAAATTCTGGCACTGCTGTCAGACCTGCGGCGTGATCGGGGGCTGGCGATCCTGTTCATCACCCATGATTTCGGCGTTGTGGGTCAGCTTTGCGACCGCGTGGCGGTCATGTATGGCGGGCGCATTGTCGAGGCAGGTGACACTGCCGAGGTGCTCGCTGCGCCTGCCCACCCCTACACCAAGCGTCTGATTGCCTGCGTGCCGGAATTGGGCGGGGGGCGGCGTGAACTGGCCGCCATTCCGGGCCTGCCACCGGCGGTTGATGATCTCCCCGCAGGCTGCGCTTTCGCGCCGCGCTGCGACAAGGCGCAAACCGCTTGCCGTGCGGACGAAATTGACCTGACAGGTGATACACACAAGGTACGCTGCCTGTATCCGGAGGGAGCATCATGACGATTGCCCTGAAAGCCACCGATCTGGCCAAGACATTTGACATCGGCAAACGACTGATCGGCCCGCCGCGTGCGCAGGTGCACGCGGTTCATCCGGTGTCATTCGAGGTGCAGACGGGCGAAACGCTTGGCGTCGTCGGCGAATCCGGCTGTGGAAAATCGACATTGGCGCGGATGCTGGTGGGTCTGTTGCCACCGACATCTGGTAGTATTGAAATCGAAGGCCGTGCGCTGGACCGCGCTGACCCTGCCGCTTTCGGACGGCTGATCCAATATGTGTTTCAAGACCCGGTTTCCAGCCTGAACCCGCGCAAAACGATCCGGCAGATTATCGAAGTGCCGCTGCGCCTGCTGCATGGCCTGCGCGGCAAAGCCCTGGACGACCGCATCGCCGAGCTCTTCGACGCTGTCAATCTGCGGCCCGAATTCCTCAGCCGCTATCCGCATGAATTTTCTGGCGGGCAGGCGCAGCGCATCGGGATTGCGCGTGCACTCGCGGCCAGCCCGCGTATCGTGATCCTTGATGAGCCAGTCTCGGCGCTGGATGTGTCGGTGCAGGCGCAAGTTCTGAATCTGCTGGCTGATCTGAAAGCCGAATTCAACCTGACTTATCTGTTCATCAGCCATGATCTGGCCGTGGTCGAGGCTGTCAGCGACCGCATCGCGGTGCTCTATTTTGGTTCGATCGTGGAAACTGGCCCCGCAGAAAAGGTCTTTGCAGCACCGCGCCATCCCTATACGAGCCTTTTGGCGGACTCGGCGCCAGTTGTGGGCCGCCCATTGGGGGGCGCACAGTCAGGTGAATTGCCTGACCCGCTAAATCCGCCGCCGGGTTGCGCCTTTGCAGGGCGCTGCCCACGTGCGTCAGATGTGTGCCGCGCCAAAGTGCCTGAATTGCGCGCCGTTGAAGGAGATCAATTTGTCGCCTGCCACCATCCGCTCGACCCCTGAACGCCTGTCGCGTCCGCAACAGGTGGCCGAGGCAATAAAGTCCTGGGTCATGGAAAATGGGTGGGGGCCAGGCGTGCGCCTGCCATCTGAAAGCGAGTTGATCGAACGCTTCGGCATGTCCAAGGGCACGATCCGCGAGGCGATCCGCATTCTTGAAGCGCAAGGGTTGGTGAAATCTCGAACAGGTCCGGGGGGTGGTGTCTTTGTGCACCAAGTGTCCGAAGAACGGGCCACGGCGTTGTTGGGGAATTATTTTTATTTCGAACATCTTACTATCGACGACATCTATCAGATCCGGCAGGCACTGGAGCCCGAACTCGCTGCTTCGCTAGCTGGTAGCCTGAGCGAAGCCCAGCTTGCAGCGCTGGAAGAGGTCATGACCCGTTATTGCGAGCCAGCTCGCAGCGCCGAGGAAGAACGCGAGCAACATGTTGCTTCCCTTCGCTTCCATGCCCTGTTGGCAGAAATGTCGGGAAATGCGCTTTTGCGCTTTCTGATACGTTTCACGGCCAACATGCTGGCCGAGATAACTGTGTCCCGCCGCCTGTATGCCCAGCCCAATCGCGACCTTTGGTCGTCCGGTTTTGATTATCAGTTGCGTCTGATCGCCGCGCTACGCGAGGGTGATGCCGTCGCGGCACGGGAAATCCTGTCAGAGCATATGAAAAACGCACATCGTCTGATGCTCATGCAGGAAACAGTTTTGACCCAGCGATTCTTACCCGAAAACGAGATCATCTGACCTCCGCCACAAGAGGTGAGCAGGATGGCGGGTTCAGTCCAAAGGGCTTGGCTCGGCATTCCGACAGCACCGCAGGTTTCTGGAGCGCCAACCAATTTACGCCGGACGGTCGCATTGCAGCGCCTGCCGCAGGGTCCGTTTCGCTGTGGGATGTAAGAAGTCGCCGACAGGGAGGATGTCACGCGCTGCGTGCTTGTACCACAGTGGCGGTGGGGTATCCTTATGCGCACAGCACTGGGGGGATTTGACAATGCTGCGTGCACTGCTCGTATCGGTCTGCTGTCTGGCAGGGTTTGCGGCTTCGGCCCAGGAGGGCCGGATGCTGACCGGCGAGATGACTTATCCGGAGCGGATCGCCCTGCCCGAAGGGGCGCAGGCGGTGATCGAGATCCGCGATGCGATGGATGCGATCGTCGCGGAAGCGCGGATGGATGCAGATGCGGTGCCGTTCCCGTTCGCGATAGAAGCCCCGGTCGGCACGGTGCTGCGCTTGCAGGCCGGGTTCGCGTTGGGTGCCGAGATGCTCTGGGTCAGCGAGGGGCTTCGGATCGCGCCCGACACGCCCGATGCGCTTGAAACCGTCCTGTTGCGACGGTTCCAGCCCATAGGCTTTGAATCGGCCTTCCGTTGCGGGGACAGGCAGATCCGGTTGGGCTATTCCGACAACAGGTTGGTGATGGATACGGGCGCAGGGCGCATGGTGATGGATCAGGTTCCGGCAGCCTCTGGCACGAAATATGAGGCCGAGGGCGACCTTGGTTTCGTGTTCTGGGAGCGCGGCGCTGCGGCGGTTGTGACCCTGTCGGGTGTCGATCTCCCCGAATGCCATGTCAGCTTTCCAATGGATGGCGCGCCGGTGACGGCCCGCGGGACAGAGCCCTTCTGGTCTGCCGTGATCGATCAGGGCGAGATGGTGCTGGACCGGCTGGGGATGGAGCCCCTGCGCTTGCGTGTGGCCGAGACCCGGATGACAGATGCAGGGGACATCTTGATCTTTGCGTCCGATCCAGAGCGGGCGCTGCGGGCCGTGATGACCCGGTTTGACCGTCGCTGCCGGGACGCGATGACCGGGATGCCCTATCCAGAGGCGGTGGATATTGCGATGGGTGACAATGTTGTTGCCGGCTGTGGGGGTGATCCGCTGGATCTATTGGTTGGCCGAAATTGGGTGGTCGAGGATGTGGGCGGCGGCGGGGTGATCGACTCCAGCCGGATAGAGGTAGCTTTCGACCGTGAAGGGCGTGTCTATGGCACGGGTGGGTGCAACCGATTCCGTGCAAGCTATGATCTGACGGGTGAAGGGCTACAGGTAGATTCCGCTGGTGCCACGATGATGGCCTGTCCCGAAGCGTTGATGGCGCAAGAGCGGCGGGTCTTCGAAGCGCTGGCGCAGGTGGACCGCTTTGATATCGACGCGACCGGGGCGCTGGTTCTGATCGGGGCGGATCGACCGCTCATGACTGCTCGGGTCTATAAGCCTTGAGGACGTTTGGTCCGCGGACAAATTCTTCTAACCAGAATGCTTTAGCAAGCATGACTTTTCGGTCGAGGAGGTCAAAATCTGCCGCCGCAGCGCGCCCCAACAGCTGTAAAAGGTCGCCAATCTCCGACAGCCTGCTTCCCAAGGATAGCTGGACGGGGTAGACAGCCCGATCCTTGGAGGTTGGGAACCGATCATGGCGCAAAATGCCACCATTTATAAAATCGAGCTGTCGGTCTCTGACATGGATCGTCAGTATTACGAGACCCACAAACTGACGGTTGCAAAGCATCCCTCGGAGACGGATGAGCGGCTTATGGTGCGTATCGTCACATTTGCCCTGAATGCCCATGAGCATTTGGAAATGACCAAAGGACTGTCGACGGATAGCGAGCCCGACATCTGGCAAAAGAGCCTGAGCGGCGAAATTGATGTCTGGGTGGCCCTTGGGCTTCCAAGCGAAAAGGTGCTGCGTCAGTCCTGCAACAAAGCCGCGAAGGTGATTGTTTACCCCTATGGCGGACGGGTTGCCGAGGTCTGGTGGGACAAGACCAAGAGCGCCACGAGCCGTTTCGACAATCTCCAGATTATCCATTTCTCTGAGGCGGACACGGCTGCGTTGGCCAATCTGGCCAGCCGCGCGATGAAGCTTCAGGTAAATATCCAGGACGGCGATGTGATGGTCAGCGTGGGTGAGAGCGTTGCCTATGTCACGCCCGAAATCTGGAAGGGCGCGGCGTAGCTTGAAGCCGCCCCGCCGCATGCCGGGCTATGGCGCGAAAGGTAGCGTCAATCGGCCTATAGCGGGTTTTGGTAAATCCCGGACCGGGATTTCGGTAATCCCCGGACAGTTGCGGGAGGGCTGTGACACGGTTGATCATCGCCTGAGATGTCACGGCATTCTGCCGGTCTCGGACAAGGCCGGGAGGGACCATGCCGAGACAGAAGCAAGCGAGGCGCACGACTGTGCAAGACATTCGATCCATACTGCGACTGACGCATGAGCACGGTCTTTCGGCGCGTGAGGTTGCAGCATGTTTGAAGCTCAGCAAGACGACTGTGGCGACATACCTGAACCGGGCCCGGGAGGCTGGGCTGAACTGCTGGCCTCTTCCCAGGGGCGCGATGACGATACGACGCTGAAGCGGGTCGTGTTTCAGCGCGTTGGTCGGCCCTCTTGCGACCTGAGGGAACCCGGCTGGCCAAAGATGGCTGCCGAGATGACGCGCAAGGGCGTGACGTTGCTGCTTCTCTGGGAGGAATACCGGGCCGCGCATCCTGACGGCTACGGCTATACTTGGTTCTGCGACATTACCGTGCATTCGAGAACCGGATCAGCCCGCGCTATCGCAACCGTCATGAGGCGGGTACGGTGATGCAGACGAACTATGCACGAACCGCAAGACAATCGAGCGCAAGGACATGGAACGGCGCACCTTGCAGGGCCTGAAGGACAAACTGATGCACCCGGATCTGGTGCGGGCCTTCATCACGGAATATCAACGTGCGCTGCGCGAAGCCAACACGCAGGACGCCATGGCACGCAAAACCCATATGCGGCGGCTCGATGCCGTGCGCAAAGAGATCGACAATATGGTGGACGCCATCGCGAAAGGCATGTTCCATGATAGCATGAAGGCGCGGATGGACAGGCTGGAGGCAGAACGCAAGGATCTGGAAACCCGCATCAGCGCCCTGCCCGCCCCTGCCCCGATTGTGCTGCACCCGGGGCTCGCGGATATCTACGCGCGCAAAGTCACGGACCTAGAGCGTGTCGCGTTTAATCGGTTCTGTATCCTGCGGCCTTGAAGAAGTTGTAGCATTCCTCCTCGGTGAAGAGGTTGCACACATGACCGGCGGCTTGCCAAAGGTCATTATAGGTTGGGGCTGC
>NZ_JALZWP010000007.1 GCF_023336755.1 Roseinatronobacter domitianus | reverse complement strand
TCCATCTGCGCCGCACCCGTGATCATGTTCTTGACGTAGTCGGCGTGGCCGGGGCAGTCGACATGGGCGTAGTGACGGCTCTCGGTCTCATACTCGACATGCGCGGTCGAGATCGTGATCCCGCGCGCCTTTTCTTCGGGCGCACCGTCAATCTGGTCATAGGCCCGGAAATCGCCGAAATACTTCGTGATCGCCGCCGTCAGCGTCGTCTTGCCGTGGTCAACATGGCCAATCGTGCCAATGTTCACATGCGGTTTGCTGCGGTCAAACTTTGCTTTTGCCATGGATAGGGCACCCTTTGTTAGTGGGCCGTCTTGACTGGCCCGAAATGACACGCGCGCCAGTTACCGAAGCACGCGCGGAAAATCAAGCCGGATCAGCGCGAAAACCGGCAAGATGGAGTCGCTCAATCGTCTTCCGATGTCGCGGGCAGCGTGTCCGTGTCGTCGCTGTCTTGCGCGGCGGCCTCTGGCTCGGATGTTGCGGCCTCTGGCACAGCTTTCGGCACAAACCAGTCATCCTGCGTGGCAAGCCAGCGTTCGATTGCGGCAACCCCGTTTTGCGACAAGTTCTGCATCTGCTGCTCGGCGCTTTGGGTCAGGCCCGAACTGATCGCGGTTTCACCCGACAGAGATTCGAAGACGATAATACGGTGCGGCTTGTCGTTCAGCTTTTTGCCCGCGGCGTCATCCCAGACCGTGACCCCCAGGATCAGGAAGGATTTGGGCGCGGCCACCAGCGGAATGCCCGGAATTGCCAGCACATACCCCTGCACGGCAATGCCAAGATGATACAGCGTATCCCCTTGATACCGCGCGAATCGGCGTTGCAATTCGCCTTCCAGGCTGTCTTTCCAAGCGCCCGGCTCTGCCTTGCGCGAGGCCGGACCCTGCACCGCGTTCTCTTCGACGACAATCGCATGACCCAGCAGGAAATCGCCCAGTTCAGCGCGTTCATCGCCCAACTTTGCACCGCTGGCACACGCCGATAGCAGGCTTATCCCCGCGACAAGCGCCACCGCGCGCAATGATCCGACCGAAAAACGCATGGCACCGTTCCTGTTGCTTCCGACAAATCTGCAATACCTGATCGCGGGCGCGGGCGCAAACCTGCGCCGCGCGCTAGGCGAAACGATTGTCGCGCGGGAAGCCACGCGGTGCCATCCGGCCCGCGCTGGCGCGTTTGCCCAGCCATTCGGTAAGGTCCGGTTCATGCCTTGTGCGGCCCGCCGGGTCTTGCCACCGCAGCCCTTCGGCCAGCGTGATCGTGCTCAGGTCCGACAGGCCACCATCCTTGTAGGATTGCAGCCGAACGCCCTTGCCGCGTCCCATTTCGGGCAATTCCGCCAGTGGGAACACCAGCAATTTGCGGTTTTCCCCGACGCAGGCCAAGTGGTCGCCCGCGACCGCCCGACACACCAACGCGCGCGCACCGTCCTTGACGTTCAAGACCTGCTTGCCGCCGCGTGTCTGCGCAATCACCTCGTCAGCCGGAACGACAAAACCGTCGCCGGCACTGGAGGCCACAACCAGTTTGCCGCCGGGGCGATGGATGAACAAATCCACAATCGCGGCTTCATTCGGCAGATCGACCATCAGGCGCACAGGTTCGCCCATGCCGCGCCCGCCGGGCAGGTTGGCGGCCAGAATGGTATAAAACCGCCCGTTCGAGCCGAACAGAACGATCTTGTCGGTGGTTTCGGCATGAAATGCGAAACGTCCTTCGTCGCCATCCTTGAACTTGAACGCCTGATCCAGCGCGATATGGCCTTTCATCGCACGAATCCAGCCCATGGCAGAGCAGACAATTGTCACCGGCTCGCGTTCGATCATGGCTTCCAGCGGGACATCCTCGACATCCGCCGCCATCGCGAAATCGGTGCGGCGACGGCCAATATCGGTGGCCTTGCCAAACTCTGCCTGCACGCTGCGCAATTCGGTCGCGATGCGCTTCCATTGCAACCTGTCAGAGGCCAGCAGATCTTCCAGCCCCGCGCGCTCTTTCAGCAATTCGTCGCGTTCGCGGCGCAGTTCCATCTCTTCCAGACGGCGCAAGCTGCGCAACCGCATGTTCAGGATGGATTCGGCCTGAAGCTCGGACAGTTCCCCCTCGCCCTTGGGCGGGGACACATAATCTTTCTCAGAGGTGGCGCGGATGAAATCCCGCCCCCAAACCTCGCGCATCAACGCCGCGCGCGGCCCTTCGTCATAGCGGATAATGTCGATCACCCGGTCAAGGTTCAGAAAGGCGATAATGAAACCTTCCAACACTTCCAGCCGGTGGTCGATCTTGTCCAGCCGATGGCGCGAACGGCGTTGCAACACATCGCGCCGGTGGTCCAGAAACGCGCGAAGAACCTCGCGCAACGAACACACTTTGGGCGTCACCCCGTCGATCAGCACATTCATGTTCAGGCTGAACCGGGTTTCCAGATCGCTGTTCTTGAACAGCATCCCCATCATCAATTCGGGATCGACCGTGCGGGATTTGGGTTCCAGAACGATGCGCACGTCATCCGCGGATTCGTCACGAACATCCGCCAGCAGCGGCACTTTCCGGGTCTGGATAACTTCTGCCAGTTTCTCGATCAGGCGCGATTTGGGCACTTGGAACGGAATTTCCGTGACAACAACCTGCCATTGTCCGCGCCCCAGATCCTCAATTTCCCACCGTGCGCGCAAGCGGAACGCGCCGCGCCCGGTGGCATAGGCGGTGCGAATCGACTCCACCGGTTCCACGATAACGCCACCGGTGGGGAAATCTGGACCGGGAATCAACTTGACCAAATCGTCATCGGGCAAATCTGGTGTCGCAATCAACGCCAGACACCCTTCGATCAACTCGTCCAGATTATGTGGCGGAATGTTGGTGGCCATCCCGACCGCGATGCCGCTGGAGCCATTGGCCAGAAGGTTTGGAAAGGCGGCAGGCAACACGATGGGCTCGCTCAGCGTGCCGTCATAATTGGGCCGGTAATCGACCGAGTTTTCGGCCAGCCCTTCCAGCAGCAATTCCGAAGCACGCGCCATGCGCGCTTCGGTGTAGCGCGCCGCCGCGGGGTTATCGCCGTCGATATTGCCAAAATTGCCCTGACCGTTAACCAAGGGGTATCGCAGGTTGAAATCCTGCGCCAGCCGCGCCATCGCGTCATAGATCGCGGCATCGCCATGCGGGTGGTAATTGCCCATCACATCGCCGGTGATCTTGGCGGATTTGCGAAAACCGCCGGTGGGCGACAGCTTCAATTCGCGCATGGCAAACAGAATGCGCCGATGCACCGGTTTCAGCCCGTCACGCGCATCGGGCAATGCGCGGTGCATGATGGTAGAAAGCGCATATTGCAGATAGCGCGACCCCAGCGCACGGCGCAGCGGTTCAGAGGTGTTCAGCTCGGGCGTGATGTCATCATCTTGGGGCATGTTCATCGCATACCCCCAAGGATGGGCTGCGTCCAGCCCCGTGCGCCCCCAAGCACGCCGATCAGCGGCGAATCTTCGCCGCCTGTGCGCGCCCGGCCCTGCGTGTCTGTTCCCACGCCCAGTGCGGCGGGATAGGCTGTTTCGAAGTTGAGAAAAGGATGAACCAATGCGCCCGATGACCGCCCTGCTACTCTGTTCTGCCCTGACCACGCCCGCCATGGCCGAAAACCAGTTGCGGGCGGTCACACTTTCGACCGCCGGGGTCGCGATGCTAGAGGCCGAAGGCCAGATAGACGCGGGCGGCCTGCGCTTGACCCTACGGCGCAGCGATATGAATGATTTCCTGAAATCGCTGCGCGTGGCGGACCCGTCGGGCGCCAGCCCCCGCCTGACACTGCCAGGGCCGGGCGGGTTGGACGATGCCTTCGCCACCCTGCCCTTTCCGCCAGAAGCCTTGTCGGACCTGACCGCGCTGATTGCCGCCATGCAAGGCGCACCGGCACGGCTGACCCGGCGCGCGGCAACACTGGAAGGGCGGCTGATGGGCACCCAGCCCACGCCCTGCGACGATGGGCGCGCGGGCTGCGTGGCCGTGTCGCTCATGGACGACGACGGGCAGATCGTGCAAATTCCGCTCGATGACGCGACAACATTGGTTTTGCAGGACGGTGCCGACCGCGCCGCATTGGCAAGCGCCCTGGATGCGATCCGCGCGCAAGGCCGCGCCAGCCGTATCGAAGTCATGATAGAGAGCGCCGACACCAGCCCGCGCGAAATTAGCCTTGGCTGGCTGCAACCCGCGCCCGTTTGGAAAACCGCCTGGCGTGCGGTCGAGGGGCCGGACGGGCTGGCACTTACTGGCTGGGCCGTTTTGGAAAACACCACCGGGCAGGATTGGGAGGCCGTGTCTTTGACATTGGCCACGGGGGCTGTGCGCGCACTGGACGCGCGTCTCTACGAGCGGACCGACGCTCCACGCGAAACGGCGCCCCAATTCGCGCCGATGCTGGCGGAAAGCGCCATGGCCCGCAGTTTCGCCGATGCCCCGATGGTAGAGGCCGCGCCAGTTACAATGACCGAAGGCGCCAGCTTTTCTGCCTACACCCTGTCCGAGCCAGTGACATTGGCCAGCGGCCAGATGCTCAGTCTGCCCTTCTTGCAAGAACAGGCCACGACGGCGCGTCTTACCCTGTATCGTGGCGGCAGTTATGCCACCCATCCGATGATGGCGCTGGAGGTCGAAAACCCCCTGCCCCTGCGCCTGCCCGCCGGAGTCGTGACCGTTTATGATGCCGCACGCGGCCATGCCGGCGATGCGCTTATGCCCGAACTGGCCCCCGGCGACAGCGCCTTGGTAGAATTTGCCGAAGACAGCGCCGTGACAATCCGTGAGGACAGGAACGAGCGCACCCGCATCACCGAAGCCACAGTGACGGATGGCGTCCTTGTGGCCCGCGAACGCGTGGAATTGACCACCACCTACCGGATAGAGGGGGCGGAAAGTGGCCCGCGCACATTGACCTTGCTGCATCCGCGCCGCGCAGGTTGGGACATGCAAACCACGGGCGGCACACAGGAACTGGACGCCACGCGCTTTAACGTGGACGCGCCGAGTGGCGACATCACGGCATTCGCTGTGGTCGAAAGCAGGACAACCAGCACCCGTTTGGCGCTGCTGGAACTGTCACTCGATGATCTGGTATATTGGGAAGGGCGGATGCCGTCGCCAGACACAATCGCAGTGTTCAAGCAACTGCGCGCCCTGCGCAACGAACAGGCCGACTTGGAAGACCAGATCGCCCGCACACAGGCTATGGAAGCGCAACTGATCGCCGATCAAGACCGTCTGGCGCGGCTGATCGCCCAATTGGGCGATGACAGCGACGCGAATGCCGAACGCCGCGAACGTGTTGACGCGATTGATACTGAAATTGCCGCTCTGCGCGCACAACGTGCAGAGCTGGAGCGCGGACTGGCCAGCACATCCAAACAACTCAGCGCCGTGCTGGGTCAGTAACGAGCGGCTTTGACCGCGCCCTGTCATGTCGCGTCAGGGCGCGGCGCAGATATCCGTGCGAGCTATTTTTTCGCAGCTTCCAGCGCCTCTATCCGGGCCAGAAGCGCCGCGTTTTCTTCGCGGGCCTTTTGCGCCATGGCGCGCACGGCGTCGAATTCCTCGCGGGTGACGAAATCGCGGTCGGCCAGCCAGCGGTCAAGCAGGCTCTTCATCGCGGTTTCCGCTTCGGTGCGCGCGCCCTGAGCCACGCCCATGGCATTGGTCATCAGTTGCGACATGTCGTCTAAAATCTTGTTGCGGCTTTGCATGGCGATGTCCTTTACAAACGCTTTTGCCTGATATGTGACCTGTCCAACCGAAACGCAAGGTTGACTTCCCCTTGCGCGCCGCGCCAGACAGTCGCAACCCTTGCCCGGATTGGACCATATGCTGACGCCGCTTGCCATTCTTTTCCCTGACCTGCGCCCCGAGATTTTCTCGATCGATATCGGTGGTTTCACCTTGGCGCTGCGCTGGTATGCGCTGGCCTATATCGCGGGGTTCCTGCTGGGCTGGTGGATTATCCAACGGCTGATGGCGCGGCCTGCGCTATGGCCGGCAAATACCGCGCCTATGGCTCCGGCCAAGGTCGAAGGGCTGCTGACATGGGTCATCATCGGGGTCATTCTGGGCGGGCGACTTGGCTTTGTGCTGTTCTATCAAGCGGGGTATTACCTTGAATACCCGTCGCAAATTCTGCGGGTCTGGGAAGGCGGCATGTCCTTTCACGGGGGCTTTGCGGGGGTTATCGTGGCAGGGCTGCTCTATTGCCGCCGCCATGGTATACCGCCGTTGCAACTGGCCGACGCAATGGCATTGGTCGCGCCCATTGGCATCGGGCTGGGACGGGTCGCCAATTTCATCAATGCAGAGCTTTGGGGACGGCCCACCCTGGCCCCTTGGGGGGTCATTTTCCCCGGCCCTGCCGCGCAAAATTGCCCGTGGGATTGGCCAAGCGCGATTTGCGCGCGCCACCCAACACAACTTTACGAGGCCGCGCTTGAAGGCGCAGTTCTGTTCGCGGTGCTGGCGTTTCTGGTTTGGCGGCGCGGCGCGTTGCGCCAACCGGGACTGGTGACAGGGGCGTTTGTGGCAGGCTACGGGCTGGCGCGCTTCACGGTAGAGTTCTGGCGACAGGCAGACGCGCAGTTCATCACGCCCGACAACCCGCTGGGGCATGTGCTGGCGCTTGGGCCATTGGGGGTCAGCATGGGGCAAGTCTTGTCCTTGCCGATGATCGTCATCGGACTGGTGCTGATATGGCGCGCGCGGCAGGCCACGCGACCGACATGACCGCGCTTGCCGACATCCTGCGCCGCCAGATCGCGGCACAAGGGCCAATCACCGTGGCCGAGTATATGGCGCAATGCCTGCTGCATCCGCGCCATGGCTACTACATAACGCGCGACCCGCTTGGGCAGGCAGGTGATTTCACCACAGCCCCGGAAATCAGCCAGATGTTCGGCGAAGTGCTGGGGCTGCTGATCGCGCAAGTCTGGATGGACCAAGGCGCGCCAAGCCCGTTTACCCTGGCAGAGCTTGGCCCCGGTCGCGGCACATTGATGGCCGACATTCTACGCGCCACCGCGAAGGTGCCGGGGTTTCAGGCGGGCGCGCAGGTGCATCTGGTAGAGGCCTCTCCCGTGTTGCGCGCAGCACAGGCACAGCGGGTGCCGGGCGCAGTTTGGCATGACAGCGCCGATACCCTGCCCGCAGATCAACCGCTTTTCATAGTGGCCAATGAATTCTTCGACGCGCTGCCCATCCGCCAATTCCTGCGCCACCCGAAGGGCTGGGCCGAACGCGTGGTGGGATTGGAGGGGGATGCGCTGACCTTTGGCCTGTCCCCCCCCGCACCGCTGGCCGCGCTGGACGACAGGCTGGACCAAACGCCAGAGGGCGCCATGGTCGAAACCTGCGCCCCTGCTTTGCCGGTGATCGATGCGCTCAGCACAAGGATCGCGGCGCAGGGTGGTTTCGCGCTGATCGTGGATTACGGCGATTGGGGCAGCGCGGGCGACACGTTGCAAGCCATCTGGCGCCAGCAAAAGGACGCACCGCTCGCCCATCCGGGCGAGGCCGACCTGACCGCGCATGTCGATTTCCGCGCGCTCGCCGCTGCCACGCCATTGGCCGCCACACCCTTGACCCCGCAAGGCGCATTGCTGGCACGTCTTGGGATCGCGCAACGCGCCGAAACTTTGGCGCGCAACCTGACCGGCGCGGCACTCGAAAGCCACCTGGCAGCATATCGGCGCTTGACCGAGGCCGCGGAAATGGGTCAGCTATTCAAGGCGCTGGGGCTATACCCCCAAGGCGCGCTGCAACCGCCCGGTTTTGGACAGGTGACGTGACACTGGAAATCATCACCTCTGATGCGCTTGCCCCCTTGCGGCACGGGTTCTTTACCCGGCGTGGCGGGGCGTCTTCGGGCATTTTCGCGGGGCTGAACTGCGGCCCCGGATCATCCGACCAAAGCGACTCTGTGCGCATGAACCGTGCCCGCGTGGCCGACGCCATGGCCTTGGATAGCGGCGCGCTTGTCACCGTGCATCAGGTTCATTCCGCCGACGTCGCCAGCATCAACGCGCCCTTGGCCGATGTAGACCGCCCGCGTGCCGATGCCGTGGTGACAGCCACGCCGGGGCTGGCGCTGGCGATCCTGACCGCAGATTGCCAGCCCGTGCTGTTCGCCGACCCGCAGGCGGGCGTGGTCGGTGCAGCCCATGCCGGATGGCGCGGTGCGATAGATGGGGTGCTGGAAGAAACCATTGACGCGATGATCGCCCTTGGCGCCACGCGCGAGGGGATCACGGCGGTCATCGGCCCCTGCATCAGCCAACGCAATTACGAGGTGGGCCAAGAATTTCTGGAACGCTTCATGGATGAAGACCCGGACCATATGCGGTTTTTTGCCAATGGCGAGAATGGGCACTACCAGTTCGATTTGCCCGGTTTCGGGCTGGCCCGGCTGCGCGCGGCCGGGGTCGATGCGCATTGGACCGGGCATTGCACCTATGCCAACCCGGCGGCGTTCTATTCCTACCGCCGGTCCTGCCACGAAGGACAGGCGGATTACGGACGGTTAATCTCCGTGATCCGGCTTTAATCAAGTCCTTGGGTAAATTCCGACATAAGCGCATGCACCACGGCGCGCAAAGCCTCTGACGCGTCTGCGCCATCCTCTACGGCACGCGCATAAACCGCGCGTTGGCGTTCGGAACTAGTGCCCTGCGCCACGATATCCTGCGCCCCGCGCAATTCGTTCAGGCAGCCCAGCGCCATAGCGTCGGCATCCAGCAGTTCGATCAGTTCTGCCACCAGTTCGCCCATCGGAACCAGCGCCCCGCGCCCGATATCCAGCAAACCTTCGCGCGGGCCATAGCGTTGCGCGCGCCAGCGATTCTCGGCAATCAGGAAGCGGTCATAAATCCGCCAACGCTGGTTACGGCGGCGCAGCTCCACAAGCATCCGGGTAATGGACTGCACCATCGCGGCAATCGTCAGCGTATGCTCCATAATCGGCATGACGTCGCAAATCCGCGATTCGATTGTGGGAAATCGCGCCGAAGGCCGAATATCCCACCAGATTTTCGAGCTATCTTCGATCAGACCGGCATCGATCAGCATATCGACCGAGCGGCGATATTCGGCATAGGCGGTGAATTCCGGCGGCAGGCCCGTGCGCGGCAGGTTGTCGAACACCGACAGCCGGTAACTGTTCAGCCCCGTATCCTGACCGCCCCAAAAGGGCGAGGAGGTCGAAAGCGCCAGCAGATGCGGCAAGAAATAGCTGAACTGGCGCATGATATCCATGCGCAGGTCATCATCGGGCAGGCCGACATGCACATGTGTGCCGCAGATCAGCATGCGCCGCACCACCCCGCCCAGATCGCGCGCAAGGTCGTTATAGCGAGGCTTTTCGGTGTGTTTGCGCGATTGCCAATCGGCAAACGGGTGGCACGACACCGCCAGCGGGGCCATGCCATACTCCGCCGCACAGGCCGCAATCGTGCGGCGCAAATGGCCAAGATCCGCGCGTGCTTCGGCGATATTGGCGCAAACGCCGGTGCCCACTTCGATCTGGCACGCCAGAAATTCGGGCGAGACCTGGTCCCCCAGCGCACGGCTGCAATCGTGCATCAGCGCGTCCGGCACATCGACAAGCGCGCAGGTTTCAGCATTGACCAGAAGGTATTCTTCTTCAATGCCAAGTGTGTAATCGGGTGCATCCATAGCGGCCATGCTGCCGCGAAAACCGCGCCCGCGCAAGAAAATGCTGTGGCACTGTCGCGCGCGGCGCGGTAGCGAGATGGCATGATCCTGAATGCCCGCCTGCCCTTTGCCCCATGGGTGGACTTCACCCGCCGCCGCCTGCCCGGTGTGATGCCGCTGGCGCGCGCCGACTGGCTGCTGATTTCAGACAGCTACGCGGCGCAAATGGCAGAGCGCGCGCGGCTGCTGACAGAGCGCCCCGCCGATGTGCTGGCCTGCCTGCCACAGGCCCAAGCGGCCGCTGCCGAATTGCTGGACGCGGTGTTGCACGATCTGCCTGCGCTTGGCTTTACCATGACACAGGGCCACGCCACCTGTCCCGATGGCCGTGCTGTCGCGTTGGACCGCGATCAGCCGCTGCGAACACTCGGCCTTTTGTTGCAAGAGGATTTCTGCATCTTGCAAAAGCCAGAAGGGGCAGTCGAACACATATTGACCGGCGCGGTGCTGTGCTTTCCGTCTAGCTGGACCTTGTCGGAGAAACTGGGCAAACCCTTGCTGCGCATCCATATGCCGGTGGCCAGCTATGACACCCAGATGGGCGCGCGGGTGCAACGCATGTTCGATGCCATCCGCCCAGAGCAGCCGCTTTGGCGTGCCAACCTGTTGCGCTACACGAACCCCGCGCTGTATCAGCCAAGGCCCGAATTCGCCCCAAAGGACAAGCGCGATGGTGGGGATTTCATCCGCTCGGAACGGCAATGTCTGCTGCGTTTGCCAGTCAGCCGCACCGTGGTGTTTTCAATCCATACGGCCCAGATAAATCGCAGCGATCTGCGCCCGCAGGAAGCGCAGGCGTTGGCCCGGATCGAGAGCTAGCGCAGGCGCAGTCCAGATGACAAAAGCCGCGCCCGTTCTGACGGTGCAATGACAGGGCCGCGCAAGCTGGACGCGCGCGCGCGCAGCGCCGCAGCGCGCGCTTGTGGTGCCGCGGCAAGGCTAACCGGCAAAACATCATCCGGGCGCGCGGCTTGGTCAAGCAATCCCGAAATCGGCACAAGGCGCGGCGCGTTGCCCTGTGCCTGCCGCTCTGCGGGCGGCAAGTCAGGGCTGGTCACACAGGCGGCAAGCCCAGCGCAAAGGCATAAAATCAAGGTTGCACGGCGCATGTCAGTTACCAATTCCGAGACACCAACACCCTAGCCCCGGAATGATCCGAGGCGCAAGGCGATCTTGCCCTACGCCCCGCCTTTACGTCATCTGGCCTTGCGTCAGTAATGCTCGAACACGATTTGAGTTTCGCAAGTGCCCTGACCGAACCTGCCCGCCCAAATCGTGTAATTTCCGCTTTGAGCATGTGCCAGTTCCAGCCCGGCATTCCAGCCAAACCCTGCAAGGTCATCCACAAACTGCCACTGGTCATTGGGATCGCGTATCAGAAGGGTCGCATCACAATCAAAGCCATTGGCCCCATCATCTGTGCGAATCCGTAAGCGATTATTATCCCAGTTGCCGGTATCATTATCATACTTCAGCACCATAAGCGGCGACGCATTGAAAAAGCCAAGGCCGTCGCTGCGGCAGTCCCTCAGCGACGTATTGCCACCGACATTGCGTGTCATCCGGATCGGCCCACCCCACAGGTCGCTATTCCCCAGCATCAGACGCTGTGCCGGATCGTTGGGCTCGAAGCACCCAGCTTGCACACCAAAACCGGTCAGATTGTCCACGCCAATGCGCGTGCTGGCGTCCGCCAACCAACGCGGCGGCGTTGGTTGGCCGGGGGTCGCGGCAAGCCTCATGTAGGAAATCCCAAAGCCCTCGTCGGAAACCACCTCTGCCGTGTTTGCCGCAAACCCGATGGTAACCGTTGGCGTCGGGGCAAAGACTTGGACAGTCAGCCGCCAGACTTGGTCAGCCCACCCATTTCCGTCAAAGTCGATACTATCGTTTTCAAGGTATAAGCGCGTGCGCACACGAACCTGAGAGGTATGCAGGTCGTGACTGCGGTCACGCTGATGAAGACCCCATGGCCGGTGCGCGAACACCTCGAAGGCGAACACTTCGTCATTCACGCTCAGGATCATGGCCTCACCTTCAGGATGGGTCCAATCAGGGTGATAACCGTCCCAAGACCCAAAAAGCACAAGGCCGAATTCGTATGTCGCCTCTGTCATTTCCTGGCTGAAGGTGTTGGTAAATGTCAGCGGCGCGTGGCGGGTTTCATTCCCGAAAGGCCCAAGATAGGTTCCCAGGGCTGAACTGCCAGAGCCGTTATTGACCGCTTGCGTCGTCTGCGTGCTGGACCAACCGGGATTCACACCGCTGGAAAAATCGGTCGCAACCACATCAACGGGATCAGCGGGGTCATCCGGGTCAACCGGATCGGCATCCGGGTCTGCAACAGGCTCGGGCGGCGTGCCGTCAAATTCATCTGCATCGGGGGGCGCCGCATCCATCGCGCCTTCATAGTTGATGAAGGGCGAAAAGCGCGGGCGAACGACCGCAATCGGGCTAAGACGGGTGTTTTCCAGAATGTCGAAGCCAAGAAACACGCCACGCAACGGTGTTTCCCACATCGTGAAACTTTCCACCAAGATCAGGGCTTCGCCCGGCATGACCGGAGGGATGCGATTATGCAGGTCGTTATTGGGCATCTGCGTAAAGCCCGCGACAAGATCGGTGCCGTCCTCGCCATCCATCAGTTCCCGAAGGGTGCCCATGTCGCCGGCTGACATCAGTTGAAACGTGTTATCGGGCAAAGCATTCATGCCGCGCGTGCCATAGGACCACAGGACCAGCGGTTGGTCGGTGTCCCGGTCCCAGACAACAGATGTGATGCGCAAGCGCGATGTCTGACTATCCGCGATAAGGAAGTCATAAACATCATTCATTCCTTCCAGATAGGCATCGTCAACAATCGTGGTTGTGCGCGAAATTGCATCGGCAATATGCAGTGCTGCGGCCTGTGCCTGTGTGCGGGCGCGATAGGCATCGTTGAAGATCATGGTTGCGAAAAACGCCCAGATCAGCAGCGGCACCACCAGCACCAGTTCGACGGTGACAGCGGCGCGCGAGTCCGCCGTGAATTCACGTATAGAGCGCAAGCCTCTCTCAAGCAGGTTCATTGACGAAAACTCCCCGTGAAACGACGACATACTCACCATCTTCATTGATCGGCATTGCGGTGAAAAAGCCCGTCAACCGAATGAATGGCTCGGCGGCGACACAGGTGCGGATCAGCATCAATTCCTGCGCGCTACCGCCAGAGCCGACACTGAACGCAACAGAGGGCGTCAGGTTCAATTCGCGGTTCACACATTGCACCGTGGGCGTCAGCCCGGCGAAGGTGCTGGTGTCGATGGGCTGCATTTCCACCGCGATATTGTTAATACAATCCGGCAGCAGCATGGTGCGTTCGCAGATGAGCTGCGCCATCGTCACCGATCCGTCATTCGGCACACGCCCAAGCCGCACCTCGCGCACGGCAAGGTCAGTGGCGCGGTCCAGCATGACTTGGCGCAACATGGAAACGCCAACATCGACCGAAGCGAAGAACAGGCTTAACAGAAAGGGCACGATCACGACAAATTCAACCGTAACGGCACCGTCTTGTCTTTTTGCCCAAGCCCGGAACGAATTGATTTTAAACTTCATAGTCTTACCCATCTATTCCACACACGCGGAAATCCGAGCGCATGGACCAGAATTACAGATGATTGCGGCAAATTTTGGCAAGGACCGTGTCGCGTTGGCGGGTCATGCGCCACATTTGGCGGCGCGGCACCCCACAGGACACCGCGCCGGATGATCCGTCTCTACTCGGTCAGTCGCAGCGACTGGACCTGCACATTCGTGGCAATCGCATCGAAGGCGGCCACCAAAGCATCCCCACCGGTGTTGAAGAAGTGGTTGGGCGAAGAGGCGCAAGCAGATAACAGGTCGATCGCGCCTTGCGGTGCCTCGAACGAGACGGTGTAAACCGTCACGTCATTGGCGCGCATCCCTTCGCAGACCGCAAGCGTGTTGTCATCCTGCACGTTCCGGCTGAACCGGCTGCCGCAACAGTTCTGCCCGTCGGTCAGCAGCACCATCACGCGGTTGACCCCCTCTTCATCCCAGTCAAAGGGACGCCCGCGCATGCTTTCCGGCAGGGTTCCGGCATTGACCAGCGAGGTGACGTAATCACGCATGTCCGGGTCCAGCAACATCGCACCAAAGCGTGCGCCCAAATCGATCGACGTTGTGCCCCGCGTGGTGATAGCGTCGATGTGGGACTCGAACGTGGTCAGATCATTAATCATCGGCTTGACTTCATAGGTCGCATTGGTCGAGCAGTGCCGACGCGTCGCGGGCGCATTGGTGCTGTTTTGCCCAACAGAGGCCCAAGGCGGACCATTGCCATTGCCGTTGCCGGGTGAGCCACCATTCCGGAATGGCGGGGGCGTGCCACCGGCACCCCATCCGTTGCCATTGCCGTTGCCGTTGCCGTTGCCACCGGCGTTGCTATGCGACGGCGGGCCGTTGCCCTGACGTAGATCGGCCCAGTCGTCGAATTCCAGGCAAGCCCCCGTGCCGTCGACGTTCAGCAAATGATTAATCATGCCGGGCGCGGGCAGCACCCAGGAATCGTAGGTCACAAGCGACAAGGACACGTTTTCAGGGTCATTATTCAGGAATATCTCAGACGCAAAGGATTTTGCGGCAAGCTTCATTTCATCCAGTCGCGTGCGACCGGTAGACGTGGTGCTGCCCATGGAGCCTGACGCGTCCAGCACCATCACGATCTCTATCTTGGACGCAGCGCCGATCCCTTCAACCGCGGCCGCAGGTGCGGACATGTCAAGATGGTCCACCGCCGACATACGCAGGAACATCGTTTCCATCCGCGCCGAGGGCGTTACACGCACCGTTTGCCCGGCTTCGGGCGTTCCGGACACAGTGATGTTTCCACTTGCAAACTGCCCCAACCCTTCGGCATCGAAATAGGCTTGCGCCAACTCGGTCGGAGTCATCGTGACATTGCTGTTTTTCAGCGACGACGCGGCCAGCACCGCCCGATCCGATGTGCCCTGCAAACGCACGCGTTCATTCTCATAGCGCATCACATCCACGGCAAGGCCGCTGACCATTAGCATCAAGACGAAAATGATCAGACCAAAGACAAGAACTGCGCCATCCTCGGCGCGCGAATAGGTATGTGCGGCCCGCGCAAACGCAGCGCGCATAGGCCATTTTGGCCTTATATACTGTCTCATTACCAACCCCTTTCATGTGCCCCCCCGTCGGCAGAACGGAGTAAGGCGGCTAGCAGCTTCCATGTGGCCTTACTGCGCCTGGCAAATGGCTTTTTTGCGGCGATGAGGCGCGCAAACATGGCGATTAAAAGACAATAATGTGGCTGAACGCGTGCGAATAAGACGCAGTTTCAAGCACCAGTTATTCGACCAAGCGCAACGATGTGTTGCGGATATGGGTCGCGATGGCTTCGAACGAGAATTGCTCTGCTGCAGTCCGCAGCGTCGGCATCATGCCCGAATCTTCCATGGAGGTTGAAACATCAAGCACCATCGCGACCTCTGGCGTTAGATTGTCCAGCGCTTCGATTGCACGGGCCGGGCGACCATGTCTAAGCTGTCAACACCTCCCATCGTATCCATTCTGCCCGCAGGCGCGACGGATACGCTGCGTCCGGTTATCTGATTGCCGCCAACCGTGATCCGCCCCTCAACATGCGCGCTTAGCCGTTCGGCATCGAAACAGGCCTGCGCCAATTCAGCGGGGCTCATGGTCATGTTGGAGTTCATCGTCGACCCGGTCGCCAACGCGGCACGATCCTACGTGCCTTGCAGTCGCACGCGCTCATGCTCATAGCGCATGTCGTCAAAGGCGAGGCCACTGACCATCAGAATAAGCACAAAGATGATAAGGCCAAAAACAAGGACTGCCCCATCCTGTGACCGTGCGAAACCCGATATCACCTGCTTACATAGCTTGCGAAGTGACCCGACAGAACCTGCCACGGAACTCATAAAACACACCTAGTTTACAACCGCCATAGGCAAGCTGAGCTAGGCGCAAAGTATCACACTCCACATGTAATCGCCTCTGCTCCGTGGCTTTTCCAGGGCGAATTCCAGTGCGATTTCACCGCAATTTAGCCTATTTTTAGGGAAACGGACTGAACTTTCCGCCCTGCGGGCCAGTCTCCCAAAACACCTGTGCAGCAGGGTTTCGCGATGCCGTTAACCTGTTACTGTCCGAATCAAGATAGCAAATTGACGCAGCTTCAGCGTCTGCAATGGGAGGATTTTATGCGCGCCACGACAGAACCGGGCTTTCGCGAGAATGTGGATATCATGTTCCGCCACGCGGTCGGATATCTTGACCTGCCGCCGGGGCTGGCAGACAAGATTCAGATCTGCAACTCGACCTACACGGTGCGGTTCGGGGTGCGGTTGCGGGGCAAAATTGAAACCTTCGTGGGCTACCGCGCGGTGCATTCCGAACATATGGAACCGGTAAAAGGCGGCATCCGCTACGCGCCAGAGGTGGACCAGAACGAGGTCGAGGCGCTGGCAGCACTGATGACCTATAAATGCGCCTTGGTCGAAACCCCTTTTGGCGGGTCAAAGGGTGGTTTGTGCATCGATCCGCGCAAATATGAAGAACACGAGCTGGAACAGATCACCCGCCGTTTCGCCTATGAACTGGCCAAGCGCGACCTGATTCATCCAGCGCAGAATGTTCCCGCCCCGGATATGGGCACGGGCGAACGCGAAATGGCCTGGATCGCAGACCAATACGCGCGCATGAACACCACCGACATCAACGCGCGCGCCTGTGTGACCGGCAAACCGCTCAATTCCGGCGGCATCAAGGGCCGGGTGGAAGCGACGGGGCGCGGCGTGCAATATGCTCTGCAAGAGTTCTTCCGTCACCCCGACGACATGGCGAAAGCGGGTCTGACCGGCAGCCTTTCAGGCAAGCGGGTGATCGTGCAGGGTCTGGGCAATGTGGGCTACCATGCCGCCAAGTTCCTGCGTGAAGAAGATGACGCAATCATCACGGCAATCATAGAACGCGACGGTGCGATCCTGAACCACGGCGGGCTGGACCCGGACGCGGTCCGCGAGTGGATCAGGCAGTATGGCGGCATCAAAGGGTTTCCGTCAGCGACCTTCATAGAGACGGGCGCCACAGTTCTGGAAGAAGACTGCGACATCCTGATCCCGGCGGCTTTGGAAGGCGTCATCAATCTGGGAAATGCCGACCGCATCCGCGCGCCGTTGATTATCGAAGCCGCAAACGGTCCGATTACCGCAGGCGCCGATCAGATATTGCGCGACAAGGGTATCGTCATCATTCCCGACCTCTATGCCAATGCGGGCGGGGTCACGGTTTCCTATTTCGAATGGGTCAAGAACCTGTCGCATATTCGCTTCGGGCGCATGCAACGCCGCAACGAGGAAGCCCATGCAATGGCACTGGTGCGCGAGTTGGAACGCCTCTCTGCCGACAAAGAGCTTGGATGGGAACTGGCACCCGATTTCAAGAAGAAATACCTGCAAGGTGCCGATGAATTGCAACTGGTGCGTTCGGGTTTGGATGACACGATGCGCACCGCCTATCAGGCGATTTCCGAAGAATGGCATCGCCGCGACGATGTCATCGACCTGCGCACGGCAGCCTTCATCGTGTCGATCACGCGGGTTGCAGATAGCTACCGCGCCAAAGGGTTGTAAACCGGGTTCCAAAGAGCGCCCGGCGGCTTGACCGACCGGGCGCACCTTGCAGACGATTGGCGCAATTCTTGTCCGCGCGCGTTGCATGACCTCAAAAACATGAACTGCTTGGGTGACGCTTTTTTGTCAAAACCGTCGTTTTTCGCAGTCGTTTTGGCCCAACTGCACATAACATTCAGAACATCAGCCCGAAAACGGGGCTCCAGTCACCAAATTCAAGTTATCGGTTGCAAAGCCAAACTCGGTTCGTTTTACTCAAGGGCAGGAAGAGAGCGGAGTACCGCCGGTCCACACAGGGAGATAAGCGTGAGCGCATCTGCATCGCAGGATGGCTTCGTCGTATTCGACAAAGTTCAAAAGAGTTACGATGGCGAAACACTTGTCGTCAAAGATTTGAACCTTTCAGTCGGAAAGGGAGAATTCCTTACAATGCTTGGGCCATCCGGCTCTGGCAAGACAACCTGCCTGATGATGTTGGCCGGGTTCGAGACCGCCACCAACGGCGAGATTCTGTTGGACGGCAAGCCAATCAACTCGGTGCCGCCGCATAAGCGTGGCATCGGCATGGTGTTCCAGAATTATGCGCTGTTCCCGCATATGTCGGTGGGCGAAAACCTGTCTTTCCCGCTGGAAGTGCGCGGCATGGGCAAGTCGGATCGCGAAGCCAAGATCAGGCGCGCGCTGGACATGGTGCAGATGGGCGATTTCATCAACCGGCGCCCCGCGCAGCTTTCCGGTGGTCAGCAGCAGCGTATCGCATTGGCCCGCGCGCTTGTGTTCGAACCTGAACTGGTCTTGATGGACGAACCGCTTGGCGCGCTGGATAAACAGCTGCGCGAACACATGCAGTTCGAGATCACACGCCTTGCACATGATCTGGGCATTACAACCGTGTATGTGACCCATGACCAGACCGAAGCGCTCACCATGTCCGACAACGTGGCCGTGTTCGATGACGGGCGCATCCAGCAGCTTGATCCGCCTGATGTGTTGTATGAAGCTCCGAAAAACAGCTTCGTGGCGCAGTTTATCGGTGAGAACAACACATTGGATGGTGTTGTAAAAGAGATTAAGGGCGAACATTGCGTCGTAGAACTGGATGGCGGCGAATTGATCGACGCCAAGCCGGTAAACGTGTCGAAGGTTGGCGAACGCACGCGCGTTTCCATCCGCCCCGAACGGGTCGAAGCCAACAAGGACCGGTTGGCAGGTGACGCGCACACGATCAAGGCCAAGGTGCTGGAATTCATCTACATGGGTGATGTGTTCCGCACGCGACTGAAAGTCGCCGGAAACGAGAATTTCATCATGAAAACCCGCAACGCACCCGATCAGGTGCGTCACAAGCCGGGCGACATGATCGAAATCGGCTGGATGCCGACAGATTGCCGCGCGCTCGACTTCGGTTGACGCCAGCGCGGCCAAGAATTGCATGCCCGAAGGACGGGTACGCAAGCAGACGAACCGGCAAAGACCGGTATCGTAAAAACCTAGGAGGTTACGAATGACTAACAAGTTCAAGTTAATCGCGCTAAGTTCGGCGGCAAGCATGATGGCCCTGAGTGCAGCGGCCC
Source organism: Roseinatronobacter domitianus (assembly GCF_023336755.1). GTDB lineage: Bacteria > Pseudomonadota > Alphaproteobacteria > Rhodobacterales > Rhodobacteraceae > Roseinatronobacter > Roseinatronobacter domitianus. Next base: position 173,440 of record NZ_JALZWP010000007.1, on the reverse strand, counting down.
AAGACCCGGTCTCGCTGACCGTAGTGTCGTGGGGCGGCGCTTACACTGCCAGCCAGCAACGCGCCTATCACGAGCCCTACATGGCCGCGAATCCCAATGTGACCATCATTAACGACGATGGTTCGGCAAACGCTCTGGCCGGTCTGCGCGCGCAAAGTCAGGCAGGCAACGTAACGTGGGATTTGGTCGACATGCTGCCGTCGGATGCACAGCTCGCCTGTGACGAAGGCATCATCATGGAAATCGACCATGATGCCATGCTGGCCCCTGCCCCCGATGGCACGCCCGCAAGCGCAGACTTCCTGCCCGGCTCGCTCGGTGACTGCTTCATCCCGCAGATCCTGTATTCGACCATTCTGGCCGCACGTCCCGGCGCGTTCGAAGGCGAACAGCCAGACTCGATCGCGGACCTGTTCGATCTGGAAAACTTCCCCGGCAAGCGTGCGCTGCAAGACCGTCCCGGCACGAACCTGGAATGGGCACTTTATGCCGATGGCGTAGCGCTCGACGAAATCTACGACGTGCTGGCGACCCCGGAAGGCGTAGACCGTGCCTTCGCCAAGCTGGATACCATCAAGGACGAGATCATCTTCTGGACTGAAGGCGCACAAGCACCCCAGCTTCTGGCAGATGGCGAGGTCGCGTTTGCAACCGGCTATAATGGCCGTATGTTCGACGCGATCGAAGTTGAAGGCATGGACGCCGCGATCATCTGGGACGGCCAGATCGTGGAATGGGACGGCTGGGTTGTTCCTGCGCAAGGCGACAATGTCGACGCCGTGATGGACTACCTGTATTTCGCCACCGACACGCAGCGTCTGGCGGATCAGGCCAAGTTCATCAGCTATGGCCCGGCACGCGCATCCTCGGCACCATTGGTTGGTGAGCACGCCGATCTGGGCATTGCCATGGCGCCGCATATGCCAAGTGCGCCCGACAACTACTTCGCACCCATCGTTCTGGATAACGACTTCTGGGCCGACTATGGCGACGAGTTGCGCGAGCGTTTCGCTAACTGGATGCTTCAGTAATCTGAGGCACCAACAGGGGCGCGCGGACGATCCGCGCGCCCCTCTTGCCGTTCGGCACCCCAAAGAATTCCCCGAAGGATGAAGCCATGGCAATGTCTGACGCATCCGGCAATGACGTCGCAATCGGAAATGAAACGGACAGCAAGGGTCGCTTGCTGACATCTGATGGGCGCCCCCTGCGCGCCGCGCTGGAGCGTGCAAACCGCCGCCGCAAGTTGACCGCCTTTGGCCTGGTTGCGCCGCTGCTGGCCTTCATCGTGATCTTTTTTGCCTTCCCCATCGTGCAGATGATGTGGCGCTCGGTCGACAACCCGGCCGTTGTCGAAGCTCTGCCCCGCACGCTGGAGGCGCTTCAAGACTGGAATGGCGAAGAACTGCCCAGTGAAGACGTCTATCGCGCGCTTTACGAAGACATGATGGCAGATCAAGACTTGCCACGGCTTGAGCAGAAAATCGGTCCGCTCGCCGTGCGTTTGAACTACGAGGTGTCCGCCGCGCGCGGTGCGATTTCGCGCACATCGCGTAATGTGGATGAGTTCGAGGCGCCCTATAAAGAAGCCTTCATGGATGCGCACCGGCTTTGGCGCGACACCGAAATCTGGCGCATCATAGAACGCGAAGGCCGTCCACTGACCGCGTCCTATTACCTTGCCGCGGTTGATGCTGAATACAACGAAAACAACGAAATCGTGCGCACCGATGAAAACCGGCGTATCTATGTCGCGCTGTTTGGCCGGACCTTTGCGATGAGTTTGGTCATCACCTTCATGACCTTCGCCTTGGGTTTCCCTATCGCCTATTACCTGTCCAGCCTGCCGATGAGTAAGGCCAACCTGTTGATGATCGCGGTGCTGCTGCCGTTCTGGACATCGCTCCTGGTGCGCACATCTGCATGGATCGTCCTTCTGCAAGGTCAGGGGGTGATAAATGATACATTGGTGGGGCTGGGGATACTCGATGATGAGAACCGGCTCAGTATGATCTACAACCAGACTGGCACGATCATTGCGATGACCCATATCCTGCTGCCCTTCATGGTGTTGCCGCTCTATTCGGTGATGAAAACCATCCCGCCCAGCTACACACGCGCGGCCAAAAGCCTTGGCGCAACGCCTTGGACTGCGTTCCGCAGGGTCTATTTCCCGCAAACGCTGCCGGGCATTGCTGCCGGTGGGGTGCTCGTTTTCATCATCTCGATCGGCTATTACATCACGCCTGCGCTGGTCGGCGGTCAGGATGGCCGGATGATCTCGAATGAGATCGCGCGGCATATCCAATCCTCGCTCAACTGGGGTCTGGCTGCGGCGCTTGGGTCTATGCTCCTGGTCAGTGTGCTGCTGCTGTATTGGCTGTTCAACAAGCTTGTCGGCACCGACAGCCTGAAATTCGGATAAGGGGGCGCGCATGTCACTTCCGGCCTATTATACCGCCAAGGACAAGGTCTGGCATTACGCCTTCCGCGTAATCTGCTTTGCGATCTTTTTCTTCCTGCTGGCGCCGATCCTCATCATGATCCCGCTCAGCTTTAACGCGCAGCCCTATTTCACTTTCACCCGTGAAATGCTGACCTTGAACCCCGAAGGCTACAGCCTGCGCTGGTATCAGGACTTCCTTGGCTCGGACAGTTGGATGCGGTCTATCCGCAATTCCTTTGTCATCGGGATCGCGGCGACAATCTTGTCGACCACGCTGGGCACTTTGGCTGCATTGGGCCTGTCGCGCGCCGAAATGCCCGCCAAGGGGTTAATCATGGGCATCCTGATTTCACCCATGATTGTTCCGCTCATCATCTCGGCTGCGGGGATGTTCTTCTTCTTCTCGCAAATCAACATCGCGCAGACCTTTTTCGGCGTAGTGCTTGCGCATGCGGCTTTGGGCACCCCGTTCGTGGTCATCACAGTGACCGCTACGCTTGTGGGCTTTGACCAGTCGCTGACTCGCGCAGCGGCCAATCTGGGCGCCTCGCCTACCACCAACTTCTTCAAAATCACCATGCCGCTTATTCTGCCCGGTGTGATTTCGGGCGCGCTCTTCGCCTTCATCACATCCTTCGATGAGATCGTCGTGGTGCTGTTCGTGGCAGGCGTGGAACAGCGCACCATCCCGCGCGAGATGTGGTCAGGTATTCGCGAGGATATCAGCCCGACGATCCTTGCGGTGGCAACGATCCTTGTGTTGATCTCTGTCGCGCTTCTGACGGTGGTGGAACTGTTGCGCCGCCGGGGCGAGCGGATGCGCGGGTTGTCACCGCAGTAACGCAAGGTCAGCGACACAAACACAAAGGCGCGTCAGACGACGCGCCTTTTTTCATGCAGAATGCACGGGGAACAGACCAACGCCACGGCTGATCGCTGCATGTGCAGGACCATTGAAGGACTGTATGTCAGAAAAAATGGTGCGGTCGAGAAGACTCGAACTTCCACGGGAGTTACCCCACAGCGACCTCAACGCTGCGCGTCTACCAATTCCGCCACGACCGCACGTGGTTGGTATGCGGGCCTGATACTCATTTCATCGCGCGTTGAAAAGAGCAAAAAGGTGCCTTGGGCAAGGCAACCTGGCAAAAAGCGCGCCCCGGACCGGGGCGCGCCTGATGTCATTCTTCGGATCGCACGTTGAAGCGCAATGCCTTATTGCAGGCTGAACACGGGCAAGGTCACAGTGGCCTTTTCCGTGCCGTCGGCGATGCCTTCGTCAAAGACCGCTGCGCGCAGCAACTCGTCGCGTTCGGGCTGCATGGGCGCGAATACGGCGGTTTTCGCGGGGTCCAGCCCGTGTTCATACCATGCCAGCGACAGATCATCGCGCTGCGACGCGCCGAAGCCTTCTGTCAGATGGTGCCCCATCAACTCGCCATAGGCGCGCTCGCCCATCGCCACCAGCAACAAACCGGACCCGATCGCCAGCACCATGTCGTCCTGCTTGTAGCCAACGGCCAGACAAATCCGGGCGGTTGCGCCAAGCTGTTCGGGGTTCATGCCGGTTTGCAAAATGAAACTCCCGACATCGCGCATCACCTCGTCACGCGGCTTGACCGACAACGCGCTGACATGCGGCTGAAGGCTGGGCGCAAAGCCCGCGCATTGCGCCGCGATCTGGTCCGGGGTCGCGCCCTGCACCTTGGCGATCAGCGTCTCGCCATCAGCCATGGCATAGGTGCGCGCTAGGCAGAATTGTTCCGCGATGACAATGGCACGGTCATTCATGGTGTCCAATGTGGTGAACCCACCATTGGCGTTGGTCAGCAGATTGACCTTGTTGCAATGCGACGCAAGCGACCGCGTAGCCTGACCACCGCCAAAAAAATTCGGGATGGCGGGTGCGGCAGGTGCGCTGGCCGTGGCCCCAGGGTTGCGCGCTGCGGGTTGCGCCGAAGGGACCGACAAGGCCACTTCGGTCGTGGGCGAAGATTGTGGCACAGATGCGCCGGGGGCCGCAACGCTGACCGGCGCCTCGGATTTGTCCAGTTCGCAGGTGCCGCGCGTACAAAAGAACATGGCCGGGGTCACGTTGAACGCCTGAAAGTCGTTGCGCACATAGCCGTCGGGTGTGGACAGGAAGGCTTGCACCGTGCAGGCCTGCGCAGAGCACCAGAAGGCGGAGCCGGTTACAGAGGTATCAAGGATATAATCCGTCCGCCCGTCGCCATTCATATCGGCCAGTTGTATGAAGCCCGCGCGTTGCACCAATTGTTCGGCATTCGGGTCTGACGACGCCGCGATTTCATCCACCGCCGAGGCGACCAGAGCAGGCAGGCCATAATTACCCGCGCTGCGCGCCGGGCTGCGGCCAGAGAACTCGTCGCGGACCACAAGGATCAACCCGCGCATGCCTTGCGGATGGGTCGAGACGGTCTGCGCCACTTGCGGCCCGCCCATGATCGCGCGCTGATGTGCCGTCACAAGAATATTGCGCTCGAAATCCGTCAGCGTGCCAGTGCCTGCAAAGCCGCTGAACACCTGATACTGGGTAATTCCTTCGCGCGATTTACGGCCCAGAACGCCATCCGCACCGCCGACATTCCAGCCAAAATGGTTCAGCGCGGTCTGCACTGAACGGTTCTGCTCGCGCTGCGCTGAACTGACCGCAGGCGCAGAGCGCACCACCCGTTGCGTGCGCGGCTGCGATGAGCGTTGTCCGTTCGCTATGGCACCGCCAATGATGCCGCCAATAATGCCGCCGACAAGCCCGTCCTGCGCGCGCGCCTGCTCTATCGGGAAAGCGGCCACGCTGAGCGACAGGACCGCCGCCAAACTGAATTTTCCGATCATATGGATTCTCCCGCAATTGATTCTTGAAGGATACCCTAGGTTGCATGGGGCAGGTAACGAAAAGTTCAGCGCATGTGAGCGTTATTGCGTCCGCAACGCGTAGCGCCGCCAAAAGGCTTGCAGCCATGGGCGCAACACAAGGAACATGGCAATGCCCAACCCAAACGCAATCAGGACATACCCCAACTCTGGCGTCTCTGGTATTACTGTGCGGTTAATGACGCGGCCGGGCAGAAAGTTGAACAGGCCTGCGACCATGACGCCCAACCAGTAAAGACTGCGGAACACACGCCGATGGATCGCGATTTCCCCAGCCCGCGCGCGACGGACACCTTCGTAAAGCGACCACAGGGTGAATAGCGCAAGCCCGTGCAACGGGCTGAAAGGCCCGATCACCGCGAAACTGTGAATCCCGAAAGATGACAGCGCAAGGACGGCCATGGTGCTGACCCAGATATACCCCGCAGTCTTATGCAGCCGTGTGCCCTGCCGCCAATACAGCGCCAGCGGGCCAATCAGGATGCCGATGACAGCGGCGGCAACATGAATCTGGATGATAGGCGCGGCGTTCAAAATGGGGGCCAAGGTCATTTGGATCTCCGTCGTAATGTGTTGGGAATTGGCGTTTGGGTTTCGCTGGGCTATGACCTGCCAAACCGGTGCCCCCCAAGACAGCCCGCATTCGGCAACCGCAAGGATCGCTACGTGAGTGACGCAGGCCCGCAATCCGCGCTTCGTGAATGGCGCGACCATATCCGCCACCCGGCCACGCTGGTGGCGATGGGGGCGGTCGCCCTGATTCTGGCTCTGGTCGGCCCCTATGGCACATCTGACCTGCTGCGCCCCCTGCCACGGCTTGGCTATTGGGCGCTGATCGTGCCGGCGACCTATGGCACGGGCAGCCTGACAGTGACGATGCTGCGCGCCTTGCTGCCGTCTTGGCCGTTTGCGCTGCGTATGGGAGTGGCGGGGGTGGCGGCTGGTTTGGCGGTCGCTGGTGTTGTCTTGGTGGTGAATGCAGTCGCGCTGGGCTTTGTGCCCGATCCGGGTGTGCTGCCGGGGTTCATTCTGAACGTGGCAGGGGTTGGCATGGTGGTGACACTGGCCATCGCCTATATCATCCGCCAGCAAACGGGCGTTGCCCCCGCACAGCCAACGCCACCCACGATTTTGCAGCGCGTGCCGCTGGAAAAACGCGGGGCGCTTCTGGCCCTGTCGGTAGAGGACCATTATGTGCGGGTGCATACCGCGAAAGGGACAGACATGGTGCTCATGCGCTTATCCGATGCCATGAAAGAGACCGGCAATGTGCCGGGGGCGCAGGTGCATCGCTCGCATTGGGTGGCGTTCAACGCGGTGCGCGCCGCCCGGCGAGATGGTGACCGGGCCATCCTGACGCTGAGCTCTGGCGCGGAAATCCCGGTCAGCCGCGCCAATCTGCCCAAGGTGAAGGAGGCGGGGCTTCTGCCCCGGTAGCGCAATGGTGGACTGGATCACGTCGGACGGGCTGACCGATTATGCCGAAGCCTGCGCTTTCATGGAGGCGCGCGCCGAAGCCATCGCGCGCGGCGCGGCAGAGGAGTGCATCTGGCTTGTCGAACACCCGCCCCTTTACACCGCTGGCACCTCGGCCCGCCCCCAAGACCTGACCCAGCCCGACCGTTTCCCGGTCTACCCGTCCAAGCGCGGCGGGCAATACACCTATCACGGCCCCGGTCAACGCGTGGTATATGTGATGCTGGATGTGGGCAAGCGCGGGCGCGATGTGCGCTGCTTCGTGCGTGATCTGGAAGCCTGGGTCATTGCCACACTGGCCGAATTCGGCCTGACCGGGCATATCCGCCCCGGTCGCGTCGGTGTCTGGATAGAGCGACCCGAGAAGCCCTCCCTGCCCAACGGCAGCGCGCGCGAGGACAAGATCGCCGCGATCGGCATTCGGCTGCGGCGCTGGGTCAGCTTTCACGGCATTTCGATCAATGTCGAACCGGACCTGTCGCATTTTGACGGGATCGTTCCTTGCGGCATACGGGGCCATGGCGTGACCAGCCTTGTGGATCTGGGCTTGCCAGTGACGATGGATGATCTTGACGCCGCGCTCCGGCGCAGCTTTGCGGGCACCTTCGCCCTTGCGCCCGAAACATGTGTTAAAAACGGTTGAGTGCGTTCAGGGCTGCTTGCCTGTGGGCCTATGCTCGCCATCAAGCAACCAATGCTTTAGGCAAGCCGCATGAGGCATGTTTGATGCCAGGTCCTTTACGGACCCTGCGGGGCGCTCGTCTATCTGGGCGGCAATTGCCGTAATCAGACCCTCGCGCGCAGGTTGCGTGCTCAAGACCTTGCACCCCGACCAGATGTAACCAACCGAGACGCTGTATGCCCAGACATCCGATACAGATGAACCCATAATCACCACATTCTTGACCAATATTCATCATCTTCTGCGTGCAAGATACATAATCCGATCGCTAGGAAACCAGCCAATGAACAGATTATTGGAATTTTCAAAATCAGAATGTGGCGCCGTCACAGTGGACTGGACCGTTATGACTGCGGCCGTGGTCGGCCTTGGGATTGCTTCCGCCGCGGCGGTGAGCAGCGGAACCGGGTCTTTGGGAGCGTCCATTCAGGCCGCGCTGACCAATGCACATGTCGCGGGGGCAGCCTTGGCCACGTTAAGCTTTGATGACATTGACGGGCTGGCAACAACCGGTTGGGGGTGGCGCGCCGTCGGGTCTTATGCCGGCTGGACGGCCGATGGTATGCAACAAAACTTCGAAATCATAAGATCTGGCTATGGCGGCGTCACCAGCCCGGACGGCGGTAACATGCTGGATATGGATGCGTCCCCCGGAAACCTGGGCATCGCACGTGTGCTGGACAACATGACACCGAGCGGCACGCATAGTGTCACCTTCAACGCGGCCGATATACATGGCAACAACGGCGTTGACGTCTACTTCGGCGGCGAATTGGTCGGAAGTGTTGATCCTGGCGCGTCCTTGGAAAGCTATTCGTTTGATTTTGTCGAAGGCTCTGGCAACGGCAGCAACGAACTGGTTCTGCAAGGCACCGGGCCTGCAAACAATGTTGGCGCTTATATCCACGGTATCCAAGTTTACTGACTTCAAGCCTACGCCCCGACAGCCCCCACAACACCACCAAGCGCGCCCAAACCGGCGCGCTTATGCATTTGTAACGGCTGCACCTTGATGTAGATCAAAAAAATTGAATATGCGGCACATCGCGCGTTGCCACATGAAAACAGACATTCTAAAAGCAGAGTATGCCGTGCCATGCCGTTTTGGCGTGCACGCAACGGAATCGGGCGCGCGGCACTGGCCGAGTGCACCTGCAATCAGCCGCCACCAAGCGCGGCAGGAAACGGGAACTGGAGTAGCCAATGGCCGACGCAGCCACCCATGACCATGGGCACGAGGACCCTCGCGGGTTCTTCACCCGGTGGTTCATGTCTACCAATCACAAGGATATCGGTATCCTTTACCTGTTCACGTCCGGCATTGTCGGGTTCATCGCGGTAGCCTTTACGGTCTACATGCGCATGGAGCTGATGGAACCGGGCGTGCAATACATGTGCATGGAAGGCGCAAGCTTTACCGCACAAAGCGATTGCACCCCGAACGGGCATATCTGGAACGTGCTGATTACGGCGCATGGCATCCTGATGATGTTCTTCGTGCTGATTCCGGCGCTGTTCGGTGGGTTTGGCAACTACTTCATGCCCTTGCAGATCGGCGCGCCGGACATGGCATTCCCGCGTCTGAACAACCTGTCTTACTGGCTGTTCGTTGCTGGTTCCGCCTTGGCCGTGGCCTCGGTCCTGTCGCCCGGCGGCAATGGCCAGCTTGGCTCTGGCGTGGGCTGGGTTCTATATCCGCCGCTGTCGACCAATGAAGCAGGCTACTCGATGGATCTCGCGATCTTCGCGGTCCACGTGTCGGGTGCCTCGTCCATCTTGGGCGCGATCAACATCATCACCACGTTCCTGAACATGCGCGCGCCGGGGATGACCCTGTTCAAAGTGCCGCTATTCGCGTGGTCGATCTTCATCACCGCGTGGATGATCCTGCTGGCCCTGCCGGTTCTGGCCGGTGCCATCACCATGCTGCTGACCGACCGTAACTTCGGCACCACCTTCTTCGACCCGTCGGGCGGTGGCGATCCGGTGCTGTATCAGCACATCCTGTGGTTCTTTGGCCATCCGGAAGTGTATATCATCATCCTGCCGGGCTTTGGCATTATCAGCCATGTCATTGCGACCTTCTCGCGCAAGCCGGTCTTTGGCTATATGCCGATGGTCTGGGCCATGATCGCAATTGGTGTTCTGGGCTTCATCGTCTGGGCGCACCACATGTATACCGTGGGCATGTCGCTGTCGCAGCAGACCTACTTCATGCTGGCGACCATGACGATTGCGGTGCCTACGGGGATCAAGATCTTCTCCTGGATCGCGACCATGTGGAAAGGCTCTGTCAGCTTCGAAACCCCGATGCTTTGGGCGTTCGGGTTCCTGTTCTTGTTCACCGTGGGCGGCGTGACCGGCGTGGTGCTAAGCCAAGCACCTATCGACCGCGTCTATCACGACACCTACTACGTCGTGGCGCATTTCCATTACGTAATGTCACTGGGCGCTGTCTTCGCGCTGTTTGCGGGCATCTACTTCTGGATTGGGAAAATGTCGGGGCGGCAATACCCGGAATGGGCTGGCAAGCTGCATTTCTGGACAATGTTCATCGGCGCAAACCTGACCTTCTTCCCGCAGCACTTCCTGGGTCGTCAGGGCATGCCACGCCGGTATATCGACTACCCGGAAGCCTTTGCGCTGTGGAACTATGTCAGCTCGATTGGTGCGTTCATCAGCTTCGGGTCATTCCTCTTCTTCATCGGCGTGATGTATTACACGCTGCGCCATGGTGCCCGCATCACCCAGAACAACTACTGGAACGAGCATGCGGACACGCTGGAATGGACCCTGCCCTCGCCACCGCCCGAGCACACGTTCGAGCAGCTGCCGAAACCCGAAGACTGGGACCAGCAGCGTAAGGGCAAGCGTGACGGGCTGATCCCGGACGCCGCAGAGAACCTCTAACGCGGAGAGCTTTGGATTGCCCGCAATCTGGACGATAAGACCGAAGGCCTCGGGCACCCCGCCCGGGGCCTTTGCCGTAGCGCAGGCGGACGGGGCGGAATACCTGTTGGTGTTGTCGCCGCACCTGTCTATGGGAGCCGAAGGCTTCGTCGCCATCATCGGGCTAAGCGCCGGGCTACTGGCGCTGCCTTTGATCGGCGTGTTGGGAACGCCGGTTCTATGGGGGTTAATCCCGTTTGCCGGTCTGGCGCTATGGGGGCTGTGGTATGCCCTGCAACGCAATGGGCGCGAACGTAGCGCCCTGCGCGAGGAATTGCGCCTGACCCGCGAGGTGATAGAGATCACCCGCACCAACCCACGCAAACCCGAACAGCATTGGCAGGCCAATCCATATTGGGTGCGCCTGTCGATGATGGAAAAGGGCGGTCCGGTAGAAAATTACCTGACATTGAGTGGTGGCGGTCGCGCGGTCGAACTGGGTGCGTTTCTAAGCCCGGAAGAACGCGCCTCACTACATGACGAACTGTCGCGTGCGTTGCGTCACCTGCGCTAAAGGCGGCCGCGCAAACGCGCAAATGTCTCTGCTACATGGGCGGCCAGCCCTGCCTCTTGCGTTGTTACAGCGCCGCACCCATGCGGGCGAAACCGCGCCCGAAGCGCTGCAAGACGATCCATTTCCGGTGCGGGCGGATACCCGATACGGGTTAAGCTTTCGTCAAAATCAACCAAGTCTGCCAGCCCTTCCGGCCAGAGCGCCAGCCCCGACCGCGCCAAACCGCGCCAGTCGAAATGCGGGCCGGGGTCTTGCTTGCGCTCGGGGGCCATATCTGAATGGCCAATCACATCCACCGGCCCAATATCCCATCGCGCCATCAGCTCTGCCAATAGCCGCTCAAGCGCGCGCATCTGTGGCAAGGGAAAGGGCTCTTCGCCGGTATTGACCAGTTCGATCCCGATGGAACGCGAGTTTATATCCGACAGCCCGGCCCAAGCCCCGGCCCCTGCATGCCAAGCGCGCATTTCTTCCGCGACCATTTGAAAACAAGTGCCGTCCCGGTCGATCAGATAATGCGCCGAGACTTCGGTGCATGAGTCACAAAGCCGCTCTAGCACGGCTTTGGCACATCCCATCGCGGTATAATGCAACACGACCATTTGCGGGCGCAGCCCATCGCGGCGCGGCCCATAATTTGGCGATGGATGCCAGATCACGTCCGGGCGTGCCGCGTTCATTGGCATTTACGCTCTGACAGTATGGGCGCATGTCTTTTAACACCAAACCGGGCCCCAGCCTTGCCCGACATGCTTTATTCGCGCGCCTTCACAGTGGTTGCAGCCTGCCGAAACGGCGCTGGATCCCACCAGCAGGCGTAGCCGTCCCCATCCGGGTCCATATGTTCCGGGTCTTTCTCCGGTCCACCCGCCGCAAGAAACGCTTCCTGCGCCAGATCTTGGTGCGGATATTGCGCGCAAGCGGCTTCCCACCGGCGCCAGCGCAACGGGTGACGACGTGGATACCGCTCTTCGCCAATAGCATGCCGGGTCGACAGCGCATACACGAACAGGTTCGGGCCGCTGGCCGCAGGGGCTTCAGCCGCAGTGACGCGCACCTGAGGCACATATTCCCGCCGAACCACCTGATTTTGCGTCGGAGTGCCGAATGGTTGCGCCTCATAGCTTTGGGTGCTCACCCCTTGCTCAGCCGTGCCCGGTGCTGCGGAAACCCCCTGCCCCATTGCGAAATTCTGCGCCGGTGTCTGTTGCGAGGACTGGCCTTGCGCGGGTTGCGCAATCACCGACTGCCCCAAGGGCGGTTGTTCCGGCATCTGCGTCTGCGCTGCGCCAAACCCTTGCGGCTGGAACCTGACAGGTGCGCCCCCAACAGCGCCTTGCGGCTGGGCGCGTGCACTTGCAGCCTCTGCCCGGCGAATGCGCGACAATTCTTCCTGCGCGCGCATGTATTGCGCGTAGTCGCTGAATCCTACTCCGCCGCCTGCGGTGTCGATCACGTTGGAATAAGGCGCACTGAACGTGCAAGCCGACACCAGAAAAAGGGCCGATAGAACAATGGGCAAACGCATTCAAAAACTCTCGATGCTCGATCTTTTTCGAAAGCTTACCACCATTTGGCGGGTTTGGCCACAAAGCCGGCCGCATCCTCCAGCACATGCGCGGTGTTCAGCAAATCGCCTTCTTCCCAAGGGCGACCAATCAGTTGCAGGCCCAGCGGCAGCCCGGCGCTATCCAACCCCGCCGGAACCGAGATACCCGGCAATCCGGCAAGGTTCACAGTGACGGTGAAAACATCGTTCAGATACATCTGCACCGGGTCCGCATTGGCCATCTCGCCCAGACCAAAAGCAGCCGATGGCGTGGCAGGTGTCAGGATCGCGTCAACCCCATCGGCGAAAACAGTCTCGAAATCACGCTTTATCAGCGTGCGAACCTTGCGTGCGCGGTTGTAATACGCGTCATAGAACCCTGCCGACAGCACATAAGTGCCAATCATCACGCGGCGCTGCACCTCTGGGCCGAAACCCTCGGCACGCGTTTTCTCATACATTTCGGTAATGCCATCACCCGCCGCCAGGCTGGCGCGGTGCCCGTAGCGCACCCCGTCATAGCGTGCAAGGTTCGAAGACGCCTCTGCCGGTGCAATAACGTAATAGGCCGGCAGCGCATATTTCGTATGCGGCAGGCTGATCTCGACAATCTTCGCGCCCGCATCGCGCAGCATATCGGCGCCACGGTCCCAGAGGGCGGCGATTTCCTCGGGCATACCATCAATGCGGTATTCGCGCGGAATGCCGATGGTCTTACCGCGAATATCGCCAGTCAGCATCGCCTCGAAATCCGGCACAGGCAGATCGGCGCTGGTCGAATCCTTCGGGTCATGCCCGCACATCGCCTCCAGCATGATCGCGGCGTCGCGCACGGTTTTGGTCATGGGGCCAGCCTGATCGAGCGACGAGGCAAAGGCCACGATCCCCCAACGCGAGCAGCGCCCATAGGTCGGCTTAATGCCCACGGTGCCGGTAAAGGCCGCAGGCTGGCGGATCGACCCACCCGTATCGGTGCCGGTCGCGGCCAGACACAGGTCAGCCGCCACAGCCGCCGCAGACCCGCCAGACGACCCGCCCGGCGTCAGATCACGCGTGTCCACCTTCCAAGGGTTCACAGCATTGCCGTAAACGCTGGTTTCGTTGCTGGACCCCATGGCAAATTCATCCATGTTCAGCTTGCCCAGCATGACGGCACCCGCATCACGCAGTTTCGCGCTGACAGAGGATTCGTATTCGGGGCGGAACCCTTGCAAAATCCGGCTGGCGGCCTGGCTGGCAACCCCCTCGGTGCAGAACAAATCCTTGATCCCGATGGGCAGGCCACACATCGCAGGCGCATCACCTTGTGCCAAGCGCGCATCGGCGGCGCGCGCACGCTCCAGCGCCAGATCCGGGGTCTTGTGCACGAACGCGTTCAGCGCCCCGGCACCCTCGATCGCGCTCAGGCAGGCCTCGGTCAGGGCGACCGAACTCGTCTCACCCTTGCGCAGCAGGTCGCGCGCATCGGCCAGTGTCAGTTTGTTCAGATCGCTCATTCCACCACCTTCGGCACGGCAAAAAAGCCTTCGCGCGCGTCGGGCGCATTCGACAGGATCTTGTCCTGATAATCCCCATCGGTCACACCATCCTTCCGGCGCGTCAGACGCATCGGCGTGACAGAGGTCATCGGCGCAACCCCCTCCACATCGACTTCGTTCAACTCTTCCATGAAGGTCAGGATTCGGCTCAGATCATTGGCCAGACCAGGCAGATCACTCTCAGGCACCGCAATACGCGACAGTTTCGCGACCTTGCGCGCGGTCTCGTGGTCGATTTCAGACATGCGCCCTCCGCAGCACAGGGGTTTTGCGAGGGTTTATCCAGATGGCGCGCGGGGTGCAAGCGGGGCTGCGCGCATGTGGCGGCAATAGACAAGGATCATCCAGCCCAGCATGATCCCGTTCAGAATATGCCACATGAAATGACTGCCAATCGGGAAGCTCGGGCAAACCGCGCCATCCGCCATCCGGAACCCCAGAGAGACACTCAGGACCGCAGCCCCGATCAACAATCCCCGTCCCGTTGCGCTGCGCCGCAGCCACAGACCATAAATCAGGATCAGCACCACCACGCTCGCGTAAAGCGCATTCGCCCCCGGCAGCACTCCGCCAAACAGCGCCCGAAAGCCAAAAGCGTAGGGAAAAAATGCCACCGTCACGCCCCCGGCGATCACCGCAGAGGCCCCAAGAAAATCCCGCGTTGCCGCGAAGACATAGAGCAATATGAACAACAGGATCGGCAACATATCCGCAAGCCCTGCCCAGCCGGTCGCATGTGTGTGCCACAAGAACGAACCGACGCCGATCGTTGCAAGCAGGATCGTCAGAACTCGACCAAGGGGCAGCCCCCTTGTCTTTGGCCAAACATAAAGTGCCGCTAGCACAAATGCAGCATTCGTGAAGGCATTGACAGGCTCGGACCAGTAAGAAAAATCCGTGCGTTCACAATAGGCTATGATCTGTTCAAACATGATTTTGCCTCAGCGTAACTGTTCAAAAAACGATCTCAGCAAGGAACTGGCGGCCTCCGCCTGCAACCCGTCATAAACCTCTGGCACATGGTGGCATTGCCTATGTGCAAAGACCCGAGCGCCATGGATAACACCGCCCGATTTCGGATCGCCTGCCCCAAAATACAGTCGTCGGACCCTTGCATGGGCAATTGCCTGCGCACACATCGCGCAAGGCTCAAGCGTTACATACAGGTCACACTCCGCTAGCCGTTCTTGCCCCAGCGCGGCACAGGCCGCACGAATGACCAGCATCTCGGCATGGGCCGTCGGATCGCTGCCCGCGCGCGTCCGGTTTCCGTCAGCGGCCAACACAGCCCCCGAAGCGTCAACAATCACCGCACCCACCGGCACCTCGCCCCGTGCGGCGGCCTTGCGCGCTTCCTCCAGCGCCAGTGGCATGAAACTGCGAAACCCGACCATGCCTTTCACATGCCGCCGACCCTGCGAAAACTCAAGCCAATTCATCCTTGCCCAAATATCCTGGGGGAGTCGCGCACAAGCGCGACGGGGGCAAAGCCCGCTTCAAGTAAAGCCTTGGCGCGTCAGCGCCGCCGCCAGGTCTGGCAAAGGTCCGGGCCGATCTGCTGCACATGGGTAAGCTCGAATCCCGGCGCGTCAGACAGAGAGGTCAGTCCAAGCGGACCAAGACCCGCGCGGCCCTCGGCGCCGATCATTTTGCCCGCCGCGAAAATCACAAGTTCATCGACCAGACCTGCGCCGATCAGGCTGGCGGCCAGCGCACCGCCTCCTTCGCACAGAACCCGCGTCAGGCCCTCACGCGCAAGCGTGGCCATCATCGCGCGCGGGTCGAGCGCGTCTTGCCCCGTTGGACAATCAATCAATCGCGCCCCGGTGGCGGCCCAACCCTCCGACGGTGTCAGCCCCGGCGCGTGCAACAGCCAGACCGGCACTTCACCCGCGCTGCGCCCCAACCGGCTCTCCGGGTCCAGTTCAAGGTTTCGGCTGGCCACCACGCGCACGGGCTGATGCGTCACGCCCAGATCCCGCACGGTCAGGTCAGGGTCGTCCGCGCGTGCGGTTCCGGCACCCACCAAAACCGCGTCATGGCGTGCGCGCAGCGCATGCACTGCGCGGCGCGATTCTGGCCCGGTGATCCACCGGCTTTCGCCGCTGGCGGTTGCGATGCGTCCATCCAGCGTCAGCGCCAGTTTCAATGTCAGGAAAGGGCGTCCTGCGGTCAGGCGCAGCAGGAACCCGGCATTCGCCGCATGGGCCAATTCTGCCTCTACGCCCTCCACAACCTCGATGCCAGCCGCGCGCAACCGCGCATGGCCACGTCCAGAGACGCGTGGGTCAGGGTCCGTCAACGCGGTCACAACGCGCGCCACACCGGCGCGCACCAGTGCGTCGCTGCAAGGCGGGGTGCGGCCATGATGTGCGCAGGGTTCAAGACTGACATAGGCGGTGGCCCCGCGCGCATCGTCGCAGCGCGCCAAGGCCGCGGCTTCGGCATGGGGGCGTCCGCCCGGCCCGGTCCAGCCGCGTGCCAAGATACGGCCGTCACGCACCAGCACGCAGCCCACGGCAGGATTGGGCCAGACCTGGCCCAAGCCTCGCCGCCCAAGGGCGATGGCCAACCGCATGAAGCGGCGATCAGCGGCACTTGGCACAGGTTACTCCGTGTCTTTCGGTTCCGGGCGCAATTCCGATACGAACTTGTCGAAATCATCGGCTTCCTGGAAGTTCTTGTAAACCGAGGCAAACCGCACATAAGCGACCGTGTCGATCCGTGCGAGTGTTTCCATCACGATCTCGCCGATAAGCTTGGACGGAATGTCACTGTCGCCAAGGCTTTCCAGCCGCCGGACAATGCCACTAATCATCTGGTCCACGCGCTCGTGTTCGATATTGCGCTTTTGCAAGGCTATCCGAACCGACCGTTCCAGCTTTTCGCGGTCGAAGGCTTCGCGGCGACCGTTCGATTTCACCACGACCAGATCGCGCAACTGCACACGCTCATAGGTGGTAAAGCGCCCCCCGCAGGCGGGACAGAACCGGCGCCGACGGATCGCGCCATGGTCCTCTGCGGGACGGGAATCTTTTACCTGCGTGTCGGTATTGCCGCAAAAGGGACAGCGCATAAGCAGCCTCGGGGGTTTTGTTCACATTTCCCCAAGGACTATACCTAACGCCAAGCCTTTGGGTAGCGCTTAATCATGGACACCAGATCATGCGGGCGCGGCTGTGGCATGGGAGACTCAGCGCCGGACGATCACGCGGGTCTGCTCCATCCCCTCTTGGCGCACCATGTCGAACAACACGCTGGCATTGGCCGGGTCCAACCGCACGCAGCCCGCAGAGGCCGGGCGGCCCAAGCGGCTGATCTGGTCAGTGCCGTGAATGGCGTAATGCCCGGAGTAGAAAATCGCATAGGGCATGGGGGCGTTGTTATATCGGCTGGACCGGTGGTTCTTGGACAGCCATTGCGGCCGCCAGTCGCCAGTCGGCGTAATCTTGCCCGCCCTCGCGGTCGAAACCGGCCATTCATGCACCAGCGTGCCATGATGATAGACATACATTTTCTGCTCGGAAATGCTGACACGCGCCACAACGCGATCGGCCATGGCAGAGGTTGCAAACAACAGCAACGCGGCCAGAGCCGCAAGAAGTGGACGCATGGTCTATATCCCCCCGGAAAAACGATGCTTGGTTTGGGCAGCAGTAATGCGACAATCTGGCCCGATCCAAAGGCCACGAGTCAAGCCATTTGCGTGCGTTTTCGCTTGAAATAGCGCGTTTTGAGTGGCATCTGCCGCGCATGGAAAACACGAAGATCGCACTTGTGACGGGCGCCTCACGCGGGATTGGCGCGGCGCTCGCGGAAGAGTTGGCCGCGCGCGGCTGGCACGTTGTGGCTGTTGCCCGCACTTTGGGCGCGCTGGAAGAACTGGACGACCGGATCAAGGCGCGCGGTGGCTCTGCGACGCTCGCAGCTATGGATGTGACCATCGATGACGCGATGCGCCATCTGTGCCGCGATATTCACGACCGCTGGGGTAGCGTCGGGCTGTGGGTGCATAGCGCCATCCAAGCGCCGCCGCTGTCGCCCGCCAGCCACATCGCGATCAAGGAATGGGACAAGGCGCTGAAGGTTAATGCGCGCGCGCCCGGCGTTCTGATCCCGATGATCGCACCCCTTCTGGCCGCCAGCCCAGACAAGGGCACGGTCTTGTTCCTGAATGATCCCGCGGCAGAAACCCGGTTTCACAGTGCTTACGGCGCGACCAAACTGGCGCAAATGGCGCTTGCACGCGCTTGGGCTGATGAAAGCGTCAAGACCGGGCCGCGTGTGATGGTGGAAACCTGCGCGCCCATGCCCACGGCCTTACGCGCGCGGTTTCATCCGGGTGAAAACCGTGACGCGCTGACGCCCTGCGCCACAGAAGCCGCGCGGTTGGCCGACCTGATCGGCTAACCCGCTTCTGCCTGCACGGCTTGTCGCGCGCGCGCCGAATCGCGGTCTGCCATGCCCAGCAAGTTGCTGGCCAGCCGCATGAAACCATCTTCCTCGAAGTCGCGAGCCTCGTCGGCCAGAACCACGCGCCACAGGTCTTGCAAATAAACCATGCGGTCCTCATGCGCGATTTCGTCCTTGATCGCCTTGGTCAGATGGACGGTATCACCCGCGCTTTGCTCCAGTGCTTCACCCTGCGCCAGCAAACCCGGATCGCCATAACGCCGCATAAGAATGTCGCGTATCACGGCAATCTCGGCTGCCGCATACTCCCCATCCGTGCGCGCCACCCGAACGAGCAGCGCCGCTACGGCGACGCGCCCGTCGGGCTTGACGGCTTCGGGCTTGCGAAACAGCTTCCCAATCATGCCGACGGCACCGGTCCGCCCTCGACCTCGCCGGTCGCATCGGGCGTGAATGTCATAGCCAAACCATTGATACAGTGGCGCTTTCCGGTCGGGGCCGGGCCGTCATCGAAGATGTGCCCCTGATGCCCGCCACAATTGGCGCAATGCACCTCTGTCCGAACCATGAAGAAGCTGCGATCCGCGCGGGTGCCTGTCGCCCCATCCATTGCCTGCCAGAAGCTGGGCCACCCCGTGCGACTGTCGAACTTGGTTTCCGAACGATACAACGCCTGCCCGCAGCCTGCACAGTTATAGGTGCCTGCGCGATCCTCTTTCAGCAGCGGGGAACGCTCGCCCATCAGTGCATTGCTGAAAGCGCGTTCGGTCGCCTCTTGGCGCAGCACAGCAAATTGCGCAGGCGTCAGACGGGCGCGCCATTCGACCTCTGTTAGCGTGAAGGGGAAATTCCCCTCCGACGCGACAGCGCGCGCACCGTAAAATGCCAGCCCCGTGGCGGCCAGAAATCTGCGTCTATCCATGAAACCCTCCTGTGTTCACCTACCTACTTTACGCAGGCACCAAGCAATTGGTTTCACATATAGGATAAGATTACGTCACAGCTTCAACAAGCCCGCGTGATCTGCCATTATTGCACCCATGAGTCTGCCCCCCGGTTTTCTGGATGAACTGCGCAACCGTGTCTCGATCTCGTCCGTGGTCGGGCGCAAGGTCACATGGGACATGCGCAAGTCGAATCAGGCCAAGGGCGATTTCTGGGCGCCCTGCCCGTTTCATCAGGAAAAGTCTGCGTCATTCCATGTCGATGATCGCAAAGGGTTTTATTACTGCTTTGGCTGCCATGCGAAGGGCGATTCGCTGACCTTCCTGCGCGAGACCGAGAACATGTCCTTCATGGAGGCGGTGGAAACATTGGCCCGTGAGGCCGGTTTGCCCATGCCCGAACGCGACCCGCGCGCGGCGGAAAAGGCCGACCGGTTGTCAGAACTGGCAGAGGTCACGGAAGCCGCCGTGCGATTCTTTCGAATGCAGCTCAACACCGGGGCGGCGGCAGGCGCGCGCGATTACCTGAAAGGTCGTGCGCTGGCGCAATCCGCGCTTGACCGGTTCGAGATTGGCTATGCCCCCGATGCGCGCCAAGCCCTGTGGGATGCGTTGACCGGTGCGGGCATTGCGGGCGACAAGATCATAGAAGCCGGGCTATGCGCAAAGCCCGATGATGGCGGCGCGCCCTATGACCGGATGCGCGGGCGCATTATCTTTCCCATTCGCGACGCGCGCGGGCGCTGCATCGGTTTTGGCGGGCGCGCGCTTAGTGCAAATGCGCGCGCCAAGTATCTGAACTCGCCAGAAACGCCTTTGTTCGACAAGGGCCGTGCGCTGTATAATCTTGGCCCTGCACGCAGTGCTTGCGGCAAGGGCAAACCGCTTATTGTAGCAGAGGGCTATATGGACGTGATCGCGCTGAGCGAGGCCGGGTTCGAGGGCGCTGTAGCCCCCCTTGGCACCGCGATAACGGAAGACCAGCTGCGGCTTATGTGGCGCGTGTCGCCCGAACCGATCATCGCGCTCGATGGCGACGCGGCGGGACTGCGCGCGGGGTTCCGGCTGATCGACCTTGCTTTGCCGCTGCTGGGGCCGGATCAATCGCTGCGCTTCTGCCTGCTGCCCGAAAAGATGGACCCGGACGACATTTTGCGCCAGGGTGGTGCCGCCGCCATGACCAAGCTGACAGAGGGCGCGGTGCCCTTGGTGCAGCTTTTGTGGCAGCGCGAGACCGAAGGCCAAGTTTTTGACAGCCCTGAGCGGCGCGCGGCGCTGGACCGGCGGCTGCGCGCGGCCTTGGCCAAGATCGCCGAACCGGGGCTGCGCGGGCATTACACCGATGAGATCAAACGCTTGCGTGCCGAATTCCTGCGCCCTGCTCGGCAAGCATGGTCCACACGGGGGGGCCGCGCCATACCCGTCGTCAAACCGCTATCCGCCACGCGCAGCACGCGGCTGGCCAGCGCCCCAAATGACGCGATAGCAGAGGCCATGCGCGAGGAACTGATCCTTGCAACCCTGCTGCGTCATTCTGCGCTGGTGCCAGAGTTCGAGGATGATCTTGACCGGCTGACCTTTCCGGACCCGGCCCTTGCCCGCCTGTGCACCGCGCTTCTGGCAGGTGACACGCCCCAAGCTGAAGACGCCGCCGCGCTTCTGGAATTGCCGCATATCGCAATCGCGCCGCCCGTGCGCAGCGCGAATGCAGATTTTGCGAGACTGTGCCTGCGCGACGAATTTGCCAAGCATTTCGCGCGCGGGGGGCTGGATGCCGAATTGCGCGAAGTGGTCGAAGATATGGAAGATCTGGCCGATGAAAGCGTGACCTATCGCTTGGCCCGCGCCAGTGCCGCGCGCAACGAATCAGAGCGCTCTCGGCTGAACGATTCGACCGATCTGGGCGAAGACCGGGCCGCTTTGTCGGGCGAATTGCAGCGACTCATCGAATCACAAATCTGGATCAAACCGAAAAAATGACCGATTCGTAACGAAACCGAGAGGTTGGCTCATCAATTCTGCATCTGACAACTGGAAAATCCGGCAATCTGCGCCTACATCGTAACAAGCCGCATTCCGCCTGCCCGCTGATTCGCCCGAATCAGTTAGGGTATACGCGCATTTTTTCTGGGAGCGTCCATGGCCGCCAAAGACACCGACGACACGCGCAACGACGAGATGGAAGCCGACGAAAACCAGACCGTCAGCCAAGCGTCGATCAAGAAGATGATCGCGCAGGCGAAAGATCGTGGGTACATCACCTACGAACAGCTTAACAAATCGTTGCCGCCCGAACAGGTCTCGTCCGAGCAGATCGAAGACGTGATGTCGATGCTGTCTGAAATGGGCGTGAACGTTGTCGAGGATGACGACGAGGGTGACGAACCCGACGCCAAGGGCGGCGAACTGGTCGAAGTGTCGGGCGCACGCGACGTCACCGTCTCCTCGTCCTCCAGCTCCGAAACGCTGGACCGCACCGATGACCCCGTGCGCATGTATCTGCGCGAAATGGGGTCGGTTGAACTGTTGTCGCGCGAAGGCGAAATCGCCATCGCCAAGCGGATCGAGGCCGGACGCAACACCATGATTGCGGGCCTGTGCGAAAGCCCGCTGACCTTTCAGGCAATCACCATCTGGCGGGACGAATTGCTGAACGAAGACGTTCTGCTGCGTGACGTGATCGATCTGGAAACCACTTTCGGCAATAGCCTGGAAGACGAGGAGGGCGTGCCCGTCACCGAAGGGTTGTCCGACGGCCCGACAAGCCAGAAACGCGATTCCAGCTCAGAACCCGAACTGGACGCAGATGGCAACCCCATCTCCCGCGGTGATGACGACGAGGACGAGGACGAGAATGCCAACCTGTCGCTCTCTGCGATGGAGGCCGCGCTCAAGCCCCGCGTTCTGGAAACGCTGGACCAGATTGCTGGCAGCTACGAACGTCTGGCAGAGATGCAGGATGCCCGCATAGAGGCAACGCTGCATGAAGCCGGCAAGTTCAGCGCCGATCAGGAAGCGGGCTACCAGTCCTTGCGCAGCGAATTGGTGGAAATGGTGAACTCGCTTCACCTTCACAACAACCGCATCGAAGCGCTGGTCGATCAGCTTTACGGCATCAACAAGCGGATCATGTCCATCGACAGCGCCATGGTGAAGCTTGCCGATCAGGCGCGCATCAACCGGCGCGAATTCATTGACGCCTATCGCGGGTCCGAACTGGACCCGACATGGTGTGACCGGATGGAAGAAAAGCCCGGCCGTGGCTGGCAGGCGCTGATGGAACGCTCGCGCGAAAAGGTCGAGGAGCTGCGCGCCGATATGGCGCAGGTTGGCCAATATGTTGGCGTGGACATCAACGAATATCGCCGCATTGTCGCGCAGGTTCAGAAGGGCGAAAAAGAAGCCCGTCAGGCCAAGAAGGAAATGGTCGAAGCCAACCTGCGGCTGGTCATCTCGATTGCCAAGAAATACACCAACCGTGGCCTGCAATTCCTTGATCTTATTCAGGAAGGCAATATCGGCCTGATGAAGGCCGTGGACAAGTTCGAATACCGCCGCGGCTACAAGTTCAGCACCTATGCGACCTGGTGGATCAGGCAGGCCATTACGCGGTCCATCGCGGATCAGGCCCGCACCATCCGTATTCCGGTGCATATGATCGAAACGATCAACAAGCTGGTGCGCACGGGTCGCCAGATGCTGCACGAAATCGGGCGTGAGCCGACCTCGGAAGAATTGGCTGAGAAGCTGCAAATGCCGCTGGATAAGGTCCGCAAGGTGATGAAAATCGCCAAGGAACCGATCAGCTTGGAAACGCCGATTGGCGACGAGGAAGACAGCCAGCTTGGCGACTTCATCGAAGACAAGAACGCGCTTCTGCCGCTGGATAGCGCCATTCAGGATAACCTGCGCGAAACCACCACGCGGGTTCTGTCCTCGCTGACCCCGCGCGAAGAACGTGTTTTGCGGATGCGTTTCGGCATTGGCATGAACACTGACCACACGCTGGAAGAAGTGGGCCAACAGTTCAGCGTGACCCGCGAACGCATCCGCCAGATCGAGGCCAAGGCGCTGCGCAAGCTGAAGCACCCGTCCCGGTCGCGCAAGCTGCGGAGTTTCTTGGATCAGTAAATATCGTTGATGGCGCAGGGGAAAAACATGAGGTCATTTGATTTTGAAATAGATATCAGCGGTGCCCGTGTAGTCGCTATACGTGAACCGCTACATCCAGCTTGTCTGTCTGACGGAGAAATTGAAGCCAACATAGCGGCTCTTAAGGCCGACCTCGACAGGGTCGCTGATAAAATGAAAAAGGCTGTGCACGAGCAGCGGACTAAACCTTTGTTCGGGGACGACGGTGTTGTTTAAAGGGATCGCGTCACGCTGGCGAGAGGCCCGCGCATCCGCTCTTCAAAAAGAGATTATGGACATTTTAAATCGATACACTCGTTGGGGTATCTACGAACGATACGAGTGCTTGTCAGCTTTCGATTTTGCCAAAAACGACTTTGAAGATGAACATGGGCCTATAGACGAATGGTCAGAGAATTTTGCTGGTAAGGTGAGGAAGGAACTAATGCAAACCGCAAAGCTGGGCTACAGCACAGCGCCTTATGGTGCCAGCGGCGCTGCTCTGCTCAGTCTATTCGTGGAATTGCAGCATGTTCCGGGTCAGCTTGCCGGAGAGTTGAGAATAAGAATAATAGACTGGTATAACAGAGCATTGATTGAGGATATGCCCTCTGAAAAATATTAGCGGGATTGTAAAAGTTTGACGTTGAGGCTTTACGAGCAACTTCTGCGAATGTTGTGAGTTTTGTAGCTGTCGATGTAACCCTTCATTTTATGCTAATGCTTTTAAATTATTGATCCCGCCGGGTCTTCCAGTCTGAGGGCTCAGGTCACACACTGATTGACGAATTAAACTTGGGTTGCGTTTAGTCTAAGCGCGTCATGGAGTTGCCGCAAGGTCAAGTCGGTTGGTCACCCGTTCCAACCAATCCCCCCGCATCGTCGTCAGCGCGGCGCGGTAGTCCTGCCAATCCTGCGCCAAGGCGGCCAGCAGATCGGCATCGGCGGCGACCGTTTCCACCACCCACCAGCGGTTCCACTCATAGGCCAGCGACCAGTCTGCCTCATCCAGCCGCGTCTCTGGCAAGCGATAGTGGAAGGTCGGCCGGCCGCCTTTCAACTGGTCGGGCGGCACAGCCGTCAGGGTGTCGGGGCACGCATCTTCCAACAGCGGCAACAGGTCCAGACCATAACCCCGAGACGGAGCCCGCTCTGCATAGGTCCGGCCCAGATCCGCCAATGACCAGGTCTCTGCACGGGCAAGCGCATCGACCAACGCGCGCGGCCAAGGGTCTACAAATGGCATGACCCAGCGCGCGGCGTCCAAAGGTTCTGCCGCGCGCAACCAGTCCTCCAGCAGCGCATAGGCGCGGGCAATGGCTATGGTCGCGCTGTCATCAGGGCGTTCGGGGTTCAGATGCACCCCGAACCCATATGTAAAATGCGCGCCCGAGCCCTTTGCGCCAGCTTTTGCCAGCGTCACCAGAAGCGCCTCGATCTGCGGCAGATCCTGATACGCGAGCGGCGCGGTCACAATTTCGACCGGCACAAGATCGCCCAGGATGTCGGCGGCGACATCCTCGACCCAAGCGTTCTTGAGGGTGATGTCCAGTTCCACCTTGACCTTGCCAAAGCGCCCGCCGCTGACAACCAGATCGCGCGGCCCTTCGCGGCTGACGGTGCCACCCCATTTGGCCCGGACAATCTCTGCGGCCTGTTCCGGGGTCAGCCCCGCGAATTCAACCTCTATGCCAGTCAGACGGTCTGCACTTGACCGCCCATTATGGTCCGGCAAGGGCAGGAAGCGGTCACGGGGCAAAGCATTATGCAATTCATCCATGTCACTCAATCCTCGACCGCGTCCAAGCCGCGCGCGCCGATCAGGCGGTAGACCCATGCGCTTTGCCCGCCCTCCAGCACCATCAGGTCGCGGCGGTATTTGCGCCCGGTCCGCTCGTAACGGTCAAGGCGGCGCATCTCTGCCGGGGTAATACGGAACACGACGCCGTTCAAAAGCGTATCCGGTCCTTCGACAATGTCGCGCCCTGCCCCGCGCTGCCAACCGCGCAATTGCGCCGGATGGCTTGGCACCCAGCGACCAATGACCACCAGCCGCACCAAAGGATTGGTCAGCGTGGCAAAGCCGAACACATGCGCCGGGCCGTCAGGCGGCGCGGGCGTGGCCGCATCTTTCGGCGGCAGGTAAAATGGCGCACGGGTAATCGAATACCATGCCGCGGCCATTACGATCAGGGCTATCAGCGTCATCTTGGTCATCCTCGGCAGCGTGACAGAGCAGGCGCTGCCGTCAAGCCCGCGCCGCGCGCCGCTTGCGCAGCACTTCCCAGATATAGAGCGCCATCGCGCCCCAGATCATGGGGAAGGCAATTAGCCGCGCCCCGTCGAAGGGTTCGCGGAATGCGAGGGTCGAGATCAGGAAGATCATGGTCGGAATGGCGTAGCCCGAAATCGCAATCGTGGACAGCCGCAAGCCCTTGGCTGCATTGGCATAGAGGATAAGCGGCACTGCGGTGATAAAGCCGCAACCCAGAAGCAGCAGCCAATCCACCGCAGTGGCCTGCGCGGCAAACAATGTGCCCTGCGAAGCCTGCCACCCCATGAACGCCAGCGCGATCGGAAGCAGGATCATCGCCTCTAGCGCGAAGCCCTGATTGGGGCCAATGGGCAGCGCGCGTTTGAAATAAGCATATCCGCCCCATGAAAACACGATCATCAGCGCACCGGTGGGAAGGCTTCCGGCCTCAAGTGTCAGAACGACGACGGCGGCGAAGGCCAACCCGACCGCCCCCCATTGCCGCGCACTTAGCCGTTCGCCCAGGAAAGTCGCCCCCAGAAAGATACTGAAGATGGGGTTAATATAGTAACCCAGCGCCGCTTGCATCGCCTGACCCGATTGGATGAGCCAGACATAAGACCCCCAGTTGATCGAAATCAGGGTCGCCGTGACCACGGCCATGCCCAACATAAGCGGGGTGCGGATTGCCAGCCGCAAATCTGCCGTGCGGCCCAGCCAGAACAACCAGCCCAAGGCGACAGGCAACGCCCAGATCACACGATGTGCCACCACTTCGGGCGTGGGAACATGCTCTAGCGCGCGGAAATAGAAGGGCAGCATACCCCAGATGGCAAACGCGGCAATCGCGAAGGCAAAGCCGCGCGGGGTGTCTTCATTCATGCGTGGCATGCCCTGCCTGAACGGCCGCGATAAAGGCCTCGCCGCGCGCCTCAAAATCCGGGAACTGGTCGAAACTGGCCGCGGCCGGGGCCAACAGCACAGTATCGCCGGACCGGGCTTCGGCTATGGCGCTGGCGGTCGCCTGTTCCAGCGTGTCGAAAATCTCATGCGGGTGCTCGCCCAGTTGCAAGGCAAAGTCGCGGGCCGAATGGCCGAACAGATAGGCCTTGGCGACCCGGTCCAGATACGGCGCAAGCGATGCGATGCCGCCATCCTTGCCAAGCCCACCGGCGAGCCAACGAATATGGTCGAACGCCTGCAAGGCTTTACCGGCGCTATCGGCATTCGTGGCCTTGGAATCGTTGATGTAACGCACACCGCCCGCTTCAGCGACCAACTGGCTGCGATGCGGCAGGCCCGTGAAACTGGCCATCGCATCCTCTACCAGACGCGGGGCAGCGCCAAGACTGCGGGCGACCGCATAAGCCGCGCAGGCATTCTGGTGGTTATGCGCCCCCGGCAGTCCCGGCATGGCGCGCAGATCGATAGAGGCGACCTGCCGCCCGGCCCGGTATTCGGCCAAAAACCCTTTGCGCGCAAAGATGTTCCAGCCCGGCCCAGCCAGCTTTTGACCAGACGAGATGCGGATGACGCGCCCATCCTCTGCGGCTTCGGCAAGCTGCCCCGCCATGAACAGCCCCTCAATCTCATCCACGCCAATGATGGCACGGTCGGGCCCGCCCTCGGCGAACAAACGCCGCTTGGCTGCGAAATAGCCCCCCATACCGCCATGCCGATCCAGATGATCGGGCGAGAGATTGGTAAAGACGGCGATATCGGGCGTCAGGGCACGGGCAAGTTCGGTCTGGTAGCTGGACAGTTCCAGCACGATCACCTCTCCCTCTTGCGGCGGGTCGATGGACAAAACCCCGGTGCCGATATTACCCGCCATCTGGCTGGGCCGCCCCATGGCGGTCAGAATATGGTGGATCAGCGCGGTGGTGGTGGATTTTCCATTGGACCCGGTCACAGCGACCACCTTGGGGGGCTGGTCCATCTCTATCGTCTGCGCGGTGGCAAAGCTGCGGAAAAACAGGCCAATGTCATTATCCACAGGCACCCCCGCTGCAAGGGCCGCCGCAAGATGACGGTTTGGCGCCGGGTAAAGATGCGGAATGCCGGGGCTGGTGACAAGTGCTGCGATCTGCGACCAGTCGGCCCGCGCAAGATCGTGCAGCGCAATGCCCTCTGCCTCTGCGCGTGCCCGCGACTCGGGGCTGTCATCCCAAGCCAGCGGCACGGCGCCGCCCGCTGCAAGCGCACGGCATGTCGCAAGACCCGAACGGCCCAAGCCCAATACGGCGACCGCGCGCCCCTCATAGCCTTGGACCGGGATCATATGCAGAGCCTTTCAACCGGAAGGGGCTGCGCCCCTACGCCATTTCTTCAGGGGGCTTTGCCCCCGTGTCGACCCTGACGGGTCAACACTCCCCCAGAGTATTTGCAGCAAGATGAAGGTGCAAGGTGATGCTTAGCGAACCTTGAGCGTGGCAAGCCCGATGAGCGCCAGCACCAAGGCGATGATCCAGAAGCGGATCACGATTTGTGGCTCTGCCCAGCCCTTTTTCTCAAAATGGTGGTGGATCGGGGCCATCAGGAACACGCGCTTTCCGGTTTTTTTGTAGTAGAGCACCTGGATGATAACCGAGAGCGTTTCGACCACGAAGATACCGCCGACGATGCCCAGCACGATTTCATGCTTGATGGAGACGGCAATCGCGCCAAGGGCACCGCCCAGCGCAAGGCTGCCCGTATCCCCCATAAAGACAGCGGCAGGGGGGGCATTATACCACAGAAACCCCAGGCCACCCCCCGCCAAAGCCGCGGTGAAGATCAAGAGTTCGCCCACGCCGGGAACGTAATGCACATCCAGATAGGCGGTAAAATCGACCCGGCCCACGGCATAGGCGATCACCCCCAAGGTCGCGCCCGCGATCATAACCGGCATGATCGCCAACCCGTCGAGCCCATCGGTCAGGTTGACCGAATTGGCCGCCCCGACAATGACAAAGGCGCCGACCGGGATAAAGAACCATCCCAAGGTAATGAGCACATCGGAAAACACCGGAACCGCAAGCTGCCCCTGCAATTCGGTCGGATGGACATACATTGCCGCCGCGCTGGCCAGAACGCCAATCAAGGTGCCCAAGGCCAAGCGCACACGTCCCGGCACGCCTTTGACATTGCCCTTTGACACCTTGGCAAGGTCATCGGCAAAGCCGATCAGACCAAAGCCGATGGTCACAAGCAACACGATCCAGACATACGGATTATCAAGCCGCGCCCAGAGAAGCGTCGAGACGGTAAGCGCAGACAAGATCAGCAGGCCACCCATCGTGGGCGTGCCGGTCTTGGTCAGCAGGTGGCTCTCTGGCCCATCATCGCGGATTGGCTGACCGTTGGACTGACGGCGCTTGAGTAGGTTAATCAACGGTCGCCCGAAGAAGAAGCCGAAAATAAGGGCTGTGAAGAATGCAGCCCCAGCCCGAAAGGTGATATACCGAAACAGGTTAAACCCCGGCAGGGTATCGGCGAACTCGGTCAACCAGAATAACATTACAAGCCCTTTGTCTGGATAGAAGCAGTGTCGAGGCTGCGTAATGCATCGACGATGCGGGAAACTTGGCTGCCTTTGGACCCTTTCACCAGCACCACGTCACCGGGGGCAACGAGGCTGTGGACGTGGTCAAAAAGCGCATCGGCCGCGGCCACGCGCCGCCCACGCTGGCGCAGCGGCAACGCCGCATGCAGCGCGGCCATCCGCGCGCCGACGCAATGCACCACGCGAATATCGGACATAGCCGGCTCTTGCGCGAGGGCGGCGTGCATAGCGCTTTCCTCTGGGCCAAGTTCCAGCATGTCGCCAAGAATTGCAACACGGCGCCCCCCCGGTCCGGGCTTGGTCTGGGCCAACAGCGCCAGCGCCGCGGTCATAGAGGCTGGATTCGCATTAAAGGCGTCGTCGATCAGGGTGAAGCTGGCCTCTTCGACCGGATCCAGCAAGATTGTCTGACGCAGGCCGCGCCCCGCGGGTGGTTGCCAGCGCCCCAGCGCAAAGGCCGCGCGGGCCAGATCCAGACCCAGCGCCTGCGCCACACCCAGACAAGCCAGCGCATTGCTTGCGGCATGGGCGCCGGAATTGACCAAACGGACCGCCAGTGCCATCCGCCCTACTTTGGCCCGCAGCACAAGCGCAGTATCGGTTTGCCGAACATCATGCAGATGCAGGGGCCATTCCCCTTTGCCAAAGGGAAGGCATGCCGTGGCGTGTGCGCGTGCGGCCGCGTCAAGGATCGGGCTGGTGGGCAGCTCAGCGGGGTAAATGGCAGTGCCACCGGGTTCCAGCCCGGCAAAGATACTTGCCTTTTCCTGCGCAATTGCCTCCAAGGAACCCAAGGATTCAAGGTGTGCAGGGGCAATCGCTGTCACTATTGCAACATTCGGGCGCGCAAGCGTGGTTAAGGGTGCAATTTCGCCAGCATTGCTCATCCCCATTTCGACCACAGCGAAATCAGCGTCCTGCGGTAGGCGCGCCAGCGTGATCGGCACGCCCCAATGGTTGTTGAAGCTGGCCTCCGCAGCATGAACCTTGCCGAATTCGACCAGCATTTCGCGCGCCATGTCCTTGGTCGAGGTCTTACCCACGGACCCGGTGATCCCGATGACCTTCGCGCGCGAGCGCGCCCGGCCGGCGGCCCCCAGCGCGCGCAGGGCCTCCAGCACATCCGGAACCACGAGCAGTGGCGCCGTCTGTGCAACACCCTCCGGGCGATGCGATACGAGCGCGGCAGCCGCACCTTTGGCCATTGCATCGGCGACAAAGTCGTGTCCATCCCGCGCCGCCGACAACGCCACGAACAGATCACCGGGTTGCAGGCTGCGTGTATCGATGGAGATGCCGGTTGCCTGCCAATCTTGGGTGGCCTGACCGCCGGTGGCTGCGGCAGCGTCAGCGGCGCTCCAAAGCGTCATGCGCGTTCCTCCAGCGCGGCGATGGCGAGCGATGCCTGTTCAAGGTCATCGAACGGGTAGACCGTTTCACCCACGATTTGCCCGGTCTCGTGACCCTTGCCTGCAATCAATAGCGCATCGCCCGGCCCCAACGCATCCACCCCGCGCAAGATCGCTTCAGCACGGTCCGCGACTTCTGTTGCATTGGAACACGCTTGCAAAATCTCGGCACGGATTGCATCTGCCGCTTCGGTTCTTGGGTTGTCATCTGTCACAAATACAACATCCGCATGTTGTGCGGCCGCCGCGCCCATCAGCGGTCGTTTCCCCCGATCACGGTCGCCCCCCGCGCCGAACACGACCACCAGACGCCCCATCACATGTGGGCGCAGAGCCTGCAATGCCACGGCCAAAGCATCGGGCGTATGCGCATAATCGACGAACACGGACGCGCCATTGGCCCGGCGTCCCGCGATCTGCATTCGTCCACGCACGCCGTCCAGCCGCGACAGTTGCGCCGCAGCTTCCGCCGGGTCGGCCCCACAGGCCAGAACCAGCCCATAGGCGACAAGCACATTTTCTGCCTGAAAGCCCCCAATCAACGGCAAGGTTTGTTGAAAGGTCGCGCCATCATACCCGAAGCGCAGCACCTGGCCCGCCGCATCAAATCGTTGGCCCAGCAAGCGGATATCAGCATCCGGGTCACGCCCGATGGTCAGCGTGCCCAGACCGCGCGCCTCGGCAATGGCCAACAGGTCCGCGCCGTAAGGGTCATCCATGTTCAGCACAGCGACCCCATCCTCTGGCAGTACGCGCGCGAACAGCAGGGCCTTGGCAGCGAAATAGGCGTCCATCGTCTGGTGATAATCCAGATGATCTTGGCTGAAATTGGTGAAACCGGCAGCGCGCAGGGTTACGCCATCCAACCGTCGCTGATCCAAGCCGTGCGAGGAGGCCTCCATCGCGCAATGCGTCACGCCTTCATGCGCCATATCGGCCAGCAGACGGTGCAGGGTTATGCTGTCTGGCGTTGTATGGCCAAGCGGCGCGCTATAAGCACCTTCAACCCCGGTGGTGCCCAGATTGGCCGCATCATGTCCCAGTGCCGCCCAGATCTGGCGGGTAAAGCTGGCCACGGATGTCTTGCCATTGGTCCCGGTGACAGCCGCCATGACCGCAGGCTGCGCCCCAAACCACAAGGCCGCAGCACCCGACAAGGCCGCCCGAGGGTCTTCGGCAAGCACCAGTGCCGCATCCGAGGCTGCAAGAAACTCGGCTGCAATTTCTGCACCCGCGCGGTCTGTCAGGATGGCATGCGCCCCACGCGCAAGCGCGGTCGCGATATAGGTCGCGCCATGCACGCGGCTGCCGGGCAGAGCCGCAAACAGCATTCCCTTTTGCAGCGCGCGACTGTCCAGCCCAATCCCGGTCACGCGGACATTGCCCCCCCGGCTAGGGTTCAGGCCAAGCGCAGAGAGCGGGCGGGCAGGCAAATCGGACACACGCAGGTTCCTTACAAATGGCCAAGGCTTGGGGCGGATCGCGGTTCAGTTACCCCGTTTTGCCACATGGGTTCAATGGCCCACACGCCGTGGCGTTCTATGGCACGCGACTGTCCGCCTGCAAGCGCGCCTCTACCTCTTGAAGTGCAACCGGGCGCAGCCCCAACAGGGGCGCCACGCGGCGGATAATCTCGCCCGCCATCGGCACGGCGGTCCAGCCAGCAGTGCGGCGCGGCTCGGGGCCGGTGGTGTCCACGGCTTCGTCAAGCGTGACGACCAAGACATATTTCGGGTCATCCGAAGGAAAGACACTCGCGAATGTCGCAAGCACCGCATCTTCTTTGTAGCCGCCATTCACGTCCGGCTTATCTGCCGAACCAGTCTTGCCACCCACCGGATAACCCGGAATACGCGCGAAAGATGCCGTGCCTTCATAGACCACGCTATGAAGAATCTGGCGCATCTGCGCCGAGGTCTGCGGGCTGATGACCTGCGCGCCATCGGGGACACTATTTTGCCGCAAGAGCGTGGGCGTGACCAGCCGACCGCCATTGACCAGCGCCGCGTAGCCCGCGGCCAAAGCCAGAGGGCTGGTCGTCATGCCGTGGCCATAAGAAATCGTCATGGCCGACAGCTCTGACCACGGATCGGGCAGAAGCGGGCGCGCGCGCTGCGCTTCAGAGAGTTCGATATACATCCGGTCCAACAATCCGAAGCGGCGCAGAAACTCCTGCTGACGTTCCGCTCCGATATTCTGCGCCATGCGCGCCGTCCCGATATTCGAGGATTTGACCATCACCGATGTCACCGACATCTCGTTGCCATAGTCGCGGAAATCGTTGATCGTGAATCGGCCCCACCTCAATGGGCCGCGCGTGTCGATTATTGTGTCCGGCGTCACCTCGCCTTCTTCCAACGCCTGCGCGACCGTGAAAGCTTTCATCACCGACCCAAGTTCGTAATAGCCCTGCACCGCGCGGTTAAAGAGCGGGCTGTCGGCTGGCTCGCCTTCTGTCAGTGGCGCGGGCCGGTCATTCGGGTCGAAATCTGGCAGCGAAACTAGGCTCAGCACCTCTCCGGTCTGGGCATCCATCAGCACCGCGCTTGCGCCGCGCGCGTTCAACACGCTTACGCCACCGGTCAGAACCTCTGTGATCGTTGCCTGAAGCGGCAGGTCTACCGACAACCGCAAAGGCTGATCGGCGCGCGCCGGGTCACGCAGACGGTCCTCAAAATACAACTCTGCCCCGGCCACGCCCAGAAGTTCGGCGGCACGCACGCCCTGCTCGCCAAACCGCGCGCCGCCCAATATATGCGCGCCTACCCGGCCATTCGGATAAACCCGCATTTTGCGGGGGCCAAACAGCAAACCCGGCTCTCCGATATCATGCACGGCCTGCTTTTGTTCGGGCGACAAGCGGGTGCGCACCCAAACAAAACTGCGATCCGGGTCTGTGAACCGTGCCGCAAGCCGATCTGCATCCATTTCGGGAAATATCCGGCCCAGCTCGCGCGCCGCGCGCTGCGGATCGACCATGCGCCGTGTTTCGGCGTAAAGCGCGTGGGTTGCAAGGTTGGTCGCCAATACCCGGCCATTGCGGTCGGTAATGTCCGAGCGCGAGTCGGAAATCCCCTCGACCAGCCCAACCCGCAACGCGACCGGTTCCGTCGCTGCCAGCAACCCCATGCGCGCGCTGAGCAGCACAAATCCCGACATAAACAGCAACGCCAGCACCAAAAGGCGCAATTCGGCGCGCACGCGCCCGGTATCGCGCAATTCCTGACGGCGCAGGCGCAGGTTTTCCTGTTCTATGTGGTTCGGGTCTTCGCCTGTTTCGCGGGCGCGCAAAATTCGGGCAAGCGGGCGCAATGGCGTGCGGGTCATGGCTGGTCTTCCTCGGACGTGGCGGGCAAGTCGCCTGTCAATTGCTCCAGCTCACCAAGAACAACAACACCTTGGCCAATCTCAAATCTGGCTTCAGGCGCAGGATACGCGATTTCGTCGATCTCGCCGAAATGATCCGCCGTCAGGGGGACAAGCTGCAAAGCATCGAAATTCACGTCCACAAGAGCGCGCAAGCGGTCAGGGCGATTCAAATAGGCCCATTCCACGCGCTGCATGGAAATCTCTTCCTCCAGCCGGGCGATCTCTCGCTCCAGTGCCGCGCGGGTGTTCATGGCTTGTTGCGTCAGGTGATTTTCGCGGTAGGCCCAGGATGCAAGCCCGATCACCGCAAGCGCCGTCAGCAGATATAACAAGCTTCGCATGGCTTATACCTCTGATATGCGGGGCAGCCCCAGCGCCGAACGATCAGCCGGGCCGGCAGGGGCGTCGGTGCGCCGCGCCAAGCGCAAGCGCGCAGAGCGCGAGCGGGGGTTGGCGTCCAGTTCTGCTGCGTCGGCGGAAATGCCCTTTTTCTCGATCAGGTCGAACCGCGCCGCGCGCTGCGGCTCTTCCGGCGCGAACCGGTTGCCGCCTCCGCCCTGCCCGGCACGTTGCGCCAAGAACCGCTTCACAACTCGGTCCTCAAGCGAATGGAAACTGACAACCGCCAGTTTGCCGCCCGGTTTAAGGGCGCGCTCCGCCGCTTCCAACCCGTCCACAAGGGCGTCAAATTCGGCGTTTACCGCTATGCGCAAGCCCTGAAAGCTGCGGGTGGCCGGATGACTTTGCCCCGGTTTCGGGCGCGGCAAACACGCCGCGATAATTTGCGCAAGGTGACCTGTGCGCTCGATTTCACCCTCTGCACGCGCCCGCAGAATGGCCCGCGCAATGCGACGGCTGGCGCGCTCCTCTCCGAAGTGAAACAGAATATCGGCCAACACCTCTTCAGAGGCACCGTTGACAATGTCGCGCGCCGACCGCCCAGCTTGCGACATGCGCATGTCCAGTGGTCCGTCTTTGGAAAACGAAAACCCGCGCTCGGGCAGGTCCAACTGCATACTGGACACACCAAGGTCCAGCACCACACCATCCAGCGGCTGGTCGGCATGGTCATCCAACTGCGCGAAATTGCCCTGAACAAGGCGCAACCTGTCGCCGTAATCGCCCCCCCAGTCGCGCGCCATTGCCAGCGCCAGCGGGTCGCGGTCCACCCCGATGACAAGGTCTGCTCCGGCTTGCAACAAGGCGCGCGCATAGCCGCCTGCGCCCAATGTCCCGTCCAACCAGACGCCCGAAATTGGCGCAAGATGTGTCAGGATGGGCTGAAGCAGGACAGGGATATGTGGGCTTTGGTCTTGCATCGGTCTTAGCGGCGGCGGGACAAGGTATCGCGCAGAAGATCAGCCTCTGTCCCCACCGCGCTGGCCGGGCGCGGCGGCAGGTGAATGCGCGCGTCGAAATCTGGGGCCTGATCCGCTAGGAACACGTCTGTTCGGCTGGATTTGACCACTTTGAACGTGTCTTCTTTCCAGATCTGGAAATGATCGCCCTTGGCGATGAAGAACGCGGCTTCGTTCGGTTCCAGTTCCAGCTTGTCGCGCAGGCGTTGCGGCAGGACGATCCGGCCATCTTCGTCAATCTGGACATCGGCGGCATGGCCGTGAAAGGTCAGTTCCAGCGTCTCGCGCTCCGGGCTGCCGGGCTGCATCAGGTCTATACGATCTTCAATATCCTCGATCGCGTTCAACGTGTAGCAATCCAACCGCTTTTGGCTGTCCAGACCGTAAACAATGACAAGGTTGGGGCGCAGGCCATCGGTCCAGTCAGGATCGCCGGATTCGACAACGCGCCGGAAGCTGGCCGGGATCGAAACCCGGCCTTTGCCATCCACCTTCTGGTGGAAAGAGCCTCTGAACTTGCGTGCCACGTCGGGCCGTCCTTCGTCTACATGCGACGCATGTCAGGCGCCACAAATGAAAACGGCGGATCGAGCTGCTGCCACTGCCCGATCCGCCGACTGTCCCATCTCTGGGTGCCCGGTTGGCGCTCGCTTCCTTGGGGGGAGGGGATGCTGCTCGCGAGCGCGCCGGATCTGTGCTTTTAGAGATAAAGCGGGAACCTGTATGAACTCTGCCTCGGCGGGGTCTTGGTGCCCCTGTGATGCCCGTCTATCTTGGAATAATGATTGCCACGGGATTTCATGGTAATCAATCAAGAATTGGCACAGTCAGGCAGAAACTTCTGCGGATTGCTTATCCAGAATATAGATCAAAGCCGCTCAAAGCACTTGAAGCTTCCATATGTTGTGAGAACAAAAGAAGATCATATCTAAATGTATCAAAAGTTTCATCGGAATATCGATATGAGAGACTGGTTCCATGAAATCCCGCTGGAGCACTCAGACTGCGGAGAATGTGGCAACATAGCCACATAAAGCACGCATCCAGCAGCGCCAGACAAGTAAAAAACGCTCGAATCACATGGGAGTGATTCGAGCGCAACCGCGTCACCGCGGTAATTTAATAGATTCCATACAATCCCATCAGGCGCGGATCGCGCCTCAGAGAGAAGCGATCACCTGATCGGCGATGCGACCATAGGCCTGCGCAACCGGGCTGTCGGTGGCCGCGACGGGCACGCCACCATCACCAGCCAACCGCACTTCCAGGCTCAATGGCAATTCCCCCAAAAAGGGCAATCCCTGCTTATCCGCTTCGCGGCGCACACCGCCATCCCCGAAAATATGCTCTTCATGGCCGCATTGCGGGCAGATGAAGGTCGACATGTTCTCTATCAGCCCCAGGATCGGGGTTTTCAGTGTCTCGAAAGCCCGGAGCGCCTTGCGCGCGTCCAGCAAGGCCACGTCCTGCGGGGTCGAAACCACGATCGCACCGCGCACATCGAATTTCGTGCACAAGGTCAGTTGAATGTCACCGGTGCCGGGCGGCATATCCACCAGCAGCACATCCAGCCGCCCCCATTCCACCTGCGTCAGCAATTGTTGCAAAGCGCCCATCAGCATCGGGCCACGCCAGATAACGGCTTCATCGGCTTTAAGCATAAGCCCGATAGAGATCATGCGCACACCATGCGCTTCGGGCGGCAGAATGCGTTTCCCATCCGGCGAGGCAGGGCGCTTGTCCACGCCCATCATCTTGGGTTGGCTGGGGCCGTAGATATCGGCATCCAGCAAACCAACCCGCAAACCTCTGCGTGCCAAAGCAACAGCCAGATTGGCCGCAACGGTGGATTTGCCCACCCCACCCTTGCCAGACCCGATGGCGATCAAGTTGGTCACGCCGGGCACCGGCTGACGCCCCTCTTGCGGCGTTGGGTGGCGTCCGATTTTCAGGCTGGGCGCGGGCTTGGGCGCTGTGTGCGTGGTCAGGGCCACCGCGACCGATTGCACCCCTGGCACTGCCGCGACCACGCGCTCGGCCTGCGCACGCACGGTTCCGTAGGATTTGGCAACTTCAGCGGATTGGGTTTCAATCACGAAGCGCACCGAATGGCCGTCAATGACCAGCGCGCGAACAAGGTCTCGTGCAACCAGCGTCCCGCCATCTGGTAGGACAACGGTATCGAGGGCGGCAAGGATCGCGTCGCGCGTGGGGTCCATCGGGTGCTCCATTCCAGTTACACCGAATACATGGGCATGGCGCCGGGCGGGGCAAGGGGCAGGATGTGCAAGCCGCGGTCTTTGCGAGAAATGCGCAACGCTGGGGGGCGGACAGCATGGTCGACACGCTGAACCGATTTGAAACATCATATGCACATGTTGTGTCAGCTTTCGGACGCCCCGCGCACATATTCCGGGCAGCCTGCAAATTAACCTAGCGTAACCATGACTCTAGCGCATAGCGGCATTGCAGCATCTTGCATTGTGCGGTCGCAGCATTTGCCTATTTTGATTAGCAACAGGCCAGCCCGGCCACGATGAAACATAAAGGTGCATCAAAATGGCACATATTGCAGAAAATATCGGCACAGGTAGCGTTCGCGTGCCCTTCGGTGGCTTTTTCTTTCGCTTGTCGGAAGCCTTCGCACGTCGCCGTGTGTATAATCGAACCTACGCCGAGCTGAACGCCCTGTCCACGCGAGAGCTGGACGATCTGGGCATCAGCCGGTCGATGATTTCGCGCCTCGCATATGAGGCAGCGTTCGAGAATTGAGTTTCAGGCCCTATCCTCCTCCCGGGGCTTGACTACGGCGGCGACTGTTTCCTCCTCCCTCAGTCGTCGCCAGAACTACCGCGCCGGCCTGTCAAACCGGACTGCGGCACGAAACGACCGCCCTTACCCTCCTCCCGAGGGCGATCGCGAGGCTACCGGCGTCCTCCTCCCTGCCGGGGCTTCTACGACCGGGCCATTGGCCCATGACATTGTGACGGCCCCCTCCTCCTCCCTGGGGTCGTGCAAAATCGGCGACAGTCCCCTCCTCCTCCCTGGGACTGTCGCCTTTTTGCGTTCATGAGGCTGCGTCTGGCTAGAAGTAGCTGCGCACCAGCGCTTCAGAAATCAGCCGCCACCCATCTGCGATCACGAAAAAAGACAGCTTGAACGGCAACGAGACGATCGCGGGCGGCACCATCATCATACCCATCGACATAAGCACTGCCGCTACGACAAGGTCGATAATCAGGAATGGCAGGAAAATCAGGAACCCGATCTGAAAAGCGCGGGCGACTTCGCTTAGCATGAATGACGGCACCAGCACCGATAGCGGGGCATCGGGGCCAAGCGCGCCCACAGGGTCCGGACGCAAGCTGGCAAGGCTCTCGAATGTTTCTGGATCAATCCGCACAGCCATAAATTGGCGAAACGGGTCGGCGGTGCGCAAAAACGCCTCCTCCAGGGCGATATCGCCAGCGTTCAACGGCACGATCCCGTTCTGCCACGCCGCGGCAAAGACCGGTTCCATGACGAAATATGTCAGAAACAGCGCCAGCGACACGATAAGCATGTTCGGAGGCGACTGCATCAGGCCCAAAGCCTGCCGCAAGATCGCCAGCACCGTTACAATGAACGGAAAGCACGTGACCATGACCAGAATACCGGGCGCAAGGCTGAGAAGCGTGAGAAGAACAACCAATTGCGCGCCACGCAACGCCAGCGAGCCATCTTCGCCGAATTGCAGGCTGATATCCTGCGCAAGCGCCGGCGTCGGGGCCGCAAGCCACAGGACGGCACCCAGCCAGATCACACGCCACAGCATCGTCAGAGCATCTCATCAAGATTGGCAAGCTCTGTCAGCCGCACGCCCAGAAAACCGGCCTGATCGCCCTCCATTTCCTGCAATTCGCCGCGTGCGATCAGCCTGTCGCCGATATAAAGCTCGACCGGGTCGTCAATGCGCCGGTCCAGCGGCAAAACTGCATCCCGGTGCAGGCGCATAAGGTCCTTCACCATGGGCCGCGCAAACCCGACAGAGACGGTTATTTCGATCGGGACATGCCCGAGAATTGCATTTGTTGAGCTTGCCGGGTCGGGGCTGGGAAGCGTGGCGTCATCCATTTACGGTATCCTTGGGCTTGAAAGTGTCGCTGAACGTGGCTGTGAGCGTCGCAATCACGTTATCTAGGCTGATCTGCCGTTCCATTTGGTCGATGCGGATCAGAACTTGCGCCTCTGTGAAGCTAGGCTCTTCCAGCAATGCGATATCCAACCCGGGATTGGTCTGAGCCACTGCCATAATTGCGCCCGAACTGCCCGGCGCGCAGAGTATCTCCAGCCGACCGGTGAAGTGACGCGCGGCAAGGGCACGCAATTCTACCTCCAGGTGTTGGCGCAGGGCGACCGGACGCAGTTCGGGCAACAGCGTTGTTACAAGCTGGCGCGCAAGGTCCACGAAGGCGCTTTCCAGGCCATCCCGCGCCTCGTGAAAGCCGAAAGCCACAGCCTGCAAAGCCTCTTCCGATGCGGCCCGGCGCAAGGCGTCCTCGTCACGCATCTGTTCCAAAGCGTCGCTCCAGCCAGCGCCATACCCATCCTCAAAGGCGTGCGCGCGCAGGCTTTCGGCGTCTTGCGGCGTGAGGGGGGCGCCACTTGGCGGTGTTCCCTCAACTTCGAAACATTCAAGCGTCAGCAATGGGCTGCTCATGATGGCTCCTTGCGTTCATCCATCCAGTGGCGCAGCAATTGGGTCGAGTCGTCCTGCCGCTCCTCGATCATGCGGCGCAAGCGCGCAACCGGATCTTCACGGTCATCCAAGACAGAGGACGATTGCCCCAGCCCCCCTTCAAAGCGCTCAAGCCCGTCCTCGGGCATGGCCGGACCATCCAGAGCCAGCCGCCCTGACCCCGGTGCGCCATCATCAGCGCGCGCCGCACGCAAGAGCGGGCGCAAAACGAAAAGGATGAACACGGCAAGCACGACCAGCAGAAACGCCCAGCGCAAAAGGGTCATGGGGTCGAGCGTGGCATTGGCGAACAAACCCGAGCGCGCTTCCGTTCCCAAAGCCGCCATCGGCTCGAAGCGTAAAGACTGCAAAGTGATGACATCGCCACGCGCCTCGTCATAGCCAACGGCAGAGGTGACAAGCGACCTTAACGTCGCCAATTCTTCCGCACTACGGGGCCGCCAGACCTGGGTTCCATCGGGTTGCTGGTCCTCTATACCGTCGATCAGCACCGCGACCGTCATGCGCCGGATGGCGCCCGGCCCCCGCTCTATCTCGCGCAGCGTCTCCGACAGATCGAAATTCGTGCTTTGCCGGGTCAGGGTTTCCGTATTCTCGGCGGCGCCACCTTCGGCCGCGTCGCCATCGGGCAGGTTTGATGCAACCGTCACGCCCTGAGCGCGCGAATCGCGACTGTTCATCTGGGTTTCTTCGCTTTCAGATCGAATAGCGACGCGGGTTTCAGGGTCGATCCGCCGTTCGGTTATGGTCTCGCGGTCCGTGACCATTTCAAGGCTCACCTCGACCACAGACCGGCCTGGGCCCACATGCGCTTCAAGCAACCGCTCAACGCTGCGGCGCAAGTCGCGCGTGCGGTCCGCCGATCCGGCTGCTGGTTGCCCCGCCTCATCCGGCCCAAGAACAAGCCCGTTCGCCCCGTCGATGATCGACACGTCCTGCGGCGTCATTCCTGGCACGGCAGAGGCCACCAGAAACCTTAAAGCGCGCGCTTGTGCTGGCCCCAGCGGGCTGCCGCTGGTGGTAACGGAAACCGACGCCGTGGGCGCGATATCGCGGCGAAACGCCCCGTTCACGCCCTGCGAAATATGCACCCGGGCGCTGCGTAGATGCGGACTGGCCACGATTGTGCGCGCAAGCTCGCCTTCTTTGGCGCGCCAATAGGCGGCATCGAACATTTGCGACGTGGTCCCGAAACCCGTCAGGGAATCGAGCAATTCGTAGCCTGTATGCGAATTGGCAGGCAACCCGGCAGACGCCAGCATAAGCCGCAATTCATCTCGCTGGGGTTCCGGCACATAAATCGCGTCGCCACGCACCTCATAGGCGACATTGCGCGCCTCCAGCGCTTGGATAACCTCGCCAGCCGCGGCCTCCTCCAGGCCTGAATACAGCAAAGCCTTGGCCGGTTGCAGCCCAAGCTGCGCAATAAACAGGATGACGACAAGCGCACCCACGCCAAGCCCCGCCAGAAGGAGCCTGCGTGTGGTGTCGAGTGTTGTCCAGAATGCCTGAACCTGCTGCACGATCATGCTCCCTTCCTGCGGGCCTTCTGCCCGTTCGACACCCTGAAGATCGCTTGCATGACTTAAGATTCGGTTAGTGACCTTGTGTCACAACACAGAAAACCGGAAAGCGAAGCGAGGACACATGTCGCAGACTGCGGAGAACACCGGGAGCGCTGATGAAACTCCCAAGAAAAAGAAAGCTTTACTGCCCATTCTTGTGGGCATGTTGGGCGCCTGTCTTCTGGGCGGCGGGGGGTTTTACATGGTCTATTCGGGGCTGATTCTCAGTGCTGGCAATACGGCAGAAGGATCATCCGTCGCGCCGCAGAATCGCCCCGCGCCCACTTACATGATGATCGAGCAACTGACGCTGTCGCTGGCCACGCCGGGCCCGTCGCAGCATCTGCGCCTGTCGGCGCATATAGAAATTGCAGAGGGGCGGCTTACGGATGCAGAACTCTTTCGACCGCGCTTCTTGTCGGTCATCAACACCTATCTGCGCGCGATAGACCCAAGCGATCTTGAAGACCCGACCGCCTTGCTGCGGCTGCGCGCGCAACTGCTGCGGCGCTTGCAGATGGTCGCGGGGGAAGATCTGGTCAACGATTTTCTCATTACCGAATTCATCTTGAACTAAGGAGTCGCGCATATGGATATCATTGCCGATATTGCGATCGGAACGGGGGCGCTGCTGGCAGCTGCCTATTGCATGTTGTTGTCACGCCGGCTGCGCGCTTTCACCCGGCTCGACGGTGACGTGGGGCGCGCGATCGCCCTTCTCTCAAAGCAGGTCGATCAATTGACGCAGGCGCTATCGGCTGCCGAGGCCAGCTCCAGCACGCGTGAACATGTGCTGCGCGATCAGATTACAGCCGCCGAGCAGGCCGCGCGCCGGCTGGAACTGCTTATGGCGGCTGACCGCTCGCAGCCCGGACCGCCTACCGCAGAGCAAGGCTCTGCCATGCCCCCAAGCGCCGTGTGGTCCGAGCCTTCGATGGATTTTGAACCACTTGAGCGTGCGCGCGCACCCGAGCAGCGCCTGCGCATGACCCGCGCACGCGCCGGAGCACGGACATGACCCGCAGAACAAAACCAAATGGGGCAGGTATGGGGGCCGTGCTTTTCCTGGTCGCCACCTTGTTATTCGCAGCCGGGGCATCGCGTCTGAGCCTTGGGGTGGCGAGCGCCGTTGCCGCAGAAGATACACAGCCTGCGCCGCCGCATGCCACCGCAGAAATGCCCGATGGCGGCGCTCTTTTCGAAGCCTTGCGCGCACGCGAAGCCCGAATTCTAGAACAGGAACACGCACTTGAAGACCGGGCCAAGGCAATTCGCAACGCAGAAGAAAACCTGCGCGCACAACTGGCCGAGTTGCAGGCAGCCGAAAGCCGCCTTGCCGCGACCCTGACCCAGACAGAAAGCGCCGCCGAAAACGACCTGATACGCTTGACGACCGTATTCGAGCACATGAAACCGCCGCAAGCGGCCACGTTGTTTTCCACAATGGAAACCGAATTCGCTGCCGGATTTATCGCCCGGCTAAACCCTCAATTTGCGGGCGAGGTCATGGCGCAACTTGATCCGACGCTTGCCTACGGCATCAGCGCAGTGCTTGCCGGACGCCACGCCCGGACACCGCGCGATTGAGCGCGCCGCGGCAACGTCATTTCACCTGCCTTCAACCGAAATTTAAGGTCCGCTTGCGATACTTCCGATCATAGCGCGACAAGCGCCGCAAATTATTCAAGAGGTTAACGTGTTACCAATCATTGGCATAGTTCTTGTCGTTGGCCTTGTATTCGGCGGCTATCTTGGAGCCGGCGGGTCGATGACCATCATCCTCAAGGCGCTGCCATTCGAAATGGTCATGATTGGCGGTGCAGCACTTGGTGCCTTCGTGCTGGGCAATGACCTTGCAACCATAAAGGGAACGGGGCGCGATATCGCCAAGGTGTTCAAGGGCCCGAAATGGCAGGCTGCCGATTATCGCGATCTTCTATGCCTTCTCTTTCAACTCATCTGGCTGGCGCGCCAGAACCCCGTCGCCGTCGAAGAACATATAGAAGCGCCAGAGACCTCCTCCATTTTCGGGGCATATCCCAAGATTCAGAAAGACCACGATGCGATCGAGCTAATCTGCGACACCATGCGCGCGGCATCCATGAATTATGACGATCCGCACCAAGTGGAAGACGTACTCGACAAACGGTTGGAGGCACGCCGGGAACACGCTCTGCATACCAGCCACGCCGTGCAGATCGTGGCCGACGCATTGCCCGCGCTCGGAATCGTGGCGGCCGTGCTCGGCATTATCAAGACCATGGGATCAATCGACGAACCCCCTGAAGTTCTTGGCAAAATGATCGGCGGGGCGCTGACGGGCACATTCCTTGGTGTTTTTCTAGCCTACGGTTTCGTTGGGCCAATCGCGAGTCGCATGA
Organism: Roseinatronobacter domitianus; assembly: GCF_023336755.1. Taxonomy (GTDB): domain Bacteria; phylum Pseudomonadota; class Alphaproteobacteria; order Rhodobacterales; family Rhodobacteraceae; genus Roseinatronobacter; species Roseinatronobacter domitianus. The sequence goes on along the minus strand of NZ_JALZWP010000007.1, from coordinate 129,285 downwards.
GCGCCATAGTCGCAGAGGACGACCACTTCTTTCAGCTGATCCGCGAAGTGCTTATTGCAAATATGCATGCGCATCCGGCAAATATTTGCATAGAGGTGGGTCGGCAGAACGCTCCGCACCATTTCCGACCGGAGTTCTCGGCGCTTGAGGACGCTTTGCGTGAGCTCAAGAAAACGGCGGCCTGACGATGCGCCTGCTCATTCTTGCTGCCGGTTTGCTTCTGATGATGCTGGCACCCCGAAGCATCTTGGCGCAGGGTGCCAACACTGTCATGCGCGCCGGCGAACATGCAGATTTCACACGCCTTGTCATGCCATTGCCTGATGGTACGGATTGGCGGCTGGTCGAGGCTGATGGCTATATCGACGTGGTCTTTTCGGATCCGACGCTATCGGTGGACCTGTCGCAGGCTTTTGACCGCATTCCCCGAACCCGCCTTCGCACAATTGAGCCAATCGAGGGAGGCCTTCGACTACAGCTTTCTTGCCCCTGCTCTGCGCGCCGGGTGGATGGGGTTCCGGGCCAACTTGTGCTCGACCTTTGGTCCCCAGAGCCAGAGAACACGCAGGAACAAAGCGATCTGCGTCCTCGGGCACGTCCTGCGCTCGAAAGCACGCGCCAAGTTGCGCAAAATGCCGGGGTAGCGCTCGCCCGCAGCTTGAAAGAGCAAGCCATCCCGGAACCCGAAGATGCCTTGGCGTTACACACGCGCCTTATGCCCGCGGCGCCGTCGATATCCACAACTGGCAAGCCGGGTCCAGTTGTTGAAACCACCACCGACGATGTGACGCGGAAGCTTGGCGTCGCGATTTCCAGTGCCGTCGCTGGCAACCTGCTCAGGCCGGACCCTAATTTCGAACAAACGCCAACCTCCGAACAGCTTGCAGTTCCGGCAAAAATCGCGCGGCACTTTCAATCGCAAGACGACCGACGCGAAGCACCGAACAGCCTCTCGGATCAGCTATGCCAGACCGCAGTATCTGCACAGGTTGCCGATTGGTCAGTCCCGCCGCCACTCGGTGCACCAGGACAGAACTGGCAAGCACTTTACGACCCGCTTGACAGGATCAACGAAGATGCGGTGACAACCCTTGTCACCGAATTCTTGCGCAGTGGTTTCGGCGTAGAAGCGCGGAGTTTGCTCGGACTGTTACCCGACGGAGAACAGGTGAAGGCGTTGCACAACCTGACCTATGTGATCGACCTTGAGTCGCCCCCAAATCCTGACATTCTGTCGGCATATGCAGAATGTTCCGACTTCGACATGCTATGGGCCTTTCTGAGCGACCCTGCTGCAAGCCTGACACACCCCAACGCGCAAAACCGCGTGGTCCGCGCGACGCAAGGTCTGTCGGAAACGTTGCGGCACCATCTTGGCGGCGCGGTTATCAACCAACTCTTGCGGCATGATGCCGCAGAGGCTGCCAATCTTGTGCAAGCGGTCCTTGCTCGTTCGGCGCCGTCATCACGGACCAGCGTCACACCAGACGTGCTGCTTGCAAAGCCCGAGCCTCTGTCTGGACTGGCCGCTCGCGACCTGATCGACTTGGCCGACTCCGACCTTCTTCTGGTTTTGGAAAATGCTCAACGCCGTGACCTTACATTGGCGCCAGACCTGCTGTCGCTTGCCATCGACAGGCAATTTGCACTGCGCCGGAGCGATATCGGGCGCCAGTTTGCACATGTGACGGCTCGCCTGCTCGCCCGCGCGCAGGAATTTGACGCCGCTTTTCGCATCGCGAACTCTGCCGAAACAGGTCTGACGCAGGCCGCACGAACAAAACTGCTGTCAGATCTGTTCGATACGCTTGCGCAGACCGCCACCGACTCGACCTTCGTGACGGTGGTTTTTGCCCAAGCCCCGTGGGAATTATCGGCACTTTCAGAACCCACTTTGACCGCCTTGCGCACAAGACTGGAGGCGCTTGGCTTTGCGGACGCGGCGCACCGCTTGGACGCAGCACTCGCTCAAGCCACATCTTCGGCGCAAATGCCCGAGCCAGCCCTTGACGAAACCGCCCCCGTCGCCATGCCGGGCACTGGGGCAGAACTTGCAGGCCTATCGCCGCCCGCGCAATCAAGCGGATTGGTCGCCACCGATCCCGACTTAACTCCGGTCGGTCCCCTGGCTGATACTGTTCCATCTATGCCCGTCACGCCCAACACAGGGGCAGACGCATCGGGCGACGGAAACGGTCCCATGATCGCGGCGGCGGAAGAGCCCCGGCAGCCTGCCGGACTTCTCTCGCAGGGGCGACAAGCGCTCGAACGCTCGGCAGAACTGCGCGAACGCTTGCAATCGCTGATGGCTGATCCGGACGGGGCGTTAACGCAATGAGATTTGTCCGTGAAGCTCTCGGAGCGTTCCTAAACGAATTGCTCGCGGATCAGGCGCTCTTCCAACCCATGTCCGGGATCGAACAGAAGCTTGTGGACGATATCGGCGCGCGAAATGATGTCCACCGCGACAATATTTCGCACCGACCGACTGTCGGCATCCGCCATAACCGGTCGTTTGTCCGGTTCCACGACCTCGAAACGCACTCTGGACGATGTCGGCAACAAGGCTCCACGCCAACGGCGGGGGCGAAACGCCGCGACTGGCGTGAGCGCCAGAACATCAGCTCCGACCGGCAGAATTGGGCCATGTGCAGAATAATTATAGGCGGTAGACCCGGCTGGCGTGCTGAGCATTGCGCCATCGCAAATCAATTCGGGAAGGCGTTCACGCCCATCCACCAGAATGCGCAGTTTCGCAGCCTGAGCGCCCTGTCGCAACAAAGAGACTTCGTTGATCGCAAGCGCCTGCGCCACGGTGCCATCGACGCGCTCGGCCCGCATGTCCAGCGGGTTGAGAGGCGCCATCTCTGCCGCGGCCAACCTTTCCTGCAAACCATCGACCGCAAAAGCATTCATCAAAAAGCCGACCGTGCCGCGGTTCATGCCATAGACCGGCAGGTCGATATGCTGGGTCGCGTGCAAGGTTTGCAGCATGAACCCATCCCCGCCCAGCGCAACGATGACATCCGCTTGCTCAAGCGGAACGCTCCCATAGCGCGCCGACAAGTCTGCCAGTGCGGCCTGAGGGGCTGCCACCGAGCTGGCGACAAAGGCAATCTTGCGGGTCATGTCCTGCGCTCCCTGTCTGCGCGTTCCGGCTGTTTTGACCTGTATCAGGCCGGTTTGGCAAGCGTTTGCAAGATCGCGCCGCGCCTATCTTGGAAGGGCCCACGTCGCGCTTACGGCCAAATACGGCGCAAACAAGCCTTTCACTACTGCCTTCCATGCTCTAGATGAACGGCACCCAACCCCTTTGCCGGAGGCCGCAATGGACATCACCACCCGCGATACAGGTTTTTTCACTGAAACGCTGGACACCCGCGACGCAGAACTGTTCGCGGCCATGCAGCAAGAGCTGGGACGCCAGCGCGACGAGATCGAGTTGATCGCTTCGGAGAATATCGTCTCCGCAGCCGTGATGCAGGCGCAGGGGTCGGTGCTGACCAACAAATATGCCGAAGGGTATCCCGGTCGCCGCTATTATGGCGGATGCCAATATGTGGATATTGCGGAAAACCTTGCGATCGAGCGCGCCTGCAAACTGTTCGACTGCGATTTCGCAAATGTGCAGCCCAATTCGGGCAGTCAGGCCAACCAAGGCGTGTTTACCGCGCTGCTGAAACCGGGCGACACCATTCTGGGCATGAGCCTGGACGCGGGTGGCCACCTGACCCACGGTGCCAGACCCAACCAGTCGGGCAAATGGTTCAACGCTGTGCAATACGGTGTGCGCGAAGGCGATTATGCCATCGATTACGACCAGATACAGGCGTTGGCGACAGAACATCAGCCAAAAATGCTGATCGCCGGTGGCTCTGCCATTCCGCGCATCATCGACCTTGCCCGGATGCGCGAGATCGCGGATAGCGTCGGCGCTTACCTGCTGGTGGATATGGCACATTTCGCCGGGCTTGTGGCGGCGGGACTTTACCCCAACCCCTTCCCCCATGCGCATGTTGCCACCACGACCACGCATAAAACCCTGCGCGGGCCGCGCGGCGGCATGATCCTGACCAATGACGAGGCACTTGCGAAGAAGTTCAATTCTGCCATTTTCCCCGGCATTCAGGGCGGTCCGCTGATGCATGTGATAGCCGCCAAGGCCGTGGCCTTCGGAGAAGCGCTGCGCCCCGGCTTCCGCGACTACCAAAAGCACGTCATTGCCAATGCGCAGGCCATGGCCGCCCAATTGGAAAAGGGTGGCTTGGCGACTGTCACCGGCGGCACCGACACGCATCTGCTGCTGGTTGACCTGCGGCCCAAGGGCGTGAAGGGCAATGCGACCGAAAAAGCGCTCGGCCGCGCGCATATTACCTGCAACAAGAACGGTATCCCGTTCGACACCGAGAGCCCAATGGTCACTAGCGGCATCCGTCTTGGCACACCGGCAGGCACCACGCGCGGTTTTGGCGAGGCGGAATTCCGGCAGATCGCGGATTGGATTGTCGCGGTCGTTGATGGATTGGCTGCCAATGGCGAAGAGGGCAATGCCGAGGTTGAGGCCCGCGTGAAGGCCGAGGTCGCCGATCTGTGCGCCCGGTTCCCGATTTACCCGCAGCTTTGATGCAGCTTGCGCAGGACAGTTACGGCGCGGCAGGGGCGGCTCCGCCCCTGCTGATCGTGCATGGCCTGTTCGGTTCGGCCCGCAATTGGGGCGCGCTTGCCAAACGCCTGTCGAATGACCGGCAAGTGATCGCGGTGGATATGCGGAACCATGGGTCCAGCCCATGGGCCGAAGGCCATGACTACCCCGCGATGGCTGCCGATCTGGCAAACGTGGTCGGCGCACAAGGCGCGCCGATGGATGTGCTGGGCCATTCCATGGGTGGCAAGGCCGCCATGATGCTGGCACTTGCCCGGCCCGATCTGGTCAACCGCTTGCTGGTCGCGGATATTGCACCGGTTGCCTATACACATAGCCAAAGCCACCTTATTGCAGCGATGTCGCGGCTTGATCCGGCGTCGTTCAGCGCGCGCTCTGATGCCGATGCAGCACTCGCCGAAAATGTAACAGATCCCGGCGTGCGGGCCTTTTTGCTTCAATCGCTTGACCTTCGGTCAACTCCACCGCGCTGGCGGTTGAATCTGGACGTGCTTGATCGCGAAATGGACAAGATCACGGCTTGGCCCGGTTCAGTGCAGGGCGAGTTCAACCGCCCTACCCTGTTTCTGAGCGGTGCCAAATCGGATTACGTTCTGCCCGAGCATCGGCCCGCAATTAAAGCTCTGTTTCCGAATGCAAAATTTGCCAAAATTCCGAATGCAGGCCATTGGCTGCATGCAGAAGAGCCGCGCGCCTTCGAGCAGACGGCGCGCGCTTGGTTCGACTAGGGCTTGGCCGTTTCATTCGCCAAGATCATTTTGGCGATAACCCAACTGGCTACAATCCCGACAACCCCACCAGCAGCAGCCCACGCCAAGATCGGGTTGAGCGTGTCTTGCCCGATCACCAGCGCGACCACCACGCCGATCCCGGCACAGGTTGCCCCGGCAATGCTGAAGATAAGCGGAAATAGGCGAAACATGACAACACTCCTCGGTTTATGAAACTCAAGAAGATCATATTGGCGGGCCACCAACTCGTCATTGATCTGGCGCAAAGCAGGTCGAAAGCCGGGCGCGCAGCACTCCGATATCCCCTTCGACAGAGTTTTCCCGCAAATCACACCCCGTGGCATCCTGCATGGCCTGCATCAATACGCCCCGCAATTGTGCCTTATCCGCACGCCGCGCCATTCCGTGGCGAATCGCCTCGACACGGTCGCCGGCACGCCAGACGGTAATATCATAGCCCGCGCGTTGCAGCCGTATTGGTTCAGCCTGCCCAAGGAGCGGGGACGGGCTGTCGCAGGCGGCCAGAACAATTAGGAGCGGGACGATATATCGCATCCCACCTATGTGGCTGCGAATCGGTTAACAGGGCGTTAATTGCCCGCAGGTATTTGCGCTCAACGCGGACAGGCCATCGGATCGGCGAGGCATTGCGCTGTCATTGCTCGGGCCGCCGTTTCCGACTCTGAGGGCATCACATCAAGCAATGCAGTTGCAAGCGTTGCGGCCTGAACAAAGCCTTGTTCCTGCGCGACCAAGGACCAAGCGAGTGCTGCGCGAAAACTCTCTGGCCCGCCCTGCCCGCGTGCGTGCATCAGCGCCAGATTATAGCTGGCCGCGCCGAAGCCAGAGGCGCCGGCACGCGCATACCAGTCGCGCGCCGCAGCCGGGTCAGTCGCGGCAAGCCCCCGCGCATGGTTGAACTGCGCTTCCACATGACCGGCTTCGGCAGCCTGCGCGAACCACCTTGTTGCTTCGGGCGCCCCTGCTTCGGCCAAAAGCGCGCCCAAAGCGAATTGCGCGGGCACATACCCCGCTTCCGCCGCCTGCCGAAACCAGCGCCCCGCCTGCCCGCGTGCGCTGTCGCCCAGAAGCCCCCGATCATGCAGGACGCCAACACTATGAGCTGCGCCCGCATCACCTTGCTCTGCCGCCGCCACATACCAGCGGGCCGCGCCGTTCCAATCTTGCTGGTCCGCCAAAAGCCCGGCAAGCGCGGTCTGCGCAGGCAAATGCCCCGCCTCTGCGGCTGCGGTGAACCAACGGATCGCATCTGTCCCGTCACGCAGGGCCAGCACACCAAGGTTATGTTGCGCCAGAACATCGCCGCGCTCGGCCAAGGGTTGCCAGATGGCGCGCGCTTGAACCGCATCACCCGCTTCCAGTGCGGCCAGACCGTCGGCGGCACGCAATTGCGCCTGCGCCGGGCCGCAAGCCAGACAGAACACTCCGATAATCCACGCAAAGCGCATGATCGCCCTCTTAAATTTTGCCACGCTATAGGGCGCGCGCCTGCCGGTGTCACGTCTTTGTAACAGGTTGCGCGTGAGGGTTGTGCCGCTTATTTCAGGCGCGGAAAGGAATGCCCATGAATGCAGCAGAAATTACCGGATTGTTCACACGCGCGGACGGACAATTCCTGTGCGCGCGTTGGGGCCGCCCCATCGTGCCCGTGGTGTTCGGCGTGGAAGATGCAACGCTGCAAACGGTGAAAGGCGCGATAGAGGCAGTTGTGACCCTTGCCAACCACAGAATGGCAGAGACAGACCCAGAATTGGGCGCAAACCTGATGGTATTCTTTTTCCGCGATTGGGAGGAACTGCTGGAGGTGCCCAATCTAGACCGGCTGGTCGAGGGGTTGAAACCATTGGTTGCGCGGCTGCAAGCGGCGGGGGCCAACCAATACCGCGTGTTTCGCTTTGACGAGGCCAACGCGATCCGCGCGGCCTTCGTATTCATTCGGATGGATGACGCGCTGTCGGATGTGCCCGCCGAAACCTTGGCGCTGAGCCAAGCCGTGCAGGTGATCTTGCTGTGGTCCGACATGGCCTTCACCGACCGATCGGCTTTGGCCACGGCGAATGGCACAACCATTTTGCGCCCAGAAATCGGAGCACTGATCCGCGCGGCTTACGCGCCGGTGCTACCCGCCGTCGCCACAGACCCCGCCCATGCGCTGCGGTTGGCAGCACGGATGGGGGATATTCAGTAAGTTCAGTCGCGCGGCATCACGGCGATCTCTAACACGCTGGCACGCTCAGGCTGGGTCAAGGCGAACATCACAGCTTCGGCAATATCCTCTGGCTTCAGTTTGTCGGGCTTGGGTTCCTCGAAGAATGGCGTGTCTACCATGCCCGGTGCGATCAGCGTGCAACGCCCGCCCCATTCACGCATTTCTTGCGCCATGTTGCCCGCATAGCCGTGTACAAACCATTTGCTGGCGCCGTAAATGGACCCCGGCAAATGCACTTTCCCGGCCATTGACCCCGTTAACAGAAGGTGGCCTTTCGTCTTGCGCAATTCGGGCAATGCCGCGCGCGCGGTGTAGAGCAGCGCCATGATATTCAGGTCAATCATCGCGCGCCATTCGTCCGGATCACCCGCTTCGGTGCCGGGCACATCCAGACCAACCCCGGCATTCGCGAACACCGCATCCAGCCTGCCAAATTGTTCCACCGTCCGGGCGACGACATCTTCTTGCGCCAACAGATGCGTGGCGTCCCCCACAACCGCCAGCGCGGCGTCACCAAGCTCTGCTTGCAACGCGTCCAGCTTGCCCGCGCTGCGCGCGAACAGGGTCACGTTCCAGCCAGCAGAAACGGCAGCGCGGGCCGTAGCCGCACCAATCCCACTGGATGCGCCGGTGATAAGCAGGGTCTTGCGGTCAGACATGATTTGCCTCCATTTGGGTGGATCAGCCTTTCACATATGCAGCCTCTATCCGCTCACAACCCCTTGCTTGGCCATGCGCTTGGGGTTACGCGGCGTTGCAGCCCAGACCTTAGGCCCGCCATGACCCACACCCTGCAAATCCGCGTTTACTATGAGGATACCGACCTGGCCGGGATCGTCTATTACGCCAATTACCTGAAATTCATCGAGCGGGGGCGCTCGGAATGGGTGCGCGAAATGGGGGTGGACCAAGCGCGGCTGAAGGCGACAGGCGGTGGCGTATTTGCCGTGCGCCGGGTGGTCGCGGATTACCGCGCGCCTGCCGTCTTTGACGACCTGCTGGATGTGCAGACCCGCTACCTTCGCCATTCTGGCGCGCGGCTGGTGTTGCAGCAGGCTGTGTTGCGCGGCGACAAGCTGCTGTTCGAGGCCGAGGTCACACTCGTCTGCATCAATCATGCGGGCCGCCCGATCCCCCTGCCCGACAGCCTGACGGTGCATTTCGGTAAAAATCCGCCGGAAAGGTCCTGAATAAACCCATGGTATAACGCCATCGTGTTGGTAGACCGCTTGTCTTGCTGTATGGTCTGGCGCAAAGCCGCCGTCAGATGCGGCCCCCAAACCCGAGCAGGACCATGGACCCGACCACACTAACCGCCGCGCAGGATATTGATTTCTCGCTGCTTGCGCTTTTCGCCCGCGCCACGCTGACCGTGAAGCTGGTGATGATCTCTCTGATCGTCGCGTCCTTCTGGTCTTGGGCGATCATCATCCAGAAACACATACGCTACCGGCAGGCACGGGCCGAGGCAGAGGCGTTCGATGCGGCCTTTTGGTCGGGCGAACCGCTGGACCAGTTATTCGACCAGATCGGGCCGAACCCGGCCAGCCCACCGGAACGTGTGTTCGCCGCGGGTATGGCCGAATGGCGGCGGTCGCACCGCTCTGACGGGGCGCTTATTCCCGGTGCGGTGGCGCGGATTGACCGGTCCATGGACGTGGCCATCGCGCGCGAAGGGCGCGATCTGACGCGCGGCTTGACGTTTCTGGCATCTGTCGGGTCGGCCAGCCCGTTCATCGGCCTGTTCGGCACGGTCTGGGGGATCAAATACGCGTTCGAGGAAATTGCGCTCGCGCAATCCACCAACCTCGCTGTCGTCGCCCCCGGCATTGCCGAGGCACTGCTGGCCACGGGGCTGGGGCTTTTGGCTGCGATCCCCGCGACGATCTTTTACAACAAGCTAAGCGATGACAGCGACGAGATCCTGTCAGGATACGAAGCCTTCGCAGACGAGTTCAACACCATCCTGTCGCGCCAGTTGGACGCTGCCTGACCATGGGTGCGCAGGTTATGGGAAAATCCAAAGGCGGGGGGCGGCGCGGGCGGCGCGCACGCACGGGCCGGATGTCGGAAATCAACGTCACGCCGTTTGTCGATGTCATGCTTGTGCTGTTGATTATCTTCATGGTCGCAGCCCCAATGCTGACCGTGGGTGTCCCGGTCGAACTGCCGCGCACCTCGGCGGGCGCGCTGCCGGCCGAGCAGGAAGAACCCTTGTCCATCACCCTGACCGCCGAGGGGCAAGTGTTGTTGATGAGCACGGAAATCGGGCAGGATGACCTGATTACCCGCCTGCGCGCCATTGCCGAACAACGCACGAACCGCAAAGTGTTTTTGCGCGCTGACGGGTCCATCCCGTATGAGCGGGTGGTGCAAATTATGGGCGCGCTGAATGCAGGTGGGTTCAACGATATCGGGCTGGTCACGGAACAGGGTGGCCCGCGATTCGACGGCCAAGGCAACTAGGGGCCATTTGCCGCCATGAGCGTAGCGAGCGACATTGCCGGACGGATGGACACGGGCCAAAAGGCCTCTGCCGTGCTGCACCTGGGCCTTGTGGCCTGGGTGTTGCTGTTCGACCTGTTCGCAGCCCCCTCACATGAGCGCGCGATGCCGGTGGCCGAGGTGTCGCTGGTCAGTGCAGAAGAATTCGCGGCGCTAAGCGGGGCGCAAGCGCCCGACCCGGCACCCGAACCGGAACCTGCGCCCGCCCCCGAACCAGAGCAGATTCAGCAGCCCGCGCCGCTGCCGGAACCTGATCCCGCGCCAGAGCCTGCCCCTGCGCCAGAAGCAGAGCCAGAGCCGGAGTCGACCGGCGCGATCTTCTCGCCCGCGCCAAACCCCGGCGCGGCAGAGCGCCCGGCCCCGCGCCCGGTGGATCGCGTAGCCCCCTCACCGTCCGAAGCCCCGCCAGAGGATGCGGCCATCGACCTGACCGCGCAGCCGCAGACCAGCGCGGACGCGCCGGGCGACGTGGTCTTGCCCGAACAGGACCAAGCCGCGCCACCAGAGGCCACGACCGAAATCGTGACCGAGGCGACAGAGACCGATACGGACAGTTTGGAGCGCGCGGCAGCTGCGCCCTTGGTCAGTCCGCGCCCACGCACGCGCCCCGAACGCCCCACGCCATCTGTCGATGTGGCGGAAACGCCGGACCCAGAACCAGCACCAGAACCAGAACCAGCGTCAGAACCGCAAGCCGAGCCCGCTACCGATGTTGCAACAGAAGTGGCCGATGCTGTTGCCGCCGCGTTGGCTGACTCGCTGGCCGGGATTGGCGCGTTCACGCAACCCGGCCTCAGCGCCTCGGAAGCCGACCGCCTGCGTCTGGCAATCCAGCAATGCTGGAATATCGGCACGCTCTCAACCGAAGCGCAGCAAGTCACCGTGACTGTCGGGTTTTCCATGACACCGGGTGCGATGCCAGAGCAGGGCACCATCTATATGGTCGACAACACTGGCGGGTCAGAGGGAGCCGTCTCGCAAGCCTTCGAAGCAGCGCGGCGCGCGATTATCCGTTGCGCAAGCTCTGCCAATGGCTACGGCCTGCCACCCGAAAGCTACGAAGCCTGGCGTGATGTCGAGATTACGTTCAACCCCGAAGGGATGCGATTACGATGACCCGGTTTTTCACCGCCCTTATGGCCGCTTGCTTTGCATTGGTCGCAACGGCCAGCGCGCAGCCGCTGCGCTTGCAGATCACCGAAGGGGTGATCGAACCCATGCCTTTCGCAGTGCCCGCTTTCGTCCCCGAAGATGGCGGCGGCAGCCAATATGCCGAGGCACTCTCACGCGTGGTCGCGGCCAACCTGTCAAGCACCGGCCTGTTCCGCGAGGTGCCCCCTGCGGCCCATATCGCACGCATCACCAGTTTCGGCACGAACATATCCTATCCCGATTGGCGCGCCGTGAATGCCCAAGCCCTGATCGTGGGCGCAGTGGCCGCCAGCGGCAACACGCTGACGGTAAAATTCCGGTTGTTCGATGTGGTTTCAGGCCAGCAGATGGGCCAAGGGCTGCAATTCGCGGGCAGCACGCAGGATTGGCGGCGCATGGCGCATAAAGTCTCGGACGCGGTCTATAGCCAGATCACCGGCGAGGGTGGCTATTTCGACAGCCGCGTTGTTTTTGTGGCCGAATCCGGGCCGCGCACCAATCGCGTGAAGCGGTTGGCGATCATGGATCAGGATGGCGAGAATATCCGGACCCTGACAGATGGGCGGTCGCTGGTGATCGCACCGCGCGTGTCACCCGCCGGGGACCGGGCGGTCTATACCACCTACCAAACCGGTAGCCCGCGCATTGCGCTCATGGATTTGCGGTCGGGGCAAGCGCAGCTTGTGGGCGAAATACCGGGCGCGATGACCTTCTCGCCGCGTTTCTCGCCAGATGGGCGCGCGCTGGTATTTTCTGCCGCGATGGGCGGCACGACCGACCTGTTTCGGCTGGAGCTTGGCACCGGGCAGATGGTGCGGCTGACCAATTCGCCCGCGATTGCCACGGCGCCCAGTTTCTCGCCCGATGGGCGGTCGCTTACCTTCGAATCCGACCGCTCCGGCACCAGCCAGATTTATGTCATGCCCGCCAATGGGGGCAACGCGCAGCGCATCAGCTTTGGCCAGGGTCGCTATTCCACCCCCGTCTGGTCGCCGCGTGGCGATATGATCGCCTTCACCAAATCCCATGCAGGGCGCTTTCATATCGGCGTCATGCGCTCTGACGGGTCGGAAGAACGCCTGCTCACGGCATCTTTCCTTGACGAAGGGCCAACATGGGCGCCAAACGGGCGTGTAATTATGTTCGCCCGCGAAGCGCAGGGCGGCGACCCGGCGCTTTACGCGGTGGATATCTCTGGGCGCAACTTGCGTCGCGTGCCACTTTCCTCCCCGGCCAGTGATCCGGCCTGGGGCCCGCTTTTACCATAATGACTGGGACAGACACCATGAACCTGACAACGAAATCGCTTCTACTGCTGGCCGGTCTTGCGCTGGCGGCCTGTAACAACCCCCGTCCCGGCATGTTTGGCGGCGGCGGCACTGACGGGTTCGGCGGCGAATCCAGCATCACGACGGGCAGCTTGGGCGACCCAAGCGACCCGCGCTCGATCGCGCATTTTCAGCAGCGCATTGGCGACCGCGTGTTTTTTGCCGACGACAGCTCTGACCTGACGCCCGAAGGCCGCAGCGTGCTGACCGGTCAAGCCGCATGGCTGCGGACCAATCCGCAATTCGCCGTTCTGATCGAAGGCCACGCCGATGAGCGCGGCACGCGCGAGTATAACGTCGCCCTTGGCGCCCGCAGAGCCGACACCGTGCAACGCTTCTTGATTGCCGAAGGCGTGGCCGCGAACCGCCTGCGCACTGTCAGCTATGGCAAAGAACGCCCGGTCGAGGCGTGTGCAGAGCCGCGCTGCTGGAACGTCAACCGCCGCGCCGTGACGGTCGTCTCTGGCGGCGTCTCGGGGTAAGCCATGCAGTTGCGCGCGCTTCTTCTGTCTTTGTTTCTGGCCCTGCCTGCCGGGGCCGATACCGTCGCAGAGTTGCGCGCGGAACTTGGCGCATTGACCGGCGCGGTCGCCGATCTGGCGCGCGAGTTGTCCTCGGGAGAGGCCGCAGGCCAACCGGGTTACGATGGCACCCTTCTGGACCGCGTGGACCGGATGGAAGCCGCGCTGGCGGATTTGACGGGACGCACCGAAGAACTGGAATACCGCATCCGGCGCAGTATTGACGCAGCCTCGAACCGTTTGGGCGATCTGGAGTTTCGCTTGACCGAACTGGAAGGCGGCAGCACCGAAGGGCTATCGTCGCCAAACCTTGGCCAGCCCGACCGCGAAAGCGAAACACCGCAACCACAGCTTGCCGCTGGCGAGCAGCCAGCGTTCGATGCGGCCATTGCGCTTGCCGAAAATGGCGATGAAGAAGGTGCCGTCCTTGCGTTGTCGCGGTTCATAGAAACCTATCCCGGTTCCCCGCTTGGGGCAGAGGCCAGTTTCAGACTGGCCGAGATAAACCGCAGCTTGGGCCGTGAACCCGACGCGGCGCGCGCTTATCTGAACTTGTATATGGCGGCGCCCAATGGGCCAGATGCCCCGCGCGCGCTGCTGGCCTTGGGCGAAAGTCTGGGACAGTTGGAACAGGTTGCCGAAGCCTGCGCCATGTTCGACGAATTGCGCGACCGTTTCGCGGACAGCCCGGAAGCCGCACGCTCAGAGGACGCGCGCGCGCGGCTTGCCTGCCCTTGAGCGATCTGCGCGACCGCTTCGACAGCGCCATCACGGCGCTTTTGCCAGACCCACCCCATGCCTTGGGTCTGGCCGTGTCGGGCGGCGGCGATTCCATGGCATTGCTGCATTTGGCCAGCCAATGGGCCACAGCACATGGCTGCGCGCTTCATGTCGCAACGGTCGATCACGGGTTACGACCAGAGGCCAGAGCAGAATGCGCGATGGTCGCCCGGCGCTGTGCCGGTTTGAGCGTGCCGCATGATATCTTGCCTTGGGCCTGGGACGGACGCGGCAATTTGCAAGACCGCGCGCGGCAAGCCCGGCTGGACCTGCTGCGCGGATGGGCGCAGGCTCGCGGCATCAACCATATCGCACTGGGCCATACACGCGACGATCAGGCCGAAACCTTGCTGATGCGACTGAAGCGCGGCTCTGGCGTCGATGGGTTGGCGGCGATGGCCCCCGCCCGCCATGATGGCGGTCTGACATGGCTGCGCCCGCTGCTGGACCTGCGCCGCAGCGCCTTGCGCGATGACTTGCACGGCATCGGTTGGGACTGGGCAGAAGATGCCAGCAATGCCGACACCAGCTATGAGCGCGTGCGCATTCGCCAAGCAATAGATGCTTTGGGTCTGGACGTGGACCGCCTGGCCGACACCGCCGCCCATATGGCCGCCGCACGCGCGGTTCTGGATCATGCCGCGGCACAAGCCGCGCAAACCGTCGTCGTGCAAGACCATGGCGATCTGGTCTTTGACCGCACGCGGCTGGCAGCCTTGCCCGCCGATACACGCGAACGGCTTGTAGCGGCGGGGTTATGCTGGGTCGGTCAGTCGCCCTATCGCCCAAGGCTGATCGCTTTGCGCGCTGCACTAGAAAGCGCGCGCGCCACACTGCATGGCTGCCTGCTGGTGCAAACCCGCGACAGCCTGCGCCTCTGCCGCGAATGGAACGCGGTGGCAGACTTGTCTGCGCCCGCACCCGGACCTTGGGATGGACGCTGGCAGATAGAGGGACCGGCGGAAACAGGGCTGCTAACTCGCCCACTGGGGACAGATGGGGCGGCACTAACCGACCGTGCAAGCTGGCTTGTGCCGCGCGACTCGGTCCTGGCAAGCCCAGCGATCTGGCAAGAAGACCGCCTGATCGCAGCGCCCTTGGCCGGGTTTAACCCCGAATTCCGGGCAAAATGCCGCGCATTGCCCCCTGATTGGCCTGCACCGGATCACGCGCATTGATTGCAGCGCAGCAATCGCTATGTAACACTACAACGAATGGCGCGCATCCGCGCCGACCTGACTAAAGGAGACGCCCGTGGGCAACGCACGGAATTTCGCTTTCTGGATCGTGCTCTTCCTGTTGATGATCATGTTGTTCAACATGTTCAGCAATGGCAGCAGCACATCCTCGGCGCGCAGCGTGAACTACTCTGATTTTATCACACGTGTGGACAGTAACGAGGTGAGCCGCGTCACCATCGACGGCGAGCGTATCGTGTTTGTCGGCAGTGACGGGCAGCAATATTCGACCGTGCGCCCCGACGACACGACGCTGACCCAGCGCCTGCTGGACCAGAACATCCCCGTCGAAGCGACGCCGCAGCAGCAATCGGGCTTCATGTCCACGCTTATGCTTTGGCTACCTTTCCTGCTTTTGATCGGTGTGTGGATTTACTTCATGAACCGTATGCAGGGTGGCGGCAAAGGCGGCGCGATGGGCTTCGGCAAATCCAAGGCCAAGCTGCTCACCGAAAAGCAAGGCCGCGTAACGTTCGACGACGTGGCGGGCATTGACGAGGCAAAGGACGACCTTGAGGAAATCGTGGAATTCCTGCGCAACCCGCAGAAATTCTCGCGCCTGGGCGGCAAAATTCCGAAAGGCGCGCTTCTGGTTGGCCCTCCCGGCACTGGTAAAACCCTGCTTGCGCGGGCTGTCGCAGGCGAAGCGGGTGTGCCGTTCTTCACCATTTCGGGTTCTGACTTTGTCGAAATGTTCGTGGGCGTTGGCGCAAGCCGCGTGCGCGATATGTTCGAGCAAGCCAAAAAGAACGCGCCCTGCATTGTGTTCATCGACGAAATCGACGCCGTGGGCCGGTCGCGTGGCGTGGGCTATGGTGGCGGCAATGACGAACGCGAGCAGACGCTGAACCAGCTTCTGGTTGAGATGGACGGGTTCGAGGCCAATGAAGGCATCATCATCGTCGCGGCCACCAACCGCCCCGACGTGCTGGACCCTGCGCTTCTGCGTCCCGGTCGTTTTGATCGTCAGGTGCAGGTGCCAAACCCCGACATCAAGGGCCGCGAGCGTATCTTGGGTGTTCATGCCCGCAAGGTGCCGCTTGGCCCGAATGTCGACCTGCGCATCATCGCGCGCGGCACGCCCGGCTTCTCTGGTGCCGATCTGGCCAACCTTGTGAACGAGGCGGCACTTATGGCCGCGCGCTCGAACCGTCGCTTTGTGGTGATGGATGATTTCGAGAATGCCAAGGACAAGGTCATGATGGGCGCGGAACGCCGTTCCATGGTCATGACCGAGGACGAAAAGAAGCTGACAGCCTACCATGAGGCAGGTCACGCCGTGGTCGGCCTGCACGTTCCGGAACATGACCCGATCCACAAGGCGACCATCATCCCGCGCGGTCGCGCGCTGGGTCTGGTGCTGTCCTTGCCAGAGCGCGATCAACTGTCGGTCAGCTACCGCAAATACAAGTCCAAGATCGCCATGGCGATGGGTGGGCGCGTGGCCGAAGAACTGGTCTTTGGAGAGGATGCCGTGACCTCTGGTGCCGCAAGCGACATTCAGCAAGTGACAAAGATTGCCCGTGCCATGGTCACGCAATTCGGCTTCGATGAAGAACTGGGCTATGTCGATTATGCCAATGAGCAGCAAAGCTATCTTGGCAGCTATGGCGGCGGGTCGAACCATTCCGGGATTACCCAGAAGATGATCGACGACAAGGTGCGCGAGTTGGTCAACGAAGGCTATGAGACCGCGAAACGTATCCTGACAGAGCATAAAGAGCATCTGGAAAACCTTGCTCAGGGTCTGCTGGAATACGAAACCCTGACCGGCCCCGAAATTGGCCGGGTCATGCGCGGCGAACCCATTGGGCGCGATGATGACGATGCCGACACGCCCAGCAGCGGCACCCCGTCGGTCGCCAGCATTCCAAAAACCCGTGGGCGCAAACGCGGCGGCGAGGGTGATGGCGGGATGGAACCCGAACCAAGCGCCTAAGTCACGATCCAGCTTGGCAGAAACCCAGACCCGGCCTCTTGGCCGGGTCTTTTTTGTGTCGTGCGTCCGGATTGCCCGTCTCTGGGGGTGAAGGATGCGTCAATTCAACTGGCCGGGTCGTATGGTCATGCCACCGAATGGGTTTGAGGCTTTGCCAACCGACGCGTTCAACCTTGGTGACACGTCGGTGCCCGGCTTTGACGCCCTGATGATCTTTCAGCGCCCAAGAGAGAACCGACACTGCCGCGTCGCATGGCTTGAAGCTGGGGCATTGGCTGATATGGTGAGTGAGAGTTTGCCCAAGGCAGGACCATGCCCGAAAAACCCTGGATCATCCTGACGCTGCGCCGCACTGGTGGGACGGAGTTGACTGCGGCCCTCGCGCAGCTTTCGGCCTTCCGCACAATAGAGCATGAGCCCTTCAACCCCGAACGCAAGCTGGGCGCAATTACCGAAGGGTTTGCAGCCCATGGCGATACGGCCCGTCTGCGCGCCGAGATTGACACGGCCTTGCGCGACACGCCCAATATCAAACATTGCATCGAAGTGCTGCCTATACCCGTCACGCAGGCGCTGATCGACGCGGGCCAGGCGCGCGGCTACCACATGATTTTATTAACACGCCGGAACGAGGCAAAGCGCATCGGCTCTTTACTGCTTGCAGGGGCAACCGGGGCATGGGGCGCAACAGATGCCGCCCGCATTTACCCCAAGATCATATCTGGCGCGCAGAAGCCCCATACCATTGACCTTGCCCGCCTGCCCCACCGCGTGCATGCAGATTTCGCAGCCTTGGGCCAGACCCTGACCCTGTTGCGCAATCGGGGCATAGCGTGGGACTGGCAAGTCTTTGAAGAGATCTATCTGTCTGAGCGCTCTCCCGCGGAACAGGTGGTTGCGATTGCCCGCCGCGCCGGGATCGTGGCACAGCCCGACGACACGCGGCTTCAGGTCTTTTCCAAGAGCAAAGGCCAGAACTCCACCGAGATCGCCGCCTATGTCCCGAATTTCGCAGAGGCGCTGACACGGTTGGAAACGCTCTGTGCCGCCTGACGTGACCGCAACACCACCTTCCGGCGCGTTGAAGGGCGATCACCCGCCACAGGGATATGTGTTCATTGTCACATATGGGCGCTCGGGGTCCACGATGTTGCAGCACTTGCTAAACTGCATCGATGGCATCGTGGTGCGCGGCGAGAACAACAATACCCTGTGGCATCTGTTTCAGGCGTGGCATGCGCTGGACAGCGCCGGCCCCATCAATGACCTGCGGACCCGTGGCGCAGAAACGGATTCAACGCGTCCTTGGTTCGGAGCAGAGCTTATCGACCCGGACGCGGTCGGACGTGACATTGCCGCACTGTTCCATCGGAAGGTTTTGAATCTGCCAAACGGAACACGCATGGGCGGGTTCAAGGAAATTCGGGTCCATAGCGACCCGGAATTGTTTCCCGTTTATCTGAATTTCATCGCCCGATTCTTCCCCGGTAGCCGCTTCGTGTTCAACACCCGCGCGCATGACGATGTCGCGCGCTCTGCGTGGTGGGGGGTCTGTGATCCCGATTTCGTGCGCGCCACATTGGCAGAGGCCGAAGCGTTGTTCCGCGCCTATGCAGCGGCGCATCCGGCGACCAGCCGGATGCTGCATTACGACGACTATATCCGCGACCGGGACGCGCTGGCGCCCCTGTTCGCGCTTGTTGGCGACCGACCGAGCGAGGCGCAAATCCAACAGGTCTTTGCGCGGCAACTTGAGCATGGCCGCAATCCGGCCTTTCGAACCTGATCGGACCCACAGGATGATCCCGACACCGCCTTCGCACAGCCTGACTTTCCGCGCCCCGCGCAGAGGATCGCTCGTGCTGGAGGTGGACCTGAGGCTGGACCCGAACCCGATGATCGGCTTCTGGGATGAGAGCTTGTCGCGCATGCCGCTCCATATCGAGTTTCGGCGCGACGCGAGGCTGATGATTATAAATCGCTACAGCTTGCGGGGCTGGAGCCGCGAGCTGATCCGCGACCTGCCCCATACCGTCGGCCCGCATCGGCTTGGTTTGCAGTTCAAGGCCGGACCAACCGGCCCCGGCACTGCGCTTGATATCTGGCTGGACGGGCACCGTCTGGCGAGCCTGAACGCTTTGCCGCACCCAGCACGCCGCGGGCGTTACGGGCTACGGAGGGGGTTTCCAAATCTGGACCAGATTTCCCGGATCGCGCTGCCGCAAGCAGTGCGCGTGATGGCACAGACCGGGCCAGAGCGCGGTGCGCGGCTGACCGACCGGATGGAGGTGACGTGGACAGGGCCGAACCCGGCACATGCCGTCATCTTGCCAAACGACGAAATGCTGACACTTGAACCTGTTGCCGGAAGCGAAGATATCGTCGGCATTGTTTGTGCCGTGCTGCCGGGCCGGGTTTGGCATGACCACCCGCAGGACTTGCGTTTGGTAAACCGTGACGGCAGCCCGCACGGGCATTTGCCGCTAAGCCGACCAGAGCTTACCGCACGTCTTGAACGGCTGTGCCGTGACGGCTGGGTCCATTTGGACGCGCTGGCCGCGCTTCAGGCGCTAGAACATGCGCGCGCGGCTGATGTGCATGACGCCCTGTCACCAGACTGCCTGACCGCGCTGGGGCAAGCCGCGCAAGCCTATCGCTTGGGCGCGTTTCGTCCTCGCCAAATGATGGCGCGCCCGGTGCCCCGAAAAGACCCGGTTGCCGAACTGCGCACCCGGTTCGACGCGCTTCCAGACGGTGAACGCAATCTCGCGTCGCTTGCAAAACTGTTGCAGGACGCGTCGCTGTCGCAAACGCAGATGGGCCATCTGCTGCTGGGCCTGAGCGAATGGGCCTGCACCAATGCAGACCCGGTGGCTCTGTTCGCCTTGGCCGAGCAGCACGAAGCGGTCATTCCGGCTCCCGATACGCCCTACGCGGCCTCGGCGGGATTGCCACGGCTTTGGGCCTTGCAAGACTACGACTGGCTGAATCATGCCCTGACGAAAATGGTGCCCGCGCAGGATAAATGGATCGTTACCCCCGCGCTTGCCTGGACCATACGCGCCTTGGTCGAAGACCGCGCCGGGCCGCGAGGACACCTGTCGCTCTGGGGCCGGGAAGCCCTTCTGACTGCACATCTGCGCATGATCCGCACGCTGGTCGCCGACTCTGGCACGCAAATGCGCTGCCCGCAGCTTCTGGACGCGGTTTTGGACATGATTGCCAAACGCGACCGCCTTCCGGACGATATAGAACCCACGCTGATCCGCCTTGTGCTGGAGAGCTACGGGCTTGTGCCAGAATTCTGGGACCGGGTCAGGTTGCTTCCGGCGCATCTGGTCCCGGCAGCGTGGCCAGATTGGGCGCGCATGGCGCGTGAGCTTTGGACGGGTGCCGCTGGGCCGAACGCAGCGCAGATCATTGCAAAATTTGAACAGGCCTATATTGTCGGGACCGAAGCTCATCGGCTGTCTTTGTTGCCCGAACCCGGCCTGCCAGACCCAAACTCGCCTGCGATTGGACATCTGCCCGCACCGCAACAGCAAGAAATTGCGCTCCGCTGGCTGGCCTTTCCGCGTGACAACAGACCGGATCCGCCGCCACCCGACCTGCACCGCCTTGCCTGCGAAGGGGTCCGCGTTGCCAGTTCCCACACACCGCGTCCCGCGATGGGCCATGCAATGCGGCGCCTTGGCACCGCTGCAATGGCCGCCCTGCGCCAGCTTCGCGCGGATCAGCCCGTCAAGGACCTGGATAGCCTCCGTCAACAGGCCGCAACCCTGTTGACCCCTGAAGCCGGATATTGTGGGGGTGCCGTGCTGCTGGCCATGGCAGAGGCGCTTGCCCATGCTGGGAACACAAAGACCGCGCGGCATATGCTGACAACACTGGCAGAAGGTCTGGCCAGCCGCGATCGCGCCGATTACAGCACCACCACGGCACTGCGCCACGCCAGCGCCCGGTTTGCCGCCTGCTGTCCGGATAGCGATCTGCGCGCCTTTGCCGCCGGCATCCTGCCGCCGGACCCGACGCTTTCAGGGCCAGCCACCGTGTTGCGCGCACAAGCAAACCCGCTGGCCGATACGCTTGTGGTCCTGATTTCCTGCCGACCCTACCTGGACAACCGCGTGCCCAAGATCCGCGCAGCTTGGGGCGACCTGCTGGAACAAGCGGGCGTGCCGATGGTCGTGGCCGTGGGCGGCGGCACAGGCCCGGCCAAACTGGTAAAGGGTATCGTCGAATTGCCAGCCCCGGATGATTACGAGGGACTACCGCAGAAGATACTTGCGATCGCAGATTGGGCGCGCACGGAAACCGGCTTTTCCCGCATCCTCAAGATAGATGATGACTGCTTTCTGGACCCGGAGGCTTTTTTCGCGGACCTTTCGGCGCTGTGTGTGCCTTATTACGGGCGACCGCTGCGCCGCACACGCGGAGAGATGGACCGTGCCTGGCATATGGGCAAGGCGAGCAGCGCGCGCGGGCGCAACGATCTGGACAAATCGCCAGAGCCTTCGGTCTATGCCGATGGCAGCGCCGCCTATCTGTTGGGCCGCGATGCGCTCCGCGCGCTGAACGCGGCCCGCGCCACGCCGGAAGGGCGCGCCTTGGAAGCCGTGTCGTTCATGGAGGACAAGCTGATTGGCGATCTTCTGGCCCTGCGCGGGATCCACCTGTCGGGCGAGAATTACGACATGGCGATCTTTCGCCACAGCGCGCCCGGCCTGCCGCCTCTGTCAAATTACGAGAACAGCTTTCTGCCCTTTGCCGGATCGGGACTGAAGGTCGCACATCTGGATAGCGGGGGCGATCTACAGGCCG
Source organism: Roseinatronobacter domitianus (assembly GCF_023336755.1). Classification (GTDB taxonomy): domain Bacteria; phylum Pseudomonadota; class Alphaproteobacteria; order Rhodobacterales; family Rhodobacteraceae; genus Roseinatronobacter; species Roseinatronobacter domitianus. The sequence continues at coordinate 107,377 of NZ_JALZWP010000007.1, read as the reverse complement.
CGCGGCGTGCCTTGGCCAACCCATGGCCGCAGCCCATGAAAATCTGGCCACCCACTGTGCCGGTTCGGCTGGGCTGGGCGCGCAACACGCTTGACCTTGTCAGCCCATCTGACCGTTTGGCGCAGGCGCGCGGCGCAGAACTCGCTGTTATCGCAGTTATGCGCAACGAAGGCTTCATGCTGACGCATTTTCTGAACCATTATCGCGGTTTGGGGGTTGGAGCCTTCCTTGTGGCGGATAACGGCTCCGACGATGGGACTCTGGAAATGCTGGTTTCGCAGCCCGATGTTACGGTTTTTTCAACCGATACTCCTTACAACGAGTCGCGCTACGGGGTGCTGTGGCAAGAGGCGCTTCTGGCGAATTTCCGGCAAGGTCGGTGGAGCCTTGTGGCTGATGCCGATGAATTCCTGTTCTGGTCGCTGCCCGACCCGCAACGGCGGGTCACGGGCGATCTGCCTGGCTTGCTGCGTGGCCCGGCCCATCACGGTGCCGATATGGTGCGCCTGTCTATGCTTGACCTCTACCCGCCCGGCCCCTTGTCAGAGGCGCGCTTCGCGCTCGGACCATTTACCGAAGCCACCCATATCGACCGCGCCCCGTTGCGGTTTGACTATGCCGGGCGCGGGCCGTGGGGGAATTGCGACAGCGTCACGTCGAACCTGCGCCACCGCCTGATGGAAGCCATGGGCCAACCCGCCGCACGCAACCTGTTCGTGGCTCAGAAATATGCCCTGATGCGGTATCAACCTTGGATGCAATTCTCTGCCGGGTTGCATTATGCCGTGGGCGGTAAAGTTGCCGACCGGGCGCTGGCATTTGCTCATTTCAAATACAATTCGGAATTTCACGCAAAAGCGCAGGCCGAAGTCGCGCGCGGCCAGCATTTCAACAACGCCGAGGAATACGGCAAGTATCTGGCGCTTTTGTCAGAAGGGCGCGACACGTTGTTCGCCCCGGATGTATCAGTGCCCTTGGCCGAAAGCCCTTTCCTGCGCGATATGGTGGCGCTCAGGTAAGCCCGATCACAAGGCCGACGCCGATCATCAGCACACCGGCAATCCGGTTGACGCGCGCCAATGCCTCGCCCGAGCGCAGAAGCGCGCGCGCCCGGTCAATGGCCAGCGCCATCAGCAGGTTGCCCAGCATCGGGATGCTGGCAGAGACAGCCAGAATGGCAGCAATATCAAGCCCGGTGACTTTGGTCAGATCGAAAAACCCCGGCAGCACGCCCATGTAAAACAGGATCGCTTTGGGGTTGGCCAGGATCACACTGATGCCGGCCAAAAATCCTGCCATACGCCCCGGTCGCGTCAGCCGGCTGTCGGTTGAAATGCGCGCGCGGGCATGGCGGATAAGCTGCACCCCCATGATGACGAACATCGCCATCGCGACCCATTTCATCAGGTCCAGCAGGTCACCATACAGCGACAGAATCCATGTCAGCCCGAAAATCGCCGCCAAGGGCCAGAGCATATCGCCCAAAGCCACACCCACCGCCAAAGGCGCGGCAGACGCAAACCCGCCCGACATGGCGCGTGCGGTCAATGCCACCCAGACCGGGCCGGGGGTCAGAAACAAGATCAGGATTGCGCCCGCGTAAAACAGCAGGTCTAACGCGCCGATGGTCATTCGGGCTGGGGCAGGGTCAAGCTGCCATCCTCTGCCAAAGGCCAAAACGGATTATGCGCCACTTCCCAGACATGGCCGTCCGGGTCAGCATAATAGCCCGAATAACCACCCCAAAACACAGCTTCGGGGGGTTTGAGCGAGGTTGCACCAGCGGCCAATGCTTCGGCAAAGGCCGTGTCCACGTCCTCGCGCGTGACGAAATTCTGCGCCAGCGTCAAAGCCCCCGTGCCCAGATCAGCGCCCGCGCGGCCCTGATCCTTGGCCAGGTCCGCGCGCCCGAACAGCATCAGTGCCTGCCCGAGCAGTTGAAAACAGGCCATACCGTCAGCGACCTCGGCCTCTGTCCAACCAAGAGCCGCATAAAAGGCGCGCGCACGGGTCAGGTCATCTACGCCAAGCGTGACAAGCGAAATGCGTTGGCGGGGCAAAGTCATGAGGTATCCTTTTCAACATGTGACACGCCCTCGCGGTCTGACAGCGCGAAATGTTGCGCCCGGCCAGCCAATTCCGCGAACAGATCCGGCCCGGTGCCGGTCATGAAACACTGCGCGCCCATGGCACAAACCGCGTCATAAAGCGCCGCGCGGCGAGCTGCGTCAAGATGGGCCGCGACCTCGTCCAGCAACAGGATGGGCGGCGTCCCGGTTTTCGCACGAAGCGCGCGGGCATTGGCAAGAATGGCGGAAATCAGGAACGCCTTCTGCTCGCCGGTAGAGCATTGCGCGGCCTCCATTCCCTTGGCCGTCCAAATGGCCCGCAAATCGGCGCGGTGCGGCCCGATCAGGCTGCGCCCGGCGGCCATGTCGCGCGCGCGGCTATCGGCCAACGCGCTGGCCAGATCATCGGGTGCTGTGCAGTCGAGTGTCATCTCGGCCATCGGGAAGGGGCTGTCGGGGTCGGCCTGCGCCCGAAGCTCGGCCAAGGCCGCACGACGGTTTGCGGTGATTGCCGCCCCAGCGTCAGACATCTGTGCTTCGAGCGCGGAAAACCAGCGGCTGTCGCGCACGCCATCGCGCAGCAAGCGATTGCGTTCGCGCATGGCCTTGTCATAGGCCAAGACTTGGGCTGCGTGGTCCGGCGCGAAGCTGAGCGTGGTGCGGTCCAGAAACCGCCGCCGCCCCTCGGCGCCTTCCAGCCAAAGACGGTCCATCGCCGGCGTCAACCAGAGCATTGGGACCAACGCTCCAAGCGCAAGCTGCGGCGCTGATTTCTCGTCTATCCGCACTTGCCGCGACTGGCCGGGTTCGGCCCAAGTCTCTGCTAACCGGTTGCCATTGGGGGTTGTAATCTCTGCGCGCAGTTTCCAGCCCAAGGATTGCGGACGGCGCGACATGTCATCCGGCGTGGCCCGGCGCAATCCGCGACCGGGCGAGAATAGCGAAATCGCTTCAAGGATATTCGTCTTGCCCGACCCGTTCGGCCCATGCAAGGCCACAGGCCGCCCATCAAACTCCAGCCGCGTGCGCTGATGCGAGCGGAAATGCGACAGGGTCAGATGGGCCACAAAGACAGGCATGGGTCAGGCCAAACGGCCCCTTACACCCGCATCGGCATCACGACATAAACAGCGGATGTGTCATTGCCTTCGCGCATCAGCGTCGGATCGCCCGAGGAGTTGAACAGGAACACCGCGTTTTCACGGTCTACCTGGCTGGCGATTTCCAACAGGTATTTCGCGTTGAACCCAATTTCCAGCCGCTCATCGGCATAGGCGACGATCAATGCTTCTTCTGCCGCGCCGGCATCAGGGGCGTTGACGGACAGAACCAGCTTGTCGTCTTCCAACACCAGTTTGACCGCGCGCGACCGCTCGGACGACACGGTGGCAACCCGGTCCACGGCCTTGGCGAAATCGCCCGCATCCACTTCCAGCCGCTTGGTGTTGCCGGACGGAATGACGCGGGTGTAATCGGGGAAGGTGCCGTCAATGACCTTGGATGTCAGCGTGATGTCAGGGGTCGCGAAACGGATCTTGGTTTCCGAGACTGACACCGCGATCTGCATGTCATCATCTTCCAGAAGTTTGCGCAACTCGCCCACGGTCTTGCGCGGAACGATGACGCCGGGCATGGCTTCCGCGCCGCTGGGCAGGCTGGCATCGACGCGCGCCAAGCGGTGCCCGTCGGTTGCGACGCAGCGCAGCACGCGACCGCCCTCACCTTCGGACACATGCAGATAGACGCCGTTCAGGTAATAACGTGTTTCCTCGGTCGAGATGGCGAATTTCGACTTGTCGAACAAACGGCGCAGCGCCTTGGCAGGCGCAGAAAAATTCGCAGCATATTCGCTGGATGCCATGACCGGGAAATCTTCTTTTGGCAGCGTGGCCAGCGCGAAACTGGAACGCCCTGCCGTGACCTGCAACCGGCCGGACCGACTGTCATCGACCAGTTCCACCATGGCCCCGTCCGGCAGTTTACGCACAATCTCATGCAGCAGCACCGCCGAAACGGTTGTTGCGCCAGCACGCTCGACCATGGCCGGTGCATGGTCCACCACTTCGACATCCAGATCGGTCGCGCGGAAACTGACCTGCGCATCTTCCGCCTCGATCAGAACATTTGCCAGAATCGGGATGGTATTGCGACGTTCCACCACGGATTGCGCCTGAGATACGGCTTTCAACAAAGCCGCCCGTTCGATGCTGATCTTCATAAGTTAGATCCTTCTTACCATCCCGCAACGTGCTGAACTGTCTGCCCCCAAGGGTTCCGGGAGCCTAGCCAATTCCGCGCGCGCGGCAAGGTGCTTTTTGGGGTGTTCAGGTCAGCTTTGCAACAGCCGGCGCAGCAAATCCACGTCTTCAGCCAATTGGCTGTCAGAACTGCGCATTTCCTCGACCTTGCGCACACCATACAAAATGGTCGTGTGATCGCGCCCGCCAAAGCGACGGCCAATTTCGGGCAGTGACCGCGAGGTCAGTTCCTTGGCCAGATACATCGCGATCTGACGCGGCCGCGCAATGTTGCGGGCGCGCTTTGGCCCCAACATGTCGGACAGGCGAATGTTGAAATGCTCTGACACCTTGCGCTGAATTTCCTCGACCGTCACGCGCCGCTCGGAGCTGCGCAGAATATCGGACAAGCAATCTTGCACCATATCAAGCGTGATTTCCTGCCCGATCAGGTTGGAAAACGCGAAAAGCCGCTGCAAAGCGCCTTCCAGCACGCGCACATTCGTGGTGATGCGATGCGCCAGAAATTCAAACACGCCGTCGCCGACATTCACCGGGCCGAGCGTTTCTGCAAAAATGGCAGCCTTGCGATGCAGGATGCCCAAGCGCAACTCGTAATCCGTCGGGTGCAGATCGACCACAAGACCGCTTTGCATACGCGAGGTGATGCGCGCTTCCAGATCCTTGATCTCTCCGGGCGCGCGATCGGCAGAAATGATGATCTGCTTGTTCTGGTCCACCAGTGCATTGAATGTATGGAAGAATTCTTCTTGGGTGCTGTCCTTGCCGGCAATGAACTGCACGTCATCCACCATCAGCACATCGACCGAACGGAACAGGTTTTTGAAATCCATGATCTGCCGGTCGCGCAATGCTTGCACGAACCGATACATGAATTGTTCCGCCGACAGATACAGCACCTGCAAATCCGGGCGCGATTGGTGCAGCTCATGCGCGATCGCGTGCATCAGGTGGGTCTTGCCCAAGCCCACACCACCATACAAAAACAGCGGGTTGAATGTGACGGGACCGGCTTCGGCCACACGTTTTGCAGCAGCATGCGCCAACTCGTTGGGCTTGCCGACCACGAAATTGTCAAATGTATAGCGACCTTCCAGCGGGGCGCTTTCCAGCACGGCCGGCGCTTCGGCAGTGGGTGACGGAGTGCTGACGGTTGTCGCCCGCCCGACAGAGAATTCCAGTTGCGCCAAATCCGCATGGTCGGCGCGCAAGCGTGCGACGATCTTGTCGTGATAGTTGCGCTTCACCCAATCGCCGACAAAACGCGACGGCGCGCTCAGCCGTGCAATGCCGTTTTCGACGCCAACGAGTTCCAGAGGTTCGATCCAGCTTTTATAGCTGCTCTCGCCCAGCTCCTGCCGTAGTTCCTTTGAAACTTTTGACCATTGCTGTGCAATCATGGACCCCGACCCGTTTTTCTTGTTTCACGCGGCAAACGCGACAGTCCCCATGCGGCTTTCATGCCTGAAAGCACGGTGCAAAGAAGCTGGCCGGAACCCGGCATTCAGTGATCACTGGGAAAGAGCGCGCAGATCAACGCATATACCTGCGTCGATTGCCCGTCTGAATGGTGCAGCGGTGCATTTTGCACCTTCGGCCACCCGTCCCCCCCAGGACTGCGTGAATCGCTTTCGCACATTAGCAATCGTGTCCGAAGCTGCGCAACAGAACAACGCACTTGACCTTAAGCATTGACCAAAAGAATCGCACAGCACGACAACAGCGCCCGATCCAGAAATGCAAAAAGCGCGCCCAAGGCGCGCTTTTACAGTTTATTTTCAGAAGATTAGGCTTGCGCGCCCAAAGCTTTGACGCGGGCCGACAGACGCGACATCTTCCGCGCCACAGTGTTTTTGTGCAACACACCTTTGGTTACGCCACGCGACAATTCTGGCTGTGCTGCGCGCAGGGCTTCGGCGGCTTTCGTCTGGTCGCCAGAGGCAATCGCCTCTTCGACTTTGCGCAAGAAACCACGGATGCGCGAGCGACGCGCCTTGTTGATGTCGGTGCGGCGTTCCGCCTGACGGGCGCGTTTTTTGGATTGGGGTGTATTTGCCATTTGCGTGTCTTCTCTTCGGGTTCGTTACAATATGTTCGCGCAACGGACCCGACTGGCCAAAACGACCACGGTCAAATCTTGCCTTAAGCGGGCCCACGCGCATGTGGGGCGGCGTATAGGCCAAGCCCGCCCAAAAGAAAAGAGGCAATCACTGATCGCGGAATTGCGGCGTGCGCTTTTCAAGGAAAGCCTGCATTCCTTCAACCCGGTCTTCGGAGGCGAACATCATGTGGAACATCCGGCGCTCGAACAACAGCCCCTCGCGTAGGCTACCTTCATAGGCACGGCTGACCGATTCCTTGACCGCCTTGGTCGTGATCTGCGACTTCTCGGCGATCTTGCCCGCGGCGGACATGGCTTCGTCCATCAGTTTCTTGGCAGGCACAACGCGGCTGACCAGCCCCGCGCGCTCGGCTTCCTCGGCATCCATGAAGCGGCCCGTCAGGTGCATATCCATCGCTTTCGACATGCCCACAAGCCGCGTCAGACGCTGCGTGCCGCCCATGCCCGCGACAATGCCCAGATTAATCTCTGGCTGGCCAAATTTGGCGGTATCGGCGGCAATGATGAAGTCGCACATCATGGCCAGCTCGCACCCGCCGCCCAAGGCATAACCCGCAACGGCGGCAATGACGGGTTTACGCAGCGCCGCGATCGCATCGCAGGCCGGGCCAAACAGGTCTTCTTGGTAGACCGTCACAAAGCTTTTGTCGGCCATTTCCTTGACATCGGCCCCGGCGGCGAAAGCCTTGTCAGACCCGGTCAGCACCATGCAGCGCACTTTGTCATTCGCATCTGCGGCGCGCATTGCATCGGACAATTCGGAAAGCAGCTTGGAATTAAGCGCGTTCATCGCATCGGGCCGGTTGAGGCGAATCAGCGCCACATGGTCCTTGATTTCGACGATCAGCGTTTCATAGGCCATGTTGTGGCACCTTGTCTGTGGCTGTCAGCCCATTGGCTTAGCAGCTTGGTCCATGGGTTCAAGTCATCTCTGGCAGGTTGCACAATAGAAGCTGGAGCGCCCCGATTGCACGATCCGCCGCACCTGGCCAGTGCAACCGGGCTGTTGGCACGCCTGCCCTTCGCGCCCGTAGACCTTGAATCCATGCTGAAAATACCCAAGCGCGCCGTCGGCCTGACGGTAGTCGCGCAAGGACGATCCACCTGCCGCAATCGCCTCTGTCAGCGTGGCACGGATTTCATGAACCAGACGTTCCAGCCGCGCCGCGCCTATTCGATGGGCAGCGCGGGCGGGGTGAATACCCGCGCGGTGCAGCGCCTCGCAGACATAAATATTACCAAGCCCCGCGACGATTCGCTGGTCCAGAAGCGCAGATTTGATCGGCGTGCGTTTGCCTGCCAGTTGCGCGGCCAGATAAACAGCATCGAACCCGTTGCCCAAAGGTTCCGGCCCGATCTGTGCCAGCAATTTGTGACTGTCCTGAGCATTTGTCGCGCATAGGTCCATCGCGCCAAAGCGGCGCGGATCGTTGAAGGTTATGCGCGCACCGCCCGCCATATGAAAGATCACATGGTCATGCTTTTCCAGCGCCGGATGATTGACATGAAACTTGCCCGGCACATGCGGCGCTTCCAGCCCCGAAACGGTCATCCGCCCCGACATGCCCAAGTGGACGATCAGCGTCTCGCCCCGGTCCAGATCGGCCAACAGGTATTTGGAGCGCCTGCGCAGCGCCAGCACGCGCGCCCCTGTCAACCGTTCGGCCATTCGGTCGGGAAACGGCCAGCGCAGATCAGCGCGGCGCAATTCGGCGCGTTCGATCACGGCCCCTTCCATCGCGGGCAAAAGCCCCCGGCGCACGGTTTCAACCTCTGGCAATTCCGGCATATGGCCCCCAGCATGGCGCGAGGTCGCATTGTAACGCGCCCCCCAAACCCTATAAGGAGAGGGAAGACGCCCCTGCAAGGGCCAAGCGAGAGAGATCACGCCATGACCGACGACAAGACCACCACACATTTCGGCTTTCAAACCGTCGATGAGGACCAGAAAGCGGGCATGGTGCATGGCGTGTTTTCGTCTGTCGCGTCCAAATATGATGTGATGAATGATTTGATGAGCATGGGCATCCACCGTGTCTGGAAAGACGCGATGATGGATTGGCTGGCCCCACGCCCCGGTCAGCGCCTGCTGGATGTGGCGGGCGGCACCGGCGATGTCGCGTTCCGCTTTCTGGAACGTGCGGGCGCGGGCACGCATGCGACCGTGTTGGATATGACGGAATCGATGCTGCTGGCTGGGCAAACGCGGGCAGAGGCGGACAGCATGGCCACATCCCTTGATTGGGTGGTGGGCGACGCGATGGCGTTGCCATTCGAGGATAACAGCTTCGACGTGTATACGATCAGCTTCGGCATTCGCAACGTGACCCGCGTGCAAGATGCCTTGGGAGAGGCGTTTCGTGTGTTGCGCCCCGGCGGGCGGCTGATGGTGCTGGAATTCAGCCAGATCCCGAATGAGTTGATGCAAAAGGTCTATGACCTTTACTCCTTCAACATCATTCCCCCCATGGGCAAGCTGGTGACGGGCGACCGCGACAGCTATCAGTATCTGGTCGAATCCATCCGCAAATTCCCCGATCAGGACACCTTCGCGGACATGATCCGCCGCGCCGGGTTCGAACAGGTGAAATACCGCAACCTGTCAATGGGTATTGCGGCGCTGCATTCGGGCTGGAAGCTGTAAATGCGCGGACCGCACAATATCTGGCGGCTGGTCCGCACCGGTGCCACCTTTGAACGCACGGGCGCGATGGCCGAAGTGCTGGAGGCGATGAATGCCCCAGCGCGGTTGCGCTTGGCCGCGCGGGTGCTGGGCTGGCCGTTCAAGCTGTTGGGGCTGAAGGGCGATGAAACCCTGCCGCCCTTGGTGCGTGCGCTGACGGCCCTTGGCCCCGCATATATCAAATTCGGGCAGACGCTGGCGACCCGCCCTGACGTGGTGGGGCAGGAACTTGCCGACCAGTTGCGCTACCTGCAAGACAAGCTGGCCCCTTTCCCGCGCGATGAAGCGGTTGCCCAGATCGAAGCGGAATTGGGCCTGCCACTGGCAGAAGCGTTCTCGGAATTGTCCGAACCCGTTGCCGCTGCGTCCATCGCGCAGGTGCATCAGGCGCGGCTGGCGGAAACCGGCGCGAAAGTGGCCGTAAAGGTGCTGCGCCCCGGTGTAGAGCGTGCGTTTCGCCGCGATGTCGACGCCTTCCATCTGGCCGCCAGTATTATAGAACTGTTGCTGCCCAAATCGCGACGCCTGCGCCCGCTGGACGTGATTACACATTTCGAGGAACTGGTCGAGGGCGAGCTGGACCTGCGCATTGAAGCCGCCTCTGCCGCCGAATTCGGGGCCAATACCGAAGGGGATGATGGCTTCACCCTGCCCCGTCCGGTCTGGCACCTGTCCGCGCGCCGGGTGATGACGCTGGGCTGGGCCGAAGGCGTGCCGATGGGGGACAATGCCGCGCTGGATGCGCTGGGCATTGACCGGCGCGAGTTGGGCACCCGTGTGTTGACCCTGTTCCTGCGCCATGCGCTGCGCGACGGGTTCTTCCATGGCGACATGCACCAGGGAAATATGAAGGTCACCGCCGATGGCGGGATCATCGCCTTCGATTTCGGGATCATGGGCCGGATCGACGCGTATACCCGCCGCGCCTATGCCGAGATTCTGTTCGGCTTTATTCGCAAGGATTACCGCCGGGTGGCCGAGGTGCATTTCGAGGCAGGCTATGTCCCCCCCGACCGCGATATTGATGATTTCGCGCGGGCTTTGCGGTCCGTAGGAGAACCTATTTTCGGAATGGACGCGCGGTATATCTCTATGGCGAAGCTGCTGGCCTATCTGTTCGAAGTGACGGAGCGTTTCGGCATGGAAACCCGGACCGAGTTGATCTTGCTGCAACGCACCATGGTGGTGGTCGAAGGGGTGGCGCGCTCGCTGAACCCCGAAATCAACATGTGGCAGGTCGCCAAGCCCGTCGTCGAGGAATATGTCCGCACCCATGTCGGCCCGCAGGCGTTCGCCCGTGATCTGGCATTGACCGCGAAAATCCTGTCGCGCTTCGGGCCGCGCCTGCCACGACTGGTGGAAGAGGCGTTGATCGCGCAGGCCCATCCCAAGCCAGAACAGACACCCGCGCGCAAATTTGGCCCCGTGGGCTATGGGCTGGCCGGCGGTGGGCTGGTCGCGCTGGGTGTCGCAATCGGGGCGGCGCTTTAACTTAGCCGCGCAATCGGCGGGCCGGGGACTGCCGATCTGTCATTAGATATGTGGCACTTTATGGCTGCCAGATCCGTAGAGCCTGTGTGCAATGCGCTTACGTCAACCAAATCGGCAGGCCGCGGGACGGCCCGCCGATTGCGCGGCGGGCTACGCCCTTGATTCCGCGCAAGGTTATTTTACCGAAAGCCCACCGGCAGATTGAACCGATGCGTCCCGCTCACGCCCTCTGGCGCGCGGGGCAGGCGTGCGCGCTGCACCGCATTTAGCACAGCTTGGTCCAGCGCGGCGTTGCCGGAACTGCCGACGACGCTCACCCCCGCCAATTGCCCGCCCGCCGTGACCGAGAGACGCAACTGCACCACGCCACGCGCGCGTGTTCTGGGCCGCGTTTGTGCGCGTTGCACAGCAGCGCGAATGCGCCCGCCCCAGTCGGCAAGCGCGCTGGCGGAATTACCCCCTCCGCTTTGCACTTGCGCCGCCCCTTCGCCGCGCTGTGCGGCCGCCCCCTGCCCGCTGGCGCGTTGCGCGGGCGGGCTGGCCGGGGCGCTGGCCTTGGCTTTGGGGTCAGGGCGCGCGCGCGGGCGGGTTTCGGGCGGCGTGTCGGGTTGTGCGAACAGTTTGGGCAAATCGGGCTGGTCAGCCGTCAGAACCGGCGCGGCCTGCGGGGCGACAAGTCCGGGCAATTCCGGCAAGGTGTCGCGGCGCAGTTGCGACAGCGCATCGGGCGCGGCTTCCTGCACAGGCGGGGCGACCATCTCTGGCGGGGCCATGACCTGCACCGGCGCGTCCCAGTTGCGGACCATGGCCGACACTGCCGGATCTGCCGCCCCCAACGGGGCCGCGACCGTCACGGCGCCCTCGCCACCATCGCCGCCCGCCGCCATGCCGTCAGGCGCAATCGCGGCAAAGGCCGCCAAATGCACTGCCACCGCCGCCACACCAAAGCCTGTGAATTCCAACGCCGCACGCATCAGCCGCCCCCTTGCCGCGCGACAAGCGTTACCGCGCGCACGCCGCCCTGCCCCAACTCGCGCAAGGCGCGCGCCAAGGCGGCGGCAGGAGCCTCAGAATTGGCGCGCAATGTCACCTCTGGGCCAAGATTTGTCAGATCAGGCGCCGTGCCATCGACTGTCACCAACCCTCCATCGGGGCCGAGCCACAGTTCGGTCACACCTTCCGGCAACGCCCCATCCGCCAGGGTCACACTCGGCGGCGTTACCTCCACAGGGTCGGGCGCGGTGATCTGGGCGGTCATCAAAAAGAAAATCAGAAGCAGGAACACCACGTTAATCATGGGCACCACGCTTTCGCGGGGCGTGCGGGGGCGGGTCGGCGGCGTGAACTCCATCACGGTTCCATCAGCACAAGCGAAGACAACCCCGCCGCGCGCAAAGCATCGGTCAGGCGGGCAGCATCCTGCACACTTGCCCCATCACGCGGGCGCAAAATCACCAGCGCATCGGGGTTCGGCATGAGCGGAGCCAAGGCATCGGGCAGGACCAGAAGATCGGTTTCCACTCCGTTCAACCAAACCATGCCGCCCGCGAATTCCACCAATCGGGGCGGACCGGCATAGCTGGCTGTGGCCTGCCCGGCAGGGGCCAGCGCCAAGCCCACATCCTGCCCGAAGCGCGCCGCCAGCATGAAGAACACCAGCAGCAGGAACACCACGTCAATCATCGGTGTCAGGCTGGGTTTGCGGCGCGGGCGCGGTGGGCCGAAATGCAGCATCAGCGCCCCCCGGACGTGAAAACGCGCGTGGCAAGGTCTTCCATATCGGCCTGCACCCGCTCGCAGATACTGTCATACCAGCTTAGCGCCATCGACGCCGGGATCGCCACCGCCATCCCCGCCGCCGTGGTCAAAAGTGCCTGCCAGATACCGCCCGCCAGCGCCGCAGGGTCGGCACGGTTGCCTGCCGCTTGCAAAGCCTGAAACGCTTCGATCATGCCCAGAACCGTGCCCAGCAACCCAATCAAAGGCGCGATGGTGGCGATCAGTTCCAGCGCGCGCAACCCGCGGCGCGCCTGCATCAGCGCGCCCTTGGCAATCCGTGCGGTGTCCTCGCGGGCCTGCGCATCGGTCATGGCGGGGTCGAGCCTGGCTTCGATTGCCCGGCGCAGCATGCGCGACCGTAGACCAGAACGCCCGGCCAAAGGCACAAGCGCACCCTGCCCCGCGCCCGACTGCCATGATGCCACCGCCGCTTCGGCCGGGCCGCGCGACCATGCGCCAAGCCGCGCCATGTCCCACAGCTTCCAGAGGATCAGCGCCAAGGTCAAAACCGAAAGCGCGGCAATCGCCCAGAGCGCCGGGCCGCCTGTGAGCAGAAACTCCTGAAACCCTGTCATCATCCCTCGCTTTGCGGGCCAATCGTGGCCTGCCAGTCTGCGGCACCCTGTGCCACCGCGTCAAACACCGCGCGCCCGATGGCTTCGCCTTGGGCCGTGTGCAGCCCGGCGTAATGTTCTGCGCCGGGCGGGGCGGCCACCGCAATGCAATCTGTCCCGGTCCCCGTAGCAATTGCACCGCCCGGCACGCGGTGACCTGCGGCGACAATTGCAGCGGTTCGGGCCTGTGTGGCGATGCTTAGTGCCTCTAGCAGGCCAGTATCAGACAGGGGGAGCGACAGTTGCACCGCGATGTTGATGGTGCCGTAGCTTGGCATCACCTTGTCCCAGTCGCGCCCGGTGCGGTCCGCGCGCGCGCCCACGGCCTCGGCATTCGACAAGCCGACCGTGGCGAGCGCCTGCGCAGTCACGCCTTCGACCGTGGCGCGGGCAATCTGGTGAAAGGCGATATCACGCGAGGTGAGCAGGCACACCGCATCCCGCCCGGCCATTTCTAGCGCCAGCCATGCCCCCACATCCAGATCGGCGGGCAGGTCGGCATTGCGCACCTGCCGCCAGAGGATATGGCGCGCAGTTTGGTAGCCGGGACGGTGCGGCGCCCATGACAGCACCCGGTGCGGCGCGCCCAGATCACACTCCAACCAAGGTGCGGCGAGCTTGACCTGCATCAGACCACCCCCAGCGGCTGGCAGATGGGGCCATCATCCGTGTGGCGCACATAGGCGCGTATCTGGAAGACGCGGGCCAACAGATCGGGCGTCAGCACCTCGGCTGGCGGGCCATCGGCGGCAATGCCGCCTTGCCACAACACGACCAGCCGTGTGCAATAGCGCGCGGCCAGCCCCAGATCGTGCAGGGACGCGATCACGCTGCGCCCGCGCGCGGCCTCGGCGGCAAGTGTGTCCATCAGCCCCAGTTGATGCGCGGGGTCCAGCCCCGCCGCCGGTTCATCGGCCATAAGCAAGGGCGTGTCCTGCGCCAGCGCGCGGGCGATCAGAACGCGGGCCTGTTCACCGCCCGAAAGCTGCGTGGCGATGCGGGTGCGGAACCCGTCCAGCCCCATGCGGGAAAGCGCCGCATCAATCGCGGCGCGGTCGGTCTCTCCTGGTTTTTGGCCGCGCGCCAGATGCGGCAGGCGGCCCAGCGTCACGACATCAGCCACGCTGACCGGCCAGCCGATTTCGCGCGCTTGCGGCAGCCATGCGACGCGGCGGGCACGATCACGCGCGGAAAGCGCCGACAGCGAGGATTGCCCACGATGCGGCATCATCCCCAAGGCGCCGCGCATCAACGTGGTCTTGCCCGCACCATTGGGGCCGAGCAAGCCCACGAATTCGCCCGCGCCCACGCTCAGGTTAATGTCGCGCAGCACATCGCAAGGGCCGCGCGCCACGGCGAAATCAGACAGGACCAAATCGGTCATAGCCCTTGCCCCCGTGTCTTGAAGACCAAGTGCAAGAACAAGGGCGCGCCGACAATCGCGGTCAATACCCCCAGTTTCAGGTCACGGTCAGGCAGGACCAACCGCACGGCAATATCTGCCGCCAGCACCAGCACCGCACCCCCCAGCGCCGAGGCCCAGAGCAGGCTGGACGGGCGCGCGCCCACAAACGGGCGCAGAATATGCGGCACGACAAGGCCCACGAACCCCACCGCGCCCGCGACCGCCGTGGCCGCGCCCACCATACTGGCCACGGCCAGTACCAGCACCAGCCGCAGGCGGGACAGGTTCACGCCAAGGCTGGCGGCGCTGTCCTCGCCCAAGGTCAGCGCATCGAAGGCACGGCCTTGGGCCAGTAGCACCACCGCGCCGATGGCAATGAAGGGTGCTGCCAGCCAGACATGCGTCATAGAGCGGTCGGCAAGCGACCCCATCATCCAGAACATGATTTCGGACGCGGCGAACGGGTTTGGCGACAGGTTCAGCACCAGCGCCGTCAACGCGCCCGCAAGGGCAGACACCGCGATCCCGGCCAAGATCAGCGTCAGTGACCCGCCGCGCGGTCCGGCAAGCGCAAGGATCAACCCGACCGCCAGCACCGCGCCCAAGAGCGCGGCCAAGGGCAAGCCCAACGCGAATTGCGCGGCAAAGCCGGTTTGCAGCGCGATCACGGCTCCCAAGGCGGCAGAGCCGGACACACCCAGCAAGCCCGGTTCCGCCAGCGGATTGCGCAGATAGCCCTGCATCGCAGCACCCGCCAAGCCCAGCCCGGCCCCGATCATCGCCGCCAATATGGCGCGCGGCAGGCGAATTTCGCGCATGACCAAGGTTTCAGCCAGCCCCTCGCCGCGCAGCAGCGCGGCCAAAGACCTCGCAGGCGACAACCCCGCCGGGCCGATCAGCAGCGACAGCGCAAACAGCGCCACGATCAGCAGCACCAGAACGAGGGCGAGCACACGGGTCATTCATACGCCTCTTGCAGGCGCGAGATGGCGCGCAGAACGGCAGGCGTGCCGCAAACCCATTCGGCATCGGACAGCGCGCTGCCCGCGTGCCTGTCGCGCAGCGCGTTCATGGCAGGATGTGTCAGCACCGCCTCCGAGCGTGACGCGCCGGGGTAGTGCTGGCCCGAAATGATAAGGTCGGGCATGAGCATCAGCAACCGCTCCATCGGCAGGGTGCCGCCGCCGGATAGCCCGGCTTCCAACGCAACATTGGCAAAGCCCGCCGCCGTCAGAATGTCATTGGCGAGCGATTTATCGCCAGAGGTGTAGTTGTTGGCATAGTGCAGCGCCGCGCGGGGACGGTTGGACGGGTTGGCCCGCAACGCGGCCAGATCGGCGCTGAACTCTGTGGCCAGCGTTTCGGCCTGTGCCGCGCGCCCCAAAAGGCGACCCACCTCACGAATAGCCCCAGGTATCTGGTCCAGACTGGTGACGATGGGCAGTTGCGCAACCTCTACCCCCAACCGCCGTAGCAGCCCGACGGTGTAGGAAGACGTGAACTGCCCGGCCAGCACCAGATCGGGATTCAGGCGGAACACCTCTTCCGCCTGCCCGTGGTTTATGGGGTATTTGCGCGCCTCTTCCAGCATGACCGACACGTTCGGATCCTGCGAGATGCGCGAGATGGACACCAACTGCCCCGGTTTCGCCAGCAACATGGCCAACTGGTCGGTGCACAGGTTGATAGAGACCACCCTTTCAGGTGGCCCCCCGAGCGCCGCCCCCGCCCAAAGGGCAAGGACTGCGCCCAACGCCTTAGAAGCGCGACGACAGGCCAAGGTAGAACGCCCTTCCGGGCGTTTTATAGCCGCGCACTTGCTGGCGGTCCTGGTCGAACAAATTGGTCGCTCGAAGGGTTAAATCTGCCGTATCTGTAAGGCCATAACGAAAGCCAAGATCAACGGTCGTGTAGTCAGCCAGCCCGCCCGTGCGATCCGCGACATGCGTCAAGCTGGCAGACCCGCTTAGCCGATCCAGGATCTGCAAGTCGGCCCCAAGTGTCATATTGTGGCGCGGCACGCGCTCAACACGCGACCCTGCCGATGGGCCTTCGGTTATGTTAGCGTCTGTGTAGGTATAGGCCAAGGTCACGCTGGCACGATCTGTTATCGGAATATCGGCAAACAGTTCCACACCACGGCTGCGTGATGCTTCGATCTGCGCATAGCGCGCCGTCACGGTATCGTAGTCGATCTTGCCATCGATTCGCACCTGAAACAGCGTTGCTGAAACTGTCCCACCATTGGCCAGTCGGTAATCAGCACCAGCTTCGACCGAAACCGAGGTTTCGGCGTCCATCGTCGGATCGCCAAACGCACTGAACAGTTCGAAGTTGGACGGGGCGCGGAAACCACGCGCAACCTGCCCGCGCAAGGTCAGCGAATCTGTTACCTGATAGGCAAAGCTGAGGCGACCAGTCAGAAACCCACCAAAGCGCGAATGATCATCGTACCGCACCGCCGCAGTCACATCGAGCAGGTCTGCCGGTCGCCCCAAAAGCTGTGCATAGGCTCCGGCAATACTGGTGTCGGATCGGAACCCGCCAAACGTTCCGGTCTGGTTATAATCCTCGCGTTCCCAATCGGCTCCGTAGACCAGCGTATAGCCCGGCGACAGGTCAGAGATGCCCTTCCAGTCCATCCGTGTGCGTTCGCCGATATAGGTGTTGTCAGAGGCAAACGCTCCGCCGACGATATAACGCCGTTCAACATTGTAGCGGCTAACCCCGAATTCCTGCGTGCCGAAGGCTGAATCAAGCTGCGCGAAAGCGCGTAGGCCCAATTGACGCCAGCGTGCCTCGGCATCGGAATTCGGGTCAAGCGATGTAAATCCGAAAGCGTCATTGGCATCATACTCGCTGTTGGACCGCTGATAGAACCCGGCCAGCCCCAGCGCCAGCATGTCGGTCGCCTGATAGCGGACGGCCAAATTGACCTTGCTGCGGTTATACCCGTCGGATTCAGCATTGGGCGCATAGACAATGCCACCGGACACACCTT
Source organism: Roseinatronobacter domitianus (assembly GCF_023336755.1). Lineage (GTDB taxonomy): Bacteria > Pseudomonadota > Alphaproteobacteria > Rhodobacterales > Rhodobacteraceae > Roseinatronobacter > Roseinatronobacter domitianus. The sequence continues at coordinate 89,955 of NZ_JALZWP010000007.1, read as the reverse complement.
CGAATGCGGTTTCGCCGTTGGTACGCACATGTGACAGCCCTAGCGACAGTTCCAGCCGATCCTGACGGTAAGCCAGCCCATAGGACAAAAGCGCAGTCGCATGGCTGCCACCTTCCGCTTGCAACGTTTGGGTCAGCCCATCCTCTTCGGCGCGCAACGATGTGATGTTGATCACACCGCCAACAGCCGACCCACCATAAAGCGCAGATTGCGAGCCCCGCAAAATCTCTATGCGGCCCAGATTGGCCAGACCGAGCTGACCTATATCGGTTTGGGTCTGCACCCCAGACGGGTCGTCAATACGAATGCCATCGATATAAATAGCGGTGTAGCGCGCTTCGGCACCGCGCAGTCGCAGGCTGCCGGACCCGCCCATCCCGCCATCTTGGGTAATACTGATACCGGGCAGCCGGCGCAGCAAGTCGACAAGCGAGGTCGCGCCGCTTTCCGCGATGTCCGCCGCCGTCAGCACCGTGACCGACGCACCAGAGCGCGGAAGCTCGGTTTCGGTCAGGTTGGCCGAGAAGGTCACTTCTTCGAGGTTGATGATATCTTGCGCCGCAGCACCCCCGGCCATCAGGCCAAGGGCTGCGACCGTGCCAAGGAAATGGCGTTTGGTCATGGGTCTGCACCTATGTGTGGGCCGACAATGCGGCCCGAAAGTAGAGTGTCATGCAGGTGCAGCGCACCGCAGACGGCGAAAATGCCACCGCTACGGACAAACCGTTACCCGCAGCGCCGCCCGCGCCGGGATAGGGTGAACACTTTGGCAGGTCTCCTGACTTGCGGGTCGCTGCTTTGCCGGGCCTTCCCGTGGCTTGCACCACAGTGGCATGTGCCGACATTGCTCGCCGCTTACAGTTGCGGGGGCAGTCGCGGATTTGCCGCCCGAAGGCTGCGCACCGCGTTCCCATTTTAACCGGCCGCTTTCACGCCCGGACCAAAGTTCCTTGGTCGTAGAACCTTCACCGAGTCGGCGCAACAGTTTTTCTGGCCCTACCAGTCAGGAGCCTGCATGACCGCTGGCAGCAGGTCCTGCAGGGTCGACCGCTCCATCATCAGGATCATGCCGGGCGCGTCGAAGGTCAGGTGCAATCTGTCACCCGCCATCCGGTTGGACGTGCCGATCCGCGCATCCGGCGCAAAGGCCAGCCCGTCGATCGGCCATTCCAGACCTGTCGAGCGCCCCGCCACTGGCCCCATCGGAAACAACGATACCCGTGCCCCACGCGCCACGGGCATTTCCAGTTCTGGTGGTGCCAGCAGACAGATATCCTCCGTGCCCACCAACAGCACCCGCGCGCTTTTATGGCGCACAAGCGAATTCATGGCCGCAAGCGTGTGGTCCGTGCGCGCGCCCAGAAACCCAAGGCAAATGAGGAAAGGTGCCCTGACATAGCGTAGGCATTTGTCCAGATCCGTGCTGTCCTGTTCAGGCACATGATGAACGCGCGCGCCTAACTTTGCGCGCAGGTCGGGATGAATCGAATCAAGGTCGCCGATTACCGCGCGGGGCGCTTGCTCCAGATTGTCCAGGTGATTGGCACCGCCATCCGCCGCCACCAGCTCGGGGGCAAGCGCAAGCGCTTCTGCGAGCGTTGCACCGTCAAAACCGGCCCCACCCGCCAATGTGATGCCACTCTGTGTTTGGAGAACCAACGCCAATGGGCTACCTTTCGAATGCGGCAAAGAGTTTGGGTCATGGTCATAAACAGATCATCAAAAAACCCAAGTTCAAACATGTAATCGCTTTTGTGATCCGCGAAGTTCGGAAATGTGCAGTCAAATAAAGAGCGATGTGATGGTTGGTCCAAGCAAGATACTTACGGTGTCCTACGGCACGTTTTCGTGCACGCTGGAAGGGTTTGACGAACCTTTCGGCACCATGCAGGCAATCGCGGAGTATTTCCGGGATCTGGCGGCGCAAGACCGCTACTTCGGGGCAGAACCGCCCACACCGGATGCCGAAATGCTACACCGCATCGCCGAACGCGAGGTGCAGCGCCGCGTCGAAAGCCGTGTGCAGGAAAACGGGATCATTCTGCGACAGCAGCCCGATAGCAACACGGCACCGGGTGTCGTGGCACCTTATGCCATGGCAAATGTGCTTAAATCCGTTGTCCAAGGTGGTGCTGCCCCGTCCGGGATGATGGCTGCCGCCGCTGCAAACAAAGCGTCTGCGACACCGGAACCCGCACCAGAGACGGATGCAGAGGACATGCCCGCCTCAGAGCCTATGTCGTCAGACGTGTCGGATAAGCTGGCCCGCATCCGCGCGGCTGTTGCCAAGTCCGAAACCATGCAAGACGCCGAGGAAGACACCGTCGAAGATGAGGCATCCGATGCACAGGCACATGCTGTGCCGGAAGCGGATTTGTGGGATACCACCGATACTGCGCCCGATATGCCAGAGTTGGATGATACCCTCGCCAGCCTGATGGCAGAGGACGAGGTCAACCAACCGGCGGATAGCGATAGTCTGACAGATGATGCCGAGGACATGGCCGAAGACAGCCTCGCCGCGGATGAAGACGCGACCTTCGGTGACGATTTCGCCGAGGAGGACGCACCGGATACGCCGCAAGACACTCTTTCTCTGCCGACCATGGATCAGCCCGTTGCAGAGCAGCCCGTTGCAGCGCAATCCAGCGCAGATGAGGAGTTGGACGAGTACGACGATTTTGGTCTGTTCGATGAAGACGATGACGACACCCCGCAAGCTAAGGCACGCCCAGCACCTTCGGCGGTTCTGGCCGCTGCGGCCCCAGTAGCCGGGATCGCGGCCCATGTAACTGCAAAGCGTTCGGGCCAGGACACCACCGCCGAAGCGGAAGAAGACCAGTTCGAAGATGATTTTGACGAAGACGAATATGAGGCTGAGGCTGAGGCTGAGATTCAGCCCGCAAAGGCCGACGTCCCAGACACCCCACCGGCAGACGTCGCCCCACGCGCACCAGAGAGGCCAGAGCCCGCACAGGCCCAACCTTCTATGGCCGAGGTCATCGACGAAGATGATTTCGAGGCCGAGCTGGAACGCGAGTTGCAAGACAGCGCACGGCAGGAAGAAGAACGCCACTCTATCGAAACTCTGCGTAGCGAAATCCGTGCGGTTCTGGGCCAGACTGGGCTAAGCGGGCAATCCGAGACGTCATTGATCGACGAACTTGCCGTGATCGAACAAGAGGCGGTCATCAAACATCCGCATTTCAACCGAAAGGCGAAAAAGCGCATTCCCGGCGATACGGAAACCACCGCCGAGCGCCTGTTGGAAACCGCAAACTCTGCCTTGGGTGAACACGATTCCAAGCGCCGCCGCGAGACCTTTGAGCATATCAAGGTGGCGGTTGCCGCGACACGGGCCGAAGAAATCGTCGAAGGTCCGCGCCGGCGTGACATCGAACAGGATCGCGAAATCGAAAAATATCGCGCCGGGATGGAAGCCCCGGCCCCGCTCGACCCTGCGATGGCCCGCGCAGAACAGCGCGCCAAGGTGGTAGAAGAACAGACTTCGGATGAGGCTTGGGATGAAGACGAGGACGTCGCCGAAAGCGCCCCGGTCGAGGAAGTTGCAGAGATCGTGGCGCCAAAACGCGCACCTGCAACCATGCGCCCCGTTGCGGCACCTGCCCCAACGCCAGTGGCAGAGCCTGAACCGTATGATGCGTCCGCAGGCAGCCCGCGCCCGCGCCGCCCCGCAATGGCAGGCGCGCGCAAAACCCAGCGCCCATCCGTAGCGCGGGCACCTTTGGTGCTTGTGTCGGAACAGCGTGTAGACACCGAAACCGCGCCAAGTGGTCCCGTGCGCCCACGCCGCGTGCGCGCCAGCCAATCCGCCGAGGCGATCGCGGTTAAACCCGGCAGCGCCCCGGTTGCCAAGGAGACGCTGGACTCCTTCAAAACCTTTGCGGATGATGTCGATGCTTGGTTGCTGGATGACCAGATCGAAGCCGCCGCAGCCTATTCGACGCATATTCTGGGTCAGCAAGAGTTCTCGCGCCCGGAATTGATGAACTTTGTTCTGGCCTATAACGAGGGCAAAGAGGTCAGCCGCGAAGACATGCTGCGCGGTTTTGGGACGCTGCTGCGCGAAGGTAGGCTGGAACGGGGCAACGCCGGGGCGTTCCGCCTGGCACCGGCTTCGGAATATGATGAACCTGCCCGCAAATACGCCCAACGCTAAGGGCGCCCAACACAGGAAAAAGCCCCGGCCATCGTGCCGGGGCTTTTTCGTTGGTCGGGGTTTACGGGTCCGGCGGTGCGTCCGGGTCTGGCTTGCCAACCCCGAGGAACAGCTTTTTCAGCGGGAAGGTCCAGACAATGCCCAAGACGACATAGATCAGCAACTCCAACAGAAAGGGCGGGCGGTCGAACATTTCGACCACATTGACGGCCACAACTATGTAAAGCGGCAAGGCCACCACAAGGGCGAAAATCGACCAGCGTTTACGGGCTTTATAGGATAGGGCCATCAATCCTCAAACGGGTCTGTGACAAGAATTGTATCTTCGCGTTCCGGTGACGTGCTAAGTAGGGCAACCGGGCAGCCGATCAACTCCTCCACGCGGCGGACGTATTTGATCGCATTCGCAGGCAGATCGGCCCAGGATCGCGCGCCCTCGGTGGATTCCGTCCACCCCGGCATTTCTTCATAGACCGGCGTGCACCGTGCCTGAGCCTCTGCCGCCGTGGGCAGGTAATCCATGACCTGCCCGTCCAGATCATACCCGACACAGATTTTCAGCACCTCGAACCCATCGAGCACATCGAGTTTGGTGAGCGCAATGCCGTTCACGCCCGATGTGGCACAGGTCTGGCGCACCAGACACGCATCGAACCAGCCGCAGCGGCGCTTGCGCCCGGTGGTGGTGCCAAATTCATGTCCGCGTTGGCCCAGTCGCTGGCCATCGTCATCATCCAATTCGGTCGGGAACGGCCCTTCGCCCACGCGGGTGGTGTAGGCTTTGACAATGCCCAGCACGAAATCAATCGCGCCGGGACCAACGCCCACGCCCGTCGCCGCCTGCCCCGCGATCACATTGGACGAGGTGACGAACGGGTAGGTTCCGAAATCCACATCCAGAAGCGCCCCCTGCGCCCCTTCGAACAGGATGCGCTTGCCGGCCTTGCGTTTGTCTTGCAGCACCTTCCACACGGGGGCCGCGAAGGGCAGGATTTGCGGCGCAATCGCACGCAGGCTGGCGATCAGCGCATCACGGTCGATAGGCTCCAGCCCCAAACCACGGCGCAGCGCGTCATGATGCACCAAAGCGCGATCCACGCGCAGTTCCAATGTGGCATCATCAGCCAGATCGGCCACGCGGATCACGCGGCGGCCGACCTTGTCTTCATAGGCCGGGCCAATACCGCGCCCCGTGGTGCCGATTTTCGCAACCGAATTCTGATTCTCGCGGGCGCGGTCCAATTCACCATGAAACGGCAGGATAAGCGGCGTGTTTTCCGCAATCATCAATGTCTCTGGAGTTATCTCGACGCCCTGCGCGCGGATCGTCTCGATTTCCTTAACCAGATGCCACGGGTCCAGCACCACGCCATTGCCGATGACCGACAGTTTGCCACCGCGCACCACGCCAGAGGGCAGCGCGTGCAGTTTGTAGACCTTGCCGTCAATGACCAGCGTATGCCCGGCATTATGGCCGCCCTGAAATCGCGCCACCACATCGGCGCGTTCGGACAACCAATCGACGATCTTGCCCTTGCCTTCGTCGCCCCATTGAGCGCCGACCACCACGACATTGGCCATTACCGGACCCTTCCTTGCTGAAACCGTCTTGCTCTTACCCTGTCGCAAGGGTGGCGAAAACCCGAAACTGTGGCTTTGTGGCCTGCGATGCGGGGTTGCAGGCAGCTTTCGCAACCCCTAAGTAGGCCGGATAAGCGAAGAGCGGGTTTCCTGATGCAAAATGTCGTGCTGATCGTTCATCTTCTGCTGGCGCTGTCCTTGATTGGCGTCGTGCTGGTGCAACGCTCCGAAGGGGGTGGGCTTGGCATTGGCGGGGGTGACAGCAGCCCGCAGGCAGGCCGTCCGCCATTGACAGCCATGGCAAAGCTGACATGGGCTCTGGCGATCGCGTTTATCAGCACGTCGCTGTTCCTGACGGTTCTGGCCGCGCAGCAATCCGCAAGCACCTCGGTTCTGGACCGCCTTGGCGTGCCCGCACCCGCAGAAGCGCCGGCAACATCTGGCCTGCCCGCTGCTGATAGCTTGCTGCCGCCCAGCTTGGACAGCGATTCACTGGCACCGCCGCCGGCAGAGTAAACGGCGCACGCTTGCGGGCGTGCGCGATCTCGGGTAAGGCAATACTCCCGTGAAGGTGTGCCGTTTCGCGCGCCGTTTTCCAATTCTGACACTTCACGGGGAGGTCCGAGCAGACCCATGGCGCGTTATATTTTCATTACCGGTGGTGTTGTGTCCAGTCTTGGCAAAGGCCTGGCATCTGCCGCCTTGGGCGCATTGTTGCAGGCACGCGGCTTTACCGTGCGGCTGCGCAAGCTGGACCCCTACCTGAACGTCGACCCTGGCACCATGTCACCGTTTGAACATGGCGAGGTGTTCGTGACCGATGACGGGGCCGAAACCGATCTGGACCTTGGGCATTATGAGCGCTTCACCGGTGTTGCCGCGCGCCGCACCGATTCGGTGTCGTCGGGGCGGATTTATTCCAATGTGCTCGAACGCGAACGCCGGGGCGATTACCTGGGCCGCACCATTCAGGTTATCCCGCATGTCACCAATGAAATAAAAGACTTCCTTGCGGTGGGCGAGGATGAGGTCGATTTCATGCTCTGTGAAATTGGCGGAACGGTTGGCGATATTGAAGGGCTGCCCTTCTTTGAGGCCATCCGCCAGTTCAGCCATGAACGCCCGCGTGGCCAGTGCATTTTCATGCATCTGACATTGCTGCCCTATCTGGCGGCCAGCGGCGAGTTGAAAACCAAGCCGACCCAGCACTCGGTCAAGGAACTGCAAAGCATCGGCATTGCGCCCGATGTGCTGGTCTGTCGGTCCGAACATCCGATCCCGGAAAAGGAACGGCAAAAGATTGCGCTGTTCTGCAATGTCCGGCCAGAGGCGGTGATCCCGGCCTATGATCTGTCATCCATCTACGAAGCGCCACTTGCCTATCATGGCGCCGGTCTGGACCAAGCGGTGCTGGATGCGTTCGGGATCAACCCTGCCCCGCGCCCACAGTTGGACCGCTGGAACGACGTGATGGACAGGTTGCACAACCCAGAGGGCGAAGTGCGCATCGCCATCGTCGGCAAATACGTGCAGCTTGAGGATGCGTATAAATCCATCAAGGAAGCCTTGGTGCATGGCGGCATTGCCAACCGGGTGAAAGTGCGGGTCGAGTGGATCGACGCCGAAGTGTTCGACAGCGAAGACCCGTCCGCAGCACTTGAACCCTATCATGCCATTCTGGTTCCCGGCGGCTTTGGCGAGCGCGGGACTGAGGGCAAGATCCGCGCCGCAACCTATGCGCGGGAAAAGAAAATCCCCTATTTCGGCATTTGTCTGGGCATGCAGATGGCCTGCATCGAGGCCGCGCGCAACCTTGCGGGTATCGAAGATGCAGGCTCCGAAGAGTTTGACCATGAAGCGGGCAAAAAGCGGTTTACGCCCGTGGTATACCACCTGAAGGAATGGGTGCAGGGCAACCACAAGGTTGAACGCAAGCTGGGCGATGACAAGGGCGGCACCATGCGGCTTGGGTCGTATAATGCCAGCCTGCTGGACGGCTCGCGCGTGGCCGGGATTTACGGCACCACCCGCATAGAGGAACGCCACCGCCACCGCTACGAAGTGGACACCAAGTTCCGCGAAGCCTTGGAAGCAAAAGGGCTGAGTTTCTCGGGCCTTTCCCCGGATGGGTCATTGCCGGAAATCGTGGAATATCCCGACCATCCGTGGTTCATCGGGGTGCAGTTCCATCCGGAACTGAAATCAAAACCCTTCGCACCACACCCGCTTTTCGCAGATTTCGTGCGCGCGGCGGTAGAGGTGTCGCGGCTGGTGTAAGTTGTAGCGCTTTTTTCCCCTTCTCACGCGTGCCTATTCGGGCATAGTGCGTGGGAAACGACGAAAGGTTCCCCATGTCCAACCCTATTGAATCCCGCATCGCCGAGCTTGGCCTGACGCTACCCGACGCGCCCGCGCCGGCCGCAAATTATGTGCCCTTCGTGCAAAGCGGGTCGTTGGTGTTCATCTCTGGCCAGATCTCGAGCGGGCCGGACGGGTTGATCTGCGGCACCCTTGGGGTCGACACCTCGGTCGAGGATGGCGTGAACGCCGCCCGCGCATGCGGGCTTGCGCTGATTTCGCAGTTGCGCGCAGCTTGCGGCGGCGACCTGACCCGCGTGAAACGCGTGGTCAAGCTGACCGGGTTCGTTAATTGCGCCGCTGATTTCACCGACCAGCCCAAAGTCGTGAACGGCTGTTCCGACCTGATGGTTGCCGTGTTTGGCGAAGCTGGAAGGCACGCGCGCGCCGCAGTGGGTGCCCCAAGCCTACCGCTTGGCGTGGCCGTGGAAATTGAGGGCATATTCGAGATTGCCTGACCTGCCACCGGAATTTCTGGCCCGCCCCATCGCGCATCGCGCGCTGCATGGGCGCGCGGGGCCAGAGAATTCGCGCGCCGCAATCGCAGCAGCCTTATCGGCGGGGTATGGCATAGAGATCGACTTGCAAGCCAGCCGCGACGGTGTGGCCATGGTGTTCCATGATGCGCATCTGGACCGGCTGACGCGGGCCAAGGGTGCAGTGGCCGCCCGCACCGCACGCGACCTGACCCGGCTGCGTCTGCGCGGCACGTCCGAGCGCATCCCGACCTTGCGCGAGGTTCTGGCGCTGGTCGCAGGTCGCGTGCCCTTGCTGATCGAGGTGAAGGATCAAAGCGGCACGCTCGGCCCGGTCGATGGGCGGCTGGAGGCAGACACCGCCGCCGCATTGACAGGCTACAAAGGCCCGGTCGCGGTCATGTCGTTCAACCCTTACAGCATGGAGGCGATGGCACGGCTGGCCCCGGACATTCCGCGCGGGCTGGTGACGTCCGCCTTTGCGCCAGAAGGTTGGCCGGGACCTGCGCCTGAACGACTGGCCAAACTTGCCACGATCCCTGATTTTGACCGCGTTGGCGCCAGCTTCATTTCGCATGATTGGCGCGGGCTGGACATGGCACGGGTTACGGCGCTGAAAGCGATGGGCGTGCCCGTTTTGTGCTGGACCATCAAAGACCCCGCACAAGAGGCACAGGCACGGCAAACAGCCGACAACATCACCTTCGAAGGTTACACGCCGTAGCGCGCCATGAAGGTCGTCACCGCGCCGTCGAGCACGCGTGCGATTTCATCAGCCGAAAAGCTGTGCTGCACTCCGCAAATCATCCGGTCGCAAATTGTCGTCTGGCACAGTTGGAAGAACTGATCGGCCGCAAGATCGATGTCATCCACCCGAAGCACGCCGCGCGCATCGGCCTCGCGCAAATAATCTCCGAAGCGTGCGCGGCCCAGTTCCGGCCCACCTTCGTAAAAGGCCAGACCAATTTCGGGAAAGCGCGGCGTTTCAGCCACGCAGATCCGATACATCGCGAGCGCGAAATCAGAGGTCAGATATTCTAGCATCCGACGCCCGGCTTCGCGCAGCGCCTGCTGCGGGGCCAGATGCGTGTCAGCCAACTCTACCGCCGAATCCGCCAACCGCAACATTTCCGCCCGATACATGGCGGTGAACAAGTCCCGTTTATCCGCAAAGTAGCTGTAAACCGTAGCTTTTGACACGCAAGCCGCGCGTGCAATCTCATCCATGCTGGCGCGCTCGTAGCCATGCGCGACGAACACGTTTCGGGCACCGTCGAGCACCTGTTTCACCTTGCGCCCTTGCGGGATCGTAATGTCTGCTGTTGTCATGCCTGCTCCTGCCTCCTTCTGAAGATAGGCACTTGCGCCCGACATGAAAAGCGGTTCCGCTGGCGAGCATACGGCCATCATGTTAACAGGTTCAGGACATGTTGACGATCTTTCTGGAAACCTTGCCGTTTTTCGCCCTGATCGGTCTTGGCCTTGGGGCGGCGCGGCTTGGTGTCTTTCCGCCAGAGGCCACGGTCTACCTGACGAAGTTCGTCTTCTACTTCGCGCTCTCGGCGCTGCTATTCGGCTTTTCCGCGAATCTGGGGCTGGAGGAAATCTGGCAACCGCGCGTGATCGCCGCGTATCTGCTGGCCTGTCTGACGGTGTATCTGGCGGTAATGTTCATTGCCTTTCTACGCCGTGCCAGCCTGTCAGAGGCCACAATCGAAGCGCAATGCGGGATAATCGGCAATACGGGCTTTATGGGGCTGCCGATGCTGGCGCTGCTGTTGGGGCCAGAATCTGTGCCCTTCATGTTGATTATCCTGTCGGTGGATCTTGTCGTCTTCTCGTCCCTGTTCACCATGATGATAACGCTGGCCCGGCAAGGCCAGATCGACCGTGCGCTGCCTTTGAAACTGCTGGGCGCGGTGGCGCGCAATCCGATGGTGGCGGCCATGGTGCTTGGGTTGGCATGGGCCAGCACAGGGTTCGCCCTGCCCGCACCTATAAATGACACGCTCATACTGTTGGGGGCCGCCGCCACGCCCGGCGCGCTTTTCGCTATCGGCGCTTCTCTCGCAGACAAGCGGGTGGAACGGTTGGGCATTGTCAGTTGGTTGACCTTCGTGAAACTGGTGCTGCACCCGGCAGTCGTGGCCCTGTTTGCGTTGGTCGTGTTTCGGTTGGACCCGGTGGCAAGCGCCGTTCTGATTGCAGGCGCGTCGCTTCCGGTTGCGGGCAATGTGTTCATTCTGGCGCAACACTACAATGCCGGGCCGTCACGGGTGTCGGCCACGATCCTTGTCTCAACGCTTATCAGCATGGCGACCATACCGCTGGTCGTTGCATGGGTCAGCGGGTTCTGACACTTTGCCCCCAAACCAAGAGGGGACACGACATGGAAACGATTTCGGAAAACAAATGCTTCGGCGGTGTGCAGGGCGTGTATCGCCATCCATCCAAGGCCACCGGCTGCGACATGACCTTCGGCCTGTTCCTGCCTGCCGAAGCGGCGCTGCACCCGGTGCCCCTGCTGTGGTATTTGTCGGGTCTGACCTGCACGCATGAAAACGCCATGAGCAAAGCGGGATTGCAGGCACATGCGGCGGCGCATGGGCTTGCCGTGGTGTTCCCCGACACCAGCCCGCGCGGCGAGGGTGTTGCCGATGATCCGGCCTATGACCTTGGCCAAGGTGCGGGCTTTTATGTCAACGCCACGCAGACCCCATGGGCGCCACATTTCCAGATGTGGGATTATATTACAGACGAATTGCCCCGCGTGCTCTTTGCCAATTTTGCTTTGGAAGAAGACCGCCAAGCGATCACCGGCCATTCCATGGGCGGGCATGGCGCGCTGACCATGGCGATGCGACTGCCGGGGCGCTTCGCCTCTGTGTCAGCCTTCGCGCCCATCGCCAACCCCACGGCCAGCGATTGGGGGCGCAAGCAACTGGGGGCTTATCTGGGGGCGGATGAAAGCACTTGGGGCGTGCATGACGCGACCTTGCTGATGCAAAACGGTGGGTTTGACGGCGACATATTGATTGACCAAGGCACGTCGGACCAGTTTCTGGACCTGCTGCGGCCCGAAACCTTGGCCCAAGCCATGGCCGCGACACGCCAGCCCGGCAGCTTCCGCATGCAAAACGGCTACGATCACAGCTATTTCTTCGTCTCGACCTTCGCGGGCGAGCATGTCGCCTTTCATGCAGAGGCATTGGCCCGATGAGCGATATTCGCGCCGTCGTGTTCGACATTGGCAACGTCTTGGTCGGCTGGCAGCCCGAACTGTTTTTCGACAGCCAGATTGGGGCCGAGCGCCGCAAACGCCTGTTTGACGAGGTTGATCTGAACGGCATGAACCTGGCGGTAGACAGAGGCGCACCTTTTGCCGACAGCGTGCGCAATGTGGCAGCGCAGCACCCAAGTTGGGCAAAAGAGATCATGCTTTGGCATGACGGCTGGTCGCACATGTTTGCCCCGGTCATCGATGCAAATGTCGCGCTTGTGCGCGGTTTGCGTGCACAAGGCATGCCGGTTTTTGCGCTGTCAAATTTTGGGTGTGAGACATTCGCGCTGGCGTGTGAAACACATCCGTTCCTGACCGAATTCGACCAAAGCTATATTTCCGGGCATCTGGGGGTGCTGAAACCCGAAACCGAAATTTATGAAATCCTTGAAAAACAAAGCGGTGTTTTGCCACAAAACCTGTTTTTCATAGACGATAAACCAGAGAATATTGAAGCCGCGACCACCCGTGGCTGGCTGGGTCATGTCTTCGAACACCCCGATGCATTGAAACGGGATCTGGGTAAACACGGATTGAGTGTAGAGGCGTAAACATGACTCCATCATTCATTGGTCCGGAAATAGAACCGCAGCTTGATTGGCTGGAGTTGATCGCCGCGATAGAGACAGGGCACCGTTTGTCCAAAGCGACCATTACCGATAGCTTCCTCTATCGTGGGCAAGATACCTTGTTGTCGCGCGCAGCGTGGATTGATGGTTTGGGGTCATTGGTGAAAACCGCCACGATCTTTCCCCAAAATTCGGCAAAAAACCTGCCGAATGTTAACGGGGCCGTTGCGTTATTTGCGGATGCAACCGGCGAACTGAACGCCATGCTGGATTTTCACCTTGTCACCAAGTGGAAAACCGCAGGTGACAGCCTGTTTGCGGCCAGTAAACTCGCCCGCCCTGATAGTCGCCGGATTACGCTGGTCGGGGCGGGAACAGTTGCACGCTCTATGCATTCTGCCTATTCGGCGCTATTTCCTGACGCCCAATTTACCGTCTGGAACCGCAGCCCCGAAGCAGCACAGAATATGGCCCGGACATTGCCGCGATGCACCGCGACAGAGGACTTGCAAGCAGCCGTGTCGCAAGCCGATATTATCTGCACCGCCACCATGAGCACCGAACCCGTCTTGCGCGGCGCGTGGCTGCGGCCGGGACAGCATATGGATCTGATCGGGGCCTTTCGGCCGGATATGCGAGAGGCCGATGACGTGGCCTTGCAACGTGCGGCGTTGTTCGTCGACAATTACGACACAACGCTTGACCATATCGGAGAGCTAAAAATTCCGCTTGCCGCAGGTGTTATTCAGCGCAACGATATCCGCGCTGATTTCTACGGAGCTGCGACAGGTGCCTTTTCCCGACCGTCTGACGATGCGATCACTCTGTGCAAGAACGGCGGTGGCGCGCATCTTGATTTGATGACCAGCGGTTATTTTTTGATTAAATGGCAGCAGTCTCAGGAAAATTAAAAGACTTGAAATTAACAGAAAACTACCCCAAACAATTCGGATTGTATAGTGGAGGAAGCCATGATCGATCTGGATACTATGTCGCTCGCCGAATTGAAGAAACTTCAAAAAGAGGTGACAAAAGCTATCGAGACGTTTGAAGAACGCGAATTGAAAGCAGCCGCCGCCGAAGCCGAAGCGCTTTTGCGCGAGCGCGGGTTTACACTTGCACAGATTATGCAAGTGGGCGCGACAAAGCCACGCGCCAAGGTTGCACCAAAATATGCCAACCCTGCCGACCCAAGCCAGACATGGACAGGCCGCGGTCGCAAACCCCATTGGGTTATTGACGCATTGGCCGAAGGGAAAACGCTCGACGACCTGGCGATTTGAAGACAATCGGCAAAATAGCCCGTTTTGTTCTGCGCCTCTACAAAGTCAGCGATCAGCGCAATATTGGGCTGATCGCGGCAGGCGTTGCGTTTTTCGGGCTGCTTGCCATTTTTCCCGGTCTTGCCGCGTTGATTGCGGTTTTTGGTTTTTTCGCAGACCCGTTGGTCATTCAGGACCAACTGGGGTTGTTGGCCGACCTGATGCCACCGGCGGCCCACACACTCTTGGCAAATCAGGTCACGCGCCTTGTCTGGTCGGGTGACGGAACCTTGGGGCTGGCCAGCCTCGCGTCTATTCTGCTGGCGCTGTTTCTGGCGCGCCGCGGGGTGGACGCGCTTTTGAAAGGCCTTAACGCGGTCTATGGTGGCGAAAGACGCGCGGGGCTGGCCCAAGTCCTTGCAGTCATGGTGATAACATTGGGCATGGTGCTTGCCGGGGTTGTCGCGCTTTTGGCCGTGCTTGTTTTGCCGGTCATCCTGACCTTCTTTCCCTTGGGCGGCGTTGCCGGTTGGCTTGCCCTGCTAGGTCGCTGGGCCATCGCGCTCGGAATGCTGGCACTGTGGCTATGGGTCTTTTACCGCATAGGCCCGAACCGCCCTAGCGCCGTGCTGTGGCCCGGACTTGTGACGGCATTGGTGCTGTGGGTGGCTGCCTCTGCGGGATTTTCGCTCTATATCGGCAATTTCGGCAACTACAATCAAGTCTACGGGTCTATTGGGGCGGTGATTGCCCTGCTAAGTTGGTTTTACCTGTCAGCCTATGTGGTGCTGCTGGGCGGCGTGGTGAACGCGCTTCTGGACGAGGCGTCTGTCACCCCCAAGTCGGATGAAACCGCGCCGCTGGAGACCCTGTAAATATTTCAAACCCGGTCTCTGTAACCCCAATAGAATGTTCGAACTGTGCCGAGAGCGACTTGTCGCGCGTTACCGCTGTCCAGTCATCGGACAAAACACGCGGGTCGGGCTTGCCAAGATTGACCATCGGTTCAATCGTAAAGAACATGCCGGGTTCCAGGACGGGGCCGCGCCCGGCGCGCCCGTAATGCAGCACATTGGGCGGGGCATGGAACACCTGCCCCAGCCCGTGACCACAGAAATCACGCACAACGGACATGCGCTGGCTTTCGACATAGGCCTGAATGGCATAACCGATATCGCCAAAGGTGTTGCCGGGCCGCACTGCCTCTATGCCCATCATCAGCGCGTCATATGTCACCTGAATCAGCTTTTCCGCGCGCGGTTTCAGGGACCCGGCCACATACATGCGCGACGTGTCCCCGAACCAGCCATCGACCACCACGGTCACGTCGATGTTAAGGATATCGCCATCGCGCAGAACATCATCAGCACGACGCTTTTCCAGATCGCGCGAGATCGTTTCGTCCTTGCTTAGCGGCACTGGCGCACCCGGAATGCCATGGCAGACGACGTGGTTAACCGAAATGCAGCTTGCATGTTGATATCCGCGATACCCGACCGTGGCTGAAATCGCGCCCGCCGCTTCGACCTGTTCGGCAATAAACTGGTCAAGCGCCCCTGTGGTCTGGCCGGGAAAGACATGCTTGGCCACATCATCAAGGATACGTGCGGCCAGTTGCCCCGCCTTGTGCATACCCGCGAAATCTTCGGGAGTGTGCAGGCGGATCCCGTCGCGCGTTGTCACGCCGTGAAAAATGTCGCCCAAGGATGCCTCCACTCTTGTCATGTCGGGCAGAAACTAATGCCTGCTGGCGCTAAACACCAGTCATCCTGCCTTGATTTCAGGTAACTCCCGACAGATGCGTGACTCAGCCGCAGTCACCGCTTAGGGTATAAAGGAACCCAACACAGGCCAATATTACACAGCCACCTCATGCCATTAAATGAAACGCATATCAACGCACCGCCAAGCACAGCGCCAGACGGTTCACGTTTGGCCGCGCTGACACGCGTTTTTGCAAAAGCTGCGAAAGATCTTCAGCGCTGCGCCGCGCTGGAAAGCGACAGAACGATCGACCGGGTGCTGGGGGATATCGGCAGGGCGATGGACGCCCAGCGCGCCTATGTATTCGAGATTGTCGATTCCGTTTTCATCCGCAACACGCATGAATGGTGTGCTGCGAGTGTAGACCCGATGAAGCCGCATCTGCAACATGTGCCCTACTCGGTCTGCTCTTTGTTCTGGGAACGGTTCGTGGAATTCGGGTCCATCCATATAGAGGATGTCGATAATCTGTTGCAGACGTCAGATCTGCGGCAGGTTCTGGAAGACCAAAACATCAAAGCCCTGATAGCCGCCCCGTTCTGGCAAAACGGCGAGATGTTCGGGTTTATCGGCTTGGATTACACCGACGGTCCTCGCAGTTTCTCCAGCGAAGAAGACAACCTGATGCGCGGGTTCGCCGCCCAGACAGGAATGCTGCGGGCGCTGGAGCGCACCAGGCGAGAGTCTTTGAGGCTGGAAGCAGACTTGGCCCGCGCACGCACCCAGCTTGGTGCAACCGTCGCCGCGCTGCCGGAACTGTTGGTCGAAACCGACCGCGACGGCATTATTGTCGGGTTTCAACAAAGTACGCCGCTGACATTTGCCGCCAGCCCGCAAGAGGTGATCGGCCAATCCCCCGAAGCGGTCTTGCCGGACCACTTGGCCAGAATCTGTCGCAAGGCGATGCGCGAGGTCGATCTGTTCGGCTGGTCGCAATCGCACAACTATTCCGTAGACACCCCCCTGGGTCCAAAATGGTTTACGCTTTACGCGACCCGCCGCACTCAAGGTGTCAACACTATAGGCGCCACATCAACTGGCTATCTGTTTGTCGTCCGCGACGTGACCCATGCACAGCGACAGGACCAGCGTATCCGCCAACTTGTGCGCGTTGCAGAATTGTCGACCAATCTTATCATGCTGACCGATAAAGAGCGCCGTATACGCTGGTTGAACCCGGCGGCTGTCGAGCGCACCGGCTACACCCTGCACAGCGCCGAAAGCATGCTGCCCAGCGAAATCCTGCATCTGGCCCAAACCGAACCAGAGATCGTCAAAGAACTGTGCAACACGCTGAACAGCGGACATGCCATTCAACGCGAACTGCGCGCCCAAGCTTGTGACGGGACAATCTACTGGCTTGAACTGAACGTGCAGCCTTTGCACGACGCCATCGGTGCGATCGAAGGCTATATGGTCATTGGCATCGACACGACCAGCCACAAACAGGCAGAGGCGCGGCTGTTGCAGGATCGCAGCTTGGCGATGCGGGCCAGCCATGAGGGAATTGCGATTATCCGGCCAAACGGTCGGCTGTCTTATGCCAACCCGGCGCTGCGTCGTTTTCTGAGCATTGATCCCGACGCGAAACTTGGCGCGCTAATGTGGACGGACATTACCCCGCCCAACCTGACCGAACGCATGACAGGAATCCTGCCGGTCTTGTTGTCAGAGGGCGTGTGGGAAGGCGAATTCATGCGCAAGCTGCCGGATGGAACACCCGGACATTTCAATATTTCCCTGTCTGTCGAAACCGACGGCTCTACGCTTGCATTGATCCGCGACATCACACGCCGCCACCACGCAGAGCTTGACCGCGCACGGCTTCATGAGCAGTTACAAAAAGCGCAAGCACGCGAACTAAGCGCGCAACTTGCCGCCGGGCTGGCGCATGATTTTGTCAATGTGCTGGCCACCATCACAGGCTCTGTCGATCAGCTTGCGCCGCAAGTCGCACCATCGGCGCTGCCGGTTATCAACCGCATTCGCAGCGCCACGCAACAGGCCCGCGAATTGGCCCGCAGCCTGACCCGGCTGGAAACCGCGCGCCCCGAGGCGACCTCGCTTTCGCTGGCACAGATCATGCGCCAATCGGTCGATTTGCTGACACCGGGCCTGGACCCGCAGATCCATATGGCATTGGACCTGCCTGACGATTCGCTTTGCGTGCATGGCGACCGGATGGAACTTATGCAGCTGATGTTAAACTTGGCGCTGAATGCACGCGATGCCTGCCGCGACAGTCTGGCCCATGACCCGGATGGCGAGAACACGATAGAGCTGCGCGCAGCCCCCTGCCCGGCGCAATCCATGCCCGAATATGTCGACCTTGGCCGCATCCTTCCCGATATGCCATATGCCCTGATCGAATTGCGCGATTGTGGTGATGGGATTCCAGAACAGTTGCGCGGCACTATCTTTGCGCCCTATGTCACATCGAAAGGCGATACAGGCGCGGGACTGGGGCTGGCCGTGGTCGCCAATATTGTGCAAACGCGCGGTGCGGCGCTGCGCTTGTTGCCCAACGAACCGAAAGGCACCTGCGTTCAGGTGTTCTGGCCGTGTGAACCTATCGAAGTGCTGGCCGCGCAAAGCTCCCGGACACCACTGGCGGACACCAGTATCCTACTGGTCGACAATGATGACCTGCTGTTGCAGGACGTGGCCGACATGCTGGTTCAGGCAGGTGCCGAGGTCGCAAGCTGTATCCACCCCTCTGACGCGCTTGAGGCAATCACGCTGGCTCCGCGTGAGTGGGACATGGTTCTGACCGATTTCGACATGGACGGAATGACCGGCAGCGAGTTGGCCCAAGCAATGCATCAGCAACGCGAAGACTTGCCGATCATCCTGATGACCGGGAACAACGAGTTGCATTTTGCAACAGAATCTGTGCACACTGAGTTTGCTGCGACCTTGCGCAAGCCAATTTGTCAAACAGTCCTGATTTCTGTTCTGCTCGCCGCCAAATTGAGGTCTCAGCGTCACATCTGACCGACGTGAAAGCTGATGATGCGCCTCTTGATTGCAGATGACCACGAATTGCTGCGGGACACGTTACGCAGTTTCCTGCAACAGCAGGACGGGCTGGAGATCTGGACTGTCGGCGACCTGATGGAGGCCGTTGCAAAACTTGACGAGGGCGCCCGATATGACCTGATCCTGCTGGATTACACCATGCCCGGCATGAATGGTCTGGAAGGTCTTAAATTCTTGTTGGAGCGCCCGGACACGCCCCCGGTCGCGCTGATTTCGGGCATTGCCGAACCAGATGTCGCGTTTCGCGCAATGCAGCTA
Source organism: Roseinatronobacter domitianus (assembly GCF_023336755.1). Classification (GTDB taxonomy): domain Bacteria; phylum Pseudomonadota; class Alphaproteobacteria; order Rhodobacterales; family Rhodobacteraceae; genus Roseinatronobacter; species Roseinatronobacter domitianus. The sequence continues at coordinate 71,188 of NZ_JALZWP010000007.1, read as the reverse complement.
GGCGCGCAGGGGTTTTTGCAAAAGACCATGCCCGCGCGATCGTTGCTAAACGCAATCCGCTTCATGGCCGAAGGTGAAAGATTTATGCCGGTAGAGGTCGCGCTTGCCGCCGTGGGGGGGCTGGTCGCGCCGGAACGGCCCGCCACAAACCGCCCGGATGTAAGCCTGACCCCGCGCGAAACAGAGGTGCTTGCTGCGCTTTGCCGAGGCTTGACCAACAAGGAAATTGCCCGGTCCATGGACCTGAGCGAGCCCACGATCAAATTGCATGTCAAAACGCTCTATCGCAGGCTGGGCGCGACCAATCGGACACAGGCCGCCATGATCGCCCGCAACATGGGCCTAAGTTAAGCGCAAGACTGGTTTTTCAGACACGAGCCTGCTAACCTTGTCCAAAGTCGCGAAAACAGCGACAAGCAGAGGCAGACATGGCAGGACGAGCAGAACTGCACGGCGTATACGCTGTGGCATGGTGCAATATAGACATTGACGGGGCTTCCGGGCTGGACCCGAACTGGGTGCAAATCGGTTCCGAATTGCGTTGGCATGGCCGCGCGACACGGCTGGACGCGCATGACGGCCTGCTGTCACTTCATGGCGCATATGACATCCGAAAGGGGCGCGCGCGGGCAATGGCCGAGCGTCTGACAGGGCTGGCGCATCGTGACAGCCCCGAAGCCGAAGCTGCCGACGCACCGCAAGGTGGGCTGTTGCTGACAGATGGGCATCGACGTTACACGCTGCGGCTTGTCGCGCAGGGCGGCACATGGCTTGCAGTTTTCGCTGATGGACTTCCGCCGCCCGGAGCACCGCTTTGGGTGGTCGAAACACGCAATGTGGGGCAAGCACAAACACCGCCGCAATCGGTGATCTGTTTCGCGTCTGATACCGTGATTGCAACACCTGACGGCCCTTGCCCGATTGACCAGATCACGCAGGGCGACCGGGTTCTAACGCGCGATAACGGGCCGCAGCCAGTTGTCTGGGCGGGGCGCAGCAACCTGTCCGGCTTGGCCCTGCGGCGTCATCCGCATCTGCGACCGATCCGCCTGCGGCGTGGCGCTTTGGGCGGCGTGCCGGATGAGGATTTGCGCATCTCTCCCGAACATCGGGTGCTTGTGACAGGGCAGCGTGCACAGTCTTTGTTTGGCTGCGATGAAGTGCTGGTGCGCGCCGCTGATCTTCTGGACTACCGCAGCATTGCCCCCGATCTTGCCTTGCATGGGGTGGTTTATGTCCATCTTCTGCTGGAAGATCATCAAGTGCTGTTCGCCAACGGCCTGCCCTGTGAAAGTTTCCATCCCGGCATGGCGGCCCCCGATATGCTGCGCCATCACCGCGCCGACCTGCGCGGGGTTATACCGGATGTGGTGGATGAACCGCATCGTTATGGCCCAACAGCCCGCCGCTGCCTAACTGCGGGAGAGGCTGCGCTGCTGGCGGCCTAGCAACCGCCGCATTATATGCATCCAGCCACAGCCCGTCGATCCGGGCCAAGGCGGCAGCATCAAGCAGCGGTCCGTCCCAGTAGCGCCCCGAGGGGCAGACCGCGTTCAGTGCCTGCTCTTCCGCCAAAACCGGTGCGATATGGGCCGCAACACCACCAAGTGGCACCATATCCGCCAAGCCATCAAGCTGGGCGCGCGGAAATGTCAGCGCGCTTGCGGCCTCTGACAGGTTAACAAGGGCACACCCGGCCTGTGCCGCCAGCAATTCCAAGCGCGCGGATTTCGCGCGGAGGTTTTGCAATGTCGGGTCCGGGCGCAGAGGATCAGCGGCCCCCGTGCCGTAGAAATGCGTCTGACCTTGCGGATAGATCATATCGCAGCCCAGATAGGCCAGAACGCGCGGTTGCAACGCGCCCAACGCCCAATACCCGACCGTAAACGCCATGGTCGCCCCGGCATAGACAATCCCGCCAAAGCTGTTGTTGTGCGGAACATACTCATCAGAGCGCACCATGACCTGCGTGGGCTTCGTCTGTGGCGGGTGGCGTTCGGATGGAAAATCATCAGGGAACACAAGGTAGTCCCAATCAGGCCGCACCGCCCAAGAGTTGTTGATCGCCACGATCTTGTCGAACCCGTCCCGAGGCCAGTCCCGGCAGGTCAGAACATTCGGCCCGCTTCCAAGGATCAAGGCAATCATAAAGGTTTTCCCAGATTATAGACGCTAGCCGCGCCGCAAAAAACGATCAAGCCGACAAGTTGCGACAGATGCATGACAAGCAACGGCCCTCAGATGTCAAGCTATCAGAAGCGATCTAGCAGTCGACGCAGATAGTCCAACTCCTGCTCTGGGCGGTCCAATTCGGCAGACCGGCGGCGCAGTTCTTCCAACAAGTCGCGGGCACGTTCATAAACATCGTTTTCCGCCAGCATGTTCTGCTCTGTCCCGACCTCGCCGCCTTGATTGCGGGCACGACCCAAAGGATCGCGACCATCGCCATTGCCGGTTTCCGACGCGGCATCACCCTGCGCTTGCTCGCGCTGGTCCTGTGTCGCCGCATCATTCATCGCGCGCAGCCCCTCGCGCATGGCTTCCATCGCATCCGCCTGCCGGCCAAGAGCCGCGCCGCTGTCGCCTTGCTCTAATGCTTCGGCGGCATCTTCCATGGCGCGTTGCGCCTGTTCCAGCGCCTCTAGCGCGGCATCGCCTTCGGGCATGCCTTCACCGGGCAAAGGCTGCAATTGCTGCTGGCGCAAAGCCTCTGCAAGGTCGCGCTGGCGGTCAGCCAAGTCACTCGCGCTGCCACCATCTTGCTGCTGTGGATCATCGCCCTCTTGCTGGCCCTGGCCTTGTTGCTCTTCAGACTCGCCCGGTTGGCCCGGCTGCGGTTGGCCTTGCCCCTGTCCACCATCGCGGAACTCTTCCTGCAACTGTCCGAACGTGTCATCGGCCAGATCCTGCTGCTCGCGCAAGGCTTCGCCCAAACCTTCCATGGCTTCGCCACCGGGCATGGGCGGGCCATCCCCCCCCTGCCCCTCGGCCACTTGCAGGTTTTCCAGAAGCGCGTTGAGCTGGGCCATCAGCTCTGCCGCCTCATCCATACGGCCTTCTTCCATCAACTCCTGAATACGGTCCATCAATTGCTGAATCTGGTCTTGCGTAACCTCCATCCGCTCACCGCCCTGTTGCGGTTCGCCGCGTTCGCGGGGCTGCTCGGCCAATTGCTGCATGTAGTCGCGCATGGCCTCGCGCATTTCATCCATCAGCTCCTGAATCTCGGACGGGTCGGCCCCGTTGCGCATGGCTTCGTCCAGCCGTTCCTGCGCGCGCTCCAACCGGGCGCGGGCATCGGCCAATTCGCCTTCTTCCAGCAGGATCGCCAAATCCCAAAGCTTTTGTGCCAGATCGTCACGCGCCGCCGCCTCCAGCCCGCCGTCGGTCAGGCTGGCGTGTAGCAGGTCGCGCGTGTCCATGAAGCGCGCCAACGCCTCGGTCGAGCGAAAGGCGCTTTCTGCCCTATGCGAGACTGCGCGCATCAGTTGCAGACTGCGTGTGGCGTTCTCAGGCGACCACAAAAGATCGCGGCGCAGTTCGATCACCGCTGCCGCCATAGGGTCGAAAAAACGCCTTCCGGGCAGAATAACATGTGCCTCGGCGCTTTGACCGGTTTGCCCACGCGCGTCCTCAACGGTCATGGTCAGCACAACGGGCAAATTCGCCCAAGGGTGCTGCGAGAAATCCTCGATGAACGCATCCTCGATCTGATCCCGCGCGCCAGAGGCAGGCAATGGCAGAACGATCTCTAAATCAGCGCGCGGCTCCGGAGCAATTGCCAGCCCGAAACGTCGGTCAACTTCTGCAAGGTCCAGCGCAACGCGTATCTGGCCGCCGGTCACGGCATAATCATCCGTCGCCGTGAAATCCTGCCGCATCAGCCCACCGCGCTCGCGCACCGGAGCACCGGCCAGCGTTACATTGGGCGCAGCATCGCTTAACGCTGTGATTTCCCAGTCTCGCCCGGCAGGGCCACGCACGGAAATGCGCCCCGACGCCTCTATCGTGAAATCCTGCGCCATGGTGGTGGGGTCTGGATCGGTCCTGTCCGACACACTCTCGACCACGCTCATGATCCCCGGCTGGCCATAGAACCGCACGGTGACAAGGCTGCCTTCGGGCAATTGCAATGTGGGGCGGTCGACCTCGTTCAAATACAGACTGGGGCGCCCCGTGTAGTCAGGTGGCTGCACCCATGCTTCCCATGAGGGTCCGAGCGCGATTGCTTCTGCCCGCCCGGAAAGCTGTGCAAGCTCGCCAAGATCGGTGACGCGGGCGGGTGCCGCAAACAGCACGGCGACTGCTGCTGCGGTGGCGGCGATATAACGCAGCCCGAAGCGGTCAAACCGCGCCAGTCGAAGATCGCCGGGCACTGCGCGCGCTTGTTCAAGAATGCGCGACACGCGGGCCAAATGCGCGGCCCAAAGCGCTTGCGTTCCGGAATCCTCGGACCCGACCGCCACCTCGTCCGCCATTGCGGTCAGGGGGCGTCCCGGAAGCGTCTGGTCCAGACGGCGCGCAGCATCGGCACTGGCGGGCACGGGAAAGCGCCACGCCCCCCAGACAAGGCACGCCAGAAGCGCTGCCAACCCACCCAGCGCAAAACCCGTAGCCCAAGCGGCGGGCAGGACATCTTGCACCCCGAAGGCCAACGCCGCCCAGAGCAGCAAGGCAACCGTCACGAGTGGCCAAAATGCACGCGCCAGGCGTTCTGCCCAAAGCCCGAGAAGGGTGCCACGCAATGCGCGGTCAAGCGTTGTGGTTTTGCCTTGGGTCTTGGCCATGCACCCTCGCGATCGGACCGGTCACTCCGCCAGCCATTCCGGTAATGTATCGCGTGCAAGAATTTCGTCAAAGGTCGGGCGTGCGCGGATGACCGCGAATTGATCGCCATCGACCAGAACTTCGGGGATCAGCGGCCTTGTGTTGTATTCCGACGACATCACCGCGCCATACGCCCCCGCCGAGCGGAAGGCCACGAGCGCGCCAGCATCGAGCGGCGGCATGGGCCGCGCCTTGGCAAATGTGTCGCCCGATTCGCAGACCGGGCCAACAATATCGACCGGGCGTTGCTCGGTCGCGGCCTGCCCTTCCAGCACCGGGACAATATCGTGATGCGCGCCATACATGGCCGGGCGAACTAGATCATTCATCGCGGCATCAAGGATCAGGAAATCCCGCCCCTCGCCCGCCTTGGTGTAGATCACCGATGCGACCAGAAGCCCGGCATTCCCGGCAATCAAGCGGCCCGGTTCGATTTCAATTTCCACGTCCAGATCGCCCAGAACACGCTGAACCATGGCGCCATAATCCAGCGGCAAGGGCGGCGTTTCGTTCGAGCGCGTGTAGGGAATGCCCAAGCCGCCGCCCAGATCCAGCCGGGTGATGGTATGGCCATCCGCGCGCAAAGCGCGGGTCAGGTCTGCAACTTTGGTGAAGGCGGCTTCAAACGGCGCAAGATCGGTCAACTGGCTGCCGATATGCACATCGACACCGACAACCTGAATGCCGGGCAACTTGGCCGCTTGCGCGTAAATCTCTCTCGCGCGGTCGATGGGCACACCGAACTTGTCTTCCTTGCGGCCCGTCGCAATCTTTTCATGTGTTTTGGCGTCCACATCGGGGTTGACGCGCAGCGCAATCGGCGCGGTCGCGCCCAAGCCTGCGGCAACCTCCGACAGAACGGTCAATTCTTCCAACGATTCCACATTAATCTGGCGGATGCCTTCCGACAACACCAAGGCCATTTCCTCGCGGGTCTTGCCCACGCCGGAAAACACGATCCGGTCGCCCGGCACCCCTGCCGCCCGCGCGCGACGGTATTCACCACCAGAGACAACATCCATCCCCGCGCCCAACCGCGCCAACACCCGCAACACGGCGACATTCGACAGTGCCTTGACCGCAAAGCAGACCAAGTGCTCGGTGCCTGCCAAAGCTTCTTGAAACAGCCGGAAATGACGGGTCAGCGTGGCCGTGGAATAGACATAAAACGGCGTGCCAACCTGTGCCGCGATCTCGGTCAGCGGCACGTTTTCGGCATGCAGAACGCCGTTGCTATAGAGGAAGTGGTCCATCGGGGGCTTTCAATCGGGCGGCGGAGCGCGTGGCTTGGGACAGACGCCTCCGGCGGGAGTATTTAGGGCAAGATGAAAGGGTCAGTCCGGTTTCGAGCGCAGGAACAGGTACAACGGCAAGCCGCAGGACACGCCGATGCAAAAGGTCGCGGGTATGGCCACCAACCCGATATAGCGTTTGCGGGTTATGCATTCGGCGATCACGAACACGGTCAGCGCAACGGCGGCGATGGTCAGATCCCAGACAAGGCCCGAGGTTGCGGCATTGACGTGCCAAGCATCTACCATGGCCATGATCGACCAGCCGTTTTCCTGGAACCAGGTGACGAACCAATACATCGGGTGAATGGCGCCCCAAATGGCAAGGGCGAGGAAGATCAGACGCAACGGGCTCATAGTTCTGTCTGCACCCCAATCTTAATCTCTCCAGAGACGTTCAACCCCGGCTTGGGCTGCTCTGGCGCGGAAGGCAGGCCATCTGCCCCACAAGCAGCAAGGATCAGCACAAAGGCCAAAGCGGCGTATTTCATCCCAGAACCTCTTTCCAGCGGGCGATCTGCGCGCGCACATTATCGGGCGCGGTGCCGCCATGGCTGGTGCGGCTGGCGACTGAGTTGTGAACACCCAACACAGAATAGACCGCATCCGTGATTTCGCCATGCACTTTCTGCATTTCCGCAAGTGACAGGTCGGGCAGGTCGCAACCCTTGTCCTCTGCCAGTTTAACCAGGCTGCCGGTCACATGATGCGCGTCGCGGAATGGCAGGTTCAATTCGCGGACCAGCCAATCGGCCAGATCGGTCGCCGTGGAAAAACCCGAGGCGGCTGCCGCTTCCAGTGCGGGGCGGTTCGCGGTCAGGTCGCTGACCATCCCTTCCATCGCGGCCAGACCCAGTGCAAGCGTGTCGGCGGCGTCGAACACCTGTTCCTTGTCTTCCTGCATGTCCTTGGAATAGGTCAGCGGCAAGCCCTTCATAATGGTGAACAGCGCAACAGTCGCGCCCATAATCCGCCCTAACTTGGCGCGCAGCAATTCGGCCGCATCCGGGTTGCGCTTTTGCGGCATAATGCTGGACCCGGTGGAAAACCGGTCCGACATGCGCACGAAACGGAACTGGGCCGAGGACCAGATGACAAGTTCTTCGGCAAAGCGCGACAGGTGCATGGCGCAAATGCTGGCGGTCGAGAGGTATTCCAACGCGAAATCGCGATCCGAGACAGAGTCGAGCGAATTGGCCGTGGGCCGATCAAAGCCCAGCGCCCGCGCGGTCATGTGCCGGTCAATCGGGAAAGACGTGCCCGCCAGCGCCGCTGCACCCAAGGGGCATTCGTTCATCCGGGCGCGGGCACCGATGAAGCGTGACTTGTCGCGCGCGAACATCTCCACATAAGCGAGCATGTGATGGCCCCATGTGACCGGTTGTGCGGTTTGCAGATGGGTGAATCCGGGCATGACCCAGTCGGCGCCAGCCTCTGCCTGCGCTAAGAAAGCGCGCATCAACGCATCCAGCCCGCTGATGGCAACATCGCATTGATCCCGCACCCACATGCGAAAATCGACCGCGACCTGGTCATTGCGCGAGCGCGCCGTGTGCAAGCGACCTGCGGCTGGACCGATTATCTCACGCAGGCGCGCCTCGACATTCATGTGAATGTCCTCCAGCGCGGCGGAGAACGCAAAGTCCCCCGCCTCGATCTCTGCCAGAACCTGCGTCAGCCCTTTATCGATTGCCGCCGCATCTTCTTCGGTCAGAATGCCGCTTGCCGCCAGCATCGCCGCGTGCGCGCGCGAGCCTGCAATATCCTGCGGTGCCAAGCGCTTATCGTAGCCGATAGACGCGTTGATCGCTTCCATGATCGCGTCGGGCCCGGCAGAAAACCGCCCCCCCCACATGGCATTGGCAGATTTTTCGGACATGCGCGCGGCCCTTTCTCTGATGTCAGATCGCGCTTCGGCTATAGCCAAGCCAAGCGCGCTTGGCAATGAATGGGCTTTGACGGCGCGGTTGTGGAAAATACAAAAACTTTTAGCGAACATTGCTGGTTTAACCGCCGATTAAACTCTGCCGGAGAATAAACAAAGGGCAACCGCCGGAGAGACCCATGCAATTCGATGACACGCCATCAAAATCTTCGCCGTTGAGCGTGGCGGCAGATGACCAAACCCGCAATGCCATCCTGCTGGTGCGCGAAGCACTGCGCGATCGGCGTGCGATGCTGGCCTTTCAACCCGTGGTGCAGGCCCGTATGCCCAAACGGGCGGCGTTCTACGAAGGGCTGATCCGAATTATGGACACGACCGGACGGATCATCCCGGCCGGCGATTTTATCGGCGCAATCGAAACCCGCGAATTGGGCCGCAGGATCGACTGCCTTGCCTTGGAGATGGGTCTGAGCACTCTGGCCTCGGAACCCAGCATAAGATTGTCCATCAACATGTCAGCACGCTCCATCGGCTATCCGGAATGGCTGACAACACTGGAACGGGGGCTGCGTCACGACCCCAGTATTGCGGAAAGGCTGATTTTGGAAATCACCGAATCATCGGCAATGGACATGCCGGAACTGGTGATTGATTTTATGGCCGACATGCAGGAACGTGGCATCTGCTTCGCGCTGGACGATTTCGGCGCGGGCTATACCGCCTTTCGCTACCTGAAGGATTTCTATTTCGACATCATCAAGATTGACGGCGAGTTCATTCGCGGCATCAGCGCCAGCCCAGACAATCAAGCGCTGACAAAGGCACTTGTTTCGATTGCGCGCCATTTCGACATGTTCACTGTCGCCGAATCCGTCGAAACGCAGGAAGACGCGCAGCTTTTGATCGAGATGGGTGTGGATTGCTTGCAAGGATATTTCTTCGGCGCACCCTCCGTGTCCGAACCTTGGAAGACGTCGCAACTCAAGGCGCGCGGTGTGGGTTGAAGCGGATGGACATGCGACAGCGGAAGAAATCATGGTCACATCGCCTGCAAATCCAGAGCGTAGCTCGAGGGCCGAGGTCATAGCGCAGATGTAGCCCCGGTGGTTCTGTCATCGCCCGCACGCAAAACGCCATGCCGGACAATCCTGCGGCAGATGCTGCGTTGCGCCCGGAGCCCGATTTGGTCGCCTGTCAAAATTCCCTTGAAATCAGCCGGGTGAAGGTGTCCATTCAAGGGCGATGCAACGGAAAGGGACCCCATGGCGACCACGATCCTGCTGCCCATCGACCTGTCCTCACCTGCGTCCTGGGTCAAACCCATGGCCGAAGCGCAGAAAATGCTTCTGGGCGGGGGCGCGCTGCATGTTGTCAGCGTGCTGCCGGATTTCGGCATGTCGATGGTAGGCACCTTCTTCAAGGCAGGGTTCGAGCAAACGGCCCTGCACCAATTCGGCGAAGCGTTGCGCAAATGGGTGGCGCAAAACGTCCCCGGCAGCATAGACGTGCATCCGCATGTCCTGCACGGGAACATCTACGATGAAATCTTGCGCGCCGCCGATGAGTTGGACGTTGATGTCATCGTCATGGCGGCCCACCGACCAGAGGCCAAGGATTATCTGCTGGGCCCAAATGTGGCGCGTGTGGTGCGCCATGCCAAGCAATCCGTCTATGTCGTGCGGGATTGATCGCAGCTACTTGTATTCGATCAGCTTGCGTCTGCGCCCAACCGCCCGCGCACGCCAATAGCTGGCCATGCCCGTAAGTTCGGCGAACTTGCTCAGCATCAGCAGTCCAGAGGCCTGCGCGGCGCGGCGCGCGCCCAAGCCCTGCGTGCAAAACCGCCGCCATTGTCGTATACCAGAGACCGCGTAAACTGCGGCAACAGCAAGTATTGCGGGCCACCAAAACAGTAGCCCAAGCGCCGCGACACTCGGCAACACCCCGCCCCAAAGCACGGCACGGCGGCGTTGGTCGGCTGCGGCCCCGTGCAGCACGCCAAGTTCGGCATAGCTATGTCCCGCCCGCAGACTGCGCCGCCACCAGGGGGCCAAAGCGAACAGCCGCGCGTCATGTTCTGTCATTGGCGCGTCTATGCACCACGTCTGCCAGCCAGCGGCCTGCATCCGATGGCACATGTCGTCATCTTCGCCCGCGATTAACGACTCGTTGTAACCGCCAATCGCGCGCAAGGCACCCGCGCGCACCATAAGGCAGCCCGCACAGAACGTCGCCGGCCCAAGCGGTTTGTTCCATTCCCAATCGGTCATCCAGTTGTAAATGGAAGCGTCAGGCGCGGCCTCATATTGGCGGCCAAAGACCAGTCCGGCGCGCGGGTTGGCGTGCAGATGCGCCAAGGCGCGGGCAGGCCAGCCCGGTTCCAGCAGGCAATCGCCATCGATGAATTGAACAAATTCGGCCTCTGGCAGTGCCGCCAGCCCGGCATTGCGGCCCCGTGCGGCGGTAAAAGGGCGCGCAGGGTCCAGTTCGATCACCGTCACGCCCATGCCGCGCGCCGCCTGCGCCGAGCCGTCTGTCGATCCGCTATCGACATAGACGACCTGACGCGCCACCGGCTGCGCAGCCCCCAGCGCGCGCAGCAAACGCGCGCCTTCGTTGCGCCCGATCACCACCGCGTCGAAGCTGGCATCCATGATTGCACCGTCTCTTTTGCCTGTTTTTCCTGTCTAACACGGCCCCGCGCAGTCACAATCGCCCTTAGGCCAACTTGACGCCCCTGCGGTCAGGGGCTAGCGAATGGGCAACAGTTCAGACCAGAGGACACGCCCATGACCACCCCTTCCCTGCTTATCCTGCCCGGCGACGGCATTGGCCCAGAGGTTATGGCCGAAGTCCGCAAGATCATCGACTGGATGGGCGCCAAGCGCGGGCTGGACTTTGATGTGTCCGAGGATCTGGTCGGCGGCGCGGCCTATGACAAGCACGGCACGCCCTTGCATGACGACACGATGGCCAAGGCGCAAGAGGTGGATGCGGTGCTTCTGGGGGCCGTGGGTGGCCCCAAATATGATGTGCTGGATTTCAGCGTAAAACCAGAGCGCGGGTTGCTGCGCCTGCGCAAGGAAATGGACCTGTACGCCAACCTGCGCCCGGCGCAGTGTTTCGACGCTTTGTCCGACTTCAGCAGCCTGAAGCAAGAGGTCGTCGCCGGTCTGGACATCATGATTATCCGCGAATTGACCAGCGGGGTCTATTTCGGTGAGCCGCGCGGCATTCACAAGGAAGGCAATGAGCGCGTCGGCATCAACACCCAGCGGTATACCGAATCGGAAATCGCCCGCGTTGCGCGCTCGGCGTTCGAAATGGCCCGCAAGCGCGGCAACAAGGTCTGCTCCATGGAGAAGGCCAATGTCATGGAATCAGGCATTCTGTGGCGCGATGTGGTGCAGGAAATCCACGATGCGGAATATCCGGATGTAGAGTTGAGCCACATGTATGCCGATGCGGGCGCGATGCAGCTGACGCGCTGGCCCAAGCAGTTCGATGTGATCGTGACCGATAACCTGTTCGGTGATCTGTTGTCTGACCTTGCCGCCATGCTGACCGGCAGCTTGGGCATGTTGCCCTCGGCCAGCCTTGGCGCACCAATGGCAAATGGCCGACCCAAGGCGCTGTATGAGCCGGTGCACGGGTCTGCCCCCGATATTGCAGGCCAGGGCAAGGCAAACCCGATTGCCTGCATCCTCAGCTTTGCGATGGCATTGCGCTATAGCTTTGATCTGGGGGATGAGGCGACCCGCGTGGAACGCGCGGTCGAACAGGTTCTGGCCGATGGCCTGCGCACGGCAGACCTGATGGGGCCGGAGGGCGGCGTGCCGGTCTCGACCTCTGGGATGGGCGACGCGATTGTCGCGGCGCTGGACGCCAGCCTGTAAGGCACGCCGACCAAGAGGCCCCGGATCAAGTCCGGGGCGCGCGTCACGGAGTGTCGGGCGGATGGCCCCGGACTTGATCCGGGGCCTTTTTGCTGCACCGCCGAAAAAACGCCAAATCTGCGGAGAAAAGCGCTCGGTATACCATTGTGCACTGTTTACCTTGGGCGCAAAACGCCCTATGGTGCGCCCAGATTTACAAGAGGGGCTGCACATGACCGACCAGACCATTCCCGACATTATCTATACCAAGGTGGACGAGGCCCCCGAATTGGCCTCAGCCTCGCTGCTGCCGATTATCGAGCGCTTCGCAGCGGCGGCCGGTGTCAGCGTCGGCACCAAGGATATTTCCTTGGCAGGCCGTATTCTGGCGACCTTCCCGGATTTTCTGACCGAAGAGCAGCGCATCAGCGACGATCTGGCAGAACTGGGCGAATTGGTGAAAACTCCGGAAGCCAATGTCATCAAGCTGCCGAATATCTCGGCCTCTGTTCCGCAGCTTGTGGCGGCTGTGCGCGAGCTGCAGTCCCAAGGCTACGCCTTGCCCGACTATCCCGAAGCGCCTGCGACCGATGCCGAGAAGGAAATCCGCGCGCGCTATGACACGATCAAGGGCTCTGCCGTCAACCCGGTGCTGCGCGAGGGCAACTCTGACCGCCGCGCCGCCGCCGCTGTCAAGAAATTCGCCCAGGCCAACCCCCACCGCATGGGCAAATGGGCAGCAGGTAGCAAAACCCGTGTCGCCACGATGAGCGCAGGCGATTTCTTCAGCAACGAACGGTCTGTCACACTGGCGCAGCCCGGCATTGCTACCATCGACCATGTGGCGCTGGACGGCACGCAAACCGTGTTGAAAGATGCTGTCAGCTACCCGGCAGGCACGGTGGTTGATGCCACCTTCATGTCGGCCAAGGCATTGGGCGCGTTCCTTTCGGATGAAATCGAGAAAACCAAAGCCGAAGGCACGCTGTTCTCGTTGCACATGAAAGCGACGATGATGAAGGTCAGCGACCCCATCATATTTGGCCACGCGGTCAAGGCGTGGCTTGCCCCGGTGTTCGAACAGTTCGGCGATGACATGGACGCCTTGGGCGTGAATCCGAATTCCGGACTGGGCGACCTGTTGGAGCGGGTCAAGGATCGCGCCGACATCATGGCCGCAATCGACGCCTGCCGCGATGCCCGTCCGCCGATGTATATGGTTGACAGCGACCGCGGCATCACCAACCTGCATGTGCCCTCGGATGTCATAATCGATGCCTCTATGCCCGCGCTGATCCGCGCAGGCGGCAAGGGCTGGGGGCCGGACGGGGCAGAGCATGACGCAAATTGCGTTATCCCCGACAGTTCTTACGCAACGGTTTATGATGAAGCGATCCGCTTCTTCCAATCCAATGGCGCGCTGAACCCCGCCACCGCCGGAACCGTGCAGAACATTGGCCTGATGGCGCAAAAGGCCGAAGAATACGGCAGTCACCCGACCACGTTCGAAATTCCCGCCGCTGGCGTGGTGCGTATGGTGCTGGACGATGGCACGGTCTTGCATGAGCACGAGGTTGAGAAGGGCGATATCTGGCGCTCTGCCAGCGCGCGCAAAGCCCCGATCGAGGATTGGGTGAACCTGGCGATCGCACGGCAGGCCGACACCGGCTATCGCGCGATCTTCTGGCTGGATGCGAGCCGCGCGCATGACGCAGAGCTTATCAAGCTGGTGAAACCGATCCTCGAGGCCAAGGGCGTCTCTGACAAGTTCGAGATCATGGCTCCGCGTGAAGCGACCCGAGCGTCACTGGAGACGATCACCAAGGGCGAAAACACCATCGCCATTACCGGCAACGTGCTGCGCGACTACCTGACCGACCTGTTCCCCATTCTGGAACTGGCGACCAGCGCCAAGATGCTGTCCATCGTCAAACTGATGCAAGGCGGCGGGATGTTCGAGACCGGCGCCGGCGGCTCTGCCCCCAAGCATGTGCAGCAGTTGCAGGGCGAAAACCATCTGCGCTGGGACAGCCTTGGTGAGTTCTGCGCACTGGGTGAATCTTTCAAGTTCCTCGCCGATGCCAAGGGCAATGCCAAAGCGCGGGTCTTGGGAAATGCCGTGGAACTGGCCACGCAAGGCGTGCTGGACAATGATCGTTCGCCCGGTCGCAAGGCGGGCCAGCCCGACAACCGCGACAGCCATTACTGGTTCGCGCGCTATTGGGCCGAAGCCCTTGCCGCACAGTCGGAGGATGCAGAGATGGCCGCGCATTTCACGCCCATCGCGGCGGAACTGGCTGCGAAGGAAGCAACCATCCTGGCGGAATTGCACGCAGGACGTGGCGCTCCTGTCGATACCGGCGGGTACTTCCACAACGACCCTGCCAAAACTGCGGCAATCATGCGCCCGTCGGCCACGCTGAACACGATTATCGGCTGAATTGCCGGATGTGATCAAACGGAAAAAAGGCGGCCCAAGGGCCGCCTTTTTGCGTGATTGTTTGCGGTTTGGGGGCTTTGCCCCTCTGGGGCCTGACGGCCCCATTCACCCCAGGATATTTAGGCAAGGATGAAACACTAGCCAGGGGTGCGTTCGGCCCAGCCCGCGAAGATTTTTTCGAGTGCGACAACGATGTAGTAAAGCACAATCCCAAGGAAGGCCAAAGCGATCAGCACCGCGAACATGAGCGGGAAGTCGGAATTGGTGCGGCCGCTATCGAACAGAGCGCCCAAGCCGCGCCCATGCGGGCTGACGATTTCCATCAGGTTCGTGCCGATAAAGGCCAGCGTGACCGCCACTTTCAGCGCCCCGAAGAATTCCGGCAGCGTCTTTGGCAGCGCGATTTTCCAGAAGATTGTCGCTTGTGACGCGCCAAGCGAGCGCAGGATGTCGCGGTATTCGGGTTCGAGCGTGGAGAGGCCAATGCTGACGGACACCGCAATTGGAAAGAACGAGATGATGAAGGCCAGAAGCACCGTGTTGAAATCATGCTGGCCTACGAACATAAGCGCCACAATGGGAACCACGGTCGCCTTGGGAATGGCGTTGAAGCCCACCAGCAGCGGGTAAAGCGCATCGCGCATGATCCGCGAAAAGCCCATGACCATGCCCAGAAGCGTGCCGAATACAACGGCCAGCAACAGCCCCAGAATGGTGCGCCACAGGGTTTGCCAGCCCATCGTCAGGAACAGATCCCAATAGCGGATATAAGCGGCGGGCAGGTCAGACGGTGCCGCCATCTTGAAGGTTGGCCAACCATTGGCCCAGACCAGCAATTCCCAGAATATCAGAAATACCACAACCGCGATCAGTGGCACGGCGACGGCTTGGACATGCTTGTTCATGCCGCGCCCTCCGTGGTGCGGCCTTGGGCGACCTGAATTTGATGACGCAAGATGTTAAGCTGTTCCGCAGCTTCGGGCGTATAGAGATCATCCAGCGTGGGCGCCGCGTTGCGTGGAATATCCAGCACATATTGCGTTTTCGCAGGACGACCCGACAGCACGACGACCTGATCGGCCAGAAAGATCGATTCGCGCAGATCATGCGTGATCAACACACCGGTGAAGGGTTCGCGTTCCTTCACCTTATGCATGGTCTGCCACAGGTCTTCACGGGTGAAGGCATCCAAAGCGCCGAAAGGTTCATCAAGGATCAACACCTCTGGCTGATGAATCAACGCACGGCACAGGCTTGCACGTTGACGCATCCCGCCGGAAAGTTCCGACGGGCGTTTATCCTCGAACCCTTCCAGCCCCACAAGCGCCAACAAAAAGCGTGCCCGATCTTCGGCCTCCTTCTTCGACAGTTTCGAAGGCACGATTTCCAACGGCAGCAGCACGTTTTTCAGAATGCTGCGCCATTCCAGCAAAACCGGGTTCTGAAACGCCATGCCCACGGTCGACCGAGGCCCTTTGACGCGCTCGCCATGCAACCAGACCTCGCCATGGTCGGGCTTCATCAATCCCGCGATCAGCCGGGTCAGGGTGGATTTCCCGCAACCCGACGGCCCAACAACGGCAACGAAGCCCCCTTCGGGCACAGCTATTTCCAGCCCGTCCAGAACCGGCAACGGCCCGGCATCGGTGCTGTAGGCGTGGCGCACGCCTTTTATTTCAATCAGGTTTTCCATTCAGCCCCCAACGCGAAGAGGGCCGGTGTCATGCACCGGCCCTCCGCCCAATCAATCCAGCTTGAACCCACCTTCGGGCAGGTAAGCATCGGTGAAATACAGGCTCGCATCCGGCGTTGTCTGGTATTCGTAGGTCAGCGCGATCTGTTCCAGCGCATTGGCAAAACGGGCATCATCGATCAAACCCATGCCATTGGCGCGCACCGCATCGGTCACGATATTGGCTTCGAGCGCCAGTTCCAGACGGCGAAGTTCCAGTTCCGCATCCATGGCGGGGTTGCGCGCGGCAAGGCTTTCGATTGCGGCGGCGGGGTCTGCGATTGTGTCGACCATGCCCTTGGCAACCGCATCCAGAAACGCGCTTACGGAGTCCGGGTTTTCGGCGGCAAAATCGGTGTTCACGATAATGACGTTGCCATACAGGTCCACGCCATGATCCGCCATCAGAATGACCGACACGTCATCCTCGGGCACACCAAGGCGCACAGTGTTCAGGAAAGACGTGAAGCTGAAGCCGGTGACAGCATCCACGGTGCCTTCGGCCAGCGACGGCTCTCGCGTTGGGAAACCGACGGGTTCCACGGTGACGGCAGCTGCATCAATCCCGGTTTCGGCCACGAAGATCGGCCATTGCGCCCAGGCACCATCGGGCGGCGGCGCGCCCAGCACCTTTCCTTCCAGGTCGGACGGGGTTTCGACGCCCAGGGATTTCCGGCCCACGATGGCGAAGGGCGGCTTGTCATAGACCATCATGGCGCCAATCACGGGCGCGCCGGGGTTCTGGTCCAGAAACTTGATAAGACTATTCATGTCGGCAAAGCCCACGGGGAAGGCGCCGGTTGCGACTTTCGGGATCGCATCCAGACTACCTTGACCTGCGGTAACTTCTACCTCCAGACCGGCATCGGCGAAATAACCCTTGTCGATGGCCACGAAATAAGGGGCAGACGGGCCCTCGAAACGCCAATCCAGCGCAAAGGGCATGGAAGTTTGCGCCTGCGCGGCGGCAGCCACCAGGCTAAGCCCAAAGGCGGCAGTCACGGATTTGTAGAACATGGTCATTCTCCTGTCGGATTCTTGATAACGCAGCAGCGCATGCACAGCGGGGCTGTGCAAGTCTGATGCCTGCATTCGCCCCACCTTCTGCGCGATCCTTGAGCAGATGTTGAAAATTTGCAAGAAATTTCAGCGCTGCTGCCGCGCCCAATCGGGATCAGTCCAAGGTTCCAGATTCATCGGCGGCAGACAGCGCCCCAGCATATGGTCTGCGATTTTCTCGCCTACCATGATCGACGGTGCATTCAGGTTGCCGTTAGGGATGCGCGGAAAGATAGAACTGTCGGCCACGCGCAACCTGTCCACCCCGATAACACGGCCCTCTGGGTCCACCACCGCCAGCGGGTCGTCGGGCCGGCCCATCCGCGCTGTGCCGCAAGGGTGATAGGCGCTTTCCACATGGTCACGGATGAACGCATCCAGTGCAGCATCATCCCGGACAGTGCCACCCGGCTGGATTTCATACTTCAAATAAGGCGCAAAGGCCGCCTGCCCCATGATCTCGCGCGTCAGGCGAATACAGCTACGGAAATCCTCCCAATCCTGCGAGTCGCTCATGTAGTTGAAACAAATGCGCGGCGCGTCCTGCGCGCGCGGGCTGGCCAGCTTGACCCAACCCCGACTGACAGAACGCATGGGGCCGACATGAGTCTGAAACCCATGCCCCTCGGCCACGGCCTGCCCGTCATAGCGCACAGCAATTGGCAGAAAATGATACTGAATGTCAGGATACTCGACCCCCGCGCGCGAGCGGATGAAGGCGCAGGCCTCGAACTGGTTCGACGCCCCCGGACCTTTGCGCACCAACAACCATTGCGCGCCAACCCAAGCCTTGCCCAACAGGTTCCAATATTTGAACAGCGTAATGGGCTGGCTGGCCGCATATTGCAGATAAAGTTCCAGATGGTCTTGCAGGTTCTGCCCCACACCCGCGCGGTCGGCGCGCGGCTTGATCCCATGTTCGGCCAGATGCGCGGCAGGGCCAATGCCCGACAACATCAAAATCTGCGGTGTGTTTATACTGCTTGCGGCCAGCACCACCTCGGCGCGCGCATGGATGGTCTGCCCATCCTGCAACGCAACCCCGATGGCGCGGTTCGCCTCATCAAACAAGACCTGCGCGGCAAGCCCTCGCACCACACGCACCCGGCCCGTCGCCACGGCAGGGCGCAGATAGGCCCGCGCGGCGGACCAGCGCTGTCCACGATGGATCGTCGCCTCCATCGCGCCGAACCCTTCCTGCTGCGCGCCGTTGTAATCTTCTGTCACAGGGTAGCCGGCTTGCCGCCCGGCTTCGACAAAGGCATCAAACAACGGGTTCTCGCGCTTGCCCCGCGACACATGCAGCGGCCCACCCTGCCCGCGCCACGGGCTTGCACCCGCCTGCCAATTCTCCATCCGGCGAAAATAGGGCAGCACATCGGCAAAGCGCCAGCCATCCGCGCCTTGATCGGCCCAATGGTCGAAATCGCGCGCATGGCCGCGCACGTAGACCATGCCGTTAATGCTGCTCGACCCGCCCAGAACGCGCCCGCGCGGGCACGCCAAACGCCGCCCGCCCAAATGCGGCTCGGGTTCCGTCTGATAGCCCCAATCATAGCGCGCCATATTCATCGGATAGGACAAAGCACCCGGCATCTGGATGAACGGGCCGGCATCCGACCCACCCGCTTCCACCACGATCACCGAATGACCGGCCTCTGCCAGCCGATACGCCACCGCGCATCCGCCAGACCCAGCCCCCACAACCACATAATCCGCCTGCATGTCTCATAGGCTCCGAAAGCTGTCCGGGCCGGGTCAAGGATCGCGCCAGCGACCGCGCTTGCGCGGCTTGTCCTTGACGCGGACCGGACAGCGTTACACTTGACATGGCGCGTTCAGGGCAGACCTGCCCCTGAACCGCCTCTCAGCAAAATAACGACATCTGCCGCCCCACACAGCGGTGGGGCAAAACGCCCGCCGACAGGCGGGCCAGCGTCACATCTCTGCGCGCCGCAAGGCGCGGCAATTTGGTTGCGGCTGCTCAATAGGGCGCATCGACATCCCCCATGCCCAGGTAGACCGACTTGACCCGCGTATAGTGCTCCAAGGCCGCGTGCCCGTTCTCGCGCCCGACCCCGCTGGCCTTGACGCCACCGAAGGGCATTTCGACCGGCGTCAGATTATAGGCATTTATCCAACAGGTGCCTGCCTGCAAACGCCCAACAACACGGTGTGCGCGGGTGAGGTCGCGGGTAAACACCCCCGCCGCCAGCCCGTATTCGGTTGCATTGGCGCGCGCGATGACCTCGTCCTCGTCGTCAAACACCAGCACCGACATCACCGGCCCGAAAATTTCTTCGCGGGCGATGGTCATCTCATCGGTCACATCGGCGAACACCGTCGGTTCAACGAACCACCCGCCCGCCGATTTGCCACCGCAAACCAACCGTGCACCTTCAGCAATCCCACGCGCGATGTAGCCCATCACGCGCTCAGCCTGCGCAGCACTGACCAGCGGCCCCATCTGCGTCGCTTCATCAAGCGGGTCGCCCATAACAATGCGCCCTGTGCGCGCGGCCAGTTTTTCCAGAAACGGCCGCAGCACCGAACGCGCCACGAAGACCCGCGTGCCATTGGTGCAGATCTGCCCCGAGGAATAGAAATTCCCGAGCATCGCCGCGCCCACGGCATTGTCCAGATCAGCATCTTCGAACACGATCAGGGGCGATTTGCCGCCCAGTTCCATCGTGACCGCGCGAATGCCCTCGGCGGCTTGCGCGTAAACCTTGCGGCCCGTCGGCACCGACCCGGTCAGCGAGACCTTGGCGACGCGGCTGTCGCCCACCAGCGCCGCGCCAACATCGCTCGCGCCCTGCACCACGTTGAACAGCCCCGCGGGCAAGCCCGCTTCATGCAATATCTCGGCCAAGGCCAGCGCCGAAAGCGGCGTCACCTCGGACGGTTTGAACACCAGCGCATTGCCAAACGCCAAGGCCGGCGCGGCTTTCCAGGCCGCAATCTGGATCGGATAGTTCCAAGCACCGATGCCAGCACAGACGCCCAAAGGCTCGCGCAAGGTATACGCCATGTCGCGGCCAAGCGCGATGGTCTGGCCCGTCACGGTCGGCGCAAAACCCGCAAAATACTGCAAGGCATCCGCACCGGAAGCCGCATCGGCCACCAATGTCTCTTGCAGCGGCTTGCCGGTATCCAGCGTTTCCAACTCGGACAAGTCTTGGTTTCGATCGCGCATGATCTGCGCGGCACATTGCAAAATGCGGCCCCGCTCCACAGGCAGGCGCGCGGCCCAGTCGGCCTGTGCATCTGCTGCGGCGGCCATGGCCCGCTCGACAATCGCGGGCGTGGCCGAATGGAGCTTGGCGATCACCTCTCCGGTTGCTGGATAATGACTGTGAAACGCCGCGCCGGCGTCATCCTCGACATACACACCGCCGATGAAATGGCTGGCTTTGGGTTGTGCTCTCATGACTGTCCTCCGTCTATCGCGGCCTCTAGCCAGCCCTGCACCTGCCCGCAGACGCGCGCGCTGTCCGGCTCTCCGGTGCCAAGGGCTTCATGCAGATAGGCACCGTCAATCATCGCCGCCGCGCCATCGGCCAGATCGCCCGCACGCGCGCCAACCAAGGGCCGCAGTGCGTGGCGCAGGTTCGACCGCAGCCGGGCTTGATATATCCGCAGCAGCCGCGCGGCATCGTCCTGCCGCTGCGCCAGAACGTAGAAATTCAGCCAGGCGGCGACGACCTCGCGCCGGAAATTGCTGCCGGTGAAAGACACCCGCACCAGAGCGCGCAAGCGGTCGTGCGGCGTGTCGGACGCGATCAGCGCGCCACGGATTTCGGCACCATAGACCGACAGCACATGCCGCATGGCGGCCAGAAACATTGCTTCTTTTGAGCCAAAATAATGATGCGCCAGCGCCGCCGACATACCCGCGCGCTTGGCGATCCGGCTGACGGTCACATCCAGCGACCCCGCCTGCCCGATCTCGACAATAGCGGCTTTGATTAGCGCGTCGCGCCTGATAGGTTCCATTCCAACCTTCGGCATGGCAGCTTGGCCCCTTAAACGACATTTCTGTTGCAAGTTTGCTATCCGATTGTTTATTGATTGGTCAATCAAGAAAAAACGCAACATGGGAGAAATATCAATGACCCTTCGCCTGACGACGCTTGCCGCCGCCGCTTTGGCCGCTGGCCCAGCTTTTGCAGATTGCACGTCTGTCACCTTTTCCGATGTGGGCTGGACCGACATCACCGCCACAACCGCTGTAGCCACCACGCTGCTGGACGCCTTGGGCTATGACACCAACACGTTGGTTCTGTCAGTGCCCGTAACCTACACGTCCATGGCCAATGGCGATGTCGATGTGTTCCTTGGCAACTGGATGCCCACGATGGAAGCCGATATCGCCCCCTACCGCGAGGCAGGCACCGTCGACACAGTGCGCCGCAACCTGACCGGCGCGAAATACACGCTTGCCACCAATGCGGCAGGCGCGGCCCTTGGGATCACCGATTTCGCCAGCATCGCCGCGCAGGCCGAGGCACTGGACGGCAAAATCTACGGGATCGAGCCGGGCAATGACGGCAACCGCCTGATCCTTGATATGATCGAGGCCGATGCGTTCGGACTGTCGGGCCTGACGGTGGTCGAAAGCTCTGAGCAGGGGATGCTGTCCCAAGTCGCCCGCGCTGACCGCCGGGATGAGCCTGTTGTGTTCCTTGGGTGGGAACCGCACCCGATGAACGCCGCCTATGACATGACCTATCTGGCCGGTGGCGACGACTGGTTCGGCCCCAATTTCGGCGGTGCAGAGGTTTACACCAACACGCGCGCCGGGTTTGTCGCGGAATGCCCGAATGTCGGCGCGTTCCTGAACAACCTCGAATTCACGCTGGCCATGGAAAACGAGATCATGGGCGCGATCCTGAATGATGGCACGATGCCCGAAGCCGCCGCGACCGCGTGGCTGTCGGCCAACACCGACGCTATCAGCCCATGGCTGGAGGGCGTGACAACGGCAGACGGCGGCGACGCCATGGCCGCCGTTATGGCCGCGCTGAACTGATCCCTTCGCGCCCCGGCCAATGGTCCGGGGCGTTTTTTTGATTAAGGGGCACCGCATGGCCGACGCATTTACCCAACCCATCATAGACGCGAAAATCCCGGTGGGCCGCGTGGTCGCAATGGGGTTTGAATGGCTGCAAGACACGTTCATCACAGCATTCGATACACTGGAACAAACTCTGCGCAGCATGATTGGCGGGTTGGAAAGCGCGCTGAGCGTGCCGCACCCGTTCATCATTGTTGCAGCGTTCTGCGCGCTGACATGGCTGCTGCAACGCCGGCTGGTGTCGGTCATCATCGTGGGCCTCTGCGCCTTGTTCGCGTTGAACCAAGGTTATTGGGACTTAACGATGCAGACGCTGACGCTTGTTCTGGCGTCTTGCGTGGTCTGTATGGGTGTGGGCGTTCCCTTGGGTATCTATGCCGCGCATCACCCGCGGTTTTACCGCGCGCTGACGCCTATTCTGGACCTGATGCAGACGCTGCCGGTCTTCGTCTATCTTATTCCGGTGCTGGTGCTGTTCGGGCTTGGCATGGTGCCGGGGCTGGTTGCGACTGTCATTTTCGCCATGCCCGCCGCGATCCGGCTGACGGAACTTGGCATCCGGTCCACCCCGCAGGCGCTATCTGAAGCGGCGACGGCCTTTGGCGCGACCACGGCCCAGCGCATCTGGAAGGTGGAACTGCCCTTTGCCTTTCCACAGATCATGGCCGGGTTGAACCAGACCATCATGCTGTCGCTGTCGATGGTGGTCATCGCAGGGCTTGTGGGCGCACCGGGCTTGGGCGTGTCGATTGTGCGGGCGCTGAACACGGTCAATGCGGCGCTTGGCTTCGAGGCGGGCGCGGTCATCGTCGCCGTGGCCATCATGCTTGACCGCATGCTACGGGTGGAGGCAGCGCGATGACCGATCCCGCCGTTCGTTTTCAAAACGTCTCTATCGTTTTCGGGTCAAACCCTTACAAAGCAATCCCGCTGATGGAAACCGGCCAGAGCCGCGACGCCATCAAGGAAAAGACGGGCCAGGTTCTGGGCGTGCATGATTGTTCGCTGGATGTGGCGCCGGGCGAGATTGTCGTGCTGATGGGCCTGTCAGGGTCAGGAAAATCCACGCTTTTACGCGCGGTGAACGGGCTGAACCCCATCGTGCAGGGCGATGTGCTGGTCAATGACGGCACCGAATTGGTCAGCGTGCCAAATGCCAGCCGCGCCACATTGCGCCGTTTGCGGACCCGGACGGTCGCGATGGTGTTCCAGCAATTTGGCCTGCTGCCGTGGCGGTCGGTGCGCGAGAATGTCGGGCTGGGGTTGGAACTGGCCGGAATGGGCAAACGCGCCCGGCGCGAAAAGATCGACACGCAGCTAGAACTGGTGGGCCTGACGCAATGGGCCGACCAGCCTGTCAGCGCTTTGTCGGGCGGGATGCAACAGCGCGTGGGACTCGCGCGGGCGTTCGCCACTGACGCACCCGTGCTCTTGATGGATGAGCCGTTTTCGGCGCTCGACCCGCTGATCCGCGCGCGGCTGCAAGACGAACTTCTGGAACTGCAAGCGCGGCTGAAACGCACCATCATCTTCGTCAGCCACGATCTGGACGAAGCGTTCAAACTGGGCAACCGAATTGCCATTCTGGAAGGTGGCCGGATGATCCAATGCGGCACGCCCGCGCAGATATTCCAGACCCCCGCGAACCAGTATGTGGCCGATTTCGTCGCCAATATGAACCCGCTGGGCGTGCTGCGCGCGCGCGACGCGCTTGTGCCCGCCAGCGTGGTCGGCGCACCGACGCGCAGTGTCCCGGCGGACATGCCAATCCGAGAGGTCATGGCGCAATTCGACAACCAGCATGACACGCTGGCCTTGTCGGACGGGGACCGTGTATTGGGGCAGGTGACGCGAGCATCAGTCATGGCGGCGCTGACCGCCACGCGCGGGCTGATGCCGGATAGCGCGTAACACCGCATGACCGGGCAGGTGACGCGCGGTATCTTCCCTTTCCGGCATTTGCATGGCACCACAGGGCAGAACCGGACCGAAGGACAGACAGATGCACAGCCCCGCCCCCTACCCCGCCGCCCGTATGCGCCGATTGCGCCGCACCCGCGCCCTGCGCGACATGGTGCAAGAAAACGGGCTAGGTGTGGGCGACCTGATCTGGCCGGTTTTTATTCGTGACGGAGAGGGCGTTGAAGAGCCGATCCCCTCCCTCCCCGGCGTAAACCGCCTGTCACTGGACCGCCTGTTGCCAGCCGCAGAAAAGGCGCTGGCCCTTGGCATCCCCGCGATCTGCCTATTCCCCTACACCGCGCAAGAGTTGCGCACCGAGGATTGTGCCGAAGCCTGGAACCCCGACAACCTGACCAACCGCGCGATCCGCATGCTGAAAGCGGAATTGCCCGAATTGATGGTGATGACCGATATCGCGCTCGACCCCTATAATGCCAATGGCCATGACGGGTTTGTTGTGGATGGGCAGATCTTGAATGACGAAACCGTGGACGCGCTCGTCCAGATGGGGTTGGCACAGGCCGAGGCGGGCGCCGACATCCTTGGGCCGTCTGACATGATGGATGGCCGCATCGCCGCTTTGCGTGCCGCGATGGAAGCGGCCGGACATCGGGATGTGGCGATCCTGTCTTATGCCGCGAAATTCGCGTCGGGTTTTTACGGCCCGTTCCGTGATGCGGTCGGCGCGGGCGCGCGGTTGGTCGGCGACAAGGCGACCTACCAGATCAACCCCGCCAACCGCGAAGAAGCCCTGGCCTGCGTCGCGCGCGACTTGGCAGAGGGCGCCGATATGGTCATGATTAAGCCCGGCATGCCGTATCTGGACATCTGCCGCGCCGTGAAGGACCGCTTCCAGCGCCCGACCTTTGCCTATCAGGTCTCTGGCGAATACGCGATGCTGATGGCGGCGGCGCAGAACGGCTGGCTGGATGGCGAAAAGGTCATGCTGGAAAGCCTGCTGGCGTTCAAACGCGCAGGCTGCGACGGGGTGCTGACCTATTTTGCGCCCCGCGTGGCAGCGGCGCTTTCATAGTCTGGCCATATTCACGCCCCAGTTTTTGCCCCGCTGCTTTTATAATTCTTGGACATAGGTTCAACAAGGGGGCACAGAATGAACCATGCTATTTGACGCATCCAGCGGTTGTTGGCGAACCAATCAGGTGCGATCATGGTGGATTGGGTCGTGTTGGCCGCGGCAACCGTCGGGCTTGGCGTGTCCTCTGTTGTGGCCGTCAGGACGGGCACCGATCCTTTGGGCATGGACATTCAGAACAGCTTGAGCGGTGCGCGCGTGGCCAGCATCCTGTTCGGTCGACCGGGTTTGCTGCCGCAAGGTTGGGTCTATCCGCAAGTGATTTGCTTTGCGGAAGCAACCGACAGCACACTGAGGGGCTGGTAACAAGATCGGGTCGCGGCTTTCATGAACGCGGTAGAAGCCGACGACAATTCGGTCGGACATAGCTTGTCCACGATGGGTGCGGGTGCGCAACTCGATATCATGTCGTTGCAGCGCGACGAATTGATGTCGCGCGGCCTATACCCAATCTCCGGCGTTATGACCTATGAAGAGGCCCACGCGCTTTATACTCAAACCTTCTGATGCAAGGCGACCAAGGGCAAAGGTAAGTTTGACACGCGATCCAAGCCAGACTCTGGGCATGCGCAAGGAACTGCCGCAAAGCTCCGCACACGGGTGACAAAGCCGCACATTCGCGCTAATTTAGTGTCAAGGTCGCAGGATAGCGGTATCCTTTATCAGAGGCAGAGCAATGACACAGATAAGCAGGCGGGCTTTCACGCTCGCAGGGTTGGCGGGTATCACCACTGGATTGGCCGCTTGCGGCAATCCAATCGGCAGCGAGGGTGCCGACCGTCTGGATGCGCGGGTCGACTCCGCTCGCGACTATCTTCGCAGCAACTATCCCAGTTTGGGTGAACTATTCGAGAACTCGCGTGGGATTCTGTATATCCCTGTCGTTA
Source organism: Roseinatronobacter domitianus (assembly GCF_023336755.1). Taxonomy (GTDB): domain Bacteria; phylum Pseudomonadota; class Alphaproteobacteria; order Rhodobacterales; family Rhodobacteraceae; genus Roseinatronobacter; species Roseinatronobacter domitianus. Next base: position 45,059 of record NZ_JALZWP010000007.1, on the reverse strand, counting down.
CAGAGGCAGGGCTGTTCGTCGGTGGCTCTTACGGGCGCGGCGCGCTGCGCATAGATGATGCTACGGTCGACTACTATTCCGCCACCCGCGCCAGCTTTGGTTTGCAAATCGGCGGGCAGCAATATGCTCATGCGCTGTTTTTCATGACCGAACAGGCGCTTTCGGATTTTCGTTATTCCGAAGGCTGGGCTGCAAGCGCGGACCTGCGCTATGCTACCCCGACGCAAGGCGGATCACTTGGGGCCGAAACCACGACCCAATTCGCCCCCGTCATTGCTGTGGTGTTCGGACAGTCGGGCGTTCTGGCGGGTGCATCACTGGCAGGCGTGAAATACGCCCGGATCATTCCCTGAACCTCGCGCCCCGGCCCTAAAGCCGGGGCCTCTTGGTCACGTCGCCAAAGCCGCCAAATCCTCTGGCGTGCCCACGGTGCGGGTGTCTGACCCTTTTGCAATCCGTTTGACCATCCCCGACAAAGCCTTGCCCGCGCCGATTTCCCAGAATTCGGTCACGCCTTGATCGGCCATCCAAGCGACCGACTCGCGCCACCGCACCGACCCGGTCACCTGCTCGACCAGCAGCGCGCGAATGGTGGCGGGATCGCTGACCGCTTCCGCCCTCACATTGGCCACCAGCGGCACAGCAGGCGCATTCAGGGCAACGCCGGCCAGCGCCTCTGCCATGGCATCGGCCGCAGGCTGCATCAGCGCGCAATGGAACGGGGCCGACACGGGCAGCAACATGGCCCGCCGCGCGCCGCGCGTTTTCGCAATTTCAACCGCGCGTTCTACCGCCGCCCTATGGCCAGAGACGACCACCTGCGCGGGGTCATTGTCATTGGCGGCTTGGCACACCTCGCCCTGCGCAGCCTCTGCCGCAATCTCAGATGCGGTGGCAAAATCCAGCCCCAGCAGCGCCGCCATTGCCCCCTCGCCCACCGGCACGGCGGCTTGCATCGCACGCCCCCGGATGCGCAACAGCTTGGCCGCGTCAGAAATCGACAGCGACCCCGCCGCCGCCAGCGCCGAATGCTCGCCCAGCGAATGCCCTGCGACAAAAGCCGCATCGGTGATTGCCACGCCTTCGGCTTCCATAGCGCGGAACGCCGCCAAGGACGTTGCCATCAGCGCCGGTTGCGCATTGGCAGTCAGGGTCAGGTCGGCGATATCGCCGTCCCAGATCAACGTCGACAAAGCCTCTCCCAAAGCGTCATCGACTTCCTGAAACACCGCTTTCGCCGCCGGGTAACTGTCGGCCAGCGCGCGGCCCATGCCGATGGTTTGTGCCCCTTGACCGGGAAATAGGAATGCGCGGCTCATGTCAGTCTCCAACCCTTGTTTGCCCGTTAGGCAATGCCCCAAACTGCTGCCCGGTTCAAGCGCCGGTCAGGCTTGCACGGGCGCTCTATTATGGTAGCGTTCCCGCAACCCTGCAATCGGAGCCAGCCATGCTTGACCGTCCTACACCAAACGACCTGCGCGCCTTCTGGATGCCGTTCACCGCGAACCGCCAGTTCAAGGCGGCGCCCCGCATGTTGGTCGCGGCCAATGGTATGCATTACACCACATCGGACGGACGTCAGGTGCTGGACGGCACGGCGGGGCTGTGGTGCTGCAACGCGGGCCATGCGCGGCCCTTGATTACCGAAGCGATCAAGAAACAGGTCACGGAGCTGGATTACGCCCCTGCCTTCCAGATGGGCCACCCCAAAGCGTTCGAACTGGCCAACCGTCTGGTCGATCTGGCGCCCGAAGGTATCGACCACGCATTCTTTACCAATTCCGGGTCGGAAAGCGTGGAAACCGCGCTGAAAATCGCCATCGCCTACCACCGTGCGCTTGGCAACGGCACCCGCACCCGGCTCATCGGGCGCGAGCGCGGCTATCATGGCGTGAATTTCGGCGGCATTTCGGTGGGCGGCATTGTCAACAATCGTCGTCATTTTGGCGCCATGCTGGCAGGGGTCGACCACTTGCCCCACACGCATCTGCCCGAAAACCAATGGTCGCGCGGCCAGCCAGAGCATGGCATGCATCTGGCCGATGATCTGGAGCGCATGGTCGCGCTGCACGGCGCGGACACGATTGCCGCTGTGATTGTCGAGCCTGTGGCCGGGTCCACCGGTGTGCTGATCCCGCCCAAGGGCTATTTGCAGCGCCTGCGTGAACTGACCCGCAAGCACGGCATTCTGCTGATTTTCGATGAGGTCATTACCGGCTTTGGCCGTCTTGGCAGCGCCTTTGCCGCGCAGCATTTCGACGTGATGCCCGACATGATTACCTGCGCCAAGGGTCTGACCAATGGCGTAATCCCGATGGGCGCGGTGCTGACCACGGCGGATATTCACGACGCCTTCATGCAAGGGCCGGAAAACCTGATCGAGTTGTTCCACGGCTATACCTATTCGGGCAGCCCGATTGCTTCCGCCGCCGGGCTGGCCACGCTGGAGACGTATAAACAGGACAACCTGTTCGCCCGCGCGCATGACATTGCGCCCTATTGGGAGGATGCGGTGCATTCGCTGAAAGGCCATCGCCATGTCATCGACACGCGCAATATGGGGCTGATCGGCGCGGTGGAACTGGAACCGATTGCAGGCAAGCCGACGCAGCGGGCCTTCAACGCGTTTTTGCAAGCCTATGAAAAGGGTATCCTGATCCGCACCACGGGCGATATCATCGCCATGTCGCCGCCCTTGATAATCGAGAAATCGCATATCGATCAGTTGATCGGCACATTGGCAGAGGTTCTGGACGCGCTTGAGTAAATCCGTCGCTCGCGTGGCCCGCGCATTGACCGATGCGGGCCTGCCAAACACCATAATAGAACCCGGAGAGGCGCGCACCGCGGAACTCGCCGCCGAGGCTTGCGGCTGCGCGCTGGACCAGATCGTAAAGTCGATCCTGTTCGCAGGGCAGACAAGCGGCGCGCTTTACCTGTTCCTGACAGCGGGTGGCAACCGCATCTGCGCCGATAAGGCCAGCGCTTTGGCGGGTGAGGATTTGGGCCGCGCCGACGCCGCTCAGGTGCGCGCGGTCACAGGATTTGCCATCGGCGGCGTGGCCCCGATCGGACACCTGACGGCGCCCGCAACATGGGCCGATCCACGGCTGTTGAGCTTCGATACCGTCTTTGCCGCAGCCGGAACACCGCGCCACGTCTTTTCAATTGCCCCGCGGGTTCTTATCTCTGTCGCCCATGCCACAGTTGCGGATTTTACCGGATGACCTTGCCTGACCCGGCGCTTCAGCCAGAATTCTACACGGACGTGCCATTGAAACGCGCCGGAGCATGGGCGATTGACCTGTTGGTCACGGTTGCCCTGACGCTTGTCGGGCTGGTGCTGACATTGTTTATCAGCGCGTTTTTCTTGCCGCTTTTGTTCGCTGCGATCTCTGTGGCCTACCGCACCGTTATGCTGTCACGCTACGGCGCAACACTGGGCATGATGGTCATGGCGCTGAAATGGCGGCATCTGAACGGGCGCACACCCGATGTGACCACCGCGCTCATCTACAGCAGCACACATGCCGTGATGTGGACGGTGTTTCCGCTTCAGATTGTTTCCATTGCGTTGATATTGCTGTCTCCCTACCGGCAAGGGTTGCACGATCACCTTCTGTCGACCACCATGCTGCATCGAATTGCCCCTGAATAACGCGGATAGGTTATGTTTGCAGGCTTGGCGAAAGGCCAATCGCTTGCTAACCTTTCCGGGTTTTGCATAACAAGAGCCGCCAATGCGTCATTCCCTGCCGACCGTTCCGCAGTTCTATGTGACTGCCCCTCAGCCATGCCCCTATTTGCCGGACCGGATGGAACGCAAGCTGTTCACGGCTTTGCAGGGCGATCAGGCCGAGGCTATGAATGACAAGCTGTCGCAGCAAGGGTTCCGCCGGTCGCAGAATGTTCTGTATCGGCCCTCTTGCGCCGATTGTGCGGCCTGTCTTTCGGCACGCATCCGAGTGGCGGATTTCACCCCGTCACGGTCGCAACGTCGTGTGGTTAATCGAAACGCGCATCTGAAACGCGATGTGACCAGCGCTTGGGCGACAGAAGATCAATATGCGCTGTTCCGCCGCTATCTGGACAGCCGGCATACCCATGGCGGCATGGCAGATATGGACGTGTTCGAATATTCCGCCATGGTCGAGGAAACGCCGGTCCGCACGCGCGTTCTGGAATACCGCGACGCGGCCACTGGCCCGAACGGCCCTTTGATTGCTGCGTGCTTGAGCGATGTTCTGGAAGACGGGCTAAGCCTTGTTTATTCCTTCTTCGACCCGGAGATGGCCGACCAATCCCTTGGCAGTTTCATGATCCTTGACCAGATCGAATTGGCACGCCGGGTGGGACTGCCCTACGTTTATTTGGGTTATTGGGTCCCCGGCAGCCCCAAGATGGACTACAAGGCGCGGTTTTCGACATTAGAGGTCTATCACAAAGGCGCGTGGCAAGTGCTGGACGACCCGGCGCGGTTTTCTGGCACCACGCATCCACTTTCTGTCCAGCCTATTGCCGAACAGGTGGCGCAGCTTTCCTTGCCAAGGGATGTTGGCGGACCGATCAGCGTGCCGCCAAGCAAAGGCAAGCTGTAAGGCGCGGTCTACCGCGTGAACACACGCGCGGCCAGCAAGATACGCGCGCCAGCCGTCACGCCACACAGCGCGGCGAACACATAGGCCAAGGGCACGAACCAACCCGACCACAGGCAGATCGCAATAAAGAACGCGATGGTCTCGGCGCCCTCCAGCAGCCCACCTGTGAAATAAAGCGATTTCACGCCGTGCAGGTCGCTGCGCATCTGCTTCTTTTCGGCCAAGATCGCATAGCCCAGGAACGACGCACCGTTTATATAGAAACTTGCCAGCAGCACCGCACCGGCCACGCCATTGCTGTCAGGGTCATGCAGGATGAAGGCCAAGGGAATCGCGGCGTAGAATATGAAATCGCAGGTGATATCCAGATAGCCGCCAAAATCTGTGACCCCCTGCGCGCGTGCAACCGCGCCATCCAGACCATCCGCCAGGCGCGAGGCGAGGATCAGCGCCACCGCGAGCAAAAAATGCCCGGCGATGATCGCACCGGCCCCCGCCAGCCCAAAAGCAAGGCCGATCAATGTGACCATATTCGCGGTCAAGCCGGACCGGGCTATCTGGCCGCCGATCAGGTTCAGCGGAGGGTCGATGAAGGGGCGCAGATGTCGGTCCAGCATGGGGCCTCTTGCTTGGCTTGTATCAGGCTTGCGCTACAGTATACGTAGCACGCGCACCGAATGTTTCACGGTAATGTGTCGCAACCTGAAACTTACCGTAACCTTTGACAGTTCTTTAACGTAACGGCAGATACAAGGAAAACAGAAGGAATCTTTCATGCGTTTTTTGACCTGCGTCGCGGCTTGTGCGTTGGGCGGCGCGTTGCCTGCCGTTGCCCAAACCCCGAACCCTGCGGATTGGCCCGCCGTTCTGGAACAGGCGCGCGGTCAGACGGTCTATTGGCACGCTTGGGGCGGCGATCCGCGCATCAATGCTTTCATAGCGCAAGTGGGCGAGGTGCTGTCAGAACGCCATGATGTCACGCTGGAACATGTGCGCCTTGCAGATACCGCCGATGCAGTAACCCGCGTGGTGTCTGAACGCGCAGCGGGCCGCGACACGGGCGGCGCGGTAGATGCGATCTGGATCAACGGCGCAAATTTCGCATCCATGAAGGATCAGGGTCTGCTGTTTGGTCCGTTCGCCTATGACCTGCCCAATTGGCCCTTGGTCGACACCGATGCGAACCCGGCGGTCGAAATCGACTTCACCCTGCCGGTCGAGGGCTATGGCAGCCCTTGGGCGATGTTCCAGATGGTGTTCGAATATGACAGTCGGGCGGTGCCGGAACCGCCCCGCTCGTTGGATGCTTTGCGCGCATGGATTGCCGAGAACCCCGGACGCTTCACCTATCCGCAACCACCGGATTTCTTGGGCACATCCTTTCTGAAACAGGCGCTTTATGGCGTGCTGGATGACCCTTCGGTGCTGCTTGGCCCGACCGATGCCGTGGATTACGACACAGTGACGGCGCCGCTCTGGGCCTTTCTGGATGAAATCACGCCGAACCTGTGGCGTTCGGGCCGCGCCTATCCCGCGAACGAACCCGCGCTTGGCCAGCTTCTGGCCGATGCCGAGGTTGATATAGGCTTCTCGTTCAACCCCGGTCGCGCGTCGGCGGCGATTGCCGATGGCGAATTGCCCGACACGATCCGCACCATGGTGTTCGATGACGGCACGCTTGCGAATTCGTCTTACCTGTCCATCCCCTATAATGCCGCCAACAAAGCGGGGGCACTGGTTCTGGCGAACCTTATCCTTGACCCGCAAATTCAGGCATTGGCCCAAGATCCCGCCGTTCTGGGGTTTCAGACCGTGCTGGGTATGGACCGGCTTGCGCCAGAGGACCGCGCGCGTTTCGGCGCGCTGGAACTGGGCATTGCCACGCTTGCGCCTGACGCAATGGGCACCGGCCTGCTGGAACCACACCCAAGCTGGATGACCCGCGTGGCAGAGGATTGGACCGCACGTTACGGCACAGCTGAATGATCCGCGCCGCGCCGGGGCTGGTGGTCGCCCTTATGGCGCTGCCGGTTGCGGCGGGGCTGGCAGGCGCGGTGCTGCCTGCTTTCGGCTACTTCCCGGCCTTGGGAGGCGCGGCGTTCAGCCTTGACCCGTGGCGCGAGCTGCTGGCATGGCCGGGCCTTGGCGCGGCGGTGCGCTTGTCACTGTTTACCGGCATCGGCGCGACCGTGCTGTCGCTGGCCATAACCCTGCTGATCGTCGCCGCGTGGCAAGGCACGCGCAGTTTTCGCGTGGTGACAAGCCTGCTTGCGCCGCTTCTGTCCCTGCCCCATGCGGCGGCGGCCTTCGGGCTGGCCTTTCTGATCGCGCCCTCTGGATGGGTTGCGCGTGCCCTATCGCCTTGGGCGACGGGTTGGGACCGCCCGCCAGACCTGTTGATCGTGCATGACCAAGCGGGGCTGGCCCTGATCGCAGGGCTGGTCATGAAAGAAGTGCCATTCCTGATGTTGATGACACTTGCGGCGCTTGGCCAGACCGACAGCGCCCGGCGCATGGCGGTGGCACGCTCCTTGGGGTATGGCCGTGTGATCGGATGGACCAAGACAGTCCTGCCGGCAATCTACACGCAACTGCGGCTGCCTGTCTTTGCCGTACTGGCCTTTTCCATGTCCGTGGTCGATGTCGCCCTTATCCTTGGCCCAACACGCCCACCCACCCTTGCGGTGCAGGTGCTGGACTGGATGACCGCGCCCGACCTGTCCTTGCGCTTCACGGCAAGTGCCGGTGCCGTGCTGCAACTGCTGCTGGTTCTGGGCGCGCTGGCAGCTTGGGTCTTGGCAGAACGCCTGATCGCCGCACGCGGGCGCATCTGGGCATCACAGGGTGCGCGCGCGCCGGGCTGGGACCGCCCCTTGCGCGCGCTCGCAGCCCTGCCAACCCTGGCCATCGGGCTGGGCGTGGGGCTTGGGCTTGCGGGGCTTGCGCTTTGGTCGGTTGCAGGGCTGTGGCGTTTCCCGGACCTGCTGCCGCAAAACTTTGGTCTGCGCGTCTGGACGGACCAATCCCAACAGCTTTGGCGACTGGGCGGCACAACAGCCACGCTTGCCGGGCTGTCAGCGATGATTGCTCTGGCCCTGACAATCGCAGCGTTGCAGGCAGGCGCAACACGGGCCGTCGGGATCATCTACCTGCCGCTTCTTGTGCCACAAATCGCGTTCCTGCCCGGATTGTCTGCGCTTGGCTTATGGCTTGGGCTGGATGGCACCCTTGGCGCGGTGCTGTTGGTGCATCTTGTCTTTGTGCTGCCCTATGTCATGCTGTCCTTATCCGACCCTTGGAAAGCCTGGGACAGTCGCGCCGGGCTTGTGGCCGCGACGCTTGGCGCCGCGCCATGGCGGGTTTTGCTTGCCGTGCGATTGCCGATGCTGACACGCGCGCTTTGCATCGCCTTCGCGGTGGGATTCGCCACATCCGTTGCGCAATATCTGCCGACCTTGCTGATTGGCGCAGGACGGGTCGGCACCGTCACAACAGAAGCCGTAGCACTGGCGGCATCGGGCAACCGGCGGCTGATCGGGGTCTGGGCGGTGGTGCAAATGACATTGCCGCTGGCGGTTTTCGCACTGGCACTGGCGCTGCCCGCGCTGCTCGCGCGCCGTAGAAGAGGGCTGAGAGTGACATGACTTTGACGCTTGATAGCTTGCGCATTTCACGCGGTGGTCAGCCGATGGTCGCACTGGACACAACCATCGCCGCAGGCGAGGTGCTGACCATCATGGGCCCTTCCGGTTGCGGCAAGTCCACGGCCCTTGCGGCACTGGCCGGGGCCTTGCCCCCCGGTTTCAAAATGTCGGGGCGCATATATCTGAACGGGCGCGATATGACCGACCTGCCCACACATGCGCGCCGCATGGGACTATTGTTTCAAGATGACGTGTTGTTTCCACACCTCTCAGTCGCGGGCAATCTGGGCTTTGGCCTGCCGCGGGGTGTGCCCAGCCGCGATAGGCAGATCGCTCAGGCGCTCGACGCCGCCGGGCTAGACGGGATGGGCGCGCGCGACCCGGCAACGCTTTCGGGTGGGCAAAAGGCGCGGGTTGCGCTTATGCGGACATTGCTCAGCGCCCCGCAGGCGCTGCTCTTGGATGAACCTTTCTCAAAGCTCGACGCCAACCTGCGCGATCAGATTCGGGATTTCACCTTTGCACAGGCACGCGCCCTGCCCGTCATCCTTGTCACGCATGACCTCGAGGACGCTCGCGCAGCGGGCGGGCGGATCATTTCGGTGACGGGAGAGCCGCTTCACTGACCGCACGCTCTGCGAAAAAATCAAGCAAAGTATGATGCAGCCGCTCCAGCTTGAGCGGTTTTGTCAGACACGCGTCGAAACCCGCCTGAAGATAACTCTCAACCTGGTGCGACATGGCATTTGCCGTGAAAGCAAAGGCCGGTGTATTCTTTAGACCTGCGCGATTTTCTTCACAGCGAATGGTGTTCAGCAGGGTCACGCCGTCCATGCCCGGCATGGAAATGTCGAGGATCATCAGATCGAAGCGTTCCTTGCGCGATTTCTCGAGCGCGTCGAGCCCGTCATTGGCCAGCGTGACGCGCGCGCCCAATTGGCCCAGCATGATACTCAGGATCATCTGGTTGGTGCGGTTGTCATCTGCGGCGAGGATCGACATCGCGGGAAGGATGCGGGCGGTTTCATCGCCTGACACAGGTGTCACCGCGCGTGTTTGCGCATCAGGTGGCGCCAACGGGATCGGCAGATGAACCGATACCGTGGTTCCGACATCGGGGGCCGATTTTGTCTCGATCGTGCCGCCCATAAGGTCTACAAGGTTGCGCACGATCGACATGCCCAACCCGGTCCCGCCAAAACGGCGTGAAATGGTGCTGTCAGCCTGAGCAAACGGGTCGAACATGCGCGCATGTTGCGATTCGGTCATTCCAATGCCGGAATCTTCGATTGTCATGATGACAGAGCATTCATCGGGGGCGCTGATCTCGACAAACACATGGCCACGCTCGGTAAACTTGATCGCGTTCGAGATCATGTTGTGCAAGATCTGAGTCAGGCGCTGCGGGTCGCCCAAACGGTCCTGACCGAGCGGATCATTTATTTTCACACCGAAAGACAAACGCTTTTCGGACGCACGCAAGGTATGAACCTCTTCCGTGCGTCGCCCCAGATCCGTGAGTGAAAACGCGGTGGATTCGAGCTCCAGCGCGTCAGCCTCGATCTTTGACATGTCCAGAAGGTCGTTGATAATTCCCATCAACAACCCCCCGCTATCGCGCAGGATGTCGAGCATACGAACCTGTGCCGGGTCGGTCGTCATCTCTTCAAGAATGTCGGAAATGCCGAGTATCCCGTTCAGCGGCGTGCGAATTTCGTGGCTCATCTTGGCAAGAAAATTCGACTTGGCCACGTTGGCGCGATGCGCGTCCTGCAAAGCAGTTTCACGCGCCTGTTCGGCTTTTACCAAGCCTGTCACATCGGTCACGGAATACACGATAGAGGCAACGTCGACCCCATCGCGCGCGATCGGGGCGGCATTGATGGACGCGTAGCGCACGCCATCGTCGCAATGCAGCGCAATACGGTGGTTCTGCACCATTTCACCGGTTCGCTTGACAATACTGAACGGTTCTTGTGCGTCGGGCACCTTCTGCCCATTGATATCCGTAATCCGCCAATTCGGTGAGTTGTAGCTCTGCCCGATCATCTCGGCCACGGTCACACCCAAAACGCGCTCGGCCTCGTCATTGGCATAAATGATCGCGCCAGTATCCGACAACACAACGAAACCGGCGGCATTCGTGCTGACAATGCCCTTCAAGAACGCGCGCTCGCGAGCCAGGTCTTGTTCCGCACGGCGCATTTCTATCGTTGTCTTGCGTCGCATCAGGACTGATCGAACAACGTCTGCAAACGAGCGCAGCAGGTAGATTTCGCCAGGCAGGAATTTTCCGGCATTGCGCACGCTGTCGAACCCGACAAACCCGACCAGCGCTTCCTCGTCGATCATCGGCACGATCAAAAGCGAGCGTATCCCTTGTTGCGACAGGAATTCATGCTCGGTCGAATCGGTCGGCAAATCGGCAATATCGGGCAAATGAAACGCACCACCGGTGCGAATTGGGTCCAACATCCATTCGAACGCTTTGACTGGCAAATCCTGCAAATGCTCGATCATTGCCTCGGTGTGATCGCTACACCATTCATGGGTGTTGCTGCCCCGATCGCCTTCGATCACAAAGACATAGGTCCGATCTCGCCCGGTGAAACTGCCAAGCTGCGCCAAGCCGTCGTCAACGGCGCGGTCGACATGCTCGACCGGCACCGACAGAAGGCGGTTGATCAATTTGACCACAAGCGCCTGAATTTCGGTCAACCGTTGCTCGTTGTCACTATCCGGCATCGTCTTTTCCTGATCTGGGTCTGACATGGACAACCCTCGCCATCGGCGCCGGACAATTTCGGCTTCTACCATTTAAACAGCTTTCTTAAAATAGTCTTGGTTCCGTTCGGCACCAGTCTTGGTAGTCCAACCAAGGTTAAATTTCAATTTAAACGCGCAAGCGATTGTCGCGTCCGCAGCAAGCTGACGGTGCCGCGCGAATTGGGTTGCACTGGGACGGCCTTTGCCTATAACCCCGCCTCAATTTGCGCGGGCCCTTGTCAGGGCACGCGCCTGCGCGTGCAAGGGGGCCAGCCATGCCGAAAAGAACCGACATCCACTCCATCATGATTATCGGGGCCGGGCCCATCGTTATCGGACAGGCATGCGAATTCGACTATTCCGGCGCACAGGCCTGTAAGGCGCTGCGCGAGGAGGGATATCGGGTCATCCTGGTAAACTCGAACCCCGCAACGATCATGACCGATCCGGGGCTGGCGGATGCCACCTATATCGAGCCTATCACGCCCGAAATCGTTGCCAAAATCATCGAGAAAGAGCGCCCCGACGCGCTGCTGCCCACGATGGGCGGGCAAACCGGGCTGAACACCTCGCTGGCGCTGGCCGATATGGGCGTGCTGGAAAAATTCGGGGTCGAGTTGATCGGCGCGAATCGCGAGGCCATCGAAATGGCCGAGGACCGCAAACTGTTCCGCGAGGCAATGGACCGCATCGGGCTGGAAAACCCCAAAGCGACAATCGTTGCCGCGCCAAAGCTCGAAACCGGCAAGTATGACATCAATGCCGGGGTTGCTGCGGCGATAGAGGCAATTGAATATGTCGGCCTGCCCGCGATCATTCGCCCAGCTTATACGCTGGGCGGCACGGGTGGCGGCGTGGCCTATAACCGCGACGATTACGAACGCATCTGCCGTTCGGGGCTGGATGCATCGCCCGTCGCCCAAATTCTCGTCGATGAATCGCTGCTGGGCTGGAAAGAGTATGAAATGGAAGTCGTGCGCGACCGCGCCGACAACGCCATCATCGTCTGTTCCATTGAAAACGTGGACCCGATGGGCGTGCATACGGGCGATTCCATCACCGTGGCCCCTGCCCTGACACTGACCGACAAGGAATACCAGATCATGCGCAATGGCTCTATTGCCGTGCTGCGCGAGATCGGGGTGGAAACTGGCGGGTCCAACGTGCAATGGGCGATCAACCCAGCTGATGGGCGCATGGTGGTAATCGAGATGAACCCGCGTGTGTCGCGCTCCTCGGCGCTGGCGTCAAAGGCCACGGGTTTCCCGATTGCCAAGATCGCGGCCAAGCTGGCCATCGGCTACACACTGGACGAGCTGGACAATGATATCACGAAAGTGACACCTGCCAGTTTCGAGCCGACCATAGATTATGTTGTCACGAAAATCCCAAGGTTCGCTTTTGAAAAGTTCGCGGGTTCCAAGCCGGAACTGACCACCGCCATGAAATCGGTGGGCGAGGCGATGGCGATTGGCCGGACCTTCCACGAATCCATGCAAAAGGCGCTGGCTAGCATGGAAACCGGCCTGAGCGGGTTTGACGAAATCGTCATTCCCGGCGCACCTGACCGCGCGGCGATCATCAAGGCCATCAGCGCCCAGACCCCCGACCGTTTGCGCCTGATTGCGCAAGCCATGCGCGAGGGGCTGTCAGACGACGAAATTCAGGCCGCGACGTCCTTTGACCCGTGGTTCTTGGCGCGCATCCGCGAAATCATGGACATGGAAGCCCGCATCCGGGCCGATGGGCTGCCTGTCTCTGCCGATGGGCTGCGCGAGTTGAAAATGTTTGGCTTCACCGATGCCCGGCTTGCCGCGCTGACCGGGCGCGACGAAGGGCAGGTTCGCCGCGCGCGCCGCAATCTGGGCGTGAACGCGGTGTTCAAACGGATCGACACTTGCGCCGCAGAGTTCGAAGCCCAGACCCCCTACATGTATTCGACCTATGAAACCCCTGTCATGGGCGATGCCGAATGCGAAGCGCGCCCGTCTGACCGCAAGAAAGTGGTCATCCTTGGCGGTGGCCCGAACCGGATCGGTCAAGGGATCGAGTTTGACTATTGCTGCTGCCATGCCTGTTTCGCGCTGACCGATGTCGGCTATGAAACGATCATGATTAACTGCAACCCCGAAACCGTGTCGACCGATTACGACACCTCGGACCGGTTGTATTTTGAGCCGCTGACATTGGAACATGTGCTGGAAATTCTGCGGGTCGAGCAGGATAACGGAACGCTCCACGGTGTGATCGTGCAGTTTGGCGGGCAGACGCCCTTGAAGCTGGCGAATGCTTTGCAAGATGAGGGAATCCCCATTCTTGGCACCAGCCCCGACGCGATTGACTTGGCCGAAGACCGCGAGCGTTTTCAGGCGCTCCTGAACAAGCTGGGACTGCGCCAGCCGGTCAACGGCATCGCATCCAGCCCCGAACAGGCATTCCAGATCGCGCAGAAGGTCGGCTATCCGCTGGTGATCCGCCCGTCCTATGTGCTGGGCGGCCGCGCGATGGAGATTGTCCGCGATGACGCCCACCTGGAGCGCTATATCCGCGACGCGGTGCAGGTGTCGGGCAAGAACCCCGTTCTGCTCGACAGCTACCTGATCGGCGCGGTCGAAGTGGATGTGGATGCGCTATGTGATGGCCAGAACGTGCATGTCGCGGGCATCATGCAGCATATCGAGGAAGCGGGTGTGCATTCGGGCGACAGTGCGTGCTCGCTGCCCCCTTACTCGCTGGATGCCGCCACCATTGCCGAATTGCGCGTGCAGACCGAAGCCATGGCGCGCGGGCTGAACGTGGTCGGCCTGATGAACGTGCAATTTGCCATCAAGGATGGCGACATTTACGTTTTGGAAGTGAACCCACGCGCCAGTCGCACCGTGCCCTTTGTCGCCAAAGCGACCGACAGCGCGATTGCGTCGATCGCGGCGCGGCTGATGGCGGGCGAACCGCTGTCAAACTTCCCGATGCGTGCGCCGATCACGGCAGATGTCGCCCCGTCCGAGCCCCTGCCAATGGGCGACCCTATGACCTTGGCCGACCCCCAAACACCTTGGTTCTCTGTCAAGGAAGCCGTGCTGCCCTTTGCGCGCTTCCCCGGTGTCGACACGCTGTTGGGGCCAGAGATGCGCTCCACGGGCGAGGTGATGGGCTGGGCCCGCCGCTTTGACCGCGCCTTCTACAAGGCGCAGTTGGGTGCAGGTGTGGACCTGCCCAGCGAAGGACGCGTGTTCTTGTCGATCAAGGATTACGACAAGGGGCCGATGATGGTCGAGGCCGCGCAATTGCTGGTCGAGATGGGCTTTGCCATCGTCGCCACACGCGGCACCGCCGACTGGCTGGCCACGCAGGACGTGCCCTGCGAGGTCGTCAACAAGGTCTATGAGGGCCGCCCGAATATCGTGGACCTGCTGAAAAGTGGCGAAATCGCCATGGTGCTGAACACCACCGAAGGCGCGCAAGCCATAGAGGACAGCCGCGAAATTCGCGCGGTCGCGCTCTATGACAAGATCCCCTATTACACCACTGCGGCGGGCAGCCACGCAGCGGTGCAGGCGATCCGGGCTATGCGCGAAGGCAATATCGGAGTGCGCGCGCTGCAACACGCGGCGGCGGAGTAATCCGCCGCCTCAGCGGTCCGGCTGCAACCCGCTTGGCAGAGTGTCGGGCGCACCCAAGCGCCCGTCCAGCGATGCCGGATCGCTGAGTGCGTCCAGAAACGCCAAAATCATCCCGATCTCGGCGTCTGACAGCGCGGGCATGGCGTAACGTCGCATCGTGCTTGCGGCGGCCTTCTTGACCGCGCCAAGCTGCATCCGGTTCGACAGCGCGCCATAATCCTGTACCGCACTGGCCAGTTGCGGCAGAACCGCTTGCGGGCTGTAGCGCTCCAGGCCTTTGACCGGGTCCATGTGGTGGATCAGGAAATCGCGCAGGTCGGAAAATGCACCGGCATGGCCCCACGGGCCGCTATGCACCACGTTGCGCAACATCGGCGTGCGAAAGGCGTAAGCATCAGAGCGGTCCAGTGTAAACGCCGCGCGCCCAATGTCGCGCGTATACCCGTGGGAGTCGCGTTCCTTGCCCGGCCCGATGGGTGGCTCCCCCATGGCGTGAAAGCGCTGATCGCTGAGCAATGGCCCCGAATGGCATTCGGCGCAGCGCGCCTTCCCAAAGAACAGCCGCATCCCTTCCCCCGCCTCGGGCGAGAGCGCGGCCTCTTCGCGCATGTAACGGTCAAAGGCGGTGTCGTTGGCGCGGAATTCGTGACTGATAAAGGCGGCAATGGCATTGGCTATCTCATCTATCCCCACCGCGGCGTCCTGCCCGCGCCATGCGGCAAAGCCGGTGCGATATCCGTCCAGCGCATCAACACGCGCGGCCAGCAACCCCCAAGCGCCCGTATCCCCATGAATACGCTCTTGCGCCACGGCGGTGGCGATTTCGTTTTCACCGGCACGCCCGGCCATCTCTGCATGGGACAGCACCGGGAACAACGCTTGCGTGGCCAGAATACTGTCCAACGCCATATACTCCAATGGCCCTTGCGGCGTCAGAACCGCTGCGGGATTGGACGGATCGCGCTCCACACGACCGTCATGGAATAAGACGCGAATATCCCGCGCTCCCAAGTTCCAGAGCGCAGGCGCGTTGCGCGGAATGCGCTCGGCGGCGGCATACGGGCCGGTCGGGCTGCGGTCATCCCCCAGCCCTACAGCCCCTGTGCCCAACCCAAGCGACACCCCATCGCCAGAGGCCAGCGTCGGGTGATGGCAGGTTGCACAGGACACGTCCTTGTTGCCCGAAAGCACGGGATCGAAAAACAGGTCGCGCCCGATTTCGGCAAGCGCCAGATCGACCGGCGCGAACATGTCATCAATCAGCCCTTCTGGCCGGGTCGGCACGGCAAAGGGGCGCGGCGGCGGGCGACGGATGACCACGGGCGCCAGAAGGCGCCCTGCCGGGACCGCAGCCTCTGGGCGGAGTTGCGGTGCCGCCGGGGTCGCGGTTTGGGATGCAGACGGCGCCTCAGATGGGCGGGCATAAGGGCCGACACCGAATATCTCTCCCATCATGGAAGCCGCCCGCGCATCGCCCTGTGCCGCGGCTTCACGCATCGCGCGATAGGCGGTGGCAAAATCGCCGCGTTCCAAGGCCGAGAACCCAGATTCCAGCGATTGTGCGACAGCGTTCGGGGCGCTGATACCCAAGGAAACCGCAGCCGCAATCACGTTAATGGAAAAACGAGGCATCAAAATCTCCGGCAAACCGATTAAAACGTCTTAATTCGTGAAGCCTAGACCACCGCAGGCCCGACACCAAAAACAATTTGCCCAAGCAGCCAAAACAACCGCGTCACGCCATAAAAAAGGCCGCCCCGAGGGACGGCCTTTCCGTAAGTTCATGCGCCGGGCAGGCTTACATCATGCCGCCCATGCCGCCCATGCCACCCATGTCGGGCATGCCGCCGCCAGAGTTCGAACCTTTGGGCTCGGGCTTGTCAGCGATCATGGCTTCGGTGGTGATAAGCAGGCCAGCAACCGAAGACGCATCTTGCAACGCGGTGCGCACGACCTTTGCGGGGTCGATCACGCCGAATTTGAACATGTCGCCATATTCGTCGGTCTGCGCGTTAAACCCGAAGGTTTTGTCATCGGATTCGCGGATCTTGCCGGCCACAACGGAACCATCGACGCCTGCATTTTCAGCAATCTGGCGCAGCGGTGCTTCAAGTGCACGACGCACGATCGAGATACCGACATTCTGGTCGGGGTTCTCACCTTGCAGGCCGTCAAGGGCTTTTGCACCCTGGATCAGGGCCACACCGCCGCCAACGACGATACCTTCCTGAACGGCTGCGCGGGTCGCATTCAGCGCGTCATCGACACGATCCTTGCGCTCTTTCACTTCGACTTCGCTCATGCCACCGACGCGAATGACGGCAACACCGCCAGCCAGCTTGGCCAGACGCTCTTGCAGTTTCTCGCGGTCGTAATCGCTGGTGGTTTCCTCGATCTGCGAGCGGATCTGGGCAACGCGTGCTTCGATCTCTGCTTTCTCGCCGGAACCATCCACGATGGTGGTGTTGTCTTTGGTGATGGAGACGCGCTTGGCGGTGCCCAGCATGTCCATGGTCACGCTTTCCAGCTTCATGCCAAGGTCTTCGCTGATGACCTGACCGCCGGTCAGAACCGCGATGTCTTGCAGCATGGCTTTGCGGCGATCGCCGAAGCCAGGAGCTTTGACAGCCGCGATCTTCAGACCGCCGCGCAGCTTGTTCACGACCAAGGTGGCCAGTGCTTCGCCTTCAACGTCTTCGGCAATAATCAGCAGCGGCTTTTGCGACTGGATGACCTGCTCCAGCAGCGGAACCATCGGCTGTAGCGAGGACAGCTTCTTCTCATGGATCAGGATGAGCGCATCATCGAGTTCCGCAATCATCTTGTCGCCGTTGGTCACGAAATAGGGCGACAGATAACCACGGTCGAACTGCATGCCTTCGACGACATCGGTTTCTGTTTCCAGACCCTTGTTTTCTTCGACGGTGATGACGCCCTCGTTGCCGACCTTCTGCATGGCATCGGCGATCTGACGGCCGATTTCACGCTCGCCATTGGCCGAAATCGTGCCGACCTGCGCAACTTCGTCGCTGTCATTGACCGGACGGGCCGATGCCATGATCGCTTCGACGACCTTCTTGGTCGCAAGATCGATGCCGCGCTTGAGGTCCATCGGGTTCATGCCAGCGGCAACCGATTTCAGACCTTCGCGCACGATTGCTTGTGCCAGAACGGTCGCGGTGGTGGTGCCGTCGCCCGCTTCGTCATTGGTGCGCGAGGCGACTTCTTTCACCATTTGCGCGCCCATGTTCTCGAACTTGTCTTCCAGTTCGATTTCCTTGGCAACCGACACACCGTCTTTGGTGATACGGGGCGCACCGAAGGATTTGTCGATGACCACGTTGCGGCCTTTGGGGCCCAGCGTGACCTTGACAGCATCGGCCAGAATGTTGACGCCGCGCAGCATACGGTCGCGGGCGTTGGTGTTGAATTTGACGTCCTTAGCAGCCATTTTGGTGCCTCCTGGTTGTCTGAATTGAATAGGTCAGGTGCGAGATCAGGCGATAACGCCCAGAATGTCGCTTTCCTTCATGATCAGAAGCTCTTCACCATCGACGGTGACTTCGGTGCCGGACCACTTGCCGAACAGAACGCGGTCGCCCGCTTTGACGGCAGGTGCGATCAATTCGCCCGAATCCTTGCGTGCGCCATCGCCGGTGGAAATGATCTCGCCTTCGGCGGGCTTTTCCTTGGCGGTTTCGGGAATGATAAGACCACCCTTGGTCTTTTCTTCACCTTCGACGCGACGAACAAGCACACGATCGTGCAGCGGTTTGAATGCCATCTGAGAACACTCCCTTGGTTCCAGGTTGAATTTGATTAGCACTCGTATCGGGTGAGTGCTAACGACGCATAGGTAGGCAGGCTGCGACAGCCTGTCAACGGGTCCGTTGGCAAAAATCTTTCGCTTTGGCGCCCTTGTAATTGGGTGTCCGCAAGCAGGCTCGCAACAGTGGATGACAACCCTCGTCATAGCGCCTATAAGCCGCCCGAAAACCATAGACAGACGGGGCAGCACACTATGACAATGCTTGTTTTCGGCCATCTTTCGCCCGACACGGATTCGACAGGGTCGCCCATAATCTGGGCATGGTTCCTGACCGAGGTGAAGAAAACCCCGGCAGAGGCGGTGCTGCTGGGCGAACCCAACACCGAAGCGGCGTTTGTGCTGACGCATTGGGACTGCCCCAAGCCGCGGATCGTGACCGAGATTGCTGATGGCACGCCTGCCGTCATCGTGGACACCAACAACCCCGGCGAGTTGCCCGCCAACATCAACGCACTGGATGTGACTGCGATTATTGACCACCACAAGCTGGTCGGCGGTCTGGAAACCAAAGGGCCAATCGACATTACCATTCGCCCGCTGGCCTGCACCGCGACCATCATGCACAGCCTGATCGGCAAACACATGGCGCAAGCGCCGCGCTTTGTGAAAGGGCTGATGCTGTCTTGCATCCTGTCGGACACGCTGGAATTCCGTTCGCCCACCACCACGCAGGAAGACCGCGCCATTGCCCATGCACTGGCCGATGATCTGGGCGTGGATATGGGCGAATTGGCCAGCGCGATGTTTGCCGCCAAATCGGATGTCTCGGCGTTTTCGGATGCGGAATTGCTGCGGATGGACAGCAAAAATTACGAGGTTGGCGGCAAGAAATTTCGCGTCTCTGTGCTGGAGACCACCTCGCCAGAGCAGATCCTGTCGCGCAAGGACAGCCTGATGACCAGCATGGACAGCGTCGCCACAGAGGACGGCGCCGATCAGGTGCTGCTATTCGTGGTCGATATTCTGCGCGAGGAAGCGACCATGTTGGTTCCCAATGACCTGACACGCACGGTGGCGGAAAAGTCCTTCGGCGCTTTCGTGACGGGCGATACGGTCGTTCTGCCCGGCGTCATGAGCCGCAAGAAACAGATCATCCCCGTTTTGGCAGTTTGAAAGGCCCAACATGACCCGCATCCTGCAAAGTTTTGCCGAGGTCTCGGCAGATTATGACCTTGCCTTGGTGGACCTTTGGGGCTGCGTGCATAATGGTGAGGCCATCTACCCGGCAGCCGAAGCCGCACTGATCGCCTTTCGCAAAGCTCGCAAGCGAGTCATTCTGGTGACAAACGCGCCCCGTCCCGAGGCGGGCGTGCGGGCACGGCTGGATGAGATGGGCCTGTCGCATGACGCTTATGACGCGATCGCAACATCGGGCGACGCGGCGCAGCAAGCCATGCTGATGGGCGCGGTGGGCACGAAGGTCTGGCATCTTGGCCCGGACAAGGATGACGGTTTTTTCACCGACCTGCCCGACTGGGCCAGCGACCGCCCTGCGATTGAGCGCGTCAGCTACGACGAAGCCGAGGGCATTGTCTGCACCGGCCCATTCGAGGAGTTGACCGAAACCCCCGAGGACTATCGCGGGCGCTTTCTGGCGGCCAAGGCGCGCGGGCTGAAGCTGCTCTGTGCCAACCCCGATATTGTTGTCGATTACGGCGATACCCGCATTTATTGCGCGGGCGCATTGGCGCAGCTTTATGACCGGATGGGCGGTGAGAGCCTTTATTTCGGCAAGCCTCACCCACCAATCTACGATCTGGCCCGCCGCCACGCACTAAAGCTGGGGCTGACCTTTGCAGAGGACCGCGTGATCGCCATTGGCGATGGCATCCAGACTGACGTTAAAGGCGGTGTAGCCGAAGGGGTGGATACGCTGTTCATCACCGGTGGGCTTGCGGCAGAGGAATTCGGCGCGGATGTGGAACAGCCGGAACAATCGCCGCTTGATGCGTGGTTACAAAGCGAAGAGCAATCGCCTACCTTTGCGATTGGGCGGCTTCGGTAAAGGCGGTTTTGACGTTCATTGCGACAGAATGCCACGCAACATAATTACACCATAAACCCGCCATACTGACATTTTATTACGCAAGCCACTTGCGCGACTCGGCCTGATGGGCTATCGCTGCACCGCAACATGGCCCGGAACCTTTGAAAGGCGTGATACGATGTTGGACAATGGCATGAATGACAATTTCCCGCGTGGCACGATCTGTATCGAAGATCTTGAAATCGGGATGGCGCGCCATCTGCAAAAGGAAATCACCGACCGCGACATCGAATTATTCGCCGAGGTGTCGACCGACCGCAACCCGGTGCATCTGGACGACTCCTATGCGCAGGACACGATCTTTGAAGGCCGGATCGCGCATGGCATGCTGACCGCCGGGCTGATCTCTGCCGTGATCGGCGAGCAGCTGCCCGGCCATGGCACGATTTATATGGGCCAGTCGTTGAAGTTCATGGCCCCTGTGCGCCCAGGTGACGTGGTGCGCGCCGAGGTGACGGTTTTGACAATCGACTATGGCAAACGCCGTGTGACCCTTGATTGTCGCTGCACGGTGGGGGATATGACGGTTCTGAAGGGCGAAGCCACCGTGCTCGCCCCCAGCCGCAAATTCGACTAAGGGGCGCATTTGCCCCAAAGAGGGCAGATGCAGGTTTTCCACCATTGGACAGGTCTTGACGACAGTGCACGTGGCGCATCGGTTGCCATGGGCAATTTCGACGGGCTGCATTTGGGCCACCGTGCGGTGATCGACTTGGCCCGGCGCACGGCTGTGCCGTTGGGCGTTGTCACGTTCGAGCCGCACCCGCGCCAATTCTTCACCCCCGAGGCGCCCCCCTTTCGCCTGATGAACGCACAGGCGCGGGCGCATCGGCTGGACATATTGGGGGTTGAACGGCTGTATGAATTGCCGTTCGACGCAAAACTCTCGGAACTTACGGCGCGTGACTTCGCAGTTCAGGTTTTGCATGACGGGCTTGGCATTCGTCATGTCGTGATCGGCGCGGATTTTTGCTTTGGCAAGGGGCGCGCGGGGACAGCGACGGATTTGCAGGCACTTGGAGCAGAGCTGGGCTTTGATGTGACCGTGGCCCAACTTGTCGCGCATGATGGCGAAGTGTTTTCTTCGACCGCCATTCGTGCTGCGCTGACAGAAGGCGACCCCCGCCACGCCGCTAGAATGCTGGGGCATTGGCACCGGATCGAAGGCCCGGTGCTACATGGCGAGAAGCGCGGACGCGCGCTGGGCTACCCAACCGCGAACATGTCGATTGAAGGGCTGCACCCCCCGCGCTTCGGGGTTTATGCAGTGCTGGTCGATGTGCTGGACGGCCCACATGCCGGGCGGCACCACGGGGTGGCATCCATGGGAGTGCGGCCAATGTTCGGGGTGAACACGCCCAATCTGGAAACCTTCCTGTTCGACTTCAAAGGTGATCTGTATGGCGCGCGCCTGTCCGTGGCGTTGGTGGACCATCTGCGCGATGAAGTCGCCTTTGAAGGGGTCGACAAGCTGATTACCCAGATGGACAAAGACAGCCTTCAGGCCCAAGAAATCCTGTCGGCTCTGTGACGATTACTTCAGGCGCTGAACCACATAAGTCGCCAAGTCCGACAGCATGGCGCGCAACGGCGTGTCGGGCAGGACAATCAGCGCTTCTTTTGCGCGCTCCGACCATTCAAGTGCCTCTGTCCGGGTGTCTTCCAGCGTGCCATGCTTGGCGATGATGGCGCAAGCCTGTTCGAAATCGCCATCCTGCTGGTCGCCCTTGGCAATGGTGCGCTGCCAGAAGGCGCGCTCTGTTTCATCGGCGCGCGCCACCGCGCGGATAACCGGCAGCGTCACTTTGCGTTCGCGGAAATCGTCGCCAATGCGCTTGCCGATCCCGTCTCCCGCGCCCCCAAAATCCAGAAAATCATCGACCATCTGAAAGCTGATGCCCAGCGCGTCGCCATAGGTGAACAGCGCGCGGACCTTGTCCTCGGAGGCACCAGCCAGCACCGCACCAGATTCGGTCGCCGCCGAAAACAGCGCCGCCGTCTTGCCCCGGATCACCCGCAGATATTGGTCTTCGGTGGTGCCCAGGTTCTGCGCTGTGGTCAGTTGCAGCACTTCGCCTTCGGCAATCGTGGCAGAGGCGTTCGACAGAATATCCAGCACCCGCAGCGATCCGCAGGCCACCATAAGCTGAAACGCGCGGGCAAACAGATAATCCCCAACCAGCACAGAGGATTTGTTATCCCACAACAAGTTAGCCGTCGCCCGCCCCCGCCGCTGAGCGCTTTCATCGACCACATCATCGTGCAAAAGCGTGGCTGTATGAATGAATTCTACCGTGGCCGCCAAATGGTGATGATGCGCGCCATCATATCCGCACAGCTCGGCAGCAGACAAAACCAACATGGGCCGGATGCGCTTGCCGCCCGCCTCGATCAAATGCGCCGTAACTTCGGGGATGCGCGGCGCGTGCTCGGATGCCATGGTCTTGCGTATAAGTGCATTGACCGCCGTCAGATCATCCGCCAAATGCGCCGCCAGCGCGTCATGGGGGCGGTCCTGCATATGTTGCGTGTCCATCCTGTGCATCCTGTCTCGACAAACCCGTCCGGGGGTTACTAAACTACGACCATGAAAGAGCTTTTACGCACAACGAACCCAACAATCATTCCGTTTGCCACAGCCTTGTTACAGGGCGAGGGTATAGAGGTGTTCAACGTGGACGTCCATATGCACACGCTCGAATCGACCTTGGGCATGATGCCGCGGCGGCTGTTGGTGCGGCGCGAAGACCATTTCATCGCAACCTCCATTCTGAGAGAGAATGGTATTCCCCTACATGACTGAGTCAAACAATGCAGAGTTGACCTGCGATGCTTTTCTGGACGGGCATGTAAAGGCATGGCAGCCGCGTGTCGGATACCGCGCGGCGACGGACCCGGTATTCCTTGCCGCTTCGATCCCTGCCCGCGCAGGACAAAGCGTGCTGGAACTGGGCTGCGGCGTTGGCGTGGCCAGCCTGTGCCTGAACGCACGCGTGCCGGGCCTTGCCCTGACCGGGGTAGAGGTTCAGGCCGATTATGCGGCCCTCGCGCAGCGCAATGCGGCTGAAAACAAGGCCCCCTTATCGGTGACACACGCGGACCTTCGCGCCCTGCCCCCGGGCATGCGCAATCAGCGATTCGACCATGTCATGGCCAACCCGCCCTATTACGCCGCCCACGGCCCCGCCGCACAGGATGCAGGCCGCGACCGCGCTTTGCGCGAAGACACACCCTTGGCCGATTGGCTGGACATCGGCCTGCGCCGGGTGCGCGACGGCGGCTATTTGACGTTCATTCACCTCACAGAGCGTCTGCCCGACCTTCTGGCTGGCCTGCAAGGCCGCGCGAGTGCCACGGTGCTGCCTTTGGCCGCGCGCGCGCACCGCCCGGCACAACGGGTGATCGTGCAGGCGCGCAAAGGCGCGCGCAGCCCCTTCAAGCTATTGCCCCCCATGATTATTCACCAAGGCGACCACCACCCCGGCGATAGCGATCATTTCACCCAAACCGTGCGTGCGATCATGCGTGATCTGGGCGCGCTGGATTTGACCGCAATGGCGCGCGGCTAGGGGATTGCCGCGCAGCCCACGACAAGGCATAGAACAGCCCATGGTCAGGCAACTCGATTACCTTACGATCCGCGAGATCTTTCGTCGTTTCCATGCGGCAGACCCGGAGCCCAAGGGCGAGCTGGACCATGTGAACGCCTATACGCTGGTCGTAGCCGTGGCGCTGTCGGCGCAGTCCACCGATGTCGGCGTGAACCGTGCCACGCGCGGTCTGTTCGCCGTGGCCGATACGCCCGAGAAGATGCTGGCGCTTGGCGAAGAGGGCGTGACCCAGCACATCAAGACCATCGGCCTGTATCGCAACAAGGCCAAGAACGTCATCAAGCTGTCGCGCATCTTGGTCGAGCACTATGGCGGCGAGGTGCCCTCTTCGCGCGCGGCGCTGCAATCGCTGCCCGGTGTGGGCCGCAAAACCGCCAATGTGGTGCTGAACATGTGGTGGCGCATGCCCGCGCAGGCCGTGGACACCCATATCTTCCGGGTCGGCAACCGCACCGGCATTTGCCCCGGCCGCAATGTCGATGTGGTCGAACGCGCGATCGAAGACCATATTCCCGCCGAATACCAACTGCACGCGCATCACTGGCTGATCCTGCATGGCCGCTACACCTGCAAGGCGCGCAAACCCGCCTGCGGCACCTGCCTGATCCGCGACCTGTGCCAATTCGAGGACAAAACCCCATGAAAACCTACCAGATTGCCGGGATCGGCAATGCGATTGTCGATGTCATCAGCACCGTGGAGGACCGCTTTCTGGAGCGGATGGATATCCATAAGGCGATCATGCAACTGATTGACCGTGACCGCGCCGCAACCCTGTTTGCAGCCATGCAGGACCGCGCGCAAGCCTCTGGCGGGTCGGTGGCCAATACGCTGGCAGGTGCGGGGGCATTGGGCCTGCGCGCGGCCTTTGTTGGCCGGGTGAATGACGACGAACTGGGCCGGTTCTACGCGCAGGATTCCGACAGGGTTGGCGCAAAATTTGTCAATGCACCAGTTGCGGGCGGCGAATTGCCGACCTCGCGCAGCATGATCTTTGTCACCCCCGATGGCGAGCGGTCCATGAACACCTATCTGGGCATGTCCGCCGAACTTGGCCCCGATGACGTGGATGAACGCGTTATGTCGGACAGCGAGATCGTTTTCCTCGAAGGCTACCTGTTCGATAAGGACAAGGGCAAAGAGGCGTTCCTGAAAGCCGCGCGCGCCTGCCGCAGCACCGGCGGCACGGCCGGGATCGCCCTGTCGGACCCGTTCTGCGTGGACCGCCACCGCGCCGATTTCCGCAAACTGGTGGCCGAAGACATGGATTATGTCATCGGCAACGAACAGGAATGGGTCTCGCTTTACGAGGCAAACGACCTTGAAGACGCGCTGGCCCAAGCCACGCAGGACTGTAATCTGATCGTTTGCACCCGTTCGGGCGACCCGGTCTGGATTATCCGCGATGGGGTGCGCGTTGAAATCCCGGTGCAGACCGTGACCCCGGTCGATGCCACCGGCGCGGGCGACCAGTTCGCCGCAGGCTTCCTGTTCGGGCTGGCCATGAAGTGCGACATGGACACCGCGGGCCGCATGGGCTGCATGGCCGCGGCAGAAGTGATCGGCCATATCGGCGCGCGCCCTAAATCCGACCTGCGCGCCGCGTTCCGCGAAGCGGGCCTGCTGAGCGACTGACCGGAATGCTTGCGCCGCCCCGCCGCTGTGCCCATATGATAGCGGATTAAATCTGACGGGGGCGCATTACGATGGGATATACAAAAACCGCCATTCTGATGGCTGCAATGACGGCGCTGTTCATGGCCGTGGGGTATGCCCTGGGCGGCGGCGCGGGCCTTCTGATCGCCTTGGTCGTCGCTGTCGGCATGAACGGGTATTCCTACTGGAATTCCGACAAAGCGGTGTTGCGCATGCATAGCGCGCAGGAATGCAACAGCCAGGTCCACCCGGACTTGGAGCGCATGGTGCATGCCTTGGCCGATGGGGCCGATATGCCGCGCCCGCGGGTTTATGTGATT
The DNA here is from genome assembly GCF_023336755.1 of Roseinatronobacter domitianus. Taxonomy (GTDB): domain Bacteria; phylum Pseudomonadota; class Alphaproteobacteria; order Rhodobacterales; family Rhodobacteraceae; genus Roseinatronobacter; species Roseinatronobacter domitianus. Next base: position 18,968 of record NZ_JALZWP010000007.1, on the reverse strand, counting down.
AACGAGGATCAGCCCAATGCATTCGCCACCGGGCGCAACCCGGAAAATGCCGCCGTGGCTGCGACGACGGGCCTGCTGCGGCGCATGTCAAACGAAGAAGTGGCGGCGGTCATGGCGCATGAGTTGGCGCATATCCGGAATTACGACACGCTTATCATGACGATCACTGCGACCTTTGCCGGGGCCATTTCAATGCTGGCAAATTTCGCCATGTTCTTTAGCGCAGGTCGCAACCGGGGGAATATTATCGTCACGCTTCTGGTCATGATCCTTGCGCCGATGGCTGCGGCGGTGGTGCAGATGGCGATCTCACGCTCGCGCGAGTATGAGGCCGACCGCGTGGGCGCGGCAATCTGCGGCAACCCACTCTGGCTGGCTTCGGCGCTGGAGAAAATACAGGGCTTTGCCAGCCGGATTGATTATGATCGCGCCGAACAAAACCCGCAAACCGCGCATATGTTCATCATCAACCCGTTGCATGTGCACAAACGCGACAAGCTGTTTTCGACCCATCCGAATACCGAGAACCGCATCTCCGCGCTTGTGAAGCTGGCCGAAGAACAGGGAAAAAGCATGGAGCGTGGGCGCGCAAACCCTTGGGGGTGATCTGCGACCGGATTTGACCAAAAGGCGCGGCTACGCCGCAAGTATATATGTCACCCCTGCCCTTTGGGCAGGGGTTCCGGTTTTGAGTATTTAGGGCAAGATGAAGGGGGTTATTCCGCCGCGAGGCGGGTGTCTTCTGGCGTGGTCAAGGTTTCGAGATGGTCGGCGATCGCGCTGGCGATTCTGGCTTTGCCTGCGACCGGCGTGACCCCGTCCCGCCGCACCATGAGCGCGCGTTGCTCGCGGCCTTTTGTGTCCTCGCCGCGTGTGGCCACGACAAGGCTGGCGCGGTCCAGGCGTTTCGAGGCGACGCGGATCAGCTCTTCCTCGGACACGTTTTCAAGGTATTTGAACGCGACCGTGTGCATCGCCCCGCCTGCGTCCATGGCCATGTCGATCACCTTTTCGGTGGGTTCCAGCAGCAGCGGCAATTCCGCGCTGCCTGACACGATCTTGCCATCGACCACCTGTTTGGGGCGGTAATCGGCCACACCCGCCGAAAAGATGCCCGCGAACAGACCCTGTTCAGCACGCGCCACCACCATGTCGCGATACTCGTTATAGGTGCGGGCGATGCTAAGCCGCATCGGGGCCAAAGGGCGCCACGCGCCGTCACCTAGCAAAAGTTCAGCATCCGCCCCGCGCCAGGTAAGTTCCTCGGCAATGTCGGCACCCAGCCGCCCGCGAAACCGGTTGACGATGCGGCGCACCCCATCGATGGGCACAGGCGTCGGCCCTGCGGTGACAAGAATGGGTTTGCCTTTAAGCGATGAGGTTGAGAGCGCGCGGCCGACTGCCGTGCAGATCACAGTCGTATCGGGCAGGTTGTGCTTGCCGTAAGCATCGCGCGGGGCAATGAAGCGCACGCCTTGCGCGGCCAGCCGTTTGGCATTGTCCACCAGTTGCGCATTGTGCATGGAGCCGTGCATGGTGGGCGCCACCAGAACTTTTGTCCGTCCCTGTTCCATCCGGCCCAGCGCCGAGATCAAGGCGGATGTCACCAGCGTGTCGCCAATACCTTGCGCCATCTTGGCGATGGTGTTGTGCGTGGCGGGTGCCACCAGATAAGCGTCGAAGGGCGCATTGTCGGACAGGTGTTCTGCGCGCCATGTCAGCGCGTCGACGACCTGCCCAAGGCAGGCCCATTCCAGCGCCTCTCGCGCGACATAGCGCAACGCATCTGCACTGGCAAAGGCGGTCACTTCGGCCCCGTGGCGGCGCAGAGCCCGTGCGATTTGCGGGGTTTTCATGGCGGCGATTCCGCCTGTCACCAGCAATGCGACCCGTTTGCCTGCAAGCCGTGTGCTTGCAGGCGGCACGTCATGGTCGCCCATGTCGCTTGGGGTCGGCGCGGTGTAATCCCAGTCAAATTTCATGCGGTTCCCGCCTTAGCTGACACTGCGCAGATTGGCACCCAGATCAGGATGGTCTTCTGCGACCCAATTGCGCCACGATCCTTGCGCGCGGTCAAGCCGTGTATTCAGCGCTTCGAAATGCGCCGGGGTGAAACGGCTTTTCTTGCTCATTTCCGCGTTCAGATGCGGGACGACGTGAATATCGAATGGGTCCATGCCGTTCTTTTCTGCCGTCGGGCTGTAGGGTTGCCCGTCGAACAGGCGCGCCGGCAGCAGATGTGCATAGTCGGGAAAGCTTTCGAGATAGATGCCCATGCTGTCGTCATTGTAGGACGAATCGGCGGCGTGCCAGCGCCCACCCAGTTTGACGGCACCAAAATAATGCCGCACCGTCGGGCGCATCATGGCTAGCCAAGCGCTTGGCATCAGCTTGCCCAGCACCGCCATGGACATGGGCATTTCCACGAAGCCAGCTTCAAGGCCCGCTGCCCGCATCAGGGTCACTTGCAAATTGGCCTTGGTGGTGCACATGCCGTTGCCGCGCGCCAAGGTGTCCGAGGCGCGTTCCTGCCAATTGCCGAAGCGGTAGGGCATGGCCTGCACGAAGCGGAACACCGCATCCGCGGTTGCCGCTTCGCTGGTGCGGCGCAATCGGGCTGCGGTGCGCAGGATCTGCGGATGGTTCACGTCGCTGAGCGTTTCGGGATCGGGCAGATCGTCCGGCGGGATCGCGGCCTCTAGCGCCCGCCCTGCCGCAGCCAGCGCCATTTCAAGCGCAAAATGCAGGGCTTGAAGGCCCGGTCCTTGCCAGCCAACTGCACCGCGATCCAGCACCCAGACTGAGGCGGTGTCGCTTTTGACCCTGTAACACGTCCCATCCCCGATCATATGGCACCCCGGACCTTGCCAACCACTGTCGGTAATCAAAACACCCTCCAGCACGACTGTCAGCCTTTGCGGTCCGCCAAGCGTCAGGCTTTCGCCGCTGGTCAGGTGGCAAATCGAACCATGCGTGAAAATGCGAGCGGCAGCCTGCCCAAGGTAAAGCGCAAAGACACTATCATCAAAAAGCGCCAGCTCACGAGATGCGGGGCGGGCCTGCTGCAATGGTTGCAAATGCATATCTATCTCCATTTTTTCGAAAGGTCGGACCGATTCCTGTAGTAACCATGTTTAGTCTACAACCATAGGTTACATCAGCACAGATTATTTCTGCACTGTCAGGAATAATGAAAGAGAAAGAGGACTGCGCCTAAAGAGGAGACAGTTCAACGCGACCTTGCGGCGTCAGAAGCCAGACCCTGCGCCCCTCCAACACCACCGCAGATAAAGGCCCACCATAGGCGGCTGAACTGTCTATATTCAGCCGGTTGCGATAGTGGCAGGCTTGCGGCAGCGCGGTGTGACCGTGAACCACAAGCGGACCATGGTCACGCGAATCCAACAGGAACGGGTCGCGAATCCACAAAATGTCGTCTTCGGTCTGACGGTCCAGCGGCACACCGGGGCGCAGCCCGGCATGGACGAAAAGATGAGCGCCCGTGCCAATCATGCGCGGACGGGCTGCGATGAACGCCAGATCATCTTGTGGGACCAGTGCTGTGGCCTGCGCGCGGGCAAGCGTTATATCCTCCAACGCCGCCGCGTCCACGCCGTAGTTTTGCAGGGTCGCGCGCCCTCCGATCAGCGGGTGCAGATAGTCCAGCCCGGCCCGCAGGCCGGGATCACGCCAATCTGGTTTGCGGATGAAGTTCAGCAAGAGGCGGTCATGGTTTCCCATCAGCACCTGCCAGTTTTCGCCGCGCGCCACACCCTCACGCAAGTAACGCACAACACCAGGGCTGTCTGGCCCCCGGTCCACGAGGTCGCCAACATGAATGATCTCTGCGTCGGCGCAGCCATAGGCCGCACGGTCGCGCGCAATCAGGTCATGCGCGCCTTGCAACAGGTCAAGTTGCCCATGAATATCACCAATAGCGTAAACCTGCATCGCCTGCCCCAGAGAGTTTAGCGCTACCAAAACCGCAAAAGGCCCCGGCGTCAACCGAGGCCCTTGCAAGCTGATTGCAGGGATCAGTGTGTGTCAAATTCCAGCGGGCGCACCTGCTGGAACATGCCGGTGCCGCGCAAAGCGTCCAGAGCGGCTTCTGTCGGTTCCGCATCCAGATACAGCATGGCAATCGCGTCGCCACCCGCATCCTTGCGACCAAGGGTAAAGTTCGCGATGTTCACACCATTGCCCCCCAGCGTGCCGCCCAAGGTGCCGATAATACCCGGAACGTCCTTGTTGGTGGTATATAGCATATGCGCACCAACTTCGGCGTCGATATTGATGCCCTTGATCTGGATGAAACGCGGTTTGCCATCCGAGAACACGGTTCCCGCGATCGACCGCTCGCGCGTTTCTGTCACGACGGTCAGCTTGATATAGGCATCGAACACGCCCGATTTGGCCTGCGTTGTGGTCGAAATCTGGACGCCGCGCTCTTTCGCCAGCACCGGAGCCGACACCATGTTCACATCGGGGTTCGTGGCTTTCATCACCCCGGCGATGGCGGCACAGCCCAGCGCGTCGAGGTTCATTTCGGTCACGACGCCATCATAAAGGATGTTGATCGCCTTGATCGGCTCATCCGTCAACTGACCTGCAAAAGCGCCCAGATGGCCCGCCAATTTCACCCACGGCCCCATGACCCGTGCTTCCTCTGCGGTGACCGACGGCATGTTGAGCGCGTTTTGCACAGCCCCCGTCAGCAAGTAATCTGACATTTGTTCTGCGACCTGCAAGGCGACGTTTTCCTGCGCTTCGGTGGTCGATGCGCCCAGATGCGGGGTAACGACCACGTTTGGCAAGCCAAAGAGCGGGCTTTCCGTGGCAGGCTCGACCTCGAACACGTCGAAGCCGGCACCGGCGACATGGCCGGACTTGATCGCATCGGCCAAGGCCGCCTCATCGACCAGACCACCACGCGCACAGTTGATGATCCGCACGCCCTTCTTGGTCTTGGCAAGGCTTTCGGCGGACAGAATGTTGCGGGTCTTGTCAGTCAGCGGCACATGCAGGGTGATGAAATCGGCACGGGCCAGAAGCTCATCGAGGTCCACCTTGGTCACACCCAGCTTGGCCGCGCGCTCCTCGGACAGGAACGGATCGAACGCCACGACCTTCATGCGCAAGCCCCGCGCGCGGTCACAAACGATGCCGCCAATATTGCCGGCGCCGATCACGCCGAGGGTCTTGTTAAACAACTCGACACCCATGAAGCGGGATTTTTCCCATTTGCCGGCATGGGTGGATTCGTTGGCTTCCGGGATTTGCCGCGCCACGGCCATCATCAGCGAAATCGCATGTTCGGCGGTGGTGACGGAGTTGCCGAACGGCGTGTTCATCACGATCACGCCCTTTTTCGACGCGGCGGGAATGTCGACATTGTCGACCCCGATCCCGGCGCGACCGATGACCTTCAGGTTGGTCGCGGCCTCCAGCACCTTTTCGGTAGCTTTGGTGGCAGAGCGGATGGCAAGGCCGTCATATTGACCGATGACCTCTAGCAGCTTGTCTTTATCTTTGCCGATGGACGGGTCGAATGTCACGTCGATGCCGCGGTCGCGGAAAATCTGGACGGCGGTTTCGGATAGTTTGTCGGATACGAGAACTTTGGGTGCGGTCATTTTCGTTGCGCCCCGGACTTGATCCGGGGCCTCCTTGTAAGGGACATGAGAGGAGAGGTCCCGGGTCAAGCCCGGGACGGGTGTTCTTGTGGTGCCGTGAAGCGCTCAGGCGGCTGCGTCGAGTGCTGCGCGCTCGGCATGATAGGCCCAGTCGAGCCATGGCATCAGCGCTTCGATATCCGCCGTTTCCACGGTCGCCCCGCACCAGATACGCAGGCCGGCGGGCGCATCGCGGTAAGCGCCGATATCCAGTGCCACGCCTTCGGCCTCCAGCCGCTTGGCGACGGCTTTTGCAAAGGCCGCACCGTCGGTGATGCTTGGGTCCGTGAATTTCAGGCACACACTGGTGGTCGAGGCCGTCGCCGGATCTTCGGCCAGATTGGCGATCCAGTCATTCGCGGCACAGAACTTGTCGATCACGGCGGCATTGGCGTCGCAACGTGCGATCAGCGCGGAGAGCCCGCCAAGATCGCGCGCCCAGTCCAGCGCCAGCAGGTAATCTTCGACAGCCAGCATCGACGGCGTGTTGATCGTTTCACCCTTGAAAATACCGTCGATCAGCTTGCCACCTTTGGTCAGGCGGAAAATCTTGGGAAGCGGCCATGCGGGCGTGTAGCTTTCCAGCCGTTCCACGGCACGGGGGCTCAGGATCAGCATCCCATGCGCAGCTTCGCCGCCCATCACCTTTTGCCAAGAGAAGGTCACGACATCCAGCTTGTCCCAGGGCAGGTCCATCGCGAAGGCCGCAGAAGTCGCGTCGCAAATGGTCAGACCTTCGCGGTCCGCCGGGATCATGTCGCCATGCGGCATGCGCACGCCCGAGGTGGTGCCGTTCCAGGTGAACACCACGTCGGTGTTATAGTCGATGGCGGCCATATCGACGATCTGGCCGTAATCGGCTGTCTTGACCTCGGCGTCCAGCTTCAGCTGTTTCACCGCGTCCGTCACCCAGCCTGCGCCGAAGCTTTCCCAGGCGACCATCGTGGTCTTGCGTTCGCCCAGCAGCGACCACATCGCCATTTCCACGGCGCCGGTGTCGGATGCGGGAACGATGCCGATGCGGTAATCATCGGGCACGCCCAAGATTTCGCGGGTGCCATCAATGGCGGCTTTCAGCTTGGCTTTGCCCACGGCGGCACGGTGCGACCGGCCCAAGGGCGCGTCGGCAAGTTTAGCCAGATCGAATGTGGGAATTTTGGCGCAGGGGCCAGAAGAAAAGCGCGGATTGACCGGGCGCTGGGCCGGTTGAACGGGGTTCGTCATGGTATCCTTCCAGATATGTGCCCTTCGTTGGGGAAGGGTGTCCCGCTGTCGCCATTACGCCCGTTGCCGGGCTGGCGCAAGCAAAACTTTTGCTCTAAAGCGCCGCTTGAGCGCGCGAAAGCGACCCGCCCCACCGTGAGAGAGAATTGCCAATGTATGTCGTCACGCTGCTTGCAAACCCCATCGCCGCCAATCTGACCGCGGCCACAGTCGAATCGCTGCGCAACGCATGGGGCGGCGGCGTCGCGGAATGGCTGAACCCCGACATCGCCGCAGAGTTCCCCCTCGAAGAAGTGCCCGCGAATCGCTGGCAAGTCTGGGACGACCTGCAAGCGATGGGCATCGACATGGTTTTGCGCCCCGCGCATGGGCGGCGCAAGATGATGCTGCTGGCCGATATGGACAGCACCATGATCGGGCAGGAATGCATTGACGAATTGGCCGATGACGCGGGCGTCGGCGCGCATGTCGCCGGAATTACAGCCCGCGCCATGAATGGCGAGCTGGAGTTCGAGGACGCCCTGCGCGAACGGGTCGCACTCCTACTCGACCTGCCCGAGAGCGCAATCGCCAAGGTTCTTGCAGAGCGCATAACCTTCACCCCCGGCGGGCGCGAATTGATCGCCACGATGAAGGCGCATGGCGGATATGCCGCGCTTGTGTCTGGGGGGTTCACAGCATTTACTGCGCATGTCGCGGACGCACTCGGTTTCGACGAGCACCGCGCGAATACGCTGCATATCACCGATGGAAAGCTGGCAGGCACCGTCGCAGAGCCCATTCTTGGGCGCGAGGCCAAGGTCGCAGCCCTTCAGGACATCTCGGCACGGCTTGGCATTTCGCCATACGAGGTGATCGCCGTAGGCGACGGCGCGAACGACCTTGGTATGTTGGGCATGGCAGGCGCGGGCGTGGCCCTGCATGCAAAACCCAGCGTTGCCGCGCAATGCGACATCCGCATTAACCACGGTGATTTGACCGCGCTCTTGTATATTCAGGGCTACCGCGCCGATGAGTTTGTGACAGGCTAAAGATCCATGCACCCATTGCATGCACGCCAGGTTCATTCGCCGTCATGCTAAAGGCTTTGACCCTTTGTGAGCGCATGTCTTTTTGTGCAGAAGCAGTTTGCGCTTTGCGACACATACTTTAGCGCAACATTCGTCGGATCTGCGCGTCGATTCGCCGTTGGAAATGGCGCTGCAAGCCAGTCAGACGCAACTTACTGGAAATCCGCGCACCGAAAAACGGCACTGCCCCGTAATTGCGCACCCCGAAAGCCCAGGTGCCAAACTTATGCCGCAACGCCAGTCGAACGCGCCGGACACGATCGGGAGCCTGCGTCGGGGCGGCACTGGGCTGGTATCCGCGCGCTGTCATTAACGGGGCGATCTTGCCTTCAAGATCTTTGATATCTTGTGACGCGCAACCATGCACCCATTGACGCACAATCTTTGGGTTGGGCGCGGCATAGGTCGAATGCTCCGGATAGGTGAGCATCGTGCTGGAATAGGGGACGCCCAGAAAATCGCATATCCGCGCCAACTCGACTTCAGGCGCATCCATCAAAGCCTCGAAATGCAATTCGACCCAGTCCTGCGGGCGTAGCGTTTCCCTGCAGCGGTCCCACTCCAGCTCCGAGCGCACCCAATGGTCGCTGGCGTGGTAAAGTGTTCCGGCCCATCCCATGTCGACGCTGGAGCGCGCGACATCACGCGGATCGCGCAACAGGTGAACCACCCGCGTGCCGGGCAACAACTCGACCGCCAATGGCAGATCGCGGTGCATGCTGACGCAGAGCAAACCGCGCGCCTTCTTGGCCGCCAGCCTTTGCAACAAGGCATGAGTCAGGTCCAGCCCATCCAGCCCGTCTGGAATCTCGATTTGTTGGGCGCGAAACATGCGATCCGCCCGCAAGGCAGCCAGATCATAGCGCCAGCCCGTCGGCGCGTCGGGCGCGCGCCGGATGTGGTCCGTCAGAAAATCAACCTCTCCGGGGTTGTTCAGGTCGGGATGCGCATTCAGCATCAGCCGCAACAATGTCGTGCCCGACCGCAGCGCACCGAAGACGATTACCGGTGCCGCGTGTTCAGGCCAGACTTGTTCAGACCCGACCGCAATGCTTGACGGCGACGGCTGGTGTGTCACTTCAGGGTGTGGCATCGTCACGTTCAAAGAACCTTTACAACCAATACAAACGCAGCTTGCGATTATTCTTGTGAAGGGTCCAGACAAGGATAGGAAAACTATGCAGGTTCCAGACAGAATTACTGCGCTTTTGCCACAGATTACCGCGCTCCGCCGGGATTTTCACGCGCATCCGGAAATTCTGTTCGACTGCCATCGCACCAGCAGCATCGTGGCAGAGCAACTGCGCGCGATCGGCTGCGACAGCGTGGAAACAGCTATCGGACGCACCGGCGTGGTCGGGGTAATCCATGGGCGCAACGGACCGGGCCGCTGCATCGGCCTGCGCGCGGATATGGATGCGCTGCCAATCCATGAAGCAACCGGGCTGCCCTATGCGTCGGCCGAGCCGGGTAAAATGCACGCTTGCGGCCATGACGGGCACACCGCAATGTTGCTGGGTGCCGCCCAATATCTGGCCGAAACACGCGCTTTCGACGGAACCGTGGCCGTCATCTTCCAACCCGCCGAAGAAGGCGGCGGTGGCGGGCGTGAAATGTGCAAAGACGGTTTGATGGAACGGTTTGGCATTACCGAAGTTTACGGGATGCACAACTGGCCCGGCGTGCCGACCGGAACTTTCGCCATCCGCCCCGGTCCTTTCTTTGCCGCCACCGACCAATTCGAAATTGCGGTTGAAGGGCGCGGGGGCCATGCGGCGAAACCCCATCACTGCGTGGATACAACGGTTGTCGCGGCGCATATCGTTCTGGCGCTGCAAAGCATTGTCAGCCGCAACGCGGACCCAACTCAGGAAATGGTGGTCTCTGTCACGTCTTTCGCGACCGAATCGCAGGCGTTCAATGTGATCCCGCAACATGTGACCTTGCGCGGCACAATACGAACCTTATCGCCCGAGATGCGTGCTTTGGCCGAAGACCGCTTGCCCAAGCTGGCCGAATTGACCGCCCAAGCCTATGGCGCAAGCGCGTGGGTCAATTACATGCGCGGCTATCCGGTGATGGTGAATACCAGCGCGGAAACCGAATACGCTGCCGAGGCTGCGCGTGCGGTCGCCGGTGACTGTGCAGATGCGCCCCTTGTCATGGGCGGCGAGGATTTCGCCTATATGCTGGAAGAACGCCCCGGCGCGTATATCCTTGTCGGCAATGGCGACAGCGCCGATGTGCATCACCCGGAATATAATTTCAACGATGACGCCATACCAGCCGGGTGCGCCTATTGGGCGGAACTGGTCGCGCGGCGCTTGCCGTTGACCAATGCTGCCTAGCGTGGCTTTTGCGCAAAACCGGTTTCCGGTTTTGCGCGGTATGCTCTAGCCCAAAGCTGCGATCAGCGCCCGCAGGCGTGCCAGCGGGTCTTCCTCTTTCCAGATTTCTGCGCCAATGGCGAAGAAATCCGTAACCGGCGCAAGGCTCTCGATCAGTTCGGGGGTCAGCGCGCCTTCGGCGACAACGGGCACCTCGATCAGTTCAGACCACCATTCGAACAATTCGCGTTCTGCGTGGGCGCCATCGCCCAGCAGCGTCTCGCCCACCGGGCCGAAAGAGATGTAATCCGCGCCAGCCTCTCCGGCGGCCATGCCGTCGTGGCGCAGGTTCCCGCAATGCGCACCGATGATCGCATCGGCGCCCATCGTGTCACGCAATTTGCGGATGCCGGTGCCGGGGTCGGACAGGTGCACCCCGTCCAGACCAAGGCGTTCGACCATCAGCACATGATCGGCAATCACCAGCGGGATGTCGCGGGCATGCGCCAATTCGCGCAACGCATCGCCCGCGCGCAAAATCGCATCTTCGTCTTGGGTGGCCATGTGCAGACGCAGGCAAGCGACCTCCTGCGCGTCCAGAATGCGGGCCAGTTGCGGCGCGAAGCTCTCCAACTCGAAGCTGGGGGGCGTGACAAGGTAAAGCTGGGGTGTATCCTCGGCCATGGCGAGATCTTTCATGCAGGGGCTGCGCGCCTTCTAGACCGCGCGCCGCCCGGAAACAAGCGCGCCCGACTTGCGAGGGCGCTTGTGCAAGGCTATGGCAGGACAAACTCCGCTAGGACGCCGCATGACCCCTCAAGACGACGCTATTTTCGAGCAAAACACCCCGCTGATGGTGCTGGTGCGCCCGCAGATGGGGCGCAATATCGGGGCCGCAGCCCGCGCCATGCTGAATTTCGGATGCGCGCGGATGCGAGTCGTTGCACCGCGCGATGGCTGGCCGAACCCGGATGCGGTGGCGCTGGCCTCTGGCGCGTCGCCCGTGCTGGATCGCGCGGGGCTGTTCGATGACCTGCCCAGCGCCGTGGCCGATTGCGACTATGTCTATGCCACCACCGCGCGCGGGCGCGGCATTACCAAGCCGGTGCTGACGCCCGAACGCGCCATGGCCGAAGCCCGCGCGATGACAGCGGCAGGCAAGCGCGTGGCGGTGCTGTTCGGGGCGGAACGCTCTGGGCTGGAAAACGAGGACGTGGCGCGCGCCAATGCCATCATCACAGTGCCGGTGAATCCGGCCTTCTACTCTTTGAACCTGGCGCAATGCGTGTTGCTGGTGGCCTATGAATTCCTGCGCCAAACCACCGACACACCGCCAGAAGTGCACGCGATGGCAGGCACGGAATTTGCCACCGGGCTAGAGCGCGAGAAGCTGGGCGACCATGTCGAAACCCAGCTTGGTCAGACCGGGTTCTTCTTTCCCTCTGCCAAGGCCGCCAGCATGAAGCTGACCCTGCGCAACATGTGGGGTCGCCTGCCGCTAACGCGCGCCGATGTGCAGACATTGCACGGCATATTGCGGCATATGGCCCGCACCCGCGACACGGACTGACGCTTGAACAAGGCACGCGCGCGCACTAGCTTGCGCCGCACATAGCAGGAGCCCGCACATGGCCGCAAAACGCGCGATATTCCAAGAGGTCAGCGACAGCAAACAGGCACAGGCCGCACCCCAGGGGGGTGTTATCGACCGCAGCCGCAAAGGCGCGCGCGGGGCGATCCGGCTGTGGCTGATGGTGCTGTTCGCGCTGGTCTGTGTTATGATCGCCGTAGGCGGCATGACGCGGCTGACCGATAGCGGGTTGTCGATTACCGAATGGCGGCCCGTGACTGGGGCTTTGCCGCCCCTGACGGCAGAAGATTGGGCCGCTGAATTCGACAAATATCGCCAGATCGACCAATACCGCCTGATGAACCAAGGCATGAGCCTGTCGGAATTTCAGGTCATTTACTGGTGGGAATGGGGGCATCGCCAGCTTGGCCGCGTGATCGGGCTGGTCTGGGCGGTGGGCTTTCTGGCCTTCTGGCTGACCAAGCGCATCCCGACCGGCTGGACACCTCGCCTGCTGCTCTTGGGCGCATTGGGCGGCACTCAGGGGGCAATCGGCTGGTGGATGGTCGCATCTGGCCTGAATGAAGGCATGGTATCGGTTGCAAGCTACCGGCTGGCGACACATCTGGGGTTGGCCTTTGTCATCCTTGGCTTCATCGCGTGGTATACGTTCTTGCTGAACCGACCAGAGGCAGAGTTGCTGAAGGCGCGACGCGCGCGCGAAGGCAAGCTGTTCTCGCTTTCTACCGGGCTGATGCACTTCACATTCCTGCAAATCCTGCTGGGCGCGCTGGTCGCGGGCATTGACGCCGGGCGCGGCTATACCGATTGGCCGATGATGAACGGTGTGTTCTTCCCGCCAGAGGCGCTGGACATGGTCCCGATCTGGCAGAACTTCTTCGAAAACCCGGCCATGGCGCAATTCGTGCACCGGGTTGCGGGCTACTTGCTGGCCGTGTTCGCGCTGGTTGTATGGCTGCGCGGGCGTAAATCGGCGCATGGGGCCACACGATTTGCGTTCAATGCGGTGGGGCTGGTGGTGTTGGGGCAGATCATCCTTGGCATTGTGACGGTCATCTATGCCGCCCCTTGGCAGCTTGGGATTGCCCATCAGGCCACTGCCGTGCTGCTTTGGGTGCTGATTATCCGCGCGCGCCACGTGTCGCAATATCCACGTTTTGACAGCTTGCGCGGGGCAAAAGCATGAGCGCCTATGATGACCTGCGCGCGCATCTGCGCCAAACCGCCGCCTTGGGCGAAGTGGCTGGCCGCTTGGGCTGGGATCAGCAAACCGTCATGCCACGCGGTGCGAATGAGCAGCGCGCCGAGGAAATGGCAGCGATCGAAGACCTGCTGCATGCCCGCCGCACCGATCCGCGCCTGGGCGCCTTGTTGGACGCAGCCGATGCCCCTGATGAGACGGGCGCCGCTATCCTGCGAGAGGCACAGCGCGACTATCTGCGCAACATTCGCGTTCCCGCGCGTCTGGCGTCGGAATTGGCCCGCGTGACCGCGCTGGCACAAACCGCATGGGAAGACGCGCGCGCCGCCGATGACGTGGCCGCCTTTCTGCCCTGGCTGGAGCAGGTCGTCACCCTGCGCCGCGAGGAAGGCCAAGCCATCGCCCAAGGCGGTGACGCCTATGACGCGCTGATGCAGGATTATGAGCCGGGCAGTTCCGCGGCACAGGTCGGCGCGATCTTTGACCGAATGCGCCCTCGGCTGGTCGATTTGCGCGACCGTATTCTGGGCGCGCCGACACCCCCTGCCCTGCAAGGCCACTTCCCCCAAGAGGCTCAATTGCGGCTGGCAAACGACCTTGCGCGGCGCTTCGGATATGATTTCAACCGGGGTCGTATTGATCTGGCTGTGCATCCGTTTTCCAGCGGATCAGGCGCGGATGTGCGCATTACAACGCGGGTCGTCGAAAGCGATCCGTTCAACTGCCTGTATTCCACCCTGCACGAGGTGGGCCACGCCACCTATGAGCAGAATATCAGCCCCGACTATGCGTTAACCCCCTTGGGGCATGGCGTGTCGATGGGCGTGCATGAAAGCCAGAGCCGGATTTATGAAAACCAGCTTGGCCGCTCGCGTGCGTTCACAGGTTGGCTGTTTGGTGCGATGCAGGCCGAATTCGGCGCAGTGAACATTGACAGCGCAGATGCGTTTCATGCTGCCGTGAACCGCGTTCACAAGGGCTATATCCGCACCGAATCGGATGAGGTTCAGTATAATCTGCACATCATGCTACGCTTCGATCTGGAACGCGCCCTGATTGCGGGCACCCTCGCCCCCGCCGATCTGGAAGAGGCTTGGAACACCCGTTTCGCAGCCGATTTCGGGTATAAGGTTGACCGGCCCTCGAATGGGGTTTTGCAAGATGTGCATTGGTCGGTCGGGCTGTTTGGATACTTCCCCACCTATGCGCTTGGGAATATCTATGCCGGATGTCTGCACCAAGCATTGCGTGCGGATATTCCCGATCTGGACGCGCGCTTGTCCGAAGGCGATCTGGCACCCGCCACGGATTGGCTGGCCGACCGTGTGCAGCGCCATGGTGGCCTGCGCCCCTCTGTCGCAACCATCACCCACGCCTGCGGCGGCGCGCGCCCGGATGAAGCGCCGTTGCTGGCCTATCTGGACACGAAATTCGCCAATATTTATGGGTTGTGAATCCCGCGCTGGCGTCAGGCTTGGCGGCTGAGCGGCAAGATCAACCGCACCAGCAACCCGCCCAAGGCCGGGCTGTCATCCAGTTCCAGACGACCGCCATGCACGCGCATCACGTCATCCGCAATGGCCAGCCCCAGACCGACATGCGCACCGACATCCAGGTTGCGGGCGCTGTCGAGCCGGACAAAGGGTTCGCGGGCGCGCTGGCGGTCCGCAGGCGCAATGCCGGGGCCGTCATCCTCTATCGTGATGACCAGCGAAGCCGCATGCGTGAACATGGCAACACGCGCCTGTTTGCCGTAATCCAGCGCGTTGCCAAGAATGTTATCAAGCACGCGTTCCAACTGACCTTCGCGCAACCGCAGATCGCGGGGCACACCGGGCGCAACCTGCATTTCTATCTGCCGACCCGCCGCGCGATAGCGCGCCACGAGGTCGGACAAGATCGCAGAGGGATCGAACCGCCCCTCCTGCGCGTAGTTTTCTCCGCGCGAATAATCCAGGAACGAGTTCAGCAGCTTCTCGAGGTCGGTGATTTCAGCGTCAAGCGCGGCCGTATCCTCCGTTGGGTCCGACATGGACAACACCAGACGCATCCGCGTGAGCGGCGTGCGCATATCATGGCCCAGACCTGACAGCATCAGTTTGCGCTGGGAATTCTGCCGCTCGATCCGGTTGCGCATGTCGATAAAGGCCAACCCCGCTGCCCGAATTTCACGCGCGCCAGAGGCTCGAAACGGCAAGGACTGGCCACGACCATAGGCCTCTGCCGCAGCTCCAAGCCGCCTGATAGGGCGGATTTGCAAACGCAAATATTGCAGCGCCATCAGGATAAGAACCACAGAGGCCAGAAAAACGATCACCAAAAGCTGATGCGGGTTTGTCGGCGCCAAGCGATCGCGCGGAATGGAAACCTCCAGCGTGCCCGCGTCGATATCCACCCACAGGACAGCGCTATCGATTGGATCACGGCGCAGGACCGCGCCCAGATACCCCGGTGCACGCGCTTGCAACACATCCAATATCTCGCGACCTGCCAGATCATACCAAGCGGCGTGGCTGGCGGGTATGCGCGGCGCGTCCTCAAGGATCTGCACCTGCAAACCCAAAGCTGAGGCAAGCCCCGTCCCGGTCGCAAATGCCGTGCGTTCACCCGGCGCAGCATCGGCCTGTTCAATCACCACGCCCACGGCCTGCAACACGGTTTCAGTCATCTGCTGTGTAACGCGTTCATAATGCCGCTGCACAAAGACAATCGACAGGACAATCTGGATGACGATGATCGGCACCACCAAAATCAACACTGCACGCCCGAAAAAACTGCGGGGCAAAAAGGATTTGAGCTGTGCTTTCACGGTGGCTCCGTTCATCATATGCGTGCTAGCTTATACGCTATACAGCGTCATCGCACCGGGGTAATTTCGGCCCATGACCCTGATTGCCCAGCTTGACCGCGACCTGACCCTCATCCGCGCTGAAAACCCGTCCCCCATGACGGCAGACGGAACCAACAGCTATATTCTGGGCGCAACCGAAGTCACCGTCATCGACCCCGGCCCGGACGATCCCGCGCACCTAGCACAGTTGCTGGACACGATAGGACCGCGGCGTGTGACCAGCATCCTCGTGACGCATAGTCATATGGACCATTCGCCATTGGCTCCGCGATTATCCGCCGCGACCGGCGCACCAATTCTGGCCTATGGCGACAGCCGGGCGGGCCGAACCGCGCAGATGAACGCGCTGGCCGACCGTGCGGATATCGGCGGTGGCGAGGGTGTGGACCATGGGTTCAAACCCCATGTCAGCCTGCAAGACGGGCAAAGCATGCCGCTTGGCTCCGAAGCCGTGACCGCGCTTTGGACCCCCGGCCATATGGGGAATCACATGTGTTTCCTATGGCGGGACCACCTGTTTACCGGCGATCATGTCATGGGCTGGGCGCCCTCGCTTGTGTCGCCCCCGGATGGCGATATGGGCAGCTACATGCGATCGCTTGCCCAGTTGCAGGGGGTTGAAGCCCGGCTCTTCCATCCGGGACACGGCGCGATCATCGAGCAACCGCGCGCGCGGCTTGCCGAACTTGTTGCCCATCGCCGCGCACGCGAAGACGCTATATTGCGTGAGTTGGACCAAGGACGGGCCGATATCGCCACCCTGGTGACGAAAATCTATAACGCCACGCCATCGGCTCTGCATAAGGCCGCTGCCCGCAATGTCTTTGCCCACCTCGCGGACCTGCACGCCCGCGCCGAAGTAACCGCAACCCCGGAGCTGTGTCCGAGGGCCATTTTCACCCGCATGAGCGCAAGATGAGAAAATCTTCAAAATCCCACTGGACGCTCTGAAACGCAGTTGCTATAGCGCGGTCATGGTCCGGCGTAGCTCAGCGGTAGAGCAGTTGACTGTTAATCAATTGGTCGTAGGTTCGATCCCTACCGCCGGAGCCAATATTTTCCTAAGTATCTGATCTCATTAGCGTTCCCCTTCGGGGGTCCGTTACTGTGACACCAGACTGTGACACCGCTGCGGCGGTGAAAAGCGCGTCGGTCTCCCATTCGGAGCCCGAAGATGACCGCTCTTCCTCATCTCACCCGCCGAGACGGCGTTTATTACTGGCGACGCAAGGTCCGCCCTCAATCCACAACTATCTGCGACCTTAGGGTGTCTTTGCGTACCACAGACCGGGTTCGTGCGACTATATTATCCCGTGTGTTAAGCGCGGAGAGTGAGCCGATGATCGCGGCCCTTGAACAGGATAGAATTACACTGGCTGAGGCACGGCAGTATTTGCAGCATGTGGTGAAAACCCATGTGACGGCACAGCATGACCTACGAGGGGATCTCCGATTCCGATACGGATCGCCGCCCTGCGAAATTGAACGCCAGATTGTCTCGGGCACGAAGGAGGCTTGGGACATTCTGGCGGAACAAGGGATCGGCGCGACGATCTCGGACCGGGTCGAGCAAGAGATGATGGCCGCAGGCCGTACGCGTGCCGAGGTGGCCATGCTCCGGCTGGTCTTGGATTCCAACTTCGGGCCCATCTTGCGGAGCCATGTCGGCGCAGATCACCGTGCAGCGGTATTTGAAGAGGTGAATGGTCGTCGGATCAATGGACCTCGTGAACAGGCCCAACTGCTCGAACTTCACATTGAGGGAATGCGCGCAGCCATGGCCGTGGAGGCGATACCGCCTGCGCGGTCACTGGCGTCCGAAGTATTGAGTCAGTTCGACCCGGCCCGGGGGGTGTTTTCTTCCGAAGGGCAGCGAACAGACGCGCCGCGGCCAGACGCTGCTGGTGCCCTACCGGGCATGGCGGTGCTTCAGCCGGTGGAGGTCCCGAACCTTCAAGTTGAGGTCCCAATGCCCGAACCTGCGTCCCTTCAGCTTGACCCTTCTATCGATGCTGTGATCGCGCGCATGCTGGAGTTCAAGCGAAACGCCGAGGAGGGGTTGGAGGACAAGACAGCGCGCCAATATAAAGCTTTTGGTACGCTTCTTCAGCGGGTTACCGGGAAAACAGATATCCGGACCCTGCTTCAGCCAGATTTCGTACATTTCCGCTCGACATTGTACAAGCTACCAAAATCGTTCGGAAAATCCCCCTTGGATCACACCCTGCCGCTGGAAACGATCCTAGCGAAGGCCGCAACGCTCCCAAAAGACAAGGTGGGCCTGTCCGTCGGAACGGTCAATCGGTACGTCGACCACGCAAGCGCCCTCGTTGCTGCCGCCAAGTCCGAAGGTTTCGAACTTCATCCCAGGCTGGACCCCAGCAGCCTCAGACGAAAAGAAAAGGTACGTCAACGTGACAAAAAGAGGACTTTCATGCTGAATGAACTGAAGAGGCTATTCGTCCATCGTTACTGGACTGACTCTGGTTCGGGCCGCAGCCTGCCCCCGCTCGACGTGCGCCGGACCAGCGGGCTGTATTGGGTGCCCCTTATTGCCGCATATACGGGCATGCGGCGTGAAGAAATCGCCGGGATCGGGGTGGACTACATCCGTGAAGAGGATGGTGTCGTCTTCTTCGATATCATGGAAACCGACGACCGTCGCCTCAAGACCGTCGCCTCAAGACGGCGGGTACCTGTGCACAACGATCTGATTGACCTCGGTCTCCTTGATGTTGTTGGTGCCGCAAAGGTTCGCGGAGGCGGCCTTCTGTTTCCGGATCTCCGTGAGCCGGCCTCCAAGATCCTCGGGCGCAAGGTTGGTCGGCATATGTCGAAACTCGTTCAGGAAATCTGGGCGGAAGCAGGTGACGGGCTGTCGGTGCAGAGCATCAGACATTATGTCGGGAGTGTCATGAACTTTGTGTATCTGGTCTGGCCCATGCGGGTTTCAGATACGGTTACGCATTGAAGCGATCCTCGAACATTATGGCGAAATGGTTGCGGGCGGCAAACCATTCCCGGACATTTCG
>NZ_JALZWP010000006.1 GCF_023336755.1 Roseinatronobacter domitianus | reverse complement strand
GGAAATGGCTACCCTCGGCTGGGTCGACTGGTTCAACAACCGGCGCCTGCTTGGCCCCATCGGAAACATCCCGCCAGCAGAGGCTGAAGAGAACTTCTATGCACAGCACGACGTGCTCGATATGGTCGCGTGAAATGAAGCTATAGGTCTCCGGTGAAACCGGGGCGATTCATTTTTACGCTCGGATTCCTGTCCGCCTGCGGCCAGCCAGACGCGGCCATCGGCCTCTGCCCTGTGCCGGACACCCTCCAGCAAGGCGGTTTTTCCGTGGCCCGGATCGGCCTTGATAATGGCCAGCCGGGGCAGGGGAGCGTCTTGCGAGATCACATCGCACAAGGCGTCCAGTTCGCCTGTGCGCTCGAATAGCGCGCTTTGCGTCCCGCACTGCGGGGGCATCGTGCCATGGCGCGTATTGCCGGGCTGGGGCTTGCGGTGGTCCGTCTGGGCTTGGATGCCTTCTGGCACCAGCGCCGCAATTTCCTCGGCGGCGCGCAGGGTTCCGGGTGCAGCCTGCGTCATCATCAGGGCCGCGCGGTTCATTGTGTTTCCAATGGCGTCGTAGCGCCAGCACCGCGCGTCACCGACAACCCCGACCAGCGTTGCGCCCCGAGCCAGCCCGATGCGCATCTCCACAGATGCACGGCGTCCTTGCTCAAGCAGATCGGCCGCCGCCTCGAAGGCGCGCAATGTGTCGTCCTCATGCGCGACGGGCGCCCCGAAGATGCAGGAAATATAGGTTCCCTTGGCGTCCGTGTTGACGTTAAGGACAGTGCCGCCACGCGTTTGGACCGCCCATTGGGTCTCTCGAACTGCGCGTGCCGCAGCCTGCATCGCGTTTTCAGCCTTCGCAGGGTCCATGATTTGCAGGAAAAGGGCGGTCAGCGTGCGGATCTCTGCCATTTCGCCCAACGTGCCCAAGGTCGCGGCACGCCTGAGCATTGCCCGCGCGGAACTGGGGATCCAGGCCAGCGCGGTTTCAGTATCGACGGGTCGCAAGGGGCGCGGGCTTACAGGGTCAGCCGACACCGCGTTGAGTATTCCGGCATGCGCCTGCGGCAGCTCGATCACCTTTGCGCCGCTTGGTTGAAGAAGCGTTTGCGTCCGCGCGCAGACAAGTATCGGCAGGTCGGCCCTCCTTGGCAGGTGGTCGAGTTCGGCCAACCGGGTCATGACCGGACCGCCCGCAATTTCAAGCCGGCCATGTATCGGGTCGCCCACAAGGTTCTGCTTTAGCAGACCGCTGGCGATGGTCAGACGAAGCCGAGTGCCCATGTAAGAAAAAGGCTTGGCGAGTGCGAGCGCGCAGGCAGAGGCCTGTCTTGCCGCGGTTGCGTCGCCCCCGTAATCCTCTGCATCGAACCAAAGGGTCAGTGCGTCCCCGGCATGCGCGATCACCGTGCCGCGGTGCTGCGCTCCCATTCGGATGACACCTCCAAGCTGTTCTCCAAGTAACTCATGCAGGCGTTCAGCCCCGACACGCCGTCCATGCGCGGCCAAAAGGCGTTCAGATGTTTCATTGAACCCCGCAACATCGCAGAATAGCGCGCTGCCTGTTCCCGATGCGCGCCATGGCTCTGTTGTGCCTTGTGCCAGCCGAAACCGCTCCGGGACAAATCCCGACAGACCCTCGTCGCCTATGTCGTTCATGTCCCTCTTGCCCCTTTTGCAAAGGTTGTGCCGTCCTCTGCTTGCCGCCGTCTGACTGTCCAGCCTAACACGTTTTGTTCCTTCAGATCAGAGTTATCCCCAGATTACGCAACCAACACGAACACCATCACCAGATAAGTGAGCTGGTGGGCAAGCTGATCCAGACCGAAGAGCCGCCAGAAGTCGTTCGACTGCACCCCAAGGCTTCGACGGCGGACAATCCGCTCTTTGGCCCAGTCAATATGATAATGCGCAAGCCCTTCACCGACCAGAACCGCGACAATAGGTGAGCTGAAGCCCATCACTGGCAGCAGGATAAGCGCACTTCCCGCGACATGGACAAGCCCATGCCAGACGCCACCGGCGTAACCGTAGCGCCCCTTCTCGTTGCGCATCCGCTTTGTTTGCAACAGGAAGTCCGCCGCGAAATGCTTGCTTTGCAGACCTGCGATAATGCGCAGCAGATCGGCGCTTGTCATGTCGTGGGGACCGGGAGATCGGCGCGGCAAACACGTCGTCGTGCCTGCGCCGCGCCGCAGCCGTGCCGTGGCTTTAAGGCGCAATCATTGGCCCTGGTTTTGTTAAATCTGCGCATGCATGGATCCAAGCGTTCTGGCTTCAAACGCCGGAACCTTAGCGCGGCTCTGAAAACTCGGCTGTGACCGGGATCACAGCATTTCGCTGAGTCGCGCCAGCCGTTCCATATCCGGTATCTCGATCCGGCGGCCAACCTTGCGGATGTGGCCATCGTGGCGCATGGCAATGATTTGCCGGTTCACCGCCTCTCGGCTGACCCCCAGCATACGGGCCATTTCCTCTTGCGAGAAGGCCCGATCAAACACCATGCCGGTCGGCGTAGCTTTGGCATGCGACTGGGCAAGATCAAGCAGCTTTCGGCACAGTCGGGAACGCAGGGGCAGGAAGGCGGCCTCGATCAGCGCCTCATTGGACCCTCTAAGCCGTTCTGCAAGCAACTTTACCAGGTGGCGCGAGATCGCGGGTTCTTGCTTTTGCAGACGTCCGAAATCGGGCGCATCCAGATACAGTAATTGCCCGGGTCCGATGATAGAGGCGCTGGCGGACCGTGGCTGACCGTCAATCAATGCCATCTCGCCGACAGCGTCCCCGCCGCCCAAGAGCGCAAGTGTAAGTTCATTGCCCTCGGCGTCCCCAAGCCAGACACGAACATGTCCCTCTGCAATCAGGTATAACCCATCAGGCTGATCGCCTTGCGAAAATAGCATGTGGCCCGCCTTTGCATGGACACGCACACAACAGGCGGCAATGCTCTCAACGATACGATCGTCGAGGCCGGAAAATAACGCACAGCGCTTCACTGCCTGAAATGCCGTGATCTTGCGCGCCGCCATTGCTCTTCTGCCTTCTCGCAACACCTTGACCTGAATTTCGGCAGTGCCAATCCACGTCAATATAGTGTCGAAAGCGGTCTGCATTTGCAACAATGTGATCCAACGGGACGGGCGGCGCACCGCGTTTTGAAAGCGGCGGCTTATATTTTGCCCACCATCCGGTCTGGTCGGTCGCCCCTGCCTGATTGCGCATCACCGCCCGCGGCTGTCAGCGCATTGGCAAACTGGCCAGTGTTTGGATCAAGGCATCGGCTTGCATCGGCCACCCCGGAAGGCGCACATCATAACCGCGCATACCACAGGCGGTTGCTGCATGCAGCCCTTCCGCGCTGTCTTCCAGCACGATGCAATCCTGACGGGCGACGCCAAGTCGCGCGGCGGCGGTCAGGTAGAGATCGGGCGCAGGTTTTGGGTCGCGGGCGTCTTCGCGGGTAATTACCAGGTCGAAGAGGTGGCGCAATCCGGTAGCGGCCAAAAAGGCCTCGGCAATGGGCGCTTCGCTATTTGTGACCACGGCCATCGGCAGACGCCCATGCGCCTTGCGGGCCAAATTGACGACAGTCGGGTTTTCGCGCGCCGCTGCGGCGTTCAGGACCGTTTGCGCAATACTGTCCGACGTGGCGCGGGGCAAATCCAGTGCAACCGGGTGCTCGGACCGGAAGCGCGCAAACAGGTCGTCGCGCCCCATGCCCGTCAGCGCCATATACCAATCACGGGTCATCCGCGCCCCTTGCTGCAAGAGGGCGTCCGAGATCGCCTTGAAATGCAGATCGCCCGTCAGCAACAATGTTCCGTCGCAATCGAACAGAAGCGCCGCAGGCATCGCGATGTCGGGTAGTCCCGTCCCCGATCTGCATTGGTCAGGGGAGTGCAGCTGTGTCATGTGTCCAGTCTTTCGCAGTAAGACGCGCCAATGCGCGCTGTAGGGCTTCGTAGGTCAGTGGTTTGGGCAAGGTGATGATCCGTCCGGGAAACTGCGCGCTGAGCGGGTCGCTATGCGGCAGATGGCCTGAAACGACAATCGCCTGCACATTGGGCCAACGCGTGAGGGCGAATTCGGCCAGTTGCCATCCCGCGATCTGCCCATGCAGCGACAGATCGGTGATGATCAGGTCAAACGGTTTTGCAAGCTCCGACAGGGCGGTCTGTGCGTCGCAGGCAAGTTCCAGCCGGGTCGCCATAGGGGCCAGCAGCTTCTGTGCGGCAATGCGGTCCTTGGGGTTGTCCTCTACCAACAGCACATCGCCAAGGTTGCCCGATATCTGCTGTGCTGTGCAAAGCGGCAGGGACAGGCGGACCGTGGTGCCTTTTCCCAGCTCAGAGGATATCTGCACATCGCCCCCGGATTGGCCGATAAACCCGTAGACCATGGCAAGCCCCAGCCCGGTGCCGGTGCCATCGGCGCGGGCGGTAAAGAAGGGTTCCATTGCATGCGCCAGCACATCGGGCGCCATTCCTGCGCCGGTATCGGCCACCTCTATGACCGCATTGGGGCCGGATTGCCGCACGCTCAGCGTGACACGGCCTTTGCCGGTGATGGCCTGACCCGCGTTCAGGCACAGGTTCAGAAGGGCGCTCTCCATCTGGCCGGGGTCTACGCGCACGGGCAAAGGTGCCGCGCCGGTAGAGATGTCCAGTTCTATCCCGTCGCGCAGCGCGAATCCGACCAGATCGGCGATGCCGTCAACCAAAAGCGGCAGGTCAACGGTTTCGGGCTCCAGATGCTGACGCCGCGCGAAAGCCAGAAGCCGCCCGGTCAGCGATGCTCCCAGATCGACCGCCGAACTTATGCTCTGACGCAGCGCGGCTTGGCGCGCGGGCGAGGCCGTGTCCATCATGTGCAGGTTGCCAGCGATGGTCGACAGGATATTGCCGAAATCATGCGCCACTTCGCCCGAAACCTTTCCCAAGGCTTCGATGCGCTGGATCTGGCGCAAACGATCTTCCATCTGGCGGCGCTCTGTGGCGTCTGCGATCAGCACCACCGCCCCGCCACCGGGCAGCGCGCTTTCCCGTAATTCGATCACCGACCCGGTGGCGCTAGACAGGCTGGACAATCCGGCGGGGCCGTCGGTGTCTTGCCAGCCAGCGGACTCGATGACCTCGGCCAGTTTCGGGCGGTCTGCGAACTGTGCAGGCTCGACCCGCAAAAGCGGTGCCAGTCGCTCATTATACGCCACGATCTGCCCTTGTTCCGACAGGATCGCCACGCCGTCGCTGATCCCGGCCATCATGTTTTCATAAAGCGCTGTGCGTTGCTCCATTTGCCGGTGCGAACGGTCCAGCCGCAGCGCATTGGCCCGGAAAGCCCGGAATGCATGAAACAGCTTGCCGATCTCGTCGCCCTGACCTTCGCCGCGTGGCAGGCGTGTCTGGCGGTCGCCCCCGGCAAGGCGCATCATCGCATCGGAAATCGCGCGCAGATTGGCCGTTACATGGCCCGACACATACAGGGCCGCTGTCAATGCCAGCACGGCACTTGCGACCACCACCGCCAGCAAGGTGGATTTGGCCAGCGCGATCGCGGTTGTGGTGCTTGCGCGCTCTGCCGCGATCAGCATTTGCGCGTCTTGCGTAACGGCGGCGGCATGCGCGGTGACGGCAGCGGCACCTTGGCGAATACGCACCAGCGCGGCTTCGGCCCCGATCTGGCGTGCCAACTCAAACCGCCGCAATTCGAATAGCCCGTTTGGGCCTTCGGCCACCTGACGCAGCCGGGCAAGCCCCGGATCGTCGCGCAGCATCGCCAGTCGGCTGGTCAGCCGCACATATTCGCGCTGAAACTCCCCCACGCCAATCAGGTTCTCGGCGCGTCCTGCACCCAGAAGGGCGGCTGCGACACTTTGCAAAGACAACCCGCGTTGACGATTGGCGAGTGTCGCATCAGGCCGGGCCGAGAGCGCCGCGAAGTCGCGTTCCAGCGTGGCAAGCTCTGCATTCAGGCGCAAGGTTCGGTCCCGCAATTCGGCGCGGGCAGAGTTGTCGCGCACGACAGCCGCGATCGCGTCTTTGGTCTGGACCAAGGCGTATTGCAGATCGTGGTCTGCGGGCAAACCGGCGCTGAGGACTTCAACAAGTTCGGTTGCTTCCTGGCCTTCCTGCGCAATGCGGAACGGGCTGTCCAAGGTCAGCAGATAGGGCGCGAGCGTAGCAAGATCGGCGGCCTTGCGCGACAAGGTCAAGGCGCGGTCCACGCCCAACACGGTTTCGCCCAGCAACCGGTCCAGCCTGTCATTGCCGCGGGTCAGTGCCCCCCATGCGATCAACCCGACACACAGCACCGCCACCGCCAAGGCGCCAAGCGCCACCAGCAACCGGGCGCGAACAGACAAGCGCCACGGCAGACGCATCATGGTTGAGGTCCGGTCACGAATATATAGCCTTGTCCGCGACGGGTCTGCAAATGCACGGGTTTTGACGGCACATGTTCGACCTTGCGGCGCAATCGCAGGATCAGCACATCAATCGTGCGGTCCATGTATTGCGACAGGTCATTGCCCAGTTCGGTCAACAATTCGGTGCGCGGGATAACCCGGTTGGGATGGCGCAGGAAATACTCCAGCAACCGATACTCGGCATTGGTCAAGGCAATTTCAGACCCGTCGGGACCAAGCAATTCGCGGCGGCTTTGGTCCAGCCGGAACTGGCCGAAAGCGCGGATTGTGCTGGCGCTACGGTCGGTCGGCTGAAGCGCGGGATGGCCCGCGCGGCGTAACACGGCGCGCAAGCGGGCCAGCAATTCGCGTGGGTTGAAGGGTTTCATCATGTAATCATCCGCGCCGGTTTCCAGCCCGATGATCTTGTCCATCTCGTCGCCGCGCCCGGTCAGCATCATGATGGGCAGCCCAAGGGTCTCGCGGATGCGGATTGCAAGGGTCAACCCATTCTCGCCGCTCAATCGCAGGTCGATCAGCGCCAGATCAACGCGCGGGCGCGGCCCCAGTGCCATGAAAGACGCCCCGTCTGCCAAGGGCAGCGGGGTAAAGCCGTTCTCGGCCAGCAATTCGGCAACACTGCGCCGCAAGTCCGGGTCGTCATCAATGATTGCAACGACAGGACCGCCCGGCACCGCCGGGTCACAGGTGGTGGCCTGTGCACCCCAATTCGTGGACGTCTCCTCCATCGCGCCCGATCCTCCTGCGCCTATCTTGTCGCAACTGACGCGCACCGCAATCGGGATCGTATGCGCAGAATGACAAGCTTGCGGGTGTTTTGTAATATTGTTCATCATTTCGCTGCCCTGATGACAGGTTGTTAACCTGCCGTGTCTCGTCCCATAGCCACGTCTGTGGAACAGTTCGACTGCACCGCCGCAAGAGAGAGGCGGTCAATTCGGGAGGAGAGTTACATGAAATTATCCAGCATCAGCGCGATTGCGCTGTCTACTGCCTTGGTCGCCGCAGGTGCGGCCCAAGCGCAAAGCCTGAACGTCGTATGTTCCAACGAACAGTCTTGGTGCGACCTGATGGCCCAAAATTTCAAGATCGATACCGGCATCGATGTGGCCATGGTGCGTAAATCCACCGGCGAGGTTCTGGCACAGGTCCGCGCCGAGGCCGGCAACCCGAAGGTCGATGTCTGGTGGGGCGGCACGGGCGACCCGCATCTGATTGCCGCCAATGAGGGTCTGAGCACCCCGTCTGGCGTAGACACGTCTGGCCTGTTGGGCTGGGCGCAGAACATGGCCGATATGTCTGAAGGCCGCGCCATCGGCGTGCATGTGGGCCTTCTGGGTATGCTTTACAACACAGAGGTTCTGGCCGAAAAGGGCTTGCCCGCTCCGGCCTGCTGGCGCGATCTGGCCAAGCCCGATTACAAGGGCGAAGTGACCGTGTCGAACCCGCAATCGTCGGGCACCGCCTACACCCAGCTTGCAACCCTTGTGCAGTTGTTCGGAGAGGATGAAGCCTTTGCCCTGCTGGCCGATATCGGCAGCAATGTGAACCAGCACACGAAATCCGGCTCTGCGCCCGGCAAGATGGCTGCGCGTGGGGAAACCACCATTGCAGTGGGCTTCATGCATGACATGGTCAACCTGAAGAAGCAGGGCTTCCCGGTCGAGATCGTCTCTCCCTGCGAAGGCACGGGCTACGAGGTCGGTGCAGTCAGTGTTATCAACGGCACGCCCCATATGGAGGCCGCGAAAGCCTGGGTCGAGTATGTCATCAGCCCAGACGCGCAGTCGCGCGGGCTGGAGGTGGGCGTGTTCAACATTCCGTCGCACCCGGCCTCTGCCACCGACCCGGATGCGCCGGATATGACCTCTGTCAAGCTGATCGACTATGATTTCGCAACCTATGGCGCGTCGGAAACCCGCGAGCGCCTGCTGGCCCGCTGGGAAGGCGAGGTGAAATCCAAGGGCGGCAATTTCGAGTGATCGACTGACGCCAGAACGACCCGCGCCGAAATGGCGCGGGTCTTGCTTTCACGCAGGATGAACACGATGCAACGCACGGCGAAGCTATGGCTTCTGATCGGGCTGGCGGCTTATGCTGTTTTGCCCTGGTACATGGTCCCCGGCGGGTTCTGGTCCTTCGGCTGGCTACAGGCATGGTCTGCCGATGCGCGCCCGGCGCTTGTCTGGGCGCTGGGGGGGCATGCATGGTTGCTTGCGCCGGTAATCGGGCTGTTGGGTGCGGCGCTTGCGCTGGCAACGACGCGCGGCCTGGCGCTGGCCCGCGCCCTTGTTGTCAGTGGTGCGCTTGGTCTGTTGCTGATGGCCGGGCAGGGGCTGGCTATCCTTGGCAACCGCGCCCGGTTCGAGGCTTTGGACGGGCTGACCCAACCGGGAATGGGCGCGGGCGCATTGCTGGTCGCGGCGGCGCTGTTGTTCATCTTGACCACGGGAATTTCCGGGCTTGGACGCGGACGGGGCGATGTGTTCATTACCGGCATGGTCGGCGCAATCGTCGCGCTGGTCGGGGTATTCGTGTTCTACCCCATGAGCTTTATCCTGATCCGCGCGTTCGAGCTGCGCGGCGGGGCGGGCCTTGGCGTGTCAGAGTTCCTGCCGCGCTTTCTGGCGCCCGACATCTGGTCCATCGCATGTCTGTTGGGCACCGGCTATTGCGGCGCGGCGATGAATTCGCTGCTGCTGGGCTTGGCCACCGCGACGGGCACGACCATCATGGGGCTGGCCTTCGCGCTGATTTTCACGCGCACGGCCTTTCCGGCCAAACGGTTCCTGCGGGTGCTGACGATCCTGCCCATCATCACGCCACCCTTCGTGATCGGGCTGGTGTTGATCTTGCTGTTCGGACGTTCCGGCACCATCACGGAATTCTTCTCTGATGCGTTCGGTTGGGAAAAGACTCGCTGGCTATACGGCTTCTGGGGCGTGTGGCTGGCGCAGATGCTGTCTTTCACGCCGATTGCCTTTCTGGTGCTGATTGGTGTGGTCGAAGGCGTCAACCCCTCGGTCGAAGAAGCCAGCCAGACGCTGGATGCAAATCGCTGGCAGACCTTTCGCTTTGTCAGCCTGCCGCTGATGCGTCCGGGATTGGCCAATGCGTTCCTGCTGGGTTTCATTGAAAGCCTTGCTGATTTCGGCAATCCGCTGGTGCTGGGCGGAAATTTCAACGTGCTCTCGACAGAGATCTACTTTGCCATTGTCGGCACTGTCGCGGACCCGGCCAAGGCCGCGATCCTGTCGCTGACGCTGCTGTCCATGACGTTGGGCGCTTTCCTGGCGCAGCGCACATGGCTGGGCAAAAAGAACTACGCCACCGTCACCGGCAAGGGCGATAGCGGACAACATGCAGGTCTGAACCCGGCGCTGCGCTGGGCCTGTTATGCGCTGGCGCTGCCCTGGGCGCTGTTCACGATGGTGCTGTATGCGCTCATCATGTTCGGCAGTTTTGTCAAACTTTGGGGCTATGACCACACGCTGACGTTGGAGCATTACCGCCGCGCCTTCGGCATTGTCGTGCGCAACGGCGTTCATCTGACCGGCTCTGCTTGGGACAGCTTCCTGACCACGCTGACCATTGCGGCCATTGCCGCGCCCTTGACCGCGGCTGTCGGGCTTGCCACCGCGTATCTGCTGGTGCGGCAGAAATTCGCCGGCAAGGACGCGTTCGAGTTTTCGACCATGCTGTCTTTCGCCATTCCCGGCACGGTCATCGGGGTGGCCTATGTCATGGCCTTCAACTTCCCGCCCATAGAGCTGACCGGGACCGGGCTGATCCTGATTATCGTCTTCATCTTCCGCAACATGCCGGTGGGTGTGCGCGGCGGGATCGCGGCCATGAGCCAGCTTGACCGCTCGCTCGACGAAGCCTCTGTCACGCTGGGGGCCAGCAGTGCCACAACGCTGCGTCGGGTTATTCTGCCCTTGATGGGGCCGGCCATTCTGGCTGCGCTGACCTATTCTTTCGTGCGCGCGATCACCTCTGTCTCGGCGGTGATCTTCCTTGTGTCGGCGCGTTACAACATGGCGACCAGTTTCATCGTTGGCCGGGTCGAGAATGGCGAATTCGGGATCGCCATTGCCTATGCGGCGGTGCTGATCGTCACCATGCTGCTGGCCATCCTTGCCCTGCAATTGCTGATCGGGCGGCGCAAACTGCGCCGGGCCGACCGGCTTCAAGCCACCTGAGGGAAGACCATGAAAGGTTCCGTCCGTTTTGAAAACGTCACCAAACGCTTTGGCGATGTCGTCGCGCTCAAGCCGCTATCCTTGGACATAACGCCGGGCACGCTGGTGACGCTGCTGGGGCCTTCCGGCTGCGGCAAGACCACGACGCTGCGCCTGATCGCGGGGCTGGAAAGCGCCAGCGAAGGCCGTATCCTGATTGGCGGGCAGGATGTGACGCATCTGTCGGCCACCTATCGGGCGGTTTCGATGGTGTTTCAGTCCTATGCGCTGTTTCCACATATGAGCGTGTTGGAAAATGTGGGCTACGGGCTGCGGGTAAAGGGGATGCCCAAATCAGAGGTCAAGGCGCGGGCCGAACACGGGTTGGAGCAGGTCGGCCTGAAAGGCTTTGGCGAACGCCTGCCGTCGGAACTATCGGGCGGACAGCAACAACGCGTCGCGGTTGCCCGCGCAATCGTGCTGGAACCCGAAGTGCTGCTGCTGGATGAACCGCTTTCCAACCTGGATGCGAAGCTGCGCCGCCATGTCCGCGAGGAAATCCGCCAGATTCAGCAGCAGTTGGGTCTGACCGCCGTATATGTCACCCATGACCAGGAAGAAGCGATGGCCGTCAGCGACCGAATTATCGTGATGAAGAATGCCGAAATCGCGCAAGAAGGCACGCCGCAAGACCTGTATGACCGCCCCGCCAGTGCCTTCATTGCGGATTTCATCGGGGATGCGAATCTGCTCGATGTTGAGATCTGCCGTTCGGGGCAGGACACAGAAATTGTGCTGCTTGACCGCAAGCTGACCCTGCCGGTGCAAAGCGCGGCGACAGGTGCGGCGCAAATGGTTCTGCGCCCGCATGATATCCGCCTTGAACGCAGCCCGGCCCCCGACCGGCTGCCCGCAAAGATCGTCTATGCCGCTTGGTTGGGAAATACGGTTCAATACACTTTGGCCACCGAAGCCGGATCAATCTTCGTCATCGCACCGCCGCAGGCAGACCCGTTCTGCACCGGCGACACTGTTTATCTGGCCTTCGATCCGCAAAAGGTGCGTCTGGTCACAAGCTAGTGTTTCCAGCGTTCCAAATGGCGCGCGCAGGGCTTTCAAGGGGTTTCCCCTGCGTATGGCAGGGATGATCCTGCCTGCCGCGCTTGACTTCGGCCACGCCCCCGCCCATGACACGCGCATTACACTTCAGCAGCGGATACAGGGCGTATGGCAAGCAGTGATGGTAAAAAAGACGGGCTTTGGGAGAATATCAAAACGATCTTCTACGCGCTCTTGATCGCAGGGGTGTTCCGCACCTTGTTTTTCCAGCCATTCTGGATTCCATCCGGGTCGATGAAGGAAACCCTGCTGATCGGGGATTTCCTGTTCGTCAACAAGATGGCCTATGGCTATTCGCGCTATTCCTGCCCCTTCGCGATTTGCCCGATTTCGGGACGGATATTTGCGTCTGACCCCGAACGCGGTGACATTGTCGTGTTCCGGCACCCCGGCACCGGGGCGGATTACATCAAGCGGTTGATCGGGCTGCCGGGCGACACCGTGCAGCTGCGCGACGGGCAGATCATCCTGAATGGCGATCCTGTTCCGCAAACCCCTGATGGCAATTTCGTCGAGGAATACGCGCGCCAAGGGTCGTCCGGCCAGTTCCCACGCTGCGAGAACGCGCCTGTGGGCCAAGGTGGTGATTGCCTGAAATCCCGCGTGGTAGAAACGCTTCCAAATGGCGTCAGCTACCCTGTGCTGAACATTACCAGCACCGGTGCCGCCGACAATACGCCGGTCTTTACCGTCCCGGCGGGAGAGTTCTTTTTCATGGGTGACAACCGTGACAATTCGCTCGACAGCCGGATGCCGCGCAGCGTGGGTGGCGTGGGCTTCGTGCCGTTCGACCATCTGATCGGACGGGCGCGCCATGTTGTCTTTTCCGCCGAAGGACGCTCGCTTTACATGTTCTGGACATGGCGGGGGGATCGCTTCTTCGAGGGGCTTCGGTGAAGCTCTCGCGTGAAATCAATGCGTTCATGCAACGGCTTGGGCATGAGTTCGACCGCCCCGAACTTTTGCTGCGCGCGCTGACGCATCCGTCCATCGCCACGCCTGCGCGACCCGACAACCAGCGGTTTGAATTTTTGGGCGACCGTGTCTTGGGGCTGGTGATGGCAGAGGCGTTGCTGGCGGCCGACAAAACTGCCCGCGAAGGCCAGCTTGCACCGCGTTTCAACGCGCTGGTGCGCAAGGAAACCTGCGCCGAGATCGCGCGCGCGATTGATCTGGGCGCGGTGCTGCGGCTTGGCCGGTCCGAGATGATCTCTGGCGGGCGACGCAAGCAAGCAATTCTGGGCGATGCGATGGAAGCGGTGATTGCCGCCGTCTATCTGGACAGCGGCTTCAACGTGGCGCGCGATGTCATCCTGACGCTTTGGGGCGACCGTATCACACAGGTCGAGGCGGATTCGCGCGATGCCAAGACATTGTTGCAGGAATGGGCGCAAGCGCGCGGAATGGCCCTGCCGGATTATACCGAGGCCGCGCGCTCCGGCCCGGACCATGCGCCGGTTTTCACGATCGATGTGCGGCTGGAGAATGGCGCGACCGCACAGGCCACCGCCGGCAGTAAACGGCAGGCAGAGCAGCAGGCAGCGAGCGCGCTTTTGGCGCTTTTGGATCGGCCAGAGTGACTGGACAGAGAAAACCGGGCGGCGTGAACTGAACCGTGTGTCAGAGCCCGCCCGGCGCCCCGTTGAGCGGCCCGATCAGGTAAAGCCCGAACACAAGCCCAAGCGCCATCAGCGCATAGACCACAATAACAGAGGCATAGCCCAAAGCAGGCCGATACCATGCCGCCCTGTATGTATAAAGCTTGAGGTCAATCAGTTTATAGGCATAGGCCGCAACGCCAAGGGATAGCGCGAAGCCGATGATATCAGAGGTGAAAACCCCAAGCCCCGGTAGCCTGCTGGCGATTATGCTGGCCACGAACAGGCCTATCCAATGATTGAGATACATCGGAAACGAGATGCCACCCGCCCACTTGCCCAGCCGTGTCCGATGCCCCGGACGGGCACAAAGCAGCACGACGACCACGGCTAAGAGCGGAACCAGATACCTGTATTCGACGGTTCCGGCGACCCAGAAGGCAATTGCCAGCCCGCCTGCACCGATCAGGGCCAGAATAGCCCCTGGATGTATGTGCCAGTTTCCGAAACGGCGCTGCAAGAGCGCGGCCAGAACACCGGCGGAGACGCTGCCATACCAGGTGCCAAGTAGGGTCGCCAAGATGGCGATTGCCACCCATGTCATCCAGTATTTCGCAAATGATACGAACAGGATCACGATCGGGGCCATAAGGTAGAATTGCTCTTCGACGGCAATCGACCAGAAATGCGCGCCAGTGCCGTTCATTGGCAGGGCTGCGATCACCTCGGGGGTCTTTTGAATGAAGAAGTTGTGAGTAAATGTAAGGTCATAAGCAAGGCTTTGCCAGAAATATGGCGCGGCACCTTCTTTCAGGTAGGCGACGCTGTAAAGCAGGGTAACTGCGGCAAAGAAAGGTAGCCAGATGCGTATCGTGCGGTTGTAAAAGAACCTTGGCAGGTCCGCTTTGTTCATGTTCAGAATGATGCCGCCGATCAGAAAGCCGCTGAGTGCGAAGAATACCTGCACGAACAAATCGCCCGCGAAATTGAAATGCTCCACCGATCCGGCATGGACCCAGAAGACGGCCGAAGCGAGGAATATCCTTAACCAGTCGAAGTCGGGGTAATCGGTCGTGCTGATAGGTGCAAGAGCCGCGCGATGCCGGTCTTTGATAATGAAATCTGACTCTGGCGGTTTGAACATTGCTGGCTTTCCACATTTTGCGCATGTGTGAACTATTGCGAAAACGCGTCAGAATTTGGGCAAACTCGGGTCTGGGTTGCGGTGCTTGCGCTGCATCATGCGTCGCTTTGCATTTATGGGCCGGGGTGGCTGGCTGCTGCGCGGGGTTCGCCCATAAGCTCTGGCGGGATGGCGCGAAACCAGCTAAACGCGGCAGCTAAAGGCAAACGGGGCTTCTTCCATGACCACACGCGCGGGCTTTATTGCCCTTATCGGCGAACCAAATGCAGGCAAATCCACCCTGACCAACAAGATGGTGGGGGCGAAGGTCAGCATTGTCACGCACAAGGTGCAGACAACGCGCACACGCATTCGCGGCGTGGCCCTTGAAGGCGCGGCGCAGCTTGTCTTTGTCGACACGCCGGGGTTGTTTCGCCCGCGCCGCCGTCTGGACCGCGCCATGGTTGCGGCTGCGTGGGGCGGGGCTGCCGATGCCGATGTGATCGTCCTGCTGATAGAGGCGCATCGCGGGCTGACCGACGGAGTGCAGACCATCCTTGATACACTGCGTGAGCGCGTGAGCCCAAAGCAGACCGTGGCGCTGGCCATCAACAAGATCGACCGGGTGAAGTCTGAAGCACTATTGGCGCTGACCGCAAAGCTGAACGATGCCTATCCATTTGCGCAGACCTTCCTCATTTCTGCCGAGCGCGGGCATGGCGTGGACGATCTGCGCCGCTGGCTGGCCGGGCAATTACCCGAAAGCCCATGGCTTTACCCAGAAGACCAGATCGCCGATCTGCCCATGCGCATGATTGCGGCGGAAATGACGCGCGAGAAGCTGACCCTGCGCCTGCATGAAGAATTGCCCTACCAGTTGACGGTCGAGTCCGAGAATTGGGAAGAGCGCAAGGACGGTTCGGCCCGCATTGACCAGACGATCTATGTCATGCGCGACGGTCACAAAGGCATTGTGCTTGGCCATAAGGGCGAAACCATCAAGGCCATTTCCACCGCCGCGCGGGCCGAAATTGCCGAATTCCTTGGCCGGCCCGTCCACCTGTTCTTACAGGTAAAAGTGCGTGAGAACTGGATGGAAGAATCCGAGCGCTATTCCGAAATGGGGCTGGAGTTCCGCGACGGCAACGCATGACCGGAGCGCGGCTGGCCACAGGTATCTGGGTTGCGGCCTATCTGCACCGGCTGCAACTGGCGGGGATTCCCGCCTATGTAATTGCCAAAGGCGACACCACGGCGGGCGCGGTGCTGGTAAAGCTGGCACGGATGGATTGCACCGCCTGCGCCTACACCCGCCGCTTTGATTTCGAGCAGGACGCGCGGGTCTGGGATGTGCTCTGCGATGGGCCAGAGGCCGAAGTCGATGCCGCGATCAGCCGACAGCGCAGCTTTGACAGCGACCTATGGGTGATCGAGCTTGAGGACGCGCGCGGTCGCCATCTGTTGGATGAGGACGGGCTTGGCTAGGCACGTTCTGGACCAGACTGGCCATTTTGGCGAATGGCTGCAAGGGCGACTGGGGCCGAATGGACCGGTGGCTCTGGTCAGCCTGTCATGTCCTATACCGGTCTTGCGGGCCACATATCTGCCCGGACGCGGTGCGCTGCGGCTGCAAGGCGCGGGTCTGACCGCTGGGCGTGCGCAGCGCTTCTTGCAGGATCTGGGCTGCAATCTGCCGGGCCGGGTTCGGCTGCGCCCTCATGTGCCCGCGGGACAGGGCAGGGGCGTGTCAACCGCAAGCCTTGTTGCGCTGGCGCGTCTGGCCGGGTTTGCCGGTCCCAAATCTGCGCTGGCCCGCGCTTGCCTGCGCGCCGAAGGGGCAAGCGATCCGCTCTGGCACGCGCAGCCCGAACACCTGCTCTGGGCGTCGCGGTTGGGGGTCGGTCTTCAGCCTTTGCCTGCCTTGCCCCACTACGAGATCGTCGGGGGTTTGTGGGGCAGGGGGCAACGCACCGATCCGTGCGACATGCGCTTTCCGGGTATCGAGGATCTTGTCGTGCAATGGCGTCAGGCGCGCAAGCTGGCAGAGTTCGCGGCGCTGGCCTCTGCCAGCGCGGAACGGTGCCTTGCCCTGCGCGGCCCAATGAATGACCCGACCGCGCGGCTTGCCGCTCAGACTGGCGCGCTGGGATGGGTGGCTGCCCATACCGGTAGTGCGCGCGGGCTTGTTTTCGCGCCCGGCACCGTGCCGCATGGCCTAACCGCACAGATGCGTGCTGCCGGGTTTCGGGACGTTCTGACGTTTCGCGGGGGCGGTGATGTCCCCGCTCAGACCGATTGGAACCCGCGCAACAATTGACGCAATCCCAGCAGCGCGCCGACAACAATGCTCAGGAACACCACCGGGGCCGAATAGGAGAGCGTTGCCATGGCAGAGGCGCCTTGGCCGACCGAACAGCCCATGGCGATCACGCCACCAACCCCCATCAGGCTTGCTCCGGCAACCTGACGGCCCAGCTCGCGGGGGTCTTCGCAGGCTTCCCACCGGAACCGTCTGCGCCACGCGGCAGCAAGTGCCGCACCCAGAACCACGCCCAGAACAGAGCCGATGGCAAAATTCAGCCCGCCCGCACTGGCGGTCATCAGATACAGAATCGCGCGGCCCAGTGGCACGGTGAAGGTAAACCCCTCAACCGGCACGGCGTCGAGCGTGGCGCGGTGCAGCGCCGATGTTGCGATAAACGCCCCTGCAATGGCCAGACCGACAATCACAGACCAGCCGATGGTCGCCCGGTTGCCGCGCAGGTCGGGATGCCGGAGTGCGACCCAGATCAGCCCCAATGCAATCGGGGCGGCGAAAAGTAGCGGCGGCAGGTCGGTCAGCCGCGCGAAAGCGTGGGCAAAGCCTTGGGGCACCGTGGTTTCCACCTCTGGAAACAGGGCCACGCGCAGCGGCGATAGCGGCCCGGCCAGCGTGATGAACCCGGCAATCGCCATGATGATGACAATCAGGAATGACCGCAGATCGCCGCCTCCCAGCCGGATCAGCGCGCCGAAGCCACAATTCCCGGCCAAGGCCATGCCATATCCGAATACCAACCCCCCAAAAACTGCGGCGAACGGGTTAAACACGATCTGGTGGTAGGGGCTTTCAGATATAAGCGCGAAGCCCAACGCATCTGCGCCGAACAAGGTCAGAATAGCGATGCCAAGAACAACGCCCCAAAGCCGCGCACGGCGTTGGTCGCCGCCATAGGCAGCGCTTTCAATTGCACCCAAAGTGCAGAAATCACCCATGCGCGCCGCCACGCCCAGAATGATGCCGATCAGAAGACCAGCACTACCGGCCAACACCGGCGCGGGTAAATCCCACATTCAATTCCTCCAATGGGTTGGCCCGCACAAGATGCGGGCCTGCCGTATATCAGAGTATACAGAATGCCCGATGCAGCGTCACGAAAAATCAGGAATTGGCCTGCGCGCAGAACATGTCATAGACCACCGCGATCAGGCGTTCCGCCTTTTGGTCGTGCAGCGCGTAATAGATGGTCTTGCCTTCGCGGCGGCAGGTCACGATCCCTTCCAGACGCAATCGCGCAAGTTGCTGGCTGACGGCCGCTTGGCGTGATTGCAGAAGGTCTTCCAATTCGCCCACCGATTTTTCACCGGTCGACAGATGGCACAGGATCATCAGGCGACCTTCATGCGCAAGCGCCTTCAAAAAGGCCGATGCCGCCTGCGCCTGATCCAGCATATCGGTTGGTGCAAGGCTGCTGCAAGTGCCGGGCTCTGCCGGGTCATGTTGCTCCAGGTCCAAACTCTGCGTGTCCAGAGACATATCTCTTTCCCCCAATAAGCCGCTTACCCTTCGGCTGTATGAAAAATATTCAGTTGCAGTTGCTTGAATATGTAGAGCGCTGTCCAGCTTAGAACAAGCCTGCGCCCTAGCATTAGATCAATATGTTCGCGTCAAAGCCGAACTGTCGGGAAAATTGCCCATAAATCCGGCAAAGATCGGTACAAAAACAAACACCCGCCAGCGAACCGGCGGGTGTTCAAATCTGCAAAGCAGGTTTGCTCAGGCGTCGCGCGGGTCTTCGCTGTCGCCTTTGCCGCGCGGATCGTAATCGTCATCATCCATCCCGGCGCTGCCGATTTCATCGAACAGTTCAGAGATTTCGAATTCCGCGGCTGCTTCTTCCTCGGCGGCCAGTTCCTGAATGGACTTGCCAGAGGCCTGCAATTCAGCTTCTTCGACCGAGCGGGCCACGTTCAGACGAATGTCCGAAGCGACTTCGGGGTGCAGGTTCAGCGTGACGGTGTGAATGCCGAGGATCTTGATCGGCTGACCAATCACGATCTGGCGGCGTTCAACGGTGACAGCAGCTTCTGCCAACAGGTCTGCCACGTCGCGGGTGCTGACGGAACCATAGAGCGCGCCTGCATCCGATGCCTGACGGATCACGACATAGGTCGTGCCATTCAGACGCTCGGCCACAGCAGCGGCTTCTTTTTTGGTTTCAAGGTTCTGCGCTTCCAGATCGGCCTTGCGGGCTTCGAACGACTTCACATTGTCGTCCGACGCGCGCAGCGCCTTGCCTTGCGGCAGCAGGAAGTTGCGCGCATAGCCGGGCTTGACGCTGACGACATCGCCCATCTGGCCAAGCTTGGCCACGCGTTCCAGTAGGATAACTTGCATGTTTTGTGCTCCTTACTTCACGGCGTAGGGCAGAAGCGCAAGGAAACGGGCGCGCTTGATGGCGCGGGCCAGTTCACGTTGCTTCTTGGCCGACACGGCGGTGATACGCGAGGGCACGATCTTGCCACGCTCGGAGATGTAGCGTTGCAGCAGGCGCGTGTCCTTGTAGTCGATTTTCGGAGCATTGTCGCCCGAGAACGGGCAGACCTTGCGGCGGCGGAAAAACGGTTTTGTAGCCATGGATCAGCTCTCCTTACGATGCGCGGCGGCGCGGTTCGCGCTCGTCACGTTTCTGCATCTGGACCGAAGGGCCCTCGGCGTGCGCGTCGACCTTGATGGTCAGAACGCGCATGACATCGTCATGCAGGCGCATCAGGCGTTCCATTTCCTGCACGGCAGCGGCGGGCGCGTCCGAACGCAGAAAGGCATAGTGGCCCTTGCGGTTCTTGTTGATCTTGTAGGACATGGTTTTCACGCCCCAATATTCGTGATCAACCAGTTTACCGCCATTATCGGCCAGAACCGTGCCGAAATGTTCGATAAGCGCTTCGGCCTGCGTGTTCGACAGATCCTGACGCGCGATCATGACATGCTCGTAAAGCGGCATGCGATCTCCATTCATGTGCTGG
Organism: Roseinatronobacter domitianus; assembly: GCF_023336755.1. Taxonomy (GTDB): domain Bacteria; phylum Pseudomonadota; class Alphaproteobacteria; order Rhodobacterales; family Rhodobacteraceae; genus Roseinatronobacter; species Roseinatronobacter domitianus. Next base: position 174,009 of record NZ_JALZWP010000006.1, on the reverse strand, counting down.
GCGCATTTCAAAAAGCAGGGCAATGACCTTTCCGCCCCTGCCTACGAGAGCTGCACCGGTGAAAGCTTCGCGGAAAGATGTGTCCCCTTAGCGGCAAACCGGGCAGGGTGCAAGCGCGCGCCGCGTGCGCGCAAACAAATGCGCGCACTCTTGTCAGCGCGCCATGTCTGTCGCATAAGTGGCGCAAGAATGTTTCGCAAAAAGGGGGCTTTCATGGCTCATACTCCTCTGATGACATCGCTTGGCGCCGATAGCTCGCTTGTCCGCAAGGTCGCTATGGTGGCCTTCGGTTCGGTGCTGGTGGCAATGTCCGCGCAAATCAGCGTGCCGATGTTCCCGGTCCCGATGACGTTGCAGACACTGGCCATCATGCTGATCGGCCTGACCTACGGGGCGCGTCTGGCGGGGGCCACGCTGGTGGCTTACCTTGCGCAAGGTGCGATGGGCTTTCCGGTATTCGCCGGGGGTGCGGCAGGACTTGCACCGCTGATGGGGCCGACCGCTGGCTTCCTGTTCGGATTTGTTGCAATGGCCTTCGTCATGGGCTGGCTGGTCGAGCGCGGGTTTGACCGTGGCTTTGGCCTGTTCGGTGCGGCGCTGATCGCAACCGCGCTGTTGTTTGTGCCGGGGATTGCATGGCTGACCGCCGTCACGCCGCTGAACCTGCAAGGCGCATTCATGGCCGGGGCTGCACCCTTCTTGCTGGGTGAACTGGTCAAAGTGGCTGTTGCTGCGCTGATCGTCTCTGGCGCGTTCAAGGCGCTGAAAGACCGTGTGACGTAATTACGCTAAAGTTTTGAAAAGGCGGGTCTTTGGCCCGCCTTTTTTTATGCGTTGTTGATGTGCAGGCGGCTGAGGGCGGCTTCGCACAGACCCAACTCCAACCACGCACAGCCCGCGCAAAGCGTCTGCAAATCGCCGGGCGCAACATGTGCGCGAATGCGTGCTTGCGCGTCGTCCCATGTCAGGCAATCGCCATCCGCCAGCCGCAAGGCGGCAGCATGGCGCTTGTCCAAAGCTGTAATCTTGGCGGATTTCGCGCAACCCAGACCGCGTTTATGCGGGCAGGGCGCGCAAATTGCATCGGCCTGATGTGTCACGTGCAACACCACATCGCCACCATCCGGCCCGCGCAGACGGTTCACGATCTTGGCCATATTGGCGGTGAAGCTGTCGGAATAGCCCTTGCCCTGAAACCCCAGCGCGCAGAGGAAATGATGCGGCCGAAACCGGATCATTCCGCCGCGTGTTTGGGCTGAAATCCGCGTTCCAGCATGTCGTGTGGGGCGACCGGATATTCGCCCGAAAAACACGCGTCGCAATATTGCGGGCAGGCATCGTTGCGGCCCTCGGCCTCGCCCGCTGCCCGATACAAACCGTTCAGCGACACAAAGCGCAGGCTATCCACGCCGATATGGTCGCGCATCTCATCTTCGGTCATGCGCGCGGCCAGCAGGTTCTCGCGGTCAGGGGTATCGACCCCGTAGAAACACGGCCATGCGGTGGGAGGCGAGGCGATTCGAAAATGCACCTCTTTCGCACCCGCTTCCAGGATCATTTCCTTGATCTTCTGACTGGTCGTGCCGCGCACCACCGAATCATCGACCAGAATGATGCGCTTGCCGCGAATAAGCGCGCGGTTCACGTTCAGCTTCAAGCGCACTCCCATGGAGCGGATCTGCTGCGATGGCTCGATAAAGGTGCGCCCCATATACTGGTTGCGCGTAATCCCCAGCGCGAATTCGATACCCGATTCCTGACTGTAGCCAATGGCGGCAGGCGTGCCGCTATCGGGCACAGGGCAGACAAGGTCTGCATCGACCGGGGCTTCGCGTGCCAGTTCCACCCCGATACGGCGGCGGGTTTCATAAACCGACCGCCCGCCGAAAAAGCTGTCGGGGCGCGAGAAATAGACATGCTCGAACAGGCAAAACCGCGATTTCTGCGGCGCGAAGGGGCGCATGGTTTCAACGCCTTTGTCGGTGATGACCACCATTTCGCCCGGCTCGATCTCTCGGACGAAATCGGCCCCGATAATGTCGAGCGCGCAGGTTTCCGATGCCAGCACCCATCCGCCGTTCAGGCTGCCCAAGACCAACGGGCGCACGCCCAGCGGGTCACGCACGCCGATCAACTTTGTGCGCGTCATGGCAACCACCGAAAACGCGCCTTCCGCCCGGCGCAGCGCGTCCTTCATCCGTTCGGGAATGGTTTTCTGGAACGAGCGCGCCATCAGGTGAATCAGGCATTCGCTGTCGGAACTGGACTGGAAAATAGAGCCGCGTTCGATCAATTCGCGCCGGATCGCATCGGCATTCGTGATATTGCCGTTATGCGCAAGCGCCGCGCCGCCCATGGCGAATTCGCCAAAGAAGGGCTGCACGTCACGGATTTGCGTGGCACCCTTGGACCCGGCAGTTGAATACCGCACATGGCCGATCCCAATGCGCCCCGGCAGCGTTTCGATCACACCTTGTTTCGTGAAATTGTCACGAACAAGTCCGAACCTGTGGGCAGACTGAAACCCCGATTCGGCATGATGCGTGATGATCCCACCCGCTTCTTGCCCGCGATGTTGCAACGCATGCAGGCCCAAGGCCACAAAACTTGCGGCATCGTCCATCCCGATACATCCGAATACGCCGCATTCTTCGCGTAGCTTGTCATCATCGAACGGGTGGCTGAGCATGGGGGCAACTCGCGGCTGGCCTGAAGTTGCGCCCCCTCTAGCGTATTGTGATGGGGCTGTCACCTGTTTGTCGGTCAGCTTGCGGTGCGCCGCAGGGTCATCAGGTTCGCGATGCCATGAAACGCGGCCGCGAACATTTCGGCCATAAATGCCGTGCGCAAGCGGCGGGCCTCATGTTCCAGACGGGTCAGGTCGGCCATGTCGGCGGCGAAATCGGGGCGGTCTTGCATCATATGCTCCATGCAAAGGTTTACAGGTTTGACGCTTATCTAGATGCCGCGTTGCAGCATTGCATCCGACAGTTTCGCAATCCCGCTTTGCGCCAATTGCAAGGCTCACCGGTTACCATTGATTTGTTAGCGCTAACTTGCTACATCCTTATCAAACGCCGCACAGCCTTTGACCGGAGGATACGCCATGCCGCTCAACCCAACCATAGATGCCGTGACCGACCGCATCCGCGCGCGCTCCAAAGCCAGCCGCGATGCTTACCTGGAGCGCATAGCCCGCGCGGCCGAAGCGGGACCGGTGCGCGCGCATCTGTCTTGCGGCAATCAGGCCCATGCCTATGCCGCGATGGGCGATGACAAAGACGCGCTGGCGGGCGGGCGCGCGCCCAATCTGGGGATTGTGACGGCCTATAACGATATGCTCTCGGCGCATCAGCCGTTCGAGCATTACCCGGAGAAAATTCGCGCTGCCGCCCGCGCCGTGGGGGCCACCGCGCAGGTCGCAGGCGGCGTGCCCGCCATGTGTGACGGTGTGACCCAAGGTCAGCCGGGGATGGAATTGTCGCTGTTCTCGCGCGACACGATCGCCTTGGCCGCCGGTGTCGCCATGAGCCACAACTGTTTTGACGCAGCCGTTTATCTGGGCGTGTGCGACAAGATCGTGCCGGGCTTGATTATCGCGGCGGCCACCTTCGGCCATGTGCCGACGGTCTTTGTGCCGGCCGGGCCCATGGTCAGCGGCCTGCCCAATGACGAGAAAGCGCGCGTCCGCCAGCAATTCGCCAAGGGCGAGATCAGCCGCGAGGAATTGATGAAAGCCGAGATGGCCAGCTATCACGGCCCCGGCACCTGCACTTTCTACGGCACGGCCAATACCAACCAGATGTTGATGGAATTCATGGGCCTGCACCTGCCCGGTGCCAGCTTCGTCAATCCCGGCACGCCTTTGCGAGAGGCGCTGACCACGGCGTCTGCCCAACGCGCGCTGGAAATCACGGCGCTTGGCAATGACTACCGCCCCGCCGGGCAAATCCTGGATGAACGCGCCTTCGTCAATGGCATGGTCGGGCTGATGGCCACGGGCGGCTCCACCAATCTTGTGCTGCATCTGCCCGCCATGGCGCGCGCGGCTGGCATTCACCTTGCGCTCGAAGATTTCGCCGACATTTCGGCAACCGTCCCGCTGATGGCCAAGGTCTATCCCAATGGTCTGGCCGATGTGAACCATTTCCACGCCGCCGGGGGCTTGGGCTTCATGATCGGCGAATTGCTCGAGGCCGGGCTTCTGCATGATGATGTCAGCACCATCGCGGGTGACGGTCTGAGGCGTTACGCTCAGGAACCCAAGTTGAAGGATGGCGCGCTGGTCTGGGAAGATGGCGCGGGCGAAACCCTCAACGCCAAGATCCTGCGGCCCATGTCCGACCCGTTCCAGTCCACGGGTGGTCTGACGCAGCTTTCCGGCAATCTGGGGCAGGGCGTCATCAAAGTGTCGGCCGTGGACCCGTCGCGCCACATCATAGAGGCCCGGGCCCGCATTTTCCACGATCAGGTATCGGTCAAGACAGCCTTTCAAGCGGGCGAGATCACCGAAGATACGATCATCGTTGTCCGTTTTCAGGGTCCGGCGGCCAATGGCATGCCGGAATTGCACTCGCTGACGCCCATCCTGTCGGTGTTGCAAGATCGCGGGCTGAAGGTCGCGCTTGTTACCGATGGGCGCATGTCGGGTGCCAGCGGCAAAGTGCCCGCCGCGATCCATGTCGCGCCCGAAGCTGCCAAGGGCGGCCCGCTCGCCAGGCTGCGTGACGGCGACAAGCTGCTGCTCGATGCGACCACTGGCGCGCTCGACGTGCTGGAACCCGATTTCGACAGCCGCACGCCCCTGACCATCGACCTGTCCGAAAACGATTACGGCATTGGGCGCGAATTGTTCCGGGCGTTCCGGGCCACAGTGGGCGATTCCACCGAAGGGGCGGGCGTCGTCATCTGACCCATTCATCCTTGCAAAAATATCCCGGGGGAGGGGCGCGGCCGCGCACCGGGGGCAGCGCCCCCAAAAAGGCAACGGCCAGCGCCCCCCTTTAATTTTTGGGGCTCAGTTTCCAGCGGGCCTCGTTCTCCTCGATGGCGCGGATACGGTCCTCGGTGGAGGGATGGCTCATCATCCATGCGGGCATTCCGCCGCCGACCCCGGTCAGCGTGTTCAGCTTGAGGAACAGCGATTTCTGCGGTCCGGTCCCAATTCCGGCTTTGACCATCAGCGCAGACGCGTAGGCATCGGCCTCATATTCATCATTGCGGCTAAGTTTCGACGCCAGCAGCGATGTCAGCGCATTGGCAATCAGCACGCCCAGGCCCGGAAGAAAGCGGTTGAACACCGCCGCCAAGGCCATGCGAATGGCATTGGTGCCGGAAAAGTCGATCATCCGTTTGCGGGTATGGCCAAGGGCGACATGGCCCAACTCATGCGCGATGACGCTGGCCATTTCCGCCGCAGTCACCTCGCCTGCGCGATACTTGTTGTAAAAACCGCGCGTGATGAAGATGCGCCCATCGGGCGCGGCCAGCCCGTTCACCGGCTCTATCTCGTAAATATGCACCTTGATTGCAGGCACGCCGACCGCTCCCGCGAAGTGATCCGTCAGCGTTTTCAGCTTCGGGTCGGCCAATTCGGTCGAATGCGCGTCCAGCTCGCGCTTGGTGCGCCAGCTAGAGAAAAGATACATCACCAGCGCGTAGCCGATGGCCAGAAGAATGGGTGAGAGTTTCAACATGTCCCAGATATGGGGCGTTGCGGCCTCTCTGGCAATGCGGTTTCAACGCCGCAGGCGCGCCAGTTTGCCTTGTTTGCGCAATTGGTGTTAGCTGGCCGCACAAGGGTCGCGCGGCGACCATGTCAGAACAGGGGCGACGCATGCGGATCGAAAGCTGGGGCGGTGCGCGTATTCTTTTCCAGATGGCGGCTGCACCGGAATACGGGCCGCATCTGCAAGCCCGCATCCAGCCGCTTATCACCGGCATCGGCCCGATAGAGGCGGCGGTGGTCATGGCCGCGACCCTTGAAGGGCTGGCCCGTGACGGGGGCCTGCCTGATCTGGTGGTCAGCCTTGGGTCTGCCGGCGCGGCGCGTCTGGAGCATTGCGCGGTGTATCAGGCCAGCCACGTGGCCTATCGCGACATGGATGCCTCTGCGCTGGGGTTCGAAAAAGGGGCCACCCCGCTGCTGGACCTGCCCGCAATTCAGCCGCTTGCGCCTCTGGTGCCGGGTCTGGCCTTGGCCAGCCTGTCGACCGGGGCAAATGTCGTGACGGGTGCGGGATATGACACGATCGCGCAGGATATGGTCGATATGGAAAGTTTCGCCGTGCTGCGCGCGTGCCAACGCCACGGTCTGCCCCTGATCGCGCTGCGCGGCATATCCGACGGTGCGACCCCACTGGAAGGGCTGCATAGCTGGACCGAATACCTGCATATCGTTGATGAAAATCTGGCACTTGCGCTGGATCATCTGCGCGCGGCACTGGAACAGGGCTTGCCGCTCTAGCCGCCTGTTTGCGCGACCACAGGGCCGCACCCTTGCGCAGCCCCGCAAACCGGACTACGCAAGTGCCATCTTTTTGACAGAGCCGGAGACACATCATGGCCAGACCCAAAATTGCACTTATCGGTGCCGGACAGATTGGCGGGACGCTCGCGCATCTCGTCGCCCTCAAGGAACTGGGCGATGTCGTCCTGTTCGACATTGCAGATGGCACCCCGCAGGGCAAGGCGCTGGACATTGCCGAATCCGGCCCGTCCGAAGGGTTCGATGCGGCGCTGAAGGGCACCACCGATTACGCCGATATCGCGGGCGCCGATGTCTGCATCGTGACCGCCGGCGTGCCGCGCAAACCGGGGATGAGCCGCGACGACCTGCTGGGCATTAACCTGAAGGTCATGAAATCCGTGGGCGAGGGGATTGCCGCCAATGCGCCCGACGCGTTCGTGATCTGCATCACCAACCCGCTGGACGCGATGGTCTGGGCGCTGCGCGAGTTTTCCGGCCTGCCGCATAACAAGGTTGTCGGCATGGCAGGCGTTCTGGATTCGGCGCGCTTCCGTCACTTCCTGAGCGTGGAATTCAACGTCTCCATGCGCGATGTGACCGCTTTCGTGCTGGGCGGCCATGGCGACACGATGGTGCCCCTGACCCGCTATTCCACCGTGGCCGGCATTCCGCTGCCCGATCTGGTCAGCATGGGCTGGACCACCCAGGACAAGCTGGATGCCATCGTGCAGCGCACCCGCGATGGTGGCGCCGAAATCGTTGGTCTGCTGAAAACCGGGTCGGCCTTTTACGCGCCTGCGACCAGTGCCATTGAAATGGCCGAAGCCTACCTGAAAGATCAGCGCCGCCTGCTGCCCTGTGCCGCCTATTGCGACGGCGAATTCGGGCTGAAGGGCATGTATGTCGGCGTTCCCACCATCATCGGCGCGAATGGCATCGAGAAGGTCATCGACATCAAGCTGGCCAAAGATGAACAGGCGATGTTCGACAAATCCGTTGATGCGGTCAAAGGGCTGGTTGAGGCCTGCAAGGGGATCGACCCGACGCTGGCGTAACCCGGCACACCCCATGATCCCGAGAAAGGGCCGCCCGAGTCGCGGCCCTTTTTCCGTTTTGCCGCGCATAAGGCTGTGGTAGCGCAACCGTTTGCTATTTGTGATCACAGTTTTCAATCAAGTGATCACAAAATTCCGATTTCGCGCAGGTTGCGAGATTTTGACGCAGTTTGTCATTGTTTTTTGTCATGATTCTGCCATGCACGGCGCAACTGAAAGCCGAAATGGGACAGTGTCATGAATATTCACGAATACCAGGCCAAGGGGCTGCTGCGCTCTTACGGGGTGCCGGTGTCGGATGGTCGCGTTGTGCTGCGCGCCGAAGAAGCGAAAACCGCTGCGGGCGAATTGGACGGCCCGCTTTGGGTGGTCAAGGCGCAGATCCATGCAGGCGGTCGCGGCAAAGGCAGCTTCAAAGAAGCGTCGGCTGGCGAAAAAGGCGGTGTGCGTCTGGCCAAGTCGGTAGGCGAGGCGGAAGAAATGGCCAAGCAGATGCTGGGCCGCACGCTGGTCACGCATCAGACCGGCCCCGCAGGCAAGCAGGTTGGCCGTATTTACATCGAAGACGGCTCTGACATCGAGCGCGAATTGTATCTGGCGCTGTTGGTCGACCGTGTCAGCAGCCGCATCAGCTTTGTCGTGTCCACCGAAGGCGGCATGGACATTGAAGAAGTGGCGGCCAACACGCCCGAAAAAATCCTGTCTTTCTCGGTCGATCCGGCCACGGGCATTCAGGGCTTCCACGGCCGCCGTGTGGCCTTTGCGCTTGGGCTGCAAGGCAAGCAGATCAAGCAATGCGTCGATCTGGTCGGCAAGCTTTACAAGCTGTTCGTCGAGCGTGACGCCGAGATGATCGAAATCAACCCGCTGATCGTCAGCGACTCGGGCGATCTGAAATGCCTCGACGCGAAGATGGGCTTCGATTCCAACGCGCTTTACCGCCAGTCCGACATTCTGGCCCTGCGCGATGAGACGGAAGAAGACCCCAAGGAACTGCAGGCCAGCAAATACGACCTGAACTATATCGCGCTCGATGGCGAGATTGGCTGCATGGTCAATGGCGCAGGTCTGGCCATGGCGACAATGGACATCATCAAGCTGTATGGTGCCGAACCCGCCAACTTCCTGGACGTGGGCGGTGGTGCAACGACAGAGAAGGTGACGGAAGCCTTCAAGATCATCACATCCGATCCGAACGTCAAAGGCATTCTGGTCAACATCTTCGGCGGCATCATGCGCTGCGACATCATCGCCGAGGGCGTCATCGCCGCGGTCAAAGAAGTCGGCCTGCAAGTGCCGCTGGTGGTGCGCCTTGAAGGCACGAATGTGGAACAAGGCAAGGAAATCATTGCGAATTCCGGGCTGAACGTGATCGCGGCGGACGACCTGAAAGATGGCGCGCAGAAGATCGTCAAAGCGGTGAAGGGGTAAGACTAATGGCTGTTCTCGTAGATAAAAACACCAAGGTCATCTGTCAGGGCTTCACTGGCTCGCAGGGCACCTTCCACTCTGAACAAGCTATCGCTTATGGCACGCAAATGGTCGGCGGCGTCACGCCCGGCAAAGGTGGCCAGACCCATCTGGACCTGCCGGTGTTCGACAGCGTGCATGAAGCAAAGGCCAAGACAGAAGCCAACGCGTCGGTCATCTATGTGCCGCCGCCCTTCGCGGCTGATTCCATTCTGGAAGCGATTGACGCCGAGATGGAACTGATCGTCTGCATCACCGAAGGCATCCCGGTGCTGGATATGATGCGCGTGAAGCGCGCGCTGGAAGGCAGCCGGTCCAAGCTGATTGGCCCGAACTGCCCCGGTGTCATCACGCCAGACGCTTGCAAAATCGGTATTATGCCCGGCCATATCCACCGTCGCGGGTCCGTCGGCGTTGTGTCGCGCTCTGGCACGCTGACCTATGAGGCCGTGAAGCAGACCACTGATGTGGGCCTTGGGCAGTCGACCTGCGTGGGCATTGGCGGCGACCCCATCAAGGGGACCGAGCATATTGACGTTTTGGAATGGTTTTTGGCCGATGATGAGACGCATTCGATCATCATGATCGGGGAAATCGGGGGGAGTGCCGAAGAAGAAGCCGCGCAATTCCTGAAAGATGAAGCCAAGCGCGGGCGCAAGAAGCCCGTTGCCGGGTTCATTGCCGGGCGCACAGCGCCTCCCGGTCGTCGCATGGGCCATGCCGGCGCAATCGTGGCTGGCGGCAAAGGCGGCGCAGAGGATAAGATCGAAGCGATGAAAAGTGCGGGCATTGTCGTGGCGGAAAGCCCCGCCGGTTTGGGCGAGGCGGTTCTGGCAGCTATCGGCAAATAGCCGCGCGCCCGCCCAAGGAGTAACGGGAATGACCTTCAGTAACGCCATTATCAGCGGGTTTCGCAACGCCTTTACCTTTAAGGGCCGCGCGCGCAGGCCGGAATACTGGTGGTTTTTCCTGTTCGTTTTCGGCGGTGCTTTTCTGCTTGGGCTGTTGGAAATGGCGATCTTTGGATCGGGGCGCGGCGCGTTGGTCGCGCTTTTCCAGCTTGCCGTTTTCATCCCGTTCCTTGCGGTTGGCTGGCGGCGATTGCAGGATACGGGCCGCCCCGGTTGGTGGTTGCTGATCCCGTCGGGAATTGTCGTTGTCAGCACGCTGATGAGCGGCAGCCTGACCCGCGCCATGTTCGCCGGTGGCATTGGCGGCATCGGTCAAAGCGGCGGCGTGTTCAGCGGAAGCAATGTCGCGGTCGATGTCTCTATCACGACTTTTGTGGCGCTTGGCGTGGCGCAGCTTTGCGCGGGCATGGTGATTGTGTGGTGGATGTCGCGGCCCAGCCAGCGCGGCGCCAATGCTTACGGCCCGGAACCGCGCGTCCGGTAACGCGCAGGCACTCTTCTCGACCTTACAGGTGATGAAATGAACGATCACAGCCCGAATAACGGCATGACCAGCGAGAGCTTTCTGGCCGGTCACAACGCCGACTATGTCGAAGCCTTGCAGGCGCGCCACGCGACAGACCCCGCGTCGGTCGATGATGTCTGGCAGGCCTATTTCCAGTCACTGAACGAGTCTGCGCAAGACGCGCAGGCCGCGGCGAATGGCCCAAGCTGGGCGCGCGGCGACTGGCCGCCCATGCCCGCGGATGAGCTGACCTCTGCCCTGACCGGCGAATGGCCGGCCCCGCCCGAGCAGAAGGACGCCGCCAAGAAGATCACCGGGAAAGCCGCAGAAAAAGGCATCAGCCTGTCGGATGCGCAGGTGCGCGCGGCCGTGCTGGATTCGGTGCGCGCGTTGATGATTATCCGGGCCTACCGTATCCGGGGCCACTTGGTGGCAGAGCTGGACCCGCTGGAGATGCGCAAGGAAGAACCGCATCCCGAACTGGACCCGCGCAGCTATGGTTTTACCGATGCGGATATGGACCGCCCCATCTTCCTCGACAATGTCCTGGGGATGGAGGTTGCAAGCCTGAACCAGATCCTCGACATTCTGAAACGCACCTATTGCGGTACTTTCGCGCTGCAATTCATGCATATTTCCGACCCCGAACAGGTTGGCTGGCTGAAAGAACGGATCGAAGGGCTTGGAAAGGAAATTGCCTTTACCAAGCAAGGTCGCCGCGCGATTCTGAACAAGCTGGTCGAGGCCGAGGGCTTTGAGAAATTCCTGCATGTCAAATACATGGGCACCAAGCGTTTTGGTCTGGACGGGGCCGAAGCGACGATCCCGGCGATGGAGCAGATCATCAAACGCGGCGGTGCGCTTGGGGTGAAGGAAATCGCCATCGGGATGCCGCATCGGGGCCGTTTGAACATTCTGGCCAACGTGATGGGCAAACCCTACCGCGCCATTTTCAACGAATTTCAGGGCGGCAGCTTCAAGCCCGAAGATGTCGATGGCTCTGGCGATGTGAAATACCATCTTGGCGCGTCTTCGGACCGTGAGTTCGACGGCAACGCCGTGCACCTGTCGCTGACCGCCAACCCCTCGCATCTGGAGGCGGTGAACCCCGTTGTCTTGGGCAAGGTCCGCGCCAAGCAAGATCAGGTCAACGACACCGAACGCCGTTCGGTGCTGGGTATTTTGCTGCATGGTGACGCGGCGTTTGCCGGTCAGGGTGTGGTAGCCGAAGGCTTTGGCCTGTCCGGCCTGCGCGGTCATCGCACCGGCGGCACCATTCATATCGTGGTCAACAACCAGATCGGGTTTACCACCGCGCCCAGCTTCAGCCGGTCCTCGCCCTATCCGACCGACATTGCACTGATGGTCGAAGCGCCGATCTTCCATGTCAACGGCGACGACCCGGAAGCGGTCGTCCACGCCGCCAAGGTCGCCACCGAATACCGCCAGAAATTCCTGAAAGATGTGGTCATTGATATCATCTGTTATCGCCGCTTCGGCCATAACGAAGGTGATGAACCGATGTTCACCAACCCGTCGATGTATACACGCATCAAGAAGCACAAATCGACGCTTCAGCTTTATACGGAACGGTTGGTGCAGGATGGTCTGATCCCCGAGGGTGAAATCGAGGACATGAAGGCCGCCTTTCAGGCGTTCCTGAATGACGAGTTCGAGACTGGCAAAACCTACAAGCCCAACAAGGCCGACTGGCTGGATGGGCGCTGGTCTCACATGAACCGCAAGGGTGAAGAATACCAGCGCGGCCAGACCTCTATCGCGCCCGAGACGATGGTCCAAATCGGCACTGCGCTGACCACGATTCCCGAGGGTTTCAATATTCACAAGACTGTCGCGCGGCAATTGGACGCCAAGAAAGAAATGTTTTACAGCGGCAAGGGGTTCGATTGGGCCACCGCCGAGGCGCTTGCTTTCGGCAGCCTTGCCGTTGAGGGCTACCCCGTGCGCCTGTCAGGTCAGGACAGCACGCGCGGCACGTTCAGCCAGCGCCATTCCGCCTTTGTCGACCAGCAAACCGAGGACCGCCATTACCCCTTGAACCACATCAAGGAAGGTCAGGCGCGGTATGAGGTCATCGATTCCATGCTGTCGGAATACGCGGTGCTGGGGTTCGAGTATGGCTATTCCTTGGCCGAACCGAACGCTTTGGTGCTGTGGGAAGCGCAATTTGGCGATTTCGCCAATGGCGCGCAGATCATGTTCGACCAGTTCATTTCGTCGGGCGAAAGCAAATGGTTGCGCATGTCGGGGCTGGTTATGCTGCTGCCGCATGGATTTGAAGGGCAGGGGCCGGAACATTCCTCGGCCCGATTGGAACGGTTCTTGCAACAATGCGCGCAGGATAACTGGATTGTCGCCAATTGCTCGACCCCGGCGAACTACTTTCACATCTTGCGCCGGCAGTTGCACCGCACCTTCCGCAAACCATTGGTGCTTATGACGCCAAAGTCGCTCTTGCGCCACAAGATGTGCATCTCAGAGGCCAGCGATTTCACTGACGGGTCCAGCTTCCACCGGGTGCTGTGGGATGACGCCGAACGCGGCAACAGCGATCTGAAACTGAAAGCGGATGACAATATCCGCCGCGTCGTCATCTCTTCGGGCAAGGTCTATTTCGACCTGCTGGAAGAACGCGATGCGCGCGGGGCGGATGATGTCTACTTGCTGCGCTTGGAACAGTTCTACCCCTTCCCGGCCATGTCGCTGCTGAAGGAACTGGAACGCTTCCCGAATGCCGATGTGGTCTGGTGCCAGGAAGAACCCAAGAACCAAGGCGCGTGGTCGTTCATCGAACCGAACCTTGAATGGGTTCTGGGCCGTCTGAAAGGCAAGACCAAACGTCCAAGCTATGTCGGTCGCGTGGCTTCTGCCTCTCCGGCAACGGGGCTGGCCAGCCAACACAAAGCACAACAGCATGCGCTCGTGAACGAAGCGCTGACAATCGAGGGATAACAAAACTATGTCCACCGAAGTTCGAGTGCCCACTCTGGGCGAAAGCGTAACCGAGGCGACCGTCGCCACATGGTTCAAGAAGCCCGGCGACCCGGTTGCAGCCGATGAAATGCTGTGCGAGCTGGAAACCGACAAGGTGACGGTCGAAGTGCCCAGCCCCGTCGCGGGCACAATGGGAGAGATCGTCGCACAAGAAGGTGAGACTGTCGGTGTCGACGCGCTATTGGCGATGATCGGTGCGGGCGAGGCGGCGGCCCCGGCCCCTAAGTCGGAACCAAAAGCCGAAGCCTCCAAGGTAGAGGCTGTGGACGTGATGGTGCCTGCATTGGGCGAAAGCGTGTCAGAAGCCACGGTTGCAAGCTGGTTCAAGAAACCGGGCGACGCGGTCGCAGTCGATGAGATGCTCTGTGAGCTGGAAACCGACAAAGTGTCGGTCGAAGTGCCCAGCCCCGCGGCCGGCGTATTGGGTGAAATCCTTGCTGCCGAAGGTGCGACCGTGCAGGCTGGCGGAAAATTGGCGGTGATCTCGGGTGAGGCTGGGGCGCAAGCCCCCGTGGTGCCCGATGCGGCCCCGGCAATGGGCGGCACGGGCGGCGCAAGCCGCGATGTGGAAGATGCGCCATCGGCCAAGAAGCTGATGGCCGAAAAAGGGCTGTCGCGCGATCAGGTTGCTGGCTCTGGCCGCGACGGTCGCATCATGAAGGAAGATGTGCAGAAGGCAGGGTCGGCCCCGGCGCCGCAGGCTACGCCCGCGCCGACCGCGCCCGCCCAACCTGCCCAAACCCCGCGCGCCCCCAGCACCGCCGATGACGCCGCCCGCGAAGAGCGTGTGCGCATGACCAAGCTGCGCCAGACCATCGCGCGCCGCCTGAAAGAAGCGCAGAACACCGCCGCCATGCTGACCACCTATAACGAGGCGGATATGGGCGGCATCATGGAGCTGCGCAACGAGTACAAGGACGCGTTTGAAAAGAAGCACGGCGTGAAGATGGGGTTCATGTCCTTCTTCGTGAAAGCCTGCTGTCATGCCCTGAATGAAGTGCCCGAGGTGAATGCCGAGATTGACGGCACGGACGTGGTCTACAAGAATTACGTTCATATGGGTGTCGCGGTGGGCACGCCGAACGGGTTGGTGGTGCCGGTGCTGCGTGACGCCCACAAGATGGGCTTTGCCGAGATCGAAAAGACCATCGCCGCCATGGGGCGCCGCGCCCGCGACGGCAAGCTCTCGATGGCCGATATGCAGGGCGGCAGCTTTACCATCTCGAATGGTGGCGTCTATGGCTCGCTCATGTCCTCGCCCATTCTGAACCCGCCGCAATCGGGTATTTTGGGCATGCACAAGATCCAGGAACGCCCCATGGTCGTCAAAGGCCAGATCGTTGCGCGCCCGATGATGTATCTGGCGCTCAGCTACGATCACCGGATCGTGGACGGCAAAGGCGCCGTGACCTTCCTTGTGCGGGTGAAAGAGGCGCTGGAAGACCCGCGCCGCCTGTTGATGGACCTGTAAGCAAGCGTAGCGCGCGTTGCTTGGCAGCGCGCGCAACCCGGCCAGCAAGGGCTGTTTATGACCTCCTCCTCGCAAACCAAGCCATTGAACGACGTTTTCGCGGCGCCCTTGCGTGACCATGCCGCGCAGCGCGCCGCGACCGATCCCGCGTTCCGGTCGCTGCCCGATGCGTTTGCCAACCGCAACAGGTTGCACCAGTATTTCCTCTATACCTTCGTGCCGCGCAATCTGGCCTGGGCGTTCAAGCCCAATAACAAGGCCGGCTCCAGTTCGGTGCTGGCATTTCTGTTCGCGCTGGAATTTGGTCAACCGCTGAGCGCCGAGATCGCCAATCCGTTCGAGCAAGACACGATCACCCACCGGCTGGCAGAGGCGCGGCTTCTGGCACGCCTGCCCGAACATCCTGATGTGTCTGATGCGCAGGCCGCCTTGGGGCAATGCCTGCGTTTCACAACGGTGCGCCACCCGGCCAGCCGCGCGCTATCGGGGTATTTCTATATCTGCCGCGCGCAGCAAGCCGGGTCCGAAGCTTTCGCCCGTCATCGCCTGCGCATGACCGCGCTTGTGGGCTTTGACTGGGCGCGCCACATTGGCACGCCCGACGGGTTTGTGCGGTTCCTTGATTGGGTCGCCGCCGAAGACGCGCTTGGCGGTTGGATGGCCGATGCTCATTTCCGCCCGCAAACCACCAATATCCGCCCAGAAATCCTGCGCCCGGACATCATCGGTCGCACCGAAGACTTTGGCAGCTTTTATGCAGAGGTTTGCGCGCGGCTGGGTCGCGAACTGCCCCATAGCGCAATGCAGCCGCGGAACCGGCAGCCTAAAACCGACCCGACCCCGTTTTTCACCCCGGAGGCGCGCGCCCGCATCGCGTCCATCTTCGCGGCCGATTTCGCGGCTTTCGGTTACGAACCCGACCGGATAGAGGGGGTTGCATGAGCTTAGAGTTGATCTGCCTCGCCAGCGCTGGCCTGCTTTGGGCCGCGCAACTGGCGCATGTCGCGTTGAGGGCCAATCTGGAAATCGGGTCGCGCTATTTTATCTCGCCACGCGACACCGATCCACCGCAGCCGCTTTCACCGGGCACTGCGCGGCTACAGCGCGCCTATCAAAACCATCAAGAGGCGCTGCTACTCTTTGCCGTGGCCGTGACCACTGTCACACTCGCAGGCAAGGAAAGCCTGCTTACCGGCGCGCTCGCGCTTGCCTATCTGGGCGCACGCTTCCTCTTTGTGCCAGCCTATCTGTTTGGCTGGCAACCTTGGCGTTCGGTCTTCTTCGGAATCGGATATCTTTGCTCTATCCTGCTCCTTGTGATTGCGCTTCTCTAGTGTTTCATCCTTGCCCAAATATCCTCGGGGGGTGAGGGCCGACAGGCCCGAGGGGGGCGAAGCGCCCCCTGACCCCGGCAACAAAAAGGAAATCTCATGTCCTACGATCTCATCGTCATCGGTTCCGGCCCCGGCGGCTATGTCTGTGCCATCCGCGCGGCCCAGCTTGGCCTGAAGGTGGCCTGCGTCGAAGGGCGCGAGACCTTGGGCGGCACCTGCCTGAACGTTGGCTGCATCCCGTCGAAGGCGCTGCTGCACGCCACGCATCAGTTGCACGAAGCAGCCCATAATTTTGACGCGATGGGCCTGACCGGGGCGAAGCCCAAGGTCGACTGGAAAAAGATGCTGTCTTACAAGGCCGATACGATCGGTCAGAACACCAAGGGCATCGAGTTTCTGTTCAAAAAGAACAAGGTCGACTGGTTGAAAGGCTGGGCCAGCATCCCCGCGCCCGGTCAGGTGAAAGTGGGCGACACGGTGCATGAGGCCAAAAAGATCGTCATCGCCTCCGGGTCGGAAAGCAGCCCGCTGCCGGGCGTAGAGGTGGATGAAAAGGTGATTGTCACCTCGACCGGCGCGCTGGAACTTGGCAAGATTCCGAAAAAGCTGGTCGTGATCGGCGCAGGTGTGATCGGGCTGGAAATGGGCTCTGTCTATGCGCGTCTGGGGGCAGAGGTGACGGTGGTCGAATACCTTGACCGCATCATCCCCGGCAATGATGCAGAGGTGGCCAAGACCTTCCAGAAGCTACTGACCAAGCAGGGCCTGAAGTTTGTTCTGGGTGCGGCGGTGCAGGGGGCCACGGCGACCAAGACCAAGGCCACCGTCACCTACAAGCTGCGCAAGGATGATAGCGAACACACGCTCGATGCCGACACGGTGCTGCTGGCCACGGGGCGCCGCCCCTATACCGATGGTCTTGGGCTGGAGGCGTTGGGGGTCGAGATCACCAAGCGCGGCCAGATCGCCACCGACAGCCATTACAAGACCAGCGTTGACGGCATCTACGCGATTGGCGACGCGATCGACGGCCCAATGCTCGCGCATAAAGCCGAGGATGAAGGCATGGCCGTGGCCGAAGTGCTGGCGGGGCAGGCGGGCCATGTCAATTACGGCGTTATTCCCGGCGTGATCTACACCTGGCCAGAGGTCGCGTCCGTGGGTGAAACCGAAGAGACGCTCAAGGATCAAGGCCGCGCCTACAAGGTTGGCAAGTTCAGCTTTATGGGCAATGGCCGCGCGAAGGCGAATTTCGCGGCGGACGGGTTTGTTAAAATCCTTGCCGATAAGGACAGCGACCGCATCCTTGGCGCGCATATCATCGGGCCTTATGCGGGCGACCTGATCCATGAAATTTGCGTGGCTATGGAATTTGGCGCCGCTGCCGAAGACTTGGCGCGCACCTGCCATGCGCACCCGACCTATTCCGAAGCGGTGCGCGAAGCGGCGTTGGCCTGCGGCGACGGTGCGATCCACGCCTGAGGCCGGTTGGTCGCAGAAAAAGCCGCGCGACAGGCTCGCGCGGCTTTTTGCGTGCTTAACGCACGCCGATTCCCAGTTGCATCAGCGTCCGGCGCATCGGAGCTGCTGAATACATCGCGTTCAGTGCTGCGGCGCGGGCGTCGCGCAAGGGGCGTGCGTCCAGCATCGACGCGCGGTTCAGCATCCCCACGCCCGTCACCCGCAGCGCGACATCGGGCATACGTTGCCGTGTATAGGCCGCAAGCGGTGCGGCTTCGCCCAGATTGTCCGGCGTCATCAACCGGGTCAGCGCCGTCAGATCGGCCATAGACATATTCAGCCCTTGCGCCCCGATGGGCGGGACGACATGCGCGGCTTCGGCCATCAGCGCCGTGCGCTGCCCGTGAAACCGCTCTGCAATCTGGCTGATGATCGGCCAGACTGTGCGGCGCGAGGCCAGCGTTAACCGCCCGAACAGCCCGCATGACCGGCGGTTCATCTCACGTTCGAACTCGGGCACGGGCAGGGCGGCCAGGCGCGCGGCCTCGACCCCGGTTTCCATCCAGACAATGGCGGAACAGGGTTTTCCGTCACGGTCGGGCAGCGGCACGAAGGTGAACGGGCCACCAGAGCGGTGAATCTCTGTCGAGACATTCTCATGCGGAACCGGATGTGTGACGGCGAAGGCCAGCGCCTTTTGCCCAAAGCGCGTGGTGCGCACCCCGATACCCAGCGCCTGCCGCATCGGTGAATTGCGGCCATCAGCGGCGACCAGCAGCCGCGCCTCGACCGAGGTGCCATCGCTCAGTCCCACGATGGCAGCACTTTCACGCGTTGTCAGGCGGCGCGTGCCAATACCGGGTCGAAAGGTGACATTGGGCAGCTCTTCCAGCCGCGCGACGCATTCGCGGCGCAGCAGCCAGTTAGGCAGGTTCCATCCGAAAGGTTGCTCTGAAATATCGGCGGCGTCAAAGTCATGGCTGACACGCGGTTCGGGCTGGTCGCCACCCGCATCGACAATGCGCATCACCTGCAAGGGGGTGGCGTGAGCTTTGTAACGTTCCCAAAGGCCCGCAAGTTCCAAAACCGCGACCGAGGGTTGCAAAAACGCTGTGGTGCGCAGATCCGATGTCGGGTCTGCTTCGGCCATCACCGGGGGCGTCGGGTCCACGCATAGAACGCTGTAGCCCTGCGATCCGAAGACAGCCGCCGCACTTAGCCCCGCAATTCCGCCACCCGATACGACAATATCAAAACGCGCCCGCATCTGCTCTCTCCTTCTACGTGGAGCACAGCATAATACGCGCGCGTCAAAGGGCAATGCGGCAGCTTGCCCTGTTACATGCCTTCGGTGACAATCCGCAGCAGGATAAGGACCATCCCAAGAGCAGCCGGCACCATGACCGCGACCAGCCCGACCAGACCAAAGATTGCTGCCGACCCGCCCAAGACGGTCAGGAACACCGCGATGGCGACCCAGATCGCGACAGTCGAATTCGGGTCCTTGGCGGTGGCGTTGGTATTTCCGGCGTCGAGGGTCATGGTCATTGGGTGGTTCCTCCAAAAGATTTGAAGTGGAAATACGTTTTCGCACGCGGCAGCGCAGCATGGCAGATTGTCGCGCGGCACAATCGCGCAGGTGTCCGGCCTAGCGTGTCAGCGCAGCCAGAAACCCTGTCAAATCGGGGGTGTGATGGTGGATGTGGATGGCATCTTCCGGGTCTGGCGCAACATGCACGGTGCGCAAGCCCATGGCATGTGGTGCCGCCAGATTGCGGGGATCATCCTCGAACATAGCTGCGGCCTTCGGGTCCAGCCCATCCAATGCAAAGACCGTTGCAAAGGCATCGGCTTCGGGCTTTGGCCGATAACCGGCATGTTCCACGCCATAAAGCGCACCAAACAGACCATCCAGCCCGCGCGCTTCCAGCACACGCTGAGCATAGGGTGCCGACCCGTTGGTGTAGACAATTTTGCGCCCCGGCAGCGCCGCGATCCGGGCGCGCAAATCCGCATCCGGCGAGAGCACCGAAAAGTCGATATCATGCACCGCGATCATATAAGGTTCGGGGTCCATGTCATGCTCGCGCATCAGCCCGGCCAGCGTGGTGCCGTAGCGTTGCCAGTAATCATGGCGCATCCGGTCCGCCGCCGCGCGCTCCAGCCCCAGCGCGTCCATGATATAGGCCGTCATGCGCCTGTCGATCTGGTCGAACACCCCCATATGCGAGGGGTAGAGAGTGTTGTCGAGGTCGAAGACCCAAGTGCGGACATGGCTGAAAAAAGCGGCTGGCATGGGACGTAGCATAGCCGCGCGGCGCAGAGTGGCAAGGATTGCGGGTTGTCTTTCTGTCAAAATCGCTGTTTTGTCGAAGTCCACGACACAAGAGCACAAGATGACCGAGACCAAACTCCTCAAGGACGCGTATTCCCTGATACTGGAAGCGATAGATGTCGGCGTTTACAAGCCCGGCGACCGTTTGGTGGAATCGGAACTGGCGGATCGTTTCGGCGTGTCGCGCACCCCGATCCGCGAAGCCCTGCAACGGCTGGAAACGCAATCCTTGCTGACACGCGACGGGCGCTCGCTGATCGTGGCGTCGCTTGACCACAACCAACTGGCCGAACTTTATATTGTGCGCTCGGAACTGGAGGGGCTGGCCGCCCGGCTTGCGGCACGCCACGCGACCGATGAAGAAGTGCGGTTGCTGCGGATCATGATAGAGGAAGACGCGCGGCTGATGGGCGACCCTCAGGCGCTAAGCCGGGCCAACCGCCGGTTTCACAAGCAGATCCACCTTGCCTCGCATAATCGCTACCTTGTGCAACAACTTGACCTTGTCCATCGGTCGATGGCGCTCTTGGCCAGCACCTCGATTTCGGTGGCCGGGCGGGGCGAACGCACGCTGGAAGAGCATTCCGCCATTGTCGAAGCCATTGCCTCTGGCGACGGCGACGCTGCCTACAATGCGCTGAAAGAACACATCTCACGCGCATTTGAGACCCGCTTGCGGCAGGACTCGATCGCGGCGGAGCGTTTTTCGCTTTAGCTTTGCATAAGGCGCCCGCGACAGCTTATCAAACCGCGTTCGATGCCATGCCCTCGGCCCGGCTGCGCGCTTCGTGCAAGAGCGCGGTCATCACCAGCACATGTTAAGCGGGATGCCAGCTTGCGTCGTGATTGCGCCGCGCGCGCTCCATTTCGGCCTCGCGGCGCACAAGGGTATCCTGCGCCGTGGCCGCGTCGGGCAAGCCTTATCCCAGCGGCAGGCCCAACAGGCGCCCAAGGCTGCGCGCGCGGTCATATTGCGCCAGCCCATGTCGTGCGGCGACAACCATAAGGCGAGGCCGGATCGTGGTTTGCAAGCCATGTGTGGATTGGTCCATCTGCGAACTCCTGAAACAAACAGAGCTGAATAATCGCACAGCTTTCCAAGTGTTGCGTTTTCAGCGTGCCTCAGCGCGCGCTGCGTTCAACCGTGTTTAGGGATTTCCCGGCATCCTTGCGCAATCGGATCACGGTTAACCGCCCGGTAATAAATGCAACTATAGGCTGTTTTTCGAAAAGGAGCACGGCGCGGCATGTCAGCACAAACCCGCGTGGACCCCGGTTGCACCTTGGTGGTCGGCGCATCCTTGCCCGACTGGGTGCCCAAGGGCGCACGGCTTTACCTGTCGCACACGGCAGAAGGCCTGTCGCTGCGTGCGCTTGCGCGCAATTCCGGGTGCCATGCCTCGACCGTGCTGCGCCAGGTCCGCCGGTTTGAGAACCGGCGCGACGACCCTTTGGTGGATGATGCGCTGAACCGGCTGGACCAGGTGCTGCGCGAACCACCGCCCCCCCAAAACAAGACGGAGCGTTCCGATATGGCCCAATCCACTTGCCTTGTGCATGACGCCACCGCCCCCACGTGGTCCTCTGGCGACCTTGTGTCAGTGTTGCGCGATCTAGATATGCCGGGCGCACAGCTTGTCGTGGCCCCCGACATGCCCAAGGCGATGGTCTTGCGGGACATGGGGCAGGGCCGCACCGAACGGGTGCGCGTGTTCGACCGAACTCTGGCCGAAATGCTGGCGCTGAAGGCGTGGATTACCTGTTGTCGCGAAGGTCGGGTGCGCAGCTATGTCGCAAGCCCCGAAGGCTTGGCCGCGTTGCGGGCGCAGGATGATGACAGCCCCACGGCCCGCCGGGTCCGCTACGGGACAGTGGAAACCCCGATCGCCGTTCTGGCGCGTCGGCGCGACAAGTCGGGCACAGCCTTTCTTGTGCCCGAACTGGTGCATGCGGCCGACCGGCTGCGCGAGGATTTCGTGATGGCGCAACTTGACCGGCTGGAGCCGATGCCCGTGGACCGTCTGACCCGCGCGCTTCAGAAACGTGCGCTGCCCGGCCCCAATATTGCCCCACCCGGCACGCGGGCTGCGCGGGGCCGAGTGCTGGGCGCGCTGCAAGACCTTGGCCCTGGCCTGTCGGACATGGTGCTGCGCGTTTGTTGCCACCTTGAAGGGGTGGAAAGCGCCGAACAGGCAATGGGCTGGTGCGCGCGCTCGGGCAAGATCGTGCTGCGCATTGGGTTGCAACGCCTGAAGCTGCATTACGACCGGCTGGGCGCGGATGATATGCTCATGGGCTAAAGCACGCCGCGCAAAATTGTGAACCGGTTTTGCGTTTGCGGGACATTCGTTATCAACAGGTTAGAGCGTATCGCGTAACCGCGATACATTCTAGGCGGTGGCTTTCTCGTAGCTTTCCTGCGCGGCGATCCAAAGCGCCTCGGCACGGTCCATCGCGTCCATCACCTCGGCGTATTTGGCTTGCCATACGCGCAGATCGCCGGCGCGCTCTTCTTCATAGATCGCAGGGTCGGCCAACTTTTTCGCCAGCTTGTCGCGCATATCTTCCAGCTTGGCGATGCGCGCTTCGGCGCGGCTGACCTCTTGGCGCATAGAGCTGATCTCGTCGCGGCTGGCGCGTTTGGGTTTTGGCGCCGGGGCACGGGCGGGTTTGTCGTCCCCTGCAAGAAGCGTCGCGCGATAAGCGTCCAGATCCCCTTCATAGGGGCGCACATTGCCGTCCTTGACCAACCATAGCCGGTCCGCGACCAGCGACAGCAAATGCATGTCATGGCTGACCAGAATGACCGCGCCGGTATAGGCGGTCAGCGCCTCGACCAGCGCCTCGCGGGATTCGATGTCAAGGTGGTTGGTCGGCTCATCCAATATCAGCATATGCGGCGCATCCAGCGTCGCCAGCAGCAGAGACAGCCGCGCCTTCTGCCCGCCCGACAGTTTGCGCACGATGGTTTCGGCTTGCTCGGCCATCAGCCCAAAACCCGCCAAACGCGCGCGCAGGCGCGGCGGGGCTTCATGCGGGCGTTCGCGCTGCAAATGCTGCAAGGGTGTCTCGTCGAGTTCCAGCTCATCGACCTGATGCTGGGCGAAATAGCCCACCCGCAGCTTGGTCGCGCGCGTCAGTGTGCCGCTGCCGTCCAGCTTGCCAGCCAGCAGCTTTGACAGCGTCGATTTGCCCTCCCCATTGCGCCCCAACAGCGCGATGCGGTCATCCTGGTCAATCCGCAGGTCCAAGCCCCGCAGCACCGGCGGGCCGTCATAGCCCACGCTTGCTCCTTCCAGCCGCAGAATGGGGGGCGATAGCTCCTCGGGTTCGGGAAAGCTGAACACATGGCGCGCGGCCTCGGCAGGGGGTGTGATGGGCGACAGCTTCTCCAGCATCTTCAGCCGCGATTGCGCCTGCTTGGCCTTGGTCGCCTGCGCGCGGAAGCGGTCGACGAATTTCTGCATATGCGCACGCTTGGCCGCCACCTTGTCAGCCTCGGCGGCAAGTGCGGCGCGGCGCTCGGCCCGCAGTTTGGCAAACCCGTCATAACCGCCGGTATACAGCGTCAGCTTGCGGTCTTCGAGGTGCAGGATGTGCCCCACCGCGCGGTTCAACAGGCCCCGATCATGGCTGATAATCAGCACCGTATGCGGGTAGCGCATCAGGTAGCCTTCCAGCCACAAAGCGCCTTCCAGATCCAGATAGTTGGTCGGTTCATCCAGCAGCAACAAGTCGGGCTGCGCGAACAACACCCCGGCCAAAGCCACCCGCATCCGCCAACCGCCCGAGAAATCGGAACAAGGCCGCGCCTGCGCTTGCGCGTCAAAGCCCAAGCCTTTCAGGATGGTCGCCGCGCGCCCTTCAGCCGACCATGCGTCAATATCGGCCAGCCGCGTTTGCACGGCGGCAATGCGTTCCGGGTCCGTCGCGGTCTCGGCTTCGGCCATCAGCGCCGCGCGCTCGGTATCGGCTTCCAGCACCGTGTCCAGCAAGGATGTGGACGAGGACGGCACCTCTTGTGCCACGCCGCCGATCTTGGCGCGGGCGGGTAGGTCTATCTTGCCGCCTTCGAGCGGGTATTCGCCGCGCAATATGCGAAAGAGCGTGGTTTTCCCCGCCCCGTTGCGCCCGACAATGCCCACCTTGTGGCCAGTCGGAATGGTCGCAGAGGCACCCTCAAACAATGGGTTGCCCTGCATGGCGAAGGTGATGTTGTCAATCCTGAGCATGGCGCTGCATTGCCTGACAAGCGCGGAAGGGTCAAGCAGCCCTCTTCATCTTGCCGCAAATACTCTCAGGGGGGTGTGGGGGGCAGAATGCCCCCCCACGTCTGGCCAGGTTCAGCCCGCGCTCGACATCAGCGCCGACAGGTTGCCCCGATGCTGGTGCATCACCAGCCGGTTCAACGCGTTGACATAAGCCTTGGCGCTGGCAACCACTGTGTCAGTGTCCGAGGACTGCCCGGAATAGACCACGCCATCCAGCGCCAGCCGCACACTGACCGTGGCCTGTGCATCGGTGCCCTCGGTCACGGCATGAACCTGGTACAGTTCCAGCCGGGCCTCATGGGGGTGCAGCATTTTCACCGCGTTGAAGGTGGCATCCACCGGGCCATCCCCGGTGGCATCGACAAAGCGTTCGACGCCGCCAATGCGCATTGTCAGTTCTGCTTCCTGCGGCCCCTCGGTGCCACAGATTACGCGCAGGCGCTTGACTTGCAGATAGGCATCCTCATCCGACAGGCTCGTTTCGGCCATCAGCGCGATCAGGTCGTCGTCGTAAACTTCCTTCTTGCGATCGGCCAGCGCCTTGAACCGCACGAACACATCCTTCAACTGGTTGTCGCCCAACTCATAGCCCAGTTCCGACAGCTTGGCGCGCAATGCCGCGCGGCCCGAATGCTTGCCCATCACAAGGTTTGTCGCCGCCAAGCCAATATCCTCGGGGCGCATGATCTCGAAGGTTTCTTTGTTCTTCAGCATCCCGTCCTGATGAATACCGGATTCATGCGCAAACGCGTTCTTGCCGACGACAGCCTTGTTATACTGCACCGGAAAGCCCGACACGGCGGCAACCATGCGCGACAGGCCCATGATCTTGGTGGTGTCGATGCCGGTGGCGTAGGGCAGAATGTCGCCGCGCACGCGCAGCGCCATGACCACCTCTTCCAAAGCGGTGTTGCCCGCGCGCTCGCCCAGACCGTTGATCGTGCATTCCACCTGCCGCGCGCCCGCCTCAACAGCGGCCAAGGCGTTGGCGGTGGCCATGCCAAGGTCATTATGGCAATGCGTGGCGAAGGTGATCGCATCGGCACCGGGCACGCGCTCCAGCAACATACGGATCAGCTCGGCCGACTCGCGCGGGTAGGTATAGCCCACCGTATCGGGAATGTTGATCGTGGTCGCGCCCGCCTTGATCGCGGTTTCCACCACCCGGCACAGGAAATCATGCTCGGTGCGGGTGGCATCCATGGGCGACCATTGCACATCATCGCACAGGTTGCGCGCATGGGTGACGGTGTCGTGAATACGCGCGACCATCCCGTCCATATCCAGCGCCGTGATGTCGCGGTGCAGGGGCGAGGTGCCGATGAATGTATGAATCCGCCCTTGCGGCGCGTGTTTCACAGCCTCCCATGCGCGGTCGATATCGCCAAGATTGGCGCGCGCCAGCCCACAGATCACGGCGTTGCGGGCGTTTTTCGCAATCTCCGAGACGGCCTGGAAATCGCCCTCGCTGGCAATGGGAAAGCCCGCTTCAATGATATCCACGCCCATCTCGTCCAGAAGGCTCGCGATTTCCAGCTTTTCGCTGTGGGACATGGTCGCGCCGGGGCTTTGTTCGCCATCGCGCAGGGTGGTGTCGAAAATCAGGACGCGGTCCTGTTTGCTCTCGGTCATGGGGGTATTCCTTGGGGTCTGCTGCGGTTGGTCCGGGCGCATCTCACCTCTGAGCGGCGCGCCCGTCCGGCACGCTCAGAGGCCCCTAAGTAGAGCCAGGCTTTCAAGCGCAATCGCGCGGATATGGTGCAGCATGGTCATATTCGCGACTATAGGCGCGGGCGCGCGGGTTGAAAAGCCCCGAAATCGGGCCTTAGCGCCGCGCGCGCGGGCCGAAGAGCAGCCACAGGATGAACCCCAGAAGCGGCAGGAAGAACACGATCAGACACCACAGCACCTTGCGCCCGGTAGAGGCGCCGGAATTGATCGTCGAAATGATCGCCCACAGCGCGAGCGCGAGGATGATGAAACCGCCAATGCCGGTGAGTTCGAGCATGATGCCTGTCCTTCGGTAGCGTCGCGCGAGGGTAGCAGGTTTGGGGGTGGGTGCAATCTCATCACCCTGCCACATTAACGAACAAACCTTTTCACTCCGAAAGTCTGACTATCCATCTTTGAATTCGTCATCGCGATAGGTGACCCAATCAGGTAGACGAGTCTCGTTCTCATCCAGTGCTTTGTAGTCTCGGACAGCCAGATGCCTTCTTCGCTCAGCTTCAATCCGAAGCATTTCTTGCTTACCCAAATATATCGTTTGGATTATTTTAACTTCATCGTCGCCAAGATTCGAAATTGGATGTGTTACCAAGTGAGTGTCGAGAGCGACGCTGTAGTATAGGCGAACGCAATCACATATTCTATCAATCGCGTTTGTTACATCACGTCTACTTCCTCGTGTTATCAAAACCCCTCGATTATTCCTCGCATCATCATCCGAATGTGCCAACAGCTTGTTGCGAAGAGTTTTCGCGAAAGCAGACGCTGCGACGGCCTCTGAAATGCTCTTTTGTATTTCTTCCTTGGAACGCTCTTCAATGAGGTCTTCGAGTCTAGTTATCGATACATTTTTAGACTTTCCTTTGAGGCTAGTCTTTGGATCACTGAGGCGACAAATACGAAATATTACTTCATGCCATAGCGAATTCTCAAGAACGAGAGCAGTCGTTCCCGAGATCGAGTTGAGCATGTCAACTCTTTCTTTGCTAGTTCCAAAAAATGACCGATAAATTCGCCAGTGTAGTCTTAAAGATGCGCAATCCGTTCGCAAATTATCTACAAGCTCTCCATTCTCTTGACCAAGGGTTTGAATTAGCTCTTGCCGTGCTTCAGCGGCGGACCGTTCCATACCAAATCACCATGATTTTTTGTTTCAGCATACACGAAGAGAAACGAGGAAAATCACCCTCACCCCCTCTGCAACTTCACCGGCTCCGTCCGGGCCAGCCGCAGCACATGCGCCATGAAGGGTTTCGCCGAATCCTCTTCCCGCACCGCCGCATACAGCCGCCGCGTTAGCCCCTGCGCTGTCAGCCGTTTGGTGACGTAATCCGAATGATACCGCACCTCGCGCAGCACCCAGTCGGGCAGGACCGACACGCCGCGCCCGGATGCGACCAGCAGCAGGATGACCGCTGTCAGTTCCACCGGGCGCACCGCGCGCGGCTCCACCCGTGCAGGTGTCAGAAGCTGGGTGAACACGTCCAGCCGCGTGCGCTCCACCGGGTAGGTAATCAGCGTCTGGTCGCGGAAATCCTCGGCCTCGATGAATTCTTTCTTGGCCAGCGGGTGCCCCTTGGCGGCGACGAACACCGGTTCATAGTCGAACAGCGGCAGGAATTGCACCCCGTCCAGATCCTCCGGGTCAGAAGAGATCACCAGATCCACCTCCTCGCGCCGCAACGCGGGCAAGGCGTCAAACGCCAGACCGGGGCGGATATCGACATCGACATCCGGCCACGCCTTGCGGAACTGCTCCAGCACCGGGAACAGCCAGTCGAAACAGGCATGGCATTCGATGGCAATATGCAGCCGCCCCGAACTGCCCTTGACCAGCCCGGTGAATTCATCCTCCAGCGCCGTGACACGCGGCAGGATGTCTTCGGCGGCGCGCAGCATTTTCAGCCCGGCCGCCGACAGCTTAAGGGGTTTCGAGCGGCGCACGAACAATTCCACCCCCGCCTGATCCTCCAGCCCCTTGACCTGATGCGACAGCGCCGATTGCGTCATATTCAGCAGGTCGGCGGCGCGCGCCAGCCCGCCCGCATCGTGAATGGCCTTGATCGTGCGCAGGTGGCGGAATTCTATATGCATGTCGCGCTCATAATCATGATGAAGATAATGAATTGGTTTCACATCCGTAGCTGTGGCACAAGATGCGAAATCAACCGGAGTTTTATCCATGTCTGCACCGCGCGTCTCGTTTGAATTCTTCCCGCCCAAGACGCTGGAAGCCAGCTTCAAGCTGTGGGACACGGTGCGCATGTTGGCGCCGCTTGGCCCGGAATTTGTGTCCGTGACCTATGGCGCGGGCGGCACCACGCGGCAGTTGACGCATGAGGCGGTGACAACCATCGGCAAACAGTTCGACCTGAACGTTTCCGCGCACCTGACCTGTGTGGACGCCACCCGCGCGGAAACATTGGCCATTGCCGACAGCTACGCCAAGGCGGGCGTGTCGGAAATTGTGGCGCTGCGGGGCGATCCGCCGAAAGGGCAGGGCGGGTTCACGGCACATCCCGAGGGGTTCGCCAATTCGATCGAGCTGATCGAGGCGCTGGCCGCGACCGGCAATTTCAACCTACGTGTGGGCGCTTACCCGGAACCGCACCCCGAAGCCGCCGACAGCTTGGCCGATGTGCGGTGGTTGAAGCGCAAATTCGCCGCCGGCGCGCATTCTGCGATCACCCAGTTCTTTTTCGAGCCGGACACCTTCCTGCGGTTTCGCGATGCCTGCGCGGCCGAAGGGATTGACCGCCCGATCATTCCCGGCATTGTCCCGATTGAGAACTGGCCCGGCATTCGCAAATTCGCGCTGGCCACGGGGGCCACTGTGCCCGCTTGGCTGGATGATGCCTTCGAGAAGGCCAAGCGTGACGGGCGTGAGGATCTGCTGGCGACCGCGCTGTGCACCGAGCTATGCGACAAACTGATGCGCGAGGGTGTGCAGGACCTGCATTTCTACACGCTGAACCGCCCGCATCTGACCCGCGATGTCTGCCACGCGCTGGGTGTGCAGCCGCAGGTCGCGCTGGAGAATGTCGCCTGAGAACATTTGCGTTCTGGAAAGAAAAAGCCGCATTCAATGATGCGGCTTTTTTGTATGTGCGGGGCGCGGTTCAGTTCCAGCAGGATACAAGCACCGTCAGATCGCCCGCAACCCGCGTCAACTGTTCGGGCGGGACTGTGACACCGCTGCGTAGCGTCCC
Organism: Roseinatronobacter domitianus; assembly: GCF_023336755.1. Lineage (GTDB taxonomy): Bacteria > Pseudomonadota > Alphaproteobacteria > Rhodobacterales > Rhodobacteraceae > Roseinatronobacter > Roseinatronobacter domitianus. The sequence goes on along the minus strand of NZ_JALZWP010000006.1, from coordinate 144,775 downwards.
GCTGGAGACGCCGTTTTCCGACAGAAAGCCCCGGATCGCGTCGGCCGAGACGGCGAAATTCACCTCTGGCGGCAGTTGGCGGTTGTCCATTGGTGGCTGCCCCGAAAGCAAGCCCAGAACCGCGCCGTTCGGACCAAAGACCGGCCCGCCCAGATCGCCCTGTGCCACGGTGGCGTTCAGACGCAGCACACCGGCCTCGCCGTTTAGCCCGCCCTCTGCATCCAGCCGACCAAAGGTGAGCACCGGGCGGGTCAGCATATCTTCAAAGGAAAACCCGGAAATCGTGATCTCTTGCCCGAGCGGCATATCGCCTTCGGCGAATTGCGCGAAGGCCAGTGGCACCAGCGGTGTTTCGGGTTCCAGCACGGCGATGTTCAGCGCGTCATCGCGGGCACGGACGCGGGCTGTGTAAGCCTCATCAAGGGTGACGCGGTCGCATTGGGCGACAGCCGCGGCGGTGGTCACGGTTGTGCCGGTCGCGTCGATATAGAAGCCCGACCGTGAATAATCAGGCCGCCGGACGCTCAGCCCCGCCAGCAGCGCGCTGCGCGCGACCTGGCTGGCCTGGCCGGTGCTTTCGGGAAGGGTGCCGCCGAAGGTCGTGAAGCTATCTTGCATCATCGGCAGCACGCGGGCCATCTGGTCGTCGCGCTCGGGCGTCCAGACCAGTGTGTAGCCCTTGATTTGCCCGTTGCGGAACTCTGCGACGGTATGCGACCGCAAGTTTTCAGTCTGTCCGGTCAGGGTGAAGGAATTCGACCGTCGTTCGCGCTCCCCGTCCAGAGGGACGATTTCCAGCGTTTGCATGATCTCATACAAGCCGAACAGGGTCGCCTGATTGCCGGGCTGGCTGAGCAGCAAGACCTGCACACCGCTGTCATCTTTGGCCATGAAATGCGAGAAAGGCGCCTCGTGACGGTCGAACGCGACCATGGCCAGCGGCAGCGCAATCTCTATGCCCGCATCTTCGTCGCGAATGGTCTGCATCCCCAAAGCGGCCAATTCGCCCTGATATTCGGCCAGCAATTGCGCGCGCTGGCGGGTGGTCAGCACCCCGGTATCGTCGAACCCGCGATCTGCCTGCCATGCCGCCATGGATCTGCGCGTGCCGGGGCCGAAAGCGGCGTCAATGCGTTGCGTGTAAAAGCCGAACCATTGCAGCGCGGTTTGCAGTTCGGCGCGGGCGTCGCGGTCGAGTTGCCGCTCGGAGGCCTGCGCCTCGCGCAGGGTTTCCTCGGGCTCTGGTTCGGGTGCGGCCACGACCAGAGGCTCCGGCTCTGCGGCCGGAGCAGCTTGCGACGTCACAACAGGCGCCACAGCCGCCCCGTCTGTCGGGAAAAACCGCGCGCCGTAATTCTCGCCATTCGACACGAAAGCGTCGGCCGGTATGGCGCGTTCGGCGCGCAACTGGCGGCGAACCTCGAAAGCGTCGGTATCGGTCTCAAATGGGCCAAGGGTCAGCGCATACCAGTCCGAGGGCAATTGAAACCCGCTGACATTGCCGATGCTGGATTGATATTCTTGCGCGCGGGTCAGCGCCACATCCAACTCGCGATGCGCTTCAAGTTGCACCCATCGGCTGTCTTGCGCAAGCGCCGGACCAAGCGCCAACCCCGAAACGCCTGCGGCCAGAAATGCCGCAATGCTGAAATACCGTGTCATTTTGTTCAATTCCTTCCCCGTATCCAGTTGCCGGACCCAAGCGCCCGGTTTCGGCGTTGACCCTTGACGGATGCTTGCCTATGCAGACGCAGCTTTACGAGATTGCGCTGACATGGCAAGGGGCCGACATGGCGGAAGCCGCTGAAAACCGTTCACAAAAGCCTGCATGCTTTCAGGAAATCATCCTGAGGTTGCAAAACTACTGGGCCGCCAAAGGCTGCGCGGTGCTGCAACCCTATGACATGGAAGTGGGCGCGGGCACGTTTCACCCGGCCACGACCTTGCGCGCTTTGGGAACCAGGCATTGGGCCGCGGCCTATGTGCAACCCTCGCGCCGCCCGACCGACGGGCGCTACGGTGAGAACCCGAACCGCTTGCAGCATTATTACCAGTATCAGGTCATCATCAAACCCTCGCCGCCCGATCTGCAAGAGCTGTATTTGGGCAGCTTGCGCGCCATCGGGATTGATGATGCGCTGCATGACATCCGCTTTGTCGAGGATGACTGGGAATCGCCCACGCTTGGCGCTTGGGGTCTGGGCTGGGAAGTCTGGTGCGACGGTATGGAAGTGTCGCAATTCACCTATTTCCAGCAGGTCGGTGGGCATGATTGCAAGCCGGTCTCTGGCGAATTAACTTACGGCTTGGAACGTCTGGCGATGTATGTTCTGGGCGTGGATCACGTCATGGACATGCCGTTCAACGCGCCCGATGCGTTGATCCCGCTGACATATGGCGATGTGTTCCGCCAGACCGAACAGGAATATTCGCGTTGGAATTTCGATCAGGCGGATACCGACACGCTTTTGCAGCATTTCAAAGATGCCGAAGCCGAATGCCAACGCATCCTGACCGCCGACACCACCGACAGCGCAGGTCGCAGCATCATCATGGCGCACCCGGCCTATGACCAATGCATCAAGGCGTCGCATCTCTTCAACCTGCTCGATGCGCGCGGCGTTATTTCCGTGACCGAACGCCAAGCCTATATCGGGCGGGTGCGGGCGCTGGCCAAAATGTGCGCCGATGCTTTCGTGCAGACCGAAGCGGGTGGGGCATAATGGGCCGTTTCCTTGTTGTCATTCTGCTGGCCAGTGCCGCTTTGGGCGGCGCGGGCATGTGGTATTTGCAGGTTTACGGCTATTACGACACGCTGCCGGAACAGAACAGCATTGCGCTGACCTATGCGGGCGACACAACGCCGACCGAGGTGCCCGTGACCGGGTTCGAAGGGATCGATGCGATTTCCTCTCCGATCCGGTTTCGCGCCTGTTTCACGCTGGCAGAGCCTGCCGATTTCGCGCCCTATGACAATGCAACCCCGCTAAACGCCCCCGGCTGGTTCGACTGTTTCGACGCTGCCGCCATTGGCGCGGCTCTGGACAATGGCAGCGCGCAGGCCGTTACGGCGCAGGCCAATATCACCTACGGCATTGATCGCGTTGCCGCCATTTTCTCCGATGGTCGCGGCTATGCGTGGCACCAGATCAACGCCTGCGGCACCGCGCATTTCGATGGTGACCCGGTGCCGCCGGGCTGCCCCCCTCCGCCCCAACGGACCGAATGACCCATGGCTGACCTATTGATCGAACTCTTCTCCGAGGAAATTCCGGCGCGGATGCAGGCGGGCGCGTCGGACGCGCTGAAAAAGCTTGTCACGGATGGGCTGGTAGAGGCGGGGCTGACCTATGCCCATGCGCAAGCTTTTGCCACGCCGCGCCGTCTGGCGCTGGCGGTGCAGGGGCTGACGGAGCATAGCCCGACCCTGCGCGAGGAACGGCGTGGGCCAAAGGTTGGCGCGCCGGAAAAGGCCATTGAGGGGTTCCTGCGCTCAACGGGTCTGAGCATGGACGACCTGAGCATTCAGGACGACAAGAAGGGGCAGGTTTACGTTGCCACCGTCACGACCGAAGGGCGCGCCGCCCCCATGATCGTGGCCGAAGTGCTGGAGCGCACGATCCGCAACTTCCCATGGCCGAAGTCGATGCGCTGGGGCGAAGGCGCGTTGCGCTGGGTGCGGCCATTGCATTCCATCCTGTGCATCCTGTCGCGTGAGGATGGGGCCGAAGTGGTCCCGTTGGACGTGGACGGGATCGTGTCGGGTGACACCACGCGCGGGCATCGCTTCATGGCGCCGGATACGTTTTCTGTCGCGAATTTCGAGGATTACGCGGCGAAGCTAAAGCGTTCCAAGGTGATCTTGGACCCATCCGAGCGCGCGGGCCATATTTGGAACGAGGCGTCGCAGTTGGCCTTCGCCCAAGGGTTGGAACTGGTCGAGGATAAGGGCCTGCTGGCCGAGGTCGCGGGACTGGTCGAATGGCCTGTGGTGTTGATGGGGCGGATTGAAGAACAGTTCTTGGACCTACCGCCGGAAGTGCTGCAAACCTCTATGAAGGAACACCAGAAGTTTTTCTCGGTGCGCGACCCGAAATCTGGCCAGATCGTGGGGTTTGTCACGGTCGCCAACCGCGATACGGCGGATCAGGGCGCGACCATTCTGGCGGGGAATCAAAAGGTTCTGGCGGCCAGGCTGTCAGATGCGAAATTCTTCTGGGACAACGACTTGCGGCTGGTTTCTGATGTGAAACTCGAAGGCATGGGGGCAGGGCTGTCCGATGTGACCTTCCACAACAAGCTGGGGTCACAGGCCGACCGGATTGACCGCATCGCGGCGCTGGCGAGAGAGATTGCGCCGCTGGTGGGGGCCGATGCCGAAATGGCAGAACAGGCCGCCCGCGTGGCCAAGGCCGATCTGCGCTCGGGCATGGTGGGGGAATTCCCGGAACTTCAAGGGGTTATGGGGCGGTATTACGCGCTGCAAGGTGGCTATGCGCCGGAAGTGGCCGATGCCTGCCGCGACCATTACTCCCCCCTCGGCCCGTCCGACGCTGTGCCCACCGCGCCGGTGACGGTTGCCGTGGCTTTGGCCGACAAGCTGGACACGCTGACCGGGTTCTGGGCGATTGACGAAAAGCCCACCGGCTCGAAAGACCCTTTCGCGCTGCGCCGATCGGCGTTGGGGGTTATTCGGTTGGTGTTAGAGGGGCAGTTAACGATCCCTTTGAAGCTATATCTGCCAGTTCAATTATGTGAGCACCTCGGCATTTCCCACGATATGCTTGATGAGGAACTACTAGATGGTCCGACAGCCGAGGACGAGGGTTTGTCAAAGATCATGAAAATAAAAGCAGGCTTCGAAAAGGGCTTATTTGACGAAGAGTTGGCGCTCTTAGGGCTTTCACAAGTTCTGTCTGACAAAAAGCGTGCGCTTTCTGAGTTGGAGAGTTCAAATATTTTGTTGCAAAGAATGCTTGAAAGTGCGGTTGGCTTAACCTCGTTTTTCCACGACCGCCTCAAGGTTTACCTGCGCGATCAAGGCATCCGGCATGACGTCATCGACGCCTGCCTTGCCATGCCCGGCAATGATGACCTGACGCTTCTGGTCAAACGCGCCGAGGCGTTGAGCGATCTGCTGAAAACCGACGATGGCGAGAACCTGTTGCAGGGCTTCAAGCGGGCGAACAACATTCTGACGCAAGCCGAGGACAAGGACGGGGTGGAATACAGCTTCGGCCCCGATCCGAAACTGGCCGAAACCGACGCGGAACGCGCGTTGTTCGCGGCGCTGGACCAAGCCGAGGCCGCGATCACCCCCGCCATGCAATCCGAGGATTTCGCCACCGCCATGCAGGCCATGGCGGGACTGCGCGCGCCGATTGATGCGTTTTTCGACGCCGTTCAGATCAATGCCGAAAACCAGATCCTGCGCCGCAACCGCCTGAACCTGCTGCACCGTATTCGCGCGACCTGCTTGCAGGTGGCGGATTTGACGAAGGTGAGCGGCTGACCCTCGCCCGTGGTTAACAGGCGCGTAGCGCCCCACGGGCAGCGGATGGCCGGTCCGGCGGCCAGCCGCTTTGGCTGACGCAAGTGCGTCGTTGGCAGGTCCGACGGATTTGGCTGCCATAAAGTGCCTATCGCCACGGACGGAAGCGGCAGGCCCCGGCCATCCGCTGCCCGCTAGCCCGCCGCATCCTGAAACCGCCACCCCTTGCGGCGGGGCACGCGCACGGCGAGCATCGGCTTTAGCAGCGGTTGGGCGTAGCGGCGCAGGTCAAGCGCTTCATGCACGCCCACAGACGGCTCTCCGTCGATGACCGTCCGCACGGCAGAGCGGGTGTAGAACGGCGCGTCCAGCATGGGCATGATCTGTCGTGGCACAACACCCGCATCCGCCCGCGTTTCGCGCCGCACGGCCCATAGGCTGCGGGCAAAGCGCGCGCGGGGCGGGGCGGTGATATGCTCCATCCGCCCGTCGCGGTGGAAATGCAAAGCCGTGGATTGTTCCGACCCGTCGCGCAGCACGGCATCGTAAAAGCAAGTGGCCCCGTGGCTGCGCGGGAAGCGGCCCCATGTCCAGTAGTTGAAATCATCTTCCAGCGCCGCTGACCCGAAATTGGCATCAAAATAGCCGTGGCCCTGCCATGTGTGGCCGGGCGACAGGTCTACCTCTATGCGCGCGATGGGGGCGAAGGGCTGCCACGAATGGCTACCGTCCGGTGTCAGGTCGTGCACCTGCCCGAACAGCGCTTCGGGATGCAGCGTGATCGTGCCGCGCACCCGGCTGATAAGCGGGGGGGAGGAGATCTCATTGACCTCGATCACCAGCTTGTCGCCCTCCCAGCGCATCGACGACGGGCCAACCTCGAACACATCTTCGGACTGGCGCAGGGCCGCGCGGCCCCGGTCGGTCATGGTGAACCGCCCTTTGGGGCCATAGGTCGCCACGTTGATGCAGCAATGATTGGCCGGATCGCGCCGCCCGGACCATTTATACCACGGCGAGAAAACCGACCCTATGAACCCGATGACCGAGATGGCGCGGGTGCCGCAATCGCTGATGCCGTCGACATACCACCAAGCATAGCCGTTCGGGCCGACCTGACGGGTGAAATCCGGTCGCTGAGCGCCGCTGCCGCCGCGTGCCCCCCCGAGATCAGCGCCATCGGCACGCCCGCTCCCGGATGCACCCCGCCCCCCGCCAGATACAGACCCTTGATTTTCGTGCGCGCCGTGGGCCGCAGGAAGGTCGCGGCGGCACCGTTCGGTGATAGCCCGTAGAGTGCCCCCTGGCTGTGCGGGAACAGCGCCGCGAAGTGTTGTGGTGTCGTCAGGCTGTCCGCTGTGGGGCGCGGGGTCAGATGCAGGCCGAAACGCGCCAGCCGGTCGAAGGGGTGAGTTTGACATGATGGCTCTTTCTCGGCTTCGCCCGGCGTGGTTGCAGGCGCATTAAGGATGAACTGAAACCGCTCTGGCCCCTGCGGCGCGTGGCCCGATGCGCGGTCCTGCGCGCAGACATAGATGGTCGGGTCTTGCGGTGTGCGGCCCTTGGACAGCGGCGCGAATTCCGCTTGCGGGGTGTCTGCGAAAAACAGGGTGTGATAGGCCAGCGCGTCGCGGCCCAAACCCTTGGGCGCGACTTCGGCGGCAAAGGTCCAGACGCGCGCCGACAGGCTGCGCGGATGGGTCTGGCGGCGTTTGGGCGCTTTGGCGGGTTGCTCCAACAGGTAGGGCAGCGCCGCCGGGTCGCCATTGAAGACGATCTGGCGGGTGCCTATGCGTGTGCCATCGGCCAGATGCAGGCCGGTGGCGTGGCCATGTTCGGTCAGGATGCGCGCAACAGGTGTGTTCAATCGCAGCGTTCCGCCCAGACGTTCGAACACCGTGGCCAAGGCATGTGCCAGCCGCGCCATGCCGCCTTGCACCGCCCAGACGCCCGCCGCTTCGGCCTGCCAGACAAGCCCCAGCACGGCGGGGGCCAGAAGCGGGTTGCCGCCGACATAGGTTGCATAGCGCCCGAAGAGCTGGCGCAGGCGCGGGTCCGACAGGCGGGCGTGCAACATGGCATCCAGCGACCGTCCGGGCGCGAGCCACGGCAGGGTTGCGCGCGCTGCGAGCGCAGCACGGGCAGAGGCCAGAACGCCGGGGCGGGCGCTGCGCATGATGGGCGCGTCAAAGGCTTGGAACAGCGCGCGGGTCTCGACGCTGAAACGCTCGAACTCGCGCGCGGCTTTGGCCCCCATCGCATCGGCAATGGCGGCGGTGTTTTGGGCCGGGTCATGCGTCAGGTCCAGCCGCGTGCCATCGGTCCAGAAATGCCGGGCCAGAATGGGAAGGGGCGTTAGGGTGACGTGGTCTTCTGTCGCGCTGCCTGTGGCGGCGAACAGGTCATCCAAGACATCGCGCAGGGTCAGCACCGTTGGCCCGGCATCGACCGGGCCTGCGTCCGTGGGCACCGTGCGCATCTTGCCGCCCGGCCAGCCATGCGACTCGTATATCGTCACCTCATGCCCGGAGGCAGCAAGACGAATGCCCGCGGCCAGCCCGCCCATCCCGGCGCCGACAATGGCGATCTGGTGATCTTCAAGGGTCATGTCAGGAATTCTTGACTCTTTGTGCGAAACTGTCCAGTGTAATTTACACATACATGTCCATTTGTTCTGACAGATGCAGCCAAGGGAGGTCGCCATGGACCTGAGCCACCGAATCGACAAGGCGATGAGCGCCGCGATTTCCCGCGCCCAAGGGGCAAGCGCGCCCGATGGCGCGGTGCCGGGTCGCTTGGCCGCAGCGCTGCATTACGCGGTCACGCCGGGTGGCGCGCGCATCCGTCCCACGATCTGCCTGTCGGTTGCCAAGGCTTGCGGCGATGACCGCCCTGCGATGGCCGATTCGGCAGCGATTGCGCTAGAGCTGATCCATTGCGCGAGCCTTGTGCATGATGATCTGCCTGCCTTTGACAATGCCGATTTCCGGCGCGGCAAACCGACTGTGCATCTGGCGTTTTCCGAACCCTTGGCGGTGCTGACGGGTGACAGCCTGATTATTGCGGCATTCGACGAGTTGGGCCGCGCGGCCGACCAAGACGCCGCGCGCGCGTTGAAACTGGTGCGTTTGCTGGCACGACACACGGGCATGCCGCATGGCATTTGCGCGGGGCAGGGCTGGGAAAGCGAGGCACAGGTCGATCTGCGCGCCTATCATATGTCGAAAACCGCCGCGCTGTTCGTGGCTGCAACCCAGATGGGCGCGCTGGCCGCCGGGCAAGAGCCCGAACCCTGGGAAGAACTTGGCGCGCGTATTGGCGAGGCGTTTCAGGTGGCCGATGACCTGCGCGATGCGCTCTATGACGAAGCCGCGCTTGGCAAGCCCGCCGGTCAAGATGCCGCCAATGCCCGCCCCTCGGCGGTCGAGGAATTGGGCGTGCAAGGTGCCATCAAGCATTTGCAGGATATCCTGTCGGGCGCGATTGCGTCCATTCCGTCTTGCCCCGGCGAAGGGCAGTTGGCGCAGCTTGTCCGGCTTTATGCCGAGCGGATGACCCCTGTCGCACCGGTTCGGGTGTAAACTATGTCTGACATGACCGCCCCAGAGCAGCCCTTCCGACCGGCGGGGCTGGTGAACCGGCTGGCGGCGTCCCCCCGGTTTCAGGCGTTTTGCGCACGGGTTCCCGGATTGCGGGGCATTGCCCGGCGCGAGGGCGCGGCGCTGTTCGATCTGATGCAAGGCTTCGTGCAAAGCCAGATGCTGACCGCCCTGGTGGAATTGCGTGTGTTGCACATGCTGGCCGATGGGCCTGCGACGGCAGATGCCCTGGCCCTGCGCGCGCAAGTGCCGCCCGAGCGTATGGCGATCCTGGCGCAAGCCGGGGCCGCGATGGGCGTGATGGTCCGGCGTGGCGCGAAGTTCAAACTGTCGCGGCGCGGTGCGGCGTTCCTGGGTGTGCCAGGGCTGGCCGACATGGTGCGGCACCACTCGGTTCTGTATAATGACCTGACCGACCCGGTTGCCTTTATCCGGGGCGAAACCGATCCCGATCTGGCGCGGTTCTGGCCCTATGTCTTCGGCGCGACTGGCCCGATGGACCCGGATGTAACCGCGCGCTATTCGCGGCTGATGACCGACAGTCAGGGCCTTGTGGCGCAAGATGCATTGCGCAAGCTGGACCTGCGGGGCGTCACGCGGCTGTTGGATATTGGCGGTGGCACCGGCGCGTTTCTGCGCGCGGTGCGCGCGCGCTATCCAGATATTGCCCTGTCGCTGTTTGACTTGCCCGATGTGGTCGCGCAAGCCGCTCTGCCTGCCGATGTCGCGCGCCATGGCGGGTCTTTCCGCGCCGATCCGCTGCCGGGTGGGGCCGATGCGATCAGCTTGGTGCGGGTGCTTTACGACCATGCCGATGCCACCGTCGAGGCGCTGTTGGCATCAGTCTATGCCGCCCTGCCACCGGGTGGGCGCGTTCTGGTCATCGAACCCATGTCGGGCGGCCCAAAACCCGACCCGCAAACCGATGTGTATTTCGCAGTTTACACTTTGGCCATGCAAACCGGGCGCACGCGTTCGGTTGGTGAAATCAGCGCCGCGCTCGCAAAAGCGGGTTTTACGGGCATTTCAGCGCCCAAAACCGCCCGTTCCTACGTTACAGGGGTGGTCGAGGCGCGCAAACCAGCACTGCCTAAAGATCGGGCAAAATAACTGTCAATAAAGATTGACAGTTGGTGCTGTATCATTAAGATTACACATAGGGGCCGAGTCACGTCAGTGTGACACCCCCTTGAAGGACGAACGAGGACGCTCTGTGCAGACCCAAGCCATCATCCTTTCCGCACCCCGCCAGTTGAAGCTGGGTGCTGTGAAATTGACAGCCGCGGGCCCGCAGGATCTGGTCATCCGTGTCGACCATTCGGGCGTGTCCACCGGCACCGAAAAATTGTTCTGGACCGGCGACATGCCGCCATTTCCCGGCATGGGCTACCCGCTGGTTCCCGGCTACGAGGCTTGCGGCGAAGTGATCGAGGCGGGTGCCGATAGCGGCTACAAGCCCGGCGAGCGCGTGTTTGTGCCCGGTGCGAATTGCTTTGCGCCCGGCGAATCGGGTCCGGTGTTTGGCCTGTTCGGCGCGGCGTCGCGCCATCTGGTCAGCAATGCCGCCCGCGTTACCCGTGTTGACCGCGCCATGGGGGCAGAAGGCGCGCTGCTGGCCTTGGCCGCAACTGCGCGCCATGCTTTGGCTGGGCCGAATGCCACTATGCCAGAGCTGATTATCGGCCATGGCGTGCTGGGCCGCCTGATGGCGCGCATTGCTATCGCGATGGGCGCACCAGCCCCCACGGTGTGGGAGGTGAACCCGGCGCGCAGCACCGGCGCCGAAGGCTACGAGGTGCTGCACCCCGACGCCGACCCACGCCGCGATTACAACGTCATTATGGACGCATCGGGCGCCGAAGGGCTGCTGGACAGCCTGATCGGGCGCATTGCCAAGGGTGGCGAAGTGGTGCTGGCCGGGTTTTACACCAAGCCCATCCAGTTCAATTTCGTGCCCGCCTTCATGCGCGAAGCACGCCTGCGCATCGCCGCCGAGTGGCAGGCCGAGGATCTGATCGCCACGCGCGAGTTGATTGACACGGGCCGCCTGTCGCTCTCCGGCCTGATTACCCACCACGCACGCCCCGACCGGGCTGGCCCCGCCTACGAGACGGCCTTCAGCGATCCTGACTGCCTGAAGATGATCATCGACTGGGAGGCAACTGCATGACCCTCGACATACCGAACCTCAAAGACTTCGACCAGCGCCTGCGCGACGAGGCCAATGAAGAGCCGACGCTGGAAGTGCCGCAATCGGAGCCGACCAAGCACACCCAGATCATCGCGATCTATGGCAAGGGCGGGATCGGCAAGTCGTTCACGCTGGCAAACCTGTCTTGCATGATGGCCGAAATGGGCAAGCGCGTCTTGCTTATCGGCTGCGACCCGAAATCCGACACCACCTCGCTTTTGTTTGGCGGCAAAGCCTGCCCCACGATTATCGAGACATCCTCTGCCAAGAAGCTTGCCGGCGAGGAAGTGGCCATCGGTGATGTCTGCTTCAAACGCAACGGCGTTTTCGCGATGGAACTTGGTGGTCCGGAAGTGGGCCGCGGTTGCGGTGGTCGCGGCATTATCCACGGCTTTGAACTGCTGGAAAAGCTGGGCTTCCACGATTGGGATTTCGACTATGTCCTGCTCGATTTCCTGGGCGATGTGGTCTGCGGCGGCTTCGGCCTGCCGATTGCCCGCGACATGGCGCAAAAGGTGATCCTGGTCGCCAGTAACGATCTGCAATCGCTGTATGTGGCCAATAACGTCTGCTCGGCGGTGGAATATTTCCGCAAGATGGGCGGCAATGTCGGCGTGGCCGGGCTTGTCATCAACAAGGATGACGGCACCGGAGAGGCGCAGGCTTTCGCCAAGGCCGTGGACATTCCGGTTCTGGCCGCCATCCCGGCCCATGACGATCTGCGCAAGAAATCCGCCAATTACCAGATTGTCGGCACCTCTGCCGGGCAATGGGGGCCGATGTTCGAAGGTTTGGCCGATGCCGTGGGCATTGCCCCGCCCGTGCGCCCGGTGCCGCTGGATCAGAACGGCCTGCTGGGCCTGTTCGACAGTAAGGATACCGGCGGCGACGTGGTGCTGGAACCGGCAACCGACACCGATATGCGCGGCAAGAACGCGGTGGAAAAGGTTTCGCTGGAAGTGGTCTATGACGATGCCTGAGGATTTCGGAGCACCCACGGGGGGCCAGCCCCCCGCCGCCTGCGGCGACTCCCCCCGGAGTATTTCGGGCAAGATGAAGGGTGAAGTCAGCTACGATGCCGCAGCCGAAGTTGAGGTTGACGTGCTGGACAGCGATTTGCCTGAGGCGGATGCCCCAGAAGCTGTCGCCCCCGACGGTATGGGCTGCCATGCGCCTGCCGAGCAGATGGCCGCGCAAGCGCGCGCCTCTGGCAATGGGGCGGTGCTGGACCAATTCGCCAAGGATTACCCGCAAGGGCCGCATGACCGCCCCGAATCCATGTGCCCTGCCTTTGGGTCTTTGCGTGTGGGCCTGCGGATGCGGCGTGTGGCGACGGTTCTGAGTGGTTCAGCCTGCTGTGTGTATGGCCTGACATTCGTGTCGCATTTCTACGGTGCGCGGCGCTCGGTCGGCTATGTGCCGTTCAATTCGGAAACGCTGGTCACGGGCAAGCTGTTCGAGGATATCCGCGATTCCGTGCATGAAATGGCCGACCCGGAGCGCTATGACGCGATCGTGGTGACGAACCTGTGCGTGCCCACCGCCAGCGGCGTGCCGCTGCGGCTGTTGCCCAAGGAAATTAACGGGGTGCGGATTATCGGCATTGATGTGCCGGGGTTTGGCATTCCGACCCATGCCGAAGCGAAAGACGTGCTGGCCGGTGCCATGCTGAACTATGCGCGCCAGGAAGTGGCCGCCGGGCCGGTGCCTGCGCCGAAAGCGGGCCGGTCTGATCGCCCGACCGTGACGCTGCTGGGCGAGATGTTCCCCGCCGACCCGATGATGATTGGTGCGATGCTGGCCCCGATGGGCTTGGCTGCTGGCCCTGTTGTGCCCACGCGCGAATGGCGTGAGATGTATGCCGCGCTCGATTGCGGGGCGGTGGCGGCGATCCACCCGTTCTATTCGGCGGCGGTGCGCGAATTTGAAGCGGCAGGCCGCCCCATTGTCGGCTCTGCGCCCGTGGGCGTGGACGGCACGCATGACTGGCTGGCCGCGATTGGCGATGCGATGGGCGTGAACCCCGCGCAGGTGGCTGCGGCGCAAAACGCCTTCATCCCCGCGATCAAGGGCGCGCTGGCCGCGAACCCGATCAAGGGGCGGATCACCTTGTCGGGCTATGAAGGCTCTGAATTGATCGTCGCACGCCTGCTGATCGAAAGCGGCGCGGATGTGGCTTATGTAGGCACGGCTTGCGCGGCCTCGCGCTGGAGCCAAGCCGACCGCGAGTGGCTGGAAGCGCGCGGCGTGGCCGTGAAATTCCGCGCGTCGCTGGCAGATGATCTGGCGGCAGCGGATGGGCTTGACCCCGACTTGGTCATCGGCACCACGCCCGTGGTGCAGCACGCCAAGCAAAAGGGCACGCCGTCGCTCTATTTCACCAACCTCATTTCCGCGCGCCCCTTGATGGGGCCAGCCGGGGCCGGGTCTTTGGGTGAAGTTGTCAACGCTGCAATCGCCGGGAAAGAGCGCATGGACAAGATGCGCGACTTCTTTGAGGGCGTGGGCGAGGGCGACACGGCAGGTATCTGGGAAGGGTCGCCAAACCTGCGCCCTGATTTCCGCGCCGCGCACCAAAAGAAGCTGGACAAAGCTGCGCGCGCTGCCAAAGCGCAGGAGATGATCTGATGCTGATACAAGATCACGACAGGGCAGGCGGGTATTGGGGCGCGGTCTATGCGTTCTGCGCCGTCAAGGGCTTGCAGGTGGTTATCGACGGCCCGGTGGGCTGCGAAAACCTGCCAGTGACATCGGTGCTTCATTACACCGATGCGCTGCCGCCGCATGAATTGCCCATTGTCGTTACGGGCCTCGGCGAGGAGGAGTTGGGTCGGGACGGAACCGAGGGCGCCATGAAACGCGCCTGGAAAACGCTCGACCCCGCTTTGCCCGCCGTGGTGGTGACAGGGTCCATTGCAGAGATGATTGGCGGCGGTGTGACCCCGCAAGGCACCAATATTCAACGCTTTTTGCCGCGCACCATCGACGAGGACCAGTGGGAAGCCGCTGACCGTGCGATGACCTGGATCTTCACCGAATTCGGGATGACCAAGGGCCGGATGCCGCCGGAGAAGAAGCGCGAAGAGGGCGCTCGCCCGCGCGTGAATATTCTGGGGCCGATGTATGGCACGTTCAACATGCCGTCTGATCTGGCCGAAATCCGCCGCCTTGTCGAAGGCATCGGGGCAGAGGTCAACATGGTCATGCCACTGGGCGCGCATCTGGCCGAGATGCGCAACCTTGTGAATGCCGATGTGAACATCTGCATGTATCGCGAATTTGGGCGCGGATTGTGCGAAGTTTTGGGCAAGCCTTATCTGCAAGCGCCGATCGGGATGGACAGCACGACGAAATTCCTGCGCCAGCTTGGGGACATGCTGGGGCTGGACCCGGAGCCGTTCATCACCCGCGAGAAGCATTCGACGCTGAAGCCGATGTGGGATCTGTGGCGTTCTGTCACGCAGGATTTCTACGCCACTGCCAGTTTCGCCGTGGTCGCCAATGAAACCTATGCGCGCGGGCTGCGGAACTATCTGGAAAACGATCTGGGCATGCCCTGCGCCTTTGCGGTGGCCCGCACGCGCGGCAAGAAAACCGACAATGGCCGCGTGCGTGCCATGATGGCGGAAAAACGTCCGCTGATCGTATTCGGGTCCATCAATGAGAAGATGTATCTGGCCGAATTGAAGGCCGGGCACGGACCTGCGCCTGCGTTCATCCCCGCGAGCTTTCCGGGCGCGGCGATCCGCCGTCATACCGGCACGCCGATGATGGGCTATGCGGGCGCAACCTATGTCTTGCAGGAAGTCTGCAACGGGCTGTTTGATGCCTTGTTCCATATTCTGCCACTGGGCAGCGAGATGGACGCGGCAGAGGCCACGCCCGCCGAACTGAGACGCGACCTGCCGTGGTCCGATGCGGCGAAAGCCGAACTGGACCGCATTGTCGCACAGCACCCCATTCTGACCCGTATCTCGGCGGCGCGCACCATGCGTGACGCGGTCGAGAAAGCCGCGCTGGCCCAAGGCGCGGACGAGGTCGACACCGCATTGGTTCGGGGTATTGCCCCCGCGCCGGCCAGAGCCTGATAGCAGGAGGAACCAACCATGGCTGACTACACCGTCAATACCCCGAAGGCTTATCATCAACCGCGTGATGGCGGCTGGGAATACAGCTTTTATTTCGCCACCGTTTTCGCGTTGGCGCTGGTTGTGGGTTTGCTGACCTGGTCGTGGCGCATCGTCACCACGGGCCGCCTGCCGCGCCTTGGCCCATGGGGCCGCGCCGTGGCTGATGCCCGCGCGATCGCGCCGATCATTTACCGCAGCTAAGGCGCTGCGCGACAAGAATTCCCGCGGGCTGCGTCCGTGGGTAGGGCAGGGGGAAACCCTTGCCAACCCCGCCGCAGGGGGTGCGGCACAGTCTTATATCCGGAGGATACTATGGCTGAAAATTCTGATCTGTCGTTTACAGGTCTCACCGACGAGCAGGCCCAGGAACTGCACTCGGTCTATATGAGCGGGCTTTGGCTGTTTTCGGTCGTTGCCATCGTGGCTCATTTGGCCGTGTTCATCTGGCGTCCGTGGTTCTGAGGGGGATTGAGAAATGAGCAAGTTTTACAAAATCTGGCTGATCTTCGATCCGCGCCGCGTTTTCGTGGCACAGGGCGTGTTCCTGTTCCTTCTGGCCGCGATGATCCATCTCGTGCTGCTGTCGAACCCGTCCTACAACTGGTTCACGATTGCTGCCGAGAAGTACGAGCGTCCGCTCGACTAAACATAGTGCCGCGGGCATGGGCAGTCATGCCTTTGCCCGTGGCCAACTTCACCATTCATTGACGGCCTTGACGGCCGCCGCACCTTAGCGGAGGGAAGCATGGCGCTGCTGAGCTTCGAGCGCAAATACCGTGTGCCAGGTGGCACATTGGTCGGCGGAAACCTGTTCGACTTTTGGGTCGGGCCGTTTTACGTCGGTTTTTTCGGGGTAACGACCGTGTTCTTCGCGGTTCTCGGAACGCTCTTGATCTTTTGGGGGGCCGTGCTGCAAGGCACCTGGAACCCCTGGCTTATTTCAATAAATCCCCCACCCCTGTCCTATGGGTTGGGTCCGGCACCGCTGCTTGAAGGCGGGCTATGGCAGGTTGTGACCATCTGCGCGATCGGGGCCTTCGTGTCCTGGGCGCTGCGAGAGGTCGAAATCTGCCGCAAACTGGGCATGGGCTATCATGTGCCCTTCGCCTTTGGTGTGGCGATTTTCGCCTATCTGACGCTGGTTGTCATTCGCCCTGTGCTGATGGGTGCTTGGGGACATGCGTTCCCGTATGGCATCTGGACGCATCTCGATTGGGTGTCGAATGTCGGCTACACTTACGGCAACTTCCACTACAACCCGGCGCATATGATCGCGGTGACGTTCTTCTTCACTACGACACTGGCGCTGGCGCTGCATGGAGCGCTGGTTCTGTCGGCAGCAAACCCCAAGAAGGGCGAGCTGATGAAGACGCCCGACCACGAGGACACGTTCTTCCGTGACTTGATCGGGTATTCGGTCGGCACGCTGGGCATTCACCGGGTCGGTCTGCTTCTGGCGCTCAATGCCGGGTTCTGGTCGGCGGTCTGTATCGTCATCTCTGGCACCATCTGGTTCGACCAGTGGGTCTATTGGTGGGATTGGTGGCTGAACCTGCCTTGGTGGTCCGATATCGCAGGAGGCGTCAATGGCTGAGTATCAGAACATCTTTACACAGGTGCAGGTGCGCGCCGCCCCGGAAATGGGTCTGGTTGAAGGCGTAGAGCTGGAAAACCGCACCAAGTCTGCCAGCTTCTCGACCTTGTTGGGCTGGTTTGGCAATGCACAGCTTGGGCCCATCTATCTGGGCACGCTGGGTGTTATCTCACTGGCGACCGGCATCATCTGGTTCGTGATGGTGGGTCTGTGGTTCTGGGATCAGGCGGGCTATAACCCGGCGGTCTTCCTGCGCGATCTGTTCTGGCTGTCGCTGGACCCGCCCGCGCCGGAATATGGCCTGAGCATCCCGCCGATGCGTGAAGGGGGCTATTTCCTGATTGCGTCCTTCTTCCTGCTCATCTCGGTCATGACCTGGTGGGCGCGGACCTATCTGCGGGCAGAAGCCTTGGGCATGGGCAAACATGTGGCCTGGGCCTTCGCCTCTGCCATCTGGCTGTTCCTTGTGCTGGGTCTGTTCCGTCCGCTGCTGATGGGATCGTGGTCGGAAGCAGTGCCTTACGGTATCTTCACCCACCTTGACTGGACCAACCTGTTCAGCCTGCGCTACGGCAACTTGTTCTACAATCCGTTCCACGCGCTTTCGATCGTGTTCCTTTATGGCTCGGCCTTGCTGTTCGCCATGCATGGGGCAACCATCCTTGCTGTCTCTCGCTTCGGCGGCGACCGCGAGCTGGAGCAGATCGTGGACCGTGGCACGGCAAGTGAACGGGCGGCCTTGTTCTGGCGCTGGACCATGGGCTTTAATGCCACGATGGAAGGTATCCACCGTTGGGCCTGGTGGTTCGCAGTTCTGACCACGCTGACCGGCGGGATCGGTATCCTGCTGACCGGCACGGTCGTGGATAACTGGGCGATCTGGGCTGAAACGCGCGGCTATCGTCCCACCTACTGATCGAGGAGGTCAACATGGCACAGCATGACTATATCGAAGAGTCGCCCGGCCAAAGGCTGCGCAACTGGATCCTGTCAGAAATGTTGCGGGGTGCTGGTTATGCCGCCGCGGTGCTTCTGGGGATCGGTGCGATCATCGGGCTGATCTGGGTCGTCGGGCAATTCCTGCCCGAGGACAGCAAGAACGCGCCGCCGCCGATGCCCTATAGTGCATTGGAAGCGCCGGTGCCAACCGCGACGGCCTAAGCGCCGGGTGGTTCAAGGAATTGGGGCAGGGCGGTTTGCCCGGCCTGCCCCTCAAGAGGTTCGAACCATTAGCCGGTTCGAACACGGGCCGTGACGCCCGGTTCCCTTTCCTGTTGGCGACAGGAAACTGGTGCCGTGCGGGTCAAGCGCCCCACGGCATCTTTTTTCATATAAACCCGCCGCATCGAAAGGGAACCCCCATGGACCAAAGCCGCACCCCGCATCTGGACCGTGTTGCAGGCCCCGCCGATATGCGCGATTTCGACCTGCTTGAGCTGACCGCGCTGGCCGATGAACTGCGCCAGGAAACGATTGAAACCGTCAGCCGCACGGGCGGGCATCTTGGATCATCGCTTGGTGTGGTAGAACTGACCGTGGCCCTGCACGCGGTCTTTCGCACCCCCTTTGACAAGCTGATCTGGGACGTGGCGCACCAATGCTATCCGCATAAAATTCTTACCGGTCGCCGCCACCGCATGCATACCTTGCGCCAGGAAGGCGGGCTGTCGGGCTTTACCAAGCGCAGCGAATCCGTATTCGACCCGTTCGGCGCGGCGCATAGCTCGACAAGCATTTCGGCGGCTTTGGGCTTTACCATTGGCCGCGACATGGGCCAGCCCACGGGCGACGCGATTGCGGTCATCGGCGACGGGTCGATCACCGCTGGCATGGCGTATGAGGCGCTGAACAACGCCGGTGCCGAAGGGCGGCGTATGTTCGTTATCCTCAACGACAACGACATGTCCATCGCCCCACCGGTGGGCGCCATGAACAGCTACCTCAACCGCCTGAACGCGCCCCATGCGTCGCTGTCCGAAGTGGCCCAGGGCTTCATGTCGGCCCTGCCGCAATCCTTGCGCGAACAGGCTTTGGCCGCGCGTGCCCGCGCCTGCGGTGGGCCGCCCGATGCCACCATGTTCGAGCATCTGGGCTTTACCTATATCGGCCCCATTGATGGCCATTCCATGCCCGACCTGATGGCGACCTTGCGCATGGCGCGCGACCGTGCAGAAGGGCCGGTTCTGATCCATGTGCGCACCGTCAAGGGCAAGGGTTATGCGCCCGCAGAGGCGTCAGGCTGCTGCTATCACGGTGTTTCGAAATTTGACGTGGCGACCGGCGCGCAGGCCAAATCCAAGCCCAATGCGCCCAGCTATACTGGCGTGTTCGGGCGCGCGCTGACCGATGCGGCGGCGCGTGATCCGAGTATCGTGGCGGTGACCGCTGCCATGCCCGGCGGAACAGGGCTGGACATTATGCAAGACCGGTTCCCCCGCCGGGTGTTCGATGTGGGGATTGCCGAGCAACACGCCGTGACCTTCGCGGCGGGCATGGCGGCATCGGGCCTCAAACCCTTCTGCGCGATTTATTCCACCTTCCTGCAACGCGGCTATGACCAAGTGGTGCATGATGTGGCGCTGCAAGGCCTGCCCGTGCGCTTTGCCATCGACCGCGCGGGGCTTGTGGGCGCGGATGGCGCGACCCATGCGGGCGCGTTCGACGTGGGCTTCATGACCAACCTGCCGGGCATGGTGGTTATGGCGGCCGGGGACGAGGCGGAACTGGTCCACATGACAGAAACCGCCGCGGCCTATGACGACGGCCCCATCGCACTGCGCTACCCGCGCGGGAATGGGGTGGGCGCGCAAATGCCCGAGCGCGGCCAGGTTTTGGAAATCGGCAAAGGCCGTGTCGTGGCCGAGGGTGAGCATGTCGCCTTCCTGTCCTTCGGCGCGCATCTGTCCGAAGTGCGGCTGGCTGCCGAGTCGCTTGCGGCGCGCGGGATCACCTGCACCATTGCCGATGCCCGTTTTGCCAAGCCGCTCGACCATGGCCTGATCGACCAACTTATCCGCCATCACGCTGCGGTTGTCACGGTCGAGCAAGGGGCACAGGGCGGCTTTGGGGCGCAGGTTCTGCATTACCTTGCCAATTCTGGGCAGTTGCAATCGGGTGCCGCATTGCGCTGCATGACCTTGGCCGACACATTTATCGAACAGGCCAGCCCCGAAGTGATGTATGCTCAGGCAGGGCTAAGCGCGCGCGACATTGCCGCGACCGCCTTGCAGGCGCTGGGGCTGGAGGCGTTTCCATCCAGTGCGACACAGCCTCTGCGCGCTTGAGACTTGCGTTAAGAAACGACAGGAAGGAATTGAAATAAATGGCACATTCAGAATTCAAGGAAGCCCCGCCGCTGCATGGCTGGGCCATCGCCGTTGGGGCGGGCGCGCTGATGTTTGGCGTCTCGCTTGTTGTCATCGGGATTGATGGGAACGGCTCTGTCGCAATCGGTGCGGTTGTCGCGCTCGTCGTGGGGCTGATCTTTACCGTTGCCGAGCGCGCCCCGAAAACCGCTGTTGTGGCGGAAACCGTTGCGGAACCTGCCGCAACGCCCGCGCCGGTTTCAGAGCGGTCCGCCGCGCCAGAGGCCAATCTAGCGCCAAAAGCGGCCGCCGCACCTGAGACGACAGAAGCCGCATCTGCCGCGCCGGCCGCTGAAAAACCCGCCTCCACACCCGCTGCCGCGCCCAAGGCGGCTGTGGCGGAACCGGCGACCACTGAAACGGCGTCACCTGAAGCCAGCAAACCCGCCGGGCTGGATGCTCCTATGGGCGAAAAAGACGACCTAAAGCGCATAAGCGGTGTCGGTCCGGTGCTGGAAGGCAAGCTGAACGGGCTTGGCTTTTATCATTTCTGGCAGATCAGCCGCTGGACCCGTGCAGAGGTCGATTGGGTTGATGGTTATCTGAGCTTCAAGGGCCGGATTGACCGCGACAACTGGATTTCGCAGGCCACCAAGCTGGCAGAGGACTCGCCCTCGAAACCCCCGGCCTAACGCTTGCCCCCACAGGGTCGCGGGCCATATCGTGGTCCGTGACGCTGCGCTGAAGGGCAAGACATGGTTAACGCACCTCCCATTACCACTGGCCGCGCGCTGGATTTGCTGCTGGCCGGGTGGGATGCGCAGAGGCAAGGCGCGCTTACCACGTCTTGGATGCTGCATGGCCGCCCCGGCATTGGCAAAACCGAAGTGGTGCAGACGCTTGCCAGCCGCATTGGCGCGCGCCTCTATGACCTGCGCCTGACCACGATAGAACCGCAAGACCTGCGCGGCTTGCCGTTTTTCGACATGGACCGCCAGCGCACAATCTGGTTCCGGCCAGAGGATTTGCCGGATGATCCCACAACGCCATCGGTGCTGTTTCTGGACGAATTGACCGCCGCCGCGCCGCAGTTGCAGCCCACGGTTTACGGGTTGTTGCAGGAACGTCGCGTCGGGCCGCACCGCTTGCCGGATAGCTGTTTCGTGGTGGCAGCAGGCAACACGGTCGAAGATGGGGCCATCGCTTACGAGATGGGCAGCGCCTTGTCGGATCGGCTGGTGCATCTGAACCTAGTGGCAGAGGCGGGTGATTGGGTGCAGGGCTTTGCTGTGCCGCAGGGGCTGGACCCTGCCGTGATCGCCTTCATCCGCACCCGGCCTGACCTGCTGGACACGAACGAGGCCGCGTTGCGCCGGGGCGACATGATCGCCTGCACGCCAAGGTCTTGGGCGCGGGCATCGGCCTTGATGGGCGCTTTGCCCGACCGCGCTTTGCGCAACACCGCGATTGCGGGTGTGCTGGGCGAAGCGGTTGCCGCCGAATTCCTGTTAATCGCAGATGAAATCGCGGCGACCGTGCAGCTTGATGACCTGTTAGAGGCAACGGCGAAGGCGCGCGCAGAGCTTTACCCGCCCTCCATGCATGGCATGACCGCGCTGATCTATGCGCTGGTGGCGCGGGCGGATGCGGGCAATATGGGTGTTATCATAGAGATCATGGCCGAAGCGCGCAGCTTGCGAGCGCCACCCTTCAGCGCGATGCCCTTGGCAGAATTGGGCGCGCATGGGTTCGAGATGCTGATCCGCAAGGCTTTGGACAATGACATGGCCGAGGCTTTTCTCGACTCGTCCGCTTATGCCGCCTATGCCGAGGAGCGGCGCGCAGCAGGGCTGGAATGACGCATTCGGCGCGGGCCACGCGCGCGTTGCAAACGCTGACCGAACGCGACCCCGCGCTTGCCGCACTCTCGCTGTGGTGTCAGCACCGGGATGTCGCCGTGTTGGATGTTCCGGCAGAAACCACCGGCACAACCATCCGCTATGGCCCTGATTTCGAAACCCTCTCCCCGCATGAGCAAATCGGGCTGGCGGGCCATCATATCTTGCATGTGGCCTTGCAGCATTCCGACCGAATGGCGGCCATGGCCGCGCGCATGGGAGATGGGTTCGCACCCGACCTGTGGCAGATCGCATCGGACGCCATCGTGAACGAAGCCATCTTGCAGGCGGGGCATGCCTTGCCGCGCCCGGCGCTGACGCTGTCGAAGCTGCTGGGCAGGTTGAACGAACAGGGCGGCTTGGCCGATTGGGATTGCGAGCGGCTGTATCGCCGCATGGCCGACACGCCAGAGGGCGCAGGCCGCGCACGCAGGCAAGCGGCAGAGGATGGGCAAAAGCCCGACTTGCAGCCGTCCGGGGGGGCGGGCGGCGACAGAGGCACCGATCGCGGCGGCACCGGCCAAGCCGAGTGGCGTGCGCATTTGGCCCGCGCCATGACGGCGGGGGCGGCGGCGGGGTTCGGGCTGGGCGTGCTGGGGCGGCGCATGGCTGATCTGCCCACACCGCGCACCCCGTGGGAAGTGATTTTGCGTCGCTTGCTGGCCCGCGCGACGCTGCACCGCCCCGAACCTGCGCCCTTGCGCCCGGCGCGCGCGTGGCTGGCCGGGGCAGGGCGCGCCTTGCAGGACCACGCGCCTTTGCCGCCGTTTCAGCCGCGCATGACGTGGCAGGCCAGCGCCCCGCGTCTTGTGCTGGGCTTGGATTGCTCGGCCTCGCTGAGTGATGACAGCCTGCGCCTGTTGCTGGCCGAAATGCTGGCGATTTCGCGGCGCGCGCAGGCAAGTTTGCACCTGCTGACATTCGATGAGGGGCTGCATCATGACATGCCCCTTGACCCGGCCACCGCGCGCGCAACCCTGCACGGGCTGGAACTGCCCGAAGGGGGTGGCACCGATTTCCGGCCTGTCATCGCGCGGGCGGCGGAGTTGGCTCCGTCGGCGCTTGTGATCTTGTCGGATATGGACGGGCCCACCGGGCCACGGCCCCGCTTTCCGGTTATCTGGGCCGCGCCGCAACCCGACCCGCCGCACGCGCCGTTCGGGCATGTGCTGTCACTGGGCGCCTGAGCGCGCGGCCATCATCGCGGCCAGACGCGCATGGGCCGACACTTCGCGCGCCTCCAGCCCGATATCATGCAACGCGATCTTGCGGGCCAAGCCGATTTTTTGCAATTCGCGTTCGGTCAGCGGTGGCTGCAAGAGCGTGCTTTCCACCAGCGCCCGTTCGTCGCGGGACAGGTCCAGAATGTCCGGCCCATCCTCGGATTGCACCGACACCAGCGATAGGGCGGGCACGCGCAGCATCTCGGATTGTTCAATCACAAGGTGCAGGCGTCCTGCCTCGATCCCGCGCCCGGCGGCGATTTTGGTCAGGATTTTGCGCGCCCGGTCGCGCAGCAGGTCCAGCCCGCGCTCGGCCTCTGCCTCTGACACCAGCGTGTGGCGTTGGCCGGGCGGCACGCGCAGCAGCCGTCCTTCGACCAGATAGATCAGGATCAGCATGGGGATAGGGGCCTGCGCGATGGCCAATGCATATTCGCGCCAGATAAGCGTTGCCACCACGAAGGGCGACAGCGCCGCAAAATAGCGCAGGAATTCGACCTCGAATATCAGCCGTGCCCATAGCCCAAAGCTGCCCCCGCGCGGCCACAGCGTGGTGCGGCCCATGAACTTGCGCGGCACGCGGCGGATATGCAGCGCGCCTCGGTTCAAAACGGTCGAGCGAGAGATCAGAAACATGGCGCATAACTGCGGCCCCTGCGCGGGGTGTCAAGTTTCGCTTTTCCTGCGCGCGTCGCTGGCCTACATCCGTTGCCATGAGCGATGATATGCTAGATGCGCGCGGCCTGCGGTGTCCGCTACCTGTGTTGCGTGCGCGCAAGGCGCTGTTGGCCATGCCGCCGGGCGCAGAGTTGCGTGTGCTGGCAGATGATCCGGTCGCGGTGGTGGACATGCCACATTTCTGCGCCGAGGCCGGGCACGACCTGCTGTCGCAGTCGGACCTGCTGGGCGCGCAGCTTTACGTCATCAAGCGCGGGCCGGGCTAACCCTCTTCGCCATGCGCGCCGCGTTCGCGGTAGGGCGTGGTGTCGTAATGCGCGCGGTAGCATTTGGAAAAATGCGAGGGCGAGGTGAAGCCTGCGGCCAGCGCCACGTTGATAACGCTCATATCGGTCTGCATCAGCAGGTTGCGGGCGCGTTCCAGCCGCAATTCCATGTAATAGCGTTTCGGGCTGCGGTTCAGGTAGCGGCGGAACAGGCGTTCCAACTGGCGGGTGGACATGTCCACCGCTTCGGCCAGATCGGACGGGCTGATCGGGTCTTCTATGTGGCTTTCCATGATCTCGATGACCCGCGCCAGCTTGGGGTGGCGGACGCCGATGCGCGCCGGGATCGACAGGCGCTGCGTGTCGCGGTTGGTGCGGATCGACGAATAGACAAGCTGGTCTGCCACCGAATTGGCCAGATCGCTGCCATGCGCCGACGCGATCAGCGCCAAGGTCAGGTCCAGCGACGCAATGCCCCCCGCCGCCGTCACCCGCGCTCCATCGACCACGAAAACCGAGCGTGACAGATCAACCTCTGGAAAATCCTCTGCCATGGCGTTGAAGTTTTCCCAATGGATGGTGGCGCGTTTGCCATCCAGCAGCCCGGCCTTGGCCAAGGCCCATGACGCCGTGCAGATTCCGCCGATGCGGTTGCCATAGCGCGCGCGTTTGCGCAGCCATGACAGCACGGTCGTATTGGTTGCGCGTTGCACATCGACCCCGCCACAGACCACGATCAGGCTGTCATGGGGCAAGTCATCCTGCTTGGTTGTGACGGAAATCTCGGTGCCGTTGGAACATTTCACAGGCCCGCCATTTTCGCTGACAAGCTGCCATGTATAGAGCGTTTGTCCCGCAACACGATTGGCCAGCCGCAACGGTTCTATCGCTGCGGCAAAGGCAATCAGCGTAAAACGGTCCAGAAGCAGGAACGCTACATGGGCCGGGTTGGGCTGGCTGGAAATCTTGGACATTCTGAACGATCACTGACGTCGCGGAGTTGCGCGACACAATCAGGTTTCATTTTCCCGTGCAAGAGCAAACGCATTTGCAAGCCATGGATCGCTTTTGTATAGGGACGACAGGCGCGGCATGGTTGCGCAATCAGTTACCCGGAGGGCATGATGACACAAGGCTGGACGAAATCTTCATGGCGGCAAAGGCCGCGCATCCAGATGCCCGACTATCCGGACTCCGATGCGTTGGCGCAGGTCGAAGCGCGCCTGTCCAGCTACCCGCCGCTGGTCTTTGCCGGCGAAGCGCGCGCGCTCAAGCGCAAGCTGGGGGCTGCGGCGCGCGGTGACGCGTTCTTGCTGCAAGGTGGCGACTGCGCCGAAAGCTTTGCCGAATTCAACGCCGACAGCATTCGTGACACGTTCAAAGTGCTGTTGCAGATGGCGATTGTGCTGACCTATGGCGCGAAAGTGCCGGTGGTGAAGGTGGGCCGTATGGCCGGCCAGTTTGCCAAGCCGCGCTCTGCGCCCATGGAAATCGTGGACGGTGTGGAATTGCCCAGCTACCGGGGCGATATCATCAACGGGTTCGAGTTTACGCCGGATGCTCGCATCCCCGACCCGGCGCGCATGTTGCAGGCCTATACGCAAGCGGCGGCCAGCCTGAACCTGCTGCGCGCGTTTTCGACGGGTGGCTATGCCGACATGCACCGTGTCCACGCCTGGACGCTGGGCTTTGCCGAGGGCGAAAAGGCCGAGCGTTACCGCGAAATGACCGCGCGGATTTCCGACACGCTGGATTTTCTGACGGCAGCGGGCATTACCTCTGAAACCAGCCGCGACCTGGCCACGGTGGATTTCTACACCAGCCACGAGGCGCTGTTGCTGGAATACGAAGAGGCGTTGGCCCGCGTGGATTCGACCAGCGGACAGAACATCGCAGGCTCTGGCCATCTGATCTGGATCGGCGACCGCACGCGCCAGCCCGATGGCGCGCATGTCGAATTCTGCCGCGGTGTGCAGAACCCGATTGGCCTGAAATGCGGCCCCTCGCTGACAGCGGACGACCTGAAAGTGCTGCTGGCCAAGCTGAACCCGGAGAATGAGGCAGGCCGTCTGACCCTGATCGCGCGCTTTGGTGCAGGGCAGGTGGGCGATCACCTGCCGCGCCTGATTAAAGCGGTGCAGGAAGAAGGCGCCAATGTGCTCTGGACCTGCGATCCGATGCACGGCAACGTCATCAAGTCGTCCACCGGGTATAAAACCCGTCCGTTCGAATCCATCCTGCGCGAGGTGCGCGAGTTCTTTGCCGTGCATAATTCCGAAGGCACCATCCCCGGTGGCGTGCATTTCGAGATGACGGGCAAGGATGTGACCGAATGCACCGGCGGTCTGCATGCTGTCAGCGATGAAGACCTGTCGAAGCGTTACCACACCGCCTGCGATCCGCGTCTGAATGCCAGCCAGTCCTTGGAACTGGCCTTTCTGGTGGCCGAAGAATTGGTTGGCCGCCGCGAAAAACTGGCCGCCGCGAGTTAAGCGCGCGACCGGTGCGATCAGGGCCGGGCGGCATAACGCCGTTCCGGCCCTTTTTTCATCAGCGTTTGCCGCCGATAATAACGCGCAACATTGGCGCGCTGTCCTCGATCACGGGTGCGGTCCGGGCGGTGGCAAAGCGGCGCGGGCGCCGCCCGATCTGGCCGCGCCGTTCCAGCACACCCAGCACATGGGTAATCCGACCATCTGCCCCGGTAAGCGGCATCAAGGCCAGTTGAGCGGTCATTTCTGGCTGGCCAAAGCCCGGTTCCGCCTGCAAGGCCAGCATTGCCCGCACCCCGCGCCCGACCTGTTCCAGCGCGGCCATGATGTCGTCGCGCGCGTCTGATCCGAACAGCGCGGTCAGCGGCATGCCGCGCAAATCCATACCCATCACATCTTCTACCCCGTGACCGCAGAGCCGGATGCGCGCCACGCGCGGGCTGACCAGTTCGCCAAGAAAGACATGCGGCAATGCCTCTGCCAGCGCGGCGGGGTCCAGCGCGCCGCGTGCGGGCAAGGCATGGCGGGTGCGTAACCCGGCCCAATGGGCACAGACCTTGGCGACCAGCGGAAACGCATCTTCTACGTCCGGGCGGGGGGTGAAGGTGGTGTCACTCATGGCATGTCTCTTTACGCAATCGGTGCCGGGCACCGGGTTTCATCTTTGAGCAAGCTCTATTAACACGATCTTAATAGACCAGATTTTGTCCATTTTCTGCCACATTCTGGACACAGGGTTAACCGGCGCTGTCCGGGGACAGGAGCACCGATGCTGAATTCCATGACCGGCTATGCCAGCCATCTGGGCGATGCCGAGCTGTCGGGCCTGCGGATAGTTTGGGAATGGGATCTGCGCGCGGTCAATGGACGTGGGTTGGATATTCGGTTGCGCTTGCCAGAAGGTTATGGATTCCTTGAAAAACCTCTGCGTGACAAGGTGGCGGCCAAGGTCACACGCGGCAATCTGGCACTGTCCTTACGGCTGCGCCAAGACCGGGCAGAGGGTGCACCTGCGATAGAGGAAGCCGCGCTCGCGGGCCTGTTCCAGACCCTTCTTCATGTCCAAAGGCAGGCCGCAGGGGCCGGTCTGGACCTGCGCGCGCCGACCTCGCTAGAGGTGCTGACATGGCGCGGGCTGAACCCTCAGGGCCAAGATTCCGCCACATTTGACCCGGCAGAATTGGGCCAGCTACTGCTGGCGGATGCCGATGTTCTGCTGGGGGCATTCTGCGCCGCGCGCGCCTCTGAAGGGGCCGCCTTGCAGACCATCCTGTCGGAACAGATTGCCCAGACCGAAGCACTGCTCGCGCAGGCGCGCGCGCAGGTGCCATGCCGGGCCGAGGCGATGCGCGCGCAGTTCCAGACCATTCTCGCGCAGTTTTCCGATATATCGCCGCCGGACCCGTCGCGGCTGGAACAGGAATTGGCGGTGCTGGCGGTCAAGGCCGACCTGACAGAAGAACTGGACCGGCTGGACGCGCATTGCGCCAGCGCCAAGACATTGCTGGCCGAAGGTGGCGCGGTGGGTCGCCGTCTGGAGTTTCTGACGCAGGAATTTAACCGCGAGGCCAACACCCTATGCGCCAAGGCGCAGCATATGGAGTTGACGCGCATCGGTCTGGCGTTGAAAAGCGTCATCGACCAAATGCGCGAGCAAGTTCAGAACCTGGAGTAGTTGCATGATCCGACGCGGGCTTCTCATCATCCTGTCATCGCCCTCTGGTGCGGGCAAATCCACGCTGGCCAAGCGCCTGATGGCCTGGGATGACAGCCTGCGCTTTTCGGTCTCTGCCACCACGCGCCCCCCGCGCGAGGGCGAAGTGGATGGGCGCGAATATTACTTCAAGACGCATCAGGACTTCGCCACCATGATCGCGGCGGGCGACATGCTGGAACATGCCGAGGTGTTCGGCAATTTCTACGGCTCGCCCAAAGGGCCGGTTGTTCAGGCAATGGAGGCCGGGCGCGACACGCTTTTCGATATTGATTGGCAAGGCGGGCAACAGATCCGCAATTCCAGCCTGGGCAAGGATGTGATCTCTATCTTTATCCTGCCGCCGTCGATTACCGAATTGGACCGCCGTTTGCGCAGCCGTGGGCAGGATAGTGACGCCGTGATCGACGACCGGATGCGCAAGTCGCGCGATGAGATAAGCCATTGGGCGGAATATGATTATGTTCTTGTCAACGCGGATCTGGACGCCACCGAAGCGCGTCTGCGCAGCATCATAGAAGGCGAGCGGCTGCGGCGTGACCGCCAACCGGGCCTGAATGATTTTGTGCGCGGTCTGAATACCGAATTCGACCGCAACCGTGGCTGACGCGCGCGTTTAACCTTCCAGCAAGGTTTTAAAGGTAGCGTCGCGCTATCTGTTGGCGTTGAGGGGGTGCATATGATCGTCTTGCATGTTGTAATCGCGTTGCTCTTTGGTTTGGTCGGATTGGTCTATGGGCTGATGCTTGGCCTTTCGGCGGGTCATCTTGGGGTGCTTTACGGGTTGTGCGGCGGGCTTGGGTTGCTGTTGTCGATTACGGCACGCATGGCTTTGGCCGAGATGTCGGATTGGGCGCGCAAACCGGCGCAAGGCGGGTAGCGCGGGCAAAGCGTGTCATGGTGCACTGGGCCTGCGGAATTTGGGCAAGGGATGCGCATGGACAAATCGGCACATCGGGACGCAGCAGCCAAACGCCGGGCTGTAGCCCATACAGGCAACGGTGCAGATGCGGCGCAACATGCCTGTCGCGCCGTTGCGCACCATCTGGAGGGTGCTTTTGGCAGCAAGCTGTCACGGGTTGTGCTGGCCGGGTATATGCCCATGCGGTCCGAAATCTCTCCCCTACCGCTTATGATGGCGCATCCCGGCCCGGTTTGCGTGCCGGTGATCGTCGCGCGCGACACGCCGCTGGAATTTCATCGCTGGACCACCGACGCCGCGATGCAACCGGGGCGCTTCGGGGCAGAGATTCCGCTGCTGGCAGAGAAGATTGTGCCGCAGGTGCTGATCGTGCCGCTTCTGGCTTTCGACCAGCGTGGCTATCGGCTGGGCTATGGCGGCGGGTTCTACGACCGCACATTGGCGCAGTTGCGCGCGCGGGGCGAGGTGTTGGCGATTGGCCTTGCCTATGGCGCACAGGCGCAGCCAGCCGTCCCGATCGAGCCGACGGATGAACCGCTGGACCTGATCGCCACTGAAGCGGGGCTTTTGCATGTCCAAGGGCGCGGTGTGGCTTAGACGACAGGCTCTGCTCGTTCCGCCTCCCTGTTATTGCCTTGAAAAAGACCAGCGCAAGGCTGCTGCGACCCGTTTCGCGGGGGGGCGGCAAGGTAACGCTCAGACCCGCCATTTGGCAATGGACCCCACGTCCGAGTGACATGCTTTACGCGGATAATGGCGCCAGATGCAGCCCGTTGCCATAATCCTGCACATGCCAGCGTGCAGGCGGGGTCATCCGGGCGCGCAGACGTGAGAGTTGCCATGCCGCGCCCACAGGCTCTGTTGCGGAAAGGTCCCGCGCCGGGCAGGGGGCCATGTGCCAGCGGGTTTCCACCCCCGGCGTGCCACCCTCGCCGGGTGTCAGTACCAGCGCGCGAACCCCGCCACCCGGACGCCGCGCGCAGCCTTCCTCTGCGGCCAGATGCAGGCGGCGCAAAGGTGTCATCGCCACGGGTTCGGCCAGATCGACCACCACCAACGCACAGGCGCCGCTGCGCAAGCCATCCTCGGCACAGCCCAGCAGTTCGGTGTCGCGCGTGGCGTCGGCCAGAATCAGCCCGCCCGGCGCGGCCCAGTCCGCCAGCCCTTGCGGATAGGGCCGGTCGGGATTGTGCCGCAGCCGCAACCACAGCACTGGCGCTGCCCAGCCCATGACCCAAGCCGTCAGAACCCGCCGCGCCGGGCCGCAGAATTCATGCGCGCGCCCCGGTGCCAAGACCAGAGTATCGGACACGGCGCATTTGGAAACGTCCAGCATTTCACCCCAATGTTTACACTTTGTTCTATATATTGGAGATATCCTGCCGCAAGGCAAGAAAACGGTTTAACTTGGGGGCAGAGCGGGTAAATTGCGGCCAACCTTGTTCGCAAGAAGGAATATACATCATGCGCAAACGGACGCTGGGCCGCAGCGATCTGACGGTTTCGGAATATTGTCTGGGCACCATGACCTATGGCAGCCAGACGGAGGAGGCTGACGCCCACCGCCAGATGGATATGGCTTGGGACGCCGGGATCAACTTTCTGGACGCCGCAGAAATGTATCCGGTCAACCCCGTCACGCTGGAAACCGCGGGCCGGACAGAGGAAATTGTTGGCCGCTGGCTGGCCAGCCGCAAACCAAACGGCGCGGTCATTGCCACCAAAATCACCGGCGAAGGGTCTGTCGCCGTGCCCGGCGGTGTGCCGATTTCGGGCGACCGGATGCGCGCGGCGGTTGATGCGTCGCTTGCGCGGCTGCAAACTGACTGCATCGACATTTATCAGTTGCACTGGCCCAATCGCGGGTCCTACCATTTCCGCAAAAGCTGGGGCTTTGACCCGTCGGGCCAGAACCGGGCCGAAACGGTCGCGCATATGCGCGAGATCCTGACCTTGGCGCAAGAGCTGATCGCCGCTGGCAAGATCCGCCATATCGCGCTGTCGAATGAAAGCGCCTGGGGCACGGGCATGTGGCTGCGCCTGGCCGAAGAAGAGGGGCTGCCTCGCGTTCTGACGCTGCAAAACGAGTATTCGCTGCTGTGCCGCTATTTCGACCTGGATATGGCCGAGCTGTGCGTGAACGAAGATATTCCGCTGCTGGCCTATACCCCCTTGGCCGCTGGTTTGCTGACCGGGAAATACGCAGGCAACGTTACCCCCGACGACTCGCGCCGGTCGCGCAACGGTGATCTGGGTGGCCGTATCACGGGGCGCGTGTTCGAGGCCGTGTCGGGCTACATGGCAATTGCCAACGAGCACAATATCGACCCGGTGCATATGGCGATAAACTGGACGCTGTCGCGCCCCGCGACCACGCTGCCGATCATCGGGGCGACCACATCCGAGCAATTGGCGCATATTCTTGCAGGTCGGGATGTGCAGATCACAGCTGAGATGCGCGCCGCCATTGAGCAGATGAACCGTGCCATGCCGATGGTGTTCTGAGCTGTCATCAGCGTGTCGCGCGCGCCAGATAGGCCGCGCGTGACATCTGCCGGAGTGTGCCATGACCTTGCCCCCCCTGCGCGCGGTGCTGTTCGACAAGGACGGCACGCTGTTTGACTTTGCGGCCAGTTGGGCGGGCTGGATGGCGGGCGTGATCGACACGCTATCCGAGGGCGACACGGCCCGCGCCGACGCCATCGCGCGGGCGGTGCGGTTTGACCGTGCGGCGCGGGCCTTCCATCCGTCCTCGCCCGTGATTGCCGGAACGCTCGATGAGGGTGCCGATCTGATCCGTCCGCATATCGCGCCGGACCGCGCCGAAGGCCTGGCGGACTATCTGCTGGAGAGCTCGAAACACGCCGCCATGGTCCCGCCGGTGCCGCTGGCGCCCCTGCTACAGGGGTTGCTTGCGCGCGGGCTGGTGCTGGGCGTGGCCACGAATGATGCCGCTGAATCCGCCCATGCGCATTTGGACGCCGCCGGGATTGCCGGGCAATTCGCACATGTGCTGGGGTATGACAGCGGCTACATCCCCAAACCCGCGCCCGATATGCTGCTGGGCTTTGCAGCGCGCGCCGGGTTGCCGCCGGGCAGCGTGGCCATGGTGGGCGACAGCACACATGATCTGCTTGCCGGCCGCGCGGCGGGAATGGTCTGCATTGGCGTGCTGACGGGCCTGGCGGATGAGGCGACGCTTGCGCCCCATGCCGATCTTGTATTGCCCGATATCGGGCATTTGCCGGATTACCTGGGGTAGGTAATTTCGGGGGCTGCCGCCCCCCTGCGGCTGCGCCGCATTCCCCCCGCGAGTATTTAGGGCAAGATGAAGCTCAGTTGAAGATTGTGAGTGTCGGGTCCTGTTCTGCGTAATGGGCCAAGCGGCTGGCGAGGCTTCCGACATGCAATTCCAGCTTATGCCCGTCCGGGTCAGTCAGGTAGAGCGAGGCGCCTTCCGAGCGGTTTTCCTTCCATCGGGGCATGGCCTTCAGGCGGTCGAAGAGGCGCGCAAACCCGTCTGCTGAGACTGAAAATGCCACATGGCTGTGATCTTGCGCGGGCTGCGGCGTGCCAAATTCAAGACATAGCCAAAGCGCACCCCCCTCCAGATAGGCCAGGCGCGGACCGCGCGCGCGCACGTGCAGGCCAAGCGCATCGCGGTAGAAGCCAAGCGCGCGATCAATGTCAGACACGACGAGCGTGACGTGATTGACGGCCGAAATGTCAGAAGCGTTCGCCATCCTGCTGCCATGGTTTGACAAGGTTGCCGAAGCGGGTGAACTGGCCCTCGAAGCTGAGCTCGACTGTGCCGATTGGGCCGTGGCGCTGTTTGCCGATGATGACCTCTGCCTTGCCATGGACCGATTCCATCTTGGCCTGCCAGGTCGCCATTTTGTCCAATTCATCTTCGCCCGGTTTCTCGCGCTCGCGGTAATATTCGTCGCGGTAGACGAACATGACCACATCGGCGTCCTGCTCGATCGAGCCGGATTCGCGCAGGTCCGACAGTTGCGGCCGCTTGTCTTCGCGCGATTCCACGTTCCGCGAGAGCTGCGACAGCGCGATGACGGGGATGTTCAATTCCTTGGCGATGGCTTTCAGCCCTTGGGTGATTTCCGACACTTCTTGCACGCGGCTTTCCTTGGTTGAGCCGCGCAAGAGCTGCAAATAGTCGACCATCAGCACATCCAGCCCATGCGTGCGCTTCAGGCGGCGGGCGCGGGCGGCGACTTGGGAAATGGGCAAAGCGGGCGTGTCGTCAATGTAAAGCGGGCAGGATTCGAGCGATTTTGCCGCCTCTACGAAACGACGGAACTCGGCTTCCGACATGTCGCCCCGGCGGATCTGTTCGCTGGGCACTTCGGCGGCTTCGGACAGGATACGCGCGGCCAATTGTTCGGCGCTCATCTCCAGCGAGAAGAACCCGACTGCGCCGCCCTCGATGGCGCCTTCGGTTCCGTCGGGCCTGCGCCCGGTGCGATACGCCTTGGCAATGTTGAATGCGATATTCGTGGCAAGCGAGGTTTTCCCCATGGAGGGCCGCCCGGCCAGGATGAGCAAATCCGACGGGTGCAAGCCGCCCAGCTTCTTGTCCATGTCGATCAGCCCGGTCGAGATGCCGGCCAGTCCCCCGTCGCGCTGATAGGCGGCGTTGGCCATTTGCACGGCATCGGTCACGGCTTTCAGAAAACTCTGGAAGCCGCGCTCGGCCACGCCCTGTTCGGCCAGCTTATACAAGCGCTGTTCGGCTTCGACGATCTGCTCTTTGGGTTCCGACGCCACGTCCATTTTCTGCGCCTGCGCGGCAATATCCTGCCCCAGCCGGATCAGGTCGCGACGCACCGCCAGATCATAGATCATCTGCGCGTAATCGCGCGCGGCATAGGCGGAAATGGCGGCGGCGGCCAGACGCGCCAGATAGGCCGCCCCGCCCAGCTCTTTCAGCCCCTCGTCATCTTCCATGAACGCTTTCAGCGTCACCGGAGAGGCCAGCGCGTTCTTGGCGATGCGCGCGGTCGCGATCTCGAATATCCGCTGGTGGACGGGTTCATAGAAATGATCGTGCTTCACCAGCGAGGATATGCGGTCATAAATATCGTTATTGACCAGAATCGCGCCCAGAAGCTGTTGTTCCGCTTCAATGTTATGGGGCAGGGTTTCCGCCGGTCCTTCGGGGCGGATCGTGCTGATTTCGTTCATTTGGGCCATGCCACCGCTATATCTGGTAAGTGAATACCTTTAGCGGATTCGGGGCCGTTTCGCAAATTGTATAGTTCTGTGGATAAGCCATGGAAAAGCGCCCGTCATGCCCCGGTCTTGCCCCTGCGCGGCCCTTGGGCTAAGGCCAAGCGCGAAAGATGACCCCAGCAGGAGCGCCCGAAATGGCCAAGACCAAAGGCCCCCGCCGCCCCAAGGCGCAGACCCCGAAAGGGTTCCGTGATTACTTTGGCAGCGATGTGACCGCGCGCAAGGCGATGTTGGACAAGATTGCAGAGGTCTACCACCGCTACGGGTTCGACGCGTTGGAAACCTCGGCGGTCGAGACGGTTGAGGCCTTGGGCAAGTTCCTGCCCGATGTGGACCGCCCGAATGAAGGCGTGTTCGCGTGGCAGGAAGATGACGACTGGCTGGCGCTGCGCTACGACCTGACGGCCCCCCTGGCCCGCGTGGCGGCGCAATACCGGCAGGATTTGCCGACGCCGTATCGGCGCTACGCGATGGGGCCGGTCTGGCGGAACGAAAAGCCGGGGCCGGGGCGGTTTCGGCAGTTTTATCAGTGTGATGCGGATACGGTCGGGGCGGCGTCTGTGGCCGCCGATGCCGAGATTTGCGCCATGCTGGCGGATGCTTTGGAAGCTGTGGGGATCGCGCGCGGGGATTATGTGATCCGGGTGAATAACCGGAAGGTGTTGGATGGCATAATGGAAGCTGTCGGACTCCTGCGAGTCGGAGAACCAGAATACAAAGCCAAAGAACGAGGGATCGCTATTCGCGCTTTGGACAAATGGGATCGGCTTGGAGAGCATGGAGTCGAAAAGCTGCTTTCCACGGGGCGCAAAGATGAATCTGGTGACTTCACTGAAGGTGCCGGTTTGGATCATCTTCAGGCGCTGTGGGTTACAACACTACTGATGCAGAGACTTAATAGCGTTGAAGCAACACTCGACGTTTTCCGGGAGAAACTCGCGGAATCTGCAATTGGTCTCGAAGGCGTAGACGAACTTCAGCAAATCGCTTCGCTCCTCGACGCCCAAGGCTACGGCCCCGACCGCATCATCATCGACCCCTCTGTTGTCCGGGGCCTTGGCTATTACACCGGCCCGGTGTTCGAGGCGGAGTTGACCTTTGAAATCCTCGACGAAAAGGGCCGTCCGCGTCAGTTCGGTTCTGTCGCAGGCGGTGGGCGCTATGATGATTTGGTCAAGCGCTTCACCGGCCAGACGGTGCCTGCCACCGGCGTCAGCATCGGGGTGGACCGTTTGCTGGCCGCGCTCGACGCCAAGGGCAAGGGGCCAAGCCGCGCGCAAGGCCCGGTGGTCGTGACGGTCATGGACCGCGCAAGAATGGCCGATTACATGGCGTTGGTGAATGAATTGCGCCAAGCGGGCATCCGCGCCGAGATGTATCTGGGCAACCCCAAGAATTTCGGCAACCAGTTGAAATACGCCGACAAACGCGAAAGCCCCGTCGCCATCATCATGGGCGAGGATGAAGCGCAAAAAGGCGTGGTGCAGGTCAAAGACCTGATCCTTGGCGCGCAGATCGCCGCCGATGCCTCTGTCGAGGAATGGAAAGCGCAGTCCCAACAAGTGGAGGTGGCGCGCGCCGACATGGTCGCCACCGTGCGCGAGATACTGGCCCGCTACGCATGAGCCGGGCCGAGGATATAAGCGCGGCTCTGCTGGCGCAGATGCTGGATGCGGGCGCGCAGCGCGTGACGCCCGACATTCTGCAACCGGCGGAAACGCTGCTGGACCTGTATGGCGAGGACATTCGCGCGCGCGCCTATGTCACCCATGACCCGGCCTTGGGCGAAATGATGCTGCGCCCTGATTTTACCGTGCCGGTGGTGCAGGCGCATATGGCAGATGGGGCGGAGCCTGCGCGCTATGCTTATTCGGGCGCGGTGTTTCGCAAGCAATCGGCCAGCCGCGCGCGGGAATACCTGCAAGTGGGGTATGAGCTGTTTGCGCGCGACACCGCGGCGCAGGCCGATGCCGAGGTGTTCGCTTTATTCGCGCGGCTGCTTGAGGGTCACGCTTTGCGGCCCGTCACCGGGGATATGGGGATTGTCAAAGCGGCTGTATTGGGCTTGTCCACCACCGAGCGGCGGCGCGCGGCCTTGTTGCGCCATATCTGGCGGCCGAAGCGGTTCCGCGCGCTGCTGGAGCGGATGCGCGGGCAGGGGCCGCTTGCCGCTGACCGTGCGGCTTTGGTAGACCGCTTGCGCGCGGCACCCGTGGCAGAGTTGATCGCTGAAGCCGGACCGCAACTGGGCCTGCGCGGCGCCGATGAGATCGCCGCGCGTGTGGCGGCTTTGTTGGAGGATGCAAGCGCCGCACCCATACCCGATGACCAAGCCCAAGCGCTGGAAGCACTGTTGTCACTGGCCGCCCCCGCACGCGCGGCGCTGGCGCAGATGCGGGGCATGGGCTGGGCAGCGATTACGCCTGCGCTGGACCGGCTGGAAGCGCGGCTGGCGGCGTTGGACGCCAAGGGCATAAACACCGAAACCCTGCCATTCGAGGCCAGTTTCGGGCGCACCAATATGGAATATTACGACGGGTTCGTCTTTGGTTTTCTGGCCCGCGACGACTTGCCACCGGTGGCCACCGGCGGGCGCTATGACGCGCTGACGGCGGTGCTGGGGCAAGGGCGCGCCATCCCTGCGGTGGGCGGTGTGATCCGGCCAGACATGCTGGCGGCTTTGGAGGATGCGCAATGACCCTGAAACTGGGTGTGCCGTCCAAGGGGCGGCTGATGGAGCAGAGTTTCGACTGGTTCGCCGCGCGTGGTCTGACCTTGTCGCGCACCGGGTCCGCCCGCGAATACGCAGGCGCGGTAGACGGCGTGGATGGCGTGGAACTGGTGCTGCTCTCGGCCAGTGAAATCCCGCGCGAATTGGCGGCGGGGCGCATTCATCTGGGCGTGACCGGGTCCGACCTTGTGCGCGAGACGCTGCCCGATTGGGCCGCATCGGTCGCGGAACTGGCGCAAATGGGGTTTGGCCATGCCGACCTGATCCTTGCGGTGCCGGTCACTTGGGTCGATGTCGAGACATTGGACGATCTGGATGCTGCGGCGGCAGCGTTCCGCGCGCGCCACGGCTTCCGGCTGCGGATTGCGACCAAGTATCATCGGTTGGTGCGCGAGCATCTGCGCGCGCATGGTGTGGCCGATTACCAACTGGTCGACAGCCAGGGCGCGACAGAGGGCACGATCCGTAACCTGACGGCGGAAGCGGTGGCCGATATCACCTCTACCGGGGAAACATTGCGCGCGAACCATCTGAAAATTCTGAAGGGCGCGCCGGTGCACCAGTCGCAGGCAACGCTTTTCGCATCTCGCCTTGCCGATTGGTCAGACGCGCGCGCCGTGCTTGCGCGCGTGACATCCCAGCTTGGAATCGGGCAATCCGACAGCATTCCGCCATTGCTGTAAAAGGTTTCTTTCCAGCCCAGCAGGTTTCGCGCTAAGTTATTCTCTGATGTAATGGCGAGGTCTTGCGTGAATATTTCGGAGCATCCCCAGACGCGAGTGCGCCCTCTTGCCGCGCCGATCTCTGATGGCAGCCAGAACGGCAACCCGCCAGAGCTGACCTTCTGGCGGCTGGTCGCAGAGGACCTGCACACTCATAGAGGCGATTTCCTGGCGCAGGGGTTCTGGTGCCTCTTCTGGCACCGGTTCGGAAATTGGCGCATGTCGGTGCGGTTCAAGCCCGCGCGTGTGGTGTTGACGGCGATTTACCGCACCATGTTCCGTGCCGGTCAATGGATTGGCGGCATGGAGCTGCCCTATACGGTGCAGGTTGGGCGCAGGGTTCGGCTGGAGCATTTCGGCGGTATGATCCTTGTGGCCCGCGCGATTGGCAATGACGTGGTGTTACGCCAGAATACGACCTTGGGCATTCCGCGCGATGATGACATCAACGCGCGTCCGGTTCTGGAGGACCATGTCGATATTGGTGCCGGTGCGGTGGTGCTGGGGGATATTACCGTGGGGCGCGGCGCGCTGATCGGGGCCAATGCCGTGGTGGTCAAGGATGTCCCACCCGGCGCGGTTATGGTCGGTGTTCCGGCAAAATGCATCCGGATGCGCGACCCCTCAGAGATCGACGGCACCGGGGCTTCGGGATGACAGATGCCGGCAAGCGGTTCCGGCGGCAGGTGTTCTATATTCCGGGTTACGACCCGTTTCCGCCCAGACGTTACCGCGAATTATACCGCAGCGAAGGTGCCGAACAGGCGAAAATTTCGGGCTATTCCCTGCGCCAGAAACCCTACAAGGGTGATGGGCCTTATGGCTGGGTTGTCACGTCGCTGATGAATGGCAGGCCAGCCGAAAGCCGAATTCAAATTCTGCAATGGTCTGATATCGTGCGCGAATCCATGTCGGCGGGCATCTGGGCCACCTATGCTCTGCTGGTCCGGACGGCGTGGATTTACCTGTCCACCGGGGCGCTGTTTCGCCTGTTTCGGCTACGGGCCGGGCCGGGGATTGCGGCGATGTATCCGGTCGTGATGTTGCTGGGGCAGTTGTTGGTCGCCGTGCTGGCCGCGCTGGGGTTGGGATGGGTGCTGGCCTTGGTTGTGCCCGGTTGGCTTGGCTATCTGTTGGGGCTGGCCGTGATCTGGCCGGTGCTGGAAGGGTTCCGCCGGATCGACGGCAAATTCTTCGTGCATTACCTGCTGCTGGATTTTGCCTTTACCGCCAAACACAAGGGCCGCAACCCGCCCGAACTGGAAGCGCGGCTGGACGAGTTCGCCGCGCTGATTGCCGCGGCCTTGGCCGACCCGGACCTCGACGAGGTGCTGGTCGTCGGCCACTCGTCCGGCGTTCACTTGGGCGTGTCGGTGCTGGCGCGCGTCGTGGCGGGCGATGTGCCGCCGGGCAAGCTGGGGTTCTTGTCGCTGGGCCATGCGGTACCAATGCAATCCTACCTGCCAGAGGCGCAGGGGCTGCGCGCCGATCTGGCCGCGCTGTCGCAATCGGACAAAGTGTTCTGGCTGGATGTGACCGCGCCGGGCGATGGGTGCTGCTATGCGCTATGTGACCCGGTGGCTTGTTCCGGTGCGGGCAGTGATAACCAGAAATGGCCGCGAATCATTTCGGCGGCCTTCACGCAAAGCCTGACGCCGGAAACCCACCGCAAATACAAACGCCGGTATTTCCGGCTGCATTTTCAGTATCTTTGCGCCTTCGATGCGCCCAAGGACTATGATTATTTCCAGATCACGGCGGGGCCGATGTCTTTGGCGGATCGATTCGGGGCGCGCAAACCTTCGGCCAGTGTGTCGCGCGCGTGTTATCTGCCGGGGGCTGCGTGACGCGTCCGCCCATGCCACAGCACCGCGCCGACCGTGTGGCGCTGTGGCGGCATGTGCTGATGTTCCGGCGCGATATTCTCTCGGCGCAGCCTGCAAAGCTGTATCGTGCGAAAATGGCAGAGATGCGCTTGCCGTTTTTGCGCTCGGTTATGGTCAACACGCCCGATCTGGTGCGGCTGGTGCTGCAAGAACGCGCGCCGGATTTCCCGAAATCGGGCCGGGTGCGCGAAGGGCTGCGACCGCTTCTGGGCAATTCGGTTTTTGTGACCAATGGCGCGACATGGGCGCGGCAGCGCCGCATGATCGACCCGGCTTTTGAAGGCGGGCGCCTGCGCGAGACCTTCCCGGCCATGTGGGCCGCATCCGAGGCGATGGCCGCGCGGATTGGTCCCGGCTGGGCAGAGATCGAGGCGATGACCAGCCACGCCGCCGCCGATGTGATCTTCCGCACGCTGTTTTCCGTGCCGATAGAGGACGCGCGGGCGGCAGAGGTCTACACCGCGTTTCGGGCTCATCAGCGCGCCGCACCGATCCTGAACCTTGCGGCACTTCTGCCCCTGCCGGGCTGGCTGCCGCGCCCGATGCCTCGTCACGCGCGTGCCACCGCCGGGCGCATTCGCGCGCTGATGACCGGCATGACCGAAGCGCGGGCGGCGGCTATTGCGGCAGGCACCGCGCCGGATGATCTGGCGACCAAGATCATGACCACCCGCGACCCCGACACCGGTGCAGTGTTCGAGACGGGCGAAATGGTCGATCAGGTCGCCATCTTCTTTCTGGCGGGGCATGAAACCAGCGCCTCGGCCTTGGCGTGGACGCTGTATCTGATTGCAACCCATCCCGAATGGCAGGCCGAATTGGCGGCAGAGGCGCAGGCCATCCGCCCGCATATTGGCGGCCCCGCACCCGAATTCGGAATTCTGCGCCAGTTCCCCCGTATCCGCGACACGGTCCGAGAGGCTTTGCGGCTGTATCCGCCGGTCCCGATGATGGTGCGCGAGGCTGCGCGGCCGGAAACCTTCCGCAACCGTCCGGTTCCCGCCGGTGCGCAGGTTATTGTCAGCCCGTGGCATATGGGCCGCAACGAACATATCTGGCCCGACCCGCACGAATTTCGTCCCGACCGCTGGGCAGAGGATACGACCCGCGCGCAGGCCCGCGATGGGTATATTCCGTTTTCCGCCGGGCCGCGTGTCTGCCCCGGCGCGGGCTTTGCCATGGCAGAGGCCGTGCTGATCCTTGCGCGACTGCTTGCCGAATGGGAGCTTCGCGCCGACCCGGACCGCGTCCCCGTTCCCGTGGCGCATATGACGGTGCGCGCCAAAGACGGGATATGGCTGGAGCTGCGGCCTCGTGCGGCAGGGTAAAACATTCAGCTATTTGAATTGACGCCCTTTGACCGCATTGTTAGCGTTCGGCCAAGAATTGCGCCGGGTCACATGGTGCGGCGGGCGGGCAGCACAACCGGGGGAAACGCGCATGACGGATGATCTGAGCCTGCACTGGAATACCGCCTATCAGGCCCGCGAAGAGACCGCGCTGACATGGTTCGAGGATGCGCCAGCGCAGTCCTTGCAGCTTGTGCGCCGCTTTCTGCCAGAGGGCGGCACGCTGATTGACGTGGGCGCAGGGGCGTCACGGTTGGTTGACCACGCGCTGGCTGAGGGGGCAGGCGGGGTGACGCTGTTGGACCTGTCGGACAGCGCTCTGGCGATCACCCGCGCGCGCTTGGGCGATGCGGCGCAGAATGTCACCTTCGTGACCGCAGATATTCGGACATGGCAGCCTGACCTTGCTTATTATCTGTGGCATGACAGGGCGGTGTTTCATTTCCTGACCAAGGCCGAGGATCAGGCGCAATACCTTGCCACGCTGGCCAAGGCGCTGCGCCCCGGCGGCGTTGCGGTTATGGCCACGTTCGACCTGACAGGACCGGAAACTTGTTCGGGTTTGCCCGTGCAGCGCTATGCGCCCGCCACGCTGGCCGCACTTGTGGCCAAGGTTGCGCCGGGTGTCTTTGCGCCGATTGAAGCCGAGCAAGCGCCGCATCATACCCCGAAGGGCAATGTGCAGCAGTTTCAGTTCAGCGTGTTTCGAAAACTGGCAGGTCAGGGCTAAGCGGGCGCATGACCCGCAGCCGAATTAAGAAAAGGAACACCAAGATGAAACCCTGTGTTGTGCTTTGCGTTGTCGCCGGTGCTTTGCCCTTGGCAACCAAGGCGGATGTTCTGGAAATTCAGGCGGTTACTGAAAACGTCTGGGCCATCGTTGGCCCGTTGGAACAGCGCAACCCCGAAAACCTTGGTAACAATGCCACCTTTGGGCTGGTTGTGACCGATGCGGGAACCGTGCTGGTGGACCCCGGCGGGTCATGGCAAGGGGCCGAGATGCTGCATAATACGATCCGACAGATCACCGATGCGCCCGTGACCCATGTCATTAACACGGGCGGGCAGGATCATCGCTGGTTGGGTAATGGGTACTGGCAGGCGCAAGGCGCAACCGTGATCGCCTCTGACGCCGCTGTGGCGGACCACAAGGCGCGTGGGTCAATGCAGATGACCGGGCTATCGCAGCTTATCGGCGCGGGGTTGGACGGAACCGCGCCAAGCTATGCCGATGTAAGTTTTTCCAGCGATTATACACTCGACCACGGTGGTCTGAGCTTCCAGATCATGCACCGGGGGCGAGCGCATACGCCGGGTGACAGCTTTGTCTGGCTGGAAAGTGCCGACACCATGTTCACCGGCGATATTGTCTATGTCGAACGCATTTTGGGCAATGGCGGGCAATCCAACGCGAAAAGCTGGATCGCGACGTTCGATGCGTTGGCCGCGTTCAGCCCGGCCCATATCGTCCCCGGCCATGGCCACGCGACCGACATGGCCACAGCGCGGGCAGATACCTATCAGTATCTGAAAAACCTGCGTGACCAGATCGGCGCCCTGCTGGACGAGGGCGGCAGCATTCTGGACGCGCCGGGCATAGACCAGTCCGCATGGGCGCATCTTATCGAATTTGACAGCCTTGCCGGGCGCAACGCGCAAACGACCTTCGAGCAAATGGAATGGGAATGATGTCTGCTCCCCGGCGTCACGCCGATTTGCGTGCTTTCCTGTGCGGTGGCGTTGCGCGGCGCAACCTCGATGGGTAAGCTGAAGCCTTAGCGCGGGTCTTGCCCGCCAAAGTCTGCTTGCGAGGACCACATGCGCCACATTCTGCTGACAGCTTTTCTGGCTCTGTTCGTCTTGCCCCTGCGGGCGGAAAACGTCGCACTTGTCCTTGACGGCGCTGAGTATCGCAGCCTTCCCGACCCCTCCGGGACGGAACTGGCCGATCAGGCCCAAGGGGTTCTGGCGCGTGCCGGGTTCGAGGTGGTGATCGCCCGCGATATGCCTATTGGTGATTTGCGCGCCGAACTGGCTGCCCTGCAAGCGCGGCTGGAGGAGGGCGATATTGCGCGTCTGGTGATCGTCGCGGCCGGGTGGTTCGTGGCGTCTGACAGCGGTGCGTGGTTCCTTGGGGCCGATGCCGATCAGCCCGGCCTTGCAACCATCGACGGGGCTGGCCTGCGGCTTGATACGGTCATGGAACTGGCAAGCTCTGCCAGCGGAGCGGCGCATCTTTGGCTGGTGACGCCAAATACAAGGGCCTTGCGCGACGAATTGGGGTTCGGGTTGCGCGCGGGTCTGCCAGACAGGTTGCCGGTGCCGCGACAGGTCGCCGTCATGCGCGGCGATCTGCGCGGGACGCTTGCCGGGATGGGGGCGGTTCTGACCCCCGGCACCACCCTTTCCGAAGCCTTGGCCGTCAGCCCGGACCTGCGCGCCGAAGGCACTGTCCCAACGCTTGTGCCCTTCTTGCCAGAGGGGTTCGCTCCGGTTGCCCAAGCCGATCGTGACGCCTGGCAAAACGCCCGCGATCTGGACACAGAAGCTGCCTATAATGAGTATCTTGCGCAATTTCCCAACGGGTTGAGCGCGCAGGAAGCGCGCCTGCGCAGAGATGCGCTGCGCAACACGCCCGAACGCATAGAGGCCGATCTGGCGCTTAGTCGCGCCGAGCGCCGCGCCATTCAGCGCGATCTGACAACGCTGGGCTTTAACACGCGCGGCATTGACGGACTGTTCGGGCCGGGCACGCGCGGGGCCATTCGCGGCTGGCAGTCGCGCTTCGATCTGGAGGTGACAGGCTTTCTGACCCGTGACCAGATTTTCCAGCTGGCCGGGCAAGCGGCCCGCCGTGCCGCAGAGATTGAGGCCGAAGAACGCGCCCGCCGCGAAGCTGCCGAACGCGCCGACCGTGCCTATTGGGATGGCACCGGCGCCGGCGCGGATGAGCCGGGGCTGCGTGCGTATCTGGACCGCTACCCCGAAGGCATATTCGCGGCCCTTGCGCGCGAACGCCTGGCAGACCTGGAAGCAGAGACCCGTGCGCAGGCCGAGCGCGCGGCATGGCGGCGCGCAGATGCAAGCGATACGGCCGAGGGGTATCGTCGCTATCTGTCGGAATTCCCCGATGGTCGTTT
Organism: Roseinatronobacter domitianus; assembly: GCF_023336755.1. Taxonomy (GTDB): domain Bacteria; phylum Pseudomonadota; class Alphaproteobacteria; order Rhodobacterales; family Rhodobacteraceae; genus Roseinatronobacter; species Roseinatronobacter domitianus. The sequence continues at coordinate 100,194 of NZ_JALZWP010000006.1, read as the reverse complement.
TGCCCCGGAAGCACGGCTGCGGCTGGAACGGCTGGAACCGATCAGGGATGTGCCCGCCCCCGACCGCCCCCCGGCCGAGGTTCTGGAACAAGAAGAAGCCTTGCTCATGACACCCGCGCTGCGCCTGCTGGTCGAGCGCCGGTTGCACGATCTGGGGTTCGACACCGGCCAGATAGACGGCAATTTCGACGACCGCACCCGCGCGGCGGTGCGGCAGGCGCAGGCCCGGTTCGGGCTACCGGTGAATGGCTATGTCCGGCAAGGCCTGCTGGATGCCATGCTGCAAGATGCATTGCGCGGTTTGTTCCGGTAGCTTGCCTTGGCCGCACGGCTGGGGTAGCTCGGCGCGAACATTGTCCAGCCGGAGCATAGCCGATGCCGAATGCCCTTTCCGATGATCGTCTGATCCTTGCCCTCGATGTGCCCAATGCCGTTGCCGGGCTGGAGATGGCCGCGCGGCTTGGCGATTCGGTGTCCTTCTACAAGATCGGGCTGGGTATGCTGACCGGCGGGGGGCTGGCGCTGGCCAATGAGTTGAAACAGGAACACGGCAAGCGCATCTTCCTCGACATGAAGTTCTTTGACATTCCGGCCACCGTCGAAAGTGCCGTGCGCGGGATTGCCGCCTATGACCTCGATTTCCTGACAGTGCATGGCGATCCGTCGGTGGTCGCGGCCGCCCGCGCCGGAGCCGCAGGGTCTGGGCTGAAAATTCTCGCGGTGACGGTGCTGACATCCTCTGATCGCGCCGATCTGGATAGCGCCCAGATCCGCCCCGGAACCGTGCCCGAAATCGTGCTTGCCCGCGCCAGCGCCGCATTCGATGCAGGCGCGCATGGGGTGATCGCCAGCCCGCAAGAAGCCGCCGCCATCCGCGCGCTGCCCAATGCGCAGGGACGGCTGATTGTCACTCCGGGCGTGCGGCCCGCAGGGTCCGCCAGCGATGACCAGAAGCGCATTGCCACGCCCGCACGCGCCTTGTCGGATGGGGCCGATCATATCGTTGTGGGCCGCCCCATCTGGCGCGCCGACAACCCGCGCGCAGCGGCGCAGGCGGTGTTGGCCGAACTGCCTGCGCGCTAGGGTGTGGTGACAAAGCCTGCCGCGCGCAGCTCTGCGTGGTCGGGATACCACATCGGCGATTGCGGCAAGCTCGCCAGTTTGCGCACGAAGGGCTCGGCGATCGCCTGGGCGCGGTATATCGCCATGTCGCGCGCCATTTCCCGGCGCGGGTCGATCATGCCGAAATACGCGTTGCCGGGGCGCAGCCCATAGCCATGCAGCCCGATCCGGGCCTCTGGGTCCAGTGATCGCGCCGTTCCGCCCGCAAAGATCAACGCGCAGGCAGAGGCGCAATGCCCCTCGACATGCGTGGCAATCCCGCGCGCTTTCAACACGGTGACGGCCCCGCGCGCCTCGGCAATATAGCCGCCTTGGCTGTTGAGGAGAATTCGCTTTACGTTCGGGTGCTCGCGCGCAAGCGCCCGCAGGTCGCGCGTCAGTCCGAAATCAACCAGCCCGGAAAACCGAAAACTCGTTCCATCCTCGGACAATGCAAGATTGTAATCCGGTGGCGGCGTGGTCCGCAGCTCTCGGGTCGTGTCGGTCATTGCCATGCCAATTCCGACCATCGACAAACCCGTCAGGGCAACAGCCAAAAGGCCGCGCAACACGATCACGTCTATGGGAGGCTTTCTTTCCATAGGCCGCCGACATAGCGCGTATCTCGGCTATTTCATCCTTGCCTAAATATCCTCAGGGGGGTGAATGGGCCGCAAGGCCCAGAGGGGGGCGCGAGCGCCCCCCCAAACGATGCCTACAAAACGCGCTCGACCATCATTTTCTTGACCTCGGCAATCGCCTTGGCGGGGTTCAGCCCCTTGGGGCAGGTCTTGGCGCAGTTCATGATCGTGTGGCAGCGATACAGCTTGAACGGGTCATGCAGGTCATCCAGACGCTCGCCCGTGGCCTCGTCGCGACTGTCAATCAGCCAACGATAGGCGTGCAGCAGGGCGGCCGGCCCAAGATAGCGGTCACCATTCCACCAATAGCTGGGGCAGGACGTGGAACAGCAGGCGCACATCACGCATTCATAAAGCCCGTCCAGCTTTTCGCGGTCCTCGATCGACTGGCGCCATTCTTTGGCGGGCGTGTTCGACTTGGTTTCCAGCCAAGGTTTGATGCTGGCGTGCTGCGCGTAGAAATGCGTCAGGTCCGGGATCAAATCCTTGATGACGGGCATATGGGGCAGGGGATAGATTTTCACATCGCCCTTCACCTCGTCCATGCCGAAAATACAGGCCAGTGTGTTGTGCCCGTCAATATTCATCGCGCAAGACCCGCAGATGCCTTCGCGGCAGGACCTGCGGAAGGTCAGCGTCGGGTCGATCTTGGTCTTGATATAGATCAGCGCGTCCAGCACCATCGGCCCGCAATCGTCAAGGTCGACAAAATACGTGTCAACGCGCGGGTTGTCGCCGTCATCGGGCGACCAGCGGTAAATCTGGAACTTGCGCAGCGCGCCGCCGCTTTCGGGCTTCGGCCAGGTTTTGCCGGTGCGCATCTGGCTATTCTTGGGCAGGGTCAGTTGGACCATGGGTGCCTCCTTACATCAGGAACGGGGCAAGCCCGTCTGTGGCTAGACATCTAATCGTTTCAGGGCGTGTGGCAATCTGCACCACCAGCGCGCTGGTCTCGTCGCTGACAGTCGGCTGGGCGCCCGCCAGCGCCAGCCGGGTAAGTTCCCCCGCGCTGGCATTGTCGATCACACAATCGCTGGCCGGTTCCAGCGGGACGCCGGGAAAGCGTTCCGCCAGCACCGGGTTGACGCTGCGCTTTGCCGCGTCGCGCGCCAATTCGTCTTGCAGACCGGCGCAGGCCGACAACGCCAAGGGCGCCGCGATGAGCGCTGCGCGGATCAATAGACCCGCGCTTTCGGCGCGATCTTTTTCAGGTCGATCCCGCCCTCGTTATGGCCGGTCAGCGGGTTCAGATGCACCGGGCGATAATCCAGCGCGACTTTCTCGTCATTGACCCAAGCCAGCGTGTGCTTGCGCCATGTCTCGTCGTCGCGGTCGGGATAATCCTCGTGGGCATGCGCGCCACGGCTTTCCTTGCGCGCTTCAGCCCCGACGATGGTGGCCATGGCGCAGGGCATCAGGTTGTCCAGCTCCAGCGTTTCCATCAGATCGGTGTTCCAGATCAGTGAGCGGTCGGTGACTTTCAGATCGCTCATCTTGCCAGCCACGCCCGTCATTTTCTCAACGCCCTCGGCCAGCGTTTTGTCGGTGCGGAACACGGCGGCATCGGCCTGCATGGTTTTCTGCATCTCCAGCCGCAACTCGGCAGTGGGGGTGCCGCCGTCGAAATTGCGGAACTTGTCAAACCGTTCCAGCGCGCGATCCAAGCTGGCTTTGTTCAGCTCTGGATTGGGCGCTTTCGGGTCCACGATCTGGCCTGCGCGAATGGCGGCGGCACGGCCGAACACCACAAGGTCGATCAGGCTGTTCGAGCCCAGACGGTTCGCACCATGCACGCTTGCACAAGCCGCTTCGCCCACAGCCATCAAGCCGGGCGCAATGCGGTCGGGGTTCTCTGAATCGGCATTCAGCACCTCGCCCCAGTAGTTGGTGGGAATGCCGCCCATGTTGTAATGCACGGTCGGCAGTACCGGGATGGGTTCCTTGGTCACGTCGACCCCGGCAAACACACGGGCGGATTCGGAAATGCCCGGCAGGCGCAGATGCAGCGCCTCTTTCGGCAGGTGCGACAGGTTCAGGTGGATATGGTCCTTGTTCGGCCCAACCCCGCGCCCTTCGCGAATCTCAATCGTCATGCAGCGCGACACCACATCGCGCGAGGCCAGATCCTTGTAGGTTGGCGCGTAGCGTTCCATGAACCGCTCGCCTTCGGAGTTGGTGAGGTAGCCGCCCTCGCCACGTGCGCCTTCGGTAATCAGACAGCCCGCGCCGAAAATGCCGGTCGGGTGGAACTGCACGAATTCCATGTCTTGCAGCGGCAGACCTGCGCGCGCGACCATGCCATTGCCGTCGCCGGTGCAGGTATGCGCAGACGTGGCGCTGAAATAGGCGCGGCCATAGCCGCCCGTGGCCAGCACAACCATCTTGGCGTTGAACACATGCAGCGTGCCGTCATCCAGCTTCCAGGCCATGACGCCCTGGCACTGTCCATCGTCCGACATGATAAGGTCGGTGGCGAAATACTCGATGAAGAACTCGGCCTTTTGCTTGACCGACTGACCATAGAGTGTGTGCAACATCGCGTGGCCGGTGCGGTCGGCGGCAGCACAAGTGCGCTGCACGGGCGGGCCTTCGCCAAATTCCGTAGTATGGCCGCCAAAGGGGCGCTGGTAAATCTTGCCATCTTCGGTGCGCGAAAACGGCACGCCGTAATGCTCCAGCTCATAGACCGCCTTGGGGGCTTCGCGGGCAAGATATTCCATCGCGTCCGTGTCGCCCAGCCAGTCCGACCCCTTGACCGTGTCATACATATGCCACTGCCAATTGTCCGGCCCCATATTCGACAGGCTGGCGGCGATCCCGCCTTGCGCGGCCACGGTGTGGCTGCGGGTCGGGAACACCTTGGTCACGCAGGCGGTTTTCAGCCCTTGCTCGGCCATCCCGAGTGTCGCGCGCAAGCCAGCACCGCCGGCGCCAACCACGACCACGTCATAGGTGTGTTCTTCAATCTTGTATTCAGACATGTCTTTTCCTCAGGCGCTGAACAGGACAGTGGCAACCGACAAAACGCCAGCCGCGCCAAGCGCCCAGCACAGCAACATATTGACCAGCAACGCGGCAGTGCGCTGCGTCTTGTTTGGAACATAGTCCTCTATCACGGTCTGCAAGCCCTGTTGCAGATGCGCGAAAGCCGCGATGATGAACAACACTGCGACAAGCGCGTGCCACAGGTTGGAATAGGTGGCCACGAATGCCTCATGCCCGCCGCCCAATGTGCGGCCAAAGGGGAACAGGAACAGCAGCGTCAGCGGGATCAGCGCAATCGAGGTGACACGCTGGCTCCACCAATGATGCAAGCCCTCTCCGGCGGCCCCATGGCCATGGGCGCGGGAATAGTCGGATTTATAGCTCATGATCGTCCCCTTACACGGCCAGAATGGTCAGGATGGTCAGCACCACAGTGGCCCCGAACACGATGTAGCTGGTCTTTTCGACCGTCTCGACATCCATCATGCGGCCAGTGTCCCAGATCAGGTGGCGCACCGAATTCAGCATGTGAAACCACAGTGCCGCGAGCGACCCGATCAACACGATATGCCCCAGGACAGAGGTCAGCAGCCCGTCGACAAATTCGAAATAGGCGGCGTCAAACGCGCCTGCGGCAAACCACCAGACAATCAGGACAGAGGCCAGCGTCATCCCCACCCCGGTAATCCGGTTCAGGATCGACGTGATCGCGGCCAGCGGCAGTCGATAAATCTGAAGATGCGGGGAAAGCGGGCGTTTGCCCCGGTTCACATCGGCCATGCAAGGCTCCTCTCTTTTGTGGCTTGGTCGCATGCGACCCGGCTCTTGGGGTTGTGCATACCTAATTTCACGCGAATGTCACGCTTCCTGCGCCAGGGTAGCTGCAAAAAACACCACGTTTCCGCTAAAATTTGTCGGATCAGTCAGTTTGTGATCGCACGATCGGCCCATGTGATCACAAATATCGACATTCTGTGATCACCTTTCCGACTCAGCCCTGCGCGGCTCACATCGGCATCAGCACCCAATAGTCGAAATCCAACAGCACATCGCGGTGGTATTTGCCCTCGGCCCCGCGCAGCACGAACGGGTCGCCCTTGGTGGCCACTGTGCGCAGCCGCAGCGCGCCCACGCCCGGTACCGAAGTTTCCGCCCGGTCCAGAACTTCCGACCATGCCCGGATCGTGTCGCCTGCGAAACAGGGGTTGGCGTGGCTGCCGCCGTTGATGGCAACAATCATCTGCGCATTGGCCAAGCCATTGAAGGACAGCGCACGCGCCACCGAAATCACATGCCCGCCATAGGCCAGCAGCTTGCCATCCACGCGCTGCGTCCGGTCGAAATGCACTTTCGACGTGTTCTGCCACAACCGCGTGGCCAGCATGTGCTCGGCCTCTTCCATGGTCATGCCGTCAAGATGGTCGATCTGCTCGCCCACGGCATACTCGCCCCAGCAATGCGGCGCACCGGCCAATGCGCAATCATAGCTGTCGAAGGTCAGACCCTCTGGCACCACCAGATCGCCTGCATCCACCGCGCCAGCAAGCTCCGGCACCACTGTATCCGGCGCAGGCGCGTCCAGATCGCCCTTGCGCACCATCACCCAGCGCACATAATCGATCACCATTTCATCGCGCTGGTTCAGGCCCGTGGTGCGCACATAGACCACGCCGGATTTTCCGTTCGAATTCTGCTTCAGCCCGATCACTTCGGATGTCGCGCGCAGCGTGTCGCCCGGATAAACCGGCCGTAAGAACCGACCTTGTGCATAGCCCAGGTTGGCCACGGCATTGACGCTGATATCCGGAACAGATTTGCCGAACACGATATGGAACGCCATCAGGTCATCGACCGGGCTTTCGGGCAAGCCGCAGGCGCGGGCAAACTCATCGGACGAATACAGCGCCCCCCGCGCCGGATAAAGCGCATGATAAAGCGCGCGCTCCCCCCCCGATACCGTGCGCGGCACAGCATGGGCAATCTGCTGGCCGACATGGTAATCCTCGAAAAACCGCCCCTTGCTGGTCTTGCTCATCGCCTCATCCTTCATCTTGCCGCAAATACTCGCGGGGGGATCGGGGCCATCTGGCCCCGATGGGGGCGGCAGCCCCCCAAACTTATAGACTTCCGAGCTTCAGCTCGGGCCGATAGGTCACATCATCCATCTCTTTGACCACAGCCTGTGCGCAGCGCATCACGCCGCTTGCAGGATCAGCCGCATAGGCGGGGCTGCCATGCAGCACCCAGCCCTTGGACAGCGCTTCCGTGACCTTGTGGCAAAACGCCGATGTGTCCTCGGCGGTCAGCAAACGGTAGGCCAGCATTACATCGCTCCGCCAAAGGGCCACGGTCCCAGCCAGCCATGAATCTGGCCCACGACAAGCATCAGGAACAGGGCCGACACCAGTGCCACGCCTTCGCGCCAGATCGCGGCTTCGGGGGGGCGGGTCCAGTCACGGTTCGCGCGGTTGATGACAATGACCGACACCACCGCCCAAGCCAGCAGGCCGCCAAACAGGATAACCCCCTGCACGCTGCCAACGACCAGCAAATGCGCCACCGCCCAAGCCTTGAAGCCCGACAATTGCGGATGGCGAACCTTTTGCGTCAGCCGGGTTTTCAGCCCCGATGCGGCGTAGAAATAGAAGCCGATGAACACCAGAAGGTTGTTCAGATGCACCATCCATGCCGGTTCAACCCACAGCCAGATCGGGTCGGCCCATTTATAGCCAATGACCATCAGCACGATCGACAGGATAACAGCCCCCGTGACCGCAAGTCGCCCGGTATCGCCCATCGCGGCCCGCTTTTCCGGCATCACGCGTTTGAACAGATGCGCCGCCCACCACAGGGCAACGCCCAAGATCAGCACGATAGTTCCCATTTGGCTTACTCCCTAGCTGGCGAGGGCTTCCGCCTTCGCAAGGATTTGCTTCGCGGTGACTATGTGCAGATTCTCGACGATCTTTCCATCCAGAACCGCCACGCCTTCGCCGCGCTTTGTCGCTTCATCAAATGCTGCGATCTGGCGGCGTGCGGTGTCAATCTCGTCCGAAGAGGGCGCAAAGATCGTATTTGCGATATCCAGTTGCGACGGGTGGATCAGTGTTTTGCCATCAAAGCCCATATCGCGGCCCTGTTCGCATTCGGCTTTCAGACCAGCACCATCGCGGAACGCGTTATACACCCCATCGACCGCGACCAGCCCGCGCGCTTTTGCCGCCAGCAACCCCATCTGCAAGGACGTAAACAGCGGCATCCGGTCAGCGCGGTAGCGCAGCCCCATATCCTTGGCCAGATCATTCGTGCCCATGATGAACCCGGCCATGCGCGGCGCGCTGGCAATTTCCAGCGCATTCAAAATGCCAAGCGGTGATTCCATCATCGCCCAGATCCGGGTGTTGGCGGTTTCCGCGCGGGCGTCCAGACGGCGGGCAAGATCTTCGATATGCGCGGCGGAATCGACCTTGGGCAGCAGGATCGCTTCGGGCTTGGCGCTGGCGATCACGTCCAGATCATCGGCGCCCCATTCGGTGCCGAAATCGTTGATCCGCACCAGCTTTGCGCGTGGCCCATAGTCCAGCTCTTGCAGCGTGTCAGCCAGCAGGCGACGGGCGCGCGGCTTTTCCTCGATCGCCACGGCATCTTCCAGATCGAAGATGATCGCATCGGTCGGCAAGGTCGTGGCCTTGTGCAGCGCGCGCTCTTTCGAGCCGGGAATATACAGAACCGAGCGGAAGGGGCGCATGTCCATCGTCAATACCTCGCGTAACAATCTTGCGTTGGTTCCACCAGTTTCGGATACATTTGGCAAGGCCAAATTTGCTGCATTGCGGCATTTGGGTATACTTTTGTGCGCAAACATGGCGCGCGCGCCGTGTTAACCGTGTTTTCGTGCCTGTCGGGCAGCCTGATCGCCGTGGGGTCATCGCCAGCAGGAGCCGACATATGCGCCTTTCCCTTGCCCTTTGCCTTGCCGTGTTTGCCAGTCAGGCGCAGGCCCAGACCATGCCTTGCGCCCCGCGTGCGCAAGTGCTCGACATGTTGGCGCAAGCCGAACAGACCCGCCGCGCGGTGGGGCATGCGGGCCAAGCGGTCATGGAAACCTTCGCCTCTGACGCGGGTGCGTGGACGATCACCATCAGCCTGCCCGATGGGCGCATGTGCTTGCTGGCAAATGGGCAAGACTATACCGCCCGAGACGAGCTTTTTCCCGCATCCGGCATGGCTTTGTAAGGGTTTCCATTGATCGGGTGCCGGTGCATCGGATATGGCGGCGTTACCAGCGAAAGGCTCTGCCATGACTCATCTGTTGCACCGCTCCATCCATTCCGCCCCGCGTGTCGCTCGTGCAGCAACGGGCATTCACATCACAGATGCCGAGGGGCGCGCCTATATCGACGCCTCTGGCGGCGCGGCGGTGTCTTGCCTTGGGCATGGCCACCCCGATGTGCTCGCGGCGCTGCATGAGCAACTCGACAAACTCGCCTACGCGCATACCGGGTTTTTCACCTCTGACGTGGCCGAAGAGCTGGCCGACCGGCTGGTGGCCGATGCGCCGAGCGGTCTGGACCATGTCTACCTTGTATCTGGCGGCTCCGAAGCCGTGGAAGCGGCGCTGAAAATGGCGCGGCAGTATTTCACCGAGACCGGCCAACCCCAGCGCCGCCACATCATTGCGCGGCGGCAAAGCTATCACGGCAATACGCTGGGTGCGTTGGCGGCGGGTGGCAATGAATGGCGGCGCGCGCAGTTCAAGCCGCTGCTGATGGACGCGCATCATATCGCGCCCTGTTTCGCTTACCGCGAACAAATGGCGGGTGAAACCGATGCCGAGTACGCCACACGCGCAGCCGGAGAGTTGGAGGCCAAGATCCTCGAACTTGGCCCCGACACCGTCTGCGCCTTCATCGCTGAACCCGTGGTGGGGGCAACGGCAGGGGCGGTGCCCTCTGTGGGCGATTACTTCAAACAAATCCGCGCGATCTGCGACAAATACGGCGTGTTGTTGATACTGGACGAAGTGATGTGCGGCATGGGCCGCACCGGGTCGCTTTATGCCTGCGAACAGGATGGGATTGTGCCGGACCTGTTGACCATCGCCAAGGGTTTGGGCGGCGGCTATCAGCCGGTGGGGGCAACGCTGCTAAGCGACCGGATTTATCAGGCGTTTGCAAAGGGGTCCGGGTTTTTCCAGCACGGTCACACCTATATGGGCCACCCGATGGCGGCGGCGGCGGCCTTGGCGGTGCAAAAGGTCATCACGCGCGACAATCTGCTGGGCAATGTGCAGGCCATGGGCGCGCATCTGCGGGCGCGGTTGCAAGCCAGTTTCGGCCAGCATGCGCATGTCGGCGATATCCGCGGACGCGGGCTGTTTCAGGCCATCGAACTGGTTGCCGACCGCGACACGAAAGCGCCGTTTGACCCGGCGCGCAAACTGCACGCCCGCATCAAGGCCGAGGCGATGGCGCGTGGCCTGATGGTCTACCCGATGGGCGGCACGATTGACGGAGTGCGCGGCGATCATGTGTTGCTGGCGCCACCGTTTATCGTGACGAAAGACAATGTCGACCAGATCGTCGGGCGGCTGGCAGAGGCAGTGGACGCGGCATTGGTGGCGTAGGGCCAGGGCAGCGGCGGGCCGCGGTCTGCCGCACCCGCCCATGGATATGGGCACTTTATGGCGGCCAAGTCCGAATGACCTGTGAACGGCGCGCCTGCGGCCCACGGACCAGACACTAGAACTTCAACGCGTGGTGCAGAATAGTCGGCACAACCAGCTCTTCCTCATCGACCAGATGGCGGTCCAGAAACCGCTCGAACCCATCCAACCGCGCCAGCATCGTGCCCGCGCTGGCCTTTTGGTCTGCGCCTTTGTCTTGCAGCGCGCGCAGATGTGTATTCGCGGCCTCTGTCAGCGCGGCCAGTTGCGAATCCAAAGCATGATGATCGGCGTCCAGCAACTCGAACCCATGCGCCAGCCGTGCTTCGGCCTGCGCCAGCACAGGGAAATAATGCGCGTCCTCTATATGATGGTGGCCGTGCAGCTCATTTATCAGGAACCCGCCAAGCCGTGCTGTCATCTGCCCGTGCTGGCGCGCATCGCGCCCCTTGTCCAGAAAGCCGCGCGTGTCGTCTTGCCATTGCGCAAGTGCGCGGCGGAACATCAGGTGCCGCTCCAGCCAAAAGCGGGTTAGCCCGTCGAAATTGCGGTGGCTTTCCCACATGTCGCGGGGGTATTGCTCTAGCAGCACGCGAAGTGCGTCGGGCAGGCCGTCGCGTTTGGCAAGATCAGTCTGGGGCATGGGATGTCCTTTCGCAGCCGCTCAGATAAGCCCCTGCGCGGCCGCTTCAACCCCGCCTGCGCCTGCGTCCTTCGCTTCCGCCGGTGTTGAAGCTGACCTGCGGCAACGTCACAACGCGCGAGAGTTCCGGGAACGGCGCGGTCGCATGGGGCAGGGCATTGGCAGCGACGAAATGTTCCTGAAAGCGCGGCTCTATTGCGGTTTCAACCTTGTGAATGCGGGTCACGGTGCGCTCAATGCCTGCGCGCGCCGCTTTGGAGCACAGCGCCATGCGTGCGCCGGTGCCTGCCGCGTTCCCGGCACTTGTCACCCGGTCCAGATGCGCATCAGGGATCATGCCCAGAACCATCGCGTGTTTGGGGCTGATATGCGCGCCGAATGCACCGGCCAGCACAATGCGGTCCACCGTGTCGGTGCCGATTTCATCCATCAACAGCCGCGCACCCGCATAGAGCGCGGATTTCGCAAGCTGGATCGCGCGGATATCGCCTTGGGTCACGGTAATGCGCGGGCCGCCCGTGGCACTGGCATCATGGATCAGGTAGGAATGCGTGCGCCCTTCGGCCACGCTGCGCCAAGTGCCGGTCTGTTCATACGAGCCGATCAGGCCCGAATTATCCACCAGCCCGGCCATCCGCATTTCGGCCACGGCTTCGATAATGCCCGACCCGCAAATGCCGGTGACATTGGCGTTGAACTCGGGGTCATCCGACCACAGCTCCGACCCGATCACGCGAAAGCGCGGTTCCTTGGTGTCGGGGTCAATCTCGATGCGTTCAATTGCGCCGGGGGCGGCACGCTGGCCCGATGAAATTTGCGCGCCCTCAAAGGCAGGGCCGGTGGGCGAGGAACAGGCCAGAACGCGGCGCTTGTCACCCAAGAGGATTTCGGCATTCGTGCCGACATCGACGATCAGCACCAGATCATCCGATTGCTCTGGCGCTTCCGACAGGGCCACGGCGGCGGCATCGGCCCCCACATGCCCGGCGATACAGGGCAGCAGGTAGGCGCGCGCGGCGGGGTTCAGCGCGGTCAGGTCCAATTCAGCGGCCCGCAGCGACAGCGCGCCCGATGTGGCCAGCGCGAAGGGCGCTTGCCCCAATTCGACCGGGTCCACCCCCAAAAGCAAATGGTGCATGACCGGGTTGCACACGATCACCGTTTCCATGATCTGGCGCGCGTTGCAACCAGCGTCGGCGGCAAGCTCTGCGATCAGCGTGTCCAGCGCCTCGCGCACTGCGCGGGTCATGTCCACATCACCGCCGGGGTTCATCATGGCGTAGCTGACGCGGCTCATCAGGTCTTCGCCGAAGCGGATCTGCGGGTTCATAATGCCGGCGGAGGCGACCACCTGCCCACCCTGCAAATCGCAGAGATGCGCGGCGATGGTGGTGGACCCCAGATCAATCGCCAGCCCGTAAAGCGCGCCCTCATACAGCCCCGGCCAGATATCCAGCACTTGCGCCGCGCCGCCCGAATGGTCGGAAAACAGCGCAATCGTGACCTGCCATTGGCCCGCGCGCAAGGCGGGTTGCAGCTTGCGCAGCACGTCCAGACCCATCGAAATCTCGGGCACGTCCCATTGCGCGCGCAATGCCGCTGCCAGCCGTTCCAGATCGCCCGAAGGTTCGTGCATGTCGGGTTCCGTCACCTCGACGAAAAAAAGCCGCGTGGCCGGGTCCATGACCATGGGGCGCGTGCCCGCGTCCTTGCGGATGACCTGCTTGTGAAGCTGGCTTTCCGCGGGCACGTCGATAACCACATCGCCCATGATCTGTGCCTGACAGCCCAAGCGGCGGCCCGATTTCAAACCGCGCTTGTCGTGGTAGCGTTGCTCGACCGCGTTCCAGTCGGACAGCGCATCTGCCGCGACATGCACGCCATGTTTGGAAAAATCGCCATAGCCCGGTGTGATCTGGCATTTGGAGCAGATGCCACGCCCGCCGCAGACCGAATCAAGGTCCACCCCCAATTGGCGTGCTGCTGTCAGAACCGGCGTGCCAAGGGCAAACCGCCCCCGTTTTCCAGAAGGCGTGAAGATGACCAATGCGTCCGACATGTGCTGCTACCCGTTCAAACCTGCGCGATAGATACGCTGTTGCGTGGCGCAGAGAAGGGCTGAGAACGTCACCTGCCGGGGAAAAAGCGTCAGCGGCTGACCAGAACCGCGACTTGACTATAACGCACCACACGCGATGCGGTAGAGCCGATGAAATAATCGCTCATGCCCGGCTTGTGGCTGGCGATCATGATAAGGTCGGCGTGGGATTCCCTGGCGCAAGCCAGAATGTTTTCCGACGGGCGCCCGCCGCGCAGATCGACATCGACCCGCTTGGCCTTGGCAGCGGCGGCCAGCGAATCAAGCTGCTCCCGGATTGCTTTGCGATGCGCAAGCAGCTGTTCCTTGGCGACCGCAGCGGTCAGATAGGCCGGAACTTCGTCCAGCACATGCACAAGCGTGATGCTGCCGTCCGGATCGACCAGCTTGTTGGCCCGCTTAATCAACTCGCGGCTGGTGGCCCCTTTGTTGAACAGGGCCACGGCGACGACGATGGATTTATACATGCTCCACTCCCTAGCTGTTGGCTGTTACAGGGTGGCATAGGGGCGGCGCCTTGGCAAACCGCCCCGATCCCGTCAGCGCGTGACCAGCACAGAGCATTGAGCGTGCCGCACAATACGCGCCGCCGTGGAGCCGATGAAATAATCGCTCAGGCCGGGCTTGTGGCTGGCGATCATGATAAGATCTGCCGTGGTTTCTTTTGCCGCCCCAAGGATGGACGCAGAAGGCTGGCCATGGCGGATGATCGCCTTGACCTTCAGTCCCTCAACCGACGCGGCCATTGCATCAAGCTGTTCCTGCACATCGCGTTGGCGCGCATTCATATGTTCCTTCGGGATAGACGCCGCGACATAGCCCGGCACTTCTTCAATGACATGAACAAGAGTGACGGCCCCGCCGGGGTTGAGCAACGTCTTGGCCTTGTTGAGTGCCGCGCGGGTGGTTGCGCCTTCGTTAAAGAGCGCGGCGGCGATGACGATGGAGTCATACATGATGGGGGTTCCTCTCTGGGTTGGGTGTCTGGGCCAAAAGCACCGATATGGTGGAATGGCGTGTCAGTTCGGTGGCGGAGCTGTCGTGCAAAAACTTTGGCATACCCGGTAAGCGGCTGGCCAGCATGACCAGATCGACCCTGTCTTCTTCGGCCATGGCACGAATCTGCGCCTCGACTGGCCCATCGCGCAACACCGGCAGAATGCGTGGATCTGCGCCGCCACTCAGCGCCAGCAGCCCTGCCATGGCGGTTGCGCGCAACTTAAGCGTGACAGGGCCGCTTAAAATATGCAACAGGCGGATGGTGCCATCCGGGTCGCACAGCTTTTGTGCCTGTGCCAACACCTGTCGTGCGCGGTCGGGTTTCGCCAAATCGACGGCGACAAGGATTCTGGCATACATAAGCAGTTCTCCTGCGATATGTGCCAAGTATCGGTGACTTGCGCGCGCATTACATTGATATCGGTCAAACCGGCAGAAATTCGCCCCTGTTTCAGCTTGAAACCAGCCGTGATAGGGCCAAGGCTTGCGCCGGTGCGTCAATCCGCGCATTCAGGCACAAAAGAAAACGGATTGAGGGCATATGGGTATTTCACTTGTCATTCTTGCCGCGGGGCAGGGTAGCCGCATGGACTCGGATTTGCCGAAAGTGCTGCACAGCTTGGCGGCCTGTCCGCTTGTTGTCCATGCCATGCGCGCGGGCCGCGCTTTGGACCCGGCGCGCGTGGTTGTGGTTGTGGGTCATGGCGGCGAACAGGTCGCCCGCGTGGTGACGGATGAAGACCCCGAAGCCATTATCGTCACCCAGACAGAGCAGCTTGGCACGGCGCATGCGGTCGGTCAGGCGCGCGCGGCGCTGGAAGACCAGCCCGGCGATGTCGTGGTGCTCTATGGTGACACACCCTTTATTCGCCCGGAAACGCTGGATGCGTTGCAAACCGCGCGCGCCTCGCATGACGTGGTTGTGCTGGGCTTTCATGCCGCCGATCCGGGGCGCTACGGGCGGCTGCTGGCCCATGGCGACCGGCTGGAACGGATTGTCGAGTTCAAGGACGCAACAGAGGATGAGCGCGCGATCACGCTGTGCAACAGCGGGGTTCTGTGTGCCGACCGGGCCACACTGTT
Organism: Roseinatronobacter domitianus; assembly: GCF_023336755.1. Lineage (GTDB taxonomy): Bacteria > Pseudomonadota > Alphaproteobacteria > Rhodobacterales > Rhodobacteraceae > Roseinatronobacter > Roseinatronobacter domitianus. The sequence continues at coordinate 84,979 of NZ_JALZWP010000006.1, read as the reverse complement.
CGACCTGATCGCTCAGGTCGGCAATACCAACGCCTCTGGCGAATATTACCTGACTGACGTTGTTGGCTTGGCCCGTGCGCGCGGCCTGACGGCCGGGGTTGTCACTTGCAACGAAGCCGAAACCCTGGGCATCAACACCCGCGCGGAACTGGCAAGCGCCGAGGCGGCGTTTCAGGCCCATGCCCGCACAGAGGCGCTGGAAAATGGCGTCACCCTGCAAGCCCCCGACACGGTCATCTTCGCGCAGGACACATATCTGGGCCGTGATTGCGTGATTGAGCCTTATGTCGTGTTTGGCCCCGATGTGACGGTCGAATCGGGCGCGACCATACGCGCGTTCAGCCATCTGGAAGGGGCGCATGTCAGCCGCGGCGCGGTGGTCGGACCCTATGCCCGCCTGCGCCCCGGTGCCGAACTTGCCGAAGATGTGCGCGTTGGCAATTTCGTGGAAATCAAGAACGCCCAACTGGGCGAGGGCGCCAAGGTCAACCACCTGTCCTATGTTGGCGATGCCGATGTGGGCGCGCATGCAAATCTGGGCGCGGGAACCGTAACCTGCAATTATGATGGCGTGTTCAAGCACCGCACCACCATTGGGCAGGGCGCCTTTATCGGGTCATCGACCATGCTGGTCGCCCCTGTCACCGTGGGCGCAGATGCGCTGACCGGGTCGGGGTCGGTCATCACCCGCGATGTGCCAGACGGCGCGCTTGCGCTGGGTCGCGCAGATCAGGTGACAAAACCGGGATTGGGCGCCAAGCTGATGGATAGACTGCGCGCGCGCAAAGCGTCTCAGAACAAGGGATAAGGCACATGTGTGGTATCGTTGGCATCCTTGGCAAACATGAAGTGTCGCCCGCCATTCTGTCGGCGCTGAAACGGCTGGAATATCGCGGATATGACAGCGCCGGCATTGCGACCGTCAACAAGGGCGTGCTGGATCGCCGCCGCGCCGTTGGCAAGTTGATTAACCTGTCCGACATGATGGTGCATGATCCGCTGCCGGGGCGCGTGGGCATTGGCCATACACGCTGGGCCACGCATGGCGGGCCGAGCGTTGCCAATGCGCATCCGCACCGCGCAGGCCGCGTGGCGGTGGTGCATAATGGCATTATCGAGAATTTCCGTGCGCTGCGCGAAGAGCTTACCGCCGACGGCGCGCAATTCCAAAGCCAGACCGATACCGAAACCATTGTGCAACTGACCTCGCGCTTGCTGGATCAGGGGCGCACACCGCTCGAGGCCGCGCGCGAAACGCTGGCGCGGCTGGACGGCGCTTTCGCACTGGCCTTCGTGTTCGAGGGTGAGGATGATCTTATCATCTGCGCGCGGCGCGGTTCGCCCTTGTGTCTTGGTCATGGCACCGATGAAATGTTCCTTGGCTCGGATGCGATTGCCCTCGCAGAGATCACCGATCGCATCACTTATCTGGAAGAGGGCGATCTGGCGGTCCTGACCCGTGCGGGCGCGCAGATTTACGATGCCGACGGCAACCAGACCAACCGGCCCATGACGCGCATCAATCTGGATACCGCGCAGGTCGATAAATCGGGCCACAAGCATTTCATGGCCAAGGAAATGGCCGAACAACCCGCCATCCTGAAGGCCGCTCTTGGGTTTTACAGCGGGGTGGACAGCGACACGCTGGAATTGCCGGATGGCCTTGATTTCACGCGCACCGACCGCTTGATTATGGTCGCTTGTGGCACGGCCTATTATGCCTGCCAAGTTGCGAAATACTGGTTCGAGAAATACGCGGGCCTGCCGGTGGAATTGGATATCGCCAGCGAATACCGCTACCGCGACCCGGTTCTGGGGCGCGACAACATGGCGCTTTTCGTCAGCCAATCGGGGGAAACCGCCGATACATTGGCCGCGTTGCGCCATGTGCGCCCGCATGTCGCACAGGTCGTGTCGGTGGTGAATGTGCCAACCTCGTCCATTGCGCGCGAAAGTGACGTGGCCTTGCCCATCCATGCCGGGCCAGAAATTGGCGTAGCCTCGACCAAGGCGTTCACCGCACAGCTTCTGGTGCTGGCGGTGCTGGCGCTGGAAGCGGGGCGCGCGCGCGGGCATCTGAGCGCCGAAGACTATGTCCGCCTTGTCGAAGACCTGCGCAGCCTGCCCGGATTCATGGCTCAGGCCTTGGACCGCGAGGGTGAGATTGAACGTCTGACCAAGATCCTGTCTCAGGCGCGTGACGTGTTGTTCCTTGGGCGTGGCACGATGTATCCAATGGCATTGGAAGGTGCGCTAAAGCTAAAGGAAATCAGCTATATACACGCCGAAGCTTATGCAGCAGGCGAGCTGAAACACGGCCCGATTGCCCTGATAGATTCCGAGTTTCCGGTGATCGTGTTTGCGCCGCATGACGGCCTGTATGAAAAGACCGTGTCGAACATGCAGGAAGTGATGGCGCGACAGGGGCAGGTTTTGCTTATCAGCGATCCGGCGGGGATAAAGGCGGCGGGCGATGTGCCCCACACGCTGCAAATGCCCCCGGTGCCGGATTTGATAGCGCCGATTGTCTATGCCGTGCCGGCCCAGCTTATCGCCTATCATACGGCGCTGCACCGGGGCACCGATGTGGACCAACCGCGCAATCTGGCGAAATCGGTGACGGTAGAGTAACGCCGCGCCCTTCCCATCGCTGTCAAAGCGGGCTATGCGACATTCATGTCTTTGAAGGTAACAGATCTGGCCTGCGCCCGTGGTGGGCTGCCCCTGCTGGAAGGGGTCAGCTTTGTGTTGGAACCCGGTCAGGCCTTGGTGCTGCGTGGCCCCAATGGCTGTGGCAAGACCACGGCCTTGCGCACCATTGCAGGCTTGCAGCCCGCGACCGCCGGCACGTTTGATTTTCTGCCCGACAGCATCGCCTATGCGGGCCATGCGGACGGGTTGAAAGCCACCCTGAGCGTGACGGAAAACCTGACCTTCTGGGCCGCGATCTATGGCACCAGCGGCATTGACCACGCGCTGGACCGGATGAACCTGCGCCAGCTTGCCGACCGCGCGGCGCAAAACCTGTCGGCCGGGCAAAAGCGGCGGCTTGGGCTGGCGCGGTTGATGGTCACAGGCCGTCCTGCTTGGGTGCTGGATGAACCGACCGTATCGCTGGATGCGGCATCGGTGGCGCTTTTTGCCGAGGTGGTGCGCGCGCATCTTGCGGCGGGCGGCATGGCCTTGATGGCCACGCATATCGACCTTGGCCTGCCCGAAGCGCGGGTGCTGGACCTTGGCCCTTACAAGGCGCGGATGCCCGAACCCTCTAGCGGCTTTGACGAGGCGTTCCTATGATTGCGCTGCTGATCCGCGATATGCGACTGGCCTTTCGCGCCGGGGGCGGCTTTGGCCTTGGGCTGGCGTTTTTCCTGATCTTGGCCGTTCTGGTGCCTTTGGGCGTGGGGCCAGAGCGCGGCACGCTGGCGCTGATCGCGCCGGGCATTCTGTGGGTGGGCGCGCTGTTGGCCTGCCTGTTGTCGCTAGACCGCATTTTCGCGCTGGATTACGAGGATGGCTCGCTGGATTTGCTGGCAACCGCGCCCGTGCCGCTGGAAGGGGTGGTCAGCATCAAGGCGCTGGCCCATTGGCTGACCACGGGCGTGCCGCTGGTGCTTGTCTCTCCCGTTCTGGGGTTGCTGCTGAACCTGCCCGTGCCCGCCTATGGCTGGCTGCTGCTGTCGCTGACGCTTGGCACGCCCGCACTGTCGGTCATCGGCACGTTTGGTGCGGCGCTGACGGTGGGGCTGAAACGTGGTGGGCTTTTGCTGTCACTGCTGGTGCTGCCGCTTTACATCCCGACCCTTGTGTTCGGGGCCGAAGTGGTGTCGCGCGGCGCGCAAGGATTGGCCGTTGGCACACCCTTGGCCCTTCTGGCCGGTATTACCGCAGGGGCTGTGGCATTATTGCCCTTTGCCTCTGCCCATGTGATCCGGATAAACCTTCGGTGATCCAAACTTGTTTCGCTTGAGAGCGCACCCACCCAAAGATAGGTAATCCTCATGTCGTCACTCTGGGAATATGCCAACCCGCTGAAATTCATGCGCACCACCGATTGGTTATTGCCGATCGTGGCGGTTGCGGCTGTGGTTGTGACCACAACAGGGCTGATCTGGGGGTTCTTCTTCACGCCCGATGATTTCCGCCAAGGCTCTACCGTGAAGATCGTCTTCCTCCATGTTCCGGCCGCGTTGATGGCGATCAATGCATGGTTGATGATGCTGGTCGCCTCGCTGGTCTGGTTGATCCGCCGTCACCATGTGAGCGCGCTTGCCGCCCGTGCCGCCGCCCCGGTGGGCGCGGTGATGACGGTGATCGGGCTGATTACAGGTGCTGTCTGGGGCCAGCCGATGTGGGGCACATGGTGGGCATGGGACCCGCGTCTGACATCCTTCCTGATTCTGTTCCTGTTCTACCTTGGCTACATCGCCATGTGGTCGGCCATTGACGACCCGGACACGGGCGCGGACCTGACGGCCGTACTGTGCCTTGTCGGGTCGGTCTTTGCGGTGCTGTCGCGCTATGCGGCGAATTTCTGGAACCAGGGGCTGCATCAGGGCGCGTCGCTGTCGGTTGCCCCCGGAACGCGCATGGACTGGGCCTATAAAGCCCCGCTTTACACCTGCATGGTCGGCTTCGGGCTGATCTTTCTGGCGCTGGTTCTGACGGGCACCCGCACCGAAATTCGCGCCCGCCGCATGAAAGCACTGGCCGCACGGGAGCGCATGGCATGATGCCCGATCTTGGACGTTACGCGGTCGAGGTTACGTCGGCCTATCTGGTCTCGCTAGGGCTGCTGGTGGCACTGGCGCTGTGGTATGTTGCGCGCGGTCGCCGGGTGCGCCGCGACTTGGACGCCTTTGAGCAGAAACGAGGAAAGAATGGGTAAGATCCGCCCACTAATGCTGTTGCCGCCGCTGCTGTTTCTGGGGCTGGCGGTGATGTTCTATATCGGCAATTTCCGCGAAGGTCGCAACGATCTGCCGTCGGCCCGTGCCGGTCAGGAAGCGCCCGCGCTTGGCGTGCAGCAACTGGGCGAGCGGACCCTGCTGACCGATGCCATGCTGCGCGAGGGCGAGGTGACGCTGGTCAATTTCTGGGCGACATGGTGCCCGCCCTGCCGCGCGGAACACCCATTTCTGGAAGAATTGGCGGAAGAAGGCACGATCATTTATGGCGTGAACTACCGCGATCAGGCTGACAAGGCAGAGGATTTTCTGGATGAGTTGGGCGACCCGTTCGCGGCCATCGGGTCTGACCCGGCTGCGCGCACGGGGCTGGACTGGGGCGTGGTCGGCCTGCCCGAAACCTTCGTCGTTGCGGGCGATGGCACCATCGAATTCCGCTATGCCGGGCCAATCACGCGTGAGATCATGGAAAACCGTATCCGCCCGGCTATGGAGCGTGCTGCGGCACGCTAAACCGCAAAGGCCCAACGTGAAAGCTCAGCGCGGCACCCCCTTGCCGCACTTTTTCATGGCCGGTGGAAAATCTAAAGGGCGCGCGTGAAAACCGGTATTTTCGCCGCAGCTTTTGATCGAAATCAAAGAAGCTTACGGGTTTTGCCGTGATTTTGATCCTGCAGAACAGGAAGCCGGGCGCGCCCGTGAAAGGACTTGCATCGTGATCGAGATTATCGCGCAATCCCCCTTTGCAGAGATTGCGGCCCTTCTGGTGTTGGCCGCCATTACCGGCTTTGTCGGGATCATCCTGCGCCAGCCATTGATTGTAAGTTTCATCGCCGTGGGATTGATCGCCGGGCCATCCGCGCTGGATCTTGTGCACTCGGACGCCCAGATCAGCTTGCTGTCGCAATTGGGCATTGCGGTCCTGTTGTTCCTTGTCGGGATCAAGCTGGATGTCAAACTGATCCGGTCGCTTGGGGCGGTGTCCTTGCTGACGGGTTTGGGGCAGGTCGCGTTCACCTCGATTTTCGGCTACTTGATCGGGCTTGCGCTTGGGTTGGGACATATCACCAGCTTGTATGTCGCCATTGCGCTGACCTTTTCGTCCACCATCATCATCGTAAAATTGTTGTCCGACAAGCGCGAGATTGACAGCCTGCACGGCCAGATCGCCCTTGGCTTCCTGATCGTGCAAGACCTTGTGGTGGTGCTGGCCATGATCGTGTTGTCGGCCATCGGGATCGGTGCTGCGTCGGACGGGCACGGCGGCGGGTCAGTGCCCATGGTGCTTGCGTCTGGTGTGGCCATGGTCGGATTGGTCATCTTGTTCGTGCGTTTTGCCGCCGACCCGTTGACCGAAAAGCTGGCCCATGCGCCGGAATTGCTTGTGATCTTTGCGATTGCCATGGCAGCCATGTTCGCGGCTGTCGGCGATCTGGTCGGATTGGGCAAGGAAGTTGGGGGGCTGCTGGCTGGTGTTGCTCTGGCGTCAACCCCGTATCGCGAAACGATTGCCGCGCGCCTTGCCCCGTTGCGTGATTTCCTGCTGCTGTTCTTCTTCATTGCGCTGGGGTCCGGGTTGGACCTGTCGCTGTTGGGCACCCATGTTCTGGGCGCGATTGTGTTTTCGCTTTTCGTTTTGATCGGCAACCCGCTGATCGTGTTGGCCATCATGGGGGCGATGGGCTACCGCAAGCGCACCGGGTTTCTGGCAGGTCTGACCGTGGCCCAAATCAGTGAATTTTCGCTGATCTTCATCGCCATGGGTGTGACCATCGGCCATGTGCAGGAAGATGCGCTTGGGCTTGTGACCATGGTGGGCCTCGTGACCATCGCGGCCTCTACCTATATGATTACCTACTCGCATCAGCTTTATGCCCTGCTTGATCGCTACCTTGGCATATTCGAGCGCAAAGGCACGCCGCGAGAGCCGTCAGAGGCTGGCATGCATCGCAACGACAATCATGCGGTTATTATTTTCGGTTTGGGGCGGTTTGGCACGGCCATCGGGCTTCGGTTGCAAAAACGGGGCATCAAGGTGTTGGGGGTGGATTTCAATCCAAGCGCCATCAGACGTTGGCGCAACTTGGGACTGGAAACCGAATTCGGTGATGCAAGCGATCCCGAATTCGTGTCGGAACTGCCCTTGCCGGATGCGAAATGGATCGTCTCTACCGTGCCGATCCACCCGACCGGGCTAAGCCATGAAGATACGCGCAGCACGCTGATACAACTGACCCGCATGTCGGGGTTTCCGGGGCGCATTGCGGTCGCATCGCATAATGCGCGCGATACTGAGGAGTTATTCGCCTCTGGGGCCGATGTGGTGCTGGAGCCGTTCCATGACGCTGCTGACCGGGCGGTCGAGTTGCTCTGCGGGGCCGAAAGCGAAGAGCGCCTGGCGATACCGACCATAGAGTCTGAAGAACGCGAAACGACCTAATCGCGCAGCACGAAGGCCAGCACTTCTTCCGCGCCGCCCGACACCAGAACCAGTTCCCAACGCCCGGTCCGGGTGAATTGCGCTTCGGCGCTGTCGCCCTGCGGGACCAGCGGAACATCGTCGTTGCCTGTAAAACGCAGACGCACCTGATCGACCCGGTCCAGCGGTGTGACAGACAGCAGCGCCTTGAAGTCGCCATCAATCGCAATCTCTGCACGCAGGGGCGGCATGATTTCGGTTGTGTCCAGCACGAGGCGTTGGTTTGGACCGACAATTGGCAACGGGTCACGCACAAAGAACGTCACCGACGCCATGATCGCGACAAAGGCCAGAAACAGCCCAAGAGTGACGAATGCAACGATGCGGGTGGCCATGCTCTCTCCGGTTTGATGGCGCGACGATAGCCCGAGATTTGGGCAAAGGAAAACCCCGGCACGGTGGCCGCGCCGGGGTCTGTCGAGAATGTGAAGCGGTTACGCGGTTTTGGCGAGGTCGCGCAGCACGTAGTGCAGCACGCCACCATGTTCGACATATTCCTTCTCGATTCCGGTATCGATCCGGCACTTGAGCGTGATCGTCTTTTCCGTTCCATCGGCATAAACGATCGTGCAGGACACGTCGGAAAGTGGTTTCAGATCACCTTCCAAGCCGCTGATATTGATGATCTCGTCACCCGTCAGGCCAAGGCTTTCACGGGTATCTCCGCCGGTGAATTCGAACGGGATGACGCCCATGCCGACCAGGTTGGAACGGTGGATGCGTTCGAACGATTCCGCGATCACCGCTTTGACGCCCAACAGGCTGGTGCCCTTGGCCGCCCAGTCGCGGCTTGAGCCAGCGCCGTATTCCTTGCCGCCGATCACCACCAGCGGCGTGCCGTCTGCCTGATAGGCCATTGCAGCATCGAAAATGGCAGATTGCGCGCCGTCCGGCCCCTTGGTGTAGCCGCCTTCAACCCCGTCCAGCATGGCGTTGCGGATGCGGATATTGGCGAAGGTGCCGCGCATCATCACTTCGTGGTTGCCACGGCGCGAACCGTAAGAGTTGAACTCGCGCACCGGAACCTGGCGTTCTTCCAGATAACGGCCCGCGGGTGTGCCGGCCTTGAAGCTGCCTGCCGGGCTGATGTGGTCGGTCGTGACCATATCGCCCAGAAGTGCCAGAATGCGCCCACCTTTCAGGTCGGAAATCGTGCCAGCCTCGGCGCCCATGTCGCGGAAATAGGGCGGGTTCTGAATGTAGGTCGAAGACGCTGGCCAGTCATAGGTTTCCGAGTCGGGCGTCTTCACGCCTTGCCATTTCTCATCGCCCTTGAACACATCGGCGTATTTCGACTGGAAGGCTTCGCGCGTGACGGTTGCTTCCACCAGATCGGCCACTTCTTTCTGGGTCGGCCAGATGTCTTTCAGGTAGACGTCCTTGCCTTCGGGCGTTTGCGCGATCGGGTCTTTGGTGATGTCGATATTCATATCACCGGCCAGCGCATAGGCCACCACCAAGGGCGGCGAGGCGAGGTAGTTGGCGCGCACATCCGGGGAAATGCGCCCTTCAAAGTTCCGGTTGCCCGACAGAACACTGGTCGCGATCAGGTCATTGTCGTTGATCGCCTTGGAGATTTCCTCTTGCAGCGGGCCAGAGTTGCCGATGCAGGTGGTGCAGCCATAGCCCACAAGGTTGAAGCCGATTGCGTCCAGATCGTCTTGCAACTCTGCCGCTTCCAGATAGGCCGACACGACCTGAGAGCCGGGCGCGAGCGAGGTTTTCACCCAAGGCTTGCGGGTCAGACCAAGCGCGCGCGCCTTGCGCGCCACCAGACCGGCCCCGATCATCACATAGGGGTTCGAGGTGTTGGTGCAGGAGGTAATGGACGCGATCACCACCGAGCCATCGCGCAGTTCGTAATCTTCGCCTGCAACAGCAACGGTTTTGCGCGGGTCGGCCGGGGCGGTGGGGGCAGGGCCTTCATCCGCCATCTCTGTCGCTTCGTCATCGGCGGCAACGCCGCGATATTCCGACACCACGTCCAGAAACTTTTCTGCGGCCTGATCCAACGGGGTGTGATCCTGCGGGCGTTTTGGGCCGGAAATGGCGGGCACAACGGTGCCCATGTCCAGCTCCAGCGTGGAAGTGTAGACCGGCGCGTAATCCGCCCCGCGCCAGAAGCCGTTTTCCTTGGCATAGGCTTCGACCAGCGCCACGCGGTCCTCATCCCGGCCCGTGGTGCGCAGGTAGCGCAGGGTTTCATCGTCAATCGGGAAGAAGCCGCAGGTTGCGCCATACTCGGGTGCCATATTGGCAATCGTTGCGCGATCTGCCAGCGGCAACTGGTCCAGACCCTCGCCGTAGAATTCCACGAATTTGCCGACCACGCCATGCGCGCGCAGCATCTGCACCACTTTCAGCACAAGGTCAGTGGCGGTGGTGCCTTCGACCATCGCGCCGGTCAGCTTGAAGCCCACGACTTCGGGGATCAGCATCGACACGGGCTGGCCCAGCATCGCGGCCTCTGCCTCGATCCCGCCGACACCCCAGCCCAAGACCGCCAGTCCGTTGACCATGGTGGTGTGGCTGTCAGTGCCGACCAGCGTGTCGGGGTAGGCCACTTCTGCGCCGTTCTGGTCGGTATCGGTCCAGACGGTCTGGGACAGATATTCAAGGTTGACCTGATGGCAAATCCCGGTGCCCGGCGGCACCACGCGGAAATTGTTGAACGCTTTCTGGCCCCATTTCAGGAAGGTGTAGCGTTCGATGTTGCGCTCATATTCGCGGTCCACATTCATCTGGAAGGCGCGCGGATTGCCGAATTCGTCGATCATCACCGAATGGTCAATGACCAGATCGACCGGGTTCAGCGGGTTGATCTTCTGCGCGTCGCCGCCCAAAGCCTTGATGCCGTCGCGCATGGCGGCCAGATCGACCACGGCGGGCACGCCGGTGAAATCCTGCATCAGCACGCGGGCGGGGCGATAGGCAATCTCGCGCGGGTTCTTGCCGCCATTTGTTGCCCATTCCGCAAAGGCGCGGATGTCGTCACTTGTGACTGTCTTGCCATCCTCAAAACGGAGCATATTCTCCAGCACGACTTTCAGCGCGGCGGGCAGCTTGTCGAATTCACCAAGCCCGGCGGCCTGCGCTGCGGGTATGGAGTAGTAGGCAATGCTTTTGCCAGCGACGGAAAGGGTCTTGCGCGCACCCGCGCTATCGTGTCCGACGGTGATGGTCATGGGGCTGAGCCTCCGTAAATTAGGTGACAGGGGTCTTTGCCCCTTGCATTTGCCATTGCTTTGCGAAGCGTTCAAGGAAAAAGGAACATTTTTGTATACCGTTGTGCACAAAATTTGCAGTTGCATCGCCTGTGGCCATTCCGTCGCGGGTTGGCAAGCCTCGCAAAACCTTGATTGGCCCTTGCCGCCATGCGTGGTTAGATCGCGCTTGAAACGATGAACGGAACCCGCATGCACCTTCAGTCCGCGACCGCGATTGCCCTTGGCGCGATGATCGGCTTGGCTGATCCGGCCTTGGCACAGCAAAACCCTGTCGTGGTAGAGCTGTATACGTCCCAAGGGTGCGCCGCATGTCCGCCCGCGGATGATCTGCTGAACCAGATCGCGGATCATGACGCGGTGCTGCCGCTGGCGCTGCATGTCGATTACTGGGATTATATTGGCTGGGCCGACACGTTCGGCAAACCCGCCTTCAGCGAACGCCAGAAGGCTTATGCGCGCAAGATGGGGCGGAAATCGGTCTACACGCCACAAATGATTATTGGTGGACTGGATGATGTGCAGGGCAATGCGACCATGCAGGTCATGGCCCAGATTGCCGAACACCGGATGAACCCGCTTGGGGGCGGGCAGATCGCGATAGAAATCGTCGCGCTGGATGGCGGTGGTGTGACGATAAACGCAAGTTCGTCTGGCGTTCTGGATTACGCCGTCGATGTGCAGATCGTCCGCTTTCTGGACAAGGCCACGGTCGAGATTATGGCGGGTGAAAATGCCGGGCGCGAGATCACCTATCGCAACATCGTCACCGACTGGATGGTGCTGGATGCGTGGGACGGGCTTGCGCCGTTCAGCTACACACTGTCCGAAGCCGTGCCCGATGGCACCGGCCTTGCCGTTCTGGTGCAGGAACAGGGGCTTGGCCCAATTCTTGGGGCCGCGCGCTATCCGTGACACCGGGCTTTGAGGATAAGCCCTGACGCCGCGTTGGGGCTGGTCGTTCTGTGTCTGCGCTCCATATTTACGGAAACCTGCAAAGGACTTTGCCGATGTCGATTACCCTCACCGTCAACGAAACCGACTACCAGACCGATGCCGCGCCCGACACACCGCTTTTGTGGGTGTTGCGTGACGAGCTGGGCCTGACCGGCACCAAATTCGGCTGCGGGATTGCCGCTTGCGGGGCTTGCACCGTGCATGTGGACGGGCAAGCGGTGCGGTCCTGCCAAGTGCGGTTGGGTGATCTGTGGGGCCCTGTCACTACCATCGAAGGGCTTGGCGGTCAGACGCCCTTGCAAGCCGCGTGGGAGCGTCATCAGGTCGCGCAATGCGGCTATTGCCAGTCTGGCCAGATCATGCAGGCGGCGGATTTGCTGTCCAACAACCCCGCGCCCACGGACGAGGATATTGACGCGGCCATGGGCGGCAACCTGTGCCGCTGTGGCACCTACACGGCCATTCGCGCCGCGATCCATGACGCGGCCAAGATGGGTGGGGCACAATGAGCCGCCTTGGAACCATCACCCGGCGCACGCTTCTGGTGGGCGCGGTCGCGGTAGTTGGTGGCGCGGCCTTCGGGATATATCAGGTCCGAAAGCCGGTCGAAAACCCGCTTGCCCCGGATCAAGGGGCCACGCTGAACCCTTATGTCATCATTGACCAGTCGGGCATAACCATCATCGCGCCGCGTGCAGAGATGGGGCAGGGCGTTCACACCACGCTCGCCGCTTTGGTGGCCGAAGAACTGGACGTGGATTTTGCCGGTATCCGGGTCGAGCATGGCCCGCCCTCTGCAGCCTATTACAACGGTGCGTTGATGCATGGTGCGCTGCCTGTTGCCGATTACGCCATGAAGGCGTGGCAACATACGGTTGTTGGCGGTCTGGCGGCGGTCAGCAAGCTGTTGGGTTTGCAGGTGACAGGCGGGTCCACTTCGACGGTCGATGCCTATGAGAAGATGCGCTATGCCGGGGCTGGCGCGCGCGAGGCTTTGAAAGCCGTTGCCGCCGACCGTTTGGGCGTGGACCGCAGCGCGCTGCGCACCGAAGACGGGTTTGTGATTGCCCCCGATGACACGCGCATCGCCTATGCCGACTTGGCAGAGGACGCCGCCGCACGCCCGGTCCCGGATGTGGACCTGCGCCCGCAATCCGACTGGAAGCTGCTGGGCCGGGCTTTGCCACGCAGCGACATGCGCGCCAAGATCACCGGCCAAGCGCAATACGCGACCGATATTCAACTGCCGGGGATGAAATTTGCCACGGTTCGCATCTGCCCGCATCTGGGTGGTGGTATGGCAGGCTTTGACCCTGCGCCCGCGCTGGCCATGCCCGGTGTCGAACAGGTGTTTGACATGGGCAATGGCGTGGCCGTCGTTGCCCGCAATACATGGGCCGCGATGGAAGGGGCGAAGGCGGTCGATGTGACATGGACCGACTCTCCCTTGCCCGCCGATATGGACGGCATGTTCGCCGCGATTGAAGCGGCGTTCGATGCAGAGCCGAACTCCACCCTGCGCGACGATGGCGATGTGTCCGCCTTGCCCGATGGTGCGATCAGTGCCGAATACCGCGTGCCCTTCCTTGCCCATTCCACGATGGAACCCCAAGGCGCCACCGCATGGCTGCAAGATGGGCACCTGACGATCTGGGCAGGCAATCAGGCTCCGCGCCTGTGTGTGCAAAAGGCTGCCGAAACATCGGGGCTGAATGAGGATGCGATCACCCTGCATACGACCTTTATGGGCGGCGGGTTCGGGCGGCGTGCGGAAACCGACGCAGTGGCGCAAGTCGCGCGCATTGCCGCTGCCATGCCCGGCACCCCCATTCGGCTGACATGGTCGCGTGAAGAAGATATGCGCCATGATTTCTACCGCCCCGCCGCCATGGCGCGGATGCAAGGCGCGGTGACTGGTGGCCGCATCAGTCATTTCAACGCCGCGATTGCGGCCCCTTCGGTGACGCATGCCGCAATGACCCGGATCATGGGCCGCGCACCCGGTGGGTCTGACAAAGGCCATGTCGAAGGCGCGTTCGACCAACCCTATGCGATCCCGAATTACCGCGTGGCGGGGCATCTGGCGGAATTGGACGTGCCGATTGGCTTCTGGCGCTCGGTGGGCGCGTCTTTCAACGGGTTCTTTCACGAAAGCTTCATTGATGAGCTGGCCCATGCCGCAGGCGCGGACCCGTTGGCGTTCCGCTTGGCGCATGTCGCGCCCGAAAGCGCGGTTGCGGCGGGTGTGCTGACCCGTGTGCGCGAGATGTCGGGCTGGGATACGGCGCTGCCAGAAGGGCGCGCGCGCGGCGTGGCGATGACATGGTCTTTCGGCACCCCCACGGCGGTGGTGATCGAACTCGCGCGGGACGGCGACCGCATCCGCATGGACCGCGCCTTCATGGCCTGCGATCCGGGGCTGGCGCTGGACCCCGGCATTATCCGCGCGCAGATGGAATCGGGGCTGATTTATGGGCTGTCGGCGGCGGTGTTGGGGGAAATCACCTTTACCGACGGTCGCGCCGACCAAGCCAACTTCCCCGATTATGACGCGCTGCGCATGGTCAACGTGCCGCGCATAGAGGTGGCGATCCTGCAAGACAATCCGCATATGGGTGGGGTGGGCGAACCGGGCACGCCGCCCTCCATGCCCGCGCTGGCCAACGCGCTATTCGCGCTGACCGGCACCCGCGCGCGCAGCTTGCCTTTGCGCACTATGGCGGATTTCGGGGTGTCGTAAGGCGTTACGCGATCTGCGAATTGTCACAAAGGGCTGATGGCTCAGGGGTTGAAAACTGCGGCTTGATGATGCCCCATAATGCAAAGACAAGACGCGCACTTGCGAGGCCGGGGGGCGGTGCGCTAATCAGTCGGTCATGTCTATTGAGAAAACGATTTTGAAAGCCCGCGGGCTTGCCAAACAAGGCGCTTCTTCGGAAGCGCGTGCACTTTATATGTCCGTTCTTGATAAATTTCCCAAGAACAAGCGCGCTCTGGAAGGTATCAAGGCACTTCCGGACGCTGGCGGTGCGCCGGATGCCTCCGCTCTGATGATCCGGACCCTGTTCAATTATTACAATAGCGGTCGGATGAAAGAGTTGGTTCTTGCAACTGATGCGGCGGTCAAAGTGTATCCTGACCATACCGTCTTGTTGCGTCTGCGTGCCGCGGGTCAGGCGGCGTTGGGTCAGGCCAAGGATGCGATTGCAACCTACAACACCATAATCGCGCTTAATCCGACAGATGCCGACGCATTTGGAAACCTTGGCAATATTCAAAAAACCCTAGGGCAGGACGAGGCCGCTCGGCAAAGCTTCTCCAGGGTGTTGGAACTTCGGCCGGGTGATGCAACGGCGCTTAACAACATTGGCAACATTCACGTCGATCGCGGGGAGCTTGACGAAGCGCAGAGGTGTTTCGAGGCTGCTTTGAAGACAGCCCCGGATTACGGCCCAGCCCTTAACAATTTGGGCAACGTGCTGAAAATAAAAGGAGACACAGAGCAAGCTGCCAAGGTGCTTTCAGCGGCTGTCGCGCAGAACGAAGCGACGGCGGAGGCGTATTGGAACCTTGCTTGCGCCCAGAAATTCGATGCGGGCGCGCCCGAAATCGGACGGATGGAAGACATGCTCAGGCAATCCCGCCTGACCGATCGTGAGAGAATGCTTCTTGGGTTTTCCTTGGGAAAAGCACATGATGACAGCGGCAATACCAAGCGGGCCTTTGAGTATCTTTCAACCGCGAACAGCTTTCAGAAAGCGTTGCTCGCTTACCGCGTAGAAGATGATATCGACCGTCTCGCGTCTCAGATGGCGATATTTGCTGAAACTGCCATCCCTTTCGATTCTGTGGTTTCCGAAACCCAATCCGCTGCCCCTACACCTGTTTTTATCGTTGGAATGCCAAGGTCAGGCACAAGCCTGATTGAACAAATGTTGTCGGCACATTCCGAAATTCATGGTGGCGGCGAACTTCCGCACTTGGACGATGCCCTGTCGCCCCTTGATTGGCAGAGCGATGTTGAATTCTTGGCTGCCGGGATGCAGATTCGCGAGAACTATCTGGCGCATCTTGAGGCCATACGCGGGCGCGCTGCGTATGTGACGGATAAGCTGCCGCTTAATTTCCGGTGGATCGGGGCGATCTTTGCGCTGTTTCCGCAGGCAAAGATCATCCATGTGGTGCGTGATGCACGCGCGACATGTTGGTCCAACTTCAAGCATTATTATTCGGGTAACGGGAACGGGTTTGCCTATAATCTTGATGATGTGGTTGCCTATTATCTGGCCTATTCAAAGCTGATGCAGCATTGGGAGCAGGTGTTCGGGGGCCGGATTTTCCGTCTGGACTACGATCAGTTGACAGCAGATCCAGAGCCATCCATGCGCGATCTCCTCCGATATCTTGAACTTGACTGGCAGGATGTGTGTTTGGCGCCGGAACAGAACCGCCGCGCCGTTTACACGTCATCTGCAACGCAGGTCAGGCGCCGGATTTATCAAAACAGCTCGCAGGATTGGGAGCGGTTCGCGGACTTTGTCGGGCCTGCGTTTGATCCGCTGCCCTAACATGGTCCCGAATTCCACGCCGCGCGCGTCCTCGACCGCAAGCGGGTATTTCAGGGTCATCCACAGGGCGGCTTTACCGTTTCGCGATCAGAACAGCGGTTGCGCCCGCATAAAGCGCCAAACCACCGCCGGGCAGACGCAAGAAGCCTGTGGCCGCCTCCATCGCGTCCAGAAACCGGGTTTCCAGATTGCGCAGGTTGGCCGGGCAGGGAAGGCGGGTGCTTCCCAGATCGCTTAGCACAAGGCGCGTGCCATCAACGGTCGCGCGCCCCAGATATCGGTTGCAGGTTGTGCGCCCCGTCAGGCGGCCTGTGTCAAATTGCAATGTAAATGATGGGTTGCCTTCGGCTGCGCGCGGCAGGGCATGGCCCGACATATGCGTCACTTGCCAGGCCGGTCCTTCCAGCGCCCGCAGCGGGTCGCCCGCACAGCCGGCGCTTTTGGTCACGTCAGGGCCGATAAGCGTTGCCTGCAATGGGAAAGGCATAGTGCTGCGCACCAAGCGGCACGGCGTGTCGTCCAAGGTCAGTTCATACGCCCCAAACGAGAGACGCATCCGGTTTTCTGCCGCAGGCGCGATGGTTGTGGCCAAGCGCTCTGCCGGGGTGCCAGCGGTGGCTTGCCGCGCGCCTGCCAAACTCAGGACAGAGCCGTCAAGCCCGGTCGTCAGCCGCCATGTCGCATCCTGCCCCAGTGCGGTCAGCGGCAGAATTGGGCGCGCGGGGATTGGTTGGCAGGTTTCCAGCAGTGCCCCATCCGCGCGTTCGAGTTGCACAAGGCCGGGGGCGCGGTTGGCGGTGGTCCCGTCGGGCGCGGTGAAGCTATTGGCAAGCGTTGCGGGTTCAAATGCCGTCCCGTCCAGGGTAAACCCGCTTTCCGCTGGCCTAAGCGACACCACGCGGCCGGTATCGCAGAGGTAATCTTTACCGAAACTGGCGGTCAGGGCCGCAGTTAATCTTATCCGGTCCGGGGGTTGCCCGCCCTCGACCGGCGCGCGCAGGCTTTGCAGGGCGAAAGCGCCCTCCAGCAGCGCGCCGACCTGCACCGTGGTCGCTTGCCGTGACAGGCTGGGCAAGGACAGGACCGTGGTTTGTGTGCCTTCAGGCAAGGGCGTGCGCTGCGTATCCAATACCGCGCCCGATGCGTCACGGGTCACGGTCACGATCTCGACCGCCGGGGCCGCCCCATTGGGCCAGTCAAGCGCCAATGCCACGTCACGCGCCTGCGCCCCTTGTGCAAGGGCTGTGACCGTGCAGGCAAGGGCAAAGACTCGCATGGGCTGTCCCTGGCCGAAGCCGCGCAAGAAGCGTCAGGCGCGCTCGGAATACTCGAAGGTTTCGGTGTTGACGACGATATCCTCATCCTGCCCGACAAAGGGCGGCACCAGAACGCGCAAACCATTGTCCAGCAGGGCGGGTTTGAAGCTGTTCGCGGCGGTCTGGCCTTTGACGACCGGCTCTGTTTCCACGATCTTGCAGACCACCTTTTGCGGCAGCGCCATGTTCAGCGCTTCTTCGCCGTAATATTCTACGGTCACGGTCATGCCATCTTGCAGGAAGGGGCGGCGCTCGCCCAGCAATTCGGCATCCAGTTCGACCTGTTCGAACGTGTCCATGTCCATCACGACCAGACGGCCATCGGTTTCATACAGAAATTGCTGGTCTTTCTGCTCCAAGCGCACACGCTCAACCTTGTCATCCGACCGGAAGCGTTCGTTCAGTTTGCGCCCGTCGCGCAGGTTCTTCATTTCGACTTGCGCAAAAGCGCCGCCTTTGCCGGGCTTCACATGCCCGACCTTGACCGCTGCCCACAGGCCGCCATCATGCTCCAGCACATTGCCGGGGCGAATTTCGTTTCCGTTAATCTTGGGCATGGGGTAAACCTTGGCAATGGCGCGACATTTCTTTGGCGCATGCTATATCGCGATGGGGTATGGCACGCAAGAACAGGATATGGACGGCACTATTTGCGTGCCATGCAAAAATTGCATGGCTGGTATGCATTCACGGGCTAGCGAATCAACCCGCAAAAAGGGTAGGCAGGCGTTCGCGGTGAATGCAAGAGCAAGAACAAAGGACTCAATATGTTTGATGCGGCGGATGGAACGGCGTTTACCCATGAGCAGGGTGCACGCGCTCGCAAACTTTTTGCGGCGGTGGTGCTGGCGGCGCTGGATGATGCGATCGCCGACGACAAGAAATATGGCAATGGCCCAGAGCAGATTGCCCGCTGGGCGCGCTCTCGTGATGGGCGCGAAGTGCTGAGCTGTGCCGGGATCGACCCCAATGAGCGCGTTGTGTCCGGGCTGATGGAATTTGTCAGCAAGGGCGTGCGCACCTCTGTGGCGCTGTCGCGCGAAGAGAGCGAGCGCCGGGCTGCTGCCGAGGCAGAGGCCGAAGCGGCCTGATCTGACGATAAACGCCGAGACCCGACTTAAAAACCCGCGCCCTTGTCCGGCGCGGGTTTTTTAATGGGTTAAAGCGTAACGCCCAGATGCTCGGCCAGAAAGTCCAGCCGGTCCTGACCCCAGAACCGCGCGCCATCAACCACGAAGAACGGCACGCCGAATACGCCGGCCTCGACAGCGTCTTCAAGATTGCGGGGGTAGATCTCTGCACCTTGTAGCAGGCCGGTAAAGGCCAGCCCGGTATCAAAACCCGCCGCCGCAAGGCAGTCGCGGATCACGTCATCCTCGGCGATGTTGCGGTCCTCTTCCCAGCAGGCGCGGCTTAGCCCCGTCACCAGCCGGTCCAGATCGCCACCGCCAGCTTCCTGCGCGGCAATGATGGCATAGGCGGAAGGTGCGGGGTTGGTCGGGAAATGCGCGGGGTGCAGTTTTATCGGCACGCCCAAACGCCGCGACCAGCGCTCCAGCTCTTGCAAACGGTAGGCTTTGCGGCTGTCATCGCGGTCGGCCAGCACCTGCCCGCCGGTGCGCGGGAACAGCGCCAGGGGGTCCAGCGGTTTGTAGCGTAGGGCAACACCCGCTTTGCGCGCAATCTGCGCCGCGCGATCGCCCACCATATGTGTCCAGGGTGACATTGGGGAAAGGTAATAGTCGATCTGCGACATGCGGTGTCCCTTTTGGCAGGTTGTGACATTTCCAAGACCGTATCGGGGTGGTAAGCGGTGTCAACGCCGACTCGCAAGGACTGCCCTCCATGATCGACCGAACCGAACCCAAGCTGATTGCCGGAAATTCCAATCCAGAACTGTCCAAGGCCATCGCCCGGCGCATGTCGCTGCATCGCGGGGTCAGTGTCGGGTTGGTCGATGCGCGTGTCGAACGGTTCAACGATCAGGAGATTTTCGTAGAAGTTTACGAAAATGTCCGGGGCGAGGATATGTTCATTATCCAGTCGACCTCGCGTCCGGCGAATGACAACCTGATGGAACTGCTGATTATCGCCGATGCGCTGAAGCGTTCCTCTGCGGCACGCATTACCGCCGTGATCCCGTATTTCGGCTATGCCCGCCAGGACCGCCGCACCAAGGCACGCACGCCGATTTCGGCCAAGCTGGTGGCCAATATGATCGCGCAGGCCGGGATCGAACGGGTGCTGACGCTGGACCTGCACGCCACGCAGATACAGGGGTTTTTCGATATTCCGGTGGATAACCTGTATGCCGCGCCGGTTTTCGCGCTGGATGTGCTGCACCATTTCAAAGCGCGGCTGGATGACGTGATGATTATCTCTCCCGATGTGGGCGGGGTGTCGCGGGCGCGCGAATTGGCCAAGCGGGTCGGCTGCCCGTTGGCGATTGTCGACAAGCGGCGCGAGAAGGCGGGCGAAGTGTCGGAAATGACCGTGATCGGGGATGTCAGCGGCAAGACCTGTATCATTGTCGATGACATTTGTGACACCGCGGGCACGCTGTGCAAAGCCGCCGAAGTGCTGATCGAAGCGGGCGCAACCGAGGTTCACAGCTACATCACCCATGGTGTGCTGTCCGGCCCGGCGGTGGAGCGGATTACCAAATCGGTGATGAAATCGCTGGTCATCACCGATTCCATCGCGCCGACCGATGCGGTGAAAGCTGCGCCCAATATCCGCATTGTCGCCACGGCGCCGATGTTTGCCCAAGCCATCCTGAACACCTGGAAGGGCACCTCTGTGTCGTCCTTGTTCGACACAGAGACGTTGCAGCCGATCTATGAGGGGCTGTATTCCAGCGTTTAAGTGCGGGGGGCGCGCGCTGCGCCCCTTTCTAGTCTTTGCCGGTCCAGCCGCCCCGGTCAGAGGGCGGTAGGCTGTCGCGCGGGTCATAATCGTTGATATCCGGGCGTTTGTGGCGCTGCGCGTTCCAGCGCGATAGCCCCAGCCAGATCGCCAGACCCAGAGCGGCCCAGATAAAGGCCTGAACCACCACGGGCAGCCCCGGCACCAGCCAGACGACCAACCCAAGAAGCGCTGCGGCCACGGCAAAACCAAGCGCCACATAGGCGGTGGTCAGCATTTCGCCAATCAGCAGGATAACGGCAATCAGACCCCAGACGGACCAGTCGGGCAGCATAAACATGTCCATCCGTCACATCTCCTTCAGGATGGCGGCCGCTTCGCGGAAGCTGTTCGACGGACCACCCGGCAGCATGATAAGCTTGGCGTTGGGCGATTTGGCCAGGCCTTCCAGCGCCTCGACCTGCATCCGCGCGGTCTGGAAAATCAGCGCCTGTTGCGCGCTGTCCGTATCTAGCGACAAAGCCAGCATCCGGTTGGATTCCGCGTTGGCCTGCGCGATGGCGCGAATGGCATCAGCGCGGCGCTGCGCTTCATAAAGCTCAGCATCGGCGTTCAACTCGGTCGCGCGGCGCTCGCCCTCTGCACGGGTGATGGCGGCACGCCGCTCGCGCTCTGCGGCCAGCACTTCGGCCATCGCCGTTTGCGTGACCGCGTTCAGCGTGACATCGGTAATTTCCGAGCGCGAAATGCGAATGCCATAGGTCTTGCCCGCATCTTCCAGCGCCGTCAACAGCGCCAGATTCAACGAGCCGCGATCCGATTGCACCGCGTCCAGCTCCACCTTGCCCAGTTCCGAACGCACCAGCGATTGCACCAAGCCAATGACCAATTCGTCGATCTTGTTCACGCGGAACACCGCAGCCTCTGCGTTTTCAATGCGGTAGACCACCAACAGCTTTGCGCCGAACACAACGTTATCGGCGGACACCACCTCTAGCTGGATATCGTTCAGCACCTGATCGTTGACCGGAACGCGCGTATGGACCTTGTCCAGAAACGGCACGATCACGTTCACGCCCGCATCCAGCGTGCGGTGATACGCGCCAAGCCGGGTGATGACGAAATTCTGCGCCTGCGGCACAATTTTCAGGCCCATCAGTACGACCAGAACAATCAGGACGGCCAAGGCAAGGATAAGTTCCATGTTAAGACACCTTTGGAGGAAATGCGGTTGGCGCAAGCATAGCGCGCAAAATTGGGAAAAAGAATGTTATTCGGCAGGCTGTTCCGGGGCAAGACGACGCGCCGCCAACATCAGCGCCAGTGCCGTGCAGGCACACAGCGCCATGCCCGTAATCAATGGCAAGGGCGTGCCGTTATAGGCCAGCGAAATCGGGATCGCGACCATGACCGACCCCACCGTAGACAGCGATTGCACCACCGATGCGCCAACCCCCGCCATATGCCCCAAGGGTTGCAGCGCCAGGGCATTGAGGTTGCCGAAGGTCAGCCCGATTGCGAAAAACGCCGAGCACATGAAGGCAAAGAAAAACGCGAAATCCCACGGGGCAGGCAGGTCGAACTGCAACAGTGCCAGAAACAACACGGACACGACGGCTTGCCACAGAAAGGCGGCGGTCGCGATTCGCTTCATGCCCAGCCGCATGACCAGCTTGGCATTGACCACGCTGGCGCTGCCGGCGACGAGCGCGGTAATGCCGAACCATAGCGGAAAACTGGCGGCGCGGTCATAGACGTCGGCAAAGATCATCGGCAGGTTGGACAGCCATGCAAACATGGGTGCAAAGGCGAATATCAGCGCCACAACATAAATCATCACGGCGGGCGTGGTGGTAATTTCCGCCACCGCCGCCCAGATATTGCGCAGGCTCAGGGCGCGCCGCCGCTCGGGGGGAAGGGATTCCGGCTGGCGCAGCATCAGCCATGCCGCAGCGATCAGGCCAAAAGCGACAAAGGCCAGAAACACCGCGCGCCAGTCGGCAAACCAGATGATTACCGCGCCGATCGAGGGTGCGATCGCGGGCACAAGAATGAACAGCGTCATGATGATGCTGGTCACGCGCGCCATGGCGCGCCCCTCATACATGTCGCGCACCATTGCGGTGGCGATGACGCGCGGGGCCGCCGCCCCCAGCCCTTGCAAGAAGCGCGCGGCCAGCAGCCCGTCTATGCTTTGGGCCTGCATGGCGATCAACGCGCCCGTGATATAGGCGGTAATCCCCACCAGGAGCACCGATTTACGCCCGAAAGCGTCAGAGACCGGCCCGCAGATCAGCGTGCCAAGCCCCATGCCAAGGACGAAAATGGTGATTACCAATTGCCCCTTTTGCGGGGCATCCGGCGACAGCTGGTCGCCGATGGTCGGCAAAGCGGGCAGCATCGCGTCAATGGAAAACGCGACCGACGACATCATAAGCGCCATCAGCGCGACGAATTCCCCGAAACGCAATGGTCGGGTCGGGCGCGGCCAATTCATGGCCGTTCCGCCAATTCGTCGATGACCTGCACCCAAAGCTCTGTGTCTTGCGCGCCGGGCACAGCGTGCTGGCCGGCTACAACGAAAAACGGCACGCCCTGAATGCCGCGCGCGCGCGCCGTGCGGTCGGCGTTTATGACGGCGTCGCGATCTGCCCCCGCATCCAGCAGCCGCGCAGTCAGGGCGGGGTCCATGCCAATGCGCGCGGCGATATCCAGCAGCACGTCACGGGCGCCAATATCTTGCCCATTCTTGAAATAGGCGCGGAACAGGTTGCTGACGGCAGCGTTTTGCTTGCCCTCCAACCCGGCCCAATGAATAAGCGCATGGGCGGCCAGCGTGTTGGGTTGGCGCGTGATCGCGGGCAGGTTCAGGTCCAGCCCCACGCCTTCGGCACGTTTTACGACGGGGCCATAAGCCGTGACCAGATCGGCGCCGAATTTCAGCTCCAGATAGTCCTGCCGGTCCATCCCTTCGGTGGGCATATCAGGGTTCAGCATGAACGGATGCCATGTGACCGCGAACGGGTGGTCAGGCCGCGCCTCCATCGCGCGTTCCAGCGCGACTTTGCCGATATAGCACCACGGGCAGACCGGGTCGGAATAAATCTCAAGCGTTATCATCGTCTGCCTTGAACTGCGCCTGCACGGCGCGCCGGGAAAGTTTGCCATTCGCCCCGCGCGGAAGGCTGGGCAAGTGGCGGTAAAGTCGTGGCTGCTTGTAACGCGCCAGACGTTCGGCTGCAAAGGCCATCAAGGCGGTTTCCTCGACCTGTGCCGCAGCAGTGTAGAAGGCCGCGATAATCCGCACATTGGGGCGGATTTCGACATCGGTCACAACAATCTCGTCAATGCCGGGGTGGTTGGCCAAAGCCCCCTCCACCTCTAGCGGAGAGACGCGGAACCCGCCTGCATTCATCATGTCATCATCGCGGCCCAGATAGCTGATCGCACCGTCCTGCGCTCGGGCCACGCGGTCGCCGGTCACGAACCAGTCGTCCTGCAAGGGCAGATGCGGCACGCCGTCTGGTCCCAGATACCCCAGCATCAGCCCCGGATCGCTGCGATGAATGGCCAAGATACCCTCCTCCCCGCCGATGATCTTGATCCGTCGGCCCGCTTGCGGATAGCCCAGCGCACCCATCGGCGCAGGCCGCGCGGGGTTGGCAGAGATATAGGTCGAACATTCCGACATGCCGAGCGCCTCGTAGATCTCAACTCCCGTGGCCGCGTGCCACGCCGCACGCGTGGCATCGGGCAGCTTTTCACCCGCTGACAGGGCGTGGCGCAGTCGCGGCAGGTCGCGGGCTTTGCCATCTGCCAAAAGCTGGCGGTAGACACCCGGCACGGCGGCAAAGATCGTGGCGTCATGCCGCCGCATCAACAGGCTTAGAGGCGCGCCGGGTTCGACCACCAAGGCGGTCGCGCCAATTGCCCAAGGGTCCATCAGCCCTGTGCCCATAGTATAGGTCCAGTTAAACGCGCCAGCGTGCAGCATCCGGTCATTGGGCCGCAGGTGATACCAGCCATCCCACATCATGCGCCGCGCCCAGATCGCGCGATGGGCATGGACAACGGCGCGCGGGTGGCCGCCACTGCCAGAGGTGAACACGATATAACCGGGCCGGTCGGGCGACCCCATGACGTAATCACAGGGCGGCAGATCGCGCATGGCGCGCAAGCGATCCAGCGTCAACACCGGGGCAGGGTGGTCGGGCTGGGCCACCCCCTCTGCCGCGATAACCAAAGCGGGCGCAAGGTCGCGCGCCATGGCGGTAATTTCCGGGGCGGTCAAAGCGGTCGATGTTGGCACCGGCACCAGCCCTGCGGCAATCGCACCCAGAAAGGCGATCGGAAAATCCACACTATTGCCCAACCGCAACAGCACCCGCGCGCCCGGTGCCAGGCCCAATGCGGCCAGCCCCGTGCCGGTGCCACGCACGGCTGCTTGCAGGCGTGCATAGGACCAGCGCTCGGCGCCGCTGGCGCGCAGGATTTCCAGCGCGATCTTGTCGGGCGTCTGCGCGGCGGCGGCCAACACATGGGCGGCCAGGTTAAACGGGGCGGGGCAAGCGGCAATCATGCCATGACATAGGCGCGCCGCAGTGAAAGATGCAAGCGCCGCGCGCACAAGCGTTGACGCAGGCCACCTGAACAGGCAAGGGGCGCATCATGCGGAGCAATCCCGGTCCGTATATGAAAGGCGCTGTGCATGATCCTGACAATTGACGTGACCATGCAATATACCTTGGAACCGGGTGATCCGGTTTTGCTGACGGTTGCGGTTCTGCCATCCGACACGCAAACCATCCTGAGCACGGCGTTTCAGGCGCAGTCTGCGCGCCTGCATTGGCTGGACCAAGCCGGGTCGGCGGGGCAGCGTGTCTGGGTCATGTCAGAGGGCGCGCAATTGATGGCGCAATATTCCGCGCGTGTCGCCATTGACCGGCCTGCGCCGCCGCTGACAAGTCTGGCCGCCGAGCAAATGCATGCTTTGCCCACGGATGTGCTGGCGTGGCTGCGGCCTTCGGTGTTTTGTCCGTCAGATCGTTTCGAGCCTTTCGTGCAGACGGAATTCGGGCATCTGCAAGGGGGCGCGATGATCGCCGCGATGCGGGACTGGGTGGCGCGCAGCTTGCGCTATGTGCCCGGTGCGTCAGATGCGGGAACCAATGCGCTTGATACGTTCGTAACGCGGCAAGGTGTGTGCCGTGACTATGCGCATTTGCTCTGCGCGTTTGCGCGCGCGGGCGGGGTGCCGGCGCGCTATGTGTCGGGCTACAGCCCCGGTGTGACGCCCCCCGATTTCCACGCTTGCGCCGAGGTCTGGCTGGACGGCGGTTGGCAGCTTGTGGACCCGACGGGGATGAGCACGCCCGATACATTCGTGGTGATCGCCGCCGGACGTGATGCAAGCGACGTGGCGTTTATGGAAACGGCGGGGATGGCGAGTGTGATGTTTCAGGACGTGCGGGTCGGCTGGGGGTAGGCGGCGCGCTTCCGGCCAGATGCCTTTTGCCGCGCGGCACTGACCGCTGGATGGGCTAAGGCGCGCTTTGCCGCCGCGCAAGATGGTGCGGTGCCGATCCGGGTTGATCCACATACGCCAAGCGCAGCCCTTGCGTGGCTTTGTAAAGCAAGGTGGACCCGTCCGGGATTATGCCCCGGACGGCAAGCGTTAAACGGTGTGAGAGCACAGGCTCAATCCACGAATGCCTTTTCGACGACATATTCGGCGGGTGCGCTATTGGCACCTTCGGACAGCCCGGCCGTTTCGAGCACGGCCTTGATGTCGAGGTTGAACGCCAATGACCCGCAGACCATGGCGCGGTCATTCGCAGGGTCCATCGGAGCGATGCCAAGATCGGAAAACACTTGTCCAGAGGCGATATTGTCTGTGATCCGCCCCATATGCGCGCTCTTTTCGCGTGTGGTGGTGGGGTAGTAGTGCAGCTTGCCCGCGACCAGTTCGCCGATTAACGGATCGTCGGGCAGGGCTTCGATCAGGTCGCGGCCATAGGTCAGTTCGTCCGCCTCGCGGCAGGTATGCATGACGATGACCTGTTCGAATTTCTCCCATGTCTCTGGGTCGCGCAGCAGCGACGCAAAGGGCGCAATGCCGGTGCCGGTGGCCAGCATCCACAGCCGCTTGCCTGGCAAAAGCGCGTCGATTACCAGCGTGCCAACAGGTTTGGGGCGCAGGATAATCTGCTCTCCCGGCTGAATATGTTGCAGGCGAGAGGTCAGCGGGCCGTCAGGCACCTTGATGGAATAAAATTCCAGCTCCTCGTCCCATGACGGCGAGGCAATGGAATAGGCCCGCAGCAGCGGTTTGCCATTATCCCCGATCAGCCCGATCATTACAAATTCGCCCGACCGGAATCGCAGCGATTGCGGCCGTGTGCAGCGAAAGGCAAAGAGCCGGTCGGTGTAATGCGTGACCGACGTGACGGTCTGCGCATCGGGCAGGGTTGGGGTTGCCTTGGCAACGGGGGACTGGTCGGTCATGGCGGCAACTCTCTTGGGGGCGCTTATGGTAAAAACTCTGGGTCGTCATACGGATTTGCGTGGTCACTAAGCCTTGATGCAGGTCAAGATCAAGAGAGGCGCGCGCGATAAGGACAATGCCGTTGATGTCTGTGGGAATTTGTTCCGCAAGTTCCTTTCAAAATCCGAAAAAATGGAATAATGTTCGCCAACATACGAAGGAGAACCCCTCATGTCGGCGGAATTGGACGATCTGGATCGGCGCATACTGGCGGAACTGCAACGCGATGCCAGCCAGTCCCTCGATGAGATTGCGCGCAAGACCGGGTCCAGCAAAACCCCGGTCTGGAACCGCATTCGCAAATTGCGGGCGGCAGGCGTGATCCGCAATTACACCGTGTTGCTGGACGAATACGCGCTGGGGCTGGAAGCGTGCTTTTTCGTGCTGGTGCGCACCTCATCCCACGAGGCCGCGTGGCAAGCGGCGTTTCTGGACGCCGTGCGCGCCCGGCCCGAGGTGATGGAGGCGCACAGGCTTGCGGGCGATATCGACTATATCCTGAAGGTCAAAGTCGCCAATGCGCGCGCCTATGACAGGTTTTACCAATCGCTGATCGCAGATGTCAGCATTTTCAACGTGACGGCACTTCTGTCGATGGAAGAGATCAAATTTACCACCGAGATCCCGGTTGAGCAAATGCAGGCCTGACCGGTTCCGATTATTTGCAAGAGAGGAAGGCCACATGCGTGCGCTCTATGCCGGTCTGATTATGCTCGGCTTCTCTGTGCTTGTCGCGCGTGCAGACCCGTTGCCGCAGCTTTACGATGTGACGGGAGTAGCGGCCGGGGATAGGCTGAATATTCGCGCTGCGCCCGCTGCCGCGTCCGACATTATCGGCGCACTCGACCGCGATGCGCGCGGCATAGAGGTCGTGGCGCGCAATCCAGCCGGAACATGGGGTCAGGTCAATGCGGACGAGCGCGCGGGATGGGTTTCAATGCGCTATCTGGCGGCCCGTGGTGTGAGGATAGACCATTACAATCTGCCCGACGGGCTGGGTTGTTATGGCACCGAACCGTTCTGGTCGCTGGCCAATACCGGTGGCGCCTTGCGCTATCAAACTCCGGACGGCCCGGCGCGCGACCTGCCGATCTCGATTGCGCAGGATAGCCGCCTTGCTGACGACCTGCGCCGCATGATCCGGTTTGCAGGGTTGGATGGGCCGGGTGTGGGGTTTATGTACCCCGCCACTTGCACAGATGGCATGAGCGACCGCGTATTCGGCCTGTCGATCAGCGTCATGCTGGGACCGGACAGCCCCATGCTGAACGGGTGTTGCAGCCTTAGTCGGTAAGGGCGGCCACCCATCGCTCCAGCCGCGCGCGGTTTGCGCCCATGTCGGAATGGCCAAAACGGGCGCGGGCAAAGCCGGTCAGCATGGACCCGTCGCCCGCCGGTTCGATCAGCACGGTTGTATAGTCGGGAAAGCCCATAAGGCGCGACCGTGTCAGGTAGGTCATATGCCCATCCGACACGCGGCCCGCGATCAGGGTCGCGCCATCGGCGGTGGCAATGTCGTGGAACGTCTCTGCCAAACGCTGCGGCGGCATGTCGTAGATCGGGGCAGGGGCATCACCGTCGCCCATCCGCAGCAGGTGAAAATTGGGCGTGGCAGGCCGCGCTTCTCTGCGCGGGTCCAGATGCCAGCGTGCCGGGTCACTGGGGGCGATGCGGACCCAGAGCGCCCCGGCTACCACGATCATTCCCAGAAGGATCAGGATCAGTTTCAACATTGGGTGCCCCTGTCTTGCCTGCAAAACACATGGCTGTTTGCGCGGCTCAAGGCAAGGCGGCCCTGAACGATTGCCAAAACCCTAAGCACTTGCGATTTTGTGAGCCGCCGTGAAGTCGGTTCGCTTTGACAGCGCCGAAAATGCCCGGATAACTGGGGACAGGGTAATGTTTGCGCCGCCAAAGCGGTAAATTCGGCATAAACTATGCTCAAGATCAACGTATCCTGTGCCGGATGCTGCTAGATTGACCGCACAAGATCAGAAGCGCGCCGCCGCGCGCATCACGACTGGAGGGACACATGCCAAGCGATCCGCTGACATTCTGGCTGAAAGGGTCGATGTTCTGGGCCACGGTATTTCGGGCGCAGCATCGGGCGTATCTGAACATGCTGTGCAACATGGCCAACACCATGCCGCGCGAAAGCGCCGCTGCGGTTGCTGCCGAAGCCGAAAGCCTGCGCCGCGCGGCGCCCAAGCCGACGCCGTTGCACCGGCGCCCGCGTGTCGCGAAAAAGCCGACACCGGCGGCCAAGACCGTGCCGGCCTGAACGGTCACTCCCGCGCAAGGTCGGACAGAATCGGGCAATCGGGCCGCGCGTCCCCCGCGCAGGCCGAAACAAGATGCGCCAGTGTCCGGCGCATTTCCTGTAATTCTGCCAGTTGTGCATCGATCCGTTCCAACTGTGCGCTGGCCAGCGATTTCACATCCGCGCTGGCACGGCTTTTATCGGTATAAAGCCCGATCAACTGCCGGCATTCCTCGGTCGAGAAGCCCAAAGCGCGCGAGCGCCGCAGGAAGGCCAGCTTGTGCAGGTCTTCCTCGGAAAAGTCGCGATACCCGTTCTCGCGGCGCGTGGGGGTGATAAGCCCGATCTCTTCGTAGAAACGGATGGTTTTGGGCGGCAAGCCAGAGCGTTTTCCGGCATCGGAAATATTCATGCGACCTCCTGCACGCGGATATACCGCAAGCGTAGCGCGTTCGACAACACAAAGACCGAACTGAGCGCCATCGCACCTGCCGCCAGCATGGGCGACAGCATCAGCCCCGTCGCGGGGTAGAGCAGCCCTGCGGCCACCGGAACCAGCGCAGTATTGTAGGCAAAAGCCCAGAACAGGTTCTGGCGAATGTTGCGCATGGTCTGTGCCGACACGTCCAGCGCCGCAATCACCGCGCGCGGCTGGCTGGAGGCAAGGACGATGTCGGCGGCCTCGACCGCGATATCGGTGCCGCTTCCAATGGCAAGGCCAACATCGGCCTCTGCCAAGGCAGGGGCATCATTGATCCCATCGCCCACAAAGGCGACCGGACCATGCGCCGCGCGCAGGTCTTGCAGCGCGGTGAGCTTGTCCTTGGGCATCACCTCTGCGACGACATGGTCTATGCCCAGATCGCGCGCCACGGCTTGCGCCGTGGCGGTTGCATCGCCAGAGATCATGGCGACGGTCAGCCCTTTGCGGTGCAGCGTTGCAATCATATCGGCGGCCCCCGGACGCAATTTGTCGGCAACACAGATCAGCGCCACCGCCACACCATCGACCGCAAGATAAAACGGGGTTTCGCCCAGGTCTGCGGCTTGGCTTGCAGCCTCGGCCAACGCGTCGACCGGGACGTTTTCGGCCTGCATCAGTCGCGCTGCGCCCAAGAGCACCGATTGGTTCCCAACCTGTCCGCGCAAGCCCAGCCCGGTCAGGGATTTGATCGTCTCTGCCTGTGGCACCGTCAGGCCGCGCGCGGCGGCGGCGTCGCGCAAACTATGCGCAATTGGATGGTCCGAATCGCGCTCGAGTGCCGTCGCCAGCGCCAGTGCTGCCTCTTCTGACAGGCCCGGCGTGGCCACGACACGCGACAGGCTTGGCCGCCCTTTAGTCAGCGTGCCGGTCTTGTCGAAAGCCACAACGCGCACGCGCTCCAATGTTTGCAGCGCGCTGCCCTTGCGAAACAGCACCCCCAGTTCCGCCGCGCGCCCGGTGCCGACCATAACGGATGTGGGTGTCGCCAGCCCCATAGCACAGGGGCAGGCGATGATTAGCACCGACACACCCGCGACCAGCGCAAGGTTCAGCCCCGCGCCAAAGGCCAGCCATGTCACGACCGTCAGCGCCGCCACTGCCATCACCACCGGCACGAAATAGAGCGTGACCTTGTCCACCAGAGCCTGCACCGGAAGTTTCGCGCCCTGAGCGCGTTCAACCATGCGGATGATCTGCGACAGCACGGTTTGCCCACCTGTCGCGGTCACGCGCATGTCGAACGCGTCGCCCGAATTGACGGTGCCGCCCACCAGCCGCGCGCCCTGTTCCTTGACGGCGGGCAAGGGTTCGCCGGTAATCATGCTTTCATCAAGCGTGGCGTGGTCGGACAGCAACTCGCCATCCGCCGCAAGCCGTTCGCCTTGCCGCAGGCGCAGCGTGTCGCCCTGCACGATGTCATCCAGCGCGACCTCTGTTTCCGCGCCATCCACCAGCTTGCGGGCATGACGGGGTTGCAGCCCGACCAAACGCGCGATGGCGGCACCCGTGCGCCCCCGCGCCCGCGCTTCCAGCCAGCGGCCCAGCAGAATCAGCGTGACGATGACGGCAGCGGCCTCGAAATAGACCGCCTGCGCGCTGTCGGGAAGCAGGCCGGGCGCAAAGAGCGCCACGGTGGAATATCCCCAAGCCGCGAGCGTGCCAATGGCGACAAGACTGTTCATGTCGGGGGCGCCGC
The DNA here is from genome assembly GCF_023336755.1 of Roseinatronobacter domitianus. Classification (GTDB taxonomy): domain Bacteria; phylum Pseudomonadota; class Alphaproteobacteria; order Rhodobacterales; family Rhodobacteraceae; genus Roseinatronobacter; species Roseinatronobacter domitianus. Next base: position 53,679 of record NZ_JALZWP010000006.1, on the reverse strand, counting down.
GTGCCAGCGCTGGCAGGCCACTGGTGTAAAACCCGCGCCCCGGCCCCAGCAAAACCGCCGTGGTCAGCAGGAACTGGCCCAGCCAGAGCGGGGTCTGACCAAAGCTGTGCAGCAGCCAATGATGAAAGGGTGGCACCAGATGCCCGCCCATTTCGACCACGAAGACCGGCAAGGTCAGCACAAAGGCCAGCATAACGCGCCGCGACAGCGCGCGCGCTTCGGCGGCTTGCCGCGCGCTTGGGTCCGGGCTGTCGGTATCGGTGACGGGTTTGGCGGGATAGCCCGCCGCACCAAGCGCGCGCGCAAGGTCTGGCGCGGCCCCGGCATCCAGCACATCCGCCTGCACGCGACCTGTGCTTAAGTTGGCACTGGCGCGCAGCACCCCCGGCTGAGTGGCAAGCGCCTGTTCGACCCGCGCGATACAACTGCCGCAGCTCATGTTGCCAACGTCAAATTCCAAGGTGTGAACCTGCATCGGATAGCCCGCGCGGCGCAGCGCGGTTTGCAGCTCGGTCAGGCCGGTTTCGGGCCGGGCCGACACTTCGGCGCGGTGCGTGGCAAGGTTCACGCGGGCCGAGAGAACGCCCGGAACCGAAGCCAAAGCGCGTTCCGCCCGGCCAACGCAGCCCGCACAGCTCAATTTCTGAACCTCAAACCCCATCTCCGTGATCTGCTCATCGGGGGATATCTGCTTGTTCACGACTCACCTCTGATCTGTGTTCGCCAGACAGATAGGGCTTCCATAAGATGGAAGGTCAAGCCGTGCGTTGCAAAAGGGCCAAAGCGGCTGCATGCAGCTTTGCATTGGCCGCCGCCAGAACCTGTCCGCCCGCATGGGCTGGCCGGCCCTGCCAATCGGTGACAACCCCGCCTGCAGCCTGAATAACCGCAATCGGCGCGCAGATGTCGTAGCTGTTCAAGCCGGCTTCGATAACAAGGTCGATATGCCCCGCCGCCAGCAGCGCATAGGCGTAGCAATCCATGCCGTAGCGGGTGAGCTTGCTGGCCTGCGCCACGCGCTGAAACGCCGCGTGCTCGTCTTCGGTGCCAATTTCGGGGAAGGTGGAAAACAGGATGGCATCGTGCAGGTCGCGCGCGGCGCGGGTCTGCAATGGGGTCGTTCCATGCGGGCTGCGCAATTGTGCCAGCCCAAGCCCGCCGATAAAGCGTTCGCCTGTATAAGGTTGGTCGATCACGCCCAGAAATGGGCCATCCAGATCACATACTGCGATCAGCACGCCCCAGGTCGTGGTGCCGCTGATATAGGCGCGGGTGCCATCGATCGGGTCCAGCACCCATTGTAGCCCGCTGGTGCCGCTTTTCATGCCGTGCTCTTCGCCCAGAACCGCATCTTCCGGGCGTGCCGTTTGCAGAATGTCGCGCATCGCGGTTTCAGCGGCGCGGTCGGCCTGTGTGACCGGGTCGAACCCGGTGTGCAGTTTGTTGTCGGTGGTCAGTTCCGGCTTGCGGAAATGCCGCAGGGCTTCGGTTCCGGCGGCATCGGCCAGCTTGCCGCAGAGGGCAAGCAGGCTTGTTCTGTCGTCTGTGGTCAGATCGGCGCGGCGCATGGCGAATGTCCCGAAAGCGGCATAGAGACAGGTTCTATCGCCCCGGCGCCGGGATGCAAGCCGTTCAGGCCGCGTCGCCCAAGGCGCGCGCCAGATCGAACAGTCGCCGCCGCTGCGCTTCGGGAATGGCGTAATAGGTGCGCAGCAGGTCCAGCGTTTCCTTGCTGCCCATAAGGTCGGGGGCTGGGGCGTCTGCGTTGTCCTCGGCCGCGTCGAGCCCCTCGAAGAAGTGGCTGACAGGCACATTCATCGCGGCGGCAATGTCCCACAGGCGCGACGCAGAGACACGGTTCGCCCCGGTTTCGTATTTCTGGATTTGCTGAAAGCGGATGCCCACGCAATCGGCCAGTTGTTGTTGGGTCATGCCAATCATCCAGCGCCGATGCCGCATTTGCTGCCCAACATGACGATCTACAGGATGTGTCATTTGCTACCTCTTTTTGCCGTGTCTACTCATACGCGTTAAGGGGGCTGGACCCGACGGGCTGTTACAATCGAATCTTCACTACCCCGAGTTGCAACGTGGCGCGATTCCGTTGGAAAATGTATAAAAAGCGGTGCGTTCCTGCACGAACGACGGGAATTCGCAATTTGCATTGCATTTTGCAAAACAACCATAAAGAGAGTTGCGGAATGCGCAGACCCGCCGCGCTGAGAAGCCACTTGCGCCTGTCATCGCATGGCGGCAGGCTGGGCAAAATACCCAGAGGTGTCCGATGCGCGCATTTCGGCTGACCGCTTATGACGCACCACCCAGCATGGTGCAGATGGATGTGCCCGCTCCCAAACCGGATGAACTGCGGCTTCAAGTTGCCGCGTGCGGGCTGAACTTTGCCGATCTTTTGATGATGCGCGGCACATATCAGGAAAGGGTCCAGCCGCCCTATACGCCGGGCATGGAGTTTGCGGGGACGGTTGATGCGGTCGGCGCTTCTGTGACGGGCTTTCGCAAGGGCGACCGCGTGGCCGCATTTGCCGGGCAAGGCGGGCTTGCCGAATACGCGCTTTGCAAGGCCGAAAGCTGTGTCAAAATGCCCGATGCCATGCCCTTCACCGATGCCGCCGCCTTTCTTGTTGCCTATGGCACGTCGCATCTGGCACTTGCGCACCGGGCGCATCTGCGGCCGGGCGAAACGCTTGTTGTGCTAGGCGCCGCCGGTGGCGTGGGGCTGACAGCGGTTGAGATTGGCGCACGGATGGGGGCGCGGGTGATTGCCGTGGCGCGTGGCGCCAACAAGCTGGCGGTGGCACAGCAAGCGGGGGCCGAAATCTGTCTGGACAGCGGTGCCGACCCGTTCGACCTGCGCGCCGAGTTGAAGGCGCTTGGCGGTGCCCATGTCATTTATGATGCCATCGGAGAGCCGCTGGCCACCCCCGCCATGCGCGCGCTGCACCCCGAAGGCCGCTTCCTGACCATCGGCTTTGCCGGGGGCAAGCCGCCTGCTTTTCCCGCCAATATCCTGCTGGTCAAGAACCTGAGCGTTATTGGCCTGTATTGGGGGGGATACCTGCGCTTTGCGCCGCAGATCATGGCCGAGTCTATTTCCACCCTGTTCGACTGGTATGAAAACGGCCATCTGCGGCCCCATATCAGCACTGTCCTGCCGCTTGAAGATGCGCTTGATGGGTTGCAGATGCTGCGCGAAAGACGCTCAACCGGGAAAATTGTTATCACGATTTGATCAGACTTTACCTATTTTCCCGAATTCCTGTGTGTTTGACTCCGGTTTTACTTGAAAACCGCGCTTGGCGTGTAAATATCTAGCACCAAGGTGTTTCATCCACCCCCAAGTTTCGCCAACGGAGGATTCAATGGCAGATTTCAACACGATGCGCGCGCAGGTCAGCGGCGCTCGCGCTGAACAGATCGATATCGGGTTGCGCGCCCACATGAACAAGGTCTACGGCACCATGTCCGTGGGTATGTTGATTACCGGGGCGGCCGCATGGGCCATCGCCGGGCTGGCCACCACGACCGACCCGTCGGCGGCCGTCGCGCAACTGGGCAACGGCACCTACCTCAACAGCCTTGGCAGCGCGATCTATATGTCGCCGCTACGCTGGGTCATTATGTTTGCACCGCTGGCTTTCATCCTGTTCGGCTGGGGGTCGCTCATGCGCCGCGCCTCTGCCGCAGGTGTGCAGCTTGGGTTCTTCGTCTTTGCCGCAGCCATCGGTCTGTCGCTCAGTTCCATTTTCCTGATCTTCACCAGCTTCTCGATCGCGCAGACCTTCCTTGTGACGGCAATCGCTTTTGGCGGGCTTAGCCTGTATGGCTACACCACCAAGAAAGACCTGTCCGGCATGGGCACGTTCCTGATTATGGGCGTGATCGGCCTGCTGGTCGCGATGGTTATCAACATCTTCCTGCAAAGCCCGGCCATGATGTTCGCCATCTCTGCCATTGGCGTTCTGATCTTCGCCGGTCTGACCGCGTTCTACACGCAGCAGATCAAAAGCGAATACGTCGCACATGCAGCGGCCGGCGATCAGGAATGGCTGGACAAGGCTGCGATTGATGGCGCGCTGTCGCTCTACATCAGCTTCCTGAACATGTTCCAGTTCCTGCTGATGTTCATGGGCCAGCAAGAATAAACCGACTGAATTTGGCGTAAGGGCCGGTCGGTTGACCGGCCCTTTTTCATGGGAAAACCGCATGGGCCTTCAAATTGTGATGCAACTGCGCACGGCGTGGCGCGTAATCGCGGCCAAGCCGAAACAGGTGCAGCGCCTGCTATTGCCGCCCTTTCTGTTGGCAATGGCGCTAAAGGCTTGGATCAGCGTGCGGCTGACGGGCGACGTCTGGCCCGACCTGCCACCCGCCGCGCCTATAAGCTATGAATTGGCGGTGCGCGCGGCCCTTGGGCTGGCTTTGGCGGTTATGGGGTTGCTTTGGCACCGCGCAATCTTTTTCGGCCCGCGCGCGCCGCTCTCAGCACGGTTAATGCTGCGCTATTGGGGGCAGGGGGCGGCGCTGAGTGTGCTGGCGCTGCTGCCCTTCGTGCCGCTTGCCTTGGGGCTTGTGCCGCGACCCGCCATCTTCGCCGCCGATGCCATCTCGCTCTGGCTGGTGCTAGTGTTTGGCGTGGTGCTTGCCCAAAGCGCGGGCGGTAAAGGCGTTGCGTGGCGCGCGGTCTGGACCGGGTCTCAGGCGATTGCGGCCGCGGCTCTCGCAGTCGGGCTGGCGCTCTTGTTGCAGGCTCAGACCGTTGCCGTCCTGGCCATGGCAACGCTGCATGGTGGCGCGGCCTTCCTGCTGGATGGGGCGGTCACCTTCGCGTTGATCGCGACGGTCCTGACGCTGATGGCGCGGCCCGGCACCGCGCCCCGCAGAACATAAAAAACCGCGCCTATGGGCGCGGTTTTTAAAACTGCCAAAGAAGATGCAAGATTACTTGATCTTGCCTTCCTTGTATTCGACATGCTTGCGCAGAACGGGGTCGTATTTGCGCACGGACATCTTCTCGGTCATGGTGCGGGCGTTTTTCTTGGTTACGTAGAAATGCCCGGTCCCCGCGGTCGAGTTCAGACGGATTTTGATCGTGGTTGGCTTCGCCATGTCATTCTCTCCTGCACCGGTCCGCCAGCGCTACACGCGCCCTGACCGCAAATTCTTGAACCTGCCTTCTAATCGGACCCGCGCGCGTGTCAACCGGATTCGCCGGTGTTTTGGCCTGCGCGCGGGGTTTTTCGCCTTAGCGCGCGCCTGCGAACCGGGTTTCCCAATCCGCGCGCTGCTCATCCGTGATCTTGGCGAACAGGACATCGGGCACCGCGAAGGCGTGGCCGGCGGGCAGGTTGTATAGCGCCGCGCCCAGATCCTCGGGCCATGTCCAGTCGTCGCTGCCTATGGCCGCCATCAAGCTGGCCGCCGCATCGGGGATGAAGGGGCGCGACACGATGGCGTAAACCCGGATCAGGTTCAGCGCCAAACGGATCTGCGCGGCGGCTTGCTCCGGGTCGGTCTTGAAGGTCGACCAGGGCGCCGCGTCTTGCAGGTATTCGTTACCAAGCACCCAGAAGGCGCGCAGCTCGGATGCGGATTTGCGAATTTCCATCGCCTCCATGTGCCCCTCATAGGCGCGCAGGCGGGTGGTCAGGTCCGCGATCAACCGTGCCTCTCGCGCCCCATACGCGCCGCCCTCTGGCACCACCTCGCCAAATTTCGAGCGGCAGAATTTCGTCACGCGGCTGGCCAGATTGCCCAGCACATCGGCCAAATCCTTGTTCACCGAGGCTTGGAAATTCTCCCATGTGAATTCGGCGTCAGAGCTTTCGGGCGCATGGCTGAGCAACCACCAGCGCCAGTAATCGGCGGGCAGCAGCGACAAGGCCTGATCCATGAACACGCCGCGGCCAAGCGAGGTGGAAAACTGCCCGCCATCATAGTTCAGGTAGTTGAAGGACTTGATGTAATCGACCATCTTCCAAGGCTCGCCCGACCCCATCAGCGTGGCGGGGAAAGACAGCGTGTGGAACGGCACATTGTCCTTGCCCATGAATTGCACATAGCGCACATCTTCCGCGCCCTCGTCATTGCGCCACCAGCGCCGCCATGCGCTGTCATCCAGCCCCTGCGCTTCGGCCCATTCGGCGCTCGCGGCGATGTATTCGATGGGCGCATCGAACCAGACATAGAACACCTTGCCATCCATGCCCTGCCATGGCGCACCGTCAAATTGCGCGGGAACACCCCAATCCAAATCGCGGGTAATGCCCCGGTCCTGCAAGCCATTGCCGTCATGCAGCCATTTCTTGGCGATGGATGTGGTCAGCACCGGCCAACCGTTCTGACTGTCGATCCACTTATCCAGCCGGTCGCGCAGCGTGGATTGGCGCAGGAACAGGTGTTTTGTTTCGCGCACTTCCAGGTCGGTCGCGCCGGAAATGGCAGAGCGGGGGGCGATCAGGTCGGTCGGGTCAAGCTGTTTGGTGCAATTCTCGCATTGGTCGCCGCGTGCGCGCTCATACCCGCAATTCGGGCAGGTGCCCTCTATGTAGCGGTCGGGCAGGAAACGGCCATCGGTATGCGAATAGACCTGCTCCTCGGAGACTTCCTCTATCAGCCCGGCTTCGCCCAATCGCGCCGCCAGATGCTGCGTCAGCGCGTGGTTCTGCGGGCTGGAGGAGCGCCCGTAATGGTCAAAGGACAGCCGGAAACCGCGCGCCAGTTCGGCCTGAGTGTTGTGCATTTCGGCGCAGTAATCCGCGACCGGTTGGCCTGTCTTGGCGGCGGCCAGTTCGGCGGGTGTGCCATGTTCGTCTGTGGCGCAGATAAACATCACCTCATGCCCGCGCCCACGCATGTAGCGTGCGTAAAGGTCGGCGGGCAGCTGGCTGCCGACAAGGTTGCCCAGATGCTTGATGCCGTTGATATACGGCAAGGCCGACGTAATCAGGATGCGCGCCATATTGCCCTCATGAACCCTAGTTTGCGCATGGGTTTAGACCTATCGCCGCGCAGGGAAAACCCCTCTTAGCCCTTTGTCGGCGGCTCAAGGCATTGCGCGAGCTTTGCAAAGGCTCCGCGCACCCCATGCGGGGCCATTTCCCCCATGAACGCATCCAGCGCGGGCCAGACCGCGACCGCGCGGTCCAGCAGCGGGTCAGAGCCGGGCTCATACAGCCCCGCCTGTATCATCATTTCGGACCTGTCATAGGCGCCCAGCAGGCGGCGCGCTTCTGACAGGCGGGCGTTTTCTTCCGGGCTGGCAGCGCGCGGCAGCGACCGGCTGACAGAGCGCAGCACATCCACCGCCGGAAAACGCCCGCGTTCGGCAATGGCGCGATCCATGACCACATGACCGTCCAGCACCCCGCGCAAGATGTCGGCCACCGGTTCTTCCATGTCGGACCCGGCAACCAGCACAGTGAAAATGGCGGTGATCGCGCCCACGCCATCCATGCCCGGCCCGGCGCGTTCGGCCAGTGCCATAATGCGGTGCGACAGCGAGGGCGGGTAGCCGCGCAGGCTTGCATCCTCGCCGCTGGCCAGCGCCACTTCGCGATACGCTTCGGCCATGCGCGTCACGCTATCGGCCAGAAGCAGCACATGCTTGCCTTGGTCGCGGAAATGCTCTGCGACAGCCATCGCAGCTTCGGCGCAGCGCTGCCGCGTGAGCGCAGGCTGGTCCGAAGTTGCGGTGACGATAACGGCGCGCCTTAGCCCTTCTTCCCCCAGCACATCCTCCAGAAACTCGCGCAATTCGCGTCCGCGTTCACCGATCAGCCCGATGACGACCACATCCGCCTGCACCCGCCGCGCGAAATTGCCCAAGAGCATGGTCTTGCCCACGCCAGAGCCGGCAAACAGGCCAATACGTTGCCCCGCCACCACGGGCAGAAACGTGTTGAACACGGCCATGCCAGTGTCCAGCCGTGCGCCCAGACGCCCGCGCCGTGCGGGGGGTGGGGGCGACGCGGCGACATTGCGGGGGCGCTGCCCCATCGCCAGAGGCCGCCCGTCCAGCGGCGCGCCGAACGGGTCGATGACCCGCCCGATCCAGCGGTCATCCGGGGCAAGTTGGCGCGGTCCCAACAATTCGGCACGGTCCCACAGCGCCAGCCCGACCGGGTCGCCATTGGGAAAGACATGCACGCGGTCACCTTCCAGTCGCACAACTTCGCCTAGGATTGGCGCGCAATGCGCCGGTTCCAACGACACCCAATCGCCCAGCCGCGCATCCTGTGTCAGTCCGGCCAGCACAACGCATTGCCCGTGGCTTTCAACAACGCGGCCAAACAGCCGCACCGGGCGCAGGCTGGCCACGGTGGCGCGCAGTTCCTCGATCCGATCCATGATCCCCCGTTTTGCTTAAAAACCCAGATTCGCAGTCTTGCTTACCGAACATTAAGCGAATCAGCCTTAAGGCTTTGTGTATCGAATTGATGGGAGAAGCCCTCATGCTAGACACACCAGCCATTATGCGGCTGTCACAGGCGATGGCGCGCCACGCGGCGCAGCGCCAAGTGGTCATTTCGCAAAACGTGGCCAATGCCGACACGCCGGGTTATCGCGCCCGCGACGTGGCTCCTTTCGGCGCGTATCTGCAACAGCCCGGCATTGTGGATGACCTGCGCGCCGGTCGCGTGCAGCATTTGTCCCCGGCGCGCCTGTTGGAAACCGCCGATTCCCGCGCCCCGAACGGCAACACCGTCTCTCTGGAACGCGAGATGATGCGCGCCGCCGAAACCAGGCAGTCGCATGATCTGGCGCTGGCCATCTATGGCTCGGCGCGGGGTATCTTGCGCACAGCACTTGGCCGATAGGGGGCGCATATGGCAGACCTGTTTTCAACCTTCGCCATTGCCTCTGCCGGAATGGACGCGCAATCGCGCCGTCTGCGGCATGTGGCGGAGAATATCGCCAATGCCGACACACCCGGCTACCGGCGCAAAACCATCGACTTTTCCAGCCAGTTTGACCGCGCCCGTGGCGTAACGACCGTGGCGACTGGCCCGGTAAAGCTGGACCGGGGCGAGCTGCCGCGCATCTATGACCCCGGCCACGCGCTGGCAGATGGCGACGGGTATTACCGTGGCTCGACCGTCAACACCATGGTCGAGATGGCCGATGCCCGCGAAGCCGGGCGCAGCTATGAGGCAAATTTGGCGATGTTCGACCAGGCGCGGCAGATGTCGCAAAGCCTGATCGACCTTCTGCGCCGGTAATCAAAGGATATTGAACCATGCAAATTCCGTCATCTCTGGCCATTAACGGCTATGATCGCGCCCGCGACGCCGCCCAACCCGGCCCGGCCACGCCGCGCGCCGAAGCGGCTTTCGGGCAGGCCATGGGCAGTTTCGTCTCTGGCTTGCAAGCCTCGGAACAGGCCGCGACGGCGTCCATGGTCAGTGGCGCAGATCCGCACGCGCTGGTGCAGGCGCTGGCCGATACCGAATTGGCCGTGCAAACCGCCGTCAGCGTGCGCGACCGTGTGGTGGAAGCCTATCTCGAAATCCTGCGGATGCCGGTCTAACACGATGGATGAGGTGATCTTCTTCGATACATTGCGCCAAGGGCTGTGGGTCGGCACGCTGATATCCGCGCCCATTCTTGGCGCGGCGCTGGTGGCGGGGGTGGGTGTTGGGCTGTTCCAGGCGCTGACCTCCATTCAGGAAATGTCGCTGACGTTCGTGCCGAAGCTCTTGGCCATCGTCGCGGTGTTCTGGGTGTCGATGAGCTTCATGACCGCGACGCTGGTCAGCTTGTTCCATGATGAACTTCTGCCATTGATCGCGGGGGGCTGAAATGGATAACGCGTCATACATTATGCTTACCCGCATGTCGGGGCTGCGGCGTGAATTGCAGGTGGTGGCCCATAATATCGCCAATTCCGCGACCACGGGCTACCGCCGCGAAGGGGTGCTGTTCTCGGAATTTGTGGTCGGGATGGGCCGGACAGAGCCATCGGTCTCCATGGCGCTGGGCAATACCCGACAGACGGTTCAGCTACAGGGTGCCATGTCGCAAACCAATGGCCGGTTCGATTTCGCGGTCGAAGGTGACGGGTTCTTCCAGCTTGAGACCGCGCAAGGGCCACGGCTGACCCGCGCGGGTATTTTCACACCCAATGCTGCGGGCGAATTGGTCAACCCTGATGGCCATCGGCTGCTGGATGCGGGTGGCGGCGCGATCTTTGTGCCGCCCGGCGCGCGCGATGTGACGTTGGCGCGCGATGGCACGCTGTCTGCCGATGGTGTGCCGCTGGGGCAGGTCGGGCTGGTCCTGCCCGCCGACCCTGTCACGCTCTCGCGGGCGGCGGGCACGCTGTTTTCGGTCGAGGGCGATGTCCTCCCGGTCGAAAACCCGCAAATTCTTCAGGGCTTCCTCGAAGATTCGAATGTCGATCCCATGATCGAGCTATCGCGCATGATCGATGTGCAGCGCGCCTATGAGCGCGGACAAAGCCTGATGCAACGTGAGGATGAGCGCATCAAGGGCGTGATCCAGACACTTGGCCGTTAACCAGAACCGGAGGTTCGAATGAAAGCCCTGCAAATCGCCGCGACCGGCATGACCGCGCAGCAAATGCGCGTCGATACGATTTCCAACAATCTCGCGAATATGAGCACCACGGGCTATAACGCCCGGCGCGCTGAGTTTGCCGACCTGCATTACCAGCAATTCGCCCGCGCCGGGGCGATCACCGCAGCCGATGGCACCGTGCTGCCGACCGGTGTGCAGGTGGGGCTTGGCGTGCGCCCCGCCGCGGTCGGGATGCAGATCCAGCAAGGTGCCTCGGCCTATACCGGCAACGATCTGGATGTCGCAATAGAGGGCAAAGGGTATCTGGAAGTGACCCTGCCGAATGGCGACGCCGCCTATACCCGCGATGGTGGCCTGAAGCGCACCGGCGATGGTCTGATCGTGAATTCCGAAGGCTACGAGGTCGCCCCCGGACTGGTCATCCCGAATGACGCGCGCGACCTGAGCATCAATTCCGAGGGCGAGATTTTCGCCTATTTCATCGGCTCTATCCAACCGCAACGGCTGGGGCAGTTGAACCTGTCCAATTTCACAAATGAAAAAGGGCTGGAGGCGATTGGCTCGAACCTGTTTCTGGAAACCGAAGCCTCTGGTCCCGCCCTTCAGGGTGTGCCGGGGCAGGACGGGCTGGGCACCTTGCGCCAAGGCTATCTGGAAGAAAGTTCAGTCGACCCGGTGCGCGAGATGACCGAACTTATCAAGGCGCAACGCGGTTACGAGTTGAACGCCAAGGTCATCACCGCCGCCGATCAGATGATGGGCGCCACGACGCAAATGCGCTGATGTGGGGTCTTGTGCTGCTTTTGCTGCTGCCGATGCCGGTCTTTGCCGATGCTTTGGTCGCGACCCGGCTTATCCGCGCGACAGAGGTGGTGCGCGAGGGCGATGTGGCTGTGCAACGCGGGCATATCGCCGGCGCGGCCACCGACCCGGTGCAAGTGGTCGGGCTGGAAGCGCGTGTCGCCATCTATCCGGGCCGCCCGGTGCGGCTGGCCGATCTGGGGCCTGCCGCCGTGGTCGAGCGCAATGATTCCGTTGTGATGGTCTACCGCCAAGGCGGGCTGACCATCTTGTCCGAAGGGCGCGCGCTGGGTCGCGCTGCGCTGGGCGACATGGTGACGGTCATGAACATCGCCTCGCGTCAATCGGTGCAGGGCCGTGTCACCAGCTTTGGTCAGGTCGAAGTCGGCACGATGACGACGCCATGAGAACGACGCCATGAGAACGACGCCATGAGAGATGCACCCCCTGCTGCAAAGGAACGCCCATGCGCCTGCTGATCCTGTGCCTGTCCTGCCTGCCGCTGATGGCTTGCGATCCGCTGTCTCACGTGGGCCGCGCGCCAGAGTTTACCGCGCCGGAAGACAGTTTCGAACATGCCGCGTTATATCGCGTGCCGCTGCCCGAAGACAGCGCCGCGCAGAGGCCCAATGACCGCGCCTCGTTGTGGTCGGCGGGGCAGCGCTCGCTTTTGGGCGACCGGCGCGCCTCGTCGCCGGGCGACATCATGACGGTCGTCATTGAAATCAACGACAGCGCGCAAATCTCGAACTCTACCGCGCGGGGGCGCAGCGGCAGCACCAGCATGGCCGGGCCGTCCCTTTTCGGCATACCAGAGGCGATTGATCGCCGTTTGCCGGGAGGGCTGAGCATTGCCGCCGGAGTCGAAACTCAGGGCGGGACAGAGTTCTCCGGCAATGGCTCTGTCAGCCGCAATGAACAACTGACCCTGCGTGTCGCCTCGACCGTGGTCGAGCGGCTGCCCAATGACATCCTGCGCATAGAAGGGCGACAGGAAGTGCGGGTTAACCACGAATTGCGCGAATTGCTTGTCACCGGCTATGTCCGCGCCGCCGATATCTCGCGCCAGAATGAGATCGGCTATGACAAGATTGCCAATGCCCGAATTTCCTATGGTGGGCGCGGCATTATTTCGACCATGCAGCAGCCGCGCTACGGGGCGCAGATTCTGGACATCGTCACGCCCTTTTAAGGGGCTTAAGGAGGGACCATGGCAAAGATCTTGCCGATCTTGCTGATGCTGCTGGGGCTTGCAGGCGGTGTGGGGGCGGGGTTCGTGATGCGCCCGGCGCCCGAACCGCTGCCTGAAGGCGAAGAGGTTGTGGCGCCGCCGATCTCTGCACCTGTGACCGAGCTTTACGAACTGGAGGGACAGTTTCTGGTGCCGCTGGTCGAGGGTGGCCGCGTCGCCTCTATTGTGGTGATCGAACTGGCCTTGGAAATCGACGATACCGCCAATCTTGCCGTTGCCGGCAAGGAACCGCTATTGCGCGACCGGATGCTGCAAATCCTGTTCGATCATGCCAATATCGGCGGGTTCGATGGTATGTTCACCTCGAATAATAATATGGCGTTGTTGCGCCGGGCGCTTCTGGATGCTGCAACGCAGGTCATGGGCCCGCGGGTGGTGTTCGAGGTGCTGATTACCAATATCCTGCGCAACGGTGCTTGACCCCGTCGCCCGCATGACCCAGCCTCTGGGCAAACACATGGAGGCTGGTATGCGCGACACGACCGATCTGGACCAAGACATGATGCAGGCGCTGGCGCGTCTTGCGGTGCGCGTGGGGCTGAACCTGCAACCCGAGCAGGAACTGGTGATGACCGCGCCCACAAGCGCGCTGCCATTGGCCCGCGCCATTACCGCAGAGGCGTATCGCGCCGGGGCGAAACTGGTAACGCCGGTGTTCAGCGACGCAGAGATTGCGCGCGCCCGCTACATTCATGGCCAGGACGCGGCGTTCGATCATGCGCCCGGCTGGCTTTATGACGGCATGGCGCAGGCCTATGATGCCGGGGCCGCACGGTTGGCGCTGGTGGGCGAAGACCCGTTCCTTCTGTCGGATCAGGACAGTGCGCAGGTTGGGCGTGCCAACCGCGCCAACGCAACCGCCTACCGTCCGGCGCTGTCGCATATTGCGGAATTTCGCATCAACTGGTCTATTATCGCTTGCCCGACGCTCGCCTGGGCCGCGCGGATATTCCCCGACCTGCCAGCGGCAGAGGCGCTGGCGCGGCTGGCGGCATCTGTTGCGAGCACCGCGCGTCTGGACCAAGACGACCCGGTATCGGCTTGGGCAAGTCATAACGCAGGGCTTGCGCGGCGCTGTGCCATGCTTAACGCAGCGCGCTTCGACACGCTGCACTTTACCGGCGCGGGCACCGATCTGCGGGTCGGTCTGGCCGAAGGGCATTTCTGGCAAGGCGGGGCGACACAGGCGCGCAATGGTGTGATCTGCAACCCGAATATCCCGACCGAAGAGGTGTTTACCACACCCCATGCCGCGCGGGTTGACGGGGTGGTGCGCGCCACCAAGCCACTGTCGCATCACGGCACCCTGATAGAGGGGATCGAGATGCGCTTTGAGGGCGGGCGCGCAGTGTCTGCCACCGCGACGCGCGGTCAGGATGTTCTGTCGCAGATGATCGGCACCGATGAGGGTGCTGCGCGCTTGGGTGAAGTGGCTTTGGTGCCGCACAGCTCGCCCGTGTCGCAATGCGGGCATCTGTTCTACAATACCTTGTTCGACGAGAACGCGGCGTCGCATATCGCTATGGGCCAATGCTACGCGTCTTGCCTGGAAGGGGACGATCTGTCGCCCGATGCGATCGCGGCGCGCGGCGGCAATTCCAGCCTGATCCATGTGGATTGGATGATCGGTGACGGGCGCACGAATGTTGACGGGCTGCGCACGGGCGCCGACCCGGTTCCGCTGATGCGTGCGGGCGAGTGGATGATCTAGCGCGGTTTCGCGCGCAACCCTTCAAGCGCCTGTGCCCGGCCGAGACTGCGCGCGCATCTGGCTTTCTGCGCCATGACCTGCGCGGTCTGCCGGGCCAGTATGGGGTTTAGGCGGATGCGATTTTGCTCGGCCCAGCGCGCATGGGCCAGCCTGGCCGCGTTAAGCGCTGGGTCAGCATCTATCTCGACCCGTGTCGACAGGCGCGCGATCTTCTCGGCCAGCGCCTGACGCGCGCGCGTCAGCTTGCCCAGCCGGGCAAGGTCGCGATCGCGCAACACGGCTGCCAGCCGCGCCAGTTGTTCCAGTGATGCGCCGCTCATGCCCAGCGGCCCTTGGCGGCTTTGCTGCGCATCGCTTCGGCAAAGCGGATGGCGGCGGCGACAGCGCCGTAATGGTCGGGCGCGATCTCTGCGCCAATCTCGACGCTGGCATGCAGCGCGCGGGCTGTGGGGGGGTCACGGTGCAAGGGCACATTGGCTTGCGCCGCGCGTTCCCGGATGCGGGCTGCAATCTCGTCCGTGCCCTTTGCCACGCAGACCGGCGCGCCCAGATCGGTGGCGGACCATTTCAGCGCTACGGCGTAATGTTCGGGGTTCACGATTACCACATTCGCTTGCGGCACATTGGCCAGCATCTGGTTGGTGGCAATCTCGCGCCCCCGCCGCGTGCGTTCCTGTTTGGCATAGGGGTCGCCCTCGGCGGATTTCATCTCGTCGCGCATTTCTTTATGCGACATCCGGTTCTTGCGCAGGTGCTCGGCACGCTGCCAGAAGAAATCTATCGCGCCGATGACCATGGACAACACAAAGACCAAAAGCAAAAAGCGCAGGACCATTTGCATCAGTTCGGTCGTGGCGAGGGCAGGGGTCAGATACAGGCTGTGCAGGATATCGGGCAATTCATGCAGCACGAACACCCAGAGCACCGCAGAGATGACCGCGAGTTTCACCGTGCTTTTGGCAAATTCGAATAGACCACCCCGCCCGAACTTGTTTTTCGCATTCGAAATCAGCGAGATGCGCGAGATTTTCGGTTGCAGCTTTTCTGGCGCAAAGATCACGCCGCGCTGGGCGAACAAGACCGCCCAAACCAACAAGAACGGCAGTGCAAAAAGCGGCAGGCTGGCGAAGACGGCATCGGTGATGATGGTTCCGATGACAGGGCGCGCGCCCCCGGCGGCAAGCTCGGCCAGACTATCAGCCTGTTGCAGCAGCACTGCCCCCAACTCTCCGACACGGGTGATACTGGCCTCGCCCAGGGCGATGGCGGCAATCAACAGCCCCAGATAGGCGGCGGAGGTGTTGATGTCGGTGGATCGCGGCACCTCGCCTTTGCGGCGCTGCTCGTCGAGTTTTCGCTCGGTCGCCTCGAATTCCTTCTCGGCGCTGTCCTCTTCGCTCATGGTGTGGCCCCGACCGGTTCGGCAATGAAAGCCGTGAATGCGTCATGCCAGATGGGCAGAATGAGCGGTGCGGTCAGCAGCAACAGCGCCAGCCCTGCAAAGGTAATCGCCGGAGCACCGACAAAGGCGACCATGAGTTGCGGCATGGCCTTGTTGATCGCGCCAAGTGCGACGTAGAACACCAGCGACAGAATGACGAAGGGCATGGCCAGGGTGAAGGCCAGCGCGAAGGCGCGTGAAACCTGCGCCACGCCCCAATCGCCCATGTCACTCGCAGCGGGAAACTCTCCGGGTGCGATGAACTGGTAGGAGAGCAACAGGAATTCCGTGAGCCGCACATGCAGCCCCAGCGTGACCGCCAGCGCCAGCCCGCCCATGACAAGGATTTGCGACATGGCTGGTTGCGGGTCCACGCCCGCGCCGCCAAAAAACTGCGAGAGCGACGTGGCTTGCGCGGCTATGGTGCCCGCAATCTGCAACACCATTACGAACAGCCGCAACCCGGCACCCAGCGCAAAGCCTGCGACGGTTTCGGTGGCAACCAGATACAGCAATGGCACGGGGCGTTGCGGCAGGGGCGGCAGCTCGGGGGCAAGCGCGGGGGTGATGACTGCGGTGAAGGCCAGCGCCAGCGCTACCCGCACCCGCATGGGAATGACAGATTCGCCGAAAGCCGGCAGCATGGTCATCATCGCCCCAACGCGGAGGAAAACCACGAGTGCGGCCTGCAAGGTCGGGCCAAAACTTGCGCCCAGATCGGACAGGGCCGCGATCAACTCGGAACTCATGCCGCGACGGTTCCGACCAGTGCGGGGCGCGCCTCGAACCCGATTTCCTCGTAGCTGAGCACCGGCGCGCTAAGACCTTTCGCAACCATTGCCGTTCGCAGGAACCGGCGGCGGCGTGACGAGGTGACAACCGCCGGACTGATGCCGCTTGCGCCAAGACCCGACAGCTTTTCCGCAATGCCACTGGTCAGGCGTCCGAAATCTTCGGGCGGCAAGGCGATATCGGCGCTGCCCTGGTCGCCCGATAGCTGGTAGGTGGCGAACAGGTCTTCCCATTCCGGGGCAAGCTGCACCAGCGGCACCGTGCCATCGGGTCGTTTCAGTTTCGAGACAAGCTGAAAGCCCAGTCGCTGGCGGACATGTTCGCACAAGGTTTCCGGCGACTGGCCCGTGCCACGCAGTTCGGCCAGCGCTTCAAGGATCAGCGGCAGATTGCGGATTGAAACGCGCTCGTCCAGCAACAGGCGCAGCACGCCCAACAGCGAATCCAGCGGCACTTTGTCGGGGATCAGTTCGGACAGCAGGCGTTTGTTGGCATCGCCGCGCGTGGCGTCGCTCAGGCTGCCCAATTCATCCAGCACGCGGTTCAGGGTGCGATAGGTCAGCAGCCGCCCGAGGTTGGATTTCAGAACTTCCAGCAGGTGTGTGGCCAGCACTTCGATGGGTGCGACAACGGTTGCGCCCGAAAGCGCGGCAGTTTCCTGTGCGGCACGGTCGATCCAGCGGGCCGGGGCGCGGTAGACGGGCTCGGACACATCCTCTCCCGGTGTGGCAAGGGTTTTGTCTGCGCCGATCAGGGCCAGCACCTTGTCTTGGTGCAAACGGTCGCGGGCTTGTTCCACCCCGTGGATCAGGATGGCATAGCTGCCCGCGGGCAAGTTCACTTCGTCTGTCAGGCGGATTTCGGGCAGGATCAGCCCGAATTCACGCGCGACATGGGCGCGGATATTGCTGATGCGGGCATCCAGCCCAAGGCCGGGGTCCAGCACCATCGGCACAAGGTCGGGCGCGAATTGCACATGGATTTCATCAAGGTCCAGAATGTCGCCCAAACCGGGTGCGGCGGGCGCGGTGTCTTGCGGGACGGGGGCGGGTTCGGCTGCCAATGTGGCTTTGCGGTGGGCAAGCCATGCAAGCCCCAGCAACAGCGCCGCCCCCGCGATGAAGGGCAAGAAAGGCAAGCCCGGCACCAGTGCAAAGAGCGCCATAAGCACGCCCACGGTGGCCAGTGCAGAGGGGTAGCGTCCCAACTGGTCGAAAAGCTGGCTGTCGGTGGCGCCATTCGCGCCACCCCGCGCCAGCAGAAGTGCGGCCGCAATAGAGATGATGACGGCGGGGATCTGGCTGACCAGCCCGTCGCCCACGGTCAGGATGGCGTAGGTCTCGAACGCGGCGCCCAGTGACATGCCGTGGATCATGGTGCCGTTTATCAGCCCCATCACGATATTCAGCAGCGTAATCAGCAGCCCCGCCACCGCGTCGCCCTTGACGAATTTCGACGCCCCGTCCAGCGAGCCGTAGAAATTGGTTTCCGCCTGTTCGGTTTCGCGTCGGCGCCGTGCCTCTGCATGGTCGATGGCGCCGGCGGACATGTCGCTGTCGATGGCAAGCTGTTTGCCCGGCATCCCGTCCAGCGCAAAGCGCGCGCCGACTTCGGCCATGCGGCCTGCGCCCTTGGTGATGACGATGAAATTGACGATGAGCAGAACAAGAAAGATCACGACGCCCAGAAAGACAGAGCCGCCCATGACGAAATTGGCAAACCCCTGGATCACGCCGCCCGCCGCATCGGTGCCGGTATGCCCCTCGCCGATGATGAGTTTGGTCGAGGAGACGTTGAGCGACAGCCGCAGCATGAGTGAGGCCAGAAGCACGGTCGGGAAAATGGAGAAATCGAGTGGTCGCTGGATGAACAATGTGACGGTGAACATCAGGATCGCCAGCCCGAAAGACACCGCCAGCCCAAGGTCAAGCGCCCAGGCCGGGATCGGCAGGATCATCATCACGATGACGGCCATCAGCGCGAGCGCCAGCAGGATCGTCGGTTGGAACAGGGTGCGCGCGTCGATCTTCATCATGGTGCGCTGCCCCCAAGCTGGATAAGGGGGGTGCTGCCGTTCAGCACGGAGGCGGGCACGATAGAGCCGCGGGCGCCCCCGCCTGCGTTCCGGTCCGCACCGCTCAGAAGTGCAAAGCTGTTGCCGGATTGTCGAGCAGGCGGCTGCGGGTTTGCGGGCACGGGCGGCAGCTGCGCGATAACGCTGTCATAGGGTGCAAGGTAGCGCGCCGCGTGTTTGGGCGTGCGCGAGTGATAAGCCCCGACCGCCGCTTTCCAATCGCCCAATCGCTGATAGTGGCCCAGCAGGAAGCGGGCTGCGTAATCGGCGTTTTGCACAGGGTCGAGCATGGCGTCGAGGCTGGAGAAATTCTTGCCATGCCAGTGATAGTTCAACTGGAAACATCCGAAATCGAGATTGCGTTGCCCCGTGGCGAGGATTGCGCGCGCGGTCGCCTTGGCCTTGGCTTTGCTGGTCAGCCAATGGCTTTTCCCGCCCGCATTCAGCGCCCAGGGCCAGGGGCGCAAACGGCCCCCTTGGCTGCGACCGGTTTCCAGAAGCGCAACCGTGCGCAGCACATTCAGCGGCACGCCATGTTTGCGCGCAGCAGTTTGCGCAGCCTGTGTGCACAGGGCTGCATCAGATTTCGCCAGCACAGGCCACGCAAAGATTGCGATGAGCAGCGCAAATGCGGCGGCACCGCATAGCCGTGAGGGTTTCAAACCAAAACGGGCAAGTCTGGGTTCAGGCACGGCACACTCCGATTCGACCGCTTCTGCGAGTTCGAGATCAGGTGTAGCCTTGGGGTGGTTACGATAAGGTAAGCGTCAGGGCAGCAGCGGTGCGATCTTGTCCCAATGCAGGCTCAGCGCGCCCGCAATGGGCAAAAGCGCCAGTGCTGCAAAAAGCGCGTCATGCCGTTTGTCCCAAACGCCGGTATGCTTGGCCAATGCCGCAACCGCCGGGTAGACCAGCACGGCCGCAACCGCCTGGCCCAGAAGCGCGCCCGGCAGCCCGGCCAAGGCCGCGCCGGCAACGAAACAACAGGTCTGCACCGTGGCACGAAACGCGATGACCCAGAAAAAACGCCGCGAATCGCCGCGCGCCAGCGCCGCTTGGTCATAGGTCAGCATGATAAGCGACAGCATTTGTGCGCAGCTTATCATGACGATAATTGGCCCGGCCTCTGCGTAGCGGTCGTCGTAAAGCAGGTCGATCAGCGCCGGTCCAATCAGCGCCATGATGGTCAGAAGCACCATGACCGTGCCGGTCAGCCCCAAACGCATACGTCGGATCTTGCGGTCATGTTCACCATCGCGCCCCGCGAACATTTCGCGGTAGGACGGGATCAGCAGTTTCGACATCATGGTATGCGCCATCAGCACCGGGAAGAAGGCAAGGAAATAGGCGATATTATAGATGCCCAGCTTTTCCACGGTCAGGAACACGCCCAAGATGGCGCGGTCGCCCTGCAACAACACAAAGCCAAAGGCCGAGGAGAGCATGATCCAGCCGCCAAAGCGCAACAGCTCGCTGCCAGCCGCTTTTTCCCAGCGCAGGTGGTTGCGCGGGCCGGACAGCAAGCTCCATTCCATGACCAGCTTCATAAGCCCGGTCACAAGCACGCCCGCAACCAGCGCCCAATAGGTCTGATATATCAGCGCCAGCGTGACCATTGCGACAATGCCGACAAGCTGCGAGCCAAGCTCGATCCCCATGATCCGACCAAGCTGCAAGTGCCGCTGCGCCGAGAAGACCCGCGTGGGCGCGGCCCCCAGCATAACCAGCGACAGACCGCCCAAGGGCAGAATCCATAACAATTCGGGGGCCTCATAGAGCCATGCGGCGGGCCATGCCAGCGCACAGGCCACCAGCCACAAGAACACCCCGCGCATCAGGTTCAATGTCCAGGCGGTGTTCAGGAAATCGGGATCATCCCCGCGTTTGTTCTGCATGATGGATTGCGGAACGCCGGTATCCGACAGCATGGTCAGCCCGGTCAGCACCATCGCCATCAGCGCCATCAGCCCGAATGCTTCGGGGAAAAGCAGCCGCGCAAGAACAAGGTTCGAGGCAAAGCGCATTCCTTGCGACAGCACGAACCCGCCAGAGGTAAAGGCCGCGCCGCGCATCACGCGCTGCGCGAAGCTGCGGGGGGCTTGGGGAGTGACGCCTACGCTCATATTTCTGTGGCCTTTTGCCTTGTTCAAGCGTCGGGCTACCCCCGAAACCCGGCAATCTTGTGACGCCGGTCAGGTAACTTTCGCGCGGGTGTGAAATTCGGGGCGGTCCCAGCGGCCACTCGTCATGATATCGCACAGAATATCGGCGGCTTGGGCCACGTCTTCGCGCGACAGGTAAAGCGGGGTAAAGCCGAAGCGCAAAATGTCAGGCGCGCGGAAATCGCCGATCACTCCTTCGGCGATCAGCGCTTGCATGATTGCGTAACCCTGCGCGTGGCGGAAGCTGACCTGACTGCCGCGGCTTTTGTGGTCGCGCGGGGTGGCAAGGGTCAGATCGGGGCAGGCGGCCTCGACCCGTTCGATGAACATATCCTGCAACTCCAGCGACCGGGCGCGCAGATCGGCCATGTCCACGCCGTCCCACACATCCAGCGCGGCATCGAGCGCGGCCAGTTGCAACACCGGGGGCGTGCCCACGCGCATCCGCTCAATTCCCGCGCCGGGGCGGTAATCGAGGTCAAAGGCAAACGGTGCTTCGTGCCCCAACCAGCCCGAAAGCGCCGGGCGCACTTTGTCGGCCAAGCGGGGTGCCACATAGATGAAGGCCGGGCCGCCGGGGCCGGAATTGAGGTATTTGTAGCTGCACCCCACGGCAAAATCGGTGTTCGCGCCGGTTAGGTCCACCGGGATTGCACCCGCCGAATGCGCCAGATCCCAGACTACCAGCGCACCCGCCGCATGGGCCTTGGCGATGAGGCGTGCCATGTCATGTTTGCGCCCAGTGCGGTAGTCCACTTCGGTTATCATCAGCACGGCGACATGGTCGTCAATCGCGTCCTCGACCGCTTCGGGGACAACGGTTTTCAGCGCGTAATCCGCCCCAAGCGTGCGGCACAGTCCTTCGGCCATATACAGGTCGGACGGGAAATTGCCGGTATCGGACAGGATCACCCGCCGCTCGGGCCGCAGTTCCAGAGCAGAGGCCAGCGCCTGATAGACCTTGATCGACAATGTGTCGCCCATGACCACGGTGCCCGGCTGCGCCCCGACCAGCCGCCCCACACGGTCGCCCACGCGCGCGGGCAGGTCCATCCATCCGGCCTTGTTCCAGCCGGTAATCAGCATCTGCCCCCATTCATCGGCAATGGCCCGCGCGACGCGGTCCTTTGCTGCACGCGGCAGGGGGCCGAGCGAGTTGCCGTCCAGATAGATCACCCCCTCGGGCAGATCGAACATGGTGCGGGTGTGGGCAAAATCGGTCATGGGCGGTGTCCTTCATTATCCTCTATCGGTGGCGGGACGCGGGGCAAAGGTCAAGACACTTGCAATTCAGATGCGCGTAATTGAATGTCGCCATGTATTCCGTAGGAGGATGTTATGCGCAATTTACTGGTCCCGGTCCTTGCCGCGCTTATACTGACCAGCGCACCGCTGCGCGCCAGCGACCTTGCTGACGAGATCGGCGGCTATCTGGATTTCGCAGGCTATGTCGAGGGCGTGATCCAGCCCGCGCAACTGACCGAAGATATTCTGCCGGGGGTCACATTTGTCGATGTGCGCAGCGCCGACAGCTTTGCAGCCGATGCGATTGACGGCGCGATCAATATTGAATGGCGCGAGATCGTCGCGCGCGCTGATGAGCTGCCCGATACCGGCCTGGTGGTGATGTATTGCGATACGGCGGTGCTGTCGTCGCAGGCCATGCTGGTCGCCCGGCTGATGGGGCATGACAACGCGCTGGTGTTGCAAGGCGGCCGCGCGGCGTTCCAGCCATGAGGCTGACACTGGATTACCCGCCGGTCTGGTTGCTGGGCGCTTTGGGGCTGGCCAAGGCGGAAGCCCTGCTGCTTGGCCCGGCATTTCAGGTCGGGGCGCTGACGGCCATTGGCAACCTGATATTCTGGGCGGGGCTTGCGATCATGGCCATTGCGGCATTCAGTTTCTTGCGCGCGCGGTCAACCATTGTGCCGCATGAAACACCTGCCAAGCTGATTACCGGCGGGTTATACCGGCTATCGCGCAACCCGATTTACCTGGCCGACCTGCTGCTCTTGGGTGGCTTGGCCTTGGTTTGGGGGTCGGTGGTCGGGCTGGTGCTGGTGCCTGTGCTGGCGCGCATCCTGACGCGGCGATTTATCGAACCCGAAGAAGCCCGCTTGTGCGCGGCCTTCGGGCCAGAGGCCGAAGCGTTTTTCCAACGCACCCGCCGCTGGCTGTGATCGCGGCGCGCAACGCGCCAAGTCGTCGCGACACCGGGTCGCATGTTGGTCCGGATTGGTCGGAAATGCTCTGCCACTCTTGCAAATCGGGACGATTTCCGCAATGGACGTTGCGTCAGGATGAGGGAGGGATGCTGCACCGCCGCAGCGTGCTTATCGTAACGTTTATTGGTGCCTTGTGAAATATTCTTGCGCGGGCTATGCAGGCGCAAGATCGAAAAGAACGCGGGACCTGCCCGCATCACAGGCGCTACAACCAGCAAAGGGGGACGACGCGTGAAAGTCGGGGCCTTAAAAGAGATCAAGTCGGGCGAAGCCCGTGTGTCGCTGACGCCGGACTCTGCGGCGCAGTTGCAAAAACTGGGGCATGAGTGTTTCGTGCAGTCGGGCGCAGGCGTTGCTGCCGGGTTCAATGACGCGACCTATGAGGGCGCGGGTGTGACCGTGGTGGCCGATGCGCAGGCGCTGGTGGATGCGGTTGATATCGTCATCAAGGTGCGTGAGCCGGAAGAAGCCGAGGTCACGCGCCTGCGCGCGGGGCAGACGCTGATTTCCTTCTTCTGGCCGGCCCAGAACGAAGCCATGCTGGAGGCCGCGAAAGACACCGGCGCGACCGTGATCGCGATGGACATGGTGCCGCGTATTTCCCGCGCCCAGAAGATGGATGCGTTGTCATCCATGGCCAATATCGCGGGTTACCGCGCGGTGATCGAGGCGGGCAACAATTTTGGCCGTTTCTTTACCGGTCAGGTGACGGCGGCCGGCAAAATCCCGCCTGCGCGCGTGCTGATCGTGGGGGCCGGTGTGGCCGGTCTGGCCGCCATTGGTACCAGCACCTCGCTTGGGGCCATCACGATGGCCTTCGACGTGCGCCCGGAAGTGTCCGAGCAGATCGAATCGATGGGCGCGGAATTCGTGTTCCTTGAATTTGACGAACCGGCGCAGGACGGCGCGGCAACGGGTGGCTATGCCGCCCCCTCCAGCCCCGAATTCCGCGAAAAGCAACTGGCGAAGTTCCGCGAACTCGCACCCACAACAGATATCGTCATCACCACGGCGCTTATCCCGGGCCGCCCTGCGCCAAAGCTCTGGACCGAAGACATGGTCAAGATGATGAAGCCGGGATCGGTTATCATCGACCTTGCCGCCGAAAAGGGCGGCAACTGCGACCTGACCGTGATGGATGAGCGCGTTGTCACGGAAAACGGCGTGATTATCGTTGGTTACACCGATTTCCCGTCGCGCATGGCGACGCAATCGTCCACGCTCTATGCGACCAACATTCGCCACATGCTGACCGACCTGACGCCCGAGAAGGACGGTGTCGTCAACCATAACATGGAAGATGATGTCATCCGCGGCGCGACCGTGACCCATGCGGGCGAGATCACCTTCCCGCCGCCGCCCCCAAAGGTGGCCGCGATTGCGGCCAAGCCGAAGGAAAAGGTGAAGGAACTGACGCCCGAAGAAAAGCGCGCCAACGAGGTGGCCGCGTTCAAGGCACAGACCAAGCAACAGGTGACGCTGATTGCGGTCGCGGCAGTTCTGCTGCTGGCCGTGGGGCTGGTCGCGCCCGCCAGCTTCATGCAGCATTTCATCGTGTTTGTGCTCTCGGTGTTCATTGGCTTCCAGGTTATCTGGAATGTCGCGCATTCGCTGCACACGCCACTGATGGCGGTGACGAACGCGATTTCGTCCATCGTTATCCTTGGCGCGCTGATCCAGATCGGATCGTCGAGCCTGCTGATCACCGTTCTGGCGGCGGCTGGCATCTTCATGGCGTCGATCAATATTTTCGGCGGCTTCCTCGTGACACGGCGCATGCTCGCCATGTTCCAGAAATCGTAAGGCGGGGGATCAGGTATGGAATACGGATTCACGATTGCGACCTATGTGGTCGCGGCAGTTTTGTTCATCCTGTCGCTTGGCGGGTTGTCGGGCCAGGAAAGCGCGAAACGCGCGGTCTGGTATGGCATTGCGGGCATGGCGATCGCCATTATCGGCACGCTGATCGGACCGGGGCAGGGGCTTTGGATGGCGTCGTTGGTGCTGATCGCACTGGGTGCCGCCGTGGGCTACCAACTGGCCACCAAGGTTCAGATGACCCAGATGCCAGAGCTGGTGGCCATCATGCACAGCCTTGTCGGTCTGGCGGCCGTGATCGTCGGCTTCAACGCCGACATCATGATTAATGCGATCTCTGCGATTTATTCCGCGAATGAGCTGATCTTCGGCGCGGTGGGCGCAGATGGGTATACCGCCATTGGCCTGCCCAAAGAGATCAACGATGGGCTGTCGTCCTTCGGTCAGCTGATTGCCAAGAAATCTTCAGTCGAGATTACGATTCTGCGGGTCGAATTGGTTCTGGGCATCTGGATTGGGGCTGTCACCTTCACCGGGTCGGTTATTGCTTATGGCAAGCTGGCAGGCAAGGTCGACACTGGCGCCAAACAACTGCCTGGCGGCCACTTGCTGAACGCGGCTGCGGCGGCTGGGTCTTTGCTGCTGATGTTCGCCTACCTTGGCGGCATGGGCAGCTGGACGCTGGTTCTGCTGACGCTTCTGGCGCTCTTTATCGGGTATCATCTGATTATGGGCATCGGTGGTGCCGACATGCCGGTGGTGGTCTCGATGCTGAACAGCTATTCGGGCTGGGCGGCAGCGGCCATCGGTTTCAGCCTTGGCAATGACCTGCTGATCGTGGTGGGCGCGCTTGTTGGCTCCAGCGGTGCAATCTTGTCCTACATCATGTGCAAGGCCATGAACCGCAGCTTTGTCAGCGTCATTCTGGGCGGCTTTGGCGGTGCAGCCAAGGGCGACCAGATGGCGGTTGAAGGCGAACAGGTCGCAATTGACGCGGGCGGCGTGGCCAGCGCACTGAACGAGGCTGATAGTATCGTCATCGTGCCGGGCTACGGCATGGCCGTGGCGCAAGCCCAGCAGACGGTCGCGGAACTGACCCGCAAGCTGCGCGCGCAGGGCAAAGAGGTGCGTTTCGCCATCCACCCCGTGGCAGGCCGCTTGCCGGGGCATATGAACGTGCTGCTGGCCGAAGCCAAGGTGCCTTACGACATCGTGCTGGAGATGGACGAGATCAATGATGACCTGTCATCGACGGATGTTGTGATCGTCATCGGCTCGAACGACATCGTGAACCCCGCGGCGCAAGACGACCCGAACTCGCCCATCGCCGGTATGCCGGTGCTGGAGGTCTGGAAAGCGAAACAAGTGTTCGTGTCCAAGCGCGGGCAGGGCACCGGCTATTCCGGCATCGAAAACCCGCTCTTCTACAAGGACAACACCCGCATGTTCTACGGCGATGCAAAGGCCAGCTTCGACAGCTTGCTGCCGATGATCGACTGATCTGGCGGGAACACCCAAACTTGCAACCGCCGCCCTTCGGGGCGGCGGTTTGCATTGAACCCACCTGTTGCCCGGTTGCAAGTATGCGCCGGGACACCGCATACGGGCTTTCCTTTGCGGCGGTGCAGAATATGCTTTAAGGCCAAACGCACACAGTGCCAGCCCAAGGTCAGCCCCATGCCGCCCATCCAGGACCATCCCGACCGTTATGCTATGGTCAACGAATTGCACGCGCGCCCGGCGGCCAAGATCACGGCCCCGGCGACGGCGACCTTCCTTGCGATCAAGCCACCCCGCTTTGCGGCCAAACGCTCGCGCGGGGACGATCGGGCGCATCTGCTGGCGCTGCTGGAGCGGCATGGCGCCGTGCACCCCGCGCCCGATGCCACGCATTTCTCGACCGATATGGGCCGCTACCACATGAAGTGGGAAAGCCATACAGAGTTCGTGACATATACCACCTTTGAGCAGGGGCTGACCGACCGGCCTTTTGATCCGTCCAGCTTCGATGTCTACCCGGCGGACTGGCTGGCCGACGCACCGGGCAATCGCCTGACATCCATCATCATGCGCGTAGAGGTGATGCCCGACAATCCCGACGACATGATCGACAAGATGCTGGACTGGTTCGTTCCCGAAAGCCTTGCCGCATCGAGCGTTCTGGACGGGGTCGGGGTCATTGCCAGCGATTTCCGGATTGATGCGGCGGGCCATATCCGCATGGCGCTGTTTGTGAAAAAGGGCACCGGGGGGCGGCGCGTGGGGCGCATCGTGCAGCGCATGTGCGAGATAGAGACCTACAAGACAATCTCCATGCTGGGGCTGCTGCGCGCGCGCGGCATGTCACCGCAAATGGGCGCGCTGGATGATGAACTGACCCGGTTGACCCGCGCCATGAACGATGGCGGCTCGAAATCTGAAGAAACGCTGGAACAGCTTTTGCGCATTTCGTCCGAGTTGGAGAATATGGTGGTCGAATCCTCGTTTCGGTTCGGCGCAACGGGTGCCTATGAGGCGCTGGTGCATCAACGTATCGAGGTTTTGCGCGAGGCGCGGTTCAATGGCCGCCAGACCCTGAATGAATTCATGATGCGCCGGTTTGACCCGGCCATGCGGACCGTCAAATCCGCCGAAGCGCGGCTGGCCAAGATGGCCGAACGCGCCATGCGGGCGGGGCAGTTGTTAAGCACTCGGGTGGATGTGGAACGCTCGGCCCAGAACCAGGAACTGCTCGCCAGCATGGACAAACGCGCCGACCTGCAACTGCGCCTGCAACACACGGTCGAGGGGCTGTCGGTCGTCGCCATCAGCTATTACGCGGTGAATCTGGTGGCCTATCTGGTCATGCCCTTGGCGGAACCTGCGGGCGTGTCGAAACCCGTCGCCATGGCGGTGCTGGCCCCCGTGGTGGTGCTGGGGGTCTGGGGGATGGTGCGGCGGATCAGGGCGAAGTTTGAGTAGAGGGTTCCTATTTCTACAGCTTGGAGTTGACTTCGTTTGTGCTAGTATTCCAAAGGAACAACTCAGAGCAAGGACACGATATTGTCTCGTTGGAAGAATGAATTTGAGAGTCATCCTATTCATGAAACGCTACGCCACGCATCTGCTTGGTTAGATGTAGAAGTCGAGGACACGGACCTAGAGTTCGAAGAAGAACGAAGGCGTTTGCGAAAAATTCTCGAAACGCTGGCGAGCGTCATCTCTGGTTTGGATGGGGACTTCGTTCCACAAAAATTAATTGACCAGCTTCAACAACACCTTCAGCAGCCTCCATTTTTTCAACAGCTACAGGCATATGCTGCTTCGCCACAGACAAGTTACTTGCAGGCTGCAAACAATCACATCAGTCAATATGCTCCTCAAGTGTATCAGTTGGCGGGCCTTTCGCGTTCTCTCGAATCTGCGCGGGTAATTAAAAAGGCGGAGGAAGCCTTCGTTTCGTTTTCTACATCAATGGAGGCATCCGCTAACGAAAGCCATTCGCGCTTAGATGAGGTTATGACTTCATTACAAAAAGTCGATGAAAGACAGTCAGCACTTCAAAAAGCCATAGACGATCTTGAGGTGACGACGCAGCAAAGAATAGCAGAATGGCAGAGTGCTTTTACAGAGATACAGACCGAAAACGCTAAAGAGCATTCGGACGCGCAAATTGGGCGAGAGAAGCAGTTTGGCGACTTCTTAATAGAAACGAAACAAAAATCTGAGGCACAAAGAAGCGAGCTTGCCGAAGAACAAGAAAGAAGACTTCAAGAAATTATTAATCGTTTAACCGAAGACGGAGAAGCAATAATAGAAGATATGCGGCAAAAGCATATCTCCGTGCTCGAAATTCATAAATTAGTTGGTCGTGATAGTGTTGCTGGTGGCTATCAAAAGAGTGCTGGTGAAGAAAAGGCAGAAGCGGACCGCTGGCGTTGGATTTCTTTAGGGTGCCTGACGCTGGCAGTTTTTTGGCTTGGTATTAAGTATTTTTTCGGATTCCAACAAAGCGCGGATGCGGGTATGAATTGGCCAGAAATTATAACAGCATCTTCTCTCACTGCGATCTTTTTGCTAGCTGCAGGATATACTTCGCGACAATCAAAGATCCACCGAGACAACGAGAAACAGCTTCGATCTTATGCTCTTGAGACGAAAGCTCTGGATCCGTTCATCGCCAGCTTGGAGATTTCTGAACAGCAGGCTATTAAAGCGGAGTTGGTGAGACGTATGTTTGGGCAACAAAACTCGACGACCACCGGAAAGTCGTCATCGTCTACTGATGCAACGGTTCAGTCAGCTCTAGAAAGACTACCAGATGCTATTGCTCAAAGCTTGAAGAAGGTTTTAGGCAAAGGGTAGCGTGCTGGTGTCAAATTATAGCGCATTGGTGCCCTCAAGCCGCCCGATCCGCCGTGAACTGCAACCGCGCCAGTCGCGCGTATAGCCCGCCCTCGGCCACCAGTTCGTCATGCTTCCCTTGCGCGACGATGCGGCCTTCCTCGAATACCACGATCCGGTCGGCCTGCTTTACCGTTGCCAGACGGTGCGCGATCACCAGTGTGGTGCGGTCTTTCGACAGGTGGTCGACCGCGTGTTGCACGGCGGCCTCTGACTCGGCATCCAGCGCCGAGGTCGCCTCGTCCAGCAGCAGGATCGGCGCGTCGCGCAGGATGGCGCGGGCGATGGCGATGCGTTGGCGTTGCCCGCCCGACAGCATCACGCCGCGCTCGCCCAACTCGGTCATATACCCTTTGGGCAGTTTTTCGATAAACTCATCGGCGGCGGCGGCGGTTGCGGCGGCCTTCACTTCGCCATCCGTAGCACCGGGCCGCCCGTAGCGAATGTTTTCCAACGCCGAGGTGGCGAAGATCATCGGGTCTTGCGGCACCAGCGCCATGACCTGCCGGAAATCGGTGCGGGCCATGTCGCGCAGGTCCATCCCGTCGATCATCACAGCGCCTTGCGCTGGGTCATAAAACCGCATCAGCAGTTGCAGGATGGTGGTTTTGCCCGCACCGGAGGGGCCGACCAGTGCCACGGTTTCGCCCGGTTGCACATTGAGCGTGACGCCGTTCAGCGCGCGCTCATCGGGCCGTGTGGGGTAGGTGAAGGTCACGTTGTCGAACCGCACCTCGCCGCGTGCCGGGCGGGGCAAGGCGCGGGGCACGTCAGGGTCCAGAACCGTGTCGATGGCGACCAGCAGTTCCACCAGCCGTTCTGTCGCGCCCGCTGCGCGTTGCAGCTCTGACCAGATTTCCGACAGCGCGCCCACGGACCCGGCGACGATCACCGCGTAAATCACGAATTGCGCCAATTCCCCCGGTGTCATGATGCCCGCCGACACATCGCGCGCGCCGACCCAAAGCGTGCCAAGAATGCCCGCGAAGACAAGGAAAATGACCACCACGGTCAGCAACGCACGGGTAAAGATCCGTTTGCGCGCCACGTCGAAGCTGACTTCCGTGACGCGGTCGAATTCGGCGCGGCTGGTGGCTTCGGCGGTATTGGCCTGCACGGTCTGCACGGCGCTGAGGGCTTCGGACGCGTTGCCGGAACTGGCGGCGATCCAATCCTGATTTTCGCGCGACAGTTTGCGCAGCTTGCGCCCCATGACCACGATGGGCACGATGATGACCGGCACCATCAGCAGCACGAAGCCGGTCAGCTTGGCCGAGGTCAAGCCGAGCAGTACCAGCCCGCCCAGCAGCATCAGCGCGTTGCGCAGCGCGATCGACACCGACGACCCGATGACCGACTGAATAAGCGTGGTGTCGGTGGTCAGGCGCGAGAGCACTTCGCCCGTCATGATCCGTTCGTAAAACGCGGGCGAGCGGTCGATGACGCGGGCAAAGAGCGCCTTGCGGATATCGGCCACGATGCGTTCGCCCAAGCGCGTGACGAAATAATACCGCAGGCCGGTGCCAAGCGCGAGCAGCCCCGCCAAGCCCAGAGCTGCACCGAAATATTGGTTCAGCATGGCCATTTCACGGGCCTCGAACCCGTCTACCACGCGGCGCACGGCCAAGGGCAGCGCCAGCGTAATCGCGGCGGTCGAGACCAGTGCCGCAATCGCCACGATCAGCAAGATGCGGTAGGGGAGGATGAAAGGCCAAAGACCGCGCAGGGCCGAGATATTCTTCGATTTGGCCCGCGCGTCGCGCGCGGCGGTCGTGTCGGTCATGGCGTCTGGCTCTTGCTGCTACCCGGTTGGTGTAGTCAAGCGCCGCCAATGGGGCAAGCCCTTGGCCGCACGCATTGGGGTCCAGGCCGCGACAATCTGGCGCGGTGGGGTATTTTACCGCCCGCATAGCTTGCGCGTAACTTTCATCAGTATCGCGCCATCACTGTCGATTTTCTTCGCGTGACTGCCGTGCAGGCAGGGCATTTTCGGAAAAACGTGTGTCACATGTTTGTTATGTCGCCGTCACTGACTGAAAAGATCAGGCAACAGGAGAGTATTATGACAGAAATATATCTGATCGCGGTGGATGGCAGCAGCGCCAGCCACCGTGCGCTAAGTTACACGATCGACCGCGCCAAGGCGGCAGATGCCAAGGTGGTGCTGGCCCATGTGCTGGAATGGTCGCCCTATTCCTTCCTGACCAAAGAAGAACTGGAAGAGCGTCATGCGCGGCGCTTGCAGGAAGTGGTGCGGGCCGAAACCATGATCCTTGGGCCGATGCAGAAGACCTTGTCAGAGCATGGGTTGGCGGCGGACTGCGTGGTCCGCTACGGCCATGTGGCCGAAACCTTGTGTGATATCGCCAAGGAGTGCGACGCGACGCAGATCGTGGTCGGACGGATGGGCCAGTCCGGGCTGACCGCGCGGCTGTTTGGTTCTGTCGCAGGCAGCTTGGCGCAGGTTGCGCCGGTGCCTTGCACAATTGTCCCGTAATGCCAGGAGGCACGCTTATGACACGTTATGGTATCGCTGCCATTTTGGCGCTTTTGACCGCGGCCCCGGCGCAGGCCAATATTGGAGAAACGATTGACGGGGTATTTTCGGCTGCGACCGGGTGGTTCGTGGCGCTGATCTTCGCGAACCTGCCCGGAACCAGTATCCCATGGATCGTGGGCTGGCTGGTGATCGGCGCAGTTGTTTTTTCGCTCTATTTCGGGTTTATCCAGTTTCGCGCCTTTCGCCATGCGCTGGACCTTGTGCGCGGCAAATACTCTAACCCCAAGGACGCGGGCGAGGTCAGCCATTTTCAGGCGCTGGCAACGGCCCTGTCGGGCACCGTGGGCTTGGGCAACATTGCCGGTGTGGCGGTTGCGGTCAGCATTGGCGGGGCCGGGGCCACGTTCTGGATGATCCTTGCGGGTATTCTGGGCATGGCGACCAAGTTTACCGAATGCACTCTGGGCGTGAAATACCGCAATGAATACGCCGATGGCACCGTTTCGGGCGGGCCGATGTATTACTTGGAAAAGGGCTTTCGCGAGCGCGGCCTGCCGCTTGGCAAGTTCATGGCGGTGCTGTTTTCCATCTTTTGCGTGCTGGGCGCCTTGGGCGGCGGCAACATGTTTCAGGCCAATCAGGCCGCCAGTCAGGTGCAAAGCGTGCTGGGCGTGCCTGCATGGGTGACAGGGCTTGTGCTGTCGGGAATCGTGTTCGTGGTGATTATCGGCGGCATCAAATCCATCGCACGGGTGACGGAAAAGGTCGTGCCAATCATGGGGATCGGCTATCTGGGTGTTGGCCTGCTGATCCTGATCGCCAATGCAGATATGATCCTGTGGGCTGTTGGCGAAATCTTTCGCGGGGCGTTTACCGATAGCGGGATCGTGGGCGGCATTGTCGGCGCGATCATTCAAGGGTTCCGGCGCGCGGCCTTTTCCAACGAAGCCGGGATCGGGTCTGCCGCCATCGCCCATTCAGCGGTGCGCACCAACGAGCCGATCACCGAAGGGTTTGTCTCTTTGCTGGAACCGCTGATCGACACGGTCATCGTGTGCACCATGACGGCGCTGGTCATTATCATCACGCAACAATTGATGATCGACGCAGAGACAGGTCGTTACATCCTGAATGATGCGGGCGGCGTGGCCACTGTGGGCAATGTTGCGCCGGGTGTGCCGCTGACCTCTGCGGCCTTTGGGTCGGTCTTTGGCTGGGCGCCTTATGCGCTGTCGGTGGCCGTCATCCTGTTTGCGTTTTCGACCGTGATTACATGGTCGTATTACGGGATGAAGGGCTGGACCTACCTGTTTGGCGAAGGCAAGTCCAAGGAACTGGTCTTCAAGGTCATGTTCTGTTTCTTCGTCTTTGTTGGGGCCGTGTCGAGCCTTGGGTCGGTGCTGGATTTCTCGGATGCCGCATTGTTCGCCATGGGCGTGGTCAACGTGATTGGCTTGTATCTGCTGATGCCAATCGTGAAACGCGAGCTTGACAGCTACATGCACCGCCTGAAATCGGGCCAGATCAAAGCCTATAAATAAAAGACTGGCCGGGCCGTGATGGCCCGGTCATCCCGGCTCAGACGGCCTTTTGCATACGCAGAAAGGTGAACAGGCCCAGTTTGGTCAGGTGCTTTTCTTCGACCAGATTCAGCGCGCTGACCCCAAGAACGCGGTCCTTGGGGAAGTTGGAATGCCAGCCAAGTAAATCGGCAAAGGGTGCGAATTTACGTTCGAACCACGCCAGCCAACCTTCGTCACGGGCAAAATGATTGACCACCAGAATTTGCCCGCCGGGTTTGCAGACACGGGCCATTTCCGCCATGACCTGTTCGGGGTCAGGCACCACAGAAATAAGGTGCATGGCGACGACCGTGTCGAAACTGTTATCGGGGAAGTCCAGATTGCGCGCGTCCATCTGGCGCAAATCCTTGACGTGGGTCAGGTTTTCCTCGTCCACCTTCGCGCGCGCGCGGTCCAGCATGTCGTCGGAAAAATCTATCCCCGTGACGCTGATTCCGGGCGCATAGAATGGCAACGCAAGCCCGGTGCCGACACCCACCTCCAGCACGTCACCGCCAATCTGGTTGGCGACCTGTGTGGCGTGATGTCTGCCGGCATGGGTGATCTTGCCAAAGGTCGCGTCGTAGATCGGCGCCCAGCGTTTATAACTGTTCGTGATGGCTTCCGGTTTCATGTCATCTCCCTGCTGTTGCCTCAGAATTGAGGAAGGTGCCGGAAGATTCAAGAAACATTACTGTCAGGCGCAGCAATTATAGCCTACATCGAAAAGCTGATGCCGCAACCGCAACTGGAAGAGGCATTGGGATTGTCGATGACGAAGCGTGCGCCGATCAAATCCTCTGAAAAGTCGATGACAGCATTCTCCAGGAATGGCAGCGACACCGGGTCGACCAGCACTTTATGCCCGTCGCGCTCCAGCACAAGGTCATCTTCGGCCGGGTCATCAAAGCGAATGTCATACTGGAACCCGGAACAGCCGCCACCATCGACAGCGACCCGCAAGGCCTTGACCTCACCGGCATCTTCGGCAATCTCGGCCAAGCGGGCAAAGGCCCGGTCACTGACGCGTGGAGGGATGGCGAGGGACATGGATGCGCCTTTTCGTGGTGTATTCCTGATAACTCCACTCTGATATAAGCGCGCAAACCGCGCGGGGCAAGCCGGACGGAGAGATCATGTTGAAACCCTTTGCCACACAGCCCGAGCAATCGCGCGGGCGTGCGCATACTGAAGCGATGAGCACGTTTCGCTCGCCGTTTCAGCGCGACCGCGACCGGATCATCCATTCGAGCGCGTTTCGACGGCTGAAACACAAAACGCAGGTCTTTATAGAGCATGAAGGCGACTATTACCGCACGCGGCTGACACATTCGATAGAGGTGGCACAGGTGGCGCGCACTTTGGCCGCCGCTTTGGGGTTGAACACCGATCTGGCCGAAGCGATTGCGCTGGCGCATGATCTGGGCCACCCGCCTTTCGGACACACGGGCGAAGATGCGCTTTGCGAATTGATGGCGCCCTATGGCGGCTTTGACCATAACGCCCAAGCCCTGCGCATCGTGACCAAACTGGAACGCCATTACGCCGATTTCGACGGGCTGAACCTGACATGGGAAACGCTGGAAGGTATTGCCAAGCATAACGGGCCGGTGACAGATGCCGCAGGACATCCGCTAAAGGGTGCGGCGTTGCCCTATGCGCTGGCCGAATGCAATGCGGGGTTCGATCTGGAATTGTCGGGCTATGCCAGCGCCGAAGCGCAAGTTGCGGCCATTGCTGATGACATCGCCTATAACCACCATGACCTGCATGACGGCTTGCGCTCTGGCCTGTTCACCGAAGCGGATTTGATGGAGCTGCCAATCACCGGCCCGGCTTTCGCCGAGGTGGACAAGCTGTATCCGGGGCTGGAGGTGATGCGTCGCCGCCATGAGGCGTTGCGCCGGGTCTTCGGTGTGATGGTGGAGGATGTGCTGCTGGTGGCAGGCACCCGGCTTGGGCCGGCAGATTTGCAGACGGCGCAGGATATCCGCGATCTGGGGCTGACGATCATCCGGTTTTCAGACCGGCTGTTTCGCGAATTGAAGGTGATCCGGCAGTTCCTGTTCACCCGCATGTATCGCGCCCCCAGCGTGGTCGAGATGCGCGCGAAGGTCACGACGATGGTGGAAGACCTGTTCCCGCTATTCATGGCGCGGCCGGAGCTGTTGCCGGTAGAATGGCGCAAGGATGTCGAGAGCGCACGTGATGAAACGGCGCTGGCACGGATTGTGGCGGATTATGTCTCTGGCATGACCGACCGTTTCGCGATTCAGGAACATGCGCGGCTTGTGAGGCCGCCCGACCGGTAAAGGGGGCGCCGCTTGGCCCCCATCGAGGGGGCCGCGCGGCGGCGCGTGACCGCGCGGGGGCGTTGCCCCCGTCGCGCGGCTGCGCGACTCCCCCAGGATATTTTTGCAAGGATGAAATCGAGGAGATGACAATGAGTGAACATGAGAGCCTTGTGCGCCGGATGGCCTGGCCTGAAACTGTGTCGCGGGCCGTGGGCACGCCGATACAGCCGTCTGTGGTCTATGCCTCGCCCGACCCTGACACGCTGGATGCGCAATATGAGGGCCGCGCATCGGGCTATACCTATGCGCGCGAAGGCCACCCCAATGCCGATGTATTGGCGCGCAAGCTTGACCAGTTGGAAGGCGCGCGGGATGGGCTTGTGCTGGGGTCTGGCATGGCGGCGGTTGCGGCGGTTCTGATGGGGCTGACCCGCGCGGGCGATCATGTGTTGGGGGGCGACCAGCTTTATGGGCGATCCTTGCGTTTGATGCGCGAGGATTTGCCGCGTTTGGGGATTGCCACCTCGCTGGCCGATCCGACCGATGCGGCGGCATTTCTGGCCGCGATCCGGCCCGAGACAAAGCTGATCCTGCTGGAGGTCGTGTCGAACCCGACGCTGCGGGTGGCCGATATGGAGGCGATCATCGCCGGTGCAAAGGCGCGCGGCGTATTGGTGGTCGTAGACAACACCTTTACGACGCCGCGTGGATATGTGCCGTTCGACCACGGTGCCGATGTGGTGGTGCATTCGGTGACAAAGATGCTGGCAGGGCATTCGGATGCGACCTTGGGTTATGTGGCCGCAGGTGACGCGGGCCATCACAAGGCAATCTATGATTTCGCGGTGACGGTGGGGCTCACCCCCAGCCCGTTCGATTGCTGGCTGGCGGAGCGGGGGCTGTATTCTTTCGAGCTGCGCTATGACCGGGCAGAAGCGAATGCGGCGGCGCTGGCCGATCATATCGCGGGCCTTCCGGGGGTGACGCGCGTGCTTTACCCCACGCGCCCCGACCACCCCGACCACAACCGCGCCGTGGCGCTGCTGGGCGCGCGCGGTGGTCATATGGTGAGTTTCGAGATTGCAGGCGGGCGCGCGGCTGCCAACCGGTTGACGCAGGCTGCCCCGAATATTGCCTTTGCGCCGACGCTTGGCGATATCGGCACGACATTGTCGCATCCGGCCAGTTCCTCGCACCGGGCGCTTGGGGTCGAGGGGCGCGCCGCACTTGGCATCACCGAAGGCTTCTTTCGGGTCTCGGTCGGGGTGGAGGAGATCGGGATGCTGTGTTCCGAATTCGAAACGGCGATCCGCGCGGCGGTCTGATCGTCCGGCTTGACAGCGGCGGGCTTGCTGGCGGATGCTGTGATACGGTGTCGCAGAGGCTGCGGCCCGCCAGCGAAGGAGGAACGCTCATGCTTGTCAGTCAGATCGTGCGCAACAAGGTCGGTGGCGGGGTTGTCACCCTGCCGCCCGGCAGTTCGTTGACCCAGGCCGCGCAAATGTTGTCGGACAAGCGCATCGGTGCGGTGGTGATATCACCCGATGGCACGGCGGTTGAGGGGATCTTGTCGGAGCGCGATATCGTGCGCGAACTGGGGCGGCGTGGTGCCGCCTGCATGGCAGATACGGTCGATGGGGTTATGACCCGCAACGTGTTCAGCTGCACCCCGAGTGACGATGCGGATATGGTGCTGCAAACCATGACTGCGAAACGGTTTCGTCATTTGCCCGTCATGGAAGATGGCAAGATGATCGCTCTGATTTCCATCGGGGATGTGGTCGCGGCGCGCCTGTCGGAGTTGCAACTTGAGAAAGACGCGCTGACCGGAATGATCGCAGGCTATTGATGCGAAGGGTTGCGTTTTGCGGCGCAATATTGTTGCGTGGCGCAAAACCGCGAGGGACAGAATGCGCATCGGATTATACCCCGGAACCTTTGACCCGCTGACGCTGGGCCATGTCGACATCATCACGCGCGCGGCGCTGCTTGTGGACCGGCTGGTGATCGGCGTGGCGATCAACCGCGACAAGGGGCCGTTATTCACGTTGGAAGAACGTGTGGCGATGATAGAGGCGGAAGTGGCCGTGTTATCGGCGCGCACGGGTGTCGAGATCGTGGCGCATCCGTTCGAGAACCTGCTGATCGATTGTGCTCATGAGGTGGGAGCGTCGATCATCATTCGTGGGCTGCGCGCGGTCACGGATTTCGAATATGAATTCCAGATGGTCGGTATGAACCGCGCGATGGATGACAGTGTCGAGACCGTGTTCCTGATGGCAGAGGCTCGGCATCAGGCGATTGCGTCGAAACTGGTCAAGGAAATCGCGCGGTTGGGCGGGGATGTCACGAAATTCGTGCCCCCCGCGATTCGTCTGGCGCTGCTGGAAAAGCTGGGTCAGCGCCCGTAAACAGCCTGCGCCGCGATCTTGGCGGCATCGGGTTGGTAGATATCAAGGTCGATTGCCACGTTGAGCGGCATGGCTTCGATCTCTGCCTTGGTGCGGGCGTATGCGGCGCGTTTTTGCAGGCGTGTCTGAAGTGTGCTGAGAAGCGCGGTCATGTCAAAGGCTCCAATTGGTGTTTGCGTTAACTTGAGCCAGAGATGGGACATGCTGCGCCGCAACACAAGCGACAGGGATGCAAGGCCGCGTTGCATGGGGTGCAAGTGTTTGCGGTAACTGCGCAACAGAGCGCCAGCGGCGGGCCGGGGACTGCCGATCCGACCGATGTTTGGCAGCGCTTTATGGCAGCCAAATCCGCAAGTCATGCGATCTGCGTGACTGTGGTAGCCAATCGGCAGGCCGCGGGACGGCCCGCCGATGGCGCGGCGGGCTGCGCCCTTGTTCCGCGCCAAAAGCGCAAGACAAAAAAAGGGCGCCCCATCGGAGCGCCCTTTCCACGTTCAAGCCTGGGCCAGATCACATCCGCGATGCGACGTTTTCCCAGTTCACCAGCTTTTCCAGAAAGTTCGACAGGTAAGCAGGGCGCTTGTTGCGGAAATCGATGTAGTAGCTGTGCTCCCACACGTCGCACCCCAGAAGTGCTGTCTGACCAAAGCAGAGCGGGTTCACGCCGTTTTCGGTCTTGGTGACGCGCAGCGATCCGTCCTTGTCCTTGACCAGCCAGCACCAGCCAGAGCCGAACTGGCCCGCACCTGCGGCGGCGAAGTCTTCCTTGAACTTGTCGACGGAACCGAAGCTCTCGACCAGCGCCTTTTCCAGCTCGGACGGCATGCTGCCGGTGCCCGGCCCCATCATCTCCCAGAACTGGACGTGGTTCCAGTGCTGGCTGGCATTGTTGAAAATGCCCGACTGCGCCACAGCGCCCGACTGATAGGTGCCGGTGATGATGTCTTCGACCGATTTGCCTTCCCACTCGGTGCCGGCGATCAGCTTGTTGCCATTGTCGACATAGGCCTTGTGGTGGATGTCATGGTGGAATTCCATGGTCTCGGCGCTCATGCCCAGATCGGCCAGCGCGTCATGCGCATAGGGAAGGTTGGGAAGTTCGAATGCCATGTTTTTCCTCGTCTCTCGTTATGAATTGGCTGCCTTGTATAAGAGACCTCTGACCGCTTGCGTCAAGGGGTCGCGCCAAATTTGATGAAGCGCGACCCGGCTGATTGGCCTAGCGGGTGCGGTCCGCCGGGTCCAGCCCCGCGCCTGCGCCATGCATCCCGCCGGACACTTCTTCGGTCGCCTCTCCGGCCAGTTCCTTTGGCAGGATAAGGTTCAAAAGAATGGCGATGAAGGCCGCAGGCAGGATGCCGGATGTCAGCAGCACGCGCGGCGTATCTGGCAGGTGTTGCAGCGCCGAGGGTTCAAGCTGCAAACCCAGCCCCAGCGACAGCGCGATGGCGAAAATCACCATGTTGCGGCGGTTCCAATGCACGTCTGACAGCATCGAAATGCCTGCGGCCACGACCATGCCGAACATCACGATCACACCGCCGCCCAGAACTTCGATGGGGACGGTCGAGATTATCGCGCCCACTTTTGGGAACAGCCCCGCCACGATCAGCAGCACAGCCCCAAAGGTCACGACATGGCGCGACATGACGCCGGTCATGGCGATCAGGCCGACGTTTTGGCTAAAGCTGGTATTGGGCAGCGCGCCGAACAGGCCAGACACAGCGGTGCCCAGACCATCGGCATAGGTCGCGCCAGAGATTTCACGGTCGGTCGCTTCGCGCCCGGCGCCGCCCTTGGCAATGCCCGACACATCGCCCACGGTTTCGACCGCAGACACAAACGCCATGGCGCAGAACCCGATAATCGCGGCGGCGGTGAATTCCAGCCCGAAATGCAGCGGGTTGGGCAGGGCGAAGACGGCAGCGCGTCCGACATTGCTAAAGCTGACCATCCCCAGTGCAAACGCCACCGCGTAACCCGCGAGCAAGCCCAGCAGCACGGCGGAAATGGCCAGCATCCCACGGGTGAAGAATTTCAGGCCCAAGGTGACGAAGATCACGACCAGCGCCACCGACCAGCTTTGCAGGTTGCCGAAAGACTCGGTGCCCATGGCCGGCACGCCACCGGCGGCATATTGCACGCCCACACGCACCAAGGCGAGGCCGATCATGGTCACGACAAGACCCGTCACCAGCGGCGGCAACGCGAAGCGGATGCGCCCGATCACGGTGCCGAGGGCTGCGTGAAACAGGCCGCCCACAAGAATGCCGCCCATGACGGCCGCCATCGCATCCACGCCTTTGCCCGCGACCAGCGGGATCATAATGGGAATGAAGGCGAATGACGTGCCCTGCACGATGGGCATACGCGCGCCGATGGGGCCGAAGGTGATGGTCTGCATCAAGGTCGCCACGCCTGCAAAGAACATAGACATTTGCAGCATGTAGATCAGGTTCGGGAAATCGGGCGAGTTCGAGCCAAAGCCGAAGCCGGCCGCACCAGCCACGATGATCGCGGGCGTGACGTTCGACACGAACATCGCCAGCACATGCTGCACGCCCAGCGGGATCGCTTTGTAAATGGGCGGCATATAATCCACGTCGCGCAATTGCGCGGCCGTGCCAAGGGAATTTTCTGTCATGGTCTGTCCTCCTCCAAAGACACGCGAGACCATCCCGCCAAGGCGGGTTTGTCGCGTCGGGTCGTGTTATGTTCAGGCGGTGTGCACCTCCCAGGGGGTGGTGAACCAGTGCTCCTCCAGGTTCGGGGTGGGGCCGATGCGGTCTATGACCGCGAACAGCCCCGGCGCGGCAAGGGGTGTCAGAACCCCGTGCCAGACGTTGCGGTGAAAGTTGATCGCCTGCGCGCCATTGGTCACGAAGGCGCGGGGCGTGCCGGGGGTGCCGTCATGGTCGGGCGCGACGATGACCAGGAACGGGTTTTGGTGCATTGGCACGAAGGCCTGAGAGCCATCGGGGTGCCGTTCGACCATGTCCAGCGCATAGGGCAGGGCGCGCGGTTGGGCATTGAAAATGGATATCCCCGCGCGGCCATCTGGTGCAAAATCGAGCGCCGCGCGGTCGTGGAACCGCCCGCAGAGCCCCTGATTGATAAGCTTGTCAGGCGTGCCGGTGGCGTCCAGCACATCGCCAAAAGGCGCGAAGGCTTGCGCCGTCAGGGGTTGAGTGAACAACACCTGCGTCATGCCCGGCCCTTGCCGTCGTGTCGTGAGTATTTTTGGCAAGATGAAGCTATCATGGCAGGAGTTCCGCCAGCCGCAGCGCGCCGATCCGTTCCACCTGCGCGCAGGCGGTGGCGCATTCGGTCGCGGTGTCATTGGCAATGCGGGTCTGGAACGCGGCCAGTATACTGTCTTTGGTGTTGTCGCGCACAGCGATGATGAAGGGAAAGCCGTGTTTGGCAACATAGTCGGTGTTCAGGCGCTGGAAGCTCGCGCGCTCTGCATCGGTCAGCGCATCGAGGCCCGCGCTCGATTGCTCGGCGGTGGATTCGGGGGTCAGGCGCTTGGCGCTGGCCAGCTTGCCCGCAAGGTCGGGATGGGCGCGCAAGACCTGCATGCGGGCCTCTGCGCTCCCGCTGCGAAAGGCACGCGCCATGGCATGGGCCAGCCCTGCCGCGCTGTCATGTGCGGGGCCAAGTTCCAGCGCATGGGCGGCTTCGGCCACCCATGGGGAGTGTTCATAGATGCCGCCGAACTTGGCCACGAACGTGGCGCGGTCCATTTGGTGGGGGCGCGCGACGCGTTTATGCGGATGATGCGCGGCCCAATGGTCGGCAATCTGGCCCCGCGTGGCGAACCACACGCCGTCATGCGCCATGGCATGATCCAGAAACCGCATCAGCCCCGCGATCTTGCCCGGACGCCCGACAAGGCGGCAATGCAGCCCGATGGACAGTATCTTGGGCGCACCTGCCTGCCCTTCGGCATAAAGCGTGTCGAAGGCGTCTGTCAGGTAATCTTCGAAATCGCGGCCCGTGACCCAGCCCGGCGCGGTCGCAAAGCGCATGTCATTGGCTTCCAGCGTGTAGGGCAGGATAAGTTGATCGCGGTCGCCAAACTCCATCCAATGCGGCAGGTCGTCATCATAAGTATCTGATATCCAGTCGAAACCGCCGGTTTCTGCCACCAAACGCACGGTGTTGGCCGAGCAGCGCCCGGTATACCAACCGCGCGGCGCTTCGCCTGTCACTTCCGCGTGCAGGCGGATGGCTTCGGCAATGGCGGCGCGCTCCTCATCCTCTGGCATATCGCGGTGTTCGACCCATTTCAGCCCATGGCTGGCAATCTCCCACCCCGCGCTTTGCATGGCGGAGAGCTGTTCGGGGCTGCGCGCCAGGGCGATCGCGACGCCGAAGATGGTCACGGGCAGATTGCGACCGGTGAGCAGGCGGTGCAACCGCCAGAACCCGGCGCGCGCGCCATAGTCGTAAATCGATTCCATGTTCCAATGGCGCTGGCCCGGCCAAGGGGCGGCGCCGGGAATGTCGGACAGGAACGCTTCTGACGCGGCATCGCCATGCAGGATGCAATTCTCGCCGCCTTCTTCGTAGTTCAGCACCAGTGAAATGGCGAGTTTTGCCCCGCCTGGCCAATTGGCCTTGGGCGGCGTTGCGCCATAGCCGGTCATGTTGCGTGGGTAGCGTTGCACATTGGCCTCCGGGTTCGGTCGTGATTATGTGTTAATACAGAATAATCATTTCTGCTTTCTGGAATTTCTTGAAAGACCTGCGCGCCGGGTGCAAGCCCTCGGGCTGGTATTTGCCGCGAGCTTGCGGCTAGATGCGTGCAAAGCACACAGCAGGAGA
Organism: Roseinatronobacter domitianus; assembly: GCF_023336755.1. Classification (GTDB taxonomy): domain Bacteria; phylum Pseudomonadota; class Alphaproteobacteria; order Rhodobacterales; family Rhodobacteraceae; genus Roseinatronobacter; species Roseinatronobacter domitianus. The sequence goes on along the minus strand of NZ_JALZWP010000006.1, from coordinate 10,866 downwards.
GCACCATGGCCGGATTTCTGACCACCCATGTTCTGGATACCGCCCGCGGGTTGCCAGCCGCCGGGTTGGAGATTGTGCTCTATCGGCTGGACGGTGCCGAGCGCGCGGAACTGGCGCGCATGACCACCAACGCGGATGGGCGCACCGACAGCCCGATCCTGCCACAGGGCCAGTTTGCCACGGGCCGGTATGAACTTGTTTTCGCCGCCGGGGATTATTTGCGCGCGACCGGGCAGGCAGGTGACGCCCCGCTGTTTTTGGACGAGGTTCCGATCCGCTTCGGGATCAGCGACCCCGAGAGCCATTACCATGTGCCGCTTTTGCTGTCGCCCTTCGGGTTTTCCACCTATCGCGGCAGTTGAGGCCACACGCGCCAAGACGCTTGACCCTTGTGACCGCCACGCGCATAGCTTGGGGGCAAGGCAGGAACGGGCATGGCAGATCGTCTCGTCATTTATTCGACGGCACCGGCGCAACAGCGTCAGGATGGGCTGTGGCTGGATGCAAAATTCGTGCAGGGCATGGAACGGCATGTGGCCGAATGGCCGGGGCCGGTATCGGTTGTGCTGCGCGATGCAGAGTTGCCCTTGCCTTTCGGGGTGCATTGCCCGCCCGGATCTTTGGGCTTTGACCTGGCGGTCATTCCGCGCGGTGCGCCCATCTTGCCGCATCTGGGGCGCGACGTGGCGCTTTTGGTGGCGGCGGCGGATGACCACGAGGCGCTCGATTTCCCGGCAGTGGTGCACGGATTGGGCGTAAAACTTGTCTATGTGCTGGAATACACGCTTGGCACCCGGTTGCGCATTCTGTGGATGGACCGCAAGCGAAACCCGCTGCGCCGCGCGCGCTCCGCGCTGTGGACGTTGAAACAAGAACATCGCCTGCGCGCGGCTTTGCGCGGGGCGGATGCGGTTCAGTTCAATGGCTACCCGGCCTATGAGGCCTATCGCGGGCTGGTGCGTGATGCGCATCTGTATCTGGACAACCGGTTAAGCGCGTCGATGATGGCCACAGAGGCAGAGATGACCGCCCGCGCGGACCGTCTGCGAAATGGCGCGCCCTTGCGGCTCATCCATTCCGGGCGGTTGGAGCCTATGAAGGGCGCGCAAGACCTGTTGCCGGTCATGGACATGCTGGCCGCGCGCGGCGTTGATGCCACGTTGGATATTTACGGCACCGGCAGTTCGGGCGCCGAGATTAGCGCCGGGCTTGACCGGTTCGAAGGCCGCGTCCGTCTGCATGACCCGGTTGATTTTGCGCGCAAGCTGGTGCCAGTTAATCGCACAGAGGCCGATGTGTTCCTGTCCTGTCACCGTCAATCGGACCCCTCCTGCACATATCTGGAGGCGATGGGCTGCGGGCTGGCCGTGGCCGGGTTCGATAACGCGATGTGGCGCGGTGTTCAAACCCGCAGCGGCGGTGGCGGGCTGGCCCCGCTTGGCAATGTTTCCGCGCTGGCCGATGTTGTCGCCGGATGGCACCATGACCGAGAGGCGTTGGTGACGGCCAGCGCCAAAGCCCGCGCCTTTGCCGTCGATCACGACTTCGACCGCGTGTTTTCGGCCCGGATGGCCCATTGGCGCAAGGTGGCGGAACTGGAGAACTGAGCGATGCGACAGCCACGCGGACACATTGGACGACTGAAGGCAAGCTGACATGTGGAGATCTCTTGGCCCCGCCATGGCGCGTGCCACCACAACCGAAGCCCTGCGCGCAAGCCTGGGTGCGCTTCTGGCGATTGGGCTGATCGCGCTTTTCCTGCTGTCGCCAGAGATCGACACGGAATTCGGGCTATATCTGGTTGCGCCATTCGGGGCCTCGGCGGTGATGCTTTTTGCCATTCCCAACAGCCCGCTGGCGCAACCGTGGTCGGTTATCATGGGCAACACGTTGGGGGCGCTCATCGGGGTGGCGCTGTGTTACATTGTGACGGATGCGACGTTGCGGGTTGCCTTGGCCGTGGCGGCGACGGTGTTCGCAATGGCGCTGGTGCGGGCTTTACACCCACCTGCGGGCGGGGTTGCGATGGCGGCGGCTTTGCACCCGGAAGAGATATTCCCGCTGGGCTTCTGGTTCGTGCTGACCCCGATCGGGCTGGGTGCAGTGTCGCTTGTCGTTATGGCCATGATCTATGCGCGCCTGACCGGGCGGATATATCCGTTCCGCCAATATGACGCATCCGACAGGCAACGCGGCGGGGTTCGCAGCGCAAGCGCGCGGCTTGGCCTGACGGAAGAGCAGTTGACGGCCCTGCTGGAACGTTACCGGCAATCCTCTAACCTTGGCGCGGCGGATCTTGCACGGCTGATCGGGGCGGCGCAGATGCAAGCGGCGGCGCAGTTTGCCGGCCCGCTGACCGCCCGCGATATCATGTCACCCGACCCGGTGACGGTTGCGCCTGACACGCCCTTGGGCAAGGTGGCCGACCTGTTTCAGCGGCATCGGTTCACCACGCTGCCCGTCGTCGAAGATGGCGGCAGCTATGCGGGTGTCATTCACCAGATCGACCTTATTGCGCGCGCTGCCCGTGACGCGCGTGTGCTCAAGGGCAGGTTTGGCGCGGCCATGTCGCGGTTGTTGGGGCAGGGGCTTGCACCGTCCGAAACGGCCCGCGACATCATGCGCGGCGGGGCAGATGGCCTTGCCCCCGACACTCCATTGGCCGCGCTATTGCCAATGATGGCGGATGGCGAGGTGCATGCCGTCCCGGTAATAGAGGCGGGCCGGGTCGTCGGCGTGGTGTCGCGCACCGACCTTGTCGCGGTGCTGGCGCGGCGCGCGGCTGTCGATGCCGGTTAACCGCCTGCGATGGCTGCGCGCATATGCGCGGCGATGAAATCGACGAACAACATGACCTTTGGGTCGCGCAACCGCCTGTGCGGCGTCAGCACCGCCAAGGTCACGGGCAAGGGCGGCGTATCGGTTGCGACCGGCACCAAAGCCCCATTGGCCAGATGGTCCGCAACCTCGAACAGCGGCTTGAGGATAATCCCGCGTCCGTCCAGGGCCCAGCCTGTCAGAACGTCCCCGTCATCCGATTCGAATGGCCCGGATATCTTGTAGCGCTTCGGCCCCTCTGGCGTTTGCAGCGCCCATTGAAATTCGGTCGCCCCCGGAAAGCGCAGGGTCAGGCAGTCATGCCCTTCGGCCACCAATGCGGCCCCGTCGCTTGGCAAACCCCGTCGCGCGATATAGGCGGGCGCGGCACATAAAACGCGCGGGCATTCCGCCAGAACGCGCATTTTCAGCCCCGAATCTTCCAGTGTTCCCAGATGAAAGGCCAGGTCCAGCCCTTCGGCTGTCACATCCACCTTGCGGTCGGACAGGCGCAGCCGCAGGTCGATCTGAGGGTGCGCATCTTTGAAGGCGGGCACATGCGGGGCGATCAAACGCCGCCCAAGGCCCAAAGGGGCGGCCACGAACAAGGTGCCGCGCGGTTGGGCGCTTGCATTGGTCAATGCCGCTTCCGCTTCTGCCACGGCATCCAGCACGCGCTGTGCGCCGTCATAGAACAATCGCCCGTTCGACGTGGGCTGCAGCGACCGCGTGGTGCGGTTGAACAGCCGTACGCCCAGATGCTTTTCCAGTTCGGCCACGCGCGACGACGCCACGGCAGGCGACGTGCGCTGGTCACGCGCCGCCGCCGACATGCTGCCCAATTCATAGACACGCACGAACATGCGCAGGTTGCTAAGGTAGGCCATGTTTATTTTCAGGCTGCATTTGAAAGTGATGGGTGTTTTATGGAATTAACAGAAAGCGCCGCGCCGGTATAGCCTGCGCGAAACACCAAAACGAAAGGGCCAATCATGTTCGAGCTTGCCGTCATCGGCGCATGGGCCGAGTTTGCCGTGCGCTGGCTGCATGTCATCACCGCGATCGCGTGGATCGGCTCCAGCTTTTATTTCATTGCGCTGGATCTGGGGTTGCGCAAATCCCCCAGCCTTGCCCCCGGTGCCCATGGCGAGGAATGGCAGGTCCATGGCGGTGGGTTTTACCACATCCAGAAATATCTGGTTGCCCCCGACAAGATGCCCGACCACCTGATCTGGCACAAATGGCAAAGCTACTGGACATGGATGTCGGGCTTCGTGCTGCTGGTGCTGGTCTATTACGTCGGCGCGGAATTCTACCTGATCGATCTGGAGAAGATGGATTTGCAGGTCTGGCAGGCGGTGGGCATTTCCGTGGCCTCGCTGGGTTTGGGCTGGGTCATTTATGACCGCCTGTGCAAATCGCGCTTTGGCGAGGACAACACCCGGCTGATGGTGTTCCTGTTCGTGCTGCTGGTCATCATGGCCTGGGGCTACACGCAGGTGTTCACGGGCCGCGCGGCACTGCTGCATCTGGGCGCGTTCACCGCCACGATCATGTCGGGCAACGTGTTCTTCATTATCATTCCGAACCAGAAGATCGTTGTCGCTGACCTGAAAGCAGGGCGCACACCAGACGCCAAATACGGCAAGATCGCCAAGCAACGCTCGACCCATAACAACTACCTGACGCTGCCGGTGCTGTTCCTGATGCTGTCCAATCACTACCCGCTGGCCTTTGCGTCGGACTATAACTGGCTGATCGCGGGGCTGGTGTTCCTGATGGGCGTGACCATTCGGCATTTCTTCAACTCGCTGCATATGGGGCAAGGGTATAAATGGTGGACATGGGCCGCGACTGCTGTGCTGTTCGTTGGGGTCGTGATTCTGTCGGTCTTGGGCCAGCCGAAGGCCGCGCAAGACGACCTTGCCAGCCTGACGCCCACCGCAGCCCGATTTGCCGCGGATGCGGGCTTCGAGGATGTCTATTGGACGGTGCAGGGCCATTGCTCCATGTGCCACGCCGAGGAGCCGCTCTGGCCCGGCCTGCATTGGGCGCCCAAGGCCGTCGTGTTGGAAACCGAGGCACAGGTCGCGCGCGCGGCACAGGCGATCTACCTGCAATCGGGCGTCAGCCACGCCATGCCGCCGGGCAGCACGTTGCTGATGGATGACTACGCCCGTCAGGAAATACGCGACTGGTTCGAGCGCGCGGCAGGGTCGTGACGAGCGGATAGAAACTCTGCCAAGGCCGCGCTGTGGCCCAGCCCAAAAATCCAGCCTTCTTCCGGCAATGCTTCGGGGGGCGGTGGGGCGAACAGCGCCTTTAGCCCGCCCGCCCGGTCCATTCTGTGCAACGCTTGCGCCAGAAGCGCGACTTGGGCAGCATCGCGCACGGTTTCGGGGTCCGCCGCGCGCACCGGTCCATCGACCAGCGCGGTGTAGGTTTCGACCAGCACAATGGGGGTGTCCGGCGGCTGGAACGGCCAAACCGCAACCGCGCCCAAGACTTGCGCGCGCAGCCGTGCCAATATTGGCAAGCCGACAAGGTTCTGCGCGCCGACCGCGCCCGCGCCCGCCAATTGCCAGCTTGATTTCGGGTAAAGCCCTTGTGCGCGGGCAACGGCTTCGGTCAGCCGAAACTCTGCCAGCCCTGCGGGCAGGGCCGGTTTGCGCCGGGACAGCCCCGGAACATCGGCCCGCGCGCCATTGCCCCAGAACGGCCCATCGCCCGCGAAATGTCCGTTGGCCATGGCCGCCACCTCGCGCAGGTTATGGCGGTTGGCCGCGTCATCGCGGATGTGGTGCGCCAGCCAGTCCCAGACCGCAAGCGCATCGGCCTGTCCGGTGATGACCGGGGCGAAGCCGCGCGGAAACCCGAAAGACAGATCACAGGCCAGAAGCAGCCGCGCCTTGCGCGCAAGCGTGTCTTGAAACATCTTCGCCAAATGCGCTTCGGCCAGCGCGCGCGTGGGCAGGTTATCGGCCCGGACGCCAGCCGACCCGGCCACCCCCAGCCAGATCGAATCGCGCCCCCGTTTCGGGGTGCTGGCAGAGGACCAGTCCAGAACCGCGATGCTGTCGAACGTCATAACTGCGCTTTCGTTTGCATGGGAATCCCGCTAACCAAAGCTGACGCGGAAAGGTTTGATGTCAATGCATTACACTTGGTCAGGGCGGCTATGATCGCGCCTTCTGTTTTCCTGACGGGGCTGGGTGTCGGGCTTGGACTGATCCTTGCCATCGGCGCGCAGAACGCGTTTGTCTTGCGTCAGGGCTTGCGCGGCGAGCATGTGCTGGCCGTGGTGCTGGCCTGTGCCGTGTCGGACGCGGTGCTGATCGTGCTGGGCGTGACCAGCTTTGCGCGGATCGCAACGGTTCTGCCATGGCTGGACCCGGTGATGCGCTTTGCGGGTGCGGCGTTCTTGGGCTGGTATGGCTGGCGCGCGGCGCGCAGCGCGTTTCGCTCGACAGAGGCGCTGGTCGTGGCCGGGCAAGCGCCGCCAGCGCCCTTGGGCCGGGTTCTGGCCACCTGTCTGGCCCTGACATGGCTGAACCCGCATGTGTATCTGGATACGGTGGTGCTGCTGGGCACCATCTCGACCCGCTTTCCGGGGGATGAATTCAGCTTCGGGGCCGGGGCGGTAACGGGGTCTTTCGTCTTCTTCTTCAGCCTCGGCTATGGCGCACGCCTGCTGCGGCCTTTGTTCGCGAGTGCCAAGGCATGGCGGGTGCTGGACGGGTTGATCGCGCTGGTGATGTGGGGGATCGCGGTGAAGCTGGTGATGGGGTGAGGGGGCAAGCCCTTGCGCGGAGTTTTCTTTCCCAGCGCGGAACGAGGGCGAAGCCCGCCGCGCCAGCGCCATCGCGGCCCGACGCGGTGGCGCTTTGGCTGACCTTGGCGAAACGATTTTCGGAGGAGGGGCTGGGCCGCCATAAAGTGTCTATATCAGCCGTGACAAGCGCCACCGCCCGCGATGTCACCGCCGCTCTTTTGTGTGATGCATGACCATAAGCGAAAGCTAACAATACGGCTCAGCATATCAGACTCAGGCCCCCGCCTCTTGCAACCACCCCCACACGCGCACCGGCGTCAGCGGCATGTCCACATGCCGCACCCCGCGCTCCCAAAGGGCATCCAAAGCAGCGTTGGACAGAGCGGCCAAGGCGCCCACGGTCCCCGCCTCGCCACAGCCTTTCATGCCCAGCGGGTTGTTCTTGGACGGCACCGGAACGCTTTCAAACCCGATCATTGGCAGGTCGGTTGCGCGCGGCAGGGCATAATCCATGAAGCTGCCCGACAGGATCTGGCCGTCCGCGTCCAGGGCAAGGTTTTCCATCACCGCTTGCCCAAAGCCCTGCGCGATGCCGCCATGCACCTGCCCCTCGGCCAGCATGGGGTGCATGAGGTTGCCAAAATCATCTACCGCCAGGTAGCGGTCCAGCCGCAGTGCGCCGGTTTCCGGGTCAATCTCGACCTCGCACAGATGCGCGCCGTTCGGGTAGCAGCGGTCGTCTAGCGTGATGCGGGCGTCATGGCGCAACAACGCCTCCTCGCCGGCTTGGCGGGCCAGTTCCGCCGCCTCTATAAGTGTAAAGCGCTGGTTGGTGCCGGAGGCGGCGAAAATGCCGCTCTCGAAGTCAAACGGCGCGCCAGTGTGCCGTGTCAGGAACTCGGCAAAACCCGCGACCATCTGGCGGGTCATCTGATAGGTCGCCGTCGATTGCACCGTAACCGAGCGCGAGCCCCCCGTGCCCCCGCCTTGAGCGATCCGGTCGCTGTCGCCTTGGACAATCTCGATGCGATCCTCGTCAATGCCGGTCAATTCGGCCAGGTAGCGTGCATAAACGGTTTCATGCCCTTGCCCGTTCGATTGCGTGCCGACAAACAGGCGCACGCCGCCATCATCCGTGAATTCGAGCGCCGCGTTTTCGGATGTGTCGCCCAGGATCGCCTCGACATAATAGGCCAGCCCCATGCCGCGCAGCAGGCCCTTTTCGGCGCTGGCGGCGCGGCGCGCGGCAAAGCCTGCCGCATCGCCCAGTTCTGCCGCACGCTGCAACAGGCGCGCGAAATCGCCCACGTCGATGGTTTCGCCCATCGGGGTTTTATAGGGAAAACTTCCCGGAGCGATCATGTTGCGCGCGCGCAGGTCGAACGGGGACACGCCCAATTCCCGCGCCGCCATGTCCAGCGTGCGTTCCAAGAGCGTGACCGCTTCGGGCCGCCCCGCGCCGCGATAGGCATCGACCGGTGTGGTGTTGGTATAGACGGCCTGCACATGCAGATCGGCCACGGGAATGTCATACACCCCCGTCAGCACCTTGGAAAACAGCACCGTCTGGATGTTCTGGCCGAATTGCGAATTATACGCCCCAAGGTTCGTGGTGGAGCGCACGCGGTAGCCGATGATCTTGTGGTCCGCGTCCAAGGCCAGTTCCGCCGTGCTGGTCAGGTCGCGCGCGCCATTGTCCGACGCGATGGATTCCCCGCGCTCGGCCACCCATAGAATGGGCGCGTCAATCGCGCGCGCCGCCGCCGCCAGCGCGTAATGCTCAGGGTAGACCATGACCTTCATGCCAAAGCCGCCGCCCACATCGGGGGTGGTGACATGCACGGCGTCCGGGTCCAGCGACAGGGCTTTCGCCAACTCGGTTTTCAGCCGCCACACGCCTTGGCCGTTGAAGGCCATGTGCAGCCTGCCGTTGTCCCACTCGGCCATCGCGGCGCGTGGCTCTATGCTCGCCGCGGTCACGCGGTTCTGGCGCACGTCCAGCGTGGTGATATGCGCGGCACGGGCGAAGGCATCGGCCACCGCGTCTGCATCCCCCAAACGCCAGTCGAGCGCGAGATTGCCGGGGGCTTCATGGTGAATTTCCGCCCCGCCGGGTGACAGGGCCAGCGACACGGGCAATTCGTCATAGTCGAGCGTGATCGCGTCCAGCGCATCCAGCGCCTGTTCGCGGGTTTCCGCGACGACGAGCGCGACGGGTTCCCCCACATGGCGCATCACATCATGGGCCAAGATCGGCCTATGCGGGGCCGCGCCCTTGCCGCCCCGCGTGTCAGGGAGTGTTATGGCGTAGACCGACGCGGTGACTCCCATGGCGATCAGGTCCGCGCCGGTCAGGATGGCGCGAATGCCGGGCAGGGCGCGGGCGTCTTCCACATCGATCGCGGTGATGCGCGCATGGGCCACGGGCGCGCGCAGGAACACGCCGTGCAGGGCATTCGCAGGGGCGATATCGGCAAGGTAGCGGCCTTGCCCGGTCAGAAACCGCATATCCTCGCGCCGCGTGCCGCCCTGAGATTTCCCGAATGCCTGCATGGTCATGCTCCTTCTTTGGAGCAAGAGGATAGGGGATGCAGTCAGGGGTGCAAGAGGCCCTTATGACATGGGCGGCGGTTCATCGACCGGGTTGCCGCTGCTGTCGGTCCATGTAACGGTCGTTTCACCGTTCTCATTGCGTGTGACCTTGTGGTAGGTTGACCCGTCAGACATGGTGTATTGCTCGGTGAACTCGGAGCCGCCGCTGCCGTTACATGTCACGGAACCGCCTGCCACTGCAAAGCACGAAGGCGCCCACGCATGTCCCCAAGCCATCCCGGCGCTGACGATCGTCGGGCCGGTATAGCAGTCGAACCCGGCCGGACCACCCGCAGACCCCAGGCACCCGAGCGAGGCGACTTCTGCGCCCGACAGCGAAGTCGAGATATCGCCGCTCAGGTCATTTGTGCCGGTGCGCACCGCTGCGGTCGTGGCTATCCCCAGCCCGACGGTCGCGGCGGTCAGAACCACCCAATCCACGGTCACGGCGCCCGACTCCGAGGTAATGAAATGTCTGACATGGTCGACACCGTTTTCCAAAATCGACACGGCGTTACCCCTTACGTTAAACTCAACTGCGGACAGGGTATCGGAACAAATTGGCAGGAATCGGGCCGTGTTGGGTCGCGGCCAAGGCATGTCGGGCCTGCCTTGGGCAAAGACGCGGCACGCCGCGCCCGCCCGAGGTGGGTGCGTGACGTTCGCTTACGGATGCGTCAGCTTTTCGGCAAGCGACCGATAACTGTCAGAAACGCCTGAACCAACGGGTGTTCCACGCCAAGGAAAAAGACCGCTGCGGTTGGCACACCGACAGTAGCGAGTGAAACTGTTGCGACGCCTGCGGCTTTTCCGGCACCCTGTTTGTAGTTGCTCAAGAACCCCTCTTTCTTCGCCAAAGCCTCTGCCGCTTCGCGTGCTATTGTTTCGTCGGCGAGTTGACGGGTAAGGCGGTCCACAAGCTGTTCCAGCTGCGAAATGCGCAGTTCCAGATGCGCGGTCTGTAACGGATCGTCTGGTGGCGTGGTTTCGGGCGCCAGTTCGCGCAACACATCCGCGAATTCCTGCATGGTCTGCAAGGGTTCGGGAAGTTTGTTGTCAAGATTGGCGGGAACGCCGCGCAGCGCGGTTTCGATCTGCGTTGCGAAACTCTGCGCGCTGATGCGCGTGACGGTGGCATTGCGGATCAGATGCTGGATTTGCGTTTGCGCGATCTTGATCTTCTGCTGCTCTGACGCACCCCCGCTCGGCTTGGGCGGTGAGCCATCCGGGGTGGCGGCGGGGGTATAGGGTTCCGGCCAAGGCGGTAGGCTGCGTATGTAGGCAAGGGTTTGGCGGGCACGGGTAGCATGGTCGCTTAATTTTGCCAAATCCGCTATTTTGGGGTCACTCTCGATGGCCGGTGTGTTGTTGAAAGTTAGGCCAGGTGGAAGCCCGCGTTCAAGCCCTGTAAGTTCAGAGATGGGTCGTAGATCAATAACTTGAGTCCCGTCGAGTGTCAGGCATTCTATGGAACGCAGTTTGCTGATCGGAGTGAGGTCATGGATCAGAGTATTCTTTAAACCCAAGTCTTCTAGGCTGGTTAACTCGGCCAGCCAAGGAGAGTGTCCGATCTTCTGTGTAACCGGGATCTGGTCCATGCTTCCTGAGAGGAGCAAGGACGATGACGATTTCCAAGGAACTGCTGGACGAACTTCTGAAGGGCTGCGAGCGCCCTGAAGATCTGC
>NZ_JALZWP010000005.1:189876-198958 GCF_023336755.1 Roseinatronobacter domitianus | reverse complement strand
CGCCCTTGAAGTCGACCTCGGCATTACGGTGGGGTTTGGTGTTGCGGGGCATCGGGTCGGGCTCGGCTGTGGTCTCGGAAGGCGCAGGCTCAAGCGTGGCATTTGGGGCGGGTGGATCGCCCGGCCCCTTGTCGTCAGGCGGGGCCGCATCGGCCTTGGGCTGGAAACTCTTCATCGAGGCCCAGGCTTTTACCAACGTGCCGTCGACCGAGAAGTGTTCGTCCGACAGAAGTGGCGCGACCTCGCGATGGGCGAGGATCGCCGCCATCACCTTGCGCGACATCTCTGTCGTCAGCAGCCGGTCGCGGTTCTTGGTAAACACGGTCGGCCTTCGGCCCAGGGCTTCGCCCGTTCAGGGCTGAATTGATCCACTGGATCAATTCCAGGACGCCCTTCACCCCAGACCGGGTCGTCGATGCCAAGGCCTACAAACCAGCGGAACATCAGGTTGTAATCCATCTGCTCCATCAACTGCCGCTCGGAGCGAACCGAGAACAGGATTTGCAGCAGGCTTGCCCGGATCAGCCGCTCCGGCGGGATCGAGGGGCGGCCGAAATCCGTGTAAAGCGCCTCGAACTCTGCATCGAGGCTGGCAAGCGCGTCATTCACCACCTGCCGGATCTTGCGCAACGGGTGGCGCGCGGGGATGCGCTCCTCCAGATCGACATAGCTGCACAGCGACCCGCTCGTCTCGTCCGCCCCGCGCATCTTCACCCCCGCCGTTATCGTGCCAAGGGTGAATCATGTTCGCAAACCGCTGTCGAGGCAGGACTATTTCAGCAACCTGTTAGGGGAATCGGTAATGTTCGCAGACGCCGCTCGCTGAGCGACGGAAACGATCTACCGTTGCTTCCTGCCAGCGTATCGCTCTGTCTCAATTTGCACCAACCCGCAAGGCAGCCAGCGACTTAACCGTGTGACGCGCGCAACACCACCGGGCATTCCATGCGCGCCTGAACGGGAGGGCGCGATGTTTCGTCCAGCAAGACCAAGCTGGCCCATTGCCCCATTTCACGATGCGGCAACAACACCGTAGACAAAGCCGGGGACAGGTGTTGCGCGATTTCCTGATCGTCATAGCCCATCACGGCTATTGTCTCGCCCGGACGTTCGCCCAGTTCTTTCAGCGCCTCGTAGCAGCCCACCGCCATAAGGTCGTTGGCACAAAATATCGCATCGGGACGGGTTCCCGATTTCATCAGGTCCAATGTCGCGCTTCGGCCACCGCTGGGAAGGAAGTTGCCTTCGCGCACCAAGGCAAGGTCTATCTCTAAACCGGCTTTTTGCATTGCGCGCTTGAAACCCTCTTTACGCTGGCGCGACGCGTCCATCCAAGGTTCGCCAGAGATGAACGCAATCTTGCGATGCCCTTGGGCGAGCAGCGCTTTGGTGGCCGCCTCCCCCCCGCGACGCTCTGCCGGAACGACAGAAGCGTAGCGGTCCGTTCCGTCATAGCAGTTCAGCAGGACTGCGCGGTGCCGGGTAAGCATGTCGGGCGGCGCAACCTTGCGTGTCAGGATTGATCCATAGATGACACCATTAACGCCGTCGGCGGCCCATTTGCGCAAGGCAGCCGCCTCATAGTCCGGGTCCCCCCCGGTCATGACAATTTCAAGCAGCGCATCATGTTTGCGCGCTTCCTCTTGTGCGCCGTCGATGGATATGGCGGCGAACGGGCTTGTCGAGATTTCGTCAAGCATGAAGCCGATGACGCGCTTGCTAAGCGCATTTGGCGGGCGGCCTGCACCGCGTGATCTATACCCCAGCTCGGCCACCGCATTCAGCACCTTTTGGCGCGTTTCGGCCGCGATGCGCATACCGACCATCCCGTTAAGCACAAAGGACACGGTCGATTGCGATACCCCGGCATGGGCAGCAACATCTTTCATAGTGACGCGCGACGGCGATGGAGGATCGTATGACATCCCCCGATATTACAGCTTGACGCGCGCTAATAAAGTTTGCTAATTATTATTAGCAATAAAATTGGCGGTGTGGCCGACAAGGCCCACTTTGGGAGAAGACGCCAAATGCCCCAGCACCAAGCTAAGCGCCTTGCCCTCTCGCAGCGGCAAGCCGCGCTCATACTTCTTTTGCCGTTCATGGTCGTTTACGGCCTGTTTCTGGTTTACCCCTTCTTCAACGGCGTGTGGATCAGCCTGCACGACTGGAACCTGATGGCCGTGGCCTTCAATCCAGATGCAAAGGCCTTTGTCGGGTTGCAGAATTACGAGCGCGTCATGTGGGGGCGCAATATTACATGGGGTGCATTCGCCAGCCCTGCGCTTCAGGTCATCGGGCTGCTTGGGATGCTGGCCAGCTTTCTGTTGTATCGCAGCGGGCGGGCCGGACGTGTGACGGCGATCGCGATGGGGCTCGCGGCCCTGCTGCTGTTCGTGCTGCCCGGCTTTCATCCGGGCGAAGGTGGGCGCTGGTATGACCGCCGGTTCTGGCCAACCGTTGGCAATACCATTCTGTTTGTTGGGCTGGCCGTGCCGGGCGTGACGATTACCGCCATGCTGCTGGCAGCGGCGCTGAATGGCGAAACCCGTGCGAAAGCTGTGCTGCGCACGCTGTTTTTCCTAAGCCAAGTGCTGTCGGTTACGGTTGTCACGCTGATCTGGCAGATCATGTTCTCGCCCCGGCAAGGGTTGCTGGCAAATGTCACCGAACTTCTGGGCGGATCGCCGATTGTCTGGTTAACGGCGGAAGGCTTTGCCATGGCGGCCATCGTGATTGCGACCATCTGGTGGTCGCTTGGGATTGCGATGATCCTGTTTTTGGCCGGGCTTCAGGACATCTCGCAAGACCTGTATGAAGCTGGCGCGCTGGACAATGCAACGGGTGCCAAAGCGTTCTGGTATATCACGCTGCCCAATCTGAAGCGGACCATAACGGTGGTCGTCGTGTTGCAGATCATCCTGCATTTTCAGGTCTTTGGGCAGTCGCATCTGATGACGAATGGTGGACCCAACGACACTACGCAAGTTTTGGTGCGCTACATCTACCAGACCGCGTTCCGCGATAGTGAGCTTGGGCGCGCTTCGGCCATGGCGGTGTTCCTGTTTGTCATCATGGGCGCATTTTCCATTCTGCAATTCGTGCTTGGGCGGGAGAAAGACGAATGAATCGCTCCTATTACTGGCTTGTCTTCGCGATCTCTATCCCGGCCTTTCTGTGGCTTGTGCCGACAATCTGGATGGTGTCGCTGTCGTTTCAGCCGAATGACGTGCTGGCGCGCACCACCTCGACCACCGGGCTGGGGCTGATCCCCATTCCCTTCACACCGGACAACTACATCGCGCTGTTTCAGTTCGGGCAAGTGCCGATGTGGTTTTTCAACTCATTGATCGTGTCCGCCGGCATGACGCTTGCGGTGCTCGCCGTGTCCACCACGGCAGGCTATGCGCTGGCACGGCTGGATTTCCCGATGAAAGGCCCGATTGTCGTGCTGTGCCTGATCGGGCTGATGGTTCCGGAACAGGCGGTCTTCATTCCGCTATACACGATGTTCGCCGATTGGGGCTGGCACAACAGCTATCACGCCCTGATTATGCCGCGCGTGGCGGTGCCGATTGGCGTCTTTCTGATGATGCAGTTTTTCAAGGCCGTCCCCAGAGATATCGAGGAAGCCGCGCGCATTGACGGTGTCGGCTGGTTGCAGATTTTCTGGTATGTGATGCTGCCGCTTGCACGCCCGGCGATGATGACACTCGCCATCCTGACATTCCTCTATGCGTGGAATGACTATCTGTGGCCCTTGGTCTCGGCGCAACAGCGCGAGTTTTTCACCATCACGCTTGGCCTGGCGTCGATCCAATCCAACTTCGCACAGGCCGAAGGGCTGGGACGGGTCATGGCATCCGGGGTGATCGCGTCTTTGCCCGTGGTCGTCCTGTTCCTGATCTTTCAGCGCTATGTGGTGCGCGCCATGACGGCGGGCGGCACGAAGGGCTGACACAATTCGCAAACCATGAAAGGGAGGATACTTCATGAAACACGCGATACTTGGCGCAACCGCGCTGGCGCTCTTGGCGACAGGAGCCACCGCACAAGAGGTCACGCTTGGCCGTTTTTTCGGTGATTGCGAAAATGCAGGCACCGACACCAAGGCGTCCGTGGGTGAGGCCTGCATCATCCAGTCGATCATCAACGCAGCCGATGCACAGCTTGATGGCGTCTCGGTCAACACGCTGCCGACCGACTGGGGCAATTACTATGACCAGATCAAGGCGGCCTATGCAGGCGGCACCCCACCGGATGTTCATGTCATGCACCGCCACCGCGTGCCCGAATTCGCCGGCATTGGCGCATTGGCAGACCTGACCGATGACCTGGCCGCGGCGGGAATAGACCCGTCGGACTGGGAAGCAGCGGCGCTGGAAGCCGTCACCTATAACGACCGCATCATCGGCGTTCCGATGGATTTCCACGCCAACCTGTGGCACATCAACATGGACCTGATGGATGCCGCCGGGCTGGTGGACGAGTCTGGCGCACCGATTTTGCCCTCTTCCCCCGAAGAGCTTCTGGAACATGCCGCAGCCGTCAAAGCTGCGACCGGGCAGAACTACCTTGCCGCCGATTTCGCGCAATTCCCGCTTGGCGTTCGCCTTGTGCTGGCGCTTGTCTGGCAGCAAGGCGCGAACGTGTTTGACGGCGATACGGCAACGCTTGATACCGCCGAGGCGCGTAATGCAATTTCGGCGGTGACACAGCTTTTCGACGCCGAATTGGCGAACCCGCAGCTAAACTACGCCGACAGCCAGCAAGCCTTCCTGAATGGCGAGGCTGCGATCCTCGTAAACGGCACCTGGGTGGTGGATTTCTATGCCTCAGAGGCCGCAAACACGGAAACCGCGCTTAGCAATTACTACGCCGCCGATTTCCCGACCTTGTTTGGCGATGGCGCGACATGGGCCGACAGCCACATGTGGGCGATCCCCGCACCTCTGAAGGCCAACGATCCCGAAACCTATAACGCGGCGCTTCAGGTGCTGGCCTTCATCAACGATCACAACATCGACTGGGCGCGCACGGGTCATATGGCCGTGCGGTCCTCGGTGCTGGAAAGCGCAGAATATGCAGCCCTGCCGCATCGGAATGAGTATACCGGCACGGCCGATATTGCGCGCGACACCCCGCCATCGGCGCGCTACGGTGCCATTCAGGATGTGCTGAACCGCGAGTTCCAGGCAATCTGGCTCACCGGAAAGTCGCCGGATGACGCCTTGGCCGATGCACAACTGGATGTGCAGGATCTGCTTGATCGCTGACAACTCTCGACGGCCCGCCGCATGCGCGGGCCGTTCCTCCCCAATTTCTCCTTTTCTGCCGGACACCAGAACATGACCACCGCCCCCCTTCCGCGATGGAGCAAGGACCGCGCCAATGCCTGGTGGCACGCGCAGCCCTGCCCCGTTGGCTGCAACTTCCTGCCCTCCTCGGCGGTAAATTTCCTTGAGATGTGGATGCCCGACAGCTTTGACCGCGACACGATCGCGCGCGAACTGCGCTGGGCGGCAGAAATGGGGCTGAATTCCATCCGCACCAACCTGCATTATCTGGTCTGGAAACATGATCGTGACGGGTTGATGGCACGGTTTGACTGGCTGTTGCAGACAGCCTCTGACATGGGCCTGAGCGTTATGCCGGTCCTGTTCGATGATTGCGGATTTGGCGGCGCCGAACCTGTCTACGGCCCGCAGCCAGACCCGGTGCCGGGGCTGCATAACAGCCGCGCTGTCGCCTCTCCCGGTCGTGCGGCGGTAACGAACCGCGCGCTTTGGCCGGAGTTTCACGCCTATCTGGCCGATATCATCCAGACGCACAGCACCGACCCCCGCATCCTTGCTTGGGATCTGTATAATGAGCCGGGCAACCGCATGATCTTTTTGCCGGGCGGAGAATATGCCGAACATGACCCTGCCTTGTCCCAGCATAGCAAAGACCTGATGGAAAGCGCCTTCGCTTGGGCGCGCGCGATCAATCCGCACCAGCCGCTGACCGTGGCCGCGTGGCGCACGCCCATTCCGGGAGATGATGGGGCTGCCTTTGATGACCCGATCGACCGGCAAGCGCTGGCGCTGTCGGATGTTATTACCTTCCATGCCTATTGCGACATTAAGAATGCGCGCCAATATGTGGCGCAACTCCAGGAACATGATCGTCCGATCATGATTACCGAATGGATGGCACGCACCATCGGCAGCCGCATTCAGGACCAACTGCCACTGTACCACGACATGAATGTCGGAGCCTATAATTGGGGTCTGGTCAAGGGACGCACCCAGACGGACCAGCCGTGGCCACGCGAGCTGGAAGTCCTGCACGGCAAGGTCCGCGCGCCAGAGTTGTGGTTTCACGATTTGCTCTGGCCAGATGGTCGGGCTTTTGACCCGCAGGAAGTCTCGATTATCCGTGACCTGACGCAAAAACCGTCGCGGGCCGAAAGCATAAGGGAATAACCATGTCCGGTGTCACACTCTCGAATGTAACCAAGAAATATGGCCAGGTTCAGGTCATCCACGGGCTTGACCTTCAGATCGAGGATGGCGAATTCTGCGTCTTTGTCGGCCCTTCTGGCTGCGGCAAATCCACGCTGATGCGCATGGTGGCAGGGCTGGAGGAAACAACCGCAGGCCAGATTACCATTGGCGCACGCGATGTCACCAGGCTGGACCCGTCTCAGCGTGGTGTGGCCATGGTGTTCCAGACATACGCGCTTTATCCGCATATGAACGTGGCCGAGAATATGGGCTTTGGCCTAAGAATGAACGGCGTTCCAAAGGATGAAATTACCGCAAAAGTGGCTGAAGCCGCGCGCATCCTCAAGCTGGAGCCGCTGCTTGACCGTAAGCCCAAGGCGCTTTCCGGCGGGCAACGCCAGCGTGTCGCCATCGGGCGCACCATCGTACGCGGGCCAGAGGTGTTCTTGTTCGACGAACCGCTGTCGAACCTGGATGCCGAACTGCGGGTCGACATGCGCGTGGAAATCGCAACGCTGCACAAGCAGCTTGGCGCGACCATGATCTATGTGACGCATGATCAGGTCGAAGCCATGACATTGGCGGATAAGATCGTCGTGCTGCGCGATGGTCGGATCGAACAGGTTGGTGCTCCGCTCGACCTCTATCGTGATCCCGACAATCGTTTTGTGGCCGGCTTTATCGGATCGCCGGCCATGAATTTTCTGGCTGGGCACATCACTGATGGTCAGCTTTCCATCCCGGCCCTGCCAGACGCACCGACCTTGCCGCTGCGCCTGCCGACCGATCGCACCAAGATCGACTTTGGCATCCGCCCCGAACATTTGCGCATCGACCCTGCGGGCGCGGGATTCCGGCTGCACCTGGTCGAAAAGCTGGGCGGCACGTCCTATGCCCATCTGCATGCACCAACGGGCGAGCGGTTGATCGTGGCGGAAGACGGAGAGTCCGATCTCTCCGATGACATGGATGTCGGGATTACGTTCGATCCCAAACGCGCATTTCTGTTCGACACCAAAAGTGGCATGAGGTTGCGCTAATCCCGCCTGACCTTCATCTTGCCTGAAATACTCAAATTCAACATCGGCCCTGAAGGACCACTGCCTGACATGAAGACACCGCGCCGCTCTGCCGCTTGGTATGGCAAATTGGACAAGGACGGCTTCATCCACCGTTCATGGATGAAGAACCAGGGCTTTCCCGACCACGCGTTCGATGGCCGCCCGATTATTGGCATCTGCAACACATGGTCGGAACTGACGCCGTGTAATAGCGGGTTGCGGGTGCTGGCCGAAGCGGTCAAGCGCGGGGTTTGGGAAGCCGGTGGTTTTCCGGTGGAATTTCCCGTCACATCCTTGGGCGAAACCCAGATGAAGCCCACCGCGATGCTGTTTCGCAACCTGTTGGCGATGGACGTGGAAGAATGCATCCGCGCATACGGCATTGATGGGGTTGTGCTGCTGGGCGGCTGCGACAAGACCACGCCGGGGCAGATAATGGGCGCGGCGTCGGTCGATATTCCATCCATCGTGGTCAGCTCTGGCCCGATGCTGAACGGCAAATGGCGCGGCAAGGATATTGGCTCTGGCACCGATGTGTGGAAATTCTCGGAAGCCGTGCGCGCGGGCGACATGACCTTGCAAGATTTCATGGCGGCGGAATCGGGCATGTCCCGCTCTGCGGGCGTGTGCATGACCATGGGCACGGCCAGCACCATGGCGTCACTGGTCGAGGCGATGGGGCTTGCGCTGCCCACCAATGCGGCCTTGCCTGCGGTCGATGCGCGGCGCACGGCGCTGGCGCATCACACGGGGCGGCGCATTGTCGAGATGGTCGACGAGGACCTGAAGCCATCAGACATCCTGACCCGCGCGGCTTTCGAGAATGCGATCCTGACCAATGCCGCCGTGGGCGGGTCCACCAATGCGGTGGTGCACCTGCTGGCGATTGCGGGGCGTGTGGGCGTGGAGCTGTCGCTGGCCGATATAGAGTTGGGTCGCGACATTCCGCTGCTCGTCAACTGCATGCCATCGGGCACATATCTGATGGAAGATTTCGCCTATGCGGGCGGCGTGCCTGCCGTGCTGGCGCAGTTGCGCGACCATCTGCGGCCTGCAAAAACCGTGCTGGGTGGCGATATTTCCGCCTATTCGGACGGGGCAGAGATCTTCAACGAGGATGTCATCCGCCCGCTGTCGAACCCCGTGAAAGCGGCGGCGGGCTTGCGCGTGTTGCGCGGCAATCTTGCGCCTGATGGGGCGATTGTGAAGCCATCCGCTGCGACCGATGCGCTGCTGGAACACGAAGGCCCGGCCTATGTGTTCGAGAGCATCGAGCAGTTGAAGGCAGAGATCGACCGCGACGACCTGCCCGTGACGCCTGACACCGTTCTGGTGCTGAAAGGCTGCGGCCCGAAGGGCTATCCGGGCATGCCAGAGGTCGGCAACATGCCGATCCCCGCCAAGCTGGTCAAACAGGGGGTGCGCGACATGGTGCGCGTGTCGGATGCGCGCATGTCGGGCACGGCCTTTGGCACGGTGGTGCTGCATGTCGCGCCAGAGGCGCAGGCAGGCGGCCCCTTGGCCTTGGTCAAG
>NZ_JALZWP010000005.1:0-189866 GCF_023336755.1 Roseinatronobacter domitianus | reverse complement strand
CCGCCCCGCGCATCTTCACCCCCGCCGTTATCGTGCCAAGGGTGAATCATGTTCGCAAACCGCTGTCGAGGCAGGACTATTTCAGCAACCTGTTAGAACCAGATCGGCGCTTCCTGAGTCCCACCAAGTGGTAGCTGAGTGCATGCTGCGTGATTCACCAAATCGCTGGTCAATTCGCTGAAAACTCGGCTAACTAGGCGCATGACATCTGCCATGACCGGATCCTATATTGCCCGCATCAGGGGGGCACTGCCAACGCTGCACCCAAGCGAACGACGGCTGGCAGACACAATTTTGTCCTTTCCGGGTGAGATAGCCAGTTATTCCGCCACGGAACTGGCGCAACTGGCAAATGTATCGAATGCTACGGTTACGCGTTTTGTGCGCCGCTTGGGTTATGAAAACTTTGACCAGGCTCGGCAGGCGGCACGCGCGAATCAGCAGACAGGTGCAGCAGTGTTCCGGGTTTCTGCTAGTGGTCAAGGGCCAGATGCAGCTCTCATGGCGCAGATCACCCAAGGCCGTCAGAATGTCGAAAACAGTTTTGCCGCCATTTCGCTGGCCGAAATTGACGATCTGGCTGATGCGATCCTGCATGCAGATCGAGTCTGGATCATTGGGTTTCGAACGGCAAGAGCCTTCGCAGCCTATCTGGGTGCTCAGATCGGGCAGACGATCCCGAATGTCACTGAATTGCCAATAGCAGGGCAGACATTGGCTGAGAGCCTGACCAGCATCCGAACAGGAGATGTGGTGATTGTGTTTGCGTTGCGACGGACTGTGCGCCAGTTACCGGCTGTGTGCCGCGAATTGCGCAATACCTCCGCGCGCGCGGCTTTGATCAGCGACGTTCTGCCGCAAACCGGTCGTGATGTGCCCCCCATAGAGACGGAATTGTCGCCGAAATGGCGACTGCGTGTTCAAACAGCGGCCCCTGGCCCCCTCTTCAACCACGCAGCTGTGTTGACCCTGTGCCATATTCTTGCCACCCGCGTCCTGGAGCGATCCGGATCGGCTGGGCGTAAGCGTTTGCTAGCCATCGAGGCGCTGCATGATTCGATGGATGAAATCTGAGGGCAGCGCTTTCAGAACGCCTGCGCTCTAGGCACTTTTTGTCATTTTGCACAAAAAACACCTGCTTTCACAGGGTGAGCAAGAAAAATTCGTGCTGAAAAAAGTTTTTCATGAAGCTATGAAGAGAAAAATTACTACCGTTTCCTTGCCCACAGCAGGCTGTTCGAAAAACCGACAACAGAGGTATCACCATGTCTTTCACAATCCGGAAAACCGCAGTTTTTGCATCCGTTGCCATGTTTCTGCCCGCGCTGGCACAGGCACAGGTGCTGCAAATCAACTCGTCTTTGCCCGATGGCAGCTTCGCTCATGCCTTTCTAACCGAATTCAAAGAACGGGTGGAGGCAGAGTTGCCAGAAATGGATGTCCAGATTTTCATGGGCAATACGCTTGGCTCTGAAGAAGATGTGTTGCAAGGGCTTGGTTTTGGTACGCATCACGCTTCACTTTCGGCTTCGGCCGTCGTCCAGATCAACCCGCGCGCGGCTGTATTCGACCTACCGTATTTGTTCGAGAACCGCGCCAAGGTTCAGGAATTTGCAGCCTCGCCTGCGTTTGATCTGTTGGCAGAAGGGTTCGAGGGGCGCGGAATCGTGCTGTCGGCACTTTGGGATAACGGGTTCCGCGTAATCACCAATAATGTCCGCCCAATTGTCACCCCTGCCGATCTGGAAGGTCTTAAAATCCGCACGCCCACCTCGCGCCAGCGGGTTGCCATGTTTAACACCTTGGGCGCGAACGCGACTCCGCTTTCGTTTGGCGAGGTCTATTCCGGTCTGGATCAGGGTGTGATCGACGGGCAGGAGAACCCTGCGCAGGTGGCCGAGAGCGCGCGCTTGTATGAGGTGCAGGACTACATGTCGCTGTCAAACCATGTCTACCTGCCCACCTTCATGCTGTTTGGTGAGCCGTGGTTGAACGCCCAAACCGAAGACGTGCGTGACACCGTGCTGCGCATTGCGGCAGATACCGCACCGTGGACTTTCAACTGGGGCGACGAGACCGATGCCCGCGTTCTGGAAGAACTGACCAGCAAGATCGCCATCAACGAGATTGATTTTGAAGCCTTTCAAGCCGCGGCCCTGCCACTTTACGATGACCCGCTCTTCACTGATGCAATCGGCGCAGAGATGATCGCGGTTACGCGCGATGTGCTTGGTCTGGAGTGATCCAACGCGCGGCCCTGCCGATCAGAGCCGGGCCGCGCTTCCCTTTTTGTTCCGTCAGGAGGACAGGATGGACCGTCTTGGTGTCGTCGTGCTGTGGCTCGACCGGGGTATGTGCCGTGCTTTGGATCTGTTTACTGTGACCGTGGCTGGCATCCTGCTGGTCTTGCTGAACTATGCCGTGTTTTCGCGTTTCGTGCTGAACAGTTCCGTGTCATGGGGTGAAGAACTGCCAGCGCATATTCTGGCCATGCTTACCTTTATTGGCGCGGCTTATCTGACGCGAACCAATGAACATCTTGGCTTCGATTCCTTTGCCCGCAGCCTGAACCTTGGCATGCAACGTATCATCGCCTGCATCAATCAGCTTTTGATGGCAGCATTTGGTGCGACGTTGTTCTGGTTTGGCGGTTTGGCGGCAACCAGTTTCATGGGGCGGTCGCTGATTTCGGTCGATTTGCCGCTTGTCCTGTTCCGGGGGGCGGTCCCGCTGGGCGGGGCACTGATCGTGCTGATCTGCCTTGTCCGTTTCGTGGGCCTTGTGATGGGCCGCATCAACCCCGGCGAATTGCTGCCCGAAGGAGACGGCTGATGTTTCTTGAACCCGGCTACATGATCCTGACCCTGCTGATTGGTCTTTTGCTGATGGGAGTGCCGATTGCTTTCGTGCTGGGCATTACCGCGGCTGTGATGATCTTCCTCGACCCGGCGGTCGTGCCGATGATCATCGGGCTGATCCCGTTCGGCGGTGCCAATAATTACCTGCTGGTCGCGGCCCTTTTGTTCATGATCGCGGGCGAGGTGATGAATCAAGGCAAGATCGCGGAAAAGCTGATCGCGTTCGCCTCGTCCTTGGTGGGTCACATTCGGGGCGGTTTGGCACATGTCAATATTCTGACATCGCTGTTCTTTTCCGAGATATCAGGCACCGCCACTTCGGATGCTGCCGCCATCGGGTCTGTGATGATCCCGCAGATGAAAAAGCGCGGCTATTCGGCGGCTTTTGCGGCGGCTGTTACCTCGACCTCGGCAACCATGGCCATCATCGTGCCGCCGTCGCTGAACCTGATCCTCTATGCCTATGTCGCCAATGCTTCGATTGCGGAATTGTTCGCGGCGGGCATACTGCCCGGATTCCTTGTTTGCGCTCTGCTGCTGATGACCGCCTATGTGATTGCGGTTTACAAAGGATTCCCGACCGAGGGCGCGTTCAGTTTTGCCCGCGTGCTGGACACAGGCAAGGATGCTGCGCTGCCGCTGACGCTGCCGATCCTCATCTTGTTTGGTATTCTGGGCGGCATCTTTACGGCGACCGAAGCAGGTGCTGTGGCGGCGCTTTGGTCCTTGGTCATGGCCACCGTAATTTACCGCACGCTCAGTTGGAAAAGTTTCATCGACACGCTGCGCATCGCAGGCAAACGCTCGGCCATGCTGATGTTCATTGTCGCGACATCGACGCTCTTGGGCTGGTATCTGACCAACCAACGCATCCCGCAGGATATTGCCAATGCAATCCTTGGCATTTCCGAAAACTACTGGGTTGTGCTCTTGGCGATCAACGTGTTCTTTCTGCTGGCAGGCACGATTGTGCATGGCACACCGGCCATCCTGATGCTGGTGCCAATATTCCTACCGCTGGCCGACCAACTGGGTATTGACCGGGTGCATTTCGGGCTGATCATTACGCTCAATCTGGGCATCGGTCAGCAAACGCCGCCAGTCGCCTCGGTGGTGCTAATCACCTGCTCGATTGCCAAAATATCCATCGGCAAGATCATTCCGCCTCTGCTTTTGTTCATCGGGGCGATGCTGGTGGCGCTGATACTGGTCAATATTTTCCCGGCCATCGCGCTGTGGCTACCATCGATTATTTTGGGGTAAGGCATGAGACTTCTTATCATTAACCCAAATTCTTCTGCGACAGTCACGGCGCGGATCAATGAAGCCGCGCAAGCGGTTTGCGAGCCGGGAGAGACGATCACCGCCATTCGCGCGATAGGTGCTCCTGATCTGATCGTCACCCCTCAAGATGCTGAAGCCGCCGAGCGTGCCGTGACCAAGACCCTGGGCGCATGGCGGCACCGTGTTGATGGGGTGATCCTCGCGTCGTTCGGCGACACTGGGCTGGACACAGTGCGCGCTCAGACAGATGTGCCAGTGGTGGGTATTGCGCAATCGGCCTATGCAATGGCCTCGGTTCTGGGGCCACGCATGTCGATCGTGTCTTTCGCGCCGACAATGGCAGAAGCCCTGCGCAAGACGGCTCTTGGCTATGGGCATGCTGATCGCCTGGTTGCCATGCACATGGTCGAGGGCGCAACGTGGGATGACCCTGGCGAGATACAGCACGAGCTTGCGCCGCAATTATTGGCACTATGCCAGAAATCTGCACGCGAGGATCGGGTCAGCAGCATTGTCTTGGGTGGCGGGCCGCTGGCCGGTTTGGCCGCCCGTCTGCAATCACAGGTCAATGTGCCGCTGATCGATGGCACGACAGCGGCAATTGCGACATTGCGCGTGGCCTTGAAAGGCACCCAGCGGCCAGAGTTTTCTGGCCAACGGCTGGCGCATAGCTGACATGTCCGCACCATCGCGCATCAGCTTGCCATTTGCATTGATCCTTGCAGCCCATGCGCTTGGGGCCGGTGCCGCAGTGCTCGGCCTGTGTCTTGCCGCGCTCCATCGGGGCACGTTTCTGAGCCGCGTGATTTGAGGAGCTCTGACTGACCGGCTTTTGCTGGGCAACCCTGCGCGCGGTTTGTGGCTGCTTTGCGTGATCGCTTTGGTGGTCGCGTCGCTTCGCTCTCCGACGAACTTGCGACACCGGATCCTGGTTTCGGCGCGGTCGCTGGCGGTAAACCCCACCGCCCGGATATTCGGTTGGCCGCCTCTATGGTCAGATGGACCTTGCGCCATTGGCGGCGGAACCGACCATCATGTTTAAACACAGGCATTTCCTGCCGCCGAGGAACTTGATACCGGTGCGATCCACCAGCAGGTTCCGCAGCTCGTCGGCGGGGCGATAGGGGATCTGCACATTCAGGGTTCACAGGGTCGAATAGCCCGGAGCGAGCCAGCCCAGCCACCGCTTCCGAAGTGCGGCGTTGTCAGCCGACCAGTGTGTCCTGCGGTAGCGGGCCGGTTTGGGCTTGCTCATGACACCCGTCTAACCGCATGGTTTCGCGGTGCGAATTCCCGCAATCCCAAGTTCAGTATAAAGCCGCGTGACTGGGGTGGGGCGTTACCACAATTTGACGCTGTAGCGGCCTAATGCGTCGCAAACCCGCTGTGTCATAGCTCTGCGCTCTCTTATCTTCGCGCCAACAAATATCGTGGTTTTTGAAGCGACTCGCGTAAAGTCAGTCTGCGGAGTGGTGATATATGCGCGAACGGCAGGGGCTTGATCCGACTGATATTCGCATCCTGAGCGCTGTTCAGCGTCATGGGCAGCTAAGCAAGATCAAGCTGGCCGAAATCGTGAACCTCTCGCCGACCCCATGCTGGGCACGCTTGGCACGGCTGCGCGCTGCGGGCTATATTCGCGGATACCACGCAGATATCGCCTTGGACCGAGTTCTGGATGCAACTCGTGTGGTCGTGACCGTTTCCTTGAATTCGCATCGGAAAACCGATTTCGACAGGTTCGAGACCTATATCAAATCGATAGATGAAATCATCAATTGCGTCGCGACCGGAGGCGGTCTTGACTACGTGATGACCGTTGTCACCCCCAGCCTTGCAACCTTTCAGGATGTGATGGAGGGCTTGCTTGCGGCGGATTTGGCGATTGATCGCTACATGACCTATTTCGCGACCCGCCTGATTAAGGCCGAGCAGCCGAACCTTGCGAAATTGGCCGCCTATCGCCTGCGATAGCGTTGCCAGTCCAAACGGTCTGTTTTCGTCAAAATCCAAGCCCGAGCAGTCCATAAATGGTGTGGTTTCGGTCCATTCTTATGCGCCAGTGGCGGTATCACCTTGCGCAGGAGGAACCGCGGCACCGGCCAAGGCCAACGTCGCAGATAAGGGTGGATACGATGAATACGATGCAAGACTTCGGATTTGGCACGCAGATCCGCAAATCACCATATTTCGACGCGACGGTGCGCTGGGGCGCGCAGGGGTTTTCGGTTTATAATCATATGTATATCCCGCGCGACTTTGGGGACCCCGAGCAGAATTTCTGGAACCTCGTGAATGCCGCCATTCTGTGTGATGTGGCTGTTGAACGGCAGGTTGAAATTACCGGACCAGATGCCGCGCGTTTCGTTCAGATGCTTACGCCGCGCGACCTGTCGAAAATGGCTGTTGGTCAATGCAAATATGTCCTGATTACCAATGCCGAAGGCGGTATCCTGAATGACCCGATCCTGCTGAAACTGGCTGAAAACCAGTTCTGGCTGTCACTGGCCGACAGCGATATTTTGCTCTGGGCCCAAGGTGTCGCAGTGCATTCTGGCATGCAGGTCTCGATTTCCGAGCCGGATGTGTCGCCCTTACAACTGCAAGGCCCGAAATCTGGCGAGATCATGCAGGCGTTGTTCGGCGATGAGATTCTGGACTTGCGCTATTACTGGTTCCGCGAATTGGAACTGGACGGCATTCCTTTGGTCGTGTCGCGCACAGGTTGGTCAAGCGAGTTGGGGTATGAGATCTATTTACGCGACTCTGCTTATGGCGATGCGCTTTGGGAACGGATCATGGCTGTTGGTGTCGCGTTCGGGCTGAAGCCCGGCCACACATCCAGCATTCGTCGGATCGAAGGGGGAATGTTGTCCTACCATGCGGATGCCGACATCCACACCAACCCGTTCGAGCTTGGGCTTGATCGGCTTGTCAGTCTGGACATGGAGGCCGATTTCATCGGTAAATTCGCCCTACAGCGTATTCGTGACAACGGGATCACGCGCAAACAGGTTGGGCTGATCATTGACGGTGATGCGTTGCCGGGGCCGAACACGAGCTTTTGGAATGTCAGCCATGACGGCAACACCGTGGGTCAGGTCACATCGGCGGTCTACTCGCCGCGCCTGAAGAAAAACATCGCGCTTGCCATGGTCGCGGTCGAAGCCGCAGAGCTTGGCACCAACCTACAGGTGTTCACCCACACCGGCGAGACCACAGCCACCGTTGTCGAGCGTCCGTTCTTTGATCCGCGTAAAAGCCTTGCGGCGACTGGCGCGGCAGATGCCGCTCAGGTTTCGGCGTAAGAGCGGCATTGATGTCCGCTCTTGCGATCGAACTGCACTGGCAACGCGCCGAGCGCGGCCTTGAAACGGGAAAGTTCTCTAACGCGCATTCCGTGACCTATAACAGCAGCCATGAGCTGCAAGTGGACGCCGCCCCTGATTGGGGCGGCGACCCAGACCATACCAACCCAGAGCAGGCTCTCGCGGCGGCGCTGTCCAGTTGCCATATGATGACCTTTCTTGCGCTATGCGCCAAGGCGGGCTGGCCCGTTGCCAGCTACCATGATTACGCCGAGGCCCATCTGGGCAAGAATCCGAAAGGGCAAATGTCGGTCACGCGGATCGACCTGAACCCGGTTGTGCGCTTCGACACTGGCTTTGATGTCGGTGATGACCAACTGACTGAAATGCACGACAGGGCGCATCGCTACTGTTTCATTGCCAACACGCTGGCAGAGAGTGTCGAAATTAATGTTAACTGAACATCGCAGAGGGCCGCGCCTATGACTTCTGAAACAGATATCTTGCTGCGCGCGCTTTCAGCCGACGGCATCTTGCGCCTGACCCTGAACGATGTCGCCCGCCGCAATGCCTTGTCCGAGGCGATGCTGTCGGAACTGGGCCGGGCATTCACACAGGCCGGCGAGGACAGCGCGGTGCGGGTGATCGTGCTGGCCGCCAATGGCCCTGCCTTTTGCGCGGGGCACGACCTGAAGGAAATGACCGCAGGGCGGGCCGCCCCTGACCTTGGCCGCGCCTATTTCGCCAAAGTCATGGCACAATGCTCTGGTGTCATGCAGGGCATTGTCAATTGCCCCAAGCCCGTGATTGCCGAAGTCACGGGTGTCGCCACGGCTGCTGGTTGTCAGTTGGTGGCAAGCTGCGATCTGGCCATTGCAGCGAATAGCGCAAGGTTTGGCACACCGGGCGTGCATATCGGTCTGTTCTGCTCGACCCCGATGGTGGCCTTGTCGCGCAACACGTCGAACAAGCACGCCATGGAAATGCTGTTGACCGGGGACATGACCGCAGCCGCCCGCGCCGCAGAGATCGGGCTGGTGAATTACGCTGTCCCGGATGACGAGCTGACAGCCACGACAACGGAGATGGCCCGCAAGATCGCATCGAAATCCACGATGACGCTGGCCACCGGAAAACGCGCCTTCTACGCACAGCGCGAAATGCCTTTGGCAGAGGCGTATGACTATGCCAGTCAGGTGATGGTCGACAATATGCTGACCCATGATGCCGCCGAGGGCATCGGCGCTTTCATTGAAAAACGCGCACCCCAGTGGCAGGATCGCTGACCATGTCCCCGAACCCCTATAATATCGGGCTTGATCGCACCCCGGCAAACCACCAACCGCTGACGCCGCTTGGGTTTCTGGAACGCGCCGCCAGCGTCTTTCCCGCGCATGTTGCAATTGTGCATGGCGGATTGCGGCGCAGCTATGCAGATTTCTACAGCCGCGCGCGACAACTGGCCTCGGCGCTGGCAGGGCAGGGGATGGGGCGTGGCGATACGGTTTCGGTAATGTTGGCCAACACCCCCGCCATGCTGGAATGTCATTATGGCGTGCCGATGTGCGGTGCGGTGTTGCATTCGATCAATACACGGCTGGACGCAGGCACCATCGCGTTTCAACTGGATCATGCGATGGCGAAGATCGTCATCACTGACCGCGAATTCGCGCCACTCATGGCCGAGGCGCTTGCGCTGGCCAAGGTCACGCCGCTGGTCATCCAATACGACGATCCCGAATATAGCGGCCCGGGTGCCATGGCAGGGGCCGAGGATTACGACGCGTTCGTCGCGTCTGGTGACCCTGACTTCGCATGGCTCATGCCCGAAGATGAATGGGACGCGATTTCCATCAACTACACGTCCGGCACAACGGGCGACCCGAAAGGCGTGGTGTCGCACCATCGCGGCGCGTATCTTTTGGCGCAGGGCAATGCCTTGACCACATCCATGGCCAAGCACAGTGTCTATCTGTGGACGCTGCCGATGTTTCACTGCAATGGCTGGTGTTTCCCTTGGACATTGTCGGCCATCATCGGCACCCATGTCTGTTTGCGTCAGGTCCGCGCGGCGCCAATCTGGCGCGCTTTGGCCGAAGAAGGCGTGACGCATCTTTGCGGGGCGCCCATCGTGATGTCGCTGATCGAAAGCGCGCCAGAGGATGAGAAGCGCCATCTTGATCGCAGGGTGCAGTTTTTCACCGCCGCCGCCCCACCCCCCGAAACGCTGCTGGCCAGCATGGATGCGGCGGGGTTCGATGTGACTCATCTTTATGGGCTGACAGAGACCTATGGCCCGGCGGTCGTGAATGAATGGCATGGGGACTGGTCGGCCTTGCCCGGCGCAGAGCAGGCCCGCTTGAAGGCCCGCCAAGGTGTGCGGTATTTGCCGCTGGAGAATTTGACCGTCCTTGACCCGGACACGATGAAGCCTGTTCCAGCCGATGGCGAAACCATTGGCGAGGTCATGTTTCGCGGCAATGTGGTGATGAAAGGCTATTTCCGCAATCCAGAGGCCACGCAGAAGGCCCTTGCCGATGGCTGGTTTCATTCCGGTGATCTGGGTGTGCTTCATCCTGATGGCTATATCCAGCTTAAGGACCGCTCAAAGGATATCATTATTTCCGGAGGAGAGAATATCTCCTCCATCGAGGTGGAAGAGGCGCTCTACCGGCACCCGGCGGTCGCTGTTGCGGCGGTGGTGGCCATGCCGCATGCGACATGGGGCGAGACACCTTGCGCCTTTGTAGAGCTCAATTATGGACAGGTCACAGACGAGATCACTCTGCACAATTGGTGCCGTGAACATCTGGCGTCCTACAAGGTGCCAAGAAAATTCGTTTTCGAGGCAATCCCACGGACCTCGACCGGGAAAATACAAAAATATGTTCTTCGACAAAGGGCGTCGGAATTGTCGGTGTAGCGGCTATCATCGCTCTGCGCATGGCGTGCGCCTCAGATCCGCTTGGAACGTCATGATCGAAACCTGATGGGGTTTAAGGCAGGCGTTGCCTTTTTGCGGTGTTTCGCCATGCTGGCGAGCATAATGCAAAGGGGGCACTATGTGGGAAGACCGTTTCGCAACGCCAGATTACCTGTTCGGGACGGAACCTGCGCAGGCTCTGCGCGATCATGCTGATCTGCTGACGCCGGGCGCGACTGCCTTGGCGGTGGCCGATGGAGAGGGACGCAATTCGGTCTTTATGGCAGAATGCGGGCTGCATGTGACGGCGGCGGATTATGCCCCCTCCGCGCTGGACAAGGCGCGCGCGCTGGCAGAGGCGCGGGGCGTTGCCGTTCAGTTCGTTCAGGCCGATCTGCTGGCCGAGTGGCCCAAAGCATGGACGGGCGCGTTCGACTTGGTGGCGGGCATTTTCATCCAATTCGTCGGCCCGGATGCGCGCACAGAGATGTTCCGGCGCATGGCGGCCTGCCTGCGCCCCGGCGGAATCATGTTTCTGCACGGTTACCGGCCTGAACAACTTGCCTACGGCACGGGTGGGCCGAGCGCGGTGGAAAATCTGTATACCGAAGACATGCTGCGCGCGGCGTTTCCCGATTGGCAGATTTTGCGGTGCCGCAGCTATGACCGCGAGATCACGGAAGGCACCGGGCATTCCGGTATGTCGGCCTTGATAGACTTTGTTATGCGCAAACCGGAGTGAAGGTTTTGCTTGCTTTTTGCAAAATTGGTAATAATATTTTACCAATACCGGCTGGGAGGACCGATGATGGACATGCCTACCCCCAATGCAGCGATTCTGTCGAAACGCGACCGTGTCATTGCACGCCTTGCGGCAGAGTTGCCGACCGAAGCTCTGATCTCGGACGAGGCTGAACGCCGCGCCTATGAATGTGACGCGCTGACTGCCTATCGCTGCTTGCCTATGGCGGTGGTGCTACCCGACAGCACCGAACAGGTCGCGGCCATCATGAAAATCTGCCACGCAGAGGGCGTGCCGGTCGTGCCGCGCGGGTCGGGCACCTCGCTGGCGGGCGGCGCGTTGCCGACTGAGGATTCGGTTATTCTGGGTGTGGCGCGCCTGCGCGATGTGCTGGACGTTAGCTATGCAGACCGCGTCATCCGCGTGCAAAGCGGTATCACCAACCTGGCCGTCACGGGCGAGGTGGAAGGCGACGGATTCTTCTACGCGCCAGACCCAAGCAGCCAGCTTGCCTGCGCTATCGCGGGGAATATCGCGATGAATTCGGGCGGCGCGCATTGCCTGAAATATGGCGTGACCACGAACAACCTGCTGGGCGTGACGCTGGTCACTATGGCGGGCGAGGTGATTGAACTGGGCGGCGCGCATCTGGACGCGGCCGGCTATGACCTGCTGGGCCTGATCTGCGGGTCGGAAGGCCAGTTGGGCGTCGTGACCGAAGCGACGCTGCGTATCCTGCCCAAGCCCGAAGGCGCGCGCCCCGTGCTGATGGGGTTCGACAGCAACGAGGTGGCGGGCGCTTGCGTGTCCGACATTATCAAGGCGGGCGTGCTGCCTGTTGCGATCGAATTCATGGACCGTCCCTGCATTCGCGCCACCGAGGATTTCGCCAAAGCCGGCTACCCCGATTGCGAGGCGCTGCTGATTGTCGAGGTCGAAGGATCGGATGCCGAGATTGACGAACAGCTTGGGCTTATCAAACAAATCGCCCGGCGGCATAACCCGGTCGAACTGCGCGAAAGTCAGTCGGACGAGGAAAGCAAGAAAATCTGGCTGGGCCGCAAATCCGCTTTTGGCGCGATGGGGCAGATTGCCGATTACATGTGCCTTGATGGCACGATCCCGGTATCCAGCCTGCCTTATGTGCTAAAGCGTATTGGCGAGATGTCAGACGAATTTGGCCTGGGCGTGGCCAATGTTTTCCACGCAGGCGATGGCAATATGCACCCGCTGATCCTGTATGATGCGAACAAGCCGGGTGATCTGGAATTGTGCGAAGCTTTTGGCGCCGAAATCCTGAAGCTGTGCGTCGAGGTCGGCGGCTGCCTGACCGGCGAGCATGGTGTGGGGATTGAAAAGCGCGACCTGATGAACGTGCAATTCGCGCCCGATGATCTGGACGCACAAATGGCCGTCAAGGACGTGTTCGACCCGGACTGGTTGCTGAACCCGGCCAAGGTCTTTCCGCTAGAGGCCAGCGCCACGCGGCGCGCGGCATAGCGCGAGAACGCATGTCATGTCGCGCAAAACCGGTTCCCACTGTTGCGCGACAGGCTTTGAAGGGGCTTTGCCCCCTCTGGACGCTATCGCGCCCATTCACCCCCAGGATATTTGGGGCAAGGATGAAACACATAGCCTGAGAAGGAGGGTCGCCCATGCGCCCTGCCAGTGAAACGGAATTGTCAGAGATCGTGCGCGCGGCATCCGGCCCCTTGCGCATCCGCGGCGGCGGCACCCGAAGCCTTGGGGCGCCGAGCGTCGGCACGGTTCTGGAAACCGGGGGGCTGGCGGGCATCTCGCTTTACGAGCCGGGTGCGCTGACGCTGGTAGCAGCTTCGGGCACGCCCTTGGCCGAGGTCAAGGCGGCGCTGGCGGCTGAAAACCAACGTTTGCCGTTCGAGCCGATGGATATGCGGGCGCTGCTTGGCACCGAGGGCGAACCCACCATAGGCGGCATGGTGGCGGCCAATGCCTCTGGCCCGCGACGGGTGATTGTCGGCGCATGCCGTGACAGCCTGATCGGGGTGCGCTTTGTCGATGGGCAAGGGCGCGTGGTCAAGAATGGCGGGCGTGTGATGAAGAACGTGACCGGTTATGATCTGGTCAAGCTGATGGCCGGGTCATGGGGCACGCTGGGCGTGCTGTCTGAGTGCAGTTTCAAGCTGCTGCCGGTGCCCGAAACACATGCAACGCTGGTCAGCGACGTAATGACGCCAGAGGCGGCCGTGCGGGTCATGTCGGCAGCACTTGGCACGCCTTATGAGGTGAACGCCGCCGCCCGCGACATATCTGGCCGGGTATGCCTGCGCATAGAGGGGTTTGCCGAGCAGATCACTTACCGCAAGACCGCGCTGGCAGAGGCTTTGGGCGGCGACTGGGAGGTTCTGGACGGCGCGAAGAGCACAGCATTCTGGCGCGATATCCGCGATGTGACAGCCTTCGCGGGCCAGAGCGGCGATGTGTGGCGGGTGTCTGTTAAACCATCGGATGCGCCCGCGCTGGTGGCGAAAATTTCAGCGCCCGTGCAAATGGATTGGGGCGGCGGATTGATCTGGGCACTGGTCCCCGAAGGTACCGATCTGCGCGCGCAGCTTGGTCCTATCGCGGGCCACGCGACACGGGTTCGTGGGGGCGGGGCGGATATCCCGGTCTTTCAGCCGGAACCCGCCCCGATAGCCGCTCTTGCGCAAGGTTTGCGCACCAAGTTCGATCCGCGCGGAATGCTGAACCCCGGCCTGATGGGATAAACCAATGCAAACGACATTCACCCCCGACCAGTTGCAAGACCCCGCCATCCAGCGGTCAAACGAGGTGTTGCGCACCTGTGTGCATTGCGGGTTCTGCACCGCGACCTGCCCGACCTATGCCGTTTTGGGCGATGAATTGGACAGCCCGCGCGGCCGGATTTACCTGATAAAGGATATGCTGGAAAAGGGTCGCCCGGCGGATGAAAAGACGGTCAAGCATATCGACCGCTGCCTGTCTTGTCTGGCCTGCATGACGACATGCCCGTCCGGCGTGCATTACATGCACCTTGTGGACCATGCCCGCGAATATATCGAGCAGACCTATAAGCGGCCCATGTTCGAGAGGGTGCTGCGTTGGGTCTTGTCAAAAATCCTGCCCTATCCGGGGCGGTTCCGGTTGGCGCTGCTTGGAGCCCAGATCGGGCGGCCCTTTCGAGGTCTGCTGCCCGACCCGCGCCTGCGCGCCATGCTGGAGATGGCACCGAAGCACATACCCCCGGTCAGCCGCAATGATGATCCGCAGGTGTTTGCCCCGCAAGGCGCGCGCAAAATGCGGGTGGCCTTGATGACAGGGTGCGCCCAAAGGGCGCTAAACACCGACATCAATGACGCGACCATCCGCCTGTTGCGCCGTCTGGGGTGCGAAGTGGTGATCGCAGAGGGGCAGGGGTGTTGCGGGGCATTGACCCATCACATGGGCAAGACGCAGGAAAGCCACGCGACCGCCGCCAGGAATATCCGTGCGTGGCACCGCGAGATGCAAAATGGCGGCCTGGATGCAATCGTCATCAATACCTCTGGCTGCGGAACGACCGTCAAGGATTACGGCCATATGTTCCGCAACGAGCCCTTGGCCGCAGAGGCGAAGGCCGTAAGCGAGATTGCTATGGATGTCAGCGAGGTGCTGATGAAGCTGGACCTGCCGAAAGGCGAGACGCAAGAGATGAAGGTCGCTTATCACGCTGCCTGTTCGTTGCAGCATGGCCAGCAGATAAAGACCTACCCCAAGGATTTGCTGAAGCGCGCCGGGTTCACGGTGACGGAACCCAAGGATAGTCATTTGTGTTGTGGCAGCGCGGGGACCTACAACCTGATGCAGCCGGAGATTTCGGGGCAGCTTAAATCGCGCAAGGTTGCAACGCTGGAAGCCAAGCAACCCGATGTGATCGCAGCAGGCAATATCGGTTGCATGATGCAGATCGGGGGCGGCACAAAAATTCCGGTGGTCCACACGGTAGAATTGCTGGATTGGGCCACCGGCGGGCCGCGTCCTCGGGCCTTGTCGCAAGAGTGACATTTTCCCGCCGTGGTCTTGCCATGATGCGTTTGTAACGGTGTCAGGGTCTGCTTATCGGAGTTAACATGACCTTTTTTCGGGCCCTTGCGACAGCTATTCTGTGTTTTCCTGCTGCTCTTCACGCGCAGGACAAGCCTTTGAACTTGTTGGAAACCGGTTTGAGCGCGCAAGGTTGGGAAGCGGTCGGGCGGATTGATATCGGCGAGTCCGGGTTTTGCACCGGGGCGCTGATTTCCAACCGGCTGGTGCTGACCGCGGCGCATTGCCTGTTCGACCGCACGACCGGCCAACGCCACGCCGATGAAGATTTCCTGTTCCGCGCTGGATTGCGCAACGGGCGCTCTGCGGCAGAAGGGCGCGTCCTGCGATCTGCGGTGCACCCCGATTACAAGCCCGCGCGCGTTGCCACGCCCGAAACTGTAGAAAACGATCTGGCGCTGCTGGAACTGGCGCATCCAATGGCTGCGCGCGGGGTCCAACCCTTCCCTGTGCGCGCGACGTTGCGGAGTGGTGACACTGTTGGCGTTGTCTCTTACGCGCATGACCGTCTGAATGCGCCGTCGCTGCAAGAGTCTTGCCAGATTCTGAACAGCACCAACCGTGGTGTGGTCTATATGACCTGCTCTGTAGATAGTGGGGCGTCTGGCTCGCCGGTCTTTTCCTTCGACAATGGATACCCAGAAATCGTTTCGGTTGTCTCGGCCAAAGGGGTGTCAGAGGCTGGGGACTTTGTTGGCGACGTCTCTTTTGGTGTGGGCCTTGGGCCGAAGCTGGATGTTTTGCACGATGCGCTGAATGCGCGCGATGGGCATTTTGTGAAGGCCCCGCTCGCAGATACCGTGGCACGCACCGGGCCACGTCGTATGAGCAGTGATGGCGGCGCGCGTTTTCTACGCCCCTGACCGCGCCGCGCCGGAACCTCTTGAAACCCCTTAAACTGTTTCCCACATTGGTCTGGTCCGGGTGCCAGATATGGGCTTGGACGCAACCGAAATGCGCCTGTCCATCAGGAAGGCGTGCTTATCATCGCTTCACCAAGGAGGATGCTTATGCGTCGTTTTGATCCAACACCACTTTACCGTGCCTCTGTCGGTTTTGACCAGATGGCAGACATGCTCAACCGGGTTATGGCCACTGATGTTCAGGCCCCCAGCTACCCGCCTTACAACATTGAAAAGACGGCGGAAAACGACTACCGGATTTCGCTTGCCGTGGCCGGTTTCCGGGCTGATGATTTGAGTGTTGAAGTTAAGGAAAACGCCCTGATCGTGACCGCCCGCAGCGCCGAGGATGACACCACGCGCGAATATCTGCATCGCGGTATCGCGACCCGCGCGTTTGAGCGGCGGTTCCATCTGGCCGACCATGTAAGCGTGACCGGGGCCACCCATGTCGATGGGATGCTGCATATCGACCTGCAACGCCAATTGCCCGAGGCGCTGAAACCGCGCCAGATTCAGATTGCGCGCGACGTTGGCGCATCGCAAAGCGAACGGCTGGTGCAGGCGGACGCGGCCTGATCTCGCGTCCCGTCTTTGACTGCGCGAGATGCTACCACAAAACGCTAGAGTGGGTCGGGTGAATGCCAATGAACGCGACACGCTCTGAAACGAATGAACCCGGCCATTTGGCCGGGTTCTTGTTTCACGAATGCGCGGGTTAATTTAGCCAGCCTTCGCCATCGCAGAGGCGGTGTCGAGCATACGGTTCGAGAAGCCCCATTCGTTGTCATACCATGACAGCACCCGCACCATGCGCCCTTCCAGAACCTTGGTCTGGTCCAGATGAAAGATGCTGGAGCGTGGGTCGTGGTTGAAATCCATCGACACATTGGGCTGGTCGGTAACGCCCAGAATGCCTTTCAGTGGGCCGTTGTCAGCGGCGGCCACCACGGCGGCGTTGATCTCTTCTGCGGTCACGTCGCGCGCAGCCTCGAATGTCAGGTCCACGACCGAAACATTGGGCGTGGGCACGCGGATCGCCACACCATCCAGCTTGCCCGCCAGTTCCGGCAGCACCAGACCCACGGCCTTGGCGGCACCCGTGCTGGTCGGGATCATGCTCATCCCGGCGGCACGCGCGCGATACATGTCCTTGTGCATCGCATCCAGCGTTGGCTGGTCGCCCGTGTAGCTGTGGATGGTGGTCATGAAGCCGCGCGAAATGCCGACCGCATCGTTCAGCACCTTTGCCACGGGCGACAGGCAGTTGGTGGTGCAAGACCCGTTCGACACGATCTTGTCGCCGGCCGTCAGGCTGTCGTGGTTCACGCCGTAAACGATGGTCTTGTCGGCGCCTTTCGACGGCGCAGAGACCAGAACTTTACCGGCCTTGCCCAGATGCACGCGGGCCTTGTCGGCATCGGCGAAAATGCCGGTGCATTCCAGCACGATGTCGATATCGTCCCATGGCAGGTTGGCCGGGTCGCGCTCTGCCGTGATCTTGATTGGGCCGCGCCCCACGTCGATCGTGCCATCGCCTACCGTCACCTCTGTCGGGAACCGCCCGTGCACGCTGTCAAAGCGCAGCAAATGGGCAATGCTTTCGACCGGGCCAAGATCGTTGATCGCGACAATCTCCAGATCGTCGCGGCCTTGTTCGACCAGTGCGCGCAGCACCAGCCGCCCGATCCGGCCAAAGCCGTTGATTGCAAGACGTGTGGTCATGGCAGTCCCTCCGATTGACTCTGCGTTTGCGCTAACATGAAGCGCGGGCAAAAATCAAGCGGGCAGACGCAGGCGATTTAGCAGCTTTCGCAGCCTTGGGTGCGTGTTGGCGCGTCCGGTTGGTAGCCCTCGCGCATCAGCCGGGTAATGCCGCCCTGAATGTCGATGACAGGTTGGTCCAGCAATTCGGCCACGGCGCGGGCGGCGCGGCTTGTGCGGCTGCCCGTCCGGCAGATCAGCGCTACCGGGCGGTCGTCCAATTCTGGGGCAAGGGCGGCCAGAAACGCCTCTGGCGTGTCGAAATGCTCGTAGGTCAGCAAATGCGCATTGGGAAGAACGCCGGTTTGCTTCCATTCCTCGGGGCGGCGAATATCAACCAGCAACACATCGGCACTTTGCAATTCCATGGCCGATGGTTGGGCGACGAAATGCTGTTGCGCCACGGCAGGGCCACCAAGGCCAAGCGATACGATAAGGGCAAGAAGAATATGGCGCATCGCGGACTCCGGTGTGTTAGGGCGCAAGGGCGCGGGCATGGGTGCGGCGGATCGCGTCTGCCACATCCTGAGGGCGGGCGTGATGCGGCATATGGCCGACACTGGGCAGGATGGTCAGATTGGCATTATCCAATGTATCGGCCATGCGTTGTGAATGAAAGGATAGCCCCACGGTTGTGTCGTCTGAACCATGGACGATTTCTATTGGCATCTCCAGCGCCGGATAGCCCGGGGACATCGCCTCTATGTAGCCTTTCAGGCTGTCGACCTGCAAGGCGTTCAGGGAAAGTTGGCTGGCCCGCAGTGTCAGGTCAACCCCCAGATGCTCCAGATACCCGTCTGGCACCGGGTTAGGGGCAAATACCCCTTCCAGACTGCGCTTTACCGCCGCGCGCGGGGCAAGGTTTGCGACCAAGGGCAACACGACATTCTGGCCCAGCCAAGAAGATGAGAGCTGATACCACAAGCCCAATTCGCCCGGCCACGGATAGACCGCGGGCGCCAGAAGCGTCAGACCCGCCACGTCATCGGGCGCTTGCAAGGCCCAAGCCATCGCCACCGCCCCGCCATAGGAATGGCCCAGCACGATCGGCCGCTCTACCCCCAAACGCTCTGCCGCCGCGCGCAGGATCGCAGCTTGGTCCAAGGGGCTTTCCGGCCCACCGAAAGCGTCCGAATGGCCAAATCCGGGACGGTCCAGCGCGACCACCCGGAAATCCGCGGCCATGCGCCCGGCAAGCTCGAAGGTGAAATCGCGCGCATTGCCATTGGCACCGTGGATCAGCACCAGATCCGGGCCTTTGCCTTGCACTACGGCATGCACGCGCCCTCCCTCCAGCGCGATAAACGCGCCTTCTGGCGGCGTATCGGATGTGCTGGCCGCACGGGCGCAGGCCATGGTGCTGGCTGCAATCATTGAAAACAGGGCCAGTTTAGCGACCGATCTGGGAAATGTCATAGGGTGTTGTCTGATATATCTGGTTGATCCAGTTGCCATATAGAAGATGCGCGTGGCTTCGCCACCTGTTCATGGGCATGCGCGCGGGATTGTCATCCGGGTAGTAATTTCGTGGCACCGCGATGGGCTTGCCCGCGTCCACGTCGCGGTCGTATTCCTCTTTCAATGTGGTGCTGTCGTATTCAAAATGATTCAGGATCATCAGCGCCCGATGCGCGGGGTCCTCGATCAGCGCAGGCCCGACTTCGTCCGATGCGATGAGCGTGTTCAGCCCCGCCACCGCATCAACCTCGGACTGGCGCAATTCGGTCCAGCGGCTGACCGGGATCAGCACATCGTCAGAGAACCCGCGCAGATAGGGAGAGGCGGGGGCCATGTTGCGGTGCCGGAAACAGCCAAACGCTTTTTCGGCCAGTATGTGCTTGGGCACGCCGTGGAAATGCGCCAGCATTGCCATGCCACCCCAGCACACCCCGAAGGTGTGATGGACATGGGTTTGCGTCCAGTCGAACACCTCGGTCAATTCGTCCCAATAGGTGACGTCGGTGTAGTCCAAATGCTCTATCGGCGCACCGGTGATGATAAGCCCGTCGAATTTTTCATCCTTTACCGCTTGGAAGGGGCGGTAGAATTCCTCCATATGCGCGGCGGCGGTGGTCTTTGTTTCATGCTCCGTCATGCGGATGAGCGAGAACTCAATCTGCAAGGGTGTCGCACCGATCAGCCGGGCAAACTGGTTTTCAGTCTGGATTTTTTTGGGCATCAGGTTCAACAGCCCGATGCGCAGGGGGCGAATATCTTGCAAGGACGCGGCACTGTCCGACATGACCATAACGCCTTCGCGCGACAGCACGTCATAGGCGGGCAGGGTTTCGGGCAGTTTGATGGGCATTTTATCAGTCCAGCTTGGTGGCGATCAGGGCGTTGAAACTATCGCAACCGGTGATCTTGGCCACCTCTTCGGCGGTCACGGTCACGCCCCATGTGGCTGCCATGGCCCGGTAGCGCGGCGCGCGGTGTGCAAGCGCGCGCGCATAGGTCCAGCGTACGAAAGCGTCGGGGTCGACCGCGCCTTCGGGCTGGCCGGTTTGTGACAGGTAGTCGGCCCACGCGGCGGTCAGAAAATCGGGCTGATAATACATGGGCTTGGGCGCGCGATCAAAACGGCGGATCAGTTCTGCCGTATGCGCATCCGACCCTTCAATCCAGACCGGCAGCACATGCTCGGCCAACTCGTTCATCAAGGTGTCATGCGGGTCGAACGGGTCAATCACCTCGCAGATGGACCCGCCGGTGTCGCAGACGAAATTGTGATAGCCATACAGATCCTCGGCCCGCGCAATAAACGGCACCGTGTCGCGCAACGCCGCGATCTCGGCAGCGCGGTGCTGGTCTTGGCGGCGCATGTATTCGTCAAAGGGCAACCCGCCTTTGTCGGGGTCGCCGGGCTTGCCCAGATAAGTCGAGAGCGGGGCCAGGTTGTCGAAGGTGATGTTCGACGAGATATAGACCGAATCCGTCAGCAGCAATTCGCGCAGCAGCGGTACGCGCATGGCTTCGCGCTTGAAGTTGTCGGCGATATATTCGCCCATGTAGCGCGTGCCGATCCGGTAATCTACCGAGTAATGGAACCAGTCGCCGCCATCGCGCAGCAGTTTTGCCAGATGTGTCTTGCCCAAGCCCGACATGCCAAACAGCATGACGCGACGCGCAGGCGCGTGGGTCCAGTCATGGGCAGAGGGTAAGGGCATCGGGCAGCTTCCTGAACAAGGTTGCGTCTTGCTATCCCGTGCCTTGTGGCGCGTCAATCAAGCCGCGCGACGAAAAAACCCTGCCCATGCAGGTGCATGAGCAGGGCTGATGATACTGAAACACAGGTTACTCAGAAACGGAAACCGACCCGCATGCCGGCGCCGACCGCGGAATTGTCGTCGAATGTGCTGCCCAGCGTGGTGGTGGCGGACCCGATGTGGGAATACTGAACACCGGCGCTTATGGTCATGGCGTCGCGCGTGTAGGACACGCCCAACCCAATGGAATTGCGCTTGCCGACCGGGCCAAGATTGCTGGTGGGGTTGCCGGTGCCGGTGTCATGCGACACGCTGATCGACCCTGACCAGTTTTCGGTGAACTTGCGGCCCACACCAAGCGTGTAGGTGATCGAGTTCTTCGGGTAGCTGACGATGTTCACGCCAAGTGCCGGGGCCGGGATCACGAAATCCTTCCAGTTCACCCAGCGCACAGACCCGAACACCAGCGTATCTTTTGCCACGCCGCTGCGAAAATCCAGTGTCAGAGAATCGGGGATCGTGCTGCTGAAGCCGGTCGCGGGCAGCGGTGCCCCGCCAAAGCTTTCTTGCGCGGTAAAGCCATGCTCTATTTCTGATTGGTATGTCAAAGCCACGCGCAGGGCGATTTCGGGTTTTTCATAGGCCACCCCAACCAGATAGCCAAAGGCTTGATCGGTGTTGCTGGTCATGACGTAATCTGCCGCAGGGCCACCCAGCGCACTTACGACAGCCGCTGGAATGGACACAGCACCACTGGTCCAGACAGAGCGCAGACCGGCATAGGCAGACACCCCGCCGCCGAACTTGTAACGCAGGACGCCGGTTAGCGCCTTGCTCTTGATCTCACCGCTGAGCGTGGCAAGCGCGGACCCGGCGGGGTAGACGACATCCGCCCCGATGGGTTCGTCAAAGATGATCGCATAGGACAGCTTGTCGTTGATATCGGCCTTGTAACCGATGGCACCGGTGAAAAAACTTTTGGCGATGTTCCCGGTCGGGCTGCTACCGAAGCCAGCGGCAAGGTTGCCGGTCAGGCTTGGGCTGCCAAAACTTGCGCCCGCTTCCAGATAACGCCCCTCTTCGAACAGAATCGACATTGGCTGTGTCGACCGTTCTACGCCACCTGCCAACGCAGGCGACGCCACAGCACAGGCCAAAGCTGCCATCAGACCATTACGCATCTTACCTTCCTCCCACGCTCGGCGCGAATCCCCTCCCGCCGCCTGCGCATGACGCAGTGATCGCGAGTTTTACCGGTGTTACGGATTTGTCATTTTTGACTTTAGGTCAACTTTTGCGCAACGTGGCGTAAAGTTGCCTAAAAGTCACGCAAATCATGTTGCCTGCGACAAGGTTCAGCGGGGTTGCGGCACAAGCGAGATAATCCCGATCGTTCCCGCGCGCGCCAGATCCGGGTCAAGCGTCATGGGAATATATTCACCGCGCCGCCACAAATCGCCCAGATCGTCATAGTGCCGTGACAACGGATGGCCCGATTGCCCGGTCGAGGTGATGAAGACCGAACTTTCGGGATCTGCGAAATCGTAGACCCCGCGATAGACCGCGCCCAGGACATTGGCGAACGGGTCTGTCGGGTCGCCCGACTGGCGGGCCAAGTTTAGCGTGTGATCGCCGCCAGAGGTGGATTGCCGGATATTGACGACATAGCGCAGCAGCGCCGCGTCGCGTAGAACGGGGTGATCGTGACGCGCGCTGTGCGCGTCGCCCCAGCGCCAGCTTTCCAAGCTTGGACCGAACCGTTCCGACAGTCGCAACACAGCATCGTCCAAGGCGGTCAGCGCCATGTCGTCGCAAGTTTCCCGGATGCTCGACTGGATGATGTCGCACCATGCGGCGCCACCGTCATCATCGTGAAAGACGCGCTCGATGAACATCGGGTCGATATGGGTGAAACTCTCGGCCAGCGGTCCCAGTTCATCGCGGATCAAGCGCTGCTGAAGCGCGCTCATCCAGGCGGCATAAATCAGGGGTTCCGGCAGATGTTCGTTCATCTCGCCGTTCCAGTCGGCCAACAGCCGCAGCGCGCGTTGGCGCGTATGCGCGCGCGTGCCCTCGGCTGCTGCATCGCCAGAGAACCAAAGATTCGCGGCGACCAGCGGCAACAAGCGGCGGGCCGCAGGGCTGACGGTGTCCAATTGCGCCTCGATCAGGCTGTCGCGCGTGTGAACACTGCGCGCCCCAACAAGATGGTTCAGCCGCTCTATGCGCTGCGTGTCACCCCAATCATGCGCCACATGCAAGGGGTAGGGGCGCTCCAGAAGGCGGTTGCCGGTCTGGGCCACGATCCCGCTGTCAGGGGCGATGAAGCTGGGGTTGGCCGAATAGGGCAGCGGCCCCAACCAACGGTTTTCGCTGCGCCAGCCGGGGCTTGGCATGCGCCCGCGCGTCTGGGCTTCGGCACTGCGCCGAGGCATGTGCCCGATGGTTTGCTGCGCAATACGGTCTTGGGTGACAAGGGTCAGGTTCTGCGCTGGCGCGACATGCAATTCGCCGGCTGCAATCGCCTCTTCCATGGTTTCTGCGCGCATCAAGCGCATGGCGGCGGTCATGGATGTATCGTCACGGCTTAGCGCGGTGGATGCCAGCGTCACAACATGGCCGGGCGGCGTGATCCCGGCAAGCTCCAGCAGCCCGCCGGACAGCACCGGCCCATTCTCGGACCAGCGCAGCGTCAGGGTGACGGGGTCGGCATCCTTTATGCGAATAATAGACCCGCGGCTTTCGAACTCCGACCATCCGTCGGGCGTGCGGTATTGCGTGGGTGCTTCGGGGTTCAGAGCTTCGATGAACAGATCGCTGTCATCGACAAAGGCCGCCCCCATGCCCCAGCCAAGATGCGGCGAGCGCCCGGATATCACCACCGGCAGGCC
This sequence comes from Roseinatronobacter domitianus, assembly GCF_023336755.1. GTDB lineage: Bacteria > Pseudomonadota > Alphaproteobacteria > Rhodobacterales > Rhodobacteraceae > Roseinatronobacter > Roseinatronobacter domitianus. The sequence continues at coordinate 165,905 of NZ_JALZWP010000005.1, read as the reverse complement.
CGGCACGGTCGCCCCGATCACGCCACCGGTCTTAAGTTCAAGCCGTGCAAGGTAGATCTCAGAGGGGGCGCTCAGCAGCATATGCTGGCTATTGGCCAAAAGCGCGCCATCTGCGGTCGCCCGCGCAGGCGCGGCGGCGATGCTGCTGGCAGAGCGGGTCAAGGCCGGATTGTCCAAGGATAGAAACGGCATCTCTGATCGTGGCGGCCCGCTGCCGCTTGGCAGATTGGGGAACATCTCTTCATAGGCGACCCCGGTCCGCTCCCCGGTCGGCATGACATCTGGCAGAACCGCTTCCAGCCCGGTGCCGTTCAGCGCCAGCGACAGACGCGCGCGGCGCACTTCACGGGCAATCTGGGTATTGTGCTGCACCGCAATCAGTTTGAGTATGGCAATGCTGTCGGCGGGCTGCCACAGCGGCATTTCCGCGTCGAACAGGAAGAACTCTGGCGCGCCGCGCCCTTGCGCGCCCTCATTTACCTGCATCAGCCATGCATTGACGCCATCGGCATAGGCTTGCAGTGCCGCTTGCGTGGGAGCGTCCTGCGCGGCGACCGCGTCGCGCGACAGCGTATAAATATCCAGCCGCCGCATCAGTTCGTCACTGCGCAGCGTTCGCGCCCCAAACATTTCTGACAGACGTCCCTGCGCGATCCGCCGTGACATCTGCATCTGCCAGAATCGGTCCTGAGCATGGGCATAGCCCAACCCGAAGAACACATCAGAGTCGTGTTCCCCGAAAATATGCGGCACCGCATGGGTGTTGCGCACGATTTCAACCGGGGCGCTGATCCCCGCGACTTCGCGCTGCCCGTCATAATCGGGCAATGACCGCGATACAAAGAAATACACCGCGAACAGCGCCAGAAGCGACAGCAGCGCCAGACCGGCAAACAATCTGACCAACAAGCGGAACAGGGTAAAGATGGGCACGGGGCAGACGGGCTTTACATTTTGCGTTGCGTTGGGGCTGATAGCTATGCGTCATGCGCGCAATGCGCAATCACAAGAATTCGAGAGGGAGAGAGACTATGGCAAAACTGGCATTTCTGGGCTTGGGGGTGATGGGCGCGCCGATGGCGGGGCATCTGGCCAAGGCGGGCCACGACGTGACGGTCTATAACCGCACCACCGCAAAGGCCGAGGCTTGGGTGGCCACCCATGGCGGCGCTTGGGCCGCGACACCCGCCAAAGCCGCCCAAGGGGCCGAATTCGTGATGGCCTGCGTTGGCAATGATGACGACCTGCGCGGCGTCTGCACCGGGCCGGACGGGGCCTTTGCTGGCATGTCCAAAGGCGCGCTCTTTGTCGATCACACGACAGTGTCGGCTCAGGTCACGCGCGAAATGAACGAAGCTGCCGGGGCTCTGGGCCTTGGCTTTGTCGACGCGCCTGTGTCCGGCGGGCAGGCTGGCGCGGAAAATGGCGTCCTGTCCATCATGTGCGGGGGCGATGCCGCGCATTACGACCGCGCCGAACCCGTCATGGCCGCCTATGCCCGCGTGTGCAAACGCATGGGCGACAGCGGCGCGGGGCAGGTCGCCAAGATGATGAACCAGATCTGCATTGCCGGGCTAGTCCAAGGCCTGTCAGAGGCGCTGCATTTCGGCGAGAAATCCGGCATGGATGGCCGCGCGGTGATCGAGGTCATCTCTCAGGGTGCCGCCGGGTCATGGCAAATGGCCAACCGCCACGGCACCATGCTGGATGGCGAATTCAACCATGGCTTTGCCGTGGACTGGATGCGCAAGGATCTGGCCATCTGCCTTGCCGCCGCCGATGAGGTCGGCGCGTCCCTGCCCGTGACCGCCCTTGTCGACCAGTTCTACAAGGACGTGCAAGCCATGGGCGGCGGGCGGTGGGACACCTCCAGCCTGATTGAGCGGCTGCGCAAACTGGGGGGCGCGTGATGCTTTACGCGCTGGGCGACCGCCGCCCCACCTTGCCCGAGGATGGCGATTATTGGGTCGCGCCGGGGTCGCACTTGATCGGCGACATCGTGCTGCATTCGGGCGCGTCGGTCTGGTTCAACTGCACCCTGCGCGGCGATAATGAGGCGATTACCGTCGGCCCCGGCAGCAACATTCAGGAAAACTGCGTGCTGCACACCGATATGGGCTATCCGCTGGTGATCGGTGCGAATTGCACCATCGGGCACAAGGCGATGCTGCATGGCTGCACCATCGGCGACGGCTCGCTCATCGGCATGGGCGCGACGGTGCTGAACGGCGCGAAGATCGGGCGCGGTTGCCTTATCGGGGCGGGGGCGCTGGTGACGGAGGGGAAAGAGATCCCCGACGGCTCGCTGGTGATGGGGTCGCCCGGTCGCGTGGTGCGCGAGTTGGACGAGGCCGCGCAGGCGAAGCTGCTCAAATCCGCCGAAGGCTACCGCGCCAACATGGCCCGCTTCAAGGCGGGTCTGGTGGCGTTGGAGTAGGCGGGTGCGGGCGGAGGAGATCAAGGACGCCGACAGCTTGCAGGCATGGCTGGAAAGCCTGCCGCAAGAGACGGAGGCAGAGCGCGAAACCGCCCGCCGCTGGGCGGTGACGATCGCGCATCGTGCGGCGATGCGGGTATTGCCGTTGTTCGTCGACAGCGTCCTTTTTGGACTTAACGAAGATGGCCAGGACGAGGTTCTAAAAGGCTTTCGTGCGTTACTGGTATCATCGCTTTCATCCAGTCTGGCGAAGGAAGCCGCTATTAGCGCCGCAAAAGATGTCCCTTTCGATGGCGATCCTGTTGCTGGGCGCTTTGCAGCCAAGGCGGCAGCACAGCGAGCATGCAAAGCCATGTATTCGCAAGTGATTTGGGAACCTAGTAGCCAATCAGTCGAATACTCATCTGACGCGCTTGCGGAAGAACTACTGGGTCCAACATTCGCGAGAGATGTGCAGCGACTGGTCGAGTCACAAGAACTACACAGTTTTCCTCTGTGGCCACCTACCGACGAATTGGAGGCTTTTGGTCCCGAAGAGAACGGCGATCTGATAGTTTGGCATGAAAGTGTCAAGGAGCCACTACTCGACTTCCATGAGAATTGGCGCTTCTGGGTCGAGTGGTATGAAAACGCCCTCTATGGCCGCCCGCAAGACTACGACCTGCTCACCAAGATCGCCCTCATCGACCCCGCCGACTGGGACAAAGGCGCCGACCACGTCAACGCGCTGATCCAGCGGATTGTGGAACAGCACACCCTCGCCAAAGATGCCCGCGCGTTGAAAGAGGAAATCGCGCAGCTCAAACAGCGCCTCCAATCCGTTGAGCATCGCAGCCACAACAACCCGCCCGAATTGGTCGACGAAACCGTTGCAGCGCAAAAGGAAGTCACCATCATCTGTGCGGCGCTGGAAGAGGCCGCGCAAGAACTCGAAAAGCCCGATCCTGACCCGACAGTTCTCGCGCGGATAGGCGCTTCTCTAAAAACTGCCTCTGTTACCATTGCGAAATATTGCGGTGCTTTGGCTGATCTGGCGGTCAAAACAAGCGTCAGAACTGCTGCTGCCACAGGCACGGCAATGGCGCTCGCCTCTCAAAGCGAACACCTCAGAGCATTCGGTGAAGCACTTCTGCAATTCGCCAGATCGCAGGGCGCACCCTAACCCCCTTCATCTTGCCCCAAATACTCACCCTCCCGCCGCTCGACCACAAAGCGACCGCCCCGCATATCTGGACACCCCCCGCAACCTGCGCTACCCCAGCCATATGCAACCCGACCAGATCACCATACGGGGCCAACTCACCCCCAACCGACCGCTCGACAGCCTGACATGGCTGCGCGTGGGTGGGCCTGCGGATTGGTTGTTTCAGCCTGCGGATGAAGATGATTTGTCGGGTTTCCTGCGCCAGCTTGACCCAAGCATCCCCGTCTTCCCCATGGGTGTCGGCTCGAACCTTATCGTGCGGGATGGCGGTATTCGGGCGGTGGTCATCCGGCTGGGGCGGGAGTTCAACAGCATCGACGTGGCCGAGCATATCACCGCAGGGGCCGCAGCGCTCGACGCCCATGTTGCCCGCAAAGCGGCGGATGCCGGGCGCGATCTGACCTTCCTGCGCACCATTCCCGGCAGCATCGGTGGGGCCGTGCGGATGAATGCGGGGTGTTACGGGTCTTATGTCAAAGACCACCTGATCGACATAACCGCGATCGATCGCGCGGGTGCACGCCATGTCATCCCGGCGGAAGCATTGAACCTAGCTTACCGTCAATCCGACCTGCCCGAGGGCATGGTCGTCACCTCTGCACGCTTCCATGCGCCGAGGGGTGACCCGGCAGCGCTTCATGCGCAGATGGAAGACCAACTCGCCAAGCGCGATGCCACGCAACCGACCAAGGACCGCAGCGCGGGCTCGACCTTTCGCAACCCGGCGGGGTTTTCCTCGACCGGCCAAGCGGATGACAGCCACGCGCTGAAAGCGTGGAAGGTGATTGACGACGCAGGATTGCGCGGCGCAAGGCTTGGCGGCGCGCAAATGTCGCCCAAACATCCGAACTTTCTGGTCAACACCGGTGGCGCATCCGCCACGGAACTGGAAGCCTTGGGTGAAGAAGTGCGAAAAAGGGTTTTCCAAAGCAGCGGCCATTCGCTACACTGGGAAATTATGCGTGTGGGCGAACAAGGCCCATCAGCAGACTTGCCACCGTTGCAAACAAACGGGGCAGGGGCAGAATAACGCTCTGAAAACAGGGCATAACAGGCAACGGAATTGGGCATGTCGAGCAGGGCAGCCCCCCGTATATGTGTTCTGAAAGGCGGACTCTCGGTTGAACGAGAGGTGTCGCTGTCGTCAGGGCATGAATGCGCCAAGGCGCTACGGGTGGCGGGATTCGAGGTGATCGAACTGGACGCGCGCGGCGATGTCGCGCAGCGCCTGATAGAGATTGCGCCAGACGTGGTCTTCAACGCCCTGCATGGCCGCTTTGGCGAGGATGGCTGCGTTCAGGGCATTCTGGAATGGCTGCGCATTCCCTACACCCATTCCGGCGTTCTGGCCTCTGCCTTGGCGATGGACAAGGCGCGTGCCAAGGCCGCCTATGTCAGTGCTGGCCTGCCCGTGGTCAACAGCCACATTGCAACCAAGGCCGAGGTGATGGCGGCGCATGTGCTGCCGCCCCCCTATGTGGTCAAACCCAATAATGAAGGCTCGTCCGTTGGGGTGTATCTGGTGCAAGAGGGCGCGAACACGCCGCCGCGCCTGTCCAATGACATGCCCGCAGAGGTGATGGTCGAAGCCTTCGCGCCGGGGCGCGAGTTGACCACGACCGTTTTGGGGGACCGGGCGCTGACCGTGACCGATATCCTGACCGATGGCTGGTATGATTACGACGCCAAATACAAGCCCGGCGGGTCGCGCCATGTGCTGCCAGCGGATATTCCGACCGACATATTCGACGCCTGTCTGGACTATGCGCTGCGCGCCCACAATGTTCTGGGGTGTCAGGGCATTAGCCGCACCGATTTTCGGTGGGACGAATGCAAGGGTCTGGATGGGTTGATCCTGCTGGAAACCAACACCCAGCCGGGTATGACGCCAACCTCGCTTGTGCCCGAACAGGCGGCGCATAGCGGGATTGCCTTTGTGGACCTGTGCCGTTTGCTGGTCGAGGATGCGTCATGCGACCGGTAAGGGATGACACGGATTTTGGCAGCGCGCCGGTTTCGGCGCAAGCGAATGAGCAAAGCTTCTGGGACCATCTTGGGGCCACGCGGGCCGAAGAATACGCATCCGAAGACATTCTTGATCTGTGCCCGGAACCTGTGGTCCAGCCTGTGATCTCTGCTGGACCGACACCGGACAGCAGACCCGACAGCGCATCGCAGGGTGATTTCGCGGAAATTGCTAGGGCCACGTCGCCGGCGCCCTCCGAGGCAGCGCGTGAGGCTTGGATGGCAAGGGCACAGCCGATGCCCCGACCCGCGCCCCGCAAGCCGGTTTCTGCGGCGCAATCACGGCGGGCGCGCTTGTCTTACCGGCTGCAACGCATCTGGCTGACGCCGTTCTACCGCGCGGCGCTGACACGCGGCCTTCCGCTGGCGTTGGTGCTGGGCGTTTGCGCGCTGCTTCTGGCCAATGCACAGAACCGCGCGCAGCTTGTCGCATGGGGGCAGGCGGCTTATTCCGCAGTTGTCGACCGTCCCGAATTCATGGTGTCCGATGTCACGATCTCGCCTGTCGCGCCCGAACTGGACCGCTCGATCAGAGCGCGTCTTGCCGAGGAACTGCCAAGCTCGTCTTTCCGGCTGGACCTGCCGGCCTTGCGCGCTGAAATTGAAAGCTACGATTCCGTAGAGGAAGCCGCGTTGCGCCTTGGAGCCGATGGCAAGATGTTTGTCACCGTGCGTGAGCGCGCGCCCGTTGCCTTGTGGCATTCGGGGCGCGAGATGCAGCTTCTGGATATAGAAGGCCATCGCGTGGCGCTTCTGGCACCAGATGCGCCCCTGCCGGACCTGCCCTTGCTGGCGGGTGTTGGCGCGCAAACCCATGTGCGCGAGGCGTTGGCGCTGCTGGATGCCGCACTTCCCTTGGGAGACCGTCTGCGGGGACTGGTGCGGGTCGGTGCGCGGCGCTGGGACGTGGTGCTGGACCGCGATCAACGCATTCGCTTGCCTGAAGAGGGCGCCATGCAGGCGCTGGAGCGTGTGCTGGCGCTGAATCAGGCTCAAGATCTTTTGGCGCGCGACGTGTTGTCCGTCGATTTGCGTAACCCTTACCGTCCTGTCCTGAACGTCAGCCCCGGCGCGCTGGAAACTTTGCGCGCGATCCGCGGCAATCAATCGGAGGCTTTGCAGTGATACCCGACCCTTACGCGTCTCAACGCGCCATGCGCCAAATGCGGCGGGCTGCCATCCAGCGCGGCGTGATCGGCGTGATCGACATCGGCAGCTACAAGGTGGCGGCTCTGGTTCTGAAGCTGGAACAAGGCGATGCACGCAAAACTCCGGGTATCGGCAACATGGCTGGGCAGGCCGGGTTCCGTGTTATCGGGGCCGGCACCACGCAATCTTGCGGCGTGCGCTTTGGCGAAATTGCCGCCATGGCGGAAACCGAAAGCGCGGTGCGCACGGCGCTTCAGGCGGCGCAGAAAATGGCGCGGATGCGTGTCGATCATGTCATCGTCTGCCTGTCGGGCGGCGCGCCGCGCTCCTATGGGCTGGCGGGCGAGGTGGCGATCGACGGGGCCACGGTGACAGAGGATGACATTGCGCAGGTCATGGCGAATTGCGACATGCCCGATATCGGCCGCGGGCGCGACGTCCTGCACGCGCAACCCATCAATTTCGCACTCGACCATCGCAGCGGGCTGTCGGACCCGCGCGGCCAGTCGGGTCGCGCGTTGTCCTGTGATATGCATATGGTAACAATCGACACGGCGCTGGTCCGCGACATTTGCAACTGTCTGCGCCGCTGCGACGTGGAAGTTGCGGGCGTGTCTGCCAGCGCCTATGCCACCGGCATGTCTGCGCTGGTCGAGGATGAGCAGGAACTGGGCGCGGCTTGCATTGACCTTGGCGCGGGCGTGTCGGGCGTGTCTATCTTCATGAAGAAACACATGATCTACGCCGACAGTGTCCGCATGGGGGGCGCATTGGTGACATCCGACATCAGCCAGGGCTTGCAGGTTGATTTCGCGACCGCCGAGCGGCTGAAAACCATTCATGGCGGGGTTCAGGCCACATCCATGGATGACCGCGAGATGATCGAGATCGGGTCCAATACCGGCGATTGGGACAAGGATCGCCGCACCATCAGCCGATCAGAGCTTATCGGCATCATGCGTCCAAGGATCGAGGAGATACTCGAGCATCTGCGCGCGCGTCTGGATGCCGCCGGGTTCAGCCATCTGCCAAGCCAGCAGGTTGTTCTGACCGGGGGCGCGGCGCAAGTGCCGGGGCTGGACGGATTGGCCGCGCGGATTTTTGGCCAGCAGGTGCGCCTTGGCCGCCCGGTGCGCGTGCGCGGCCTGCCGCAAGCCGCATCTGGCCCGGCCTTTTCCAGTGCGGTCGGCCTCTGCGTGCTGGCCACACATCCGCAAGACGAGTGGTGGGATTTCGACCTGCCCATCCAGAGCTACCCGGCGCGCTCGTTGAAACGCGCTGTCAAGTGGTTCCGGGACAACTGGTAGCCGCTAGATATACGGTTGCTGTGGAAATGCGGCAGTTTTACAACAAGATCAGTGCAGATTTGGTGGGAAAACGTGACTTTTTTAATGACCTCCGCAGGCAAGACCTGTAGGATTCAATAAAAATCGGCAAATTCGGCGCGCAGGGTTATCTGTATTGCGCTGTATAAAAAGAGGCGGAGTAGGCAATGGCATTGAATTTCGTGCAGACAGAGCAGCGCAACGAACTGGCCCCACGGATCACCGTGTTCGGTGTGGGCGGCGCGGGCGGCAATGCTGTCAATAATATGATTGAGCAAAGCCTCGAAGGCGTTGATTTCGTCGTGGCAAATACCGACGCGCAGGCATTGCAGCAAAACCGCGCGCAGGGCCGCATCCAGATGGGTGTCAAGATCACCGAAGGGCTGGGCGCCGGCGCGCGTCCGTCGGTCGGGTCGGCTGCCGCCGAAGAAACCATAGAAGAGATCATCGACCATCTGGCCGGGGCACATATGTGCTTTATCACAGCCGGTATGGGTGGCGGCACTGGCACGGGCGCTGCCCCGATCATCGCGCAGGCCGCGCGCGAATTGGGTGTGCTGACCGTGGGTGTCGTGACCAAGCCATTCCAGTTCGAAGGCGCCAAGCGCATGCGCCAGGCAGAAGAAGGGATCGACGCGCTTCAGAAGGTTGTCGATACTCTTATCATCATCCCAAACCAGAACCTGTTCCGGCTGGCGAATGAGCGCACCACCTTCACCGAAGCCTTCGCCATGGCCGATGACGTCCTGTATCAGGGTGTCAAGGGCGTGACGGACCTGATGGTGCGCCCGGGCCTGATTAACCTTGATTTTGCCGATGTTCGCGCCGTGATGGACGAAATGGGCAAAGCCATGATGGGCACCGGCGAAGCCTCCGGCGAGGATCGTGCGGTGCAAGCCGCTGAAAAGGCCATTGCCAACCCGCTTCTGGACGAAATCAGCCTGAACGGCGCACGCGGTGTTCTTATCAACATCACCGGCGGGCACGACCTGACGCTGTTCGAATTGGACGATGCCGCAAACCGCATCCGCGAAAAAGTGGACCCCGAGGCGAATATCATCGTCGGTTCCACGCTTGATCCGTCCATGGAAGGCATGATCCGCGTTTCCGTTGTTGCAACCGGCATCGATGTTGAAGCAGATCACAAGGTCGAAGCGCCGCGCGAAACCGCAGCGTTCATGGATCGTCCTGCTGCGCAACCGCTGCGCATGGCAGAACCTGTTGCCCGTGCGCCACAGCCCGAACAGCGTCCTGCGCCGCAAGCCGAACCGGAACAGCCCAATTTGTTCGCGTCCGAGCACGCGGCCCCCGCGCATGATCAAGCGGCGGCCTACCAGCCGCAGCAACTGTCGGCGCCACAACGCGCCTATGCGCCAGAGCCGCAACGCTCGCGCTTTGGCGGCCAGCCTGCCGCGCAACAGCCGCAGCATATGGCCGAAGAGCGTTTCGACCTGGACGAGGTGTTCGAGGAACCGGCACAGGTTGCGCATGAACAGTCTGGCCCGTCCGGGTTCACGGCGCCGCGCCGCGCCGCGCCCGGCACGCCCTCGCCGGAAACCTTGGCACGTCTGCAACAAGCTGTTCAGAAAGCACCGGAAAGCCGTGGCGGCTATGCGCGCCCCGCAGCCCCGTCTTTTCCCAGCCGCACTGCGCCAGCCGCCAGCCGTTCAGCACCTGCGCCACAGCCAGAAGCCGAAAAGGCGGGCCGGTTCGGGATTGGGTCGTTCATCAGCCGTATGGCCGGGCAATCGCATGACAGCCACGCGGCAACCGCGCGCCATCCGGCCCAGCATGCACCCTCTTATGAAGAGGAAGCCGAGCGCGGGCATCCCGATGATCGTATCGAAATTCCGGCATTCTTGCGTCGTCAGGCGAATTGAGACACAAATTACGATCACATTGTTAAATTGGAATGGGCCGGTTCTTCCGGCCTTTTTCATTTAATATCATAGGGTTAATCGCGCGTTTTCAATATGTGCGGATTTCCGCCGCTCCTGATGCAGGTTGTTACATTGGGTCACAATCTGTGAATTGCGAATGATGCCCTTACAATATTACGAACGCGTAAACAGGCCCGCAGAGGTCACAGGCGTAGGTGGTAAAAATGCAAAGAACCGTTGCACGGGATATCGCGATCAATGGCATTGGCCTGCATGGCGGCAAACCCGTTCGCATGATCGTGCGTCCGGCGGCTGCGAATGCCGGCTTGTGCTTTGTTCGGACCGATCTTGGCGGCACCATTGCCGTAGACCCTGAAAACTGGGTCGAGGCCAGCCTGTGCACCATTCTGCGCAATGATGATGGTCATGAAGTGCGCACTGTCGAGCATTTGTTGGCCGCGCTGCACGGCTGTGGTGTGCATAATGCGCGGATCGAGATTGACGGCCCGGAAGTGCCTATCCTGGATGGGAGTGCTGCCCCATTTGTGCGCCGCATTCTGGAAGCGGGCCTGACGGAAAGCACTGTGCCGGTAACCGTTCTGCGCGTGCTGCGGGACGTGTCGGTCAAGCGCGGTGATGCGCGCGCAACGCTGCGCCCGTCCGCGGAATTCCGCATGTCCTTCGATATCGATTTTGCCGACCCGGCCATTGGGCATCAATCTGCCAGCATGGAGCTGCGTAACGGAACCTTCCTGCGCGAGCTGAGCGATTGCCGCACGTTCTGCATGCGTGGCGATGTCGAGATGATGCAGGCCAATGGCCTTGCCCTTGGCGGCACTCTGGACAACGCTGTGGTGTTCGACGATGGACAGGTGCTTAGCCCCGGCGGTTTGCGCCGCCGTGATGAGCCCGTGCGCCACAAGATGCTGGACGCCATGGGCGACCTGTATGTGCTGGGCCGCCCGCTGCTGGCGCATTACGAAGGTGAGCGTGCGGGCCACGCCTTGACCGGCTTGTTGCTGCGGACGCTTTTGGCTGACCCACGGAACTACCGCATTGAGCCTTGCGATGACCGCTTGCAGGCGCGACTGCCCGGCGCAGGAACCAGCTTGCGCGACCTGCCGCTTACAGCTTAAGCTGAACCGGGGCCGACAAGGTTAAAAGGCGTTTTGCGCACCTGTTTTTTATGTGCTACGACCTTCAATGATGCTGACGGGATAGGGTGCTGCCGACATGATCGCTGGTCGTGGATTTCTGCGTTTTGGGCTGACATGCGCCATTGTTGCGCTGCTTTCCGCGTGTGCGCCCGAAGACGCACCCGACGAATCCCTCGCGGGTTTCTCTGCCGAGGAGATTTACAAGCGCGGCGAATATGAACTTGAAACTTCGCGCCGGTCTGCCGACTCGTTGCGCTATTTCAAGGAAATAGAACGTCTTTACCCCTATACCGAATGGTCGCGTCGCGCGCTTATCATGCAAGCATTTGCGCATCATCGCGCCCGCGAATACGAAGATAGCCGGGCCGCCGCGCAGCGGTTCCTTGACACCTATCCGGGTGACAAAGACGCGCCCTATGCCGCCTATCTGTTGGCATTGTCCTTCTACGATCAGATCGACGAAGTGGGGCGCGATCAGGGTCTGACCTTTCAGGCGTTGCAACATTTGCGCCGCGTGATCGAGGAGTATCCCGACACCGATTACGCGCGCTCTGCCGTGTTGAAGTTCGAGCTGGCTTTTGACCATCTGGCCGCCAAGGAAATGGAGATCGGCCGCTACTACTTGAAGCGGGGCAATTACAAAGCTGCGATCAACCGGTTCCGCGTGGTGGTAGAGGATTTCCAAACCTCCACCCATACACCCGAAGCCTTGCACCGTCTGGTCGAAGCGTATCTGTCGCTGGGCTTGCGTGACGAAGCGCAAACGGCGGGCGCAGTGCTTGGTTACAATTTCGAAGCCAACCCCTTCTATGAGGAAAGTTTCGCGCTGCTGACAGGGCAGGGCTTGTCGCCAGAGGCGCAAGGCGAAGGCTGGTTGCAGGCTATTTATCGGCAATCGGTTCTGGGGAGATGGCTCTGACCGCGCAGCAAGTTGCGCGGCTGGGCTGACCGCACCCATGTTAGTGTCGCTAGACATCCGCGATGTTCTGATCATCGACCACCTGGAACTCACTTTCCAGCCGGGGTTGAACGTGCTGACCGGCGAAACCGGTGCCGGAAAATCCATTCTGCTTGATTCGCTTGGGTTCGTTCTGGGCTGGCGTGGCCGCGCGGAACTGGTGCGGCAAGGGGCGGCGCAGGGCGAGGTGATTGCCGAATTCGTGCTGGCGCCAGACCATCCGGCCCATGCCATCCTTGCCGAGGCGGGCTTGCCATCGGGTGACACGTTGCTGTTGCGCCGGGTCAACACGCGCGATGGGCGCAAGACCGGTTGGGTGAATGACCGCCGCGTGTCTGGCGAGGTGCTGCGCGCACTGTCCGAGACGCTTGTTGAACTGCACGGGCAACAGGATGACCGGGGTTTGTTGAACCCGCGCGTGCATCGTGACCTGCTGGATGCGTTCGCGGGGCTGGACCTTGGGCCGTTGCGCGCGGCGTGGTCGGCTTTGGCCAAGGCGCGCAAGGCGCAAACACAGGCTGAAAGCCAGATGCAGTCGGTGCAGGCGGAAGAGGAGTTTTTGCGCCACGCCGTGGCCGAGCTGGACGTGCTGGCCCCTGAACCGGGTGAAGAGGCGCAGCTTGATGCGCAACGCCGTCTGATGCAGCAGGCAGAGAAGGTCTGCGCCGATATCGCACGCGCTGCGACCGCCCTGTCGGATGACGGGGCCGAGCGTCTGGTGGGCGATGCCACTCGCTGGCTGGAAGACGTGGCCGACGCGGTCGAAGGGCGTTTGGACCCGGCGCTGGATGCGCTGTCGCGCGCGATGGACGCCCTGGGCGAAGCGCAAATGACCGTCGCCGCCTGCATGGACGCGCTGGAGTTTCACCCCGGCGCGCTGGAGCAGTTGGAGGACCGGCTGTTCGCCATTCGCGGGCTGGCGCGCAAACATGGTGTGTTGCCCGATGACCTGAGCGGTTTTGCAGATGATCTGCGCGCGCGACTTGACCGGCTGGACAATTCTGCCCGCGATATGGCATCGCTGGCGCAAGCTGTCAGCGATGCACAAAGCGCGTATGACAGCGCCGCCGCCACGGTTTCCGACGCGCGCGCGCAGTCTGCTGCCCGGCTTGATGCAGAGATGGCGGGCGAGCTGGCCCCCTTGAAGATGGAGCGCGCGCAGTTTTCCACCGCGATCACCCGATCCGATGCCGGGCCAGAAGGCTGGGACGCCGTGACGTTCGAGGTCGCGACCAACCCCGGCGCTCCGAAAGGGGCGCTGTCGAAAATTGCTTCGGGCGGGGAATTGTCGCGCTTCCTGCTGGCGCTGAAAGTGTGCCTGACGCGGGGCCAACCCGGCATGACCATGATCTTTGACGAAATCGACCGGGGCGTGGGCGGGGCCACCGCCAATGCCGTGGGGCGGCGTCTGCGCGCGCTTGCCGAAGGCGCTCAGGTGTTGGTGGTCACACATTCGCCGCAGGTCGCGGCATTGGGCGCCCACCATTGGCGGGTCGAGAAAAGTGTGACGGACGGGCAGACCCTGTCGCGCGTTGTGCCACTTTCCGCCGAAGCGCGGGTGCAAGAGATTGCGCGCATGTTATCGGGTGATAAGGTCACAGATGCGGCGCGTGCGGCGGCGGAAGACCTGCTATCTGCGGTGCCCCAAAGTTAACAAGAGGTTCGCCATGTCTTTGCCCCGCAGCCTGCGTGTTGTCACCCTGCTTCTTGCCGCAGCCAGCCTTGGTGCCTGCACCCTGACCGCGATTCCGCGCCCCATGCCAATCGTTCCGGCCCCCGGCGCAACCCCTGCCACACCGGCCGCCGGCATGGCCGGGGCCGAAGCGGCTTGCACCGCAGCAGGACGTGAGCGGGGTCTGGATGTGCTGGGCGTGGCCAGCGCGCGCGACGTGATGGGCGCGGATGGTGCGCCGGAACGCGATGTGATGTTGCAGGTTGCGCGCAACGGAACCCGGCTGGAAGTGCGGTGCAACTACCAGCCGGTGACCGGCGTCGCGCGGATCATGCTGATCTGACGCAACGCGAGGCTTAGCCCTTGCGGCCTTTTGGGGCGCCGCCCAAGCCGCGTGCGGCCTGCGCTGCCACGCGCAATTCCTCGGCAATTTCGTCGGCTTCGTCGGGATCGAAATCCATCGGAAGTTCAACGCCGTTCCCGGCCACATAGATGCGGACCATACCATTTTCGGTTGGCCCGATCTGCAAATCCGCCGCGATGTCGGTTTCTGAATTGATGCTCATGTGTCTGCCCTTTCCAAGCCGCAAATTCTGATGTTGCGATACGCTGCACGCCGTGCATTTTCAAGCGCGGCCCCTCTTGCAATCGCCCGCGCGCGGCGCTATCCCCGCACGCAAGGCCGCCTTAGCTCAGTTGGTTAGAGCGCTGGATTGTGGATCCAGAGGTCCCCCGTTCAAGCCGGGGAGGCGGTACCATTCCCTTTATGTTATATCTTTTCTTTCTGTTGGTTGTCACTATGGCGCGCAGCTTGTAGGTGCGTGGCTATACAAGCTGCATGACAAAAGGGTTTACGCTTGTGCCGGTTCTGCCGCGTTATCTGTTGCCGCACGCGCCGGACGGGGCGAGTGTTGGAGTGTTCGGCGGCTCTTTCGACCCGGCGCACCACGGGCATGTGCATGTCACCCGCCATGCCTTGCGCGCCCTTGGACTGGACCAGCTTTGGTGGCTGGTGACGCCGGGAAATCCGCTCAAAGCCAATGCGCCCGCCTCTCTGTCGGCCCGGATTGCCCGTGCAGAAAGCCTTGTTGACGACCCGCGTGTGACCATCACCGGGGTGGAGGAGCAACTGGGAACCCGTAAAACCTACGACACGCTGGCCGCGCTGCAATCGCATCTGCCGCGTCTGCGCTTTGTCTGGATCATGGGGGCCGATAATCTGGCCGCTTTTCATCATTGGGAAAACTGGCGCAGCATTGCGGCGCGCGTGCCCATTGCGGTAATTGCCCGGCCCGGTGCGCAACAGGCCGCGCTTGGGTCGGTTGCCGCGCGCACGCTGCGCGGGCATCGCGTGCCACAGTCAAACGCCGCCGGGCTTGCCATGATGGCACCGCCCGCATGGTGTTTCGTGACGATCCCGATGCGGGCGATTTCCTCGTCCGATCTGCGTGCCGAAGGCCGCTGGCCGCAGCGCTGAGTGTGCCGAAACGAAGTGTTTCGCAATCTTCACCTATCAAGACCCTTCTCGGATTGCTCGAATCACGGTTAAAACAAAGGTGGCCGTTTGTTGCCGATGTGAAGTGGAATTTGAGTGCAGGACGATTTTCAAATGAGGTTGCGACGGCGTGATGTTCTGACCGCTCTGGCTGGCGCGGGTGTTACCTTGGCGCTGCCAGCTTGCGCCAATGCACCGGAACGCTCGCTGATCCCACCTGCCAGGCCCGCCCAAGCGGCGGATGCCATTGTAAGCCGTGCGGGGCTTGGCGGGGACATTGCCTATACTTTGCTGGACATGTCGCGCGGCACGCTTTTGGAAGGGCGTGGCGCCAATACGGGTCTGCCCCCGGCCAGTGTTGGCAAGACGATCACGGCGCTATACGCGCTAGAGCATCTGGGGCCGCGGTTCCGGTTTTCGACGCGTGTTCATGCGACCGGCCCGGTGCAAGATGGCGTGCTGCGCGGTGATCTGGTGCTGGCGGGTGGGGGCGATCCGACGCTGGATACTGACGCATTGGCCGGGCTTGCAGAACGGTTGGTGCAAGGTGGTATGCGCCGCGTTGACGGGCGCTTCCTTGTCTGGGGCGGAGCATTTCCCGCAATCGACCAGATCGCTGACGACCAAGCGCCACAGGCCGGGTATAACCCCTCGGTTGGCGGCCTGAACCTGAATTTCAACCGGGTGCATTTCGAATGGGCGCGGCAAGCGAATGAGTATCGCGTGACCATGGATGCCCGCTCGGACCGGTTCCGGCCCGAAGTGCGACTGGCGCGGATGCAGATCGCCAATCGCGCCAGCCCGGTTTACACCTTTCGCATGGCGCGTGGGCGCGAGGAGTGGTCGGTCGCGCGCGGGGCGCTTGGCAATAGCGGATCGCGCTGGTTGCCAGTGCGCCAGCCCGATCTTTATGCGGGAGAGGCATTTCAGGCATTGGCGGCGGCTCAGGGACTGGCCTTGCCCGCCCCGCAACGGGTGAATGCCGCCCCGCAAGGGCAGGTCTTGGCCGAGCACCGGTCTGACCCGCTGGAAGACCTGTTGCGCGCTATGTTGCGGTTTTCGACCAATCTGACCGCAGAGGCGGTCGGGCTGCGCGCGACCGTCGCCAGCGGCACCATGCCGGGCAGTTTGCGGGCTTCGGGCATGGCCATGAGTGACTGGGCGCGCCGACGCTACGGCATGACCAGCCTGAGCATGGTCGATCATTCCGGGCTGGGGGCCGCCTCGCGCGTGTCGATGAGCGATCTGGCCAACATGTTTCACCGGGCTGCGCGCGATGGGCAAATCAGGCCGTTGCTACGCGAGCACCCGTTCCGTGACGGCAATGGGCGCCAACTGCCCGCGCAACCCTTCGAGGTGTTGGCCAAGACTGGAACGCTGTATTTCGTCTCTGCGCTGGGGGGGTATATGCGCAGCCATTCGGGCCGTGATCTGGCATTTGCGATCTGCTCGTCAGACCTGTCGCGCCGCGCGCAGGTGGTCGGAGAAGACCTGGACCGCCCAGAGGGCACCGCAGAATGGGCACGCGCCGCCCGCACCATGCAGCAGGACTTGCTGCATCGGTGGGCGCGGACCTATGCGTGACGCCTTATTCGGGCGCAGGCGTTTCCAAGAACTTTTCAAGCCAGTGAATGTTGTAATCGCCGGTCAGGACCGCAGGCTCGTTCAGAAGCGCGTGGAATAGCGGCACAGAGGTATCGACCCCGTCGATGATCAATTCGCCCAAGGCGCGGTGCAAACGAGCGAGCGCTTCGGGCCGGTCGCGGCCATGCACGATCAGCTTGGCGATCAGGCTGTCGTAATAGGGCGGAATCGTATAGCCCGAATACAGCGCGCTATCCATCCGCACACCCAAGCCGCCGGGGGCGTGATAAGTGTTCACACGACCGGGGCAGGGGGTGAAATTCGGCAGCTTTTCGGCGTTGATGCGCACTTCAATAGCGTGGCCGTTCACCTTCAAGTCGTCTTGCGCAATCGACAGCGGCAAACCGGCGGCCACGCGGATCTGTTCGCGCACAAGGTCAACACCGAAG
This sequence comes from Roseinatronobacter domitianus, assembly GCF_023336755.1. GTDB lineage: Bacteria > Pseudomonadota > Alphaproteobacteria > Rhodobacterales > Rhodobacteraceae > Roseinatronobacter > Roseinatronobacter domitianus. The sequence goes on along the minus strand of NZ_JALZWP010000005.1, from coordinate 148,570 downwards.
ATGGCTTCGGTCACGGGGTGTTCGACCTGTAGGCGTGTGTTCATCTCAATGAAGAAAAACTCGCCGTTCTCGAACAGGAATTCGATCGTGCCGGCACCGCGATAACCAATGTCTGCGACCGCCTTTGCACAGGTTTCGCCAATGCGCGCGCGGGTTTCGGCGTCAATCTCGGGGCCGGGGGCTTCTTCCAGAACCTTCTGGTGGCGGCGTTGCAGCGAGCAGTCGCGCTCGCCCAGATGCACGGCATTGCCACGCCCATCGCCAAAGACCTGCACCTCTATGTGGCGCGGCGTGCCGAGGTATTTCTCGATATAGACCTCGTCATTGCCAAAGGCAGCCTTGGCTTCGGCGCGCGCGGTGCGAAAGGCGGTTTCCAGCTCTGCGGCGTTGCGCGCCAGTTTCATGCCGCGTCCGCCACCGCCGGCCGTGGCCTTGATGATGACCGGATATCCGATGTCGTCTGCCACCGTTTGCGCGGTTTGCAGATGCGCGACCCCGCCTTCGGAACCGGGCACACACGGCACGCCCAGAGCTTTCATCGTGTCCTTGGCAGTAATCTTGTCGCCCATCATCCGGATATGTTCGGCCGACGGCCCGATAAAGGCGATGCCGTGATCTTCGACCACTTGCACGAATTCGGCATTCTCGGACAGAAAACCATAGCCCGGATGAATGGCATCCGCGCCCGAAATCTCGCAGGCCGAAATGATAGACGGCACGGACAGGTAGCTATGTGTCGATGACGGCGGGCCGATGCAGATCGCCTCGTCTGCCATGCGGACATGCATGGAATTCGCGTCAGCTGTGGAATGCACCGCGACAGAGGCGATCCCCATCTCGCGGCAGGCGCGGATCACGCGCAGCGCGATCTCTCCGCGATTGGCGATCAGGATCTTCTTGAACATGCCGGGTCCGCCCTTATTCGATAATCATCAGCGGCGCGCCGAATTCCACGGGCGAGGCATCGCCCACCAGAATGCGCTTGACCACGCCCGCGTGCGGGGCCGGAATGTGGTTCATGGTTTTCATGGCTTCGATGATAAGGAGCGTGTCGCCCTCTGCCACCTGCGAGCCGACACTGACGAAATTTGACGCGCCGGGTTCCGGTGCCAGATAAATCGTGCCCACCATGGGAGAGGTGACAGCCCCCGGATGGTCTGCCGGGTTGCCGCTGGTGACTGGCGTGTCCACTGGCTGTGGAGCACCGGCAGGCGCTGGGGCAAAAGCGGCCGGCGCGGCCTGCAGGGGTGCGGCTTGCGGCACCATTTTCGACACGCGCACATTCAGGCTGTCATTCTCGCCATATTCGCGCTTGACGTTCACCTCTGTCAGGTCGTTCTCGTTCAGCAATTCTGCGAGGGCTTTGATGAAGGCGACGTCGGCATCGTTGCGGGACATGAATACCTCTATAACTGGCGAAGGGCTGGGCAATTTGCACCCGGTGTTTAGCCGCGGCTTATACTGGCTATGGCAGGTGGTGTGAAGCGGCGTTTTTGGCCCAAATGCATGCCACCCGTCTGTCTGATCTTCACAGGCTGGTCAAATTCTGTAAATTGAGCCTTCGGAGGATCGTAAATGTCGCGCAGCGCCCTGACAGGCACCCGTATTCGCGCCCGTCGCACTTTGCGCGGCATACGCCAGACTGACCTTGCGCGCGAGGTTGGTGTCTCGCCCTCTTATCTGAACCTGATCGAGCATAACCGGCGCAAGGTCAGCGCCCCGCTTCTGGGCGCGCTGGCGCAGGCACTTGGCGTGTCTTCCGATGCGCTGGTCGAGGATAGCGACGCCCGGCTGGTCGAAGGCGCGCGCGCCGCGGCACTGCGCTCTGACACCGAGTTGGGCGATCTGGAGCGGATCGACGACCTGATCGGGCGTTTTCCCGGTTGGGCCAAGGTGCTGGCAGACACGCACGCGCGCGTCGAGGGGCTGGAGCGCGTGGTCGAGCAGCTTAGCGACCGCATGACCCATGACCCCTATCTGGCTGACGCCTTGCATGAGATCATTTCTGCCGTGACATCCGTGCAATCAACTGCCGCAATTCTAAATGATGACGAAGCGCTGGCCCCGGAATGGCAGGACCGGTTTCATCGCAATATCCTGACTGATTCCGGCCGGTTGGCCGAAGGGGCGGTGGCGTTGGTCAACTACATTGACAATGCCAAGACCGGAGAGACGGGGATCGCGTCACCGCAGGAAGAGGTCGAGGCGTGGCTGGCCCGCGAGATGTATCACTTGCCTTTCATCGAAACCGCCAGCATGGACGCCGCGGAAGCCTATCTGGCTGGGCAGGTGGACCTTGCGTCAAGCGCGTCACGACAGCTTGCGCTTGCGTGGCTGGCGCAGATGCAGGCCGATGCCCGCGCCATACCGCACGCTGCCCTTGATGCGGCGCTTGGGTTGCATGGCGTGACCCCGGATTTGCTGGCCGCAGAGTTCGGCTGCGACCTGGATGCAGTGCTGCGTCGGCTGGCCCATTTGCCGCCCGATCTGGCCGAAGCGCATGGCGTGCCGCCCCTTGGGCTGGCGATTTGTGACATGTCGGGGACCTTGTTGTTTCGGCGCCCGGTCGAAGGGTTTGCCTATCCGCGCTTTGGCGGCGGGTGCCCGCTTTGGCCGTTGTATCAGGCGCTGCGCCAGCCGCATGTTCCGTTGCGCGCCAGTCTTGTGACCGCCGGGCGCATGGGAAGGCGCTTCACCGCTTTCGCGGTGGCGCGTGTCAGCGGCCCCGCCCGGATGGACCTGCCCCCGGTGCTGCGCGCGACAATGCTGCTTGTGCCGCAGGCCGAACACAGCGGCGACAGTGCCGTGCTTGCTGTCGGGGCCAGTTGCAGAACCTGCCCGCAGCTGGAGTGTGACGCGCGGCGCGAACCGTCTATTCTGGCGACGGGCGGATAAGGGATGATATGCGGCTTTGACAGAATTGTCATAATGCTGAATAAAGTATCTGCGCGGCGTCGGGAGGAGCGATGACGTCCGCGCATTTGATGGCCGCGTGCGCAATGCGCACGCGGCAGCTGCCAAGAACTGGCCTTTGACCGGGAGGGGTGGCCTGTGGTGCAAAAGCGCATTCTGGTGATAGAGGACGAGCCGAACATCTCGGAAGCGATCCGCTTCATCTTGACCCGCAATGGCTGGCAGGTCGAGGTTGAGGCCGATGGTCTTGCCGCGTTGTCTCGTTTGCGGGCCGATCCGCCGGATGCTCTGATCCTTGATCTGATGCTGCCGGACATGGATGGGTTCGAGGTGTTGCGCAATCTGCGCGCCGATGCGCCAACCCGTGACCTGCCGGTGTTGATGTTGACAGCCAAGGGCCAGAGCGCCGACCGCGATCTGGCCGCACGGCTGGGTGTGACGCGGTTCATGACCAAGCCTTTCGCAAACGCTGAAGTGGTGTCGGCCCTGCAAGATATGGTCGGTCCGTGAAGTCGCCGCGCACACCGCCCTTCCTTGCGCGTGACAGCTACCGCCTGCGCCGCCTGATGGATGCCGCGCGCTTCCTTCCGATCTTTGGCTTCGTGCTATTGCTGTTGCCGTTGATGCGCGAAGACCCCGAAACCGGCGCGGCCTCTACGGCCAGTGAAGGGGTTTACCTGTTCGCGATCTGGCTGGCGCTGATTTTTGGCACATGGCTGATGTCGCGCGGGTTGCGCAAGGTGTTCGATGAGCCCGAAAAGACCCCGCCAAAAACCCTGGATGCAGGCCGCAAGGATTAGCGCCCATGTCCTTTAACCTGCTTGTTCTGACCTGTCTGGCCTATGTGGCGCTGCTGTTCGCTGTCGCCTCATTGGCCGAGCGAAGTGCAGAGGACGGACGCGCGGGCTGGTTGCGGTCGCCGCTTGTCTACACGCTGTCGCTGTCGGTCTATTGCACGGCCTGGACGTTTTATGGCGCGGTCGGCTATGCTGCGCGTTCGGGGTTGGAGTTCATGACGATCTACCTTGGCCCGACGCTTGTCTTTGTGGGCTGGTGGGTTGTCCTGCGCAAACTGGTGCGTATCGGGCGGGAAAACCGGGTCACATCCATCGCCGATTTCATCTCATCGCGCTATGGCAAATCCAACCTGCTGGGTGTGATCGTGACCTTGTTGTGCATCTCGGCAGGCACGCCCTATATCGCGCTGCAACTGCAATCCATTGCGCAATCCTTCACGGTGTTCGTCACCGACATAGACAGCGCGCCAGTGGCGGGCGACCGCACCCTGATCGCGCTTTGGGTGGCGATGGGGCTTGCGTTTTTTACCATTGTTTTTGGCACGCGCAACCTGGATGCCAATGAACAACACCACGGTGTTGTCACCGCCATCGCGCTGGAAGCCGTGGTCAAGCTGGTGGCGCTTCTGGCGGTGGGTGTTTTCGTGGTCTGGGGCGTGGCCGATGGCCCCGCCGATATGCTGGCCCGGATCGACGCGCAAGCGCTGCCTGAATGGCAGATCCAGCCGGGGCGCTGGACCGGGCTGATTTTGCTGTCCGCCATTGCAATCATCACCTTGCCGCGCATGTTCCAGGTGCTGGTGGTCGAGAATGTCAATGACAAGCATCTGGCCACCGCAAGCTGGGCCTTTCCGACCTATATGTTTGCGATCAGCCTGTTCGTGCTACCGATTGCGGCCATTGGCATGGAATTAATGCCAGCGGGCGCCAATCCTGACATGTTCGTGATGACCTTGCCACTGGCGCTGGGGCGGGACGATCTGGCGCTGCTGGCCTTTCTGGGCGGCTTTTCGGCGGCGACGTCTATGGTGATCGTGGCGTCGCTGGCGCTGGCCACGATGGTGTCGAACCACATCGTTGTGCCGCTTTGGCTGCGTCTGCGCACCGCGCAAGGGCAAGACACCGGCGACATGCGGCTGCTGGTGCTGAATGTGCGGCGATTGTCGATCAGCATCGTGCTTGGGCTGGGGTATCTGTATTACACGCTGTCGGGCGGGTCCGAAGCATTGGCGGCCATCGGCCTGATCGCCTTCGTGGGGGTGGCCCAAATCCTGCCAGCGCTTCTGGGCGCGCTGTTCTGGCGCGGGGCCAGCCGGACCGGAGCCGCGCTGGGCTTGGTCGCGGGCGCTGCAATTTGGGCTTATACATTGCTGCTTCCAAGTTTTGGTGCCGGCATAATCCTGCCCGCGCATGTCATGGCGGACGGGCTGCTTGGCCTGCCTTGGTTGCGGCCCTACAGCCTGTTTGGTCTGACCACGCTCGACCCGCTGCTGCACGCGCTGTTCTGGTCGCTTCTGGTCAATGCGCTGGCCTTTTGTCTGGGGTCATTTCTGAGCTTTCCCAGCCCGATCGAACGCGTCCAGGGCGCGCTTTTCGTCAATATCTATGACCGTCCGGGCCTTGCGCGAAGCTGGTCGCGCCCAATGGCGCAGGCCGAAGACCTGTTGTCCATGGCGCAGCGCATCATCGGTGTGAAATCGGCGCAGGGCTTTTTTCAGGCGCAAGCGGCGGCACAGGGCAAGGCGGGTTTCTTGCCCGACATTACCCCGGAGTTTCTGGAAGCGCTGGAACTGAAACTCGCCGGGTCCGTGGGCGCGGCAACAGCCCATGCCATGATCGCGCAATCGGCGGGCACTGCGGTCGTTTCGGTCGAAGACCTCATGGCCGTGGCGTCGGAAACCGCGCAGATCATGGAATATTCCAGCCAGCTGGAAGCGCAGTCCGAGGAGCTATCACGCACCGCGCGCAAACTGCGCGAAGCCAATGACAAGCTGCGCAAGCTGTCGGTTCAGAAAGACGCCTTCTTATCCCAGATCAGCCATGAATTGCGCACGCCGATGACCTCGATCCGCGCCTTTTCAGAGATCTTGATGGAGGCCGATGGCTTGTCGGCCGAGGAGCAAGCGCATTTCGCCGAAGTCATCCATGACGAATCCATCCGTCTGACCCGGCTGCTTGATGACCTGTTGGACCTGAGCGTGCTGGAACATGGTCAGGTTCAACTGGATGTCGCGCCCGCCAATCTGCGCAAGCTGATCGACCAGGCGATCACATCGTCAAAATCGGTTCAGGCGCAGCGGCACTTCCGTATTTTGCGATCGCGCGATGACGAAGAGGTTATGATTACAACCGATGGTGGCCGCCTGACGCAGGTCTTCATCAATATCCTGTCGAATGCGCGCAAATACTGCACCAGCGAGACACCCGAAATGCACATTCAGGTCCGCCGCGCGCAGGACCTGATAGAGATCGACTTTACCGACAACGGCTCTGGTATTCCCACAGCAAGCCAATCGTTGATTTTCGAGAAATTCTCACGCCTGACCGATTCCCTGCAAGCGGGTGGCGCGGGGCTTGGCCTTGCGATCTGCCGGGAGATCATGCAGAATCTTGGCGGCGACATTATCTATGTGCCGGGGCAGGGCGGAGCATCCTTCCGGGTCAGCTTCCCGCGGGTGCTGAGCCTGCCCGCACCCCGGAAAGACGCAGCGGAATAGCGCGTCAGCCCAACATCCGCCCCACCATTTCGCCCATATCCCGGCTGCAATCGGGGCGGTCCAGAATCCGCGTCAGTTCGGCGCGGATCAGCGCCTGTCGTTCGGCATCGTAACGCGACCATGTCTCGAACACGGTCGAGATGCGCGCGGCAGCTTGCGGGTTCGCCGTATCCAGCCGGATTAACCAATCCGCAACAAGCCGATAGCCTGCACCGCTGGATTGATGGAACCCCGCCGGATGCGCCCCAAGGCTGCCGATCACGGCCCGGAAGCGGTTGGGATTTTTCCAGTCAAACCCGGCATGGCGAGTCAATTCCTCTGCCACGGCGGGGGCCAGATCGGGCTGGGCAAACGCGACCTGCGCGCCGAACCACTTATCCATGACCAGCCTGTTTGCCTGCCATTGGCGGTGGAACTGCAGGCTTTCCGCGCTGCCTGCGCCCACGGCCAGAAGTGCGCACCAGGCGCCGAATTGTTCGGTCATATTGTCGGCCTGCGCAAAAATATCTCGCGCTTTTGTCCCGCCATCAGCATGGGCCAGCAGACCTGCGGCCGCAAGGCGCAGCGCGCGGCGGCCTGCATCGCGCGCGTCGGGGTTGTAGGCGCCGGGTGTTGCCATCGCGTTGACCATGCGCGTGAGATCCGGGGCCAGCGCCTCGGCGAGGAGGCACAAGGCGCGTCGGCGTGCGGCATGGATCGCGTCCGGGTTCGGCGTATGGCCTGCCGCGTGCAGGCTTTGGGCCAGCTCGTCCTCTCCGGGCAGGCGCAGCACCAAGGCGCGGAATGCCGGGTCAAGCCTATCATCCACCAGCACAAGTCGCATGGCGTTCAGATAGTCCGGGTTGGGGGGCGCGCCGTCCAGGATCATCCCGTGCAGGATGTGCCGGGCCAGGTTGCGACCAGCCTCGAACCGGGCGAAAGGGTCGGTGTCATGGCCCAGCAGGACGTTGCTTTCCGCGCTGGATTGTGCATGCTCCAACACCACGGGGGCCGAGAACCCGCGCAGCGCCGACACGACCGGCCGCGCGGGCAGGTCGGTGAAGGTGAAGACCTGTTCGGGGCTGTCCAACTCCAGCACTTGGGTTGGCATCAGCTCTGCCCCGTCAGGTCCGACCAGCCCCAGCGCCACGGGGATAAGCAGCGGTTCCTTCAATGGCTGGCCCGGCGTTGGGGCCGAATATTGGCGCAATGTCAGGGTTAGCGTTCCATCCTCCCAGTGTTCCAGCAGCGTTACCTTCGGCGTGCCGGCCTGTTCATACCAGCGTTTGAATTGTGACAGGTCGCGCCCGGCCGCTTCTGCGAACACCGCGATCCAGTCCTCGATCGTGCAGGCCTGCCCGTCATGCCGTTCGAAATACAGGTCGAGCGCCGCGCGATAGCGATCTTCCCCAACCAGCAGACGCAACATGCGGATCAACTCCGCCCCTTTTTCATACACCGTGGCAGTGTAGAAATTGTTAATCTCGACATAGCTTTCTGGGCGGACGGGGTGCGCCAGCGGTCCCGCATCTTCGCGGAACTGGCGCGCGCGCAGCGTCAGCACATCATCAATCCGTTTCACGGCATGGCTGCGCATGTCGCCCATGAATTGCTGATCGCGAAACACGGTCAGCCCTTCTTTCAGCGACAGTTGGAACCAATCGCGGCAGGTGATGCGATTGCCTGTCCAGTTGTGAAAATATTCATGCGCAATGATGCGTTCGATGGCGGCGAAATCGCCGTCGGTCGCGGTCTCGGCAGAGGCCAGAACGCAGCGAGAGTTGAAAATGTTCAAGCCCTTGTTTTCCATCGCGCCCATATTGAAGTCATCGACGGCTACGATGTTGAAAATGTCTAAGTCATACACGCGGCCATAAACCTGTTCATCCCAGAGCATAGACCGTTTCAAAGCATCAAGCGCGTAGGCGGTTTTATCTTCGTCGCCGGGGCGCACCCAGATATTCAGCGTCACATCGCACCCGTCCATCGTGGTGAAATGGCCTGTCGTGGCGCGCAGATCCCCCGCGACCAAGGCGAAGAGGTAGCTGGGCTTGGGGTGCGGGTCGTCCCATTCGGCCCAGCCGGGACCGCTTTCCACCGGGTTGCCGTTCGACAACAGCACCGGCAGATCGCTCTCGACCCGCACGCGGAACGGGGCCATGACATCGGGGCGGTCCGGATAGTAGGTGATCTTGCGAAAGCCCTCGGCCTCGCATTGGGTGCAATACATGCCGTTCGACATATAAAGACCTTCCAGCGCGGTGTTGCCTTCGGGCGCGATTTCAACTTCGGCCTGAAATGTGAACGGGGCATCGGGAAGCGATGCGGCCTCCAGCGTCAACCCGGTTGCGTCGGGGGTTGCTGTCAGCGGGGTGCCGTCGATGCTGGCGGCGATTAACCGCAGCCCCTCGCCATCAAGGTGCAAGTCTTGGCCGGGCACCGCCGCCGGGTTCGGTGCAAACCGAATGCGGCTAAGGACACGGGTCGTGGTCGGGGCGAGTTTGAAGGTCAGCTCCACCTTCTCTACCAAGAAGGCAGGCGGTTGATAATCGGCAAGGTAGATCGGCTGGGCGGCGTCGCGCATCATATCCTCCATGCGGTTTGGCCCAGAGGTAGTGCAGTTGCAGCACAGGTGCAATCAGCAGCGCCCGCCGAAGACCTGAACCCAATGCGGTCCCGCTGCACGGCCAAACCCGACATGGGTCAGGTTCGGGTCCAGCAGATTGGCCCGGTGGTCGGGTGAACGCAGCCAAATGCCCATGACGGTCGGGATGTCACGTGGCCCATGTGCGATGTTTTCGGCCAGTTGACAGAACCCGGACAGGCCGGTTTGCCGCGCGCGGTCGAACAGTCCGCTGCCATCGGGGGCGGTATGGTCGAAATACCCAAGCGCGGCCATGTCACAGGCGTGGCCTTGCGCCATGCGAGACAATCCGCTGTCCAATGCGATAGGAGCAAGCCCGGAACGTGCCCGAGCAGAGTTGACACTCGACAGATGCACGGCAGACTCGACTGGTTCAACGGGCGAGCACGCCAGTGCCGGAGGCGCAAGAAGAAGAGCCAGAAAAGCAAGAAATCGCATTCCTTGTCGATAGCAGACCGCATAGCAGCGGCCAGTCACAATCTTGCGCGCAAACCATGAACATAGTGTGAACATATCGCTTGACGCCACTTGGCTGGACGATACATCTGATCGTTATGAGCGCCCCTGTTCTTCTTTGGTTCAAACGGGATCTGCGGATCACCGATCATCCCGCACTGGCCCAAGCCGGGGCGCGGATTTTGCCGGTCTATGTGATAGAACCGGAGTATTGGGCGCTGCCCGACACATCGGCGCGGCAATGGGCCTTTACCGCAGAGGCGTTGGAAAGCCTGCGCGCGGAATTGGCCGGGTTGGGCCAGCCGCTCATCATTCGCAAGGGCGATGCGGTGGCGGAGCTCGGGCGGCTGTGCCGCCGGTTCAAGATTACTCAAATGATCAGCCATGAAGAAACCGGCAATGCCTGGACCTATGCCCGCGACCGGCGGGTGGGGGCTTGGGCGCGGGCGAATGGTGTTGCATGGCAGGAGGTGCCGCAGTGCGCCGTTATGCGGCGGTTGCGCAGTCGTGACGGGTGGCAGGGCGGGCGCACAGCGTTCATCCGGCAAGGGCAGGCCATGACACCCGAAGCCTTGGAGCCTGTCTGCACGTCCGACCTGCCCGACCGGTTGCCAGAGGCGCGTGCGCTTGGGTTGGCCCCAGACCCCTGCGCACATCGGCAGCGGGGGAACCACGCTGCGGCGCGTGCAACGCTCGACAGTTTTCTGACCTCTCGGGCTGAAGGGTATCGCGCGAAAATGTCCTCGCCACTCACGGGAGAGCGGGCATGTTCGCGGTTGTCGCCCTATTTGGCGCTGGGCGTTTTGTCGGTGCGCGAAGTGGAGCTTGCACGGCAAACGACCCCAATGGAGCGCCCCGGCTGGAAGGCGAGCATGACCAGTTTTGCCAAACGGCTGGCATGGCGGGATCATTTCATCCAGAAGCTGGAAGATGAGCCTGCGCTGGAACACCGCTGCCTGCACCATGCGCATGAAGGGTTGCGGGGGCCCGACGCAGCGCGGCTTGCGGCTTGGGCCGATGGCCAGACGGGCGTGCCTTTTGTCGATGCGTGTATGCGCTACCTGACAGCCACAGGCTGGCTGAATTTCCGGATGCGCGCCATGCTTATGAGCTTTGCCAGCTATCACCTTTGGCTGGACTGGCGCGAGACGGGAGCGGTGCTGGCCCGGCGCTTTACCGATTATGAACCGGGCATTCACTGGAGTCAGGTTCAGATGCAATCGGGGACCACGGGCATCAACACGTTGCGCATCTATAACCCGGTGAAGCAGGGCTATGACCAAGACCCCGAAGGCCGGTTCATCCGTGCTTGGGTGCCGGAGTTGAAGGGGATTGCGCCTGCGCATCTGCAAGAGCCGTGGACTGCGCCGAACGCGGGGGCGGTGCTTGGCAAACGCTATCCCGAGCCGGTGGTCGATCTGGCTCAAGCCGCGAAACACGCCCGCGATGTGATGTGGGGCTTGCGCAAGCAGACGGGGTTTGGCGATACCGCACGCGCGATTGCCGTGAAGCATGCATCGCGCGCGCGGGATACCGACAGAAGCAGCGCCGGGTCCAAGCGCGCGGCGACTCGCAAACGCCCCGACCCGGCACAGCTTAGCTTCGACCTTTAGGGCCGCAGATAGGCGTAACCCTCATACTGCAATTCCATCAGCCGCACCGCGCCAGAGGGCACGACATTTGCTTCGGATAGCAGCGGAATGTCGGTCTGTGCACGTTGCTGCATAGCTTGCACCGTGTTCAGGCAGGCCGAGAAGCTAATGTTGTCATGCGTCAGCGACATGGTGGCAATCCGGTCCGACACCGGAGAGGTATCTGCGCGCAACATGTGCAGGCCGGGGCCATAGGTCACGATTTCGACCGTGACCTCTTGCCCAAGGTCTTCGTAATGCTTGATGATGTTGGCGGCATTGTTCAGCGCCATGTTCATGGTCTGAATGCTCTCTTCGTCGACATGGATGGCGACCTTGGCGGCCTCTGCCCAAGCGGCCAGTGGGGCAAGCGCCAGAACGGTCGCGGCAAACCCCGCGCGGATTAGTTTTTGCATGGTGTATCCTCCCGAAAACCGGGCCATCCTCTTGTAGCCCGTCGCACCAAGATGCGCGGCAATCCGTCGCAGAGCAAGCGGAACATTCGAATATTGCAATGAAGGCGGCTTTGACATGTGTGGCAGCGGAGCTAATTTTCGCCACGTCAGGAAATGCACATGCCCAAACAGTTGAAAAAAGCCGATCTGCCCAGCAAGACATGCGCCACATGTGGGCGCCCGTTCGTTTGGCGCAAGAAATGGGCCAAGGTCTGGGACGAGGTGCGCTATTGTTCGGACCGGTGCCGGGGCGCGCGTAATGCTCAGGCCACGCGGCCTTTGCGATAGACGGACGGTGCTTTACCGGTGCGGGCCGCGAAGGCGCGAGAGAAGTAACCCGGAGTCGAATAGCCCAAATCGCGCGCGATCTGTTGCACTGGCACATCGGTTTCCGTCAGCAGACGCCGGGCCTCGAACAGGCGGCGTTCCTGCATCAGTTGCAGGGCGCTGCGGCCGCAACTGGCGCGGCAGGCGCGGGTCAGGTGGGTCGGGGTCACACCAAGCGCTTTAGCATAATCGCTGACATTCAGGGCAGAGCCGTATTCGCGCTCCAGCAGGGCCGCGTAGCGGGCGGTCAGCCGTTCGTTGGCGTTTTTGGAAGAGATGCCGCGCGGGCTGTCATCCCCGGCGCTGCTGCGCTGGCGTTCCAGCCAGATCGCCAGCAGCCCAATTTGATGCCGCGCAGCGCGGTCTGCGTAGGCTTGGCCACCGTCCAGTTCACGCTGGATTGCGTCGATGATCTGCGCCACCTCGGCATGTTGCGCGCCGTCACGCAAGCGTAGGTGCAGCGGTGTGTCGGGCAGGTCCAGACCGGACGGGTCGCCCATGTGCAGCGCCACACCTTGAGCGCGCGTGATGGCCTGAAACCCATACATTGTGCCGGGCGGAATGAAGATTGCGTTATGCGGATGAAACCCCCGCGTGCTGCCCCCCAACGTGATGCGCCCTTGGCCTGCCGTGAACCACAGGAATAGCGGTTCTTGCAGCGCGCGCATGGTTTCAAGCTGCCATTTCGGCGCGTTGGTCAGCTTCGAGATTGGAACAAGGCGCAGGCGTTTTGGTTGCTCTGGAATTCGTGTCATGCGTATTTCATCCCCCCGGACAGTGGCAAGATTAGGACAGGGCTGCGGCAGGGGAAGTGTTTTCGCTCACGGGGGCGTGACTCTGCATCGCGATTCCGGGCAGGCGTGGCAATTCGGTGACTCTGCGCAGCCGCATTACAGCAGCCGCGCCCAGCCCGACATGCGTGCCCGGAACCATGTGCGCTGACGTTTCGCATATTGGCGTGTGGCAAGTGTTGCGGCGGCAACCGCATCGGGTAACGACATATGCCCTTGCAAATGGGCAATCAGCTCTGGCGCTCCGATGGCTTTGGCCCATGGCGCGCGCGGATTCCAATAGGGCAGCACCGCGCGTGCCTCGTCCAAGGCCCCTTGCGCAATCATGCTGTCGAAGCGTGTGGCGATTCGCTCTGCCGACCAGTCGGGTTGGGGCAGCATCACAAAAGCTGATGTCTGCGCGAGCGGCAAAAGCGGGGGCGGTGTGGTGTCCTGCCATGCGGCCAGCCCTTGGCCTGTTGCGCGCTGCACCTCCCACGCCCGCTGCACACGGGCCGGGTTTTGCGTGTCGATGCGGCTGGCGGTGTCTTGGTCGAGTGTCGCCAGAAGCGCGTCAAGGCCCGACTGCGCCAACAGCTTGTCCCCCTCGGCGCGGAGTCTTGGCGGGGTCGGCGGAATCTCTGCCAGCCCTTCGGTCAGCGCGCGGAAATACAGCCCTGTGCCGCCCACGATGACCGGGTTGGGATGCGCGGCCAGCACATCGCGCATCGCGCGCAGCCAATGCCCGACCGACCAATCCTGCCCGGCGCCCACGCCGCCATATAGCAGATGCGGCGCACGCGCACAGTCCGTGGCATCGGGTCGGGCGGTCAGCACTTGCCACATCTCATAGACCTGCAACGCGTCGGCATTGACCACCACGCGCCCTTGCGCCTGCGCCAAGGCCAGCGCCAGCGCCGATTTTCCGCTGGCGGTCGGTCCGGCCAGCAGCACCGGGCGCCCGGCATCGGGGGGCTTTCTGAGCAGCGCATCCCGCGCATCGTCTATTTCGGGCATGACCCTCGCTTTCACATTGAACCTTGCGCGGTTTTCCGACATTTTTGCGCCGGAATAAAGCGGCCCTGTCGCCGGGCGCGCAGATGGAAGGAACCCCGATGACCGATCCCGCCCATGCCGACGGCCCGCAGTATAAGCGTGTCATGCTCAAAGTCTCGGGCGAGGCGCTGATGGGCGATCAGGGATACGGGCTGCATCCGCCGACCGTGGCGCGCATTGCCGAAGAGGTGAAATCGGTTCACGACATGGGCGTCGAGGTCTGTATGGTCATCGGCGGCGGCAATATCTTTCGCGGTCTGCAAGGCTCTGCCCAAGGCATGGAACGCACCACCGCCGATTATATGGGAATGCTGGCCACGGTCATGAATGCGCTTGCCATGCAGGCCGCGCTGGAAAGCGTTGGGGTTTTCACCCGCGTGATTAGCGCCATTCCGATGGACCAGATCTGCGAGCCCTACATTCGCCGCCGCGCTGTGCGACATCTGGAAAAGAAGCGCGTCTGCGTTTTCACCGCGGGCACCGGCAACCCGTATTTCACCACTGACACAGCCGCAGCGCTGCGCGCCAGTGAAATGGCCTGCGACGCGATCTTCATGGGCAAGAATGGCGTGGACGGGGTTTACGATATGGACCCGCGCACCAACCCTGATGCCAGGCGTTACGACCGGATCAGCTATGATGAGGCTCTGTCGCGTAACCTGAAGGTCATGGATACCAGCGCATTGGCGCTGGCGCGCGACAATAACCTGCCCATCATTGTATTTGGGCTGGATCAGCCGGGCGGCTTCCGGGGCATCTTGGCGGGCGAAGGGCCACATACCATCGTCCACAGCTAACGCGGGCTACCATAGCTTGCATATTTTCTGTATCAAAAGGCGTGGCGAAACCGTGTTGCGCCTGAAAAGAGGAACCTAACAGGCATGTCTGACGAAATCGAGATTGATCTGGACGATCTGAAGCGCCGCATGGAAGGTGCCATGGGCGCGCTGAAAACCGAATTTGCATCGCTGCGCACGGGGCGCGGCTCTGCGTCCATGCTCGATCCGATCATGGTTGATGCATATGGCCAGAACACGCCCATCAACCAGGTTGGCACCGTAAATGTGCCAGAGTCGCGCATGGTCACGATCAATGTCTGGGACAAGTCGCTTGTCGGGAAGGTTGAAAAGGCCATCCGCGAATCTGGTCTGGGGATTAATCCGCAACTGAACGGCACCATCATCATGCTGCCAATCCCGGAACTGAACGAGGAGCGCCGCCGCGAGCTGAGCAAGGTCGCTGCGCAATACGCCGAACATGCCCGTGTGGCCGTCCGCAACATCCGCCGCGACGGTATGGACCAGCTGAAAAAAGCCAAGGCCGCTGGCATGTCCGAGGATGAACAGAAGCTTTGGTCAGAGGAAATTCAGGAATTGACCAATGCCTATATCGGCAAAGTGGATGCCGCACTCGACAACAAGCAAGAAGAGATCATGCAGGTCTGACGGCCGCGCGACCATTTCGGCAACAGGCATTTCTCCATGACATTCGACCAACGCAGCGACGACTCCGAAGATCCTGCCATGCAGAACCGGCTGCATGTCGCGGTCATTATGGATGGCAATGGCCGCTGGGCGCAGAACCGTAGCTGGCCACGCCTTGTGGGCCACCGCAAAGGGGCCGAGCGTGTGCGCGAATTGGTTGATGCCTGCCCGGCGATCGGCATTCGCTACCTTACGCTTTACGCGTTCTCGACAGAAAACTGGAAACGCTCGACCGAAGAAGTGCTGGGGCTGATGTCGCTGTTCGGGCGCTACATCAAGCGCGAGGCGGGACGGATGAACCGCGAAGGCGTGCGAATGCGCATCATCGGCGACCGCAAGCGGCTTGATCCGAAATTGCAGGCGCTGTTTGACTGGGTCGAAAAAGATACAGCCAAGAATGACCGCGTGCACCTGACGGTTGCGATCAATTATGGCGGCCGGGATGAGATAACGCGGGCCGTTCGCGCCGCCGCGCGCGACGTGGCGGCCGGCCAACTGGACCCGGCCACGATCACCGATCAGAATTTTGCGCAGTATCTCGACACGTCCGAACTTCCGGACCCTGACCTGGTTGTGCGAACCTCTGGCGAAACGCGGGTGTCGAATTATTTGCTCTGGCAAGCGGCGTATTCGGAATATGTATTCACGCCCACGTTATGGCCGGATTTCACGCCACAGGCGATGGCCGATATTCTGCACGAATACGGGCTGCGGGAACGTCGCTTTGGCGGGGTGAAATAGCGGTGGCGGAGTTTAACGATCTGCGCGCGCGGGCTTTGTCCGGTGCGGCCATGGCCGGGCTTGGCGCCGGGGCAATCTGGCTTGGCGGGCCGATCTTCATCGGGCTGGTCTGCGTGCTGTCGGGGCTGATGGTGTGGGAACTGACCCGTATGCTGGACACTGACGCACCCTTCGGCAAGGCCGAGGCCGCTGGTTTTACAGCCGCCGTGGTGCTGGCAGTGTTTGCGTGGCGCTTTGATGGTGCTGCCCTTTTAGGGCTGACATTGCTGGTTGCGGCGCTGATGGCCTGGCGCTTTCCCAAAGATCGCGCGGTTGCCGGTGCCTATATCGTGCTGATCCTGTTTGCGGGCTTGGGGCTGATCGTGCTGCGCGGAGACTATGGCGCGCTCTGGGTGCTGTGGTTGGTCGCGCTGGTGGTCGGCTCTGACGTGGCGGGCTATTTCGCCGGCCGTATCTTTGGCGGCCCTAAATTGTGGTCACGGGTCAGCCCCAAGAAAACTTGGTCGGGCACGGTAGCAGGCTGGGTGGTGGCAGTTGGCATCGCGTTTGTGTTCATGCCGCTTTTGGGGGCCGGGGCAGGGCTGATTTTCGCGTCCGTCCTTATCACGATGGCCGGGCAAGCAGGTGACATTGTCGAAAGCGCGATCAAGCGGCACGCAGGCGTGAAGGACAGTTCTAACCTTATCCCCGGCCATGGCGGCGTGATGGACCGGTTCGATGCGCTTGTTGCTGCGGCGTTGGTAGAATTGGTGCTGGCGCAAACCGGCTTGCTGGGGGTCTGATGCGGGTTTCGGTTTTCGGGTCCACCGGGTCGATTGGCGAAAGCACGTTCGACCTGTTGCGCGCGCGCCCCGACATTCAGACCGTGGCCCTGACCGGCGGGCGGAATGTGGCGCGGCTGGCTCAGCAAGCGCGCGAGTTGCGCGCAGAACTGGCCGTGACTGCCTATGACGACTGCCTTGATGATTTGCGCGCTGCACTTGCGGGCAGCGGCACAGAGGTCGCGGCAGGCACCCAAGCGCTGATAGATGCCGCAAGCCGCCCCGCAGACTGGGTCATGTCCGCAATCGTAGGCGCGGCGGGGTTGGAGCCGGGCTTTCGCGCCCTCGCCCAAGGGGCGACGCTGGCGTTGGCCAACAAGGAGTCGCTTGTCACCGCCGGGCCTTTGCTGATGTCCGAAGCCGCCCGTCACGGAGCGCGCATCCTGCCGGTCGATTCTGAGCATTCGGCCGTGTTTCAGGCGCTTGTGGGCGAAGATATGGCGGCGGTCGAGCGCGTGATTATCACCGCCTCCGGGGGGCCGTTCCGCACATGGAGCAAATCGCAGCTTGAGGGCGCAACGCTGGCGCAGGCGCAGACGCACCCGAACTGGTCGATGGGGCAGCGTATTACCATCGACAGCGCGACCCTGTTCAACAAGGCGCTGGAACTGATCGAAACGCGCGAATTTTTCGGGCTAAACCCCGCGCAGATCGAAGTCCTGGTGCATCCGCAATCGACCATCCATGCGCTGGTGGGGTTTCGGGACGGGGCGCTGATGGCGCATCTGGGTGTGCCAGATATGCGCCACGCCATCGGCTATGCGCTGAACTGGCCCGAGCGCGCCGCGCTGCCCGTGGCGCGGCTGGACCTTGCCGCCATGGGGCAACTGACCTTCGAAGCCCCGGACCCTGCCCGCTTCCCCGCGCTGCGGCTGGCACAGCAGGTCATGGACTTGCGGGGCCATGCCGGGGCCGTGTTTAATGCCGCCAAAGAGGTGGCCCTTGATGAATTCATCGCCGGTCGGCTACGGTTTTTGCAAATGGCAGAGCTGGTCGACCGTACGATTGACACGCTTTTGACCGATTCTCGCCTGACTGCGCCGGTATGCGCGCTTGAAACCGTGCAACAGATGGACCACTTGGCTAGGGTGACAGCGCGCGATATCGCGGCGCGACTGGCCTGATACGACTAGATTGAAGGACATTCCTCTTGGACGCACTCGGCCTCTTGCCCGATTTCGGCAATTTCTTTGCAACCATCGCGGCCTTCGTCGTGGTGCTATCCATAATCGTGGCGGTGCACGAATACGGCCATTACATCGTTGGGCGCTGGTCGGGTATTCATGCCGATGTGTTTTCCATCGGTTTTGGCCCGGTGTTGGCCAAGCGCACCGATAAGCGCGGCACGGTCTGGCAATTCGCGGCCATTCCTTTGGGTGGCTATGTCAAATTCGCAGGCGATTCCGGTGCGACATCCGGCAGGGATGACGACGCCATGTCGGGGCTAAACGCGGCGGAGCGTCGCCGCACCATGCATGGCGCGCCGCTTTGGGCGCGCGCGGCGACCGTGGCAGCAGGGCCGGTGTTTAACTTCATCTTCGCCTTCGTCGTGTTCGCGGGGCTGTTGCTTTACGAAGGCATCGCGGTTGATGAACCCGTGGTGGGCGAGATCACCGAATTGCCCGCCGCGCCATTTGGTCTGCAACAGGGCGACCGAATTCTGTCGGTGGGCGGTATTCAGACCGAAACCCTCTCGGATTTCCTGCGCGCGTCGGAAAATCTGCCCGCGCAAGCCGTGCTGGACTACACGGTCCTGCGCGACGGTCAGCAACTTCAGGTCACTGGTCCGCACCCAATGCCGCCACTCGCCGGGGCAGTCGCCATGAAATCGGCGGCGCGCGATGCGCGAATGCAGCCGGGGGATGTGATTACCGCGATCGACGGGTCCGACATCGCCACCTTCAACGAATTGCGAGAGAAAGTCGCGGCCTCCGAAGGCGCGGCGCTTGACCTGACGGTCTGGCGCAGCGGCAACGAACTGGCCCTGACGCTGGTGCCACGCAGCACCGACCTGCCTTTGCCCGAAGGCGGGTTTGAAACGCGCTATCTGATTGGCCTGAGTTCTGGCGCGGTGTTCGACTATGGCACGCGCACGCCCGGCCTTCTGGAAACCGCAAGCATAGCGGCCAGCCAACTCTGGACAATCACCCGCACCTCTGTCGAGGGGCTGTATTACATGATCGTCGGCCAGATCAGCACCTGTAACTTGTCCAGTCCCATCGGTATTGCCGAAGCCTCGGTTGCCAAAGCCTCGGACGGTCTGGTCGAATTCATCTGGTTCCTGGGCGTCATTTCGGTGGCCATCGGCTTTCTGAACCTGTTCCCGATTCCGCCGCTTGACGGGGGGCACTTGATGTTCCACGCCTACGAGGCCGTGGCTCGCCGGCCCGCCAGCGATCAGGCCGTGCGCGTGCTAATGACGCTGGGCATGGCGCTGGTTCTGACCTTGTTCCTGTTTGCGCTGTTCAACGACTTGACCTGCTAAGGGGCGTGCCCTTGAAAACGCCACGCGCTCGCCACATTCCTGCCGAGATTGCCCAGCATATCCAAGGCTCTGAATGGAGGCGCACATGGCTTATCTGGATGCAGAGTTCAACAATATCAGGCTGCTTTGGTCGCGGATCGGCGACCGGGTTCTGGTCTCCCTATTGGTCGCGTTGGCGATGGGTTTGGCCAGCTTCATTGCTATCCAGCTTGGGCATGGCCCGATCATGATTACCCCCTGACGCGCCAGTCTGTCGCCGTGCTTACACACGCCGCACCGTTCAGGTGCGGCTTGCGTATTCCAAGGGCAGGTTTCGGTGCCGCATGGTCACTCCGCTTTCACGCCCGGCCCTTGGCCGGGTCTTTGCTTTGACAACCCCGCGCTTAGTCGCTAGTCACAATGCCAAAATAATGCGGTAAAACGGGGCCCGAAATGCGCGGAATCTTTAGGATGCTGCCATCGCGCAAGGGGGGTATGGCACAGCGCCTGCGCTTCTTCTCTGTGATGGTTTTTTGTTTGTTGTCAGTAGGTTCTTTCACGGTGCCCAGTGCTGCCGTGGCCCAGAGCTACCAGTTTTCCAGCATTGAAATCGACGGAAATGTCCGTGTAGACGATTCTACCATCCTCAGCGTGGCAAGAATCGGTGTGGGCCAAACCGTGACCGCAGCCCAAGTCAGCGCCGCCTTTGGCAATCTGACGGCATCGGGCCTGTTTGAAAGCGTAGAGCTTACGCCGCGCGGCAACAGTCTGCTGATAGAAGTTGTGGAATACCCCGTTATTGGTGTGGTGAATTTCGAGGGCAACCGCCGCATTGATGACGAAGTTCTGGCCGAGGCGGTGCAAGTGCGCGCGGGCCGTGTGCTGTCGCCCAACGTGATTGAAGCAGATGCCCGCGCCATCGCAGAGCTTTACGCTCAACGCGGGCGCACCGCCGCCGAAGTCACGCCCCAGATCCTGCCGCGCGGCAACAACCGTGTCGATCTGGCCTTCGTTGTGCGCGAAGGTGACGTGGTCGAGATCGAGCGCCTGTCCTTCGTCGGCAACCGCGCCTTTTCAAGCTACCGGCTGCGTAATGTGCTGAACACAAAGCAAGCTGGCATTCTGCGCCGGGTTATCCAGCGCGACACATTCGTGGCCGAACGCATCGCGCTGGACCGTCAGCTACTGTCGGATTTCTATCTGGCGCGCGGTTACATCGACTTCGAGATCCTGTCGGTAACGCCGGAACTGGCGCGCGAACGCGACCGGTTCTTCCTGACGTTCAACCTGCGCGAAGGGGAGCAATTCCGCTTCGGAGAGGTTTCTGTCGTCAGCGAAGTCGATGGCATTGACCCGGCCGATTACGAACGCGAGCTGCGCGTGCGCCCGGGCGATATCTTTGCGCCAAGCACGTTGGAGATGAACATCGCCCGAATGGAAAGTCTGGCTGAAAGCCGTGGGCTGCGGTTTATCCGCGCCGAACCGCGCTTTACCCGTGACAACACCAATGGCCGCGTTGACGTGGAATTCGCCATCGTGCGGGGCGAGCGTATCTTTGTCGAGCGGATCGACATTCAGGGCAACACCACCACGCGTGACGAGGTGATCCGCCGTCAGTTCCGCGTGGCAGAGGGTGACCCTTTGAACCCGCGCAAAATTCGCGAAGCCGCAGAGCGTATTCGTGCGCTGGGGTATTTTGCGGACTCGTCGGTTGAACCGCGCGCAGGCTCTACGCCGGATCAGGCCATTGTGGATGTCGAGGTGGAAGAAACCACCACAGGGTCTTTGGGTTTCTCTGTCAGCTACGGCGCGCAGCAAGGCATCGGTTTTGGCATCTCCTTCGCCGAGCAGAACTTCCTTGGCCGTGGGCAGCAGTTTGCCGCCAGCTTCAACACGGTCAAAGGATCGCGCGACATTTCGGTGTCCTTCACCGAACCGGCGCTGCTGGGCCGCGACCTTGCCTATTCCTTCTCGCTTGGCTACCGCGAAACCTCTAGTTTCAACGCGAATTTCGACACGCGCGAAGCGTTCCTGAACAATTCGCTCGGCTTCCCGGTGAGTGAATACGGGCGCTTGACCGTGCGTCAGGGCTTGTTGGCGGAGAAACTGACGGGGCTACAAGAGTTTGAGGCTGATGGCGTGACCCGCAAGGACTCCCTTCGCCTTATCGACGACCAAGTTGGCGGCACAAGCATTACCGGCACGTTGGGGTTCACCTACACCCACGACACCCGCAATCGCGGTGTCGATCCGTCGCGCGGCTGGATCTTTTCCTGGACGCAGGATCTGGGCGTCGGCAACCAAAACCGTCGCTTCCTGAAGTCAGAGGCGCGCGTTGGCTACGAAATGGCCGTGCTGAATGAAAACGTGACGCTGAAGGCCGATGGCCGGGTCGGTTTGTTGCATATGATCGACGGGCAGTCGAGGTATCGCGACCGGTTCCAGCTGGCCAATGTCATGCGCGGTTTTGCTGCCGGTGATTCCGGTCCGCGCGACTTCGCCTCTGCTGCCAATGACGTGCTGGGTGGCACGCGCTACGCTGTCGTGTCGTTGGAAGCGCAATTCCCACTGGGCCTGCCCGAAGAATACGGGCTGAGCGGTGGTGTTTTCGCCGATATCGGCAGCGTCTGGGGCGTGGATGGGATCAATGGTCGTCCAATCACTGATATTAACACATCAGACGGAACCAGCGATTCTGCCAGCCGTCACCTGCGCGCCACGCTGGGCGTGTCGCTGTTCTGGGACAGCCCGCTTGGTCCGCTACGCTTCGACGTCTCGCGTCCGCTAAAGAAGCAGCCATATGACGAGTCGCAGAATTTCGACTTCTCGATCGTGTCCACTTTCTAAGGATGCATCGGCTGCGGATGATGATACTCAGCGCGGTCGCAGGGTTTGGCCTTGCGACCGCATCTATGGCGCAGCAAGGACCGGGCTTTTCGTTGGGCGAAACGGTTGGCGCCGCGCTCGGGGACGGGTTGGTTCTGCGCAGCGTCGATGAAGAACGGCTGTTCCGCGATTCGCGCTTCGGGCAGCGTGTTCAGGCAGAGATCGATGCCGCCTCGCGCGCGTTGGAGGACGAGAACGCGGCCTTGCTGGCCGAGTTGACCGCGCGGGAAGAGGAACTGACCGGATTGCGGGAAACGCTCTCGCCGGAAGAGTTTCGCGCGCAGGCCGAAGCATTCGACCAGCGCGCAGACACGATCCGTCAGGATCAGGCCCAAAAGCTCGCACGCTTCTCTCAATTCGAGGAATCCGAGCGTCGTCGCTTTTTTGCGCGGACCGGCGCTATTCTTCAGCAGGTCTTGCAAGAGGAAGGCGCGCAAATCCTGATCGCAGCGCGTGCGGTGATTATCGGCATTCCCGAAATGGACATGACCGGTGCCGCGATAGAGGCGATAGATGACGCCTTGGGGGACGGCGGCGCGCCGCCATTCCCGCTGACCGTGCCGTGACCACGCCTTGCCAGCCGCGCCCCAGCTTGCTAAGCGCGAGCACCCGTGCCGTTTTGCCAAAGGATGACCATGTCTGAGACCCCGCACGCCACAGAGGCCGATCTGGCCACGATCATGAAAATCATTCCGCACCGCTACCCGTTTCTGCTGGTGGACAAGGTGCGCGACGTAGTGGCCCGCGAAAGTGCCGTGGGCATCAAGAACGTCACCTTTAACGAGCCGCATTTCCAAGGCCATTTCCCCGGCGCGCCGATTATGCCCGGCGTGACCATTGTGGAAGCGATGGCACAGACTGCCGCCGTTCTGGTGGGCCTGACTATCGGTTTCGGGGAAAAAGCCCCGTTGGTGTATTTCATGTCCATCGACAAGGCGAAGTTCCGGCGCAAAGTGGTGCCCGGCGATGTGCTGGAATTGCATGTGAAAGTGCTGCGCGGGTCGACCAAGATCTGGAAATTCGAAGGCACGGCAATGGTCGACGGACAGGTCGCGGCCCAAGCCGAATTCGCGGCGATGATCGACGCCTCGGCGACGGCATAAAGGCAAAGCCATGTCAGCAATCGACCCAAGTGCAACGGTTCACCCGATGGCGGTGGTGGAAGAGGGCGCGCGTATTGGCGCGGGCTGTGCTATCGGCCCCTTCGCCATCATTGGCCCAGAGGTTACGCTTGCAGAGAATGTGACGGTCAAACCCCACGCGCATGTTACCGGCTGGACCGAGATTGGCGCGGGCTGCACGATCTTTTCTTTCGCGTCGGTTGGCGAGGTGCCGCAAGACCTGAAATATGCCGGAGAGCGCACGCGGCTGGTCATCGGGCGCAATTGCCGCATTCGCGAAAATGCCACGTTGCATACCGGAACAGAGCAGGGCGGCGGCGTTACACGGGTTGGCGACAATTGTCTGGTCATGGCGGGGGCGCATGTCGGGCATGATGCGCAGGTGGGCGATAACGTGATTCTGGCCAATTATGCCGGGGTCGCCGGGCATGTGGTGATAGAGGACAACGTGATCGTTGGCGCGCTGTCGGGTATTCACCAATTCGTCCGGGTGGGTGAGGGCGCGATTATCGGCGGGGTCAGCCGCGTGACGCATGATGTCATGCCGTTCGGGATGGTCGCCGCAAGCGATGGCACGCTGAACGGGCTGAACCTGATCGGGTTGAAACGCCGTGGCATGTCGCGCGAGGATATCGCAGCTTTGCGCGAGGCGTATCGCATTCTGGCCGAGAGTGACGCCCCGTTGGTGGATACCGCGCGTAACCTGGGCACACAGAGCAGCTCTGATGCTGTGCGGAAACTGGCCGCGTTCTTTACGGAAACGTCTGGCCGCAATTTCCTGCGTCCGCAATGATCCGGACGGTTCTGATCGCAGGGCGCGGGGCGTTGCCAGAGATTGTGGCCGCCCGGCTTTCGCTAGAGGACGCGCCGCCGGTGCTGGCCGAGATGGAAGGCTTTGAAAGCCTGTCTTTGGCGCGTGACGGGGTAGAGCGCTTTCGGCTGGAACGCCTTGTCCCATTTCTGGACAGGCTGGTTGACCTTGGCGTGACGCGCGCTGTGTTTGCGGGTGGTGTGCATCGTCCGCGTCTGGACCCGGCTTTGCTGGACCCTGCGACGATGCAGCTTTTGCCGCGGATCATGGCAGCGATGGGCCAAGGCGACGATGGCGCGCTGCGCGAAGTGATCGCGCTGATGGACGAATGGGGCATCACGGTGGTCGGCGTGCAGGATATTTGCCCCGAGCTATTGCCCGATCCGGGCCAGCTTGGCGCCCATGCCCCTAACGCGCAGGACCGCAAGGACATTGCGCGCGGGTTTACCATACTGAATGCCATGGGTGCCGTAGATGTTGGTCAAGGCTGTTGCGTTGCCCGCGGTCAATGTCTGGCTATGGAAGCTTTGCCCGGAACCGATGTGATGCTGGCGCATCTGGCCGATTTGCGCCCCGGTGCGTTGCCCGAAGGTGGCGTATTCTGCAAAGCGCCCAAGCCAGAGCAAGACCGTCGCATCGACCTGCCCGCGCTTGGCGTGGCCACGGTCGAGGGGGCGCACAGGGCCGGGTTGCGCGGGATTGCCGTCAAGGCCGGTGGTGTGCTGATGATTGACGCGCCTGCAATGATCGCCCGTGCAGACGAATTGGGACTGTTCCTGCTGGCAGAGCCATGAAAATCTTCCTGATCGCGGGTGAACCATCAGGCGACGCACTTGGCGCGGCGCTTATGGCAGGGCTGGCGGATCTGGCCCCCGGTTGCGAATTTGCGGGGGTCGGCGGCGAGGGGATGACGGCGGCGGGCCTGGCTTCGCTTTTCCCGATGTCCGACCTGTCGGTCATGGGGTTGGCCGAGGTGCTGCCGCGTATCTCCCTGCTCCGCCGTCGCATTGCGCAGACCGCGCAAGCCATAGCCGACACCCGCCCCGATTTGGTCGTGACCATCGACAGCCCGGATTTCTGCCTGCGCGTGCTGAAGCGCGCCCGCGCCGCGCGGCCCGATTTGCCCGTGGTGCATTATGTGGCGCCCTCGGTCTGGGCATGGCGGCCGAAACGGGCCGCACGCATGGCGCCCTTGGTCGATCATGTGCTGGCCCTGTTGCCGTTCGAGCCGCCTTATATGCAGGCCGCCGGCATGTCTTGCGATTTCGTGGGCCATCCGGTTGTCGCGGCCCCTCGCGCATCCGAGGCCGAGGCGCGGGCCATCCGCCAATCTGAAACGGTGGTTCTGGCGTTACCCGGTTCTCGTGGTGGGGAAATTGCCCGGCTTGCGCCCCGGTTCGGGCAGGCTTTGGGACTTGCGCTGCCAAAGGGCGCGCAGGTGCTGGTGCCCACGGTCGCAGCCCAAGCGGATCAGATGCGCGCAGAAGTGGTCAAATGGCCGATCCCAGCCCAAGTTCTGACAGACCCGGCGCAAAAACGCGCGGCGTTTCGTGCGGCGGATGTGGCGTTGGCCGCGTCCGGCACGGTCAGTCTGGAACTGGCGGCGAATGATACGCCCATGGTCATAGGCTATGATATGGCGTGGCTGACCCAACGCATTGCCGAGCGCTTGATTAAGCTGGATACCGTGACGCTGGTGAACCTTGTGTCAGAAACCCGTGCCGTGCCCGAATACCTAGGCCGCGCCTGCACGGCCGAAAACCTTGCACGCGCGCTGCGCGACGTGTTGACAGACCCCGCCCGCCAAGCCGCCCAACGTGCTGCCATGCGCCTGACTATGGAGCGCTTGGGGCAGGGGGGCGACCGCCCCGGCCATCGCGCGGCGGCGTCTTGTCTGGCCTTCATGAATCGGAGAGCGGGTGGTGGTCCAACACCAACGCCTTAAGGCGTTCTTCCAGAACATGGGTGTAAATCTCTGTTGTGCCAATGTCGGCATGTCCCAGCAGCGTCTGGATGGCGCGCAAATCGGCCCCGCCTTCCAGCATATGCGTGGCGAAAGCATGGCGCAGCACATGCGGGCTGACACGCGCCGGGTCCAGCCCTGCCGTGATCGCCATGTCCTTCAGCAGCAAAAAGAACCCCACGCGGCTTAGGTGGCCCGCTTTGCCGCGCGACGGAAACAGCGCCTTGGGTTCGGGTTTGCGCGCGGCGCGCAGCTTGCTTGCCTGCCGGTCCCATTCCGCCAGCCATGCGGTCAGCGAGGTGCGTGCAGGGTCTGACAGGGGCACCATACGGTCCTTGTTGCCCTTACCGTTCACCATGATCATGCGCGGATCGCCGCGCACGGCATTGACCGGCAGGCTGACCAATTCGGTCACGCGCAGCCCGGTGGCATAGAGCAATTCCATCAGGCAGATGTTGCGCAGGCGGTCGGCATCCGTGCGCCCGGTGCGGCGCGCAGCATCCAGCAATGCGGTCACTTCGGACGGGGACAAGGTTTGCGGTAACTTGGCGGCTTTGCCCGGCCCGGCAATCCGCGAGGCCGGGTCATTGTCGCGCCAGCCTTCGGCATAGGCGAAGCGGAACATTTGCCGGATGGACGCCAAGCGCCGCGCACGGGTTGCGCGGGCAAGCCCTTGCGCGTCAAGGTCGATCAGGTAGGCCTCGATCTGGTCTTGCCCAAGGGTCGCGAAATCCAACTGCTTGCGCCCGCACCAATCGGAAAAGTCGCGCAGGTCTCTGCCATAGGCCATCAGTGTGTTGCGCGCCGCCCCGGCTTCAGCCGCGGTGGCTTGCAGAAAGGTCGAGATCCAGCGAATATCGTCCTGCATGCTTAACCGCGCCGGTCGAGCAAAAGCAGTTCAAGGGCGATCTGGCGCGCATCCTGCGTCAAGCCCAGCGCCAACAGCGTCGCCAAGCCGCGCTCGGCGGCCAGCATATCGCCTTGTGTTGCCCCGGCAATCTGGGCCAGTGCATCCAGCACCAGACGACCGCGCTCGTCATTGCGCAGCCACAGGCTTTGCGGCTGGGGCAGGGCAGGTTCTGCAAAGGCCGCTGCGATCACGGGACCAATGCTGCCCACGCTTACGGTGGGCAAACTGTCCCCCAAGGCCAAGGCCATCGCTAACCTGCTTGTGGCTGTGTCGGGTGCGATCTGTGCTGCACGGTCCAATCGCTCTTCGGCCAGCAACAGGACGGTCCATTGCAACATGACGGCCGTGCCAGTCAGGTTGTGGGGCGCAATCCGCTCTGCAACAATCCGGGCAAAGGCGCTGTCCAGTTCGATCTGCTCGAACAAGGGCCAAGCGCGTATCAGCGCCGCACTGATGGCTGTTGTGTCGCCTTGGTCCAAGGCGTCATCCAGGGCCTGCACGGCGCGCACCCGGTCCCACACGCCGCCCGAAGCAGCGGCGCGCCGATGCGTGTAAATTCCCATCAGACGGCCCGGTTGCATGACGCCGGTGCGGGTCAGGCGTTCGGCTGCGTCAATCTGCGCCCGCCATCCGCTGGTGCCGCGCAAATCCGCATGGGCAAACGCCACGGGAAGCGTGCCGGTGCCAACCGGTTCGCCCAAGGCTTCCAGAATGCGCCAGCCCATCGGTGTCAGGTCTTGGGGCGGGGCAAGACTTGGTGTCCCGTCCTCTTCTTCCAGAAACCGCGCGAGCAAATCCGCTTCGCTGTGGTCCAGCCCGCCCAAGGCGCGGGCGGCCCCAAGGGCGGCATAAGCAGATTGCCACTCTCCTTGACGCGCAAAGCAGAAAATGCGTGCCGCCTCGCCGTTTTCGGCAAAAAGCTGTCCTTGCAGGCGTGTGCAGGCGCGATCCTCTTCGCCCAGCAGCAACGCGATATCGAAGGCGCGGGCATTCAGGGCCGCGGTCTGCCCCGACGCGGTTTCCAGCAATTGGGTGGCTTGTTCCAGCGCGCCAATCTCGATCAGCTTGTCCAGCCGCGCGGCCAGAAGCTGCCCGACCATATCATCGGCGTTAAGCTGTGGCGGTGCAAATTCCGCCAGCAGCAGCCGCAGCAGAAGCCTTTGTGCGGCTGGCACCATATCCGGGGTTTGGCGGGCAATTGCGGCGATCACGTTGTCGAGCGTGCTGCCGCCCCAGACATCATGCGGCAGACCAATGCGTGCGGCGGCAAACAGACCCGTGCTGTCCAGCGTCGATTTTGTCAACGGTCGCGAGGTGATCTGGCCGCTCTCGGCTTCGGCTGGCATGTCTGTTTGCGCGCTTGGTTCCGGCAGCGATTGCGGCATCGTTTGGCGTGGCGGGGCAGCGGGGCCGATAGGTTGTGTCAGCGCCTGTTCCAGCCAGTCGATGGCCGAAAGGGGCGCGCCCTGCTGGCCCTGCGCCGCGACCGGCAGACAGGCCGCCAAAACAAGCGCCCCGATGCGGCAGGTCATCCGGCCTCCAACTCCAGCGGGGTAGAGACCGGCGCGCGCTCTGGCGACAAGTCTCCGACATAGGCATAGGCCACCACCGCAATCACGGCGAGCAGCACAAGGATAAAGATCAGTCGCAACAGATATTTCATGAGCCTGTTCTTGCCTTCCGGTTGCCCCCTCATTGTCGTGCGGTGCACCGTGGGGGGTTTTCCTTTTGTCTTGGTGGCAATATCACGATCCCGCAAGGGCAGGCCATGAAAACTTGGACCTGTGCGGATGACAAAGGCGTATTCGGCATGAAACTGCACAAGACCGTGGTACTGGTCGGCATGATGGGCGCAGGCAAGACCGCCATTGGCAAGCATGTCGCGCAAGTGCTTGGCGTGCCGTTCCGCGATTCGGACGAAGCGATTGTCACCGCCGCACAGATGAGCGTGACCGAAATTTTCGAACGCGACGGCGAAGCGTTTTTCCGCGACCGCGAGGCCGAGGTGATCGCGCGCCTGTTGCAGGCGACCCCCGGCATATTGTCGGTTGGCGGGGGCGCATTTTTGCGGGCCGAAACCCGCGCGCGCGTCCATGAAGACGGGGTGTCGGTCTGGCTGCGGGCTGATCTGGAGTTGTTATGGTCGCGGGTGCGCGCCAAGCCCACGCGCCCATTGCTGCAAACCGAAGACCCGCGCGGCACGTTGGCGCGGCTTCTGGAAGAGCGCACGCCCTGCTACGCGCAGGCCGATCTGATCGCCGATGCAGACCCGACCTATTCCATTGCCGATATGGCGCAGGCGGTGTTGCGGGAACTGGCCACGCGCCCCGATGTTCTGGAAGGATACCAAGCATGACTGTTCAAACCGTCCATGTGCCGTTGGGCGACCGCGCCTATGACGTGGTGATCGGGCGTGGCTTGTTGGCGGATGCGCCCCGTTACCTTGCGCCACATCTCAAGCGCGACCGTGTGGCGATCCTGACCGAATCTCGCGTGGCGGCGCTGCATCTGGAGACAGTGAAAACCGCGTTGGCGGATATTCATAGCAGCGCGCTTGTGCTTGAACCGGGCGAGGGCACGAAGAACTGGGGCGGGCTGGAGCAATCGGTGGAATGGTTGCTGGACGAAAAGGTCGAGCGCCGCGATCTGGTCATGGCCTTGGGTGGCGGTGTCATTGGTGATCTGGGCGGCTTCGCGGCGGCCGTGCTGCGCCGGGGTGTGCGCTTCGTTCAGGTGCCGACCTCGCTTCTGGCGCAGGTGGACAGCTCTGTCGGTGGCAAGACCGGGATCAACACGCGCCATGGCAAGAACCTTGTGGGGGCGTTCCATCAGCCAAGTTTGGTGCTGGCGGATATTGACCTGCTCGACACGCTGCCCAGCCGCGATTTTCTGGCCGGTTACGGCGAGGTCGTGAAATACGGTCTGTTGGGCGATGCCGCGTTTTTCGACTGGCTGGAAACCAATGGCCCCGCGCTTGCTGCGGGGGACCACGCCTTGCGTCAATATGCCGTGTTTCGCTCGGTGCAGATGAAGGCTGAAATCGTGGTGCGCGATGAAACCGAACAAGGCGATCGCGCGCTGCTGAACCTTGGTCATACCTTCTGTCACGCGTTGGAGGCTGCGACCGGCTATTCCGACCGCCTGTTGCATGGCGAGGGTGTGGCGATTGGCTGCGCGCTGGCCTTCGAGCTGTCGGCGCGGATGGGTCTTTGCCCACAGGAAACGCCCAGCCGCGTGCGTGCGCATCTGCGCGCCATGGGCATGGCAACCGATCTGGCCGATATACCGGGCGACTTGCCAGACACGGACGCGCTGATCGCACTAATGGGGCAGGACAAGAAAGTGCAGGACGGACGGCTGCGCTTTATTCTTGCGCGCGATATTGGTGCGGCCTTCGTCTGCGACACCGTGCCGGGCGATGCGTTGCGCGCGGTGCTTGACGATGCCTTGGCAGCACGGCGCTAAAGCTGGTCAAACTGGCCGCGCGCCTTAGCTTTGGTCAAACCGAGGAAAGGTCGCCCCCATGTTGCTGACACGTCGTTCGCTTATTGTTGGATCGCTGGCTCTTGCAGGTTGTTCGCGCCTGCCCGCCAGCCCCGATGGTCCGTTGCAACCAATTACACTGGAACAGGCTTTCGCGGGCCGCGCGGTGGGCGCGGGTGTGTTCCGGGTGGATCTGACCGGGTCCGAACGCCGCTTCCGCGCGCGGCTGGATGGGCAGTTGCAAGGCGATCGGCTGACCGTGGTCGAAGATTTCATCTATGACGATGGTGAGGAAAATCGCCTGACATGGGTGTTCGACCGTGCGGGACCGGGCCGCTGGACCGGACGGCGCGAAGACACAGTGGGCGTGGCAGAGGTGGTCGAGACCGGCACCGAGATTCGTCTGTCCTACACGGCCGATTTCGACGCCAGCGGCGAGGTCACGCGGCTTGGCTTCGAGGATGTGATCTATTTCGGCCCGAATGGGCGCGTTATCAACGATGCAGTGGTGACGCGCTGGGGCTTGCCCGTCGCGCGGGTGCGGTTCGAGATGCTGAAAGTGTGACCATCACAGCCGCTCGAAGGCTTCTGAAAGGTCTGGCACTTGTTTCAATGCAATAGACTGCATATGTATATTGACTGAAAGAATTGACCAGCACCGGAGACGACTTGAAACACACAAAGCCCAAACGCCGCGATCCGTTCGAGATGCTGGAGGATGGGATTCAATCCGGCTGGCAAACGCTCGACACGATCCCGCTGAAAGGCGAGGGTGAGTTTCTGGTGCTGACAGTGTCCGGGCTTATCCGGTTGGCGCGGAACGGAAAATCCGAACGCAAGCCGCGCCGGGCCGATGCTTACGGGCCAGAACGAATGACGGTCAATTCCGTGAAAACCGGCAATTACCTTGGTGCTATGGCGTGGCGCTGGCCCTGACGTTCTAAGGACTGCCTAGCGGACCAGATTGTAACGGTCCGCTTCTTCAAACACGTCGATCACACGGGTTCCAGACTTGATGCGCGCGCTGTGGATCACTCCTGCCGGGATGGTGTAACTGTCGCCGGGGCGACGGGTTGCTGTTTCCTCACCAATTGTCAGCTCGATCTCCCCTGCGATCACAGTGCCCCATTGCGCGCCATGGGCATGGGCGGGCAGGTCAATGTCTGCCGCGAAGGTGAAGAACACCACCAACCCTTCGGGCGACTGCACCGCGCGGGCCTGCACCACATCTGCCGGGAAGGGAATATCCAACCCCGGCAGCGCGTTTATGAACTCGGGAAACGCCACCGCTCAGACCCGTTCGACAGTGACCTTGCCGGCATCGAAGGCAAGGTAATCCTTCAACTGCGCGGCTTCCTCGGTTGGGTCGGTGATGGAATAGGCCGCATTCTCGATCAACCCTTCGGGGCTAGAGACATGGTAAAACGCGCCCATACCCCTGTCGTCACATTCGAGTTTGCGCGCGGAGGCGTCCAGCACCGCGCCTGCGATATCCTCGCGCGGGAAGTAGATGACAAAGGGCCAGTCACGCTGCAAAAGTTCCAGCGCGCGGGTGCTTTCGCCAATGACAGAGCCACCAGCGCGGACAACCCAAGTGCCTTCGGCCGGATATATCTTCAGAATGCTCATCGGCATGTCGTATTCCCTTCAGTCAAATGCGCGTGTGGCGCAATGTCAATTTCCGGTCGTTCAGGCCGCCAGTGGGGCGCAGGCCATTTCCAGCCACGCACGGGTTTTAGATGTAACAAGCGGCGACACGGACATGCGAACGCGCGCGTGATAGGCATCTAGCCAATCGCGGGCGCCCGCGCTCAAGTCAGCCGTTACTATAAGCCTGCGGTCGATGGGGGCAAGCGTCAAGGTTTCGAAACCCAGCCAGTCGCGCGGGTCCGCCCCGTCTGGCACTTGCGCTTTGCGCACCGCAACAAGGTTTTCAAGCCGGATGCCGAAAGCTCCTGCGCGGTAATATCCCGGCTCGTTTGACAGGATCATGCCTTCGGTCAGCGGCACATGGCTGATGCGCGACAGACGCTGCGGCCCTTCATGCACCGATAGGTAAGCACCCACGCCATGCCCGGTGCCATGGTCGTAGTCCAGACCTGCCAGCCAAAGCGGGTAGCGCGCCAGCGCGTCCAGATGCCCGCCCGCCACACCGCGCGGAAACTGCGCCCGTGAGAGGGCGATCATCCCGTCCAGCACACGGGTGAAACACTGCGCTTCCAGCGTGCCAACCGGGCCAATGGCGATGGTGCGGGTAATGTCGGTCGTGCCATCCAGATATTGCCCGCCGCTATCGACCAGCATCAGATCCCCAAGGCTCAGACGGCGGTTTGTCGCTTCGGTGACCCGGTAATGCACAATGGCCCCATTCGGGCCGGACCCTGCGATCGTGTCAAAGCTGATATCGCGTAAACTGCCAGTCGCGGCGCGGCACGCTTCCAGATGCCGCACAATATCAATTTCGGTCACGACATGGGTGGGGTCGGTCAGCATCTTTTGCGTCTGGACGTCCAGCCAGCACAGAAATTCTGCCATGGCCGCGCCGTCGCGCAAATGAGCTGCGCGCGCGCCATCCAGTTCGGCGGCGGTCTTGCGCGCTTTGGGGGCAAGGCAGGGGTCTTGCATCGGAACAACCGTAACGCCAGCTTCGCTCAGAATATCGCATACCGCAAAGGGCACGGTCGCGCGGTCCACCCGCACTGGCCCGGTCAGGCTGCGCAGCGCCGGCTCGAACGCCTCATGCGGGCGCAGGACGACTCCGTCTTCCAATGTGGTTCCATGGAACTTGGCGGCATCCGTGAACAGGTCCACCCGCCCGTCATCATGCAGCACCGCCAAAGCCTGCACCACTGGCACGCGCGGCAAGTCGGCCCCGCGCAGGTTCAGAAGCCAGCAAATACTGTCGGGTTGGGTGAGCACCGTGGCTTTTTGCCCGTTCTGCACCAAGGCTTGAGCCGCATCGCCGCGCTTCGCACGACTTGACAGGCCCGCAAGCGTTTCAGGATAGGCCATGACAGCCCCCATTGGCGGGGCAGGGCGTTCGGTCCAGAGCGGGTCGACCGGGTTCGCGATGCGTTTCAGCGTCACGCCACTGGCCGCCAAACCGCGTTCCAGCGCGTCAATCTCATCGGGGGTGTGCAGCCATGGGTCAAAGCCGATCACCGCGCCATTGGGACAGGCCGCGCGCAGCCAGTCGGCGGGGCGGGTTTCGGGCCAGGGCACAATCTCGAACACATCGGCACATTGCCCGCGCGCCTGCACACGGTAGCGCCCATCCACGAACAAACCCGCACGGCCCATCAGCGCAATGCAGAACCCCGCCGACCCGGTAAACCCTGTCAGCCATGCCAGCCGGGCATCGCAATCTGCGACATATTCGCCTTGGTGCAGGTCGGCACGTGGAACGATGACCCCATCCAGCCCTTTGGCCGCCAGCGCGTCACGCAGCGCGGCCAGCCGTGGCGGCCCGTCTTGCGGGTGCGAGGGGGTGGTAAAATTCTGAAACATCGGGGCCAGTCCTGCGCAGCAATCTTGCGTCTGATTGGTAGACAGGCCGCGCGCCTCGGTCAATGCCGCGCTTGCAAAAGACTGCCCCCCGCGCAGGGGCGCGAGGGGCATTGCTTGGTAGCACTCACAGCGCTTAGTTGCGATCCTTGTCCACCATCTTGGATGCGCCGATCCACGGCATCATCGCGCGCAGCTTTTGGCCAACCTGTTCGATCTGATGCTCGTCATTGATGCGGCGCGTGGCCTTGAAGAAGGGCTGACCAACGGAATTTTCCTGCATGAAATCACGCACGAATTTGCCCTGCTGAATGTCGGTCAGAACCGCTTTCATGCGCGCCTTCGTCTCGTCATAAGGCAGAATGCGCGGGCCGCTGACATATTCACCATACTCAGCCGTGTTGCTGATGGAATAGTTCATGTTGGCGATGCCGCCTTCATAGATCAGGTCAACAATCAGCTTCACTTCGTGCAGGCATTCGAAATACGCCATTTCCGGCTCATACCCGGCTTCGACCAGCGTCTCGAACCCCATGCGGATCAGCTCGACCAAGCCACCGCACAGAACGGCCTGCTCGCCGAACAGGTCGGTTTCGCATTCCTGACGGAAGTTGGTTTCAATAATGCCCGAACGCCCGCCACCGATGGCAGAGCAATAGGACAGGCCCAACTCCATCGCGCGGCCAGTCGCATCCTGATGCACCGCCACAAGGCAAGGCACGCCGCCGCCCTTGGTGTATTCGCCACGCACGGTGTGGCCGGGGCCTTTAGGCGCCATCATGATAACGTCCACGCCGGGCTTCGGCTCGATCAGGCCAAAATGCACGTTCAAACCATGGGCGAACGCAATCGCCGCGCCGTCTTTCAGGTTGTCATGCACATATTTCTTGTAGGTTTCGGCCTGCAATTCGTCGGGCATGGTAAACATGATGAGGTCGCACCAAGCCGCCGCCTCGGCAATGCCCATCACCTGCAAGCCCTCGGCTTCACATTTCTTGGCACTGCTCGACCCTTCGCGCAGCGCGACAGCCACGTTTTTCGCCCCCGAATCGCGCAGGTTCAGCGCATGGGCATGGCCTTGGCTGCCATAGCCCAGAATGGCGACCTTTTTGTCCTTTATCAGGTTCACATCGCAATCGCGATCATAGTAGACGCGCATGGCCGTCCCTCCATTGGTGTTGCATTGTCGCGTAGCATAGGGGTTTTGGCCGAAAATACGTTTCAAACTTCTGATTATTCTGTATATATCTGCAAATATCATTCTTAATATGCAGAAAACTGAAATATCCATGCAAATAGACGATACCGACCGCCGCCTCATACGCCAGCTTCTGGCCAAGCCAATGGCCACGACCGCCGATCTCGCCTCGCGTTCTGGCGTCACAGAGGCCACCTGCTGGCGCCGCCTCGACCGCTTGCGCGCGCGCGGCATTCTGCGCGGACAACACGCGGTCATAGACTGGCGCGCGCTTGGCTTTCAGGTCGAAGTCTCGCTGCGGGTCACCTTGGACAAAACCAACCCGCGCGCCTTTGACGAATTCATCGCGCAGGCCCGCCTTGTCCCTGAAGTTCTTGAAATACAGACCTTTCTGGGCCGGGTCGACCTGCGCCTCAATATTATCGCCCGTGACATGGCGCATTATCAGGACATTTACCGCGACCGCATCTTGACCCTGCCCCATATCGCCGATCTCGAAGCGCTGATGCACCTATCCGACATCAAATCCGACGAAAGCCTGCCAATATGACATTCATCTTGCCCGAAATACTCCGGGGTGAATGGGCCGCGCATGCGGTCCAGAGGGGCAGCGCCCCTCAAGCACGCCGGGTCACACTATGATTGCACTCGATAATCTCGACCGTCAGATGCTGCGTCTTCTGGCCGGGGATGCGACCCTGTCGGCGGGGGCGGTGGGTCGCCGCCTTGGCCTCAGCCAACCCGCTGCGTGGCGCCGCCTGAAGCGCCTGCGCGACGCCGGCGCGATCGCGCGCCATCGGCTCGACCTCGACCTCCCATCTCTGGGCTTCGGTGTGACGGTGTTTCTTGGCATCACCCTCGCTGCCAAGGGTCGTGTCAGCCTTGCAGATTTCGAACGCGCCGTTTCCGCCATCCCAGAGGTGCAGACCGTGCAGCATGTGCTGGGCCTTTATGACTACCGCTTGCGCGTTGTTGCCCGCGACCTGTCGGATTTCGAGCGCGTCCTGCGCCGTCGCATCATGACCTTGCCGGGGGTGGGCGCGGTCGATGCGAATGTGCTTCTGAGCGAAGAACGCCTCCCCGGCCCCTTGTAGGCAATTGACCAAAGCGCGCCCTTGGGGCATGACGCCCCTATGCTGATCTACAAGATATTCCGCCGCCCCGAATGGGATGATCTGAAAGCCAAGGGGGAAACCCTTGGCGCGCCCATCGACCTTGCCGATGGTTTTGTCCATTTCTCTACCGCCGAGCAGGTGATGGAAACCGCTGCCAAGCATTTTGCAGGCCAAAGCGACCTTGTATTGGTCGCGGTCGATCCCGACCAACTTGGCGCGGCGCTGAAATGGGAGGTGTCGCGCGGTGGTGCACTTTTCCCACATCTTTACCGCCCATTAACCATGGCCGATGTCGTCTGGGATACCTCGCTGCCCCTGGGCGCAAGCGGCCATATCTTCCCAGAGGGGCTGATATGAGCGTGCTCGAACGCCTAGGGCTTGCCGCCCTGCGCGCCTTCGATCCTGAAACCGCGCATGGTTTCGCTATCGGGGCACTGCAAACTGGCGTCGCGCCCCTGCCGCGCCCGGTCACATCGCCCCGATTGCACACCCGCCTTGCGGGCCTCGACCTGCCAAATCCCGTGGGCTTGGCGGCAGGTTTCGACAAGAACGCGCAGGCGCTGAATGGCTTGTCGCGCGCGGGCTTCGGCTTTGTAGAGGTGGGTGCAGCCACGCCACGCCCGCAGGCTGGCAACCCGCGCCCGCGCTTGTTTCGGCTGCCAGAGGATCGGGCTGTCATCAATCGTTTTGGCTTCAATAATCAGGGCGCAGAGGTCATCGCCACGCGCTTGGCGGCGCGCCCAAAGGGCATGGTTCTGGGGCTGAACCTTGGCGCCAACAAGGACAGCGCCGACCGCGCCGGCGATTTTGCACAAGTGCTCCGCCATTGCGGCGCGCATGTCGATTTTGCCACCGTCAATGTGTCCTCGCCGAACACCGAGAAACTGCGTGATCTGCAAGGGGCCGCAGCCCTGACGGCGTTGTTGCAGGGCGTGATGCAGGCGCGCGCAGACCTTGCGCGCCCAATCCCGATCTTTCTGAAAATCGCGCCCGATCTGAAAGCGCAGGAACTGGCCGAAATCGCTGGTGTGGCGCAGGAAACCCAAATCGACGCGATCATCGCCACAAACACCACGCTCGACCGCAAAGGTTTGAAAAGTGACAGTGCGGGCGAAAAAGGCGGACTTTCCGGGCAGCCATTGTTCGAAATGTCCACGCGCGTTTTGGCGCAACTCTCAAAGCTGACCGACGGTAAAATCCCCCTCATTGGCGTTGGTGGCGTTGGCAATGCGGAGCAGGCCTATGCCAAACTGCGCGCCGGAGCGTCTGCCGTGCAGCTTTACTCGGCGCTGGTTTATGAAGGGCTGTCGCTTGTTCCTCGGCTGAACCAAGGCCTGCTGGACCTGATGGATCGCGACGGCCATGCAACCGTGGCAGATGTGATCGGCACTGGCCGCGCGGACTGGCTCTAGTCATTCATCCTTGTAAAAATATCCTGGGGTGAATGAGGCCAACGGCCTCAGAGGGGCAACGCCCCTCAAACGCCCTCGGCTACCCGACGCTCAAGCCGTGGATAGAGCGCGCCCAGGAACACTGCGCGCAACAGGTTCAGGAGCATCAGTGCCGACCAGAGCGCGGGATTGCCGTATTCCGGAACAAACACCCAGATTGCGAGCGCATAAATGACCACGGCCAGCACGACGGTATTGCGCATCTCGCGTGTTCCGGTCGCGCCAATGAAAATGCCGTCCAGCATATAGGCAGCGCAGCTTGTCAGCGCCAAGGCCGCGACGAAGGGCAGGTAGGCGATGGCGGCGGCCTGCACATCGACATCACGCGCCATCATTGCGATCACGCTTGGCCCGCCCAGCAGGTAGACCACCGCGATCAGCCCGGCCATGACAAAGCCCCAAAGCCCAGCCCTTAGCCCTGCGCGGCGCATATCTGCCACGGCCCGCGCGCCCACGGCTCGGCCCACCAGCGCCTCGGCGGCGAAGGCGAACCCGTCCAGCCCATGGGAGATAATCATGAGGAATTGCCACAATATCTGGTTGGCCGCCAGCTCCACATCACCAAACCCGGCAGAGGTGAACAAAAACCCTGTCATTGCCCCTTGCAGCGCTACCGAGCGCAACATGATGTCGGAATTGACAGACCACATCCGTTTCAGTCTTGCGCGATCAAAGACGCGCGCCCAGTCGCGCCATTGGTTGCCCGCGAATGCCGCGCGGCACAGCCACAGCCCCAAACCAAGCGCCGTGACCTCGGCGATCAAGGTCGCCGCCGCCACCCCCGGCACGCCCCAGCCCAGACCCAGCACAAACCACAGGCTAAACGTTACGTTCAGCCCACTCATCCACAATTGTAGCGCCAGCACGCTGCGCGTGCGTTCCGTGGCGATCAGCCAGCCGTTCAGCGCATAAATTGCGATGGTCGCGGGGGCGCCCCAGATGCGGATGGACAGGTAGTCGCGGGCCAATGCTTCGACCATGTCGCTGGCGGGTGCGATGAGGAACGCGGCCTCCATCAAGGCGACTTGGCCCAGCACCATGACAAGCCCGGCCCCCAGCCCGATCATCACGCCGCGCGTCAGGATTGCACCGCTTTCCGCCAGATCGCCCGCGCCGGTGGCCTGCGCCACAAGCCCCGTGGTCCCCATGCGCAAAAACCCGAATATCCAGTAAATGCTAGTCAGGATCACCGCGCCCAGACCCACGGCCCCGATCGGCGCGGCCTCTCCCATTTGTCCGATAATGCCGGTATCGACTGCGCCCAATAGTGGTACAGCGATATTGGCCAGCATGATTGGAGCGGCGATGCGTAAGATGCGTCGGTTGGTGATCGGCTGCATGTCAGCCCGTCTGTGGCATCAGGAAATGCCCCGTTGCCTGTGCAAAGAGCCGCGCGCGATTGTCCTGCCATGCTTCGACATGAACGCTGGCATAGCGCCGCCCAGAGCGGTTGACGCGTGCGCGCGCATAGCCGTCGCGCGGCAGGCCCGAGCGCAGGAAATCCACAGTGAAATCAATTGTTTTTGGTAGGCGCGGCAGGTTTTGCGCCATATCTTCCGGGGTCACGCGCCCTGCTTCCAGATCGGGCCAGATGGTGGCCCAGCTTAGTTCGATGATCGCGGCCACTTCCAGAAACGACGCTATCACGCCGCCATGAATGGCGGGTAATTGCGGGTTACCGATCAGCTTGTCGTCATAGGGCAGGATCGCGGTCAGCTCGTCGCCATGGCGCTCAAAGTAGATGCCAAGGAATTGCGCATAAGGCACTGCGCCGACAAGGCTGGCCAGCGCGCTGTCGCGGCGTTGCTTGATGGCCTGCACGGGTTCGGGGGCAGTCATGGCTTAGCCTCTGTTGTGGCAAATGTGAAAGCCCCTGTCGCGCTGGCCAAGGGCGTTTCACCGCCGTCATGGGCGGTGGCGCGCACGAAAGCGACGTTTCGGGTGACATGGTAGCATTCGGCCTTTGCCACGATCCGCGCGCCCGGTGTCGCCGCGCGCATATAGTCTATGCGCAGGTCGATCGTCGCCGTTGTGGTCGCGCCGGGGTAGGACAGCACGGCCGCCCCGCCGCAGGTATCCATCAGCGCAGAGACCGCGCCACCATGGATAACCCCGGTCGCCGGGTCGCCGACGAACCGCGCATCCCACGGCATGGAGATTTCGGCCCGTCCGTTACCCAGGTCGTCCAGCCGCATGGCCAAAGCCTTGGCGAAGGGCAGTGCGTTAATGAAGTTTTGGGCATTCATGGCCATGCTCCGCGAAACCTGACCTTATCTGCACGCGCAAGGCGGGCAAAAGCAAGGGGCAGCGGTTGACGTCACGTTGCCCTTTACGTTAACGTCAACCCATGATGTTCTGTAACTCTTACAGGGTGCGGAGCGTAGGCCTTAGCATGATTGGGATCTGTCACATGCCTGAAGAGTTCATGACCATCCGCCAGATGTGCGCTTTCTTTGGCGTAACGCCCCGCACATTGCGGTTTTATGAGGCCAAGGAGCTGTTGTTTCCGCAGCGCGATGGGCAACATCGTCTGTTTACTCGCCGCGACCAAGCCCGGCTAAAGCTGATCCTGCGTGGCAAACGCTTCGGGTTCAGCCTGGAGCAAATTCGCCAGTTGCTGGAAATGTATGACCGCGACGACAGCGAATTGAAACAACTGCGCAAAACCTATGACATTGCGCAAGAGCGCCTGGCCGATATGGAGCGCCAGCGCGCCGAGTTGGCAGATGCAATTTCAGAGTTGAAGCAAGACCTTGCTTGGGCAGATGACGTGCTGTCTCAGGCCGACCGACCGCGCGCTGCGGAGTAACGCCGCGCATTAAGGGAGAGAGAGAATGCCAAGCTACACGGCCCCTGTGGTGGATATGCAATTCGTGTTGCATGACGTGCTGAACATCGCGCAAAGCGATATCCCCGGCTATGACGATCTGGACCGCGAGACGACTGGCGCAATTCTGGAAGAAGCGGCTAAATTGGCCGAAGGTGCGTTGGCCCCTGTCAACGCCACCGGCGACCGCGAAGGCTGCCGGTTGGAAAACGGGGTGGTGCGCACGCCCACGGGCTTTGCAGCGGCGTTCGAACAGATCAAAGCAGGCGGCTGGAACGGTTTGGACCTGCCCGAAGAATTCGGCGGCCAGAACCTGCCTTACGTCATGAATTCGGCCACGGGCGAGTTTTTCGTGTCGGCCAATATGGCGCTGAACATGTATCAGGGGCTGACGCATGGCGCGATCTCGGCGATTCTCGCGCATGGCTCTGACGCGCAAAAGGCGCAATATCTGCCCAATATGGTGTCGTTGGACTGGACCGGCACCATGAACCTGACGGAACCGCATTGCGGCACCGATCTGGGCCTGATTCGCACCAAGGCCGTCCCGCAGGACGATGGCAGCTATGCCATTACCGGGCAGAAGATTTTCATCTCTGCCGGTGAGCATGACATGGCAGAGAACATTATCCACCTTGTGCTGGCCAAAGCCCCCGGCGGCGGCGCGGGCACCAAGGGCATTTCGATGTTCATCGTCCCCAAGTTCCTTGTCCATGAGGATGGCAGTCTTGGTGCACGCAATGGCGTCAGCGTTGGCAGCATTGAAGACAAGATGGGCATCCACGGCAATGCGACCTGCGTCATGAATTATGACGGTGCCACGGGCTATCTTGTGGGCGAGTTGCACAAGGGCATGCGCGCCATGTTCACCATGATGAACGAAGCGCGCGTTGGCGTGGGGTTGCAAGGTTATGCGCAGGCCGCCGTCGCCTATGAAAACGCCGCGGCCTATGCCAAGGACCGGCTGCAAGGCCGCGACGTGACCGGCACTAAAAACCCCGATGGCCCGGCCGACCCGCTGCTGGTGCATCCCGATATTCGTCGCGTGCTGATGGACCAGAAAAGTTTTGTCGAAGGTGCGCGCGCCTTTACCATGTGGGGTGCCAGCCTGATCGACCGCGCCCACCGTGGGCAGGACCCGCAGGCGGATGGGCTGATCTCGCTCCTGACGCCGGTGCTCAAGGGCTTCCTGACCGACAAGGGGTTTGACATGTGCGTGCAGGCGCAGCAGGTCTATGGCGGGCACGGTTATATCGAAGAATGGGGCATGTCCCAATTCGCCCGCGACGCGCGCATCGCCATGATCTATGAGGGCGCGAATGGCGTGCAGGCATTGGACCTTGTGGGCCGCAAACTGGCGCAGGATGGCGGCAAACATGTCATGGCCTTCTTTGCGCTGGTCAAAGACGAGGTCGCGGGCACGGATGACCCTCGTCTGACCGACCTGCAAGAGGCACTGAAAGCGGCGTCAAAAGACATGCAGGCGGCGGCGATGTTCTTCATGGAAACCGGCATGAAAAACCCCAACGACGCCTTGGCGGGTGCGAGTGATTTCATGCATCTGTTTGGCCATGTCTGTTTGGGGCTGATGTGGCTGCGCATGGCGCGCGCGGCCTA
This sequence comes from Roseinatronobacter domitianus, assembly GCF_023336755.1. GTDB lineage: Bacteria > Pseudomonadota > Alphaproteobacteria > Rhodobacterales > Rhodobacteraceae > Roseinatronobacter > Roseinatronobacter domitianus. The sequence goes on along the minus strand of NZ_JALZWP010000005.1, from coordinate 106,429 downwards.
TGCGGAGCTGGATGCGGGCACGAGCGATGTGGCGTTTTATGAGGCAAAGCTTGCTACAGCGCGTTATTACATGGTCCGCCAACTGCCCGCCACGGCGCTACATCTGGCGCGTATCCGCTCTGGCGGCGAAACCGTCATGGCGCTGGCAGAGGCTGAGTTCTGAAAGGATTGATTATGCCCAAACGCTTACGGCTGACCCGCCGCTTCAACGCCGCCATGACCGAAGACGGCTACCGCCGCTTGCGCCGTTTTGCGCAGGAAGCAGGGTTGGAGGAAGGCGAGGCGTTGTCCTTCATTTTCGAGAATTTCGATTCCGTTATGGAGGCCGATAATCTTGGGCACCGATTGCGCCTGTTCAACAGTGAGCTGGAGGCGCGCAAGAAGTGACAAGCCTTGGCGCAAACGGACGGGACGGGAGCCTCCGGCGGGAGTATTTTCGGCAAGATGAAGGCAATGCGCCCCGCTCCTCGGCAGATGCGCGTCATCGGACGCGGGGCGACTTCACCTTGCGCGGTCATCGGCTCTCCAGCCTGTCCCGCGCCTTCAGGCTAGCGCATTAACCTTAACGGCCCGTTACCGAGGATGGGCTTCATCTTGCTAAAAATACTCACGACACGACATTGGCCAATCTTGGTCCGAGGAGGGAAACCATGACCGACGCTTACATCTTTGATGTTGTGCGCACGCCGCGCGGAAAGGGCCGCGCAGATGGCAGCTTGCATGAGGTCACATCGGTGCGCCTGTCCGCTGGGGTGCTGGATGCCCTGAAATCTCGCAATGATCTGGACACGCGCGCCGTAGAGGATGTGATCTGGGGCAATGCCACGCAAGTCGGCGAGCAGGGTGGCTGCCTTGCACGCACCGCCGTTCTCGCGTCCGAGTTCGATGAGCAGGTTCCGGGCCTGTCGATCAACCGCTTTTGCGCCAGTGGGATGGAGGCGGTGAACCTTGCCGCCAACCAGGTGCGCGGCGGCGCGGGCGAGGCTTATGTCGCCGGTGGGGTCGAGATGATGAGCCGCGTGGCAATGGGCTCTGACGGCGCTGCGGTGGCGGTTGACCCGAGTGTGGCGATGGAGCGGTATTTCGTACCGCAAGGCATTTCGGCCGATATTATCGCGACTGAATATGGGTTTACCCGCGCTATGGCCGATGCGTTGGCGGTTGAAAGCCAGCGCCGCGCAGCGCATGCGTGGTCCGAGGGGCGCTTTGATCGATCCATCGTGCCAGTGCGCGACATGAATGGCCTGACCATTCTGGAGCGCGACGAATATCTGCGCCCCGGCACCGATATGCAAAGCCTTGGCGCGTTGAAGCCCGCTTTCAAGGACATGGGCGAGGTGATGCCCGGCTTCGACAAAGTGGCGTTGATGAAATATCCGCACCTTGAGAAAATCGAACATATTCACCATGCGGGCAATTCATCTGGCATTGTCGATGGGGCTGCGGGCGTGCTGATTGGTAGTAAGGCCTTTGGCGAAAAACATGGTTTGAAACCAAGGGCTAAGATCCGCGCCACGGCCAAGATTGGCACTGATCCGACGATCATGCTGACCGGTCCTGTGCCTGTAACAGAGAAGATCCTGCGCGACAGCGGTATGCAGATTCCCGACATTGACCTCTTTGAGGTGAACGAGGCTTTCGCCGCCGTGGTGTTGCGATTCATGCAGGCTTTTGAAGTGCCCGACAGCAAGGTGAACGTGAATGGCGGCGCGATTGCCATGGGCCACCCGCTGGGCGCGACCGGGGCCATTATTATAGGCACGCTGCTGGATGAGATGGAGCGCACCGGACAAGGCACTGGCCTTGCCACTTTGTGTGTTGCGTCTGGAATGGGCGCCGCGACCATCATCGAGCGCGTGTAAGGGAGGGGACGATGCAGGAATTTACCTACAAAGCCGATGCCGATGGCGTGGCGACCATCACATGGGACGTGCCGGGAAAATCCATGAACGTGCTGTCGCTGGAAGGGTTCGCGCAGCTCGACAGGCATATTGACACGGCACTGGCCGATGAGGCGGTCAAAGGCGTCATCCTCACATCCGGCAAACCCGATTTTGCCGCTGGGATGGACCTGAATATTCTGGCGACCGGAAAAGGCGTGGTTAATGAAGACCCGGCCAAGCAGATCTTCGAGGCGATCAACGGTATGCATGCGATCCTGCGCAAGATCGAACGTGCTGGCATGGACCCGAAAACGCTTAAAGGTGGCAAACCTATTGTTGCGGCGCTGCCGGGCACGGCGTTGGGCATTGGGCTGGAGCTGCCCTTGGCCTGCCACCGCATTTTCGTGGCGGATAACCCGCGTGCCAAGATCGGCCTGCCAGAGATCAAGGTCGGGATTTTCCCAGGTGCGGGGGGCACAACGCGGCTGGCGCGCAAGCTGGGGGCGATGGGCGCTGCGCCTTTCTTGTTGGAAGGCAAACTGGTCGACCCGAAGCGCGCGAAATCGGCCGGGTTGATTGACGAGATGGTCGCGCCCGAGGACTTGCTTGCCCGCGCGAAAGACTGGGTGCTGGGCGCGAAAGATGCCGATCTGGTCAAACCCTGGGATGCGAAGGGCTATAAAATGCCGGGCGGTGCGCCCTATCATCCGGCGGGGTTCATGACCTTTGTCGGGGCTTCGGCCATGATTAACGGCAAGACGCAAGGTGTTTACCCGGCGGCCAAGGCACTTTTGTCGGCAGTCTATGAGGGGGCATTGGTGCCGTTTGACACCGCACTGAAGATAGAGTCGCGCTGGTTCACAAGTGTTTTGATGAACCCGTCCTCCGGCGCGATGATCCGGTCACTGTTTATTAACAAAGAGGCGTTAGAAAAGGGTGCGAACCGCCCTGACGCGCCCGATGGCAAGGTGCGCAAACTGGGCGTTCTGGGCGCGGGTATGATGGGCGCGGGCATTGCCTATGTGGCTGCCAATGCCGGAATTGAGGTGGTGCTGATCGACGCGGCGCAAGAGGCCGCGGAGCGTGGGCGCGCGCATGCTGAGGGTATCTTGGAGGCTGGCATGAAACGCGGCAAAGTGACGGAGGAGGGGAAGGCACAGGTTCTGGCGCGGATTATTCCAACCACGGATTATGCGGCGTTGAATGGGTGTGATCTGGTGGTTGAGGCGGTGTTCGAAGACCCGGCGGTGAAAGCCGAGGTCACGCAACGCGCAGAGGCCGTGTTGGGTGAAGACGCGATTTTCGCAACCAACACGTCGACCCTGCCGATCACTGATCTGGCACAGGCGAGCGCGCGGCGCGCCAATTTCATTGGCATCCATTTTTTCAGCCCGGTGGACAAGATGGCATTGGTTGAGATCATAAAGGGACGCGAAACGGGCGATCTGGCCGTGGCCAAGGCGCTGGATTTCGTCCGCCAAATTCGCAAGACCCCGATCGTGGTCAATGATGCACGCTTCTTTTACGCGAATCGCTGCATCATTCCTTACCTTAACGAAGGCATGCGGATGGTCCGTGAAGGTGTGGCCCCGGCCTTGGTGGAAAACGCCGCCAAGCTGATGGGAATGCCGCTGGGGCCGTTGCAGCTTGTGGATGAGACGTCGCTTGATTTGGGTGCAAAGATAGCCAGGGCCACCCGCGCCGCGATGGGGGATGCTTACCCGGATGGCGATGTTGACGAGATCATCTTCTGGATGGTCGATCTTGGCCGCTTGGGGCGCAAATCTCGGGCGGGGTTCTATGACTATGATGATAAGGGCAAACGTCAGGGTTTGTGGCAGGGGCTTGCAGCGCAATACCCGCAAGCTGATGACCAGCCCGACCTGACCACAGTGCAGCACCGCCTGATGTTCGCGCAAGCCCTGGAAGCGGTGCGTGCTCTGGAGGAGGGTGTTCTGACCGATATTCGCGAGGGTGATGTCGGCGCAATCATGGGTTGGGGCTTTGCGCCTTGGTCGGGCGGCCCGTTTTCATGGCTGGACATGCTGGGCGCGCCTTTTGCGGTCGCGGTCTGTGACCGGTTGGAAGCGGCGCATGGACCAAGGTTCAAGGCGCCGGATATGTTGCGCGATATGGCAGAAGCGGGGCGCCGCTTTTACCACTCAAAAGCCGAAGCTGCATAGGCAATACGGGCGGCTTAGGCCGCCCGCTCTTGTTTCAGGCTGGCGGCCAGCGCAGTTAGATCCGCATAAGGCAAGCGCGTGTATTCGCGTCTGGCCATGTGAACACTGGCATCGAGCGGCGAGAAATCGCTTTCTGCGCGCGCAGTCAAAAGAGCCATGCCGCAGGTATGGACAAGCTGCTCCTGCGGGAATGTCGGCAAATAGACACGCAGATCGTTTTTCAGCGGCACCCGGTGGATTCCGTCAAACCCCTCCAGCATAAGTGCCTGAACCAGCACGAACGGGTCGCCATATTGCTCCTCGGCGAAATCCGATTCGATGATGATTTCTTGTAGCGGCAAGAGTTCGATCTGGCGGCGATTGCCCAGGACGCCCCGTGGCACGATCATGATAAATGCCTTGTGCGTGGGCAGGTCATGATACGGAATAGTCAGATCGTGAATCCGCGTCACCGGCTGCATGCCATTGTCGAAGGTCAGCACCATATCGCCGGGTTGCAGTGTTTCGATCTTGCGCCATCCGGTGCCGGTGGCCACAAGTGTGCCGGGCAAAAGGCCATCCTCGCGCAACGCCATGGCATACAGTTCTGCGTCCTTTTGCATTGCGGCGGAAATCGCCTTCAAGCTACTCGAGGTGGGCATCAGCTGCGTGTCGCGTGTCATGCGGAACGGGTTAGGGTGTGTCATCACTGGCCTCCGAAGTCAGAACAAGGTTAACAAGCCAAGAAATCATGGCCTTTTCAGGTCGGGGATGCGCCCGAAGCGGGGCATGACCACGGCAGGCCAAGATTTTTTCAATGCAACAGGTTGCGCTCGACCTGCCCTTGCAGTGCGGCACGGAAAACGCCATCGACTTGCGCAATCCGGGGCATCTGATCTGCACCCACGGCTTGCGTCTGAACCCAGTGCCGAAAATCCGTTGCTTGCGCGGATGTCAGGCGCGGGTAAGCGATGGGATTGGTCAGTTGCGTTCGCCGTGTCGTCGCATGGCATGACAGCAAGGCAGAGCCATCCGCATGGATGATCTCTTCGCGGGCAAAAGCCAGCATGTAGCTTTGCACGCCGGGTGCCAACCGGCTGCGCCTGATGCCTTTATAGCCCTCAAGGTATGCAGCTGCGACCAGCATGAAGGAATCGCCAAAATTGGCCTCGGCATAGGGGCAGTCCAGAAGGACAAGCTGGCTGGGCAGCAGGGTGATGGCGTGCCGGTTGCCGATTGCATCCTTGGGCACATGCAGGGCGCGCGCCATGCTGCCTGTGCGCGGGTCCGGGCCGACAGGTGCGGCAAGGACGCTTTCCAGCCTGCGCATGCCACGATCGAAGGTCAGGACCATATCGCCGGGAACCAGCGTTTCGACCGGACGCCAGCCGAAATCGGTTGCGACCAGCCGACCGGATAGAAGGCCCTCGGCCAGGCTGCCAAAATCGGGCAATAGTGCTGCGGGCGTGGTGGCGCTGGGCCAGACCTCGCCGCGATCTTGCATGGTGCGATACCGCGCACAGGAACTGGTAACCGTAAGAAGTGAGGGTAACATGGGAAGTCCTCTCTTTGCGGTTGTGACGCATTTCAGGTTGCGTGCTCACACCATTAACGTGTGTTAACGGACAAAATCGGGGACAAACTGAGGTTTTTTCGCGAATTGTTGTCTTTGTTGTGCCATAAATCGCCCTGCGAGCAGAGGGCCTCTTGCAATTTCAGGTCTGTGTTGGTTACGTCTGCGCAATAATGTTGCGCGCGCTGGGCAGCCTGTTGCCCGGCCTTGGCACAGACCGCAATCAGGAGGCGATGATGGGCTGGCTGACGGATGAAACCGGGTTGGAACGCTGCGCGGCGAATTACACGCCGCTTACCCCTTTGTCGCATCTGCGACGCGCCGCCGACCTGTTCGGCCCCAAAGATGCAATTATCTACGGGTCCGACCGGCGCAGCTATGCAGAATATCATGCGCGGGTGTCGCGGCTGGCGTCTGGGCTTGCGATGCGGGGTGTTGCGCCCGGTGACGTGGTCGCCACGCTCTTGCCCAACGTGCCCGCCCATGCCGAAGCCCATTTCGGGGTGCCGGCCTGCGGCGCGATCCTGAACGCGATCAACACGCGGCTGGACGTGGATACGGTGCATTACATTCTTGAACATGGCGAAGCGAAGCTGCTGCTTGTCGATAGCGCGCTGCTGGAGCTTGGCGAAGCTGCCTGCCAGCGGCTGGCCACCCCGCCGATTTTGGTCGAAGTGCCCGATGCGCAGGCCGGGATTGCCGCAAGTGGTCGGCATCTGACCTACGAGGATCTGCTGGCCGAAGGCGATGCCGGGTTTGACTGGATCATGCCGACCGATGAATGGGAGAGTATTGCGCTCAATTACACGTCTGGCACAACAGGGCGGCCCAAAGGCGTGGTTTATCATCACCGTGGGGCATATCTGTCTACCTTGTCGCAGCCGATGTCTTGGCAAATGACCTTATTCCCGCGCTACCTGACCATCGTGCCGATGTTTCATTGCAACGCATGGTGTCATCCGTGGATGCTGCCTGCGCTGGGTGGGGCCATGCTCTGCCTGCGCGACGTGACAGCCGCTGGGGTTTATGACGCCATCGCAGAAGAGGGCGCGACCCATCTTGCCGGGGCGCCGATCGTATTGCAGACGATCATCCATGCAAAGGGGCATGAACGCAAACCCTTCGACCATATCGTGCGGGTGTTCACTGCCGGGGCGCCGCCGCCCGCTGCAACATTGGCCGCGATCGAACCCTTGGGCTTTGACGTGACGCAGGTCTATGGCCTGACGGAAACCTATGGCCCGGATACCGAATGCCTGTGGCATGACGGGTTCGACCATCTGACAGGCGATGACCGGGCAGAGGTCAAGGCCCGCACCGGTGTCGCCATGCCCTTCATGGACGGGGTGACGGTCATGGACCCCGACACCATGATCCCTATCGCCCGCGATGCCGCCGCCTTGGGAGAGATCATGCATCGCGGCAATGGCGTTATGAAGGGGTATTACAAGAACCCGCAGGCGACCGCCGACGCCTTCAAGGGCGGCTGGTTCCATTCCGGCGATATCGCCTTCATGCACCCGGATGGCTATGTCAAGATTGCGGACCGCGCCAAGGATATCATTATCTCTGGTGGCGAAAATGTTTCCTCGGTCGAGGTAGAGGGCGTGCTGATGAAACACGCCGCCGTGGCGCTGGCCGCCGTGGTCGCCAAACCGGATGAGAAATGGGGCGAGGTGCCTTGCGCCTGCATAGAGCTAAAAGAGGGGCAGGACGTGTCAGAGGCCGATCTGATCGCCTTTTGCCGCGAAAGACTGGCTGGGTTCAAGACTCCCAAGCGCGTGATTGTGCTGGAATTGCCCAAGACCTCGACCGGTAAAATCCAGAAATTCGAGCTGCGCGCACAGGTGCGTGATCTGTAAGCGTCTGGTCATGGCGCGCGGGCTGCGTTACTGAGCCTATATTCCCGAAACAGGCACAGGGTGCCATGACCGCGCTGGACAAGTATCGCAAACTCGAAGGTATCGGCCTGTGGTCAGCGCGGGTCGAAGACCAGCGCCGCGAGGTTGTGGTCAATTTTGGTGATGCGACGCTCGTGATTTCCGACAGCCGTAGTATGCAGGTGCTGTCGCATTGGTCGCTGCCTGCTGTTCGGCGCCGCAATCCGCGTGAAAGACCCGCGCTTTACAGCCCAGAGGGTGACGGCGCAGAAACTCTGGAACTGGATGACGATTGGCTGATCGACGCATTGGAAGCGGTGCAGGCCGCGCTCGCCCCGCCGCGCAGCCTGCGCGACAGGCTGGGCCGCAAATCCTACGTGGTCATTGCAGGGCTTTTGCTTGCGGGGCTGGGGGCGCTGTTTCCACCTGCGCTGGAACGCCACACTGCCACCGTGCTGCCCTGGACCACCCGCTATGAGATCGGAACAGCACTTGTCGAGCACCTGCAAGCGGATGGCGCGCAACGGTGCTCTGCCACACAAGGCCGCGCCGCACTGGAAGCGTTGCAACGGCAGGTGTTGGAGCAGCCCGCCACTGTGCAGGTCATGCGCGACATGCCCGCTGCGCGGGTTGCCCGCTTTCCCGGTGGGGTATTCGTGATCGACGCTCGCCTGCTGGACGCGGCTGAAAGCGCCGAGGCGCTTGCCGGTGCCTTGTTGCTGGCCGAGGCGCGGTCGCGCGTCGGCGACCCTGTTGTGCCGGTTCTGGACCATATGGGCCTGTTCAAGACCTTTGGATTGCTGACATCGGGTGCCGTCCCGAAAGAGGCTCTGGCCGGCTACCCCGAAGATGCCCTGCGCGCTGCGGCCCCGGCGCCAGATGTCGCAGCGCTTCTGGCGCGTTTCGAGGCGCTGGGCCTGTCTGCTCGGGCCTTCGCTGACAATGCCGAACCGCTGGACCCGGATGCCGGCCCTGTTCTGCCGGCTTTGCGCGCAGGCGATCCGATGGCGGGCGAGGCACCCTCGCGCGCGTTGCTCAGTGACGGGCAATGGGTCAGCTTGCAGAATATCTGCACGTTCTAGGGGTTTTGGGGCGTGATGGTCCTACGAACTTTCCCTTTTCAAACATTTGGCCGCTAGCTGCTGACATCTTCAATCGCGCGCACGATCAGATCCAGACAGCGTGGCGATGAAAAGCGGTGATCTTCATCCTTCACCAGTTCCAGCCGCATGTCGGGACATTTCGCGTGGTCCATCAGCTTCAGCGGAACAGAGGTCGCCACCGCCTCATCCTTGGTGCCCTGCAACAGCCGCACCGCGAAGGGCAGGGGCAGAGGGCTGGGCAGCACAAGCTGGTCGCGCCCATCCTCGAACAGGCGGCGGGTCAGAGTGTAGGGCGCGTCATAGTCGTTTGGCAGGGTGGTCTGGCCCTTGTCCATGATCTCGGCCCGCTGGGCATCGGTCAGGCCGGGCCACATGCTGTCTTCGGTAAAATCAGGCGCGGCGGCTATGCCGACCAGTGCATGCACCCGCTCTGGCATGCTGCGCGCCAACAAAAGCGCGATCCAGCCGCCCATGGATGACCCAACCAGCACTTGCGGTCCCTCTGTCAGCGCGGTGACGGCGGCCGTTGCATCCGCCGCCCAATCGCCAATGCAGCCATCGGTGAAGGCGCCAGAACTTTCCCCATGCCCGGAATAGTCGAAGCGCAAAAACGCGCGGCCCTGTGCGCGCGCCCAGTCCTCTAGCCAGACCGCTTTGGTGCCGGACATGTCCGACATGAACCCGCCCAGAAACACAATTCCGGGGCCGTGCCCTTCAGTCTTGTAATAGGCCAGTTTGCGGCCTTGCGCTGTGTCCAGATGTTCAACCATCGCCCAATTCCTTCAATCCGTAAGCCACCCAAGCGCCGCCCGTTGCCATCAGCGCGAACAGGGCCAGCGTCAGTTCCGCCCCGCCCAGTGCGGCCAAAGCGCCGAACACGCCGCTGGCCAGCAGGATCACCCCGATAACGGTGTTTGCAATCGCGGTATAGACGGCGCGGCGTTCAGGTGGGGCCATGTCCACGATATAGGTCGAGCGCCCCAGCCGCACGCCTTGATGCGCGATCATCAGCCCGAACAGCGCCAGCGGCATGGCCCAAAGCGTGCCCGCCAACCCAAGTGCTGCGAAGATTAGCGCAAGAACCATGGACGTCGCCCCGCTGACCCCCGTCAGCACCAGCACCATGCGCGAGGAGCGATCAGCCAGCCGCCCCCAGACATAGCTCGACACCAGCGCGGCGAGGGCAGAGGCCAGCACCAACGCGCCCAAGCCTTGCAGCGCGTCGTTGCCCGAGGCCAGCACCACGAACCACGGCGGTGCCAGTGCGGTCGCGGTCAAAAGCCCACGCGCCACGATAAACCGCGCAAGGCCGCGATCTTCGCGCAGGTAGCGCAGGTTCGCCAGCGCCGCTTCCGCGCCATTGCCGCCGCCCTCGGTTGCGCCTGCGTCCTCGCGCAGCCCCGCGAATACCGCGCCCGCCAGAACCCATGCCAGCGCGGCGGCGAACAGCGCGCCGGTGACGATGGCAAAGCGCGCCTCTGCTAGCCAGATCAGCGAAAGCGCAAAGGCCAGTGCCACGCCTGCCGCCCATGTCCCTGCCAGCCCGGTGACGGTTCCGCGTTGGCCCTTGGCGACGGTCTTGCCCAGCACGTCTTTATAGGCGACCGACGCCACAGAGCGCGACACCGCCAATACCGCCAGCCCCAACAGGATCAACCCGCCCGCCGTGCTGCCCGTGGTTGTCATCGCGGCCAAAGCGATCATGGCGGCCCCCACGCCTTGCCCCAAGCCTGCCGCCGCCCACGCCCATTTGCGCCGCGCCATGGCGCGAATACGTGCGGCGGTGAACAGTTGCGGCAACAGCGCGCCCGCCTCGCGGATGGGCACCAGAAAGCCGATCATGGCAGCGGGCGCGCCCAGATGCGTCATCAGCCATGACAGCACCAGTTTCGGGTCCACCAGCCCATCGGCGGATTTGTTCAGGCCCAAGGCAATCGCATGGCGCAAGAAACTGCCGGGCTGCACCTTGCAGGCGGCGTCGGAAATGTCGCGGCAGACGCGGCCCTCATCTTCAGAGGACAGCATGTCATAAGCGCGTTGCACGGCGGGGCGGGTCATCTTTCGTCCTTGCTGTTTCTGCTAACTTGACTTTCCGCGCGGCCAAGGTCAAACCCTTCGCCACATATAACCCGCAACCGGGCGTTCCGTGGGCGCCAAACAGACGAGGACCGGCTTATGGCCCAGATTTCCCTGACATTTCCTGATGGCAATGCGCGCGACTATGATGCGGGCGTGACCGCTGCCGAAGTGGCCGACAGCATTTCCAAATCGCTGGGCAAGAAGGCCATTTCCGCCACGGTGAACGGCGCGCATTACGACCTGCAATGGCCGATCATGGCCGATGCCAGCATCGCCATTCACACGATGCAGGATGACGCGCAGGCGTTGGAGCTGATCCGCCACGATCTGGCGCATATCATGGCGCGCGCAGTGCAGGAAATTTGGCCGGACGTGAAGGTCACCATCGGCCCGGTGCGCGACAAGGGCTGGTTTTATGACTTTGACCGCGCAGAGCCGTTCGTGCCCGAAGACCTCGCGCAGATCGAAGAGCGGATGCGCAAGATCATCAACGCGCGCGAGGCCGTGCGGACGGAAGTCTGGGACCGCGCCCGTGCGATCCAGCACTACAAAGACGCGAATGAGCCGTTCAAGCTGGAACTGATCGACCGCATTCCTGAAAATGAGCCCTTGCGGATGTATTGGCATGGCGATTGGCAAGACCTGTGCCGTGGTCCGCATTTGCAAAACACGGGCCAGGTTCCGGGCGACGCGTTCAAGCTGATGAGCATTGCCGGGGCCTATTGGCTGGGCGACAGCACGCGGCCCATGTTGCAGCGCATCTATGGCGTGGCGTTCAAAAACCGGGCTGATCTAAAGGCCCATCTGACCATGCTGGAGGAGGCCGCCAAGCGTGACCACCGCCGCTTGGGCCGCGAGATGGACCTGTTCCACATGCAAGAAGAAGCGCCGGGCCAGATTTTCTGGCACGCGAATGGTTGGAGCATATACACCACGCTGCAAGATTACATGCGCCGCCAGCAGCGCCGCGGCGGCTATGTCGAGGTGAACACGCCGCAAGTGGTGAACCGCAAGCTGTGGGAAGCGTCAGGGCATTGGGACAATTACCAGGAAAATATGTTCATCGTCGAAGTGGACGAGGAGCATGCGCGCGAGAAAACCATCAACGCGCTGAAACCGATGAACTGCCCGTGCCATGTGCAGATTTTCAACGTGGGCCTGAAAAGCTACCGCGATCTGCCCTTGCGCATGGCCGAATTTGGGTCGTGTAACCGGTATGAGCCATCGGGCGCGCTGCATGGCATCATGCGGGTGCGCGGCTTTACGCAGGATGACGCGCATATCTTCTGCATGCCAAGCCAGATCGAAGCGGAATCGACGAAATTCATCGAGTTCCTGTCGGGGGTCTATGCCGATCTGGGGTTTACCCAATGGCGGATCAAACTGTCCACCCGGCCAGAGCAGCGCATCGGGACCGAAGAAAGCTGGGATTACGCAGAGGACGCGCTGGCCAAGGCCGTGATAGCGGCGGGTCACGCTTACGAGATTTTCGAGGGCGAGGGCGCGTTCTACGGCCCCAAGTTGGAATTCGTGCTGACTGACGCCATCGGGCGCGACTGGCAATGCGGCACGCTTCAGGTGGACCCGAACCTGCCCGAACGGCTGGACGCCAGCTATATCGGCCAAGACGGCGAAAAGCACCGCCCTGTCATGCTGCACCGCGCGGTTCTGGGGTCGTTCGAGCGCTTCATCGGTATCCTGATCGAGAACTTCGCGGGCAAGCTGCCCTTGTGGCTGGCCCCGCGTCAGGTGGTGGTTGCATCTATCGTGTCGGATGCGGATGAGTATTGCCGCGAAGTGGTCGCCGCCTTGCAAGCCGCCGGGCTGCGGGCAGAGTTGGACCTGCGTAATGAAAAGATCAATTACAAGGTCCGTGAACACTCATTGGGCAAGGTGCCGGTCATTTTGGCCATAGGCGCGCGCGAGGTCGAGGAACGCACTGTGTCCGTGCGCCGCTTGGGCGATAATCGGACCCAGACGCAGGCGCTGGATGCGCTTGTCGCGGATTTGGTGGCCGAGGGCACGCCGCCTGACCTGCGTTAAGTCTTACCTCTGGCGCAGGCGTTCCAGAATTGGCCCGTCCAGCACGCGGGCCAAGGCCGCGCCTATGCCCAGCGCGGTCAGGTCTGCCAGCCAATCCATGCCGCCCCCTGCAAGGGCGGTCAGGCCAAGGCGTGCGACGACAAGAACCGCAACCAGAAACAGCGCGGGGCGTGTGCCCATCAGCGCGGCATAGGCTCCGGCCAGCGCAAAGATGATCGGGTAGCCGCCGATCAGCCACGCGCCGGGGTCTGCCACAAGCCCGAAAGCCACGCCGCCTGCGGCTTGGGCAAGCGTCAGCAGCACCAAAACCCGCAGCGATCCCAGCCGCTCGGCGCAGGCTTTGCCCAATGCGGCGGTGATGACGACCACAAGCGCGGCCTGCATTGGGCCAAGGTGAACGAAGCCATAGACAAGGTAGCGCCAAAGCCCTTCGGGGGGATACTGCCCGCTTTCCCACATCCAGCCCTGCAATTCGGGGCTGATACCAAAGGCCACCAGCGCCTGTGCGCGCCAGCCAGCGCTACCGGCCCAGTTGACCAGCCCATGCGCGCCAGCCCACAAGACCAATTCCACCCCGGCAATTGCAAGCGTCAGCAGCCACACCGCCCAAGGGAGCGGGTTCAACAGGGGTGCGGGGTGGGACTCGTCGCTCACGGATCGGCCTTGGTTGACGTTATCGGCCCCCAAGGCTAAGCGATTGCCAACAGCTTTTCCAGCACGGAGCGCCGCCTCATGTCCGATACGCCCAAGGCTTTTCCGCCGCGCATTTTTTCCGGCATCCAGCCCTCGGGCGGGTTGACGCTGGGCAATTACCTTGGTGCGCTGAAACGCTTTGTTCAGGCGCAGGACGATGGCACCGAAACCATCTACTGCATGGTTGATCTGCACGCGATCACGGTCTGGCAAGACCCCGCGAAGCTGCGCCACGCCACGCGCGAACTGGCCGCCGGGTTTATCGCGGCGGGCATCGACCCGGCGCGGTCCATTCTGTTCAACCAAAGCCAAGTTCCTGCCCATGCGGAATTGGCATGGATTTTCAACTGCGTGGCCCGCATGGGCTGGCTGAAGCGGATGACGCAGTTCAAGGACAAGGCGGGTAAGAACGCCGAAAATGCCAGCGTCGGCCTGTTTGCCTATCCGGCGCTGATGGCGGCTGATATTCTGGCCTATCACGCCACGCATGTGCCTGTGGGTGAGGATCAGAAACAACATCTGGAACTGACGCGCGACATTGCCGCCAAGTTCAACCATGATTTCGGGGTCGAGTTTTTCCCGATTGTGGAGCCTGTCATCGAAGGGGCGGCGACCCGTGTCATGTCCTTGCGCGATGGCACAAAGAAGATGTCAAAATCCGACCCGTCGGATATGAGCCGCATCAACCTGACTGATGACGCCGACGCGATTGCGCAGAAACTGCGCAAGGCGCGCACGGACCCGGAACCTTTGCCCGATACGCTGGACGCGCTGGCAGAACGCCCAGAGGCGCGCAACCTTGTAAATATCTATGCCGCTTTGGCCGATATCACCCCAGAGGATGTGATCGCGCAATATGCCGGGCAGGGCTTCGGCACGTTCAAACCGGCGCTGGCTGATCTGGCGGTGGACAAGCTTGCCCCCATCAACGCGGAGATGAGCCGCTTGATGCAGGATGTGGCGGAAATTGACCGGATATTGGGGGATGGTGCCGCGCGGGCGAACGCGATAGCCCAGCCGATTCTGGAACAATGCTATGACATCGTGGGCCTGATCCGCGCGGCCCGGTGAACTGGTCGCGCCGCCCTTGCTTTGGGCGCGCGGGGCACTTCCACACGCGATGCAGAGGCGCAACAGCCCTGCTTCCCCACGCGGTCGTGACTTGCTATTCTAGGCGCATCGGCGGCATTGATGTTTCAAATGCGATAAAAGGAATATGGCATGACTGACAAATTAACGCGTCGCGCACTTCTTGGCTCTGGGGCCATTGCTCTTGGTGGCTTGGCGACACCGTCAATCTTGCGTGCTCAGGCGGTGCCAGAGTATGAGGCCGAACAGAATATCCGCACCGCGCCCCGCAACGTGATGGGCTTTCGTAACCACCACTGGAAGGATCATTTCCAGTCGCTGCGCAAAGGCGCCATCCTGTGTGACACCTATTCGCGCGCGCTGCATTACTGGTCCGAGGATGAAAGCACCTACCTTGTGCATCCCTGCTCGGTGCCGATGTCGGAGGAGTTCACGCGCCGGGGCTACACCGAAATCACGCTGAAGCGGTTCGAGCCGACATGGATTCCCACCCCTTCCATGCGTGAGCGTGACCCGTCCTTGCCCGCGCGCGTCGAAGGTGCGGACCCGCGTAACCCGCTTGGGTCACGTGCGCTGAACCTAAGCTGGCAGTATTACCGCATTCATGGCATCGACAACCCCGCCAAGATCGGGCGTCGGGCATCGAATGGCTGTTTCGGTATGCTGAACCCGCATGCTGAAAATCTGTATGAGATCGTCGAGGTCGGCACGCAGGTCCGGGTTATCTAAACCGGTTTTGTGCAACATCTAAGCCCCGGTTTTTGGCCGGGGCTTTTTCATGCGTTATACCACCGCGCGCACCAGCCGCGCGCGGGCCTCTGGCAAGGGTTTGTCCATAGCGCGCGCCAGCCAGTCGGTCAGGAAATGGCCGCTTAGTGCCAGCGCCGCGTTCAGCCCTTCGGCATCAAGCCCACCGTCTTCATGCAGGCCCGCCGGAAAGGGCAGCAGGCGCGCGGCGTAATCGCCTGCACCCTCTGCCGTGACCGCGCGGCCCGTGCGCGGGCTGACATAGGCCAGCCCCTCTGTCGCACCCGTGACCGCGCATTGCGCAAGGTCCAGCCCGTAGCCGGTTTCCTCCAGCAAAGTCAGCTCCCAAAGCGCATAGTCATGCAGCCAGCCGGGATGTCCCAACCGGTCTAGCACCGCGACCGTGTGCCGATAGAGTTCGGGATAGGGCTGGCGTTCGGGCAGGGCGTAGCGGGTCAGCGCGCACACTGCACCCAAGCCCAGCAGCGCCAGCCGGTCGGACAGCAACGCGCCCGCGCGCCCGCGCAAGGGTTCCACGGTGAAACTGCCCAACTGGCTGTCCAGACGCGCGCGCCATGTCGCATCCAGCTGCGCGCCCGGTTGCAACAGTGGCGCCATCTTGCGCGAAGCCCCGCCACGCAAAGCCCCGCCATGGCGGCCATGCAGCCCGCTGAACAGCTCGATCAGCGCGGTGCCTTCGCCCAAGGGGCGGCTTGCCAGAAGGATACACTCGTCGCGCCATTCCATGCTGCAAGGGTTGGCCTAATCCGCCGCGCCCGGCAAGGGGTCATGCCGCCAGATAAGCCGCACAACCTGTCAGGGCGGCGAAATCATCCTCGACCAAGGCCACAGGGAACTGTGCCACCAGGTCGGAAAACCGGCCCATATCGGTGAAGGCCGCATCATAACCGAAGCGCGCCATAAAT
Source organism: Roseinatronobacter domitianus (assembly GCF_023336755.1). GTDB lineage: Bacteria > Pseudomonadota > Alphaproteobacteria > Rhodobacterales > Rhodobacteraceae > Roseinatronobacter > Roseinatronobacter domitianus. The sequence continues at coordinate 90,251 of NZ_JALZWP010000005.1, read as the reverse complement.
GGCGTGAACGCCCGCGCAACGCCACCAATGTAATATATGCCGCCAAAGGGCAGCGTGGTCAGGGCCAGATCGGCGGTGTATTGCGCCAGAAGGCGGACGTAATGGCGGCCGACACTGGTGGCCAGCGTGGTGCAGGCGCCCATCTCGTCCATGATTGCGCTGGCGCCAAGGGCGGGGGCACCGCCCGCGCGCTCTGCGTGATAAGCATAAAGCCGTTCCAGCCCGGACCCGGCCAGCACATCCTCGACCGACGCAAAGCCGCGTCGCGCAACAAGCCAGCGGGCAAGCTGCTGATCTTCTTCATTCTGTTGCGGCAAGTGAATATGCCCGGCTTCGGCGGGGGGCACGATATACCCCGCGCCCGCAGGGTAAACCGGTGCGGCATTCACACCCGTGCCAAGCCCGATGACCAGCCGCGTGCCGCCTTCGGGCTGGCCTTCGCGGATCTTCCGCAGGTGTTCGGCAGGCAAATGCGGCAGGGCGTGGCCTTGCGCCTGCAGGTCGTTCAGAAGGGCGACATGTCGAATACCGGTCATGCGGGCCAGTTCATCCGCCTGCATGGTCCAGCCCAGATTGGTCATCGCACCCGAGGCACCGCGCACCGGCCCGGCCAGCGCAATCGCCGCGCGCGCGGGCAGGCTGCGATGTTTGGACAGGTATTCGGCCAGCACCGTTTCCAGCCCGGAATGCTCGGCATTGCGGAAACGTTCGGTCGTGCCCGCGATAAGCGTCGTGCCGCGCGCGAGTGCCACGCGCGTATTTGTGCCGCCAACATCAGCGACCAGAACCGGAGCGTCTTTATCTGCCATGTGCTACCCTTGGGCTGCGCGCCGGCGCGGCTTATGTTCGCGCTAACGCCTGTTGCAATGCCTGATAAGACGCTTTTGGGCGGCGTTGCAAGCTCTCGAAATCGACATGCACCAACCCGAAACGCTTTTCATAGCCAAGGGACCATTCGTAATTGTCCAGCAACGACCAGATAATATAGCCCTTCAGCTTCGCGCCTTTGGCCATCGCTGTTTTTGCCGCGTCGAGATGTGCGTTCAGATAGGCAATGCGGGCATGGTCGGGCTGCTCTGGTGTGTCGGGGTTCGCCATGCCGTTTTCTGTAACGTATAGCGGCAGAGTCCCGGCATATTCGCCCACAAAATGTAGGAAATGTGCAAGTCCGTTGGGGCAGATCTCCCACCCCATCTGGGTTTTCGGCAAGTCGCCCACATGTTCGGACAGTTGCGGCCATGCGCTGGCTGGGTCATGCGCGATGCGTTTGCAGGTATAATAATTCAGCCCCAGCCAATCAAGTGGTTGGCGGATTGTGGCCATGTCGTCTTGCCAGCCTTTGGGCATGTGGGGGGCAAGCCCCTCCAGCACATCAGCGGGGTATGCGCCTTTGAACATGGCCCCAATGAACCAGCGATTGTAAATGCCATCGTAGAGCTGCGCCGCGCTGCGGTCGGCGTCGCTCTCGCCAAGGGGCAGGGCGTATTCGAAATTGCACACCGCGCCCAAATTGCCCATACCAAGCCCGCGCATGACCTGCGTGGCGCGCCCATGGGCCAGACCGATATGGTGCATGGCGCGGGCGGTAGCGCGGATGTCGCGCAGGCCGGGCGCGTGCGCGCCCATGAAATGCGACAGCCAGCCCACGCACCAAGGCTCGTTTATCGGGGCGGCCGACCAGATCCGGTCGCCGATCCGTTCGCACAGGATCTGCGTGTAATCCGCGAACCAGCCCGCGATGTCACGGTTGCGCCAGCCGCCCAGATCGGCCAGCGCCGAGGGCAATTCCCAATGATACAGTGTCAGCGCGGGCTTGATGCCGCGTTCCAGCATCCCGTCCACGAGCCGGTCGTAATAATCAAGACCCTCGGTATTCACCGCCCCGCGCCCGTCGGGCAGCACGCGCGCCCAAGATGCAGAAAAGCGGTAAATGTCGAACCCGGCAGCGGCGATCAGATCCAGATCCTGCTCCCACATGTGGTAATGATCGCAGGCGCGGCCCCCGTGTTCGGCACGCACCACATTGCCGGGCGTGGCGGCGAAATCATCCCAATGCGTGCGGCCGGCACCGCCAAAGCCGTGCCCTTCTATCTGATAGGCAGACGTTGCCACACCGAACAGGAAATCGTCGGGGAAATCGGCGCGCGTATGCGTGAAGTCGGTCATGTGCGATGTCGTCCTGTGCTGTCGCCCAGCACCAGCCGGGTTTCCATAAGATGTGTGATCGGGCCTTGATCCGGATCGCGGACCAAGGACAACAACATGTCTGCCGTCTTGCGCCCCGCCGCGCGGACCGAGGAGCAGGTGGCGGTGAATTGCGGAACCTCCAGCCCATTGGGCATATAAGACAGGTCGTCGTCATGGGTGACGACGGACACGTCGCGGCCCAGTTTCAGCCCGGCGTCGGTCAGGGCGCGGCGCAGCCCGTAAGCCACGATCATCGAAGACGCAAGAAAAGCTGTGGGCGGGTCGGGCAGGCGCAACAGCTCTCGACCAGCCTGATGGCCATACGGCTCTGTCATTTCAGCACTGCGCATCAAGTCGGGGCAGGGGACAATTCCAGCCACGGCCAATGCGTCCAGATAGCCCGTGCGTCGGCGCAGCGCGAAATCCATCGATTCCAGCCCGTTCACAAGCGCGATGCGGGTATGCCCCAGTTCCAATAGAAATTCCGTTGCGCGCCGGAACGACCGGCGGTTGTTGATGTCCAGCCAAGAATACGGGGTCTGCACCCCAGAACTGCGGCCATGCACCATGAAGGGCAGGCCCAGATCCTGCAACAGCGTGATGCGATCATCATGCAGCCGGGGACCGTGAACCAACAACCCGTCCACCGACCCGCGCGCGACAATGTTGCGATAGGCGTTTTCTTCCTCGTCATCGGGAACAACACTTAGGACCATGTCATAGCCGGCGCGGGAATAGACCTCTCCGGCACCGGCAATGAAATCGGCAAAAACCGGGTTCACAATCTCATGGCTGGTCGAGATGGGGATGATATGCCCGATCGCGCGCGATTGCCCGGTGGCCAGACTTTTGGCGCGCGTGTTGGGATGATAATTTGCCGTGCGCGCGGCATCGAGCACGCGCTGACGCGTTGCCTGGTTCACCTCTGGGTAGCCATTCAGCGCGCGGCTGACGGTGGTCGGCGATAGCCCGAGGCCAGAAGCCAATTCCTTGAGTGTGACGCCCATGATTTGTTCAAACCGTGTTGAAGATCGTCGCGGAAGCTAATCCGAAACGGTCTGAGATGAAAAGATAAATATTCATTGTGTAAGATGCTGCACCTGCGAAATGGCTATAAAAACAAGGGTTTTCATGAAATTCCCAATTGACAGGTTGCATGTGATGCGTAAGTGTCGCGCTATCCAAAGCGGTTTGAAAAATTGATTCCAAACTGCTGGGATGCTGGTCAGCACTTGATGAATAATTGTGCACAACACACCGTCAACCTTGGGAGGATGACAATGAAATCCAGACTTTACGCAGGCGTGGCCGCGATTGCGCTTGTCGCATCTGGCGCCACGGCGCAGGACCTGATGGTCGCACCGGGAGAGGGGGCGTTCACTTGGGACAGCTTTACCGCTTTTGCAGATTCGACCGATCTTTCGGGGCAAACCGTGACGATCACTGGGCCTTGGACGGGGAATGAGGCCGAGAAGGTCAACAAGATTTTCGACTATTTCGAAGCGGCAACCGGGGCGGCCGTAAACTATTCAGGCTCTGACAGCTTTGAGCAAGACATCGTGATTTCCACGCGCGCGGGAAGCGCGCCGAACCTTGCCGTGTTTCCCCAGCCGGGTCTGGCCGCAGATATGGCAAGCCAAGGTCTGCTGACGCCGCTGCCAGAGGGCACGGCAGAGTTCGTGGCCGAGAACTACGCCGCCGGGCAAAGCTGGGTCGATCTGGGCACCTATGCGGATGCCGATGGCAACGACCAGCTTTATGGGCTGTTCTACCGCGTCGACCTGAAATCTTTGGTCTGGTATTCGCCCACGGCCTTTGACGAAATGGGCTATGACATTCCGCAAAGCATGGAGGAACTGAAGGCGCTGACCCAACAGATCGTCGATGATGGCGGCACCCCGTGGTGCATTGGTCTGGGGTCAGGTGCGGCGACGGGCTGGCCCGCGACCGACTGGGTCGAGGATATGATGCTGCGCACCCAGCCACCTGAAGTCTATGATGCGTGGGTGTCGAACGAAATGCCGTTCAACGACCCGGCGGTGATTGGCGCAATCGAGGAGTTTGGCTCTTTCGCGCGGAATGATGCTTTCGTTCAGGGCGGCGCACAGGCCGTGGCCACGACCGATTTCCGTGACAGCCCCGCGGGCTTGTTCGCGATTCCGCCTGCCTGCTATATGCACCGTCAGGCGTCTTTCATCCCGGCCTTCTTTCCCGAGGGCACCGAGGTGGGCGCGGATGTAGACTTCTTCTACTTCCCCGCATTCGAGGAAGCTGATCTTGGCCGCCCGGTTCTTGGCGCGGGCACCTTGTTCGCGATCACCGACCCGTCGGACGCGACCACCGCAATGCTGGAATTCCTGAAGCTGCCGATCGCGCATGAACTGTGGATGGCACAGGGCGGCTTCCTGACCGCGCATGGTGGCGTGAATCTGGAAACCTACGCGACCGATTCCGAGCGCGCGCAGGGTGAGATTCTGGCAAACGCGACCACCTTCCGCTTTGACGCGTCTGACCTTATGCCGGGTGAGATTGGGGCGGGTGCTTTCTGGACCGGCATGGTCGATTACGTCACCGGCGCGAGCGCCGAGGACGTGGCGGCCACTATCCAGGAACGCTGGGACACCATCAAGTAAGCGATCCGTTTGCAGCGACTCCTCGCCGGTTTCGGCGGGGGGTTCCCCAATATCCCCCGACATTCGATCCGAACGCGCAATGCGCAGGCAGGGAGCATCGCCATGACACCAGTCTTGCAGGGCCTATTGACCATCATCATCGGTGTGGGTGGCTGCGTGGGGTATTTCTACGCGTCAAACATCATCCTTGATAAGGTGATCTTTCCGGCCAAGGGACCGCAGACAGGCCGGAATATAAACCGTGCAAATAAGGTCCGGCCTTGGTTGTTCCTGTTCCCGGCCATGTTCGCGCTGGGCCTGTATCTGGTCTACCCTGTTGTCGGGTCGTTCTATCGGTCTCTGTTCAACCGCGCGGGGGACGAGTTCATCGGTCTGGGCAACTACGCCAACCTGTTTGCCGAGGAAGCCTTCCGCACCGCAGTGTTCAACAACCTGCTCTGGGTGCTGGTCGTGCCCGCTATGGCAACCTTTCTGGGGTTGTTGGTGGCGCAACTGACCGACCGTATGGCTTGGGGCAATATTGCCAAATCATTGATTTTCATGCCGATGGCAATTTCCTTCGTCGGTGCGTCACTGATCTGGAAATTCGTCTATTCGGCCAACCCCGACATTGGCATCATCAATTCCATCCGGGACTCGATGGGGCTGAGCCCGGTGGACCCGCTGCAAATACCGTTTTGGAACAATTTCTTCCTGATGTTCATCCTGGTCTGGATTCAGACGGGCTTTGCCATGGTCATTCTGTCGGCGGCGCTGCGCGGTATCCCGGAAGAAACCATAGAGGCCGCGATCATCGACGGCGCGAACCCGTTCGAGGTCTTTTTCCAGATCAAGGTGCCGCAGATCATGGGCACGATCGTCGTGGTCTGGACCACGATCACCATTCTGGTGCTGAAAGTGTTCGACATTGTCTACACCATGACCGGCGGCAATTTCGACACCGAAATCCTGCCCAGCTACATGATGTCCTTCATGTTCCGCGATGATGGGCGCGCGACCGCCGTGGCTTTCGTGATTATGCTGCTGGTTCTGCCGGTGATGATCTGGAACATCCGTCAGGCGCGCAAGGAAATGCGCTGACTGGCGCGAGGGAGAGTTAACCAATGGACAATATCGCAGGTCAGAATCAGGGTGGGAAGATTGCGGTCAATATTACCGTCATCATCCTTGTGCTGCTGTGGCTTTTGCCGACGATCGGGCTGTTCGTGTCGTCCTTTCGTGAGCGCGACCAGATCTCGAACTCCGGCTGGTGGCAGGCACCTTTCTCGGTCGATTTGAATTTCCGGGCGCGGGTTGCTGCCGACGGGGCGCGCCAAGAGGGCGATTTGTATGTGTTGGAGGGCAACCTGTTCGACGACCCCGAGATTGCAGAGGCTTTCCCCGATGGCAATGGTTCAGTCTCGGCTTTCGGCACACGGGCGGTCGCACCCGACGAATTCGCGCCCGGCACCGCGACCGAGTTGCGCAGCGGCGGCACGTTGACGGTTCAGGCCGATGGCAGCTTCCGCTTGGAAAGCGCCGAGCCGATAGACCGCGGGCCGACCGTTTATATTGCCGCTGAAACACCGCCGCGTTTTACGTTGTTAAACTATGATACGGTGTTGAACGCCAACGGCATGGACCGCGCGTTCATCAACACGCTGACCGTGACCATCCCGGCCACGATCATACCGATCCTGATCGCGGCCTTTGCGGCTTATGCGTTGGCTTGGATGGATTTTCCGGGGCGCGGAGTGTTGATCGCCGCCGTGGTGGGGCTTCTGGTGGTGCCCTTGCAGCTTGCGCTTGTGCCGCTGCTGAGTCTGCATACAAGTATTGGTATAGGGCAAAGTTTTCTGGGGATATGGCTTGCCCATACCGGCTTTGGCTTACCCTTGGCGGTGTATTTGTTACGCAATTACATGGTGGGCCTGCCTCGTGACATCATCGAAGGTGCCAAGGTCGATGGTGCGACCGATTTCCAGATCTTCACCAAGATCATCCTGCCGCTCAGTTTCCCGGCACTTGCCTCTTTCGCGATCTTCCAGTTCCTCTGGACATGGAACGACCTGCTTGTGGCCAAAGTTTTCTTGCCATCTGGCGCGGAATCGCAGGTCATGACCGTGAAGATCGCCGACGACCTTCTGGGGTCGCGGGGGGGAGATTGGGGCATCTTGGCCACGGCGGCCTTTGTCTCGATTGCGGTGCCGCTGATCGTCTTCTTCACAATGCAACGCTACCTCGTGCGCGGCCTGTTGGCCGGCTCGGTCAAGTAAGGAATATAACGTGACTGCTAATGCAATGTTGCAGCCCGATCATGGGCTGGAACTAACCCCCGATTGGTGGCGCGGTGCGGTGATCTACCAGATCTACCCCCGCAGCTTTCAGGACAGCAACGGCGACGGTATTGGCGATCTGTGCGGCATCGTGCAGCGCTTGCCCTATATCGCCAGCCTTGGCGTGGACGCGATCTGGATCAGCCCGTTCTTCACCTCTCCGATGAAGGATTTCGGCTATGACGTGTCCGATTACTGCGACGTGGACCCGATGTTCGGCACATTGGCCGATTTCGATGCGATCATTACCACTGCGCATGGGCTGGGCATAAAGGTTCTGATTGACCTTGTGCTGTCGCATTCGTCGGACCAGCACCCGTGGTTCAAAGAAAGCCGCTCGTCGCGCGACAACCCGCGCGCAAATTGGTATGTCTGGGCTGACCCGAAACCTGATGGCACGCCGCCCAATAACTGGCTGTCCATCTTCGGTGGGTCCGCCTGGGCATGGGATGCGACGCGCCTGCAATACTATCTGCACAATTTCCTGACCTCTCAGCCGGATCTGAACTTTCACGAACCCGCTGTGCAACAGGAATTGCTGGACGTGACCCGGTTTTGGCTGGAACGCGGGGTAGATGGCTTCCGTCTTGATACGATCAACTTCTATGTCCATGACTACCAGTTGCGCAACAACCCGCCGCTGCCGCCGGAACAGCGCAACGCGAATATCGCGCCGGCGGTGAACCCCTACAACCATCAAGAACATCTCTATGACAAGAACCAGCCTGAAAACCTGGAATTCCTGCGCCGCTTCCGCGCGCTGCTGGACACATATGGCGCCGCCGCCGTGGGCGAAGTGGGGGATGCGCAGAAGGGTCTGGAAATTCTGGGCGAATACACCTCTGGCAATGACAAGGTGCAGATGTGCTACGCGTTCGAATTTCTGGCCGCCGACCAGCCCTCTGCCGCGCGCATTGCCGCCGTTTTGCGCCATCTGGATTATGTCGCGCCCGAAGGCTGGGCCTGCTGGGCGTTTTCCAACCATGACGTGATGCGCCATATTTCGCGCTGGGACATGTCGCCCGCCGCCGTGCGCGCCTATGCCACGCTGATGATGTGCCTGCGGGGATCTGTCTGCCTGTATCAGGGCGAAGAACTGGGCCTGCCCGAGGCGGAACTGGTGTTCGAAGACCTGCGCGATCCTTACGGAATTCAATTCTGGCCCGAATATAAAGGCCGCGATGGGTGCCGCACGCCGATGGTCTGGGAGAAATCTACCCTGAACGGTGGCTTTTCAACCGATGTGCCATGGCTGCCCGTGTCGCGCGAGCATATCGGCCTGTCGGTCGATGCGCAGGAACGCGCGCCCGATGCGCTGCTGCACCATTATCGCCGCGCCATAGATTTGCGCCATGCCCACCGCGCGCTCGCGCGCGGGGCTATGCGTGATCTGCATGTGTCGGGCGATACGCTGTCCTTCATCCGCGAGGAGGCGGGTGAAACGATGTTCTGCGCTTTCAACCTTAGCCACGAGCCGACCACGCTGTATTTGCCGGACGGAAACTGGATCACGGTGGGGCAAGAGCTGAATTCTTCCGGTGCCGGAGAGGATGGGCTGGTGCATCTGGGACCATGGCAGCCCTGCTTGTTGCTGAAACGATAAAACGAGGGGGAGGAACCCATGGCCGATCTGAAACTGACCGATGTCGAAAAAGCCTATGGCGAGGTCAAGGTGTTGTCGGACATCAACCTTGATATCCAACAAGGTGAGTTGATCGTGTTTGTCGGGCCTTCGGGCTGCGGCAAATCCACGCTTCTGCGCATGATCGCGGGGCTGGAAAAGATCACCGGCGGCACGCTGGAAATTGACGGCATGGTCGTCAATGACATTCCGCCTGCGCAGCGCGGTATCGCCATGGTGTTCCAATCCTACGCGCTTTATCCGCATATGACGGTGCGCGACAATATGGCCTTCGCGCTGAAAATCGCCAAGAAAACCAAGGCCGAAATAGACGCCGCCGTGAATAAAGCGGCGGATATTCTGCAACTTGGCCCGTATCTGGACCGTTTGCCCAAGGCGCTATCAGGCGGGCAGCGACAGCGGGTGGCGATTGGCCGCTCCATCGTGCGCGACCCGAAGGTCTATCTGTTCGACGAACCGCTCTCGAACCTTGACGCGGCGCTGCGCGTGGCAACCCGGATCGAGATCGCGAAGCTGAAGGAATCCATGCCCGAATCCACAATGGTCTATGTCACCCATGACCAGGTGGAAGCGATGACATTGGCCACCCGCATCGTTGTGTTGGCTGGCGGGGGCATTGCACAGGTCGGCACGCCATTGGAGCTATATGACCGCCCCAATGGTGAATTCGTGGCGCAGTTCATCGGCTCTCCGGCTATGAACCTGCTGCCGGGCGAGGTGGTGGAAACCGGCGCGCAAACCCGCGTAAAGCTGGATGGCGGCGGTGTGGCCACCGTGCAGATCCCGACCACAGATGCCGATAAGGGGTTGAAGGTTAATCTGGGTGTGCGCCCGGAAGACCTGATCGCCAGTGATGACGAAGATTACCTGTATCAGGGCGAGGTTGATCTGATCGAAGCTTTGGGCGAATTGACGGTTCTTTACTTCAAGCCGGACGCGCCCGATGCGAACCCGGTCCTCGCCAAGCTTGCGGGCACGCATGCCGACCTGCGCGGCAAGACTGTGAAGCTGAAAGCCGACCCGGCCAAACTGCACCTGTTCCACAACAAGGTATCGTTGCTGTATCGGTGATGATATTTGGCATTTAGAAAACCGCGCAAGGCATTGGCTTTGCGCGGTTTTTCCTAGGTTTGTGCGGCCAGATCAGGCCGTGCGAAATTCGCGCAGCAAAAAGTCCGGGACATGATCGCCCATGCCCACCGGCCCGTCATTGCGGTTGCGATTGTCGCGGCGATCATTGTCGCGCCGATTGTTGTCGCGGTCACGCCCTCTACCGCGGGCCGGGCGCTCTTGCTGCGGTGCGGGTGCCGACTCCACCTCTGGGGCGACTTCCGGGGCTGCCTGCGGTTCGGTTGGAGCAACAGCTGTGTCCGCTTGCGCCTCTGCGTTGTCATTCGCGGGTTTGCGCGCACGGCGGGTGCGCTTGGGCTTTGGCGCATCCTCTTCAGCCACTTCTGCGGGGCGAGTAGACGCCAGACCCATATCGGGGGCAGTGCCGCGGGGCAGGGGCTTTTGCAGTAGCGCCTCTATCCCGTCCAAGTATTTCTGATCGGAGGGAACCATCAACGAAATTGCCTTGCCCAACCGCCCTGCGCGGCCGGTGCGGCCAATGCGGTGAACGTAATCCTCTGGGTGGGATGGCAGGTCGAAGTTGAACACATGGCTAACCGAAGGAACATCCAGCCCGCGCGCGGCCACGTCCGATGCGATCAACAAGCGCAACTCACCGTTGCGGAACTTTTCCAGTGTCCGGGTGCGCACGGATTGGTCCAGATCACCATGAATTGGTGCCGCATCCAGCTTGTGCTTGATAAGCGACTTTGACAGCACATCGACATCTACCTTGCGGTTACAAAAGATGATCGCGTTTTCAAGCGTGTCGCCTTCGGCCTCAATAATCTTGCGCAAGGCTTCGCGCTTGGCTTTGGCCGCTGCATCGCGGCGCGTTGCCTGCAATTCGATCAGCTCTTGCGTGATGGTTTCCGACGCCGTCGCCTGACGCGCGATTTCCACACGGGCGGGGTTCGACAAGAAAGTGTTGGTGATCCGCTCTATTTCCGGCGCCATCGTCGCGGAATAGAAGAATGTCTGTCGTGTGAAGGGTGTCAGGTTGAAGATGCGTTCGATATCGGGAATGAATCCCATATCCAGCATCCGGTCGGCTTCGTCGACGACCATCACTTCAACCCCGGTCAACAGCAGTTTGCCGCGCTCGAAATGGTCCAGCAACCGGCCTGGGGTGGCGATCAGCACATCAACGCCGCGGTCGATCAGTTTGTCCTGTTCGCCAAACGCCACACCGCCAATGAGCAGCGCCTTGGTCAGGCGGGTATGCTTGGCATAAGTGTCGAAATTCTCGGCCACTTGGGCAGCCAGTTCGCGCGTAGGCGCCAGCACCAAGCTGCGCGGCATCCGCGCACGGGCACGACCACGCCCAAGGCGCGTTATCATCGGCAGCGTGAAAGAGGCGGTCTTGCCGGTTCCGGTCTGGGCAATCCCCAGCACGTCCCGGCCTTCAAGCGCGTGCGGAATGGCTTCTGCCTGAATCGGGGTCGGCGTGGTGTAGCCAGCTTCAGCAATGGCTTTGAGGACCTTGGGGTCCAGCTTAAGGTCGGAAAAAAGGGTCATATGCGTCCATCTGATACGGCATCGGGCCGTTATCGGTTTTTGGGACGCCTTTACGCCGCGCCCCGCTCACATCCACGTCGGAACCGACGAGATGCGCTGCTGATAGCGTAAAACAAGGGATTGGTCAATCTTGGCCGGCGTTCGGCCCAAACGGCTGCAAGCGTGCATGAAAAACTGCACCACTTGGCATATCATCCTGTTGCAGAGGGCTTTAAAGCAAGCTAATGGATGCGCAGCCGACCGTGCGGGTGTGGCGGAATGGTAGACGCAGAGGATTCAAAATCCTCCGCCGCAAGGCGTGGGAGTTCGAGTCTCCCCACCCGCACCAAGGCTTCCCAATTCTTTATAGGCGTGCCTTGATCCGTCGCTGCCTGCAATGTGCAGGCGGTTTGGCGTAGGCTACGGCCTATGCAGATAAGGCGGTTTAGATATGAAAAAGCCGCGCTTGGGGCGCGGCTTGATGCGTTTAGCATGACGTCAGACTGCTTAAGCGCCAGAGCTTTTGCGCTGATCGGTTGCTTTCTTCACAGTTTCAGACATTGCGGATTTGGCAGGGCTAGGGGCCGATTGTGCTGGGGCGGCGGCCGCTCGCGGCTCTGCGCTCTGGCCGCGATTTGTTTGCAGTGGATCGTCTTGGCGCTGCACCGAACCCTCGAAATGCGCACCCGATTCGATCGCGATTGTTTTGTGGATGATGTCACCCTCGACCTGCGCAGAGGAGGTGAGGCGCACTTTCAGACCGCGCACACGCCCGATGACGCGGCCATTGATGACGATGTCATCTGCAACAATCTCTCCGCGAATGGTGGCGGTTTCGCCCACGGTCAGCAAATGCGCGCGGATATCACCATCGACGATACCTTCGACAATAACATCACCGGTTGTCTTGATATTGCCGGTGATCGTCAGATCAGAGGCCAGCACAGAGGCCGCTGGCTTGGCTTTGGTGGATTGCGCCGGTGCACTGTCAGCACTTGACTGGCGCAGAAAAGACGGGGTCGATTCCGGCGCGGAAGGGGCCGCCGGGGCCGGAGTGGTTGCAGCCTTCGGGCCAGGTTCGTTGATACGGCTCTTAGAAAACATTTTGTCCAGCCCTTACATAGGTGATCGGATTTACAGGTTGACCGTTGACGCGCACCTCGTAGTGCAGATGAACGCCGGTCGACACGCCAGTGGTGCCCATACCACCAATCTTTTGCCCGCGCGAGACCCTTTGTCCCTCACGCACGTCGATAGAGTTCAAATGCGCGTAATAGGTTTCCAGCCCGAAATCATGCTGGATGATGACGATATTGCCATAACCACTCATCCGGCCAGCCTTTTTAACGACACCATCGGCGGTCGACAGGATCGGCGTTCCGCGTGCCGCGGCCCAGTCAATGCCGGTATGCATCTTGGTGCGCCCGCTGACCGGGTGCCGGCGCATCCCGTAGTTAGAGGTCAGGCGCACGCGGCTGGCGACGGGATGGGCAATCGGCAGGCGGTCCAGCCCGCGGCGATAGGCCTGCACGGTGTTCAGCTTTTCCAGCACGCTGTTGGCGCGTGAAATATCCGGGCTTGCCGCCATCGCACCGGAGGTAGAGACAGAGATCGGTCGCAGCGATGCGCTCTGCGAACTTGCACCCTGACGAACCAGACGGCGAATCTGATCGGGTGAGATATTCGCCGACCGGAACACGCGCTCCAGTGGGCCGATGACAGAATCAAGAGCTTCTTCCAACTGGCTAAAGATGACGTGGTTGCGATCTTTGAGAAGCTCGTTTTCCAGCGCCAGCATCTGCGCCTGATTCTGGTTTTGCTCGGCGGCCACGCCTTGGGTGTGCAGATCCTGCCCCACGCCATCCATTGCCACCAAAAGGTAATCCAGCATGTCCTGCACGTCGCGCTCGCGGTCGGCGGCGGTGCGCGCGGTGCCGGTTTCGGCTTCTAACGTGCGCTGCGCCTCTGCCATCTGCTTGCGGGCATCGTCACGTTCACGCACCACGCGCGATACGGTGGCTTGCACGGTGTCGATACCCTTCTCCAGCTCCATCCGGCGCTGTTCAGAGGCAAGCAGTTGCAACTGCATATCTGCGATCCGCGCCATCGCTTCGCCGAACCGGCTCTGAGCGGCCTCTGCCGATTGGGCGTGGCGATCGCGTTCCTGTGCCATCTGGTTCAGGCGTTGTTCGTAAGTGGCCTGTTCGCGTTGCGCTTGTTCGCGCAGCGTGCCGGACCCGACACTGTCCATCAGCAGAATAGAAGTGGCCAGCACGCCCCAAGCGAAGAAACCTGTGACCGTCGCGATCCCGAGTAGCTGCGTCATAGGGCGCAACCGCACGAAGCGCGTGGTGTTGTCGGAACGCAGGAACAGGCGTTGTTCCGGCAGCCGCCGCTCCAGCCGCTGGTTCAATCTTACGAGCTGTCGTCTCAACTTTGCCATCCCGTTTTGGGTCATTTTTTATAGGCGGGGTCTGCAACAACGAACGGAACTCAGCGCATACAGGCACAATACTCGGAAAATACCCCGGTTAATTTGCTCTAATCGGGGGGGCGCTTCGCTGCAATCCATTAATGAACTGTTGCACAGGCCGCCCTGCTCCAAAGTGCAGAATCAGCGATTTTCCGCCGATATTGCTACAAGAACGCCCGCGAAGCGCTTGAAGATAAAGCACATCCGCAGCTAATGGGCGCTATTCCGCCGGTTCGGTCAACGGCCAGTAGAAATCTGGTGGCAACCCGGCTTGCGCGCGTTTTTCTTCGTTGAAGGGTGGTTTCAGCGGTCCGTGGAAATAGCGGCGGACAAGGTCCAGGAACACTGGCTGCGGGTCCAGACCTTGCCTGCCGCACAGGTAATTGAACCATTTAGAACCATAGGCGACATGGCCAACTTCCTCTGCATAGATGGTTTGCAGTGCCGCGACCGTCTGCGTGTCCTGCGCTCGCTCGAACACCTCTATCATGCCCGGTGTCACATCCAGCCCGCGCGCTTCCAGCACCATGGGCACCACGGCCAAACGACCAAGGATGTCCTCTGCCGTGTCTTCGGCGGCGCGCCACATGCCGGCATGGGCAGGCAAGGCACCGTAATGGCTTCCATGTGTTTCCAGACAATCACCCAGAAGGTTGAAATGCTTGGATTCCTCATCCGCCGCTTTCACCCAGTCATCATAGAAGCCCAAGGGCATCTCATGGCCCGGAAAGCGCGCGATCATGTCCCAATGCAGATCGACCGCGTTCAGTTCTATATGCGCAATCGCGTGCAGCAGTGCTGCCCGGCCAGCCGGGCTACCGGGGCGGCGACGCGGCACATCGCGCGGGTCCAGAAGGTCGGGTTTTGCTGGCCGGGCCGGGCGCAATGGCGGCGCGGCCTGTCCCAAAGGCATTGGCGCGCCGGCCTTGCGCGCGGCGAACCAAGCCCGCGCATGGGCATGGCTAAGCGCGGTTTTCGCGCGGCCATCGGCGGTGGTCAGCACCTCCACCGCCATATCGCGCAAAGTTTTCGTCATGCGCCGCGCACGGCTTCCAACACCTCGGCGGCATGGCCTTTGGCCTTCACCTTGCGCCAGATATGCGACAGGCGCCCCTCGGCATCCACCACGAATGTCGCGCGCTCAATGCCCATGCTGGTTTTGCCATACATGCTCTTTTCCACCCATGTGCCGTAACGCTCGCAGGTATCGCTATCGGCATCCGACACCAGCATCACGCCCAGATCGTGCTTGGCGATGAACTTGTCATGCTTGGCAACGGTATCTTTAGATATCCCGATGACAATGGCGCCCGCAGCCTCGAACTCGCCGGCCAAGGCGGTGAATTCAAGCCCTTCGGTCGTGCATCCCGGCGTGTCGTCGCGCGGGTAGAAATACAACACGACCTTGGAGGGTTTCAGAGCAGAGAGCGTCACCATCTCGCCGCCATCGCGGGGCAGGGTGAAATCGGGAGCAAGATCGCCTGTGGCCAGCATGGGGCATTCCTTATCACGGTTGCGTTGTCCCTGTTGTAGCGGGCTGCGGGGCAAGTTAAAGCCCCCTCGACCCCAGAACCCGGACGCGCGCCCATGAAACTTTCGGATTTCGATTTCGACCTGCCAGAAAGCCTGATTGCCACACGGCCCGCGCGGCCCCGGTCCTCGGCCAAGTTGCTGGTTGCGCAGGGCGACCGGATCGAGGATCGCCATGTGCGCGACCTGCCCGATGTTTTGCAGGCCGGCGATTTACTGGTCCTGAACACGACCAAGGTGATCCCCGCGCGGCTGACCGGACAGCGCCACCGCGACAGCGCGCAAGGGCCAGTGGTCGCACGTGTGGAAATTACGCTCACCGAACCGCAACCCGATGGGTCGTGGCGCGCGCTGGCAAAACCCCTGCGCAAGCTGGCACAGGGCGAAGACATTGTCTTTGCTGCGGGGCTTGTGGCGACAGTTGCAGAGCGCGGCACGGATGATGTGCGACTAAGTTTCAATCTGGATGGCCCCGCTTTCGATACGGCGCTGGAGCAAGCCGGCCAAATGCCACTCCCCCCGTATATAGAGGCGCGCCGCAAAGCCGACGAGCAGGACCGCACCGATTACCAAACGGTTTTCGCGCGTGAGGCGGGCGCCGTTGCGGCCCCCACGGCGTCTTTGCATTTCGACGAGGATTTGCTGGCACACCTGCGCGCGCGCGGCGTGGAATTTGCCGAAGTCACGCTGCATGTCGGGGCAGGCACATTTCTGCCGGTGAAAACTGATGACGTGACCGACCACAAGATGCACGCAGAATGGGGGCATGTGGGCGCGACCGCGAGCGCCCAGATCGCCCGCGCCCGTGCAGAGGGGCGGCGCGTGATCCCGGTGGGCACCACCGCTCTGCGTGTGATCGAGACTGCAGCCACCGGCCCCGGCCAAATTGCGCCCTATACCGGCATGACCGATATTTTCATCACACCGGGCTTTCGCTTTCAGATCGCAACCGGGCTGATGACCAATTTCCATCTGCCCAAATCGACGCTGATGATGTTGGTTGCGGCGATGATGGGGCAGGACCGGATCAAGCGGATTTATGCCCATGCGACCGAACACGAATATCGGTTTTTCTCATACGGAGATTCCTCGTTATTATTACCCGAAAATCTGTCATAAACGGTGCTGTAAATCTTCGGAACCCGCACGGTGCCGGGCGCGGCTTACTAGGTAGAAAGACCCCGGATGATAAAGGTTTTCGCAGGCTCTTGGGCGCTGCTTCTTGGTATTATGCTGCTAATGGTCGGCAATGGTGTGCAGGGCACCTTGTTGGGTATTCGCGGTGATATAGAGGGTTTTACCACCGGCCAGATGTCGATCGTCATGTCGGGCTATTTCGTGGGCTTTCTGCTGGGGTCGCGAATGGCTCCGGAATTGATCCGCCGGGTTGGGCATGTGCGGGTCTTCGCGGCGCTTGGTTCGCTTATTTCGGCGGTTCTGGTGCTTTATGCCGCGATCCCGGAATGGATTGTCTGGGCGTTGTTGCGGGTGCTGATCGGGTTCTGCTTTTCGGGTGTCTATGTCACTGCGGAAAGCTGGCTGAACAACTCGACCACGAATGAAACGCGCGGGCAGACCTTGTCGCTGTATATGATTGTGCAGATGTTGGGCATCATCTCTGCACAGGCGCTGATAAACTTCGCGGACCCGGCGGGGTTCTTGCTATTTGTTATCCCTTCGGTGCTGGTGTCGCTGGCCTTCGCGCCGATCCTGTTGTCGATCAGCCCCGCTCCACCTTTCGACACCACCAGGTCGCTGTCGATCCGTGCGCTTTATGATGTGTCGCCGCTGGGTGTGGTGGGCATTTTTCTGATGGGCGGTGTGTTCTCGGCCTTGTTCGGGATGACGGCTGTCTGGGGCACCCAAGCGGGACTGAGCGTGTTGGAAATTTCCATCTTCACCGCCGCGATCTATTTTGGCGGGCTGGTGTTTCAGGTGCCGATTGGCTGGCTGTCAGACCGGATGGACCGGCGTAAACTGGTCATCGCGGTTGCCATGATCGGTGCGGGGGCCGCAGCCTTGCCTGTGTTGGTGCCAATGCCGTTCTGGGCGCTTGTGATCGTGGCTTTGGGCATTGGTGGCGTCTCTAACCCGCTTTATGCGCTGCTGCTGGCCTATACCAACGATTATATGGAGCAAGACATGATGGCGGCGGCCTCTGGCGGGCTTTTATTCGTCAATGGTATGGGCGCGATCATCGGTCCGCTGGTGATCGGGCGCATGATGGGGGTGATCGGGCCGGACGGATTTTTCCTGTTCATCGGCGTTCTGACCGCAATTCTGGCCGTCTATGCCGCTTGGCGGATGACCCAACGCGCGTCTACTCCGGTGGCAGAAACCGGGCCTTATGCGCCGGTCTCTCCTGTGGTGTCTGCCGCAACGGTGGAAGCGGTCTATAATGATCTGACTGAACAGGCGGAAAATGCGACCAGTGACACAACAACTTTGTAACAAATTAAGCAGAATCACGCCTTGATTTGAAATATTGTTACAGAGGTGTTGTCAGGTTGGGCAAAGCCTGCGAACCTAGTTTAATATGAAGCAATCTGGATTGGCACAATGTCGACAGTGGAAGATGTCATCGCATTCTGGGTAGATGAAGTTGGCCCGGAGGGCTGGTATGCGCAAGATGCCGCGCTTGATGCCAAGATACGCGACCGCTTTCAGGGGTTGTGGGAAAAGGCGCGGGCCGGACGGTTGTGCAACTGGGCGTCTTGCCCCAAAGGGTGCCTTGCCTATTTGATCGTCACCGATCAGTTTCCGCGCAACATGTTCCGGGACGATCCGCGCGCCTTTGCCACCGATGAATTGGCGCGCAAGGTCGCAGCACGCGCTTGTCACCTGCGCTTCGATGGGAAGATCGCGGAACCCGCGCGGCAATTCTTCTACTTGCCGCTCATGCATTCTGAAAGCCAGATGGATCAGGATCGCGCGGTCCGCATGTTCATATTGCGTATGCCAGAAACCGGTGCGCAGAACCTGCTTCACGCGCGCGCGCATCGGGCTGTCATTCGCGAATTTGGGCGTTTTCCCTACCGCAATGACGCGCTGGGACGGGTGACAACCTCTGCCGAGCAAGCCTTTTTGACGGGCGGCGGTTATGGTCTTGCAGTCCGGAAATTACAGGACGCCGCCTGAGCGCGAGCCATGCGCTCTGATCATGGCGGGATTTCGGCCTTTGCGTTGCGGGAATGGGAAATTTAGTTTAATGCCAAACTAATTTCGCGCAGTGCTTTAGGAGGAGAAACTCGCATGGCGGCCAAGACGTTCGACGTTGTTGTAATCGGGGCGGGCCCCGGCGGGTATGTGGCCGCGATCCGTGCGGCCCAGCTTGGTCAATCCGTGGCCGTGGTAGAGCGTGAGCATCTGGGCGGCATTTGCCTGAATTGGGGCTGTATTCCGACCAAGGCTATGCTGCGTTCTGCCGAAGTGTTCCACCTGATGCACCGCGCCAAAGAGTTTGGCCTGAGCGCCGACAAGATCGGCTATGATCTGGACGCTGTGGTCAAGCGCTCGCGCGGGGTCGCCGGTCAACTGTCGGGCGGCGTGGGCCACCTGCTGAAGAAGAACAAAGTAACGGTCATCATGGGTGCGGCCAAACTGGCAGGCAAAGGCCGTGTAACCGTCACAACCGATAAGGGCACAGAGGAGCTGGCGGCGAAAAATATCGTGCTGGCGACCGGCGCGCAGGCGCGCGAACTGCCGGGCCTGGAAGCCGATGGTGATCTGGTCTGGACCTATAAACACGCGCTGACACCGAAGCGGATGCCGAAAAAACTGCTGGTCATCGGCTCGGGCGCGATCGGGATCGAATTTGCCAGCTTCTTCAACACGCTGGGCGCGGATGTGACCGTGGTCGAGGTGCAGGACCGCATTCTGCCGGTGGAAGATGCCGAAATCAGCGCTTTCGCCAAGAAGCAATTCGTGAAGCAGGGCATGACGATCATGGAAAAAGCCATGGTCAAGAAGCTGGACCGGAAAGCGCCGAAAGTGACCGCCCATATCGAACGCGGCGGCAAGGTTGAACAGCATGAATTTGACACGGTGATTTCCGCCGTGGGAATCGTGGCGAATACCGAAAACCTTGGGCTGGAAGAGGCCGGCGCGAAGATTGACCGTTCCTTCGTCGTGACGGATGCGTATTGCCGCACGGGTGTCGAAGGTCTGTTCGTGATCGGTGATGCGACGAATGGTCCTTGGTTGGCGCATAAAGCCAGCCATGAAGGCGTGATGGTTGCCGAACTGATCGCGGGCGGCCACCCCCATGCAGTCGATCCCGACAGCATTGCAGGCTGCACCTATTGCCACCCGCAGATTGCCAGTGTCGGGCTGACCGAAGCGCAGGCGAAGGACAAGGGGCTGGACATAAAGGTCGGCCGCTTCCCCTTCATGGGCAACGGCAAGGCGATTGCGCTGGGCGAACCCGAGGGCATGATAAAAACCGTGTTCGATGCGAAAACCGGCGAGCTTTTAGGCGCGCATATGATTGGCGCAGAAGTGACCGAGTTGATACAGGGCTATGTTGTGGGCCGCCAGTTGGAGACCACGGAAGAAGACCTGATGGCGACGGTGTTCCCCCACCCAACATTGTCCGAGATGATGCATGAATCTGTGCTGGATGCATATGGCCGCGCGATCCATTTCTGAGCGGTTCTGACCAAACGGAGCGGCCTTGCGGCCGCAAGCCCATGTCCAAAGCCCGCGACTGCGTCGCGGGCTTTGCGGTTGGTAGTCGTGGCCGACGGTCAGCGCACCATCGCGCCGCCCGACAGTTGCCAATCGTGCAGCGTGCCAAGGTTATGGACCTCGGTAAAGCCATTGGCGCGCATCACATCCGCCGCGCGCGCCGACCGCGCGCCTGACGCGCAGTAGAGCGCTACCGCCTTGCCCGTGTCCAGATTGCGGTTGAAATGGCCACTTGCGGGGTCGGTCTGCGCGCCGATCTGGCCCAATGGTATGTGCAGCGCGCCCCTGGCCTTGCCGGTTTGACGCAACTCTCCGGCTTCGCGGACGTCGATCAGGGTGAGCGTGCCGGCCTTGACGCGGGCAACTGCCTCTGACGGATTGATCCGTGCGGGGCGGGTTTTGGTGAGGAATCCGAACATCTGTGCGGCCTTTCTGAAGCGATTTGTGATTAGATTGGCGCTGACGAAGAGATTTGCAAGAAATCAATTCACTTTATTGAATGTTAAGATGTGCCTCGGTGCACAAAGCAAGAAATATATCGCTGCAATACTGTGCGTTTACCTTTTGTTCACATTATTCGATTGGAGACTCAGTCGCGCGCCGCTATCTTGCAGCCCAAAGCGCGAGAGGAATGGCTATGGCCGAGCAGAAATTTATCGAGGTGCGCGGCGCGCGCGAGCATAATCTGAAGAATATCGACGTGGATCTGCCGCGCGATCAGCTTGTGGTTATCACCGGGCTGTCGGGGTCGGGCAAGTCGTCTTTGGCGTTCGACACGATCTATGCAGAAGGCCAGCGGCGCTATGTTGAAAGCCTGAGCGCCTATGCGCGCCAGTTTTTGGACATGATGCAAAAGCCCGATATGGACCATATTTCGGGTCTGTCGCCTGCGATTTCCATTGAGCAGAAGACCACCAGCAAGAACCCGCGCTCCACCGTTGGCACGGTGACGGAAATTTACGACTACATGCGCCTGCTATTCGCACGCGCAGGCACGCCCTATAGCCCCGCGACCGGCCAACCCATTGAAGCGCAGCAAGTTCAGGATATGGTCGACCGGGTCGTGGGCTTGGAAGAGGGCACGCGCGCCTATCTGCTGGCGCCCATCGTGCGCGACCGCAAAGGTGAATACCGCAAGGAATTTCTGGAATTGCGCAAGCAGGGGTTCCAGCGAGTCAAGGTGGATGGTCAGTTCTACGAGCTGGACGAGCCGCCCACGTTGGACAAGAAATTTCGCCACGACATTGACGTCGTGGTGGACCGGATCGTGGTGCGCGAGGGGATCGAGACGCGGCTTGCCGATAGTTTCCGCACAGCACTCGATTTGGCCGATGGCATTGCCGTGCTGGAAGAGGCCAAGGAAGACGGCGCGCGCCTGACGTTTTCCGAAAAATTCGCCTGCCCGGTCAGTGACTTTACCATTTCAGAGATCGAGCCGCGCCTGTTCTCTTTCAACGCGCCGACTGGCGCATGCACTGAATGTGACGGGCTGGGCGTGGAACTGTTCTTTGACGAACGGCTTGTTGTGCCGGACCACGCTTTGAAACTGTATGATGGCGCGATCGCGCCATGGCGCAAAGGTAAGTCGCCTTATTTTCTGCAAACGATTCAGTCGCTTGCCAAGCATTATGAGTTTGACGCGAAAACCCCGTGGAAGGATTTGCCTGCCCATGTGAAGCAGGTCTTGCTGTATGGTTCTGGCGGTGAGGAACTGCCCTTCCGCTATGACGAAGGCGGCCGCGTTTACAACGTGACCCGTGCTTTTGAGGGCGTGATCCCCAATATGGAACGCCGTTACCGCGAGACCGACAGCGCTTGGGTGCGCGAGGATTTCGAGCAATACCAGAACAACCGTGCCTGCGGTGCCTGCGGCGGCCATCGGCTGCGGCCAGAGGCTTTGGCTGTCAAGATCGGTGGTCTGCACATCGGGCAGGTTACAGAGATGGCGATCAAGGACGCGCTGGACTGGGTCCAGACCGTGCCCGACGCGCTGACAAAGCAAAAGAACGAGATCGCCCGCGCTATTCTGAAAGAAATCCGCGAACGCTTGGGCTTTCTCGTAAATGTGGGGCTGGATTACCTGACGCTTGGCCGCCACGCAGGCACGCTGTCGGGTGGCGAAAGCCAACGCATCCGGCTGGCCAGCCAGATCGGCAGCGGGCTGACCGGGGTGCTGTATGTGTTGGACGAACCCAGCATCGGCCTGCACCAGCGCGACAATGACCGACTGTTGGTCACGCTGCGCAATCTGCGTGACCAAGGCAACACCGTGATCGTGGTCGAGCATGATGAAGAAGCCATTCGCACCGCCGATTTCGTGCTGGATATTGGCCCCGGTGCGGGGGTGCATGGCGGGCAGATCGTGGCGCAGGGCACGCCCGCGCAGATCATGGCCGACCCGGCCAGCGTGACCGGCCAATACCTGACCGGCGTGCGCGAGGTGGCGGTGCCGAAAACCCGCCGCAAGGGCAATGGCAAGAAGATCAAGGTCGTAAAAGCCAACGGCAACAACCTGCAAGATGTGTCGGTGGATTTTCCGCTTGGCAAGTTTGTCTGCGTCACGGGCGTGTCGGGGGGCGGCAAGTCTACCCTGACGATTGAAACATTGTTCAAGACGGCCTCTATGCGGTTGAATGGTGCGCGCCAGACGCCGGCACCTTGTGAGACGATCAAGGGGTTGGAGCAGTTGGACAAGGTCATCGACATCGATCAGCGGCCCATCGGGCGCACGCCGCGCTCGAACCCGGCGACCTATACCGGTGCCTTCGGCCCAATCCGCGATTGGTTCGCGGGCCTGCCGGAATCGCGGGCGCGGGGGTATAAGCCGGGGCGTTTTTCGTTCAACGTGAAAGGTGGTCGTTGCGAGGCCTGTCAGGGTGACGGCGTCTTGAAGATCGAGATGAACTTCTTGCCCGATGTTTATGTGGAATGCGAAACCTGCAAGGGCAAACGCTACAACCGCGAAACGCTGGAAGTGCTGTTCAAGGGCCAATCCATCGCTGATGTGCTGGATATGACCGTCGAGGAAGCGCAGCGTTTCTTCGAGGCGGTCCCAAGCATCCGCGAGAAAATGGATGCGCTGATGCGCGTGGGTCTGGGCTATATCAAGGTAGGTCAGCAGGCGACGACCCTGTCAGGCGGTGAGGCGCAGCGCGTTAAACTGTCCAAGGAATTGGCGCGGCGCTCTACCGGGCGGACCTTGTATATTCTGGACGAACCGACCACGGGCCTGCATTTCGAGGATGTGCGCAAACTTTTGGAAGTGCTGCATGAACTGGTCGATCAGGGCAATACGGTCGTGGTGATCGAGCACAATCTGGACGTGGTGAAAACCGCCGACTGGATTATCGACATCGGCCCCGAAGGGGGCGATGGCGGTGGGCAGGTGGTCGCGACGGGAACGCCCGAACAGGTCGCCAAAGTCGAGGAAAGCCACACCGGGCGCTACCTTGCGCCCTTGTTGAAGCCGAAACGGGTGGCGGCGGAGTAGGGCGGTGATCCTGACGCGGAGCAAGGGCGAAGCCCGCCGGGTCATCGGCGGGCAGTCCTGCGGCCTGCCGATTGGCGCCTAGCTTTGCTGTTTTATGGGCATGGCCAGCATAAACCGTTATAGATCGGCGGTCGGATCGGCAGTCCCTGGCCCGCCGATGACGCGGCGGACTTACCGGGAGAGCGCCTCCTCCAGCCCTGCGACAACCTCTTCCACACTGTCACAGAGCGTGAAAAACCCGCGCAGGCTGGGATCGGCAAAGCCTTGGGCGATGATATGATCCACCAGCCCGGCCAAAGGTGTCCAGTAATCGCCAGTGTTCAGGATGAAGATGGGCCGTGCATGCAGGCCCAACTGCCGCCATGTCAGCACTTCGAAGAATTCGTCCAAAGACCCCGCGCCACCGGGTAGCACGACCACGGCATCGGAATTGCTGAACATGACTTTCTTGCGTTCGTGCATCGTCTCGGTCACGACCAGCGTGCCAAGATCGCGCTTGGCGACCTCGCCTTGCATCAGATGGGTGGGGATCACCCCGAAACTGTCGCCCCCCGCGCCAATGCAGGCGCGCGCGACCTCTCCCATCAGGCCAACATCACCCGCGCCGTAAACCAGCCGCCAGCCATGCCCGGCAATTGCGCGGCCCATGGCTTGTGCCGCGCCGACATAGGCCGCGTCCGCCCCGGCACGCGCGCCACAGAATACACAAATGGATGGGGTTGGGCTTGACATAAGGGGCAGACCTTGTAGCGAAATGTTTTGCTAGCAGGTAACTGGCTTGGTAGCTTTGTGCAAGCGGTGGGCTTGTCCTTGGCCCTGCGCCGCTGGGGGTGTGACATGTTGAAGTATTTTCCGAAGGACGTGCTGGCGCAATGGGCGGTCGGGTCCGCGGCCGTGGCTGGAGCCGCCGGCGTTGCTTATGTCGTGGTCTTTCCACCGCAAGACGCCCCGCAGTTGCCGCGTCCGGAATTCGATCTGACGGCCCCAGCCGTGTCTGAACCACCGGCGCCGGATATCGCATCCGATGTAGAGTTGGTTGCGCTTGACGTTATCCGCGATGCCGCGCCCCAATTCGATATTGTCCGTGTGACCGACTTGGGAAATGTGCTGGTGGCAGGCAAAGCCCCGCCGCGTGTGCAGGTGGCCGCCCTGATCGATGAAGCGCAGGTTGCCGACACTGTCAGTTCTGGCGGCGGCGAATTCGTGATGATGTTTGACGTCGAACCAAGTCGGACACCGCGTGTTCTGGAGCTGGAGGTGCGTTTGCCCGAAGGCGGGCGTGTGCGCTCTGCCGATACGTTGATGCTGGCCCCAAGTTCTGCGGCCATGGCCAATGTCGATACAGATGCGCCCGCCGGTATGGTCGCGCGCGAGGTTGCGACCACGCCGCTTTTCGGGGCACCGGCCACGCCAACGCGCCCGGCTTTGTCTGCCGAAAGTGAAAGCGTCGCACCGCAGAATGACACAGCCGCCCCGGACTTGCCCAACGCCTTGGCGCGCGCGCAAGAACCCGGCACGGATGCGGCACCGCTGGCTTTGTTGTTGCGGGCAGATGGCGGTGTGCAGGTGTTGGGCAACGCGCCCCGCGTGCCGCAAGCGGGGGGCGCACAAGACGGCGTGGTCATTGATAGCGTCGTCTATGACCGCGAGGGCGAGGTTGTCATGGGCGGGCGCAGCGGGCGCGGGCTTGCGGATATCCAGATTTATATCGACAACCAGCCAATTATCCGCACCCGCGCTGACGCCGATGGCGCTTGGCAGGCGCAGCTTGCCGGCATTGACCGTGGCGTTTACCGCTTGAGGGTCGATGAACTGGACGCGGCCGCGGGTGTGACATCGCGAGCCGAAATTCCGTTCGAGCGTGTGACCCCCGAACTGGCGCGCGAGGCAGCCGGGCCTCGGGCGCTGATCGTCCAGCCGGGCAACACGCTATGGGACATGTCAGAGCAGAAATACGGCGATGGCCGCCGCTTCATGCGGATATTCGATGCCAATCGTGACCAGATCCGGGATCCGGACCTGATCTATCCGGGGCAGGTTTTCGTCGTTCCGGAGGAGGGCGCGCAATAGTGCGGCTCTGGCAATTGGCAGCGCTTGGGCCTAGATAGCACATAGCCAGCCAGAAAGCCCGCCATGACCGCGCAAGACACGTCCCAGACAAATTCTACCCCGCAGCCAACAGCCACGGAGGCCGCGCGCGAACGCGCAAGCGGCTTGCGCGTAATCCGGCGGGTGGTGCCTTATCTTTGGCCCGAGGGTCAGGATTGGGTGAAATACCGCGTTGTCGCCGCTCTGACCATGCTGGTTCTGGCCAAGGTCGTCGCGGTCGGCACGCCGTTTTTCTACAAGGCTGCCGTGGATGCGTTGGGCGGCGAGGGCACCGGTTGGCTTCTGGCCGTGGGCGCGGTTGGGCTGACTGTAGCGTATGGCGTGGCGCGGCTGATGGAAATCGGCTTTCAGGAATTGCGCAACGTGCTGTTTACCCGCGTTGGCCAGCGCGCATTACGGCAATTGGCGCTGGAAACCTTCAGCCATATTCACCGCCTGAGCCTGCGCTACCACATCACCCGCAAGACCGGTGGGTTAAGCCGGGTGATCGAGCGCGGCGTCAAAGGCGTGGATTTCCTGCTGCGCTTCATGCTGTTCTCGATCTTTCCGCTGATCCTGCAACTGCTGATGATCGCGGCGATCTTCTTCTGGCTGTTCGACTTGCGCTACCTGGCCACGGTGGTCGTGACCATTGCGCTTTATGTCTGGTTCACCTTCAAGGTTACGGAATGGCGCGTCAAACAGCGCCGCGAGATGAATAACCAAGATACCGACGCCAACCAGAAAGCCATCGACAGCCTGCTGAATTTTGAAACCGTCAAGTATTTCAACGCGGAAGGCATGGAAGCCCGGCGCTATGATGCGGCCATGCAGAAATACGAAGTTGCGGCGGTGCAAACCAACTACTCTCTGGCCTTTCTGAATTTCGGTCAGGCTGTGCTGATTACCGGCGGTCTGGTGTTGGTCATGGTCATGGCCGCGATGGGCGTGCAGTCGGGCGATCTGACCGTCGGGGATTTCGTGATGGTCAACGCCTACATGATCCAGATCACCCTGCCGTTGAATTTTTTGGGCACGGTTTACCGCGAAATTCGGCAAGCTTTGGTTGATATGGGCGATATGTTCGACCTGCTGGATCAGCCCACCGATGTGCGCGACGCCAAGGATGCGCCGCCCTTGGCCGTGGGTGGGGCCGAGGTGGTTCTGGACAATGTGAGCTTTGCCTATGACCCGGCCCGGCCCATTCTGCACGGCGTCAGCCTGACCGTGCCTCCGGGGCAGAGCGTGGCGATTGTTGGCCCGTCCGGATCTGGAAAATCCACGATTGGACGCCTTTTGTTCCGGTTCTATGACGTCACCGGCGGGGCTTTGCGCATTGACGGACAAGACCTGCGCGACGTGACGCAAGACAGCTTGCACGCCGCGATCGGGGTTGTCCCGCAAGACACGGTGCTGTTCAACGATACCATCGCCTATAACATCGCCTATGGCCGCGAGGGCGCCACCCGCGCCGAGGTCGAAGCGGCGGCCGAAGCCGCGCGCATCCATGATTTCATCCTGTCCCTGCCCGAAGGCTATGACACGGCCGTGGGCGAGCGTGGGCTGAAACTGTCCGGCGGCGAAAAGCAGCGCGTCGGCATTGCCCGCACGCTTCTGAAAGACCCGCCCATCTTGCTGCTGGATGAAGCGACGAGTGCGCTTGATACGCAGACCGAGCAGGACATTCAGGAAAGCCTGCGCCGCGCCGGGCAAGGGCGCACGGTGCTGATGATCGCGCATCGCTTGTCCACTGTCGTAGAGGCCGACCGCATTGTGGTGCTGGAAGCGGGCCGGATCGTGGAAGACGGCACGCATGAGGGGCTTCTGGCGAAGGGCGGGCGCTATGCCGCGATGTGGGCCCGCCAAAGCGCCGAAGCTGACGGGTCTTGACCCGAACGGGGGAAACGCGCGACCACCGGCCCCCGCGAAGGCGGGGGCGCGCTGGCCGCGCGTGCCCGTGCCGGGCGGTGCACGGCCCCGATGACGGCTTTGGGCGACTGAGGGTGGTGTCGTGGATATTTTTGCAAGGATGAAGGCATGAGCGCGTTCGATGTGATCGTCCTTGGCGCAGGGGCCGCAGGCATGTTCGCCGCCATCGAGGCCGGG
Organism: Roseinatronobacter domitianus; assembly: GCF_023336755.1. GTDB lineage: Bacteria > Pseudomonadota > Alphaproteobacteria > Rhodobacterales > Rhodobacteraceae > Roseinatronobacter > Roseinatronobacter domitianus. Next base: position 62,494 of record NZ_JALZWP010000005.1, on the reverse strand, counting down.
AAGCGCGGGCGGCGGGTGTTGGTATTGGACCACGCCAAGGCACCGGGCGAGAAAATCCGCATTTCTGGCGGGGGGCGGTGTAACTTCACCAACCTGCATATCGCGCCAGAGCGCTTCTTGTCAGACAATCCGCGTTTCGCGTTGTCGGCGCTGAAACGCTACACGCAATGGGATTTCATTGATCGCGTGTCGCGCGCAGGGATTGCCTGGCATGAAAAGACCCTTGGGCAGTTGTTCTGTGACGGTTCTGCGCGCGAGATTATTGCGATGTTGCGCGCGGATATGGACGCCGCTGGCGTGACGCTGGTTCTGGGGGCCGAGATTGGAGCGGTTACGCGCGCGCAAGAGTTTCATGTCGCCAGCAGCGCAGGCGCATTCCATGCACCGCGGCTGGTTGTGGCCACAGGCGGCAAATCGATCCCGAAGATGGGGGCGACAGGCCTTGGTTACGCGCTGGCCCGGCAATTTGGACTGGGGCTGGTCGAGACGCGACCGGGCCTTGTTCCGCTGACCTTTTCGGGCGACATGCTGGAAGAGACGCGCGCATTGGCCGGGTTGGCGGTGCCTGCCACAGTTCGCCATGGCAAGACCGCTTTCGAGGAGGGGTTGCTGTTCACGCATCGTGGCTTGTCGGGCCCGTCGATCTTGCAGATTTCCAGCTATTGGCGTGAAGGCGAGGAGATCACGGTCGATCTGGCGCCGGGGGGCGAGATTGCGACGGCATTGGCGGAGCAAAAGGCGCAGGCCGGGCGGGTCGAGGTGCAGACCGCGCTGGCCCGCCATCTGCCAGAGCGGTTGGCGCGCGCGGTTGTTGCGCGGGCGGGCGTGTCAGGGCGCTTGGCCGATCAGACCGGGCGCGGGCTGGGCCGACTGGCCGCCGAGGTGCAAAATTGGCAGATCCGCCCCGTGGGCAGCGAAGGCTACCGCACGGCCGAAGTCACGCTGGGCGGTGTGGACACGCAAGACCTGGATGCGCGCAGCATGGAGGCGCGCAATGTGCCGGGTCTACATTTCATTGGCGAGGTCGTGGATGTGACCGGCTGGCTGGGTGGCTACAATTTTCAATGGGCGTGGTCATCGGGTTGGGCTGCGGGGCAGGCGGTTTGACCTGCCCCGGCCTGATTTAGCCGGAAACCTGTTCGCGTAGCACCGATCCGGTCATGGAGGCAAACAGATAAATCCCCGCGAATAGCAGGAAAGCCAGTGACGAATTGGCCAGTTTGCGCGGGTAGACCGCTTCATCGGAGGCGATGGGCTCAACCGTCAGAGCAAGGTAGCGGACCTGACGGCTGACTTCCATACGGGCGGATTCAAGTTGTTGCATGGCTTGCGCGCGCATCATCTCGCGGGTCTGCACTTCGGCCTCTGCCATGATGAGCTGACTCTGGATCGAGGCCAAGGACGCATCGCCGCCGGAGCCTTGTGTCATAGAATTGCGCAACCCGGTGATTTGTTGTTGCAAGGCATCGGCCCGGCGTTCCAGTGGGCGTAACCGCGCCGGGTTTGGGCGTGCATTCGTGCGCATTTCCTGAATGCTGAGTTGTGTTTGCGTCAACTCGGTTTCCAGCGCCACAATCTGCTGCGAAATAAGCTGCACCTCGACCTCGCCCGACAGGACCGAGGATTGCTCTTGTAGCGCGACGATGTCCTGTCGCGCGACGATGAGCGCGGCTTGCGCTTCCTCAAGGCTTTGGCGGGCCTCGCGCATCTGGCTATCGCGCAGACGCTGGGTCATCATATCGACATGCTCTTCGGCATAGGTCAGAAGCGCGCTGGCGAAGCGCTCGCTATCCTCTGGCGTGGCGGCGATCACCTCCATCCGGACCACGCCTTCGGTTGGGTCGTAGCTGATCCGGACATGCCGCCCATAGGTCTTGAACGCATCGTCATTCGAGGCATCGGGCGGTAACTTGCGCCATATATCCAGCTCGGGCTGGCTGAAATGCGCGCGAAAGCCTTCTTCCTCGTTCAATCGCAGCATAGCCCCGCGCGATTGCAGGAAGCTCTGGACCGAGGCGGCCTCTTGCTGGCCACCCAGACCCATACCGGCGGCAGAGGGTAACATAGAGCCCAGATCAGCCCCCATGGAAGGGCCGGAATCAGCCTGTTGAATAACGAACTCGGCTTCGGTCGCATACATTGGCGTGGCGATCATGTAGAAATAATAGGTCGCCAGAAATGTGGGGAAGGTGACGAAGGCCAGAATGCGCGCGCCCAAAAGCAACAGCCGCTTGCGGCGGCGTTTAACGATTTCGCGCTGCATTTTTTTCAATTCGCGCTCGCGTTCGGCGGCGATCTTTGCCATCCGCTCTTGCGCGGCAGACACCGAGTCGTCGGCCTTGGCTGGCGCGGTTTGTGCTGCGGTGGTCAGCGCGCGGCTGGTATCGTCAGCTTCCTCGTTGCGCACAAGTTCCAGCATGGTCGCGCGCGAGAATGGATCGACCCCGATCTTGCGCAGGGCAAGGACCGCCTCATAGGCAGAGCCTGCCCGAATGCCATGCTTTTGCGCCACGCGCATGGCCATGCGCAACTGGCGGGCGGTCAGCCCTTCTTGGCGGATGATGTCGAGCTCGGATTCGGACTGCTGGCTATTGTCCGGTTCCGCCGCCGGGGCGCTTGGCGATATGTCGGAACTGACTGGCTCACTGGCCCCCGCCGTTGTAGTCCGCACGCGCTTTTGCAACACGATTCGCGGTTTGGCAGGTGGTGCAGAGGGCGCCGCGGCAGAGCGCTGGGGCGGGGTTTCGGGTTGTTCAGGTGTTGCGGCGGGTGCGCGGGATGCGGCCATGTCAGGCCCGTCTTGTGGAGATTTTGCCGTTCCGCCGGAGCCTTGGCGCAACCGAAAGCGTTTGGATTTAACCGGCGTAGTCATAAAGCTCTTTCGCCTCTTCCAGCGTATCGAAGAAATATAGCTTGCCATCGCGCAGGACGGCAGCGGAATTGCAGAATTTCTGCAAGATGTCGTGTTGGTGCGACACGATCACCAGGGTCGAGCGTTCGAACCTTTCGCGCATGACGGCCCCGGCGCGTTTGTTGAAGGCAACATCGGTCGTCGTCGGCATCCCCTCGTCGATCAGATACAGGTCGAAATTCATCGCCAGCATCAGCGCCAGCGACAGGCGCGCGCGCATGCCGCTGCTATAGGTGCCGATGGGCATGTCGAAATATTCACCAATATCGCACAGCCAGCGGCAGAAAGCTTCGACATAATCGGCATCCAGCCCGTAAATGGCGGCAATATAGCGCACGTTTTCTGTGCCGCTGTGCTTGCTGACCAAACCACCCATAAAGCCAAGAGGAAAGGAAACCGAGCAATTTCGGTGGATCGCACCATCATCGGGCCGTTCCAACCCGGCCATCATGTTGATGACCGTGGTCTTGCCGGAGCCGTTCTTTGCCAGCACGCCAAGGTTCATCCCTTGCCGGATCGAGAAGCTCGCCTGTTCGAGGATGACTTTGCGCTGGGTTCCGGTCCAGAAGGACTTGCTGACATTGACGAAATCCAGCATTGCGCGATGTCACTCCGGGTTCAACCTGCCTTGTGGGCCGGGCATGACAGGAACAAGATCTGTCATCATGCCGAAGCACCACACTGTTTCTGTTTTATCAACAGAATGCGGCAAAATTGCGTTATGATCCAATCACGAATACGGAGCCAGACGCGATCTGGGGGTGTTTACCGGCCCCAGCTACGGACCACGCCGCAATCCATATGCACAAAGTTGGACCCGGAGTAGCGCCCAACGCCACCTGCTTTGCAGGCTGCGGCGGCGCGGGCGATTTCGCTGACGGATCGCGATTGCAGCCGCACATCTGCGGCCTGGCCTTTCAAGTGCAGCGAATTGCGGGCGACCCCGCGCGACCTGGCGCGCAGCATGGCGTTGGTTTCAGGCGACCGATAGCCGGACAGCAACATGTAAGGTTCGTCCACATCCAACAGGTTATGTGCCGCTGCCAAAATGTCGACGGTGCGTTCGTCTATTTTGTGAACCTTGTTATTCCGCCAGTCGCGGAAGAAGTGATTAATCTCTGCAATTGCTTCGGGAATGTATTTTCCGTCGATGCAATAGATGATGTTGATCTTTTCGCCGGTGCGGCCAGAGTAGAAATGCAGCTTGCGGATGTCGCCTGCCCCGCGTGCATAGGCGGTGGCACCCGGAAATTGCGGGGCTGCGGCGACCATCGTGGCAGCAAAAGCCCCCAAAAGCGCGCGCCGGGTCATGGTGGTGCCGGTGGCATGTGTCATGGTGACACTCCTCGGTTTCGGGGTCGGGCGGCGAAAGGCACGCAACGCGCCACGACCCTTGCAAATCTTGTTTGACTATGGGCTTGCCACAAATAATTTGCCCGACCAAGACATTCGGCGCAAAGAATCGGGGCGAATGCTGGTGATGGGCAGAAATCCGCCAAAAATGTGACTGACCGTCGGGGCTGGTTTTGACCTCTCATGCAACCAGTTTGCATCAAGTTTCTTAAAAAACACTGTTTCGCGGCGTTTTCCGTCTCGCAGCCTTGTGACTGGACGTGATCGGCAATAATTTGCCAAACTTGGGTGGGGTCAGTGTTCGGAGAGTTTCATGCTGAATTTCAAAGCGTCATTAGGGGTTTCCCGTGCCGTGGCGGTGGGTGCCACCGCGTTTCTTCTGTCGGGCACCGCTGCGGTCGCGCAACATTTTCCCGCATTTCAACAAGCCGTTGCCGAGGGCGTATCGGGCAATCCCGGTCTGTCAGAATTTTACCGGACTGCCAAATACGACGATTTGTGGACTGGCGCGGACGACGCGGCACGACGCACTGCCTTTCTGACAGCCCTGACCCGCGCGCCCGAACATGGTTTGCCGGTGCAACGCTATGACGTGCCGGGCTTGATGGACGCCTTTGATACTGTGCAAAGCGAGCGTGACCGTGGCAAGCTGGAAGCGCGCATGTCGCAGACCTTCGTGCAATTTGCGACGGACCTGCACAGCGGCGTGCTGGACCCATCGCGCGTGGATGCTGCCATCGTTCGCGTGCTGCCGCGCCCTGATGTCGCGCAATTGATGACTGGCCTCGCGACGGCGCCTGCTGCCGCGTTCATCCGCAATCTTGCACCGTCTGCGCCGGAATATGCCCGGCTGTTCCGCTCCAAGCGCGATCTGGAAGTTGCGATTGCGCAGGGTGGTTGGGGGCCGTCGGTGCCGCAGGTCCGATTCGCGCCAGGCAGCTCCGGGCCTGCTGTCATCGCGTTGCGGAACCGTCTGATTGCCATGGGATACCTGGAACGGTCGGCGCTTGGTAGCTATGACGGCGTCTTGCAAACCGCGGTTCAACGGTTTCAGGTTAATCATGGTATCGAACCTGACGGCATCGCCGGGCCAGCGACCATCCGCGCGCTGAACGTTTCCCCGCAGGATCGGTTGCGCTCTGTCATCGTGGCGATGGAGCGTGAACGCTGGATGAATATTCCGCGCGGGTCGCGCCATGTCTGGGTCAACCTGACGGATTTTTATGCGCGCATTGTCGACAACGACATTGTCACATTCGAGACCAAGGCCATTGTCGGCGCGCGTTCAGATGGCAAGCCGACGCCGGAATTCTCTGAGACGATGAAATACCTCGAGATCAACCCCGACTGGACCTTGCCAAGGTCGATTCTGGCGCGTTCCTACTGGGGGGCGCTTGCCTCGGGCGGAGCGCAGCACCTTCAGATCGTTGATGCAAGCGGGCGTGTGGTGCCGCGCAGTGCAGTCAATTTCGCGCGTTACACGCCACGGAACTTCCCGTTCAACGTGCGCCAGCCTCCGGGGCCGTCGAATGCGCTGGGCGAGGTGAAGTTCATGTTCCCCAACCCCTATGCAATTTACTTGCATGATACGCCCGATCAACACCTGTTCAACACGGTTGACCGGACCCATTCCTCTGGCTGTGTGCGGCTGGATGATCCGCGCGATTTCGCCTATGAGTTGTTGTCGCGCCAAAGCGATAGCCCGCGTGAATTGTATCATTCCATCCTGAATACCGGTCAGCAGACCCGGCTTTACCTGGATGATCCCGTTCCGGTGCATTTGGTCTATCGCACCGCGTTCACAAATGTGCGCGGCGAGTTGAATTTCCGCGATGACATTTACGGCCGGGATGAGCGCATTTTCCGTGCGCTTGTGGCGGAAGGGGCTGTTAATCCCGCGACCTGAACCGGCGTTTAAACCGGTTCGTCATGCCCCCGGCCCTGTGGTCGGGGCATGTTGCGTTAAAGGCTTCTGGCGCCGATTTGAGTTGTCCGGTGTCATGAAGCTGTTACATTCGAGACTGATACGGAGCGCATCCCTTTTGCCACGGAGATGCCCGATGGGACTGGACTTCATGTTGGACGAAAACGTGATAGCACTGCGCGTCAAGCAGATCATCGCCGAACAGGCCTTGGTCGATGTGGCTGATGTGCGCGAGGATATGACGCTCGAGGATCTGGATCTCGATAGCCTTGGGCTTATCGAATGCATCTTCGGGATTGAAGAAGCGTTTGATGTCGCCGTTCCATTCAATGCGAACAACCCCGATGAAAGCGGCTTCGACATTTCGTCGGTGGGCGCGATCATCCGGCAGGTCGAGGGCCTGATTTCGCAACAGGCCGTATGAGGCGGGTTGTTATCACCGGGGCGGGAACGATCAACCCGCTTGGGGCTGATGTGCCGGCCACGTTCCGGGCCATGCAGGCGGGCCGCTCTGCCATTGGTGCACTCACCTGTCGTGATGTCGAACGTCTGACCGTCAAAATCGGGGCAGAAGTTTCGGGCTTCGATGCGACTGCGCATTTTACGCGCGCGCAACTGCCGTTGCTTGACCGCTTTACCCAATTTGCGCTTGTAAGCGCGCGGCAGGCTGTGGCGCAAGCCGGGCTGGAGCTGTCCGATGCTGAGCAACTGCGCGCGGGCGTGGCCTTGGGCACGGCGGGCGGCGGCAATCTGACGGTCGATGACAATTACCGCACGGTCTATGAGGACGGTAAGAACCGGGTGCACCCCTTTGTCGTGCCGCGCCTGATGCACAATGCTGCGGCGTCGCATGTCTCTATGGAATTCGGGCTGAAAGGGCCGGGCTTTACCACGTCGACCGCCTGCGCTTCGGCGAACCATGCGATGGGGCAGGCGTTGATGATGATTCGCGCTGGTATGGCCGATGTCATGCTGACCGGTGGCTCTGAAGCCATGCTGGGTTTTGGCGGGATCAAGGCGTGGGAAGGTCTGCGTGTGATGAGCCGCGACACATGCCGCCCATTTTCACGCGATCGGTCTGGTATGGTGCAGGGTGAGGGCGGCGCTGTTTTCGTGTTCGAGGAACGCGCGCGCGCTTTGGCCCGTGGCGCGGTGATCTTGGCAGAGGTTGCGGGCTTTGGCATGTCTTGCGATGCCAGCGACATTGTCATGCCCGACCGTGACGGGCCAGTGCGCGCCATGCGGATGGCTTTGGCAGATGCCGGGCTGTCCCCCGATGCTATCGGCTATGTCAACGCGCATGGCACCGGAACAGCGGCCAATGACCGCACCGAAGCGCAGGCCTTGGCCGAAGTGATGGTCGATCATCTGGCGAATTGTCCGGTTTCATCCACGAAATCCATGCATGGGCACCTGATTGGTGGGACAAGTGCTATGGAACTGCTCGCCTGCCTGATGGCGCTGCAAGAGGGCGTGATCGCGCCAACCGTCAATTTCACCGAAGCCGACCCCGATTGCCCGCTTGACGTGGTGCCAAACACCGCGCGCGCGGCGAAGGTTGATGCGGTGATGAGCAACGCTTTCGCCTTTGGCGGGCTGAACGCTGTTATGGTGTTGCGCCGGGCGGCCTGACCGACAGGTGAATTGACAGCCGCGCCGTGTGGCCGCACCTTGGATGCGTGATACGAGGGCGCGTATGAGTAGACCGGCCAGCCTTGGAATGATCCGCTTCGGCCTTGGGTTGCGCCCCGAGGGACGGGGGGGTGATGGCGCGGCCTTGATGGCCGACCTGGACCGTGCCGACCCGCCGGGCGCGATCACGCCATTTGCGACCCGTCTTGACCGCGCCGCAAGCCGGGCTGCGTTGCGCCGGGCACAGCGCGAGGGCAGCATGGTCGACACCCAAGACAAGCGCGAGGCGATCAATCAAGCCGAAGCGCAGGACAGCCTGTCAGACCTGCGCAACACCGTGGCGCGCGGGGTTGCGGCGCCCATTGGGTTCCGGGAACGGCTGGCCGATTTCTGGGCTAACCATTTTTCCGCTGACAGCCGCGGTGGCCATTTCCGTTTCGCGCGCGCCGGATATATCGAAGACGCCCTTCGCCCCCATCTCGTGGGCAACTTCGCCACGCTGTTGCGTGCCGCGGTCACGCATCCCGTGATGCAGGGCTACCTGAACCAGAACGTCTCTGTTGGGCCGTTCAGCCTTGTGGGGCGGCGCAGCGGGCGGGGAGTGAATGAGAACCTTGCGCGCGAATTGCTGGAGTTGCACACGTTGGGCGTGGGCTATTCCCAAGCCGATGTAACCCAGATGGCGCGGCTTTTGACCGGCATGACCTTCGATCTGGACCAAGGCTATAAATTCGACCCGCGCATTGCCGAGCCGGGCCTGATCGAGATTTTTGGCAAACGCTATGGCGGCCGCCCGGTGATGGAGCATCATGTCTTTGATGCGCTTGACGACTTGGCCTTGCGGCCAGAGACGGCGGCGCATCTGGCCGGAAAGCTGGCGCGGTATTTCATTTCTGATAGCCCCGACCCGCAACTGGTGGCGCATATGCAGGCAAGCTATCTGGCGTCGGGTGGCGATCTGCGCGTGCTCTATCGGGCCATGCTGGAACATCCGGCGGCTTGGGGGCCAGAGTTGCGCAAGACCCGCGCGCCGATGCACTGGATGGTCGCCAGCCTGCGCGCGACCGGCGTCACACCCGACCAGATAGGTGCGCTGTCCGACCGTGAGACCCGGCGCGACCTGCGCGCCCCATTGCAGGCGATGGGGGCTGCGTGGGAATTCGTGCCGTCCCCCGCCGGATATGATGATAGCGCGCGAGCTTGGATCACGGCGCAGGCCATGGCCGCGCGGATCACTTGGGCGATGGGGCTTGCGGAGCGTTTGCCGCAAACCCCCGACCCGCGTGATTTCGTGACCCGCGCCATGGGAGATATGGCCAGCCCCCAGCTTGCCCGCGCCGCAGGCGGGGCCGAAACGCGCGGGCAGGGGGTGGGGATTATTCTGTCCTCGCCCGATTTTAACCGCTGCTGACAAGAGGTTATGATGCGCCACGACCCAACCCGCCGCGCTTTTCTGACCCGTGCCGCTGCGCTTGGTTGCTCTGCCGCCGCAAGCCCGTTCATGACGCCCATTGCCATGGCCAGTGCACCGGGCGAAAATCGGCTGGTGGTTATCATCCTGCGCGGCGCGTTGGACGGTTTGGACGCACTGCGCCCAATGGGCGACCCGCATTTCGCGGCGCTGCGCCCCAGCTTGTCCGAGGGGGGGACGCCTTTGGGCGACGGGTTCTTCGCGTTGCACCCGGAACTGTCGGGCTTGGCACCGCTTTGGCAGTCAGGCGAGTTGGCTTTCGTGCCCGCAACCTCGACCCCCTACCGCGACAAGCGCAGCCATTTCGACGGGCAAGACCTGCTGGAGGCCGGGATTGCAGGGGATGCGGCCTTGGCGCGTGACGGCTGGCTGAACCGCGCGCTAACCTTGATGCCGGGCAGCACCGCGCGCACGGCCTTCGCGTTGGGGCGCGAGCGTATGCTGATCCTTGACGGTGCGGCCCCAATCACCCATTGGCAGCCCGGCACCAAGCTGGAGCTTGGCCCGCAAGCCCGGCTGCTGCTGGACTACCTGTTCATCCAAGACCCGCTTTTCACCGAAGCCGGGCTGACCGCGCTGGAGATGGGCAGCGCGCCGGGCATGGCGGATGCCCCGCGCGGCCCGGCGGGAGAGGTTCTGGCGCGCTATCTTGCCGAGCAGATGCGCGCCGAGACACGGATCGCCAGCCTGTCGCTGTCGGGCTTCGATACGCATCAATCGCAAAAGAACCGTTTGCGCCCAGCGTTGCGCAATCTGCAAACGACGCTTTTGACCTTGCGCGCTGAACTGGGCCCGCTCTGGGCGCGCACGACCGTTCTGGCCATGACCGAATTCGGACGCACCGCGCGCGAAAACGGCACCGGTGGCACCGATCACGGCACGGGTGGTGCCATGCTGCTTGCAGGTGGTGCGCTGAATGGCGGGCGCATGATCGGCGGCTGGCCGGGGCTGTCGGAAGCAGAACTTTACGCCGGGCGCGACCTGATGCCGCTGCGCGATGTGCGCGCCTATGCGGCTTGGGCCTTGCGCGATATGTTCAGTCTGCGCGCATCGGATTTGGGCCAGTTGGTGTTTCCGGGGTTGGATATGGGCGACACGCCCGGTCTGCTGCTTTAACGCTTTCAACACCCGCCAACGCAGCCTATATGCGCCCCATGGCACAAGCACCCCTGTTACAACTCTCTGGAATCGGCCTTGGCTTTGGCGGCAACCCGCTGCTGGACGGGCTGGATATGAACGTGCAACCCGGCGACCGCGTGGCGCTTGTGGGGCGCAACGGGTCTGGCAAGTCGACCTTGATGAAAATCATGGCCGGACTTGTGGAACCCGACTCCGGCACCCGCACCCTGCCGCCGGGCATGTCGGTCGGGTATATGGAACAGGACCCGGATTTCGCGGGTTTTGCCACTTTGGGCGATTACGCCATGCAAACGCTGGACCCGTCCGAGCAATGGCGCGTCGATATTGCCGCCGAAGGGCTGGAATTTGACCCGGACTTGGAGCCGTCCAAAGCCTCTGGCGGTGAGCGGCGCCGCGCGGCCCTTGCGCGGCTGCTGGCCGAAGCGCCCGACTTGATGCTGCTGGACGAGCCGACGAACCATCTGGACATCACCGCCATTCATTGGCTGGAAGAACGCCTGCGCGAGACTCGCGCGGCTTTCGTGCTCATCAGCCATGACCGCGCGTTTTTGCGCGCGCTGACACGGGCGACCCTCTGGGTGGATCGCGGGCAAGTGCGCCGCCGCGAAGCGGGCTTTGACGGGTTCGAGGAGTGGCGCGACAAGATCTGGGCCGAAGAGGACGATGCGCGCCACAAGCTGAACCGCAAGATCAAGGCCGAAGCGCGCTGGGCGGTCGAAGGTATTTCCGCGCGGCGCAAACGCAATCAAGGTCGGGTGCGCGCGTTGGCTGACCTGCGCGCCGAGCGCGCGGGCCAGATCAAGCGGCAGGGCACGGCGGCGATGGCGTTTGACGCAGCGCCACCATCTGGCAAGCTTGTGGCGGAATTGGATAGCGTGTCCAAATCCTACGGCGACCGCACCATCCTGCAAGATTTCTCTTTGCGGGTAATGCGCGGCGAATGCGTGGCCATGATCGGCCCCAATGGCGTGGGCAAGACCACGCTGTTGCGCCTGATGACCGGGCAGGAGCAGGCCGATCAAGGCGCGATCCGCCTTGGCACCAACCTGCAAACGGCGGTGTTTGACCAGACCCGCGCGCAGCTCGACCCGAATTCGTCACTGTGGGAAAACCTGACGGGCGATCCGCTGATGGCGGTGTCGGGGCAGGCCGATCAGGTCATGGTGCGCGGGCAGCCCCGGCATGTGGTTGGCTATCTGAAGGAATTCCTGTTCGACGAATCTCAGGCCCGCGCGCCGGTGCGCTCGTTGTCGGGTGGTGAAAAGGCGCGGCTTCTGCTGGCGCGGATCATGGCGCAACCGGCGAACCTGCTGGTGCTTGATGAGCCGACCAACGATCTGGACGTGGAAACACTGGACCTGCTGCAAGACCTGCTGGGCAGCTTTGACGGCACGGTGCTGCTGGTCAGCCACGACCGCGATTTCATTGACCGGATTGCCACCACCACGTTGGTCTTCGAAGGGGAGGGGCATGTGACGGCCTATGCCGGTGGCTGGTCGGATTACCTGGCGCAACGCTCCGAGACGGCGGCCCCCGCCACGGCGCCCATGCCCAAAGCGCAGGCCAAGCCGGTGAAAGAGGCGAAATCCGCCAAACCCAAGGCGCTAACCTTTACCGAATCGCACCGGCTGGAGAAATTGCCTGCCGAGATTGCGCGGCTGGAGGCCGAGATCGTCAAGCTGGAAGAGCTGTTGTCGGATGCCGAGTTGTTCACCCGCGAGCCGGTGAAATTCCGCAAAGCCACCGAGGCATTGACGCAGCGCCAGACCTCTCTGGCTGCGGCAGAGGAAGAATGGCTGACCCTTGCGGAACGCGCCGAAGCGGGCTGAGTGTCAGGCCTGCGCCGCCACCACCTCGGTGCCCCAATCGGCGCAGGATTGGCCCAAGCTCTCTGGCACGGGGCGGTCGGTGAAGAACACGTCCACATCGGCCATAGACGCAATGCGGGCCGGCGCGCTGCGCTTGAACTTGGAATGGTCCGCCACCAGAAAACTGCGGCGTGACTGGCGCAAGATGGCTTGGCTGACGCTGACTTCCTGAATGTCGAAGTCCAGCATGTCGCCGTCGATATCCAGCGCCGAGCAGCCGATCACGGCAAGGTCGAACTTGAAATTGCGGATGGTTTCGGCGGCAAGCTGCCCGACCAGCCCGCCATCGGCACGGCGCAGATGGCCGCCTGTCAGGACAATTTCGCAGCCCGGATTGGACACAAGAATATTGGCAACATTGATGTTGTTCGTAACTACCATCAGGTTCTCACGGTGCAGCAATTCATGCGCGACCGCTTCTGTCGTGGTGCCGATATTCAGGAATAATGACGAGTTGTCAGAAATCCGCGCAGCGCAAGCCCGTGCGATCGCAGATTTTGCGTCCGTATTCAGCGCGCGGCGTTCTTCGTAGCCGATATTCGTTGTCCCGGATGGCAGGATCGCGCCGCCATGCACGCGTTCCAGTTTGCCGGCATCGGCCAGTTCGGTCAGATCTCTGCGGATGGTTTGCAGGGTCACGCCAAAATGCTCGGCCAGCCCGTCGACGGTGACTTTCCCCTCGCGGCGGGCGATTTCCAAGATGGTCGGATAACGGAAGGTTTGCGACATGTACGCGGCTCTGAATTTACAAAAAGGTAATGATATGGGCAAACCGCGCCAAGGCAAACAGTTGCGGTGCGGAAAGTTTTGATTTTATCTAGTTTTCAAGGCTTTCGCCGCTAAATCCCCAAAAACGAACACAAACGAAAATAAAACTATTGCGTTTTTCATTTATCTGCGCAAGTTTGTGGTCAGTTCGAAGCTTGGGAGGAAGCGATGAGCCAGCGTTTGTCGCGCGTCAGCGACGTGTTCATTATTGGTGGTGGTATCAACGGGTGCGGGATTGCACGCGATGCTGCCGGGCGCGGCCTGTCGGTTGCGCTGGCCGAGATGAACGATATTGCATCGGCGACATCCTCTTCTTCGACAAAGCTGTTTCACGGTGGCTTGCGCTACCTTGAATATTTTGAATTCAGGCTTGTCCGCGAAGCCCTGGTCGAACGTGAGGTATTGCTGCGCGCCATGCCGCATATCGCGTGGCCCATGCGCTTTGTGTTGCCGTATCACAAGGATATGCGGTTCGAGTCGGACACGCCGACCTCGCGCTTGCTGAGTGTTGTCATGCCCTGGATGAAGGGACGGCGCCCGGCTTGGTTGATCCGCTTGGGCTTGTTTCTGTATGACACTTTGGGCGGCCGCAAGATCCTGCCGGGCACCCGCACGCTGGACCTGCGCAATAGTCCCGAAGGCGCGCCTTTGCAGCCGCAATTCGCCAAGGCTTATGAATATTCCGATTGCTGGGTCGAGGATTCGCGCCTTGTGTCGCTGAATGCCCGCGACGCCGCGATGCGCGGGGCACAGATCATGACGCGCACCAAGGTCGTCTCTGCGCAGCGCGAGGATGATCTGTGGCGTGTAGAAACAGAAGACACGGAAACCGGCAGCACCAAAGTGCATTATGCGCGGATGCTGGTGAACGCGGGTGGGCCTTGGGTGGGTGATATCATCCAGACCAAGCTGCGCAGCAACAGTAGCGATGGCGTTCGCCTTGTGCGCGGTAGCCATATCGTGACCCGTAAACTGTTCGACCATGACAAGTGCTACTTCTTTCAAGGGACCGATGGGCGGATCATTTTCGCCATCCCCTACGAGACGGATTTCACCCTGATCGGCACCACGGATGCCGAGCATGAAGACCCCTCGAAAGCGCCCGAATGCACCCCGGAAGAACGCGACTACCTGCTGAATTTCGCCAGCCAATATTTTGCCAAGCCGGTGACCAAGGAACAGGTGGTCTGGAGCTATTCCGGTGTCCGCCCGCTTTATGATGACGGCGCATCCAGTGCGACGGCTGCCACACGCGATTACACGTTGAAGGTGGACAAAGCCGGCGGTGCGCCGCTTTTGAATATTTTCGGCGGCAAGATAACCACTTACCGGCGGCTCGCAGAGGCTGCGATGGACAAGATCACGGCGGAGCTTTCCGTGACCAAGGGGAATTGGACAGCGGGTGTGACATTGCCTGGCGGAGATTTCCCGGTGGATGGCGTGTCTGAGCTGGTAGCCGAATTGCGCCGGAACTATCCCTTCCTGACCAACGCTTGGGCGCTGCGCCTGGTGCGGGGGTATGGCACGGATGTCGCGCGCATTCTGGAGGGCGCGACCGGTGCAGAAGATTTGGGCCGCGATTTTGGCGCAACGCTGACCGAGGCAGAAGTGCTTTGGTTGATGGAGCATGAATTCGCAAAGCGGGCCGAGGATGTTGTGTGGAGGCGCAGCAAACTGGGGCTTCGGCTGTCAAAGGATGAAATTGCCGCGCTTGACGCATGGATGGCAACACAACGCGAGCATATGCGCCAAGCGGCGGAATAAGGGGGGCGGCATGTCGTTGGAGTTACAGGGTGTATCGAAACAGGTTGACGGACAGGTGCACATCTACCCGACCGACCTGACGTTGGAAAAAGGCACGATGAACGTGCTTTTGGGCCCAACGCTCTCGGGGAAGACATCGCTGATGCGGCTGATGGCGGGGCTGGATGTGCCCGCGACCGGAAAGGTGATCTGGAACGGCAAGGACGTGACCGGAATGCGGGTTCAGGATCGCAAGGTTGCGATGGTCTACCAGCAATTCATCAACTACCCGTCAATGAGCGTTTACGACAATATCGCCTCTCCTATGAAGCTGATGGGACTGAAACAGTCTGAGATTGATGCCCGCGTGCGTGAAACAGCGGAACTTATGAAACTGACGCCTATGCTGGACCGCAAGCCGCTGGAATTGTCGGGCGGGCAACAACAGCGCTGCGCATTGGCGCGCGCCTTGGTTAAGAATGCCGGGTTGGTCTTGCTGGACGAACCCCTTGCCAATCTGGATTACAAGCTGCGCGAGGAATTGCGGATCGAAATTCCCAAGATATTCGAGGCGTCCGGGTCGATATTCGTCTATGCCACAACCGAACCGGAAGAGGCGCTTTTGCTGGGTGGCAACACCGCTACCTTGTGTGAGGGGCGTGTCACGCAATTCGGCCTGACGCCCGATGTTTACCGCCAGCCGGTCGATGCGACGACCGCGCGGGTTTTCAGCGATCCGCCCATGAATTTTCTGACGATCCAGAAAAAGGGGGGCGCTATCGCCTTTGGCGATGGACAAAACGCCCCTGCAACGGGTCAGTTGGCGGCATTGGCAGATGGCGACTATATCGCCGGGTTCCGGCCCAACCACTTGGAAATCGGCAAACATTCCGCCGATGCAGTCGAATTTCACGCCACGCTGAACGTGACGGAACTGACCGGCTCGGAAACCTTCGTGCATCTGGACCATCATGGCGAACGCTGGGTGGGGTTGGTGCATGGCGTGCACGAGTTGGAGTTGGGCCGCGAGTTGTCGGTGTGGCTGGACCCGCGCCATGTCTACATTTTCGACGCAGATGGCCACTTGGTCGCACCCGCCGCTTACGCGCTGGCGGCCTGAGGAGGATACGACGCTTTGGCACGCATCACACTCGACAATCTTGCGCATTCTTACCTTCCGAATCCAAAATCGGAAGATGATTTTGCGTTGAAGGAACTTAACCATGACTGGGAGGATGGCGCGGCCTATGCGCTGCTTGGGTCATCCGGCTGTGGTAAATCCACGCTTCTGAACATCATTTCCGGGCTGCTGCACCCGTCTCAGGGCCGTATCCTGTTCAACGGGGAGGACGTGACGCAGGCCACGACGGCAGATCGCAACATTGCGCAGGTGTTCCAGTTCCCGGTGGTCTACGACACCATGACGGTGCGCGATAACCTTTCCTTTCCGCTGCGCAACCGGGGCGAAGACCCGGCTTATGTTGCCGCGCGGGTGCAGGAAATTGCAACCATGATCGGGATGGAGGCAGAGCTGGACCGCAAGGCGCGCGGGCTGACAGCGGATGCCAAGCAGAAGATCAGCCTTGGCCGCGGCATGGTGCGCAAGGATGTCAATGCGCTGCTGTTCGACGAGCCGCTGACCGTGATCGACCCGCATATGAAGTGGGAATTGCGCACGCAGCTTAAGAAGTTGCATCACGATTTTGGCCATACGATGATCTATGTCACGCATGACCAGACAGAGGCGCTGACCTTCGCTGACAAGGTGGTGGTCATGTATGACGGGCGCGTGGTGCAGATCGGCACGCCAGAGGAATTGTTCGAGCGGCCCGCGCATACTTTCGTGGGGTATTTCATCGGCTCTCCCGGTATGAACGTGATCCCGGCGCAGGTGGAAGGCGCGCGCGCCATCGTGCATGGCACCGAACTGGCGCTACCCGATGGATATGGCACGATTACCGGCAAGACCGCCATTGGCATCCGTCCCGAATTCGCGCGTCTGAGCGCCGATGCGGGCCTGCCCGTGAAGGTGCGGCGCGTCGAGGATGTGGGACGGCATAAGCTGGTCCGCGCAGAGCTGTTCGGACAAGAAATCAACATTGTTGCCGGAGAAGACGACCAGATCAGCCCGGATATGACCCGCGTCTGGTTCGATCCGGCGCATGTGAATGTCTATGCCGACGATTGGCGCGTCGCGCCACAGGGGAGGGCCGCGTAATGAACAAGACCGTCAACCAGAAAGCATGGTTTCTTGTGCTCCCGGTCCTTATTCTTGTGGCGTTTTCGGCGGTTATTCCGCTGATGACGGTGGTCAACTATTCGGTGCAGGACAGTTTTGGCAACAATCAGTTCTTCTGGGCCGGCCTAGAATGGTTCGAGAAGATGTTGCATGACGACCGCATGTGGAACGCGCTGCAACGGCAGTTGATGTTCTCTGGCATCATCCTCGCGATAGAAGTGCCGCTGGGCGTGTATGTCGCGCTGAACATGCCGAAAAGCGGGTTCTGGGCCAGTTTCTGCCTTGTGGTCATGTCCTTGCCGCTGCTTATTCCGTGGAATGTGGTGGGCACCATCTGGCAGGTGTTTGGCCGGGTGGACATTGGTCTGCTGGGTTACACGCTTGATAAACTTGGGATTGACTACAACTACACTCAGGACCCGTTCGATGCATGGGTGACGATCATCGCGATGGATGTCTGGCATTGGACATCATTGGTGGCACTGTTGGCCTATGCCGGGCTGAAATCCATCCCAGATGCTTATTATCAGGCGGCCAAGATTGACCAAGCCAGCCGTTGGGCCGTGTTTCGGTATATCGAACTGCCCAAGATGATGGGCGTTCTGATGATCGCTGTGTTGCTGCGCTTCATGGACAGTTTCATGATCTATACAGAGCCGTTCGTTGTCACCGGCGGCGGGCCGGGCAGCACGACCACGATGCTTTCGATCGACCTGGTGAAAATGGCACTTGGCCAGTTTGATCTTGGTCCGGCTGCGGCCTTCTCGATCATGTATTTCCTTGTGATCCTTGCGATCAGCTGGGTGTTCTACACGGTGATGACCAATCTAGACAAGAAGGGGATGTGACGGATGGCCGATGCAATCGTGACCCGGACCGCCAGCAGCGCCAAAACCCGCACCGGGTTCGGCCTGCCGCGCATCAACAGCCGCGCCGTGGTGATGACGCTCTACCTCGTGTTCCTGATGTTGCCGATCTATTGGCTGATGAACATGAGCCTGAAAACGAATGGCGAAATCCTCAGCAGCTTCACGCTTTGGCCGCGTGATCTGACATTGCAGAACTACGTCACCATTCTGACCGACCCAAGCTGGTATATGGGCTATGTCAACACGCTGATTTATGTGGTGCTGAACACGGTTATCAGCCTCGCCGTGGCGCTGCCTGCCGCCTATGCCTTCAGCCGCTATCATTTCATGGGCGACAAGCACCTGTTCTTCTGGTTGCTGACCAACCGCATGGCACCGCCTGCCGTGTTCGCGCTGCCGTTCTTCCAGCTCTATTCCTCGGTTGGGCTGTTTGACACGCATATCGCGGTGGCGCTGGCGCATTGTCTGTTCAACGTGCCGCTGGCGGTCTGGATCCTTGAAGGGTTCATGCGCGGCGTGCCCAAGGAAATTGACGAGACCGCCTACCTTGACGGCTACAGCTTTGGTGCTTTCTTCGTCAAAATCTTCACTCCGCTGATCGCATCGGGCATCGGGGTCGCGGCGTTCTTCTGCTTCATGTTCTCATGGGTGGAACTGCTGCTGTCGCGCACCCTGACCACGGTCAATGCCAAACCCATTGCGGCCACCATGACCCGCACGGTCGGCGCGGCGGGTGTCGATTGGGGGGTGCTGGCTGCAGCAGGTATCCTGACCATCGTGCCGGGGGCCTTGGTGATCTATTTCGTGCGCAACTATATCGCCAAGGGCTTTGCCCTGGGCCGCGTGTAAACCAGCATAGGGAGGACGACACATGGAGTGGATGGCCTGGACCCAACCAACCGCGATCTTTTTCATCGTTATCGCAAGCCTGCTGGTGCTGTTCACCGTGCTGGCGCTCAAATTCCCGGAAAGCCCGCGTGTGGGCATCCTGCGCATAGAGACGACGCGCGGCGACCGCCTGTTCATCACGCTTCTGGGAAGTGCTTTCATTAATCTTGCCTGGCTGGGTCTGGTCGGACCCGACACCCAGCCTTGGGCAATGGCAGTCTGCCTGGTCTATGCCGCAGCGGTGTTCCGCTGGGTCTAGGCCAAGACAGTGCGCAGGCGTGACAGGGGAGGGGAGGCCCGGCTTGCGCAACATGACCGCCCCATTTCACCGGTTCAAAAAGGGAGGACACCACATGAACCTTAACCTCAAATCAACCACGGCGGCGCTGCTGATCCTTGCGGGTCCGGCCTTCGCCGATATGGACGCCGCGCGTGCGTTCCTGGACGCAGAGATCGGCGACCTGTCGTCGTTGACCCGCGCCCAGCAAGAAGCTGAAATGCAGTGGTTCATCGACGCGGCGGAACCGTTCCGCGGCATGGATATCACAGTTGTGTCGGAAACCATCACCACGCATGAATACGAAGCGCAGGTGCTGGCCCCGGCTTTCAGCGCAATGACCGGCATCAACATCACGCATGACCTGATCGGCGAAGGCGATGTGGTCGAAAAGCTGCAAACGCAGATGCAGTCGGGTGAAAATGTCTATGACGCCTACACCAACGACTCTGATCTGATCGGCACGCATTGGCGCTACCAGCAGGTGCGTAACCTGACCGACTGGATGGCAGGCGAAGCCGCCGATGTCACCAGCCCGACCCTGAACTTGGAAGACTTCATCGGCACCCAGTTCACCACCGGGCCGGATGGCAAACTGTATCAGTTGCCATCACAGCAATTCGCCAACCTGTATTGGTTCCGCTACGATTGGTTCAACCACCCGCAAAGCCAGGAAGATTTCCGCGCGGCCTATGGGTATGACCTTGGCGTTCCGGTCAACTGGGCAGCCTATGAGCATATCGCCGAGTTCTTCACCGGACGCGATATGTCCTATGCCGGTGGTCCGGCTGACAATGTCTTTGGCAACATGGACTACGGCAAAAAAGACCCCAGCCTTGGCTGGCGCTACACCGATGCGTGGATGTCCATGGCTGGCATGGGCGACACGGGTGAACCCAACGGCCTGCCGGTCGATGAATGGGGCATCCGCGTGAATGAGGCGTCACAGCCCGTGGGCGCCTGTGTCGATCGTGGTGGGGCCGCCAACAGCCCTGCGGCTGTCTATGCGGTGGAAAAAGCCATCGACTGGCTGAACAACTACTCGCCGCCCTCTGCTATGGGCATGACCTTCTCTGAAGCAGGTCCGGTTCCCAGTCAGGGCAACATCGCGCAGCAGATGTTCCTTTACACCACCTTCGTGGCACCGCTGGTCGACAGCGATGCGGTCATGAACGAAGATGGCACGCCGAAATGGCGCCTCGCACCCAGCCCGCATGGGGTATACTGGAAAGAGGGCCAGAAGGTTGGCTATCAGGACGTGGGTTCCTGGACGCTGATGAAGTCGACCCCGGTCGACCGGGCGAAAGCGGCTTGGCTTTATGCGCAATTCGTCACCTCGCAGACAGTGGATGTGAAGAAGAGCCATGTTGGCCTGACCTTCATCCGCGAGTCCTCCATCAATCATGAAAGCTTCACCGAACGCGCACCGCGTCTGGGTGGTCTGGTGGAATTCTACCGCTCGCCCGCGCGCGTGCAGTGGTCGCCCACCGGCACCAATGTGCCAGACTATCCGCGCTTGGCGCAGCTGTGGTGGCAGAATATCGGTGACGCAATGGCTGGTTCCAAAACCGCGCAAGAGGCGTTGGATTCGCTCTGCGCCGATATGGAAAGCGTGATGGAGCGGTTGGAGCGCGCTGGCGTTCAGGGCGATCTTGGCCCGAAGATGAACGAAGAGCGTGATGCTGACTACTGGTTCGCCCAGCCCGGCGCACCTTACCCCAAGCTGGAGAACGAGGATGAAACCCCGATGACCGTCTCTTACGACGAACTCATCGCATCCTGGCAGTAATCGCGAGCTGACAGGGGGCCGGGGTTATTGAAAACCCCGGCCCTTTTTCTATGCTGATCCAACCTGCACAAAGATAGGCCCGCCGCATGACCCTGATCCTCTCCATCGACCAAGGCACCACCTCGACCCGCGCCATCCTGTTCGACCAGACATTCGGCATGGTCGCCAGCGCGCAGGAAGAATTCACGCAGCATTACCCGGCGTCGGGCTGGGTAGAGCATGATTGTTCAGACCTGTGGTCCACCACCGCGGCGACCTGCCGCGCGGTAATGGAGAAAGCCGGCGTCAAGGCAGGCGATATCGCCGCCATCGGCATCACCAACCAGCGCGAAACCACGCTGGTCTGGGACCGCAAAACCGGTAAACCCATCCACAACGCCATCGTCTGGCAGGACCGGCGCACGTCAGACATGTGCAAACGACTGGCCGCCGAGGGGTTCGAGGAGACCGTCACGGATCGCACCGGCCTGCTGCTGGACCCGTATTTCTCTGGCACCAAACTGGCGTGGCTGCTGGATAATGTAGAGGGCGCACGCACCCGCGCCGAAGCCGGGGAACTGGCCTTCGGCACGGTCGATACATGGCTGGTCTGGAACCTGACGGGCGGCGCGTCGCATGTGACCGACGCCACCAATGCCGCGCGCACCATGCTTTACGACATCCGCAAAGGCCGCTGGTCGCAGACCATGTGCGACCGCTTGGGCATTCCCATGTCCATGCTGCCAGAGGTGCGCGATTGCGCGGCGGAGTTTGGCGAAACCCGGCCCGACCTGTTCGGCGCGCCCATTCCCATCCTTGGCATTGCAGGCGACCAGCAGGCCGCGACCGTGGGGCAGGCCTGTTTTCAACCCGGTATGCTGAAATCCACCTATGGCACCGGCTGTTTCGCGCTGCTGAACACGGGCGATGTGGCGGTGCGCTCGCAGAACCGCTTGCTGACCACCATTGCCTACCAGTTGGACGGCACGCCGACCTATGCGCTGGAAGGGTCCATCTTTATCGCGGGGGCGGTGGTGCAATGGCTGCGCGACGGGATCAAGATCATCCGCGCGGCGCCCGAAACCCAAGGGCTGGCCGAGAGCGCCGACCCGGCGCAAGATGTGGTGCTGGTCCCCGCCTTCACCGGCCTTGGCGCGCCCTATTGGAACGCGGAATGTCGCGGCGCGATCTTCGGGCTGACGCGCAATTCGGGACCGGCGGAACTGGCCCGCGCGGCGCTGGAAAGCGTGGGCTTCCAGACGCGCGATCTGCTGACGGCGATGCAGGCGGATATGGGCGGGGCGGAATCTGCCGTGCTGCGGGTGGATGGCGGCATGGCGGCGAGCGATTATGCCATGCAGTTCCTGTCCGACATTCTGGGCGCGCCGGTGGACCGGCCGAAAGTGCTCGAGACGACCGCGATGGGGGCGGCGTGGCTGGCGGGCCACAAGGCGGGCGTCATGCCGGGGATGGACGACTTCGCGGCATCCTGGGCGGCAGAGGCGCGGTTCGAGCCTGCGATGGACGAGGATGTGCGCAAGGCCCGCACCGACGCGTGGAAGCGCGCGATTGCGGCGACGATCGGGTATGCGGGGTAGCTCAGGCCGCGCGGCGACCGTCGAGCAGGGCGGGGATGGTCATTGCCCCTGTGCTGAAGTTTATGACTAGCATTTGGACGGCTGTTGCACTATATGTTGTGTAAGATCTGAACCCAGGCATAACCTGGTATTAGGATCTTTTGGCGGGCAGGTGACTGTCCGCCCTTTTCATATCATGACTATCCCTAGTGGGTCCCGTGCACTGGCGTTTTTGTTTAGAATGGGTTCGAGTCTGTCAAAATATTTTGCAGCACTCTTTCGCTTTACATACGAATTTGGATTAAGCTTCTGCATCAAAAAGTAAGCTACGACATCGCAGGCTTGAATTGGCAACGAGGATTTTGAGTCGCGCTCGGAAGGGTCTTCAACGATTCTCGTTATGGGCCTGTTGCTAAATCCACCACCATATCTATTTGGAATGGGGTTATGACGAGCCATTCTGCGCATTTGCAGTTGAAGAGTCCTGCCAGCAGTGGCGTCTGTGAAAACGGTTCCAAATGATCTCTTGTAGCCACCGGGGAAGTTTCCATGGGTGAGCGTGTTCTCAAAACGTTGGAATAAGGTTCCCCACGCTGTTTCAAATATCTTATAGTCGTTTGGTTTATTTGACTTGTTCACAACCACATTCGTTATTGAAATTGAGTTAAGTTTTGCAAGTTCGTCAATTTTGTTTCGTAAGATTGCCAGCCTCTGATGCTTTTCAATCCCAAAGGCATTTTTTCGAATGAATTCTGCGGAGTGTATTTCTGAACGCATTGGCAGTCCATAAATATCCCTAAGCGTTCGTCGAAACTCTATTAAACGATCAATGAAGTCTCTCCACTCGCTTTCATGGACGACTATACCAGACAAACAAAAATATCTTGATTGCGTTATGTTATTTCCAGGGTCGCCGCTTTCATCGACATACATTAAATACAAGTGGTTTTCCCTCACCCATCCATCTTCAACGCCGAGATAAACGCCTGCTGCGGGATCTCCACTTTCCCGAACTGGCGCATCTTCTTCTTGCCCGCTTTCTGCTTGTCCAACAACTTCCGCTTGCGCGAGACGTCGCCGCCGTAGCATTTCGCCGTCACGTCCTTGCGCAACGCCGCCAAAGTCTCGCGCGCGATGACCTTACCGCCAATCGCCGCCTGGATCGGGATTTTGAACATGTGGCGGGGGATCAGCTCTTTCAGCTTCTCGCACATCAGCCGCCCACGCCCCTCGGCACGGTCGCGGTGGACCATCATCGACAGCGCATCGACCGGTTCGTCATTCACCAGCACCTGCATTTTCACAAGGTTATCTTCGCGGTAGCCGGTGATCTCATAGTCGAAGGACGCATAGCCCTTGGTGATGGATTTCAGACGGTCATAGAAATCGAACACCACCTCGTTCAGCGGCAGGTCATAGACCACCATCGCGCGCGACCCGGCATAGGACAGGTCCAACTGGATGCCCCGGCGGTCCTGACACAGTTTCAGCACATCGCCCAGGTAATCATCCGGCACAAGGATCGTGGCCTTGATGCGCGGTTCCTGCACATGGTCGACATGGGTCAGGTCGGGCAGGTCCGCGGGGTTGTGCAATTCCTGCATGGTCCCGTCGCGCATATGGATGTGATAGACCACCGAGGGCGCGGTGGTAATCAGGTCCACCCTGTATTCGCGCTCCAGCCGGTCGCGGATCACTTCCAGATGCAGCAGCCCCAGAAACCCGCAGCGGAACCCGAAGCCGAGGGCGGCAGAGGATTCCATCTCATAGGTAAAGGACGCGTCATTGAGCGCCAGTTTCTCGATCCCGGTGCGCAAATCCTCGAATTCCGCCGAATCGACTGGGAACAGACCGCAGAACACCACCGGCACCGACGGTTTGAACCCCGGCAGGGCTTTGGCGCAGGGTTTCTTGTCATGCGTGATGGTGTCGCCGACCTTGGTGTCGCGCACCTGCTTGATGCTGCCGGTGAAGATGCCGATTTCGCCCGGTCCAAGTTCGGCCACGTCCACCATGGCGGGTTTCAGAACCGACAGCTTGTCGATGCCGTATTTCGCGCCCGTCTGCATCATGCGGATGTTGTCGCCCTTGCGGATGACGCCATCCATGACGCGGATCAGCACGACCACGCCCAGATAGGGGTCATACCAGCTATCGACCAGCATGGCTTTCAGCGGTGCATCGCGGTCGCCTTGGGGGGCGGGCAGGCGTTTGACAATGGCTTCCAGCACATCGGGAATGCCAAGGCCGGATTTGGCGGAAATCAGCACCGCGTCAGAGGCATCCAGCCCGATCACATCCTCGATCTGGGCGCGCACGGCATCGGGTTCGGCGGCGGGCAGGTCGATCTTGTTCAGGACAGGCACGATTTCATGGTCGGCATCGAGTGCTGTGTAGACATTGGCGAGCGTCTGCGCTTCCACGCCTTGGGACGCATCCACCACCAGCAGCGAGCCTTCGACCGCCTGCATGGAGCGCGAGACTTCATAGGCGAAATCCACGTGGCCGGGCGTGTCGATCAGGTTCAGCACATAGGCTTCGCCATCCTGCGCGACATAGTCGATGCGCACGGTGTTGGCCTTGATGGTAATGCCGCGCTCGCGTTCGATATCCATCGCGTCGAGCATCTGCTCTTTCATGTCGCGGTCGGATACGGTGCCGGTTGACTGGATCAGCCGATCCGCCAGCGTGGATTTTCCGTGGTCGATATGCGCCACGATCGAGAAGTTCCGGATATGGGAAAGCTGTGTCATGCCCGCTGATATGTCGCGCTTTCCCGTCCCGGTCAATATGGCTTGATGGTGTGGCGCTATTCGGGCGCGTGGCGGCGCGAGTAGCGGTTGTAGGATGGGGCATACCAGCCGTCTAATTGGCCCGCTTTCGGCGCGTAGACCGTCACCTCCAGCGGGTGGCAGGTGGCGGCGTCAGAGCTGTGCTCGGCCCCGCAATCGCCGCCGGGGCAGGCGGAGAGCACACCAAGAAGGTCGATCTCTGCGAAGAATTCGATGTAATCGCCTGCGCGCGCCGGGCTGGTTTTCATGAAATACTGGCCCGTGTCGCGGGTAAAGCCAGTGCACATGAACACGTTGAGCACATCGTGGATATGCCCTTCGGCTTCGGTCAGCGGCATGCCCATTTCGGCAGCCAGCGCGCGCGTCAGGTTGGAATGGCAGGTGTTGTGGTAGTCCTGCCCGGTCAGAAGGTGGTGCGTGTAGGGGTCGCAGCGCGTGCCGATCACGTCATGCACCCGGCCGCCGAATTCATCCTGCCCATACCATGACAGCGTGTCCTCTGTGATCGTGGCCATCGGGCGCAGATAAGGCAGGCAGGACCATAGCCGGTTTCCGATGCCCACATGGCTGCCGTGAAGCGCGCGGGTTTTTCCGGAAAAGAACCGCTCGTCCAGATTGCGGGCGGCAAACAGGTTCAGATCCCCGACCTGCGCCCCGTCCGGGCAGGTAATGCGAAAGAAACTGCCTGCGGTGACATGAAAGCACCTGGCCTGTCGCGGGGGGATGCGCGTGTGATCCGTAGCTTGCGCGGTGTCGCGGGCCGCGCGGTATTGGTCTAGGGGCGGGACATGCAGCGTGTCGTTCGGGTAGCAGATGACAGGGACAACCTGGCGGCGCGCGTCAGCGTCTGGCGGGGCCTCGGTCGGTGTTTTGGTCATTGCTGCTCTCCTGCCAGACAATGTTTCGGGTTTCGTCCTTTCGGAAGCGCCATCTCTGCGCCGCACGCCGCGCAGACGTGCAGAACCCGCCCATCCGCCAAGGCACGCCGATCTTCCCGCCAGCGGCACCCGCGCCGCTGCCAAGGCCGCAAGATCAGAATTGCGGCAAAGACGATCAAAAGTCCGAGTATTAAGACCATCCGCTAAAATTGGACGTGTTGCGCAGCGATTTCAAGGCATGGCCGCAAATGATGACGGTCAAATAACGTGTGTCGGAGGATTACTGCCGCGCGGCCCAGCTCAGCGATGCGCGGTTGCGGGTGTAGAACTCTCCCAGCATGCCGATAACGATCAGGCACAGACTGAAGATGAGCGGATAGTAAAGCCAAGTGTTGAAGGGGTTGTAGTTGATAAAAGCAAATCCGCGCGCTTGGTCAATGGCATGAAACAGCGGGTTCCATGTGAAATAAGGCAGCACACTTGCAGGCAGCGTGTTGGCCAGAAAGAACTTACCCGACGCGACCATGTTCATGCGCGAGATCAGCGTGGTCAGCAATTTCGCAACCGATGGAAACCATGGTTTGATCGCATACATCACAAGGCCGATGGCCAGCCCGGAAAACCAGACCGCTAAAAGCATGGCAAAGGCCCCGAAGGGTTTGTCGATAACCACCGGCGTCCAGATCGTGTGATACAGGAACAGAATGACCGCGATTGACAGGATTTGGATGTAAAGCTCTGCCAAGGCTGCGCCGCCAATCGCCACGATCGGGTTCATGGGGCGGTGTTTCATCATCGCAGAATTCGGCCCCTCTGCCGAGGCGACGGCAGAGAGCGTTTTGATATGCGCCATGAACAGGACAACGCCGCTCATAAGGTAAATCAGCGTATCGCCCCGGATGGCGGCACCGCGCGCCCCGGCGAACACGAAGATAAGTAGAAACACACCCAAAAGAATCATCGTTTGCACAATGTTCAGCATCAGGCCGATGATGGCATTGCCGTGGTTCTTGCGAACATTGCGCACCGATTGGGTGAATATCAACTCTAGCGTGTGCCAAAGTTGCCACCAGAAAGAGCGTGATGTGGTCGGGCTGAACATATGAGCCGGTTTCCGATTGTCGCCTGTGTGCCATGCCAATATAGAAAAATTTAGACGAAATCACGGCAAACGACAATCTGCCGCTGCTTAAGGAGCTATCATGTTGCGTGCTGTCGACCGTGTCGCCCTGTTTCGCCGCCTTGCATTGGAAGCGGGGGCGCAGATCATGCAGGTTTATGACAGCGCCGATATGGGGGTGGAAAGCAAAGCCGATGACAGCCCGGTGACGCGCGCCGACAGGCTGGCGGATGATGTTATCAGCGCAGGTCTGCGCGCTGAAATGCCCGATGTCGCGCTTGTGACCGAAGAACAGGCCGACACGCACGGGGCTACCGCGTCTACCTTTCTGATTGTCGACCCTTTGGACGGCACCAAAGAATTCATCAAGCGGCGCGGGGATTTCACCGTCAATATAGCGCTTGTCATGGACGGCGTGCCAGTGGCCGGGATTGTCTACGCCCCGGCGAAGGGCCGGATGTTCTACACGGATGCGGATGGTGCCAGCGTGGAAGAGCTTGGCCCGTTCGACCCTGTTACCCCCGGTCAGACCCGTCCGCTGCATCTCAGCGCGCCCGATGCGAGCGCATTGATAGTGGTCGCGTCTAAATCGCACCGCGATGCCGCAACCGATGCCTATATCAACCGCTACAATGTGGCCGACATGCGCAGCGCCGGGTCGTCGTTGAAATTTTGCCTTGTCGCCGCAGGAGAGGCGGATCTTTACCCACGCCTTGGCCGAACTATGGAATGGGACACGGCGGCGGGCGACGCTGTGCTGCGCGGCGCGGGCGGGCAGGTGCTGCGTTTTGACGACCATACGCCGTTGCATTACGGCAAGCCCGGCTATGAAAACCCGTTCTTCATTGCCCGTAACCCGAAGGTTGACCTGGTTTTGCCGGAATAAGGCAGTGGGCCTTGATGAATTCGTTAACTTTTACGATTCTGCGCAAAGTCTGAACGCAAACCTGCCGCATTTACCCCGTTAGGTGACGTTATGTGAAACGCCATCCAGAACGGAGTATGGAATGAGACGCAAGGTTACGAAAGCGGTCTTCCCTGTCGCAGGGATGGGCACCCGGTTCCTGCCCGCGACAAAGTCGGTCCCGAAAGAGATCATGACTTTGGTGGACCGCCCTCTGATCCAATACGCGATTGATGAAGCCCGCGCAGCGGGGATTACGGAATTTATCTTCGTGACCTCGCGCGGCAAAGGTGCATTGGAAGACTATTTCGACCGTGCCCCGGAACTGGAAGCGTCCTTGAAGGCAAAGGGCAAAACAGCCCTTCTGGAGGTGTTGGAAGACACCAACATGGATAGCGGGGCGATTGCCTATGTCCGCCAACATCAGGCGCTTGGCCTTGGCCATGCCGTGTGGTGCGCGCGCCACCTGATCGGAGATGAGCCCTTTGCAGTGCTGCTGCCCGATGACGTCATCGCCGCAGACACGCCCTGTCTGCAACAGATGGTCGAAGCCTATGAGGAGACCGGCGGCAACATGATCGCGGCGATGGAAGTCGCACCGCATATGGCGTCGAGCTATGGCATCATGGATGTCCCGCCGACGATTGGCCGCAGCCTGCAAATGCGCGGCATGGTCGAAAAACCTGCGCCAGGCACACAACCTTCAAACCTGGCCGCGATTGGCCGCTATATCCTGTCACCTGATGTGATGCGCCATCTGGGCGAAATCAAACCGGGTGCGGGGGGCGAAATTCAGTTGACCGACGCAATTGCCCGCGAGATTGCAGAAAAACAGAACGTTTATGGCTACCGTTTTGACGGTCAACGCTATGATTGCGGCTCGAAAGCCGGGTTCCTGCAAGCGACTGTGGCTTTTGGCCTTGCCCGTTCGGAACTGCATGACGAGTTGGATGATTTCCTGACGGACCTTATGGCGCAGCGTCAGGCCGCGCAGTAGGCAGTGTTGCCTCCCGACGAAATCCGGGGCGCCCGTTTGGGGCGCTCTGTTTTGCGTTGGGGTTAGCTTGGGCTTGCGCTTTCGGGCCTGTCGCGCTTCTCTGGGCCAAGCTAGGCAAAAGGCGCGCATGTATTCCGAACTGCCCTCCTCGCAAGATCACTGGTTCCGCTTCCGCATGGATTGGAAGCGCCGTCGGTTGCGTGCGCGCGCCATCGCCAAAGCGCGCGAATTGCGCACCCTCAAGCGCGGTCGCTGGGGCCAGGGGGCGATCCTGCTGTTTTGCACCATCCGCAATGAGGGCGACCGGATTGACTGGTTTCTGAAACACTACCGGGCGCTTGGGGTGGATCATTTCTGTTTTGTGGACAATGGCAGCGATGACGGAACATTAGACACGCTTCTGGCGCAGCCCGATACGTCAGTCTGGAGCACGCAGGCCAGTTATCGCGCCTCGCGCTTTGGTGTGGACTGGCTGAACTGGCTGATGCTGCGCCACGCGCGGGGCCATTGGTGTGTGGTTGCCGATGCCGATGAATTGCTGATCTATCCGCATTGGCAGACCCGTCCCCTGCGCGCGCTGACCGACTGGCTGGACGACACAGACCAACCGATCCTGCCTGCAATGATGCTGGAACTTTACCCCAAAGGCGCACTTGACCGGGTGCATGTGACGCAGGGGCAAGACCCGCTGCAAACGCTGCATTGGTTCGATCCCGGCAATTACACCATATCGCACAAACCTTTGTTGGACTGCCTGCTTATTCAGGGGGGGCCGCGCGCGCGCGCATTCTTTGCGGACCAGCCCAACCGCGCGCCCACGCTGACCAAGCTGGCCTTGGTGAAATGGACCGCGCATAACACATGGGTCAACTCGACCCATTCCATCCTGCCGCGCCATCTGAACGCGGTTTATGCGCGGGGGGCGGGCGAGGGGATTTCAGGCGCGCTCTTGCACACCAAGTTTCTGCCCCAGATCGTAGAGCGCGCGCCGGTGGAAAAGGCCCGCGCCGAGCATTTCGGCAACGCGCCGGTATTCGATGCCTATTACGATGCAGTGGCCGCCGCTCCTGATCTGTGGTGCGCGCACTCCGCCCGGTTCGAGAGTTGGGAGCAGCTTGAAAGCCTTGGTCTCATCTCTCGGGGTGGCTGGGCCTGAGAAAGAACTGGTTTCGTTGCCATGTTTTAGGCAACAATAACCGCTATTGGGCAAGATCGTTGCATTTGGCCAACCGCTCGGGCATGACTGGATCAAGGCTGCCGAAGTTGGCCGATGAGAGTGTGCGAGTGGTATTTAATGGGATTTAAAACTCAATTGAAATTACGTGCAAGGCGGCAAGTCAAGCTGATGCGCGCGCTTCGGAAAAGTCTGGAATTGCGCACGCGTGTCAACCGCACCGATCGCATCCGGCCCAACGATGTTCTGTGCTTCACGACACTGCGCAACGAACATCTGCGCCTGCCCTATTTCCTGGAGTATTACCGCAAGATGGGGGTCGGCCATTTTCTGATGGTCGATAACGGGTCCGATGATGGCACGGCGGAGTATCTTGAAAAGCAACGTGACGTGTCGCTTTGGACCACGCAGGCCAGTTACAAAGGGTCTTGCTTCGGGGTGGACTGGCTGAACCACCTGCAATGGCGTTATGGGGCGGATCATTGGTGCCTTGTGGCCGATGTCGATGAATTCCTGCTGTATCCCTATGCTGACACGCGCCCGTTGCAGGCGCTGACAGATTGGCTGGATAGCCAAGGGCGCAAGTCGTTTTCGGCCATGCTGCTGGACATGTATCCCAAAGGCCCGATCGCTGCCCAGCCCTATAGTGCGGGGCAAAACCCGTTCGAAATTGCGCGTTGGTTCGATGCGGCCAATTATTCACTTAAGCAGAACCCACTGATGGGCAATTTGTGGATACAGGGTGGCGTGCGCCAGCGTCTGTTCATGGCCGACAGCCCAGAGCAGGCACCGGCGTTGAACAAGGTGCCGCTGGTGCGCTGGTCGCGCAAATACGCCTATGTCAGCTCCAGCCACATGGCCTTGCCGCGCGGCTTGAACCGCGTTTATGACGATACCGGTGGTGAGCAGGCGTCTGGCGTGCTGCTGCACGCCAAGTTCCTTGATACGATCATGGATAAGGCGAATGAGGAATTACAGCGTGGCCAGCATTATGCGGACAGCCGCGAATACCGTGCCTATGACCTGAAATTGCGCGACGGGCAAAACCTTTGGTGCGAACATTCAACCGAATACATAAACTGGCGTCAGTTGGAAATTCTGGGGCTGATGTCGAAAGGGGATTGGGCATGAACGCAGCAGCCCCGACACTGGGTGTGGTTATGTTGTGCCACACGGCGCTGGACCGCGCCGCGCAAGTCGCGCGGTTCTGGCTGAACGCGGGCTGCGCGGTGGCGCTGCATATCGACAGCGCCGTGCCGCAAGCGCAGGTCGCCGCCATGCAAGCAGATATCGGCGCGCATCCGCTGTTGCGCATGGCCCCGCGACACCGCTGCGAGTGGGGCTCATGGAGCATTGTCGCGGCCAGCCAGAGCGCCGCAGAATTGCTGCTGCGCGATTTTGGCAGTATCGGGCATGTTCTTCTAATGTCGGGCGCCTGCCTGCCATTGCGCCCGGCGGCAGAGCTTGTCACCCATCTGCGGGCGCATGAGGGCACGGATTTCATAGAATCGGTCGCCGTCGACCATGCCGACTGGATCACCGGCGGGCTGTCGCGCGAACGCTTCACGCTCTATTTCCCGTTCTCCTGGCGCAAACGGCGCTGGCTATTCGACCGCATGGTGGATCTGCAACGCCGCTTCGGTATTTCACGCGAAATCCCGCGCCCGCTGGAGCCGCATATGGGGTCGCAATGGTGGTGCCTGTCGCGTGCCACGCTGGAAGCGATCCTGACGCATCCCAAGCGGGCACGCTACGAGCGTTATTTCAAAGGCTGCTGGATACCTGATGAAAGCTATTTCCAGACTCTGGCGCGCCTGCATGGGCGGCGCATCGAAAGCCATTCTTTGACCTTGGTGAAATTCGACCGCAACGGGCGGCCCAATCTGTTCTACGACGACCATCTGCAACTTTTGCGCCGGTCTGATCGGTTTCTGGCGCGCAAAATCTGGCCGCAGGCAGAGAATCTGTATCGGTTTTTCCTGACAGATCAGGCCAGCAAACTGGCGCCTGTGCCCGCCGAGCCTGCCAAGATCGACCGCTATTTCGAACTGGCCGAACGCCAACGCACCGAAGGGCGCGCGGGCCTGTATATGCAAAGCCGCTTCCCGCATGACGGCAGCGGGCAGGCGTTGACCGCTGGCCCCTATTCGGTGTTCAGCGGGTTCGACCAGTTGTTTCGCGGCTTTGAGTACTGGCTGGGACAGGCCACGGGCACGCGCGCGCATGGTCATCTTTATGCACCCGAGAAGGTGCATTTCCACGGTGGGGCGAAAATCTGGCATGGCGCGATTTCCGACAGCGCGGCGCTGCGCGATTACAACCCGCGCATGTTCCTGACCAACATGCTTTGGGCTACGCGCGGCGAAAGACAGTGTTTTTCTATCGCTGCGCGTGACCATATCCCCGCAGACCTGATGTGGTTCATGGCCAAGGATCGCAACGCCCAGATTTCGGTGGTCAGCGGGTGTTTTCTGCTACCGCTGTTTCGTGGCGAGTTCCGGCCTGACGACCTGCTAGCTCATGTTGCATTGCTGCAAAAGCGCGAACAGCATATGTTGTCCGTGTTGCAATCGCGCTGGGTTCAGGCGGATGTGCGGGTCTGGACCCTGGCCGAATTTCTGCAAGCGCCGGAGCGGAACCTGTCCGAGGTCTTGGCCAAGATGCTGCCCGACGCTGCTGTCGCCGGGACCAACCAGCCAGAGATGCAGTCGCTTGACGGGTTGGAAGATTTCTTGAAGGAATTGCGCAACAAGGGCTTGCCCCCGGTGCTGCTGCGCGATTTCGAAGGCCGTTCAGGCGCGATATAGGAACTTCCCATGACAAATGACGCCCCTTTCGACTATTTCGTCGTTTTGGCCGAAATGCGCACAGGGTCCAACCTGGTCGAGGCCAATCTAAACGAATTCGAGGGCATTACCTGCGAAGGTGAGGTGTTCAACTCGCATTTCATATCGCATGAAGGCAAGGCAGAGCTGTATGGCGTCACGCTGGCCGAACGCGACCGCAACCCGATGGCGCTTTTATGGGCCATTCGCGAACAGGCCGACCTGACGGGGTTCCGGTTCTTTCATGACCACGATGCACGGGTGTTGCCCACCTTCATGCAAGACCCACGCTGCGCCAAAATCATCCTGACGCGCAACCCGCTGGACAGCTATGTGTCGCTGAAAATTGCGCAGGCCACGCAGCAATGGAAGTTGGGCGATGTGAAGACCAAGCGCTCGGCGCAAGTGGGCTTTGACCCGGCGGAATTCGAAGACCATGTGACGCGTATTC
Organism: Roseinatronobacter domitianus; assembly: GCF_023336755.1. Classification (GTDB taxonomy): domain Bacteria; phylum Pseudomonadota; class Alphaproteobacteria; order Rhodobacterales; family Rhodobacteraceae; genus Roseinatronobacter; species Roseinatronobacter domitianus. The sequence goes on along the minus strand of NZ_JALZWP010000005.1, from coordinate 28,925 downwards.
AGTCGTTTCAGACCCAGATCCTGCGGATGTTGCAGACCAGCGGGCAGACTGCGTTCTATCTGGCCTATGAAGACGCCAATGATGTCGAGGTTCTGAACGGGCTGGCGACGTGGCTGGGGATGGCATCACGGATCGAGGCACCCTCGCGCAAGCTGAAGCGCCAGAACCCCGAACCGCTGGAGCAAAAGCTGACAAACCCCGGCGCAGTGCGCGAGGGGATGGCGCGACTGGACCGGTTCAACCTGTCGCGCACGCCGAATTTCGAACCAAGGCGCGGGCCGATGGTCTGGGGGCTGCGCGCCTGCGCAACCTTGCCGGTGGCTTACCTGCCCATCCCCGGCGCGCCCGATCCGGGCGTTCTGGACTGGATGGCGAAGATTGACGAGGGCCGCCCCGTGCAGGCCGATTTCACCGCGCATACTTGGCGCGAGTGGCTGCGGACGCATCCGCGCCGCGCGCTGTTCACGGTGCTGCATCACCCGCTTGCCCGCGCGCATGAGGTCTATCTGCGGCAGGTCTTGCATGGCCAGCGCGCCAATGTGCGGGCGTTTCTGGCGCGTGTGCATGGGGTGGAGCTGCCCGAGAAAGACGCGATGAATCGCTACGATACCGCGCTGCACCGGGCGGGCTTTCTTGCATTTCTGCGCTTCGCGGCAGCCAATCTGAACGGGCAGACCGCGATTGCGGTCCTGCCCGCATGGGCCAGCCAGACGAAAGTGATCGAAGGTATGATGGGGCAGGCGGCGCTGCATAACCTGCTGCGCGTGGACGGCTTGGCGCGTGATTTGCCCGCGCTGGGCCGCGATCTGGGGCTTGAGCTGCCGAGCTTTACCCCCGTGGCACAGCCGCGCCGCTTTACGCTGGCCAGCATTTACGACGCCGAGATCGAGGCGGCCGGTCGCGCTGCCTATGCGCTTGACTACGAGGCGCTGGGGTTCGAGGATTGGACCGCATAGAGCCCGTTGCACCTGTCGCGGCGTGGCAAGGGGGCTTTGCCCCCGCCCGGACCCGTTCCGGGCCCGGACTCCCCCAGGATATTTTTACAAGGATGAACCGGCAGGGGTCAGAGCCGCGATAGCCGGTCGGTCAGAAGTGCGAAGAAGCCATCCGCATCAACATCGCCGATGAACAGGGCGTTGGCTGCACGACCGCTGACCCGCCACCAATCGGCGACAGTCATGCCAAGTGTCAGCTCCGAGCCGGTCTCGATCTCGACATTGATATGGCGTCCGGTGAAGAGGTCGGGCGCGATCAGGTAGGCAATTGTGCAGGGGTCATGCAGTGGCGCGCCGGAGGAGCCATATTTCTCCTTGTCGAACCGCTCGAAGAAATCGGTCCAGCTTGCGACCGCCGGTCCAACCGTGCCGGGAAGGGCGCGGAAAGCCGCAACGCGCGGGGCAGTGACAAGTGCTTTATGGGTCACATCGAGCGGCATGACGACCAGATCGACCCCCGCCGCGAACACGATCTTGGCCGCTTCCGGGTCGACATAGATGTTGAATTCGGCGGTGGGGGTGATGTTGCCCACCTCGAAATAGGCGCCGCCCATCAGCACGATCTGTTGAATGCGCGGGATGATGTCGGGTGCGCGCTGCATGGCGGTGGCGATGTTGGTCAGAGGGCCGATGGGGACCAGAGTGACTGTACCAGCAGGTTCCCGGCGTAATGTCTCGATCAGGAAATCGACCGCGTGGCCATCGGCAAGTGGCATGTCAGGGGCGGGCAGGTCGACACCGTCTAGGCCCGTTTTACCATGGACATGTTCCGCCGTGACCAGCTTGCGCGCAAGCGGCGCGTCGCAACCGGCATAGACCGGCACATCCACCCGCCCCGCCAATTCACAGACCTTGCGCGCGTTGATATGGGTGAGCGGCAAGGGCACGTTGCCAGCAACGCAGGTTATGCCCACCACTTCTAGTTCCGGCGAGGCCAGCGCGAGCAGAATCGCGACGGCGTCATCCTGTCCTGGATCTGTGTCGATGATGATTTTGCGGGGCATGGCCGGTCCTTATCTTTGGCCTGTTCAGGATGCGCAGCCTATGCAGGCAGCGCAAGCCCTGTTCAGATACCCGTGCCGCAGATTTTTGCGTGATGGGACGGGCGGTGCGTGGCAGAGTGGAACGGTCTTATCTTTTGCATGGGAATCGTCATGGCGCGTTTTCTTCTTCTTGTTTTCCTGATGTCCGGCCCCTTGGTCGCCCAAGACCTGTCTTTTCGGATTGCTCCAACAGAATCCTGCTTGTGGGATAGCGGTCATGACGGCGACAATCGCGCCTGCATCGGCCTTGCGGCCAGTGCCTGCATGGAACAGCCCGGTGGCTACAGCACGGTGGCGATGGGCTATTGCCTTGACCAAGAACTAAGCTTTTGGGACGGGCAGTTGAATGATGCCTATGGCCAGTTGATGCAAGCTATGCGCGCCGCAGATGAGGGTCTGCCCGCGCATTTGGCCATACAGTCCAGCAGCTTGCGCGATATGCAACGCGCGTGGATCGCCTATCGGGATGCGCGCTGCGACCATGAGGCATCCTTGTGGCAGGGTGGCACAGGTGCCAGTCCCGCCTATCTGAATTGCCTGATGGACGAAACCGCCCAACAGGCGCTTTACCTTGGGGCGCTTTATTCGGGCGAGGGGTGATGTTGTCATGGTGTCGCTGCTGCAACTGCGGCAAAAGGTGTTTGCACGCGCGGCAAGCCATTCATATTAATGAATGTTAAATGTATACCACGGTATCCTGACGCGCGTTTTTCCGCATTCAAACGGGCTAGTTCAGTTGACCAACCCATCGTTGCAGAGTAGATGGTGCACAGCCAAAGCCCACAGATTCCGTCTGTCGGCACAGTTCGGTGCAGCAAGTGCTGCCTGCGAAAGGAGCCAAAGGTGCAAGACCTCCTCGCGTCCTATCTGCCCATCGTGATTTTCCTGGCCATTGCCTTGGGCCTTGGCCTTGTGCTGCTGCTGTCGGCCATTGTTATCGCGGTGCGCAACCCCGACCCTGAAAAAGTGTCGGCCTATGAATGTGGGTTCAATGCCTTCGATGATGCGCGCATGAAATTCGATGTGCGCTTCTACCTTGTGTCGATTCTGTTCATCATCTTCGATTTGGAAATAGCGTTCCTGTTCCCCTGGGCTGTGGCCTTTGGTGACATGTCGATGACAGCGTTCTGGTCCATGATGGTGTTCTTGTCGGTCTTGACGGTGGGCTTCGCCTATGAATGGAAGAAAGGGGCGCTGGAATGGGAGTGATGACCGGAGCCAACACGGCAGGGGCCGACCGCGAGGTTGCCACGCAATCGCTGAACCGCGAATTGCAGGACAAGGGGTTTTTGCTGACCTCGACCGAAGACATCATCAACTGGGCGCGCAATGGCAGCTTGCACTGGATGACCTTTGGCCTTGCCTGCTGCGCGGTCGAAATGATGCATACGTCGATGCCGCGTTATGATCTGGAACGCTTTGGGACCGCGCCGCGCGCGTCCCCGCGCCAGTCGGACCTGATGATCGTAGCGGGAACGCTGACCAACAAGATGGCGCCTGCTCTGCGCAAGGTTTATGACCAGATGCCAGAGCCGCGCTACGTGATCTCTATGGGAAGCTGCGCCAATGGCGGCGGCTATTACCACTATAGCTATTCCGTCGTGCGCGGCTGTGACCGCGTGGTGCCGGTGGATATTTATGTGCCCGGCTGCCCGCCTACGGCAGAGGCGCTGCTGTATGGTATCCTGCAACTGCAACGCAAGATTCGTCGCACCGGCACGCTGGTTCGCTGAGGGGGGCTTATGAGCACTGATTTGCACGATATCACCGCCCAGCTTGACGCGCGCATGTCCGATGCCGTGGTCGGGCACGAGATCGCATTCGGCGAGTTGACCGTAACGACGACGCTTTCACATTTGCCAGTGCTGGTGCGGTGGTTGCAGAGCGATGAGAGCATGAAATTCTCGACGCTGGTGGACATCACGGCGGTCGATTATCCGGGCCGGGCCGACAGGTTCGAGGTGGTCTATCACTTCCTGTCAATGTATCGGAACCACCGCATTCGGTTGAAAGTCATGGCGGGCGAGGATGACATCGTGCCATCGATCACCGGCATTCACGCTTCGGCCAACTGGTTCGAGCGGGAAGTCTTCGACATGTTCGGGATCTTGTTTTCCGGCCATCCGGATTTGCGCCGCCTGCTGACGGATTACGGCTTTCGCGGCCACCCGCTGCGCAAGGATTTCCCGACCACGGGCTATACCGAAGTGCGCTACGACGAGGCATTGAAGCGCGTGGTGTATGAACCCGTGTCACTGGTTCAGGAATACCGCCAGTTCGATTTCATGTCGCCTTGGGAAGGTGCGGACTACGTCCTTCCGGGTGACGAGAAGAAGGAGGCTGCGACATGATGGATGGCTCCTACACGCCGGACACGCTGACCCAAGAACAGCGCATCCGCAATTTCAACATCAATTTCGGCCCGCAACACCCTGCTGCGCATGGTGTGTTGCGGCTGGTGCTAGAGCTGGATGGTGAGATCGTGGAACGCTGCGATCCGCATATCGGCCTGCTGCACCGTGGCACCGAAAAGCTGATGGAATCGCGGACCTACCTGCAAAACCTGCCCTATTTCGACCGGCTGGATTACGTCGCGCCGATGAACCAGGAACATGCTTGGTGCCTTGCCATAGAGCGGCTGACCGAGGTCGAGGTGCCGCGCCGCGCTCAGTTGATCCGTGTGCTGTATTCGGAAATCGGGCGTATCCTGTCGCATTTGCTGAACGTGACCACACAAGCAATGGATGTCGGCGCGCTGACGCCGCCGCTCTGGGGCTTCGAGGAACGCGAAAAGCTGATGATCTTCTATGAGCGGGCCTGCGGCGCGCGCCTGCACGCGGCCTATTTCCGGCCCGGTGGCGTGCATCAGGATCTGCCGCCCGCATTGATCGACGATATCGAAGAATGGGCGCATGCTTTCCCGAAAGTGTTGGACGATATCGACACGCTGCTGACCGAAAACCGCATCTTCAAGCAGCGCAATGCTGATATCGGGATCATTTCGGAACAGGAAATCCTTGATTGGGGCTATTCCGGCGTCATGGTGCGCGGGTCGGGGCTGGCATGGGATTTGCGCCGCGCGCAACCCTATGAATGCTATGACGAATTCGACTTCAAAATCCCGGTCGGCAAGAATGGTGATTGCTATGATCGCTACCTGTGCCGGATGCAGGAAATGCGCGAATCTACTTCTATCATGCTGCAAGCCATTGAAAAGCTGCGTGCGCCCGAAGGGCAGGGTGATGTGCTTGCGCGGGGCAAGCTGACGCCACCGTCGCGGTCGGACATGAAAACTTCGATGGAAAGCCTGATCCACCATTTCAAGCTGTATACTGAAGGGTTCCATGTGCCCGCAGGCGAGGTTTACGCAGCCGTCGAAGCGCCGAAGGGCGAATTCGGGGTGTATCTGGTGGCCGATGGCACGAACAAGCCTTACCGCGCCAAGCTGCGCGCGCCGGGCTTTTTACACCTGCAAAGCATGGACCATGTGGCCAAGGGTCACCAACTGGCCGATGTGGCCGCCATTATCGGCACCATGGATGTCGTGTTCGGAGAGATTGACCGCTAATGCTACGCCGACTGCACCCAGACCAGCCCGACAGCTTCGCGTTCACCCCGGCCAATCAGGCATGGGCGGAAGCGCAGATTGCCAAGTATCCGGCGGGCCGTCAGGCCAGCGCCATCATCCCGCTTTTGTGGCGCGCGCAGGAACAGCATGGCTGGCTGACCCGCGCAGCGATTGAACATGTCGCGGCAATGCTGGACATGGCCTATATCCGCGCGCTGGAAGTGGCGACGTTTTACTTCATGTTCCAGTTGCAACCCGTTGGCGCTGTTGCTCATTTCCAGATTTGCGGCACCACGCCCTGTATGCTGTGCGGGTCTGAAGAACTGGTCAAGGTTTGCCGAGAGAAGATTGCCAAGCAGCCGCATAAGCTGTCCGCAGATGGCAAGTTTTCGTGGGAAGAAGTCGAATGCCTTGGTGCGTGTTCGAACGCCCCCATGGCGCAGATCGGCAAGGATTATTACGAAGACCTTGACGCTGAGAGCTTTGCCAAGCTGATCGACGAGATGGCAAAGGGAAAAGTGCCCACGCCCGGCTCGCAAAAAGGTCGGTTCGCGTCAGAACCCTTGGGTGGGGCAACCACGCTGAAGGATTACACCGGGCAGGCCGAAAACGGGTCAGTTGCGTTGGCGACCGGCCTTGGCGACACGCTCAAGCGCATTGACGGCAGCGAAGTGCCACTGGTGGCGCCGTGGTGCGATCACCCCCGCGCCGATGGAATGCCGATGGGCGGAAATGTGGCCGAACTGGTCAAACCCGCTGATCCAGACGAAGCCCCCAAGGCGAAGGGTGACAGCGAAACCCTGCGCCGCAAGGAACAGGTTGCGGTCCCCAAGGCCACGCCGAAAGCCGCGCCGGACGTTGTGGAACCGACGGTTATGGAAACCAAACCCGAAATGCTGACGGAAGCACGCGGCACGCCGGACGATCTGAAAAAGATCAAAGGTGTCGGTCCCAAGCTGGAAGGGGTGCTGAACGAGTTGGGGGTCTGGCATTTCTGGCAGATTGCAAGCTGGACCGCGACAGAGGTGGCTTGGGTCGATACACGGCTGAAGTTCAAGGGCCGGATCGAACGCGATGGCTGGATCGAACAGGCCAAAACCCTTGCCGAAGGTGGCGAGACTGAATTCTCAAGCCGCTCCTGACCGGGCGTAAAGGATGATGGGCATGACCAAACCCAGCGAACAGGACATGGCACTTGCCCGGCAGGCTCGGCTTGCGGGGGCGGTGATGGCCGTGGCGATTGTGCTGTGGGTTGGTCTGCAATTCATCGGCGGGCAGTTTGGCTGGCAGGCGCGCTACGCTTTTCTGGTCGATTTTGCCGCCCTTGCCGCCTTTGCCTGGGGTTTGATTGTGACTTTCCGCATCTGGCGGCTGAAAGGCCGCTGAGCGCGCAGATAAGGATACGCATATGCTGGACGACAAGGACCGCATCTTTACCAACCTTTACGGCATGCATGACCGCTCGCTGAAAGGCGCGCAAGCGCGTGGCCATTGGGATGGCACCAAGAAGATCCTTGAAAAGGGCCGCGACTGGATTGTGGATGAAATGAAGCAATCGGGCCTGCGCGGACGCGGCGGGGCCGGGTTCCCGACCGGTCTGAAATGGTCTTTCATGCCCAAGGAAAGCGACGGACGCCCAGCCTATCTGGTTGTGAATGCAGACGAGTCCGAGCCGGGCACCTGCAAGGACCGCGAGATCATGCGCCATGATCCGCATACGCTGATCGAAGGCTGCTTGATCGCGTCTTTCGCGATGAACGCGCATGCCTGCTATATCTACATTCGTGGCGAATACATCCGCGAGAAAGAGGCGCTGCAAAACGCCATTGATGAAGCCTATGACGCGGGGCTTGTTGGTCCAAATGCTTGCGGGTCCGGCTATGATTTCGACATCTACCTGCACCACGGGGCCGGGGCCTATATCTGCGGCGAGGAAACAGCACTTCTGGAAAGCCTGGAGGGCAAGAAGGGCATGCCGCGGATGAAGCCGCCTTTCCCGGCGGGCGCGGGGCTTTATGGTTGCCCGACCACGGTGAACAACGTGGAATCCATCGCCGTTGTGCCCACAATTCTGCGCCGCGGCGGCGCGTGGTTCGCAGGCTTTGGCCGCCCAAACAACGCAGGCACCAAGATTTTCGCGATTTCCGGCCATGTGAACACACCTTGCGTGGTAGAAGAGGCCATGTCGATCAGCTTTGAAGAGCTGATTGAAACCCATTGCGGCGGCATTCGCGGCGGTTGGGACAACTTGCTGGCGGTCATCCCCGGTGGGTCATCCGTTCCCTGCGTGCGGGGTGAAAACATGCAGGGTGCAATCATGGATTTTGACTACCTGCAAAAAGACCTGCGTTCGGGCCTTGGCACGGCGGCGGTGATCGTGATGGATAAATCCACCGATATCGTGCAGGCAATCTGGCGGCTGGCCAAGTTCTACAAGCACGAAAGCTGCGGCCAATGCACGCCCTGCCGCGAAGGCACCGGCTGGATGATGCGGGTCATGGACCGCCTTGTGCGCGGAGAGGCCGAGATCGAGGAAATCGACATGCTATGGGACGTGTCCAAGCAGGTCGAAGGCCATACGATCTGTGCGCTTGGCGACGCGGCGGCGTGGCCCATTCAAGGCCTGATCCGCAATTTCCGCCCCGAGATCGAGGATCGCATCCGTGCCAACAAGGCCGGGCGCGTGGCAGCGGAGTAGGATGATGGCACGCGCAACGCTCTTGGCAGGACTTGCGGTTGCCGCCTCGCTCGCCACGGGCAGCGCGGCGCAATCCATGACGCAGGCAGAGGTTAACGACCTGCTGCGCGCGACGCCGGAAGTGTATAACGGGTTGTTTACGGCGGCCATCATCAAGCATATCGCAGATAGCTGCCCCGACAGCATTGACCCGCCCGGAAAACTCGCGCGGGTGGCGTATTTCTTTGGTCTCTACAACAAGGCGCGCGCGCTTGGTCCTGACCGGGGGCAGATCGAAGCCTTTGTCGAGGATGAGGCGGAACAAGAACGGATGCGCCAGCTTGTGTTTACTTATCTGCGGGCCGCCGATGTGGACCCGATGAACGAACAGGCCGTGTGTGCCTATGCAAGCGACCAGATTGCCGAAGGCTCTGCCATCGGCAAGCGGTTGCGGGAGAAGTGAGAAATGTCTGACCTTCGCAAGATCATCATCGACGGGCAGGAAGTGGAAGTTCCCCAGACCATGACGCTGATTCAAGCGTGCGAGATGGTCGGGATCGAAATTCCGCGCTTTTGCTATCATGAACGTCTGTCGATTGCCGGCAATTGCCGCATGTGCCTGGTCGAGGTGCAGCCCGGACCACCCAAACCGGCGGCAAGCTGCGCGATGCAGGTCAAGGACATGCGACCCTTCCCCGATGGCAGCCCGCCGCAGGTGAAGACGAATACACCGATGGTCAAGAAGGCGCGCGAAGGCGTGATGGAGTTTTTGCTCATCAACCACCCGCTGGATTGCCCGATTTGCGATCAGGGCGGCGAGTGTGATTTGCAAGATCAGGCGATGGCGTATGGCGTCGATTTCTCGCGTTTCCGCGAACCCAAGCGCGCGACCGAGGATTTGCAGCTTGGACCGCTGGTCGAGACGCATATGACGCGTTGCATTTCCTGCACCCGTTGCGTGCGGTTTACGACCGAAGTGGCCGGCGTTCAGGTCATGGGTCAGACGGGGCGCGGCGAGGATGCAGAAATCACGACTTACTTGGGTGCACTGATCGAATCCGAGATGGTCGGCAATATCGTCGACCTGTGCCCGGTCGGCGCGCTGGTGTCCAAGCCCTACGCCTTTACCGCGCGCCCGTGGGAGTTGACCAAGACCGAAACCATCGACGTGATGGATGCGCTGGGGTCGAACATCCGCGTGGACACCAAGGGCCGCGAAGTGATGCGTATTCTGCCGCGCAACCATGACGGCATTAATGAAGAATGGCTGGCCGACCGTTCGCGTTATGTCTGGGATGGGCTGAAACGCCAGCGCCTTGATCGCCCCTATATTCGCGAAAACGGCAAGCTGCGCGCGGCCTCTTGGCCCGAAGCCTTGTCGACAGCGGCAGCGGCGATGAAGGGCCGCAAGTTGACCGGGCTTGTCGGTGATCTGGTGTCGGTGGAAGCGGCTTATGCTTTGAAAACGCTCGTCGAAAATCTGGGTGGCACAACCGAATGCCGTGTCGATGGCGCGAAGCTGCCTGCGGGCAACCGCTCTGCCTATGTCGGCACCGCAACCATCGAAGACGTGGACCACGCGCAGAAAATCCTGCTCATCGGCACCAATCCGCGCCATGAGGCGCCTGTTCTGAATTCGCGTATCCGCAAGGCGTGGCTGCACGGCGCCGATGTCACGCTGGTGGGCGACGCGGCTGACCTGACCTATGACTATGAGCACATGGGCACCGACCGCGCTGCGCTGGCGCATGTGCTGGATCTGGATATGTCCGATCTGGCTGACAAGGACTGCGTGGTCATCGTCGGCCAAGGCGCATTGCGCGACGCCGATGGCGAAGCGGTTCTGGCTACCGCGCAGGCGATTGCCGAGAAATCGGGCGCGAAACTCTTGGTGCTGCACACTGCCGCCGCCCGCGTGGGCGCAATGGATATCGGCTGCATCACCGAAGGCGGCTTGCCCGCCGCGACCGAGGCCGCAGAGGTGATCTACAACCTTGGTGCGGACGAGGTCGACATCGCACCGGGTGCCTTCGTGATCTATCAGGGCAGCCATGGCGACCGGGGCGCGCACCGCGCGGATATTATCCTGCCAAGCGCGGCCTATACCGAGGAAAACGGCCTGTTCGTGAACACCGAAGGCCGTCCGCAACTGGCGCTGCGCGCCGGTTTTGCACCGGGAGAGGCTAAAGAAAACTGGGCTATTCTGCGTGCGCTCTCGGCAGAACTGGGCGCAACCTTGCCCTTCGACAACCTGAGCGCATTGCGCAATCAGTTGACTGGCAGCTTCCCGCATCTGGCGGAAATCGACGAGGTGCCGGAAAACGAATGGCATTCGCTGCCGCAGGGCAAGTTGGCACAGGTGGCTTTCAAGTCTGCTGTGGCGGACCATTACCTGACCAACCCGATCGCGCGGGCCTCTAGCCTTATGGCTGAACTCTCTGCAATGGCAAAAGCGCGGGCTGAAACCGCGCTGGCCGCGGAGTAAACCGTCATGATCGCCAATGCCCTCCCAGCCAAAGCCCTGACGCTCGCCGCTTGCGGTGGGTTGATGGGCTGTGTCGCCGGGCAGGGCGCGCGCGATACGCTTGATCCGCCTGCGCGCACCCAATATCTGGGCGTGGACACGCGGTTGCTGGATGGCGATCTGGTCAGTTTTCTGGTGCAGATTGCGGGCGAGGCTGGACAAGCAGAGGCGATCGCGTATGCGCGTTGCGCAGCGGCCCAGTATACGTTGATCCGGGGTTATAATTTTGCGCGCCATGTGCGCACAAGCACTACGCAAAGGGGTGGCATCTGGGAAGCGGATGGAGTTTACACCATCTCGCCCGACCTGCCACGCGGAACAAGAACAATAGACGCGGAAGTGGTCGTGGATGACTGCAATGCGCAGAACATTCCAACGGTCTGAGGAATAGAGGGACGCATGGCTGAATTTCTGGAAACCAGTTTGGGTATCGCCACGCTAATAGCCGCGCAATCGTTGCTGGTGGTTGGCTTTGTCATGATAAGCCTGATCTTCCTTGTCTATGCCGACCGCAAGATCTGGGCAGCGGTGCAGATGCGGCGCGGCCCGAACGTGGTCGGGCCATGGGGCTTGCTGCAAACCTTTGCCGATGCGATCAAATTCGTCGTCAAGGAAGTGGTCATCCCGGCGGGCGTGGACCGGCCGGTGTATTTTCTGGCACCCTTGGCCAGTTTCGTTCTGGCGGTGCTCGCCTGGGCGGTGATCCCGTTCAACGATGGTTGGGTTCTGGCAGACATTAATGTAGCGATCCTGTTCGTCATGGCGATCGCGTCCTTGGAAGTTTACGGCGTCATCATGGGCGGCTGGGCGTCCAACTCGAAATACGCTTTTCTTGGGTCTTTGCGGTCTGCTGCACAGATGATCTCTTATGAGGTCTCGCTCGGTCTGATCGTGATCGGCGTCATCATCTCCACCGGGTCGATGAGCTTTGGCGCGATCGTGGGCGCGCAAGACACGGGCTATGGCCTGCTGGGCTGGTATTGGCTGCCGCATCTGCCGATGGTCGTGCTGTTCTTCGTGAGCGCTTTGGCCGAAACCAACCGCCCACCGTTCGATCTGCCCGAAGCGGAATCGGAACTGGTGGCCGGGTTCATGGTGGAATACGGCTCGACGCCTTATCTGCTGTTCATGGCAGGCGAGTATATCGCGATTTTCCTGATGTGCGCGCTGATGAGCTTGCTGTTCTTCGGCGGCTGGCTGTCGCCCATTCCGGGCCTGCCTGACGGGTTCCACTGGATGTTCATCAAGATGGCATTCTTCTTCTTCATGTTCGCCATGGTGAAGGCCATCGTGCCGCGCTACCGCTACGACCAACTGATGCGCATTGGCTGGAAAGTGTTCCTGCCCGTGTCGCTCGCGTGGGTCGTGCTGATTTCTTTCCTTGCAAAATTCGAAGTGGCTGGCGGCTTTTGGGCCCGCTGGGCGATTGGGGGTTAACCATGGGGTTCGATTGGGGACGCGCGGTCAAATACGCGCTTATGACCGACTTCATCAAAGGGTTCGGGTTGGGGATGCGCTACTTCGTGGCGCCAAAGCCGACCCTCAACTACCCGCATGAAAAGGGGCCGCTCAGCCCCCGGTTCCGGGGCGAGCACGCGCTACGTCGCTACCCGAATGGCGAAGAGCGGTGCATTGCCTGCAAATTGTGCGAAGCTGTCTGCCCCGCGCAGGCCATCACGATTGATGCCGAGCCGCGTGACGACGGCAGCCGCCGCACCACGCGCTACGACATCGACATGACCAAATGCATCTATTGCGGCTTCTGCCAAGAGGCTTGCCCGGTCGATGCGATTGTCGAAGGACCGAATTTCGAATTCGCCACCGAAACCCGCGAAGAACTGTTCTACGACAAGGCCAAATTGTTGGAAAACGGCGACCGTTGGGAAGCGCAGATCGCGCGCAATCTGGAAATCGACGCACCTTACCGCTAAAGCCGCGACACCGATACGAAGGACCCGACAACATGGGCATAGCCGATATCACATTCTACGCATTCGCGGTCACACTTCTGGGCGCGGGCTTTCTGGTCACGATCTCGCGCAACATGGTGCATTCGGTGCTGTGGCTGATCCTTGCGTTTCTGTCGGCGGCGGGCCTGTTCGTCCTGCTGGGGGCCGAATTCATGGCGATGTTGCTTATCATCGTCTATGTCGGCGCGGTGGCGGTTTTGTTCTTGTTCGTGGTCATGATGCTCGACATCGACTTTGCGTCCTTGCGCAGTGAGATGGCGAGGTATTTTCCGATAGCCGCTATTATTGGTGTCGTTTTGTTGCTGCAAATGGCCATGCTCTTTGGCGCGTGGTCCAGCAGCGAACAGGCGATGGGCTTGCGCCAAGCGCCTACGCCGGATGTGGCAGAGGTCCACAACACCAAGGCGCTGGGGATGATTATCTATGACCAGTATTTTCTGGTGTTTCAGGTTTCTGGCCTGATCCTGCTGGTTGCGATGGTCGGCGCAATTGTGCTGACGCTGCGCCACCGCAAGGATGTGAAGCGCCAAAACGTGATCTCGCAAATGCACCGTGACCCGGCCAAGGCGATGGAACTGAAAGATGTCAAATCGGGGCAGGGGCTTAGCTAAGCCCGGCCACCGCATAGCGAGAGCCGCAAAGGCCCGCGCCAGAATAACACGAGGGACGACAATGGTAGGACTTGAACATTACCTGACGGTGGCGGCGGCGCTCTTCGTCATTGGGATTTTCGGCATATTCCTGAACCGCAAGAATATCATCGTCATTCTGATGTCGATTGAACTGATGCTGCTGTCGGTCAACATCAACCTTGTTGCCTTTTCCAGCTTCCTGAACGATCTCGTGGGCCAAGTGTTCACCATGTTCGTGCTGACCGTGGCCGCCGCAGAGGCCGCGATCGGCCTTGCGATCCTTGTGTGCTTCTTCCGCAACCGTGGCACGATCGACGTCGAAGACGTCAACGTGATGAAAGGCTGATCCGATGGCGACGATTGTTCTACTGGCGCCCTTGTTCGGCGCGATCCTCGCCGGGCTGTTCTGGCGCGTCACCGGCGAAAAAGCGGCTCAGATCATTGCCACGGGCCTGCTGTTCCTGTCCGCGATCCTGTCCTGGGTCATCTTCCTGACGCATGATGGCGGGGTAGAGCAGATCACGCTGATGCGCTGGATTGATAGCGGCACGCTGGTAGGCGACTGGGCGATCCGGCTGGACCGTCTGACGGCGGTCATGCTGATCGTGATCACCACGGTCTCTGCTTTGGTCCACCTGTATAGCTTTGGCTACATGGCGCATGACAGCCATTTCGCCGAGGATGAAAGCTACCGCCCGCGTTTCTTCGCCTATCTGTCGCTCTTTACCTTCGCCATGCTGATGCTGGTGACGGCCGATAACCTTGTGCAATTGTTCTTCGGCTGGGAAGGCGTGGGCCTAGCGTCTTACCTGCTGATCGGCTTCTACTTCCGCAAGCAAAGCGCAGGTGCCGCCGCGATGAAAGCGTTCATCGTCAACCGCGTGGGCGATATGGGCCTGATCATCGCGCTGATGGTGACGTTCTACCTTGTCGATTCCATCGCCTATGACGATGTGTTCGCCGCAGCCCCCATGCTGGCTGAAACAACCGTTAGCTTCCTGTGGACGAAATGGAACGCCGCCAACCTGATCGCGTTCCTGCTGTTCGTGGGTGCGATGGGCAAATCGGCGCAGCTTTTGCTGCACACGTGGTTGCCCGACGCGATGGAAGGCCCGACGCCGGTGTCGGCGCTGATCCACGCTGCGACCATGGTGACGGCGGGTGTGTTCCTTGTCGCGCGTTTCTCGCCGCTGATGGAATACACGCCCGATGTGACTAGCTTTATCGTGCTTATCGGTGCGTTGACCGCCTTCTTCGCCGCAACCGTGGGTCTGGTGCAGAACGACATCAAGCGCGTGATCGCCTATTCGACCTGTTCGCAGCTGGGTTATATGTTCGTGGCCGCGGGTATCGGTGTTTACTCGGTCGCCATGTTCCACCTGCTGACGCATGCCTTCTTCAAGGCGATGCTGTTCCTTGGGGCGGGGTCGGTCATTCACGGCATGCACCATGAGCAGGACATGCGAAACTACGGGGGCCTACGCAAAAAGCTGCCCATGACCTATTACGCCATGCTGATCGGCACGCTGGCCATTACCGGTGTGGGCATACCGCTGACGACCATTGGCTTTGCCGGCTTCGTGTCTAAAGACGCGATCATCGAGAGCGCTTTTGCCGCTGGCACGACCTATGCGTTCTGGTTCCTGGTGATCGCGGCGCTGATGACCAGCTTCTATAGCTGGCGGCTGATGTTCATGACCTTTTTCGGCACCCCGCGCGGCGACAAGCATACGCACGAACACGCGCATGAAAGCCCGCTGGTCATGCTTGTGCCACTGGCGGTGCTGGCGGTGGGTGCGGTTCTGTCGGGCGTAGTGTTCTACGGGCCGTTCTTCGGCTCGACCGAGGCGGTGCGCGAATATTTCGGTGCAGCGCTGTTCATCGCGCCGGAAAACGATCTGATCCATGATGCGCATTATGTCGATAAATGGGTCAAGGCCGCGCCCTTCGTCGCCATGCTGATCGGGCTTGGGCTGGCCTGGCTCTTCTACATTCGCAATACCGAACTGCCCAAAAAGTTGGCCGAAACCTTCCCCGGTGCCTACCAGTTCTTGCTGAACAAGTGGTATTTCGACGAGATTTACGACGCGGTCTTCGTTCGGCCTGCCAAGGCCATCGGCACCTTCCTGTGGAAGAAGGGCGACGGCGGCATGATTGATGGCGGCATTAATGGTCTGGCCATGGGGATCATCCCGATGCTGACGCGTCTGGCAGGCCGTGCGCAATCCGGCTTCGTCTATCACTACGCCTTCGCCATGGTGCTGGGCATTGTCGCCATCGTGAGCTTTGTCACGCTGGGCGGAGGGGCAAACTGATGCTGAACCTGCTTTCCATCATCACCTTTACGCCTGCCATCGCGGCACTGATCCTTGCGGTCTTTCTGCGCGGCGATGATGAGGCCGCGCGAAATAACGCGAAATGGGTGGCGTTCGTGGCCACGCTGGCAACCTTTGCTGCGTCCCTGATCCTGTTGGTGGGGTTTGACCCGGCCGACACAGGCTTTCAGTTCGTCGAAGAACATGAATGGATCTTGGGCCTGACCTACAAGATGGGGGTCGATGGCATCTCGGTTCTGTTCGTCATGCTGACAACCTTCCTGATGCCGATTACGATTGCCGCCTGCTGGAACGTCACGCACCGCGTGAAGGAATACATGATCGCGTTTTTGCTGCTGGAAACGCTGATGATCGGCGTGTTTACGGCGCTGGACCTTGTGCTGTTTTACCTGTTCTTTGAAGCGGGTCTGATCCCGATGTTCCTGATCATCGGCATCTGGGGCGGCAAGGAACGCATTTACGCGGCGTTCAAGTTCTTCCTCTATACCTTCCTTGGGTCGGTGCTGATGCTGGTCGCGATGATCGCAATGTATGTTGATGCCGGCACGACCGACATTCCGACGCTGCTGAACCACCAGTTCAGCACTGAAACCTTCAGCGTTGCGGGTTGGCAGGTTATTGGTGGGATGCAGTCGCTGTTGTGGCTGGCCTTCTTCGCGTCCTTCGCGGTGAAAATGCCGATGTGGCCGGTGCATACATGGCTGCCCGACGCGCATGTTCAGGCCCCGACCGCAGGGTCCGTGGTGCTGGCAGCGGTGCTGCTGAAAATGGGTGGCTATGGGTTCTTGCGGTTCAGCCTGCCGATGTTCCCGGTGGCCAGTGACATCTTCGCGCCGTTGGTGTTGTGGTTGTCGGCGATTGCCATTGTCTATACCAGCCTTGTCGCGCTGATGCAGACCGACATGAAAAAGCTGATCGCCTATTCGTCGGTGGCGCATATGGGCTTTGTCACCATGGGTATCTTTGCCGCGAACCAGCAGGGCGTGGATGGCGCGATCTTCCAGATGATAAGCCACGGTTTCATTTCCGGCGCGCTGTTCCTGGGTGTAGGGGTTATCTACGACCGCATGCACACCCGAGAGATTGAGGCCTATGGCGGCCTGGTCAACCGCATGCCGGTCTATGCTGCCGTGTTCCTGCTGTTCACCATGGCCAATGTCGGCCTGCCGGGGACCAGCGGATTTGTCGGCGAATTCCTGACCTTCATGGGGGTGTTCCAAGTGAACACTTGGGTCGCGTTCTTCGCCGCAAGCGGGGTGATCCTGTCGGCGGCCTATGCGCTGTGGCTCTATCGCCGGGTGGTGATGGGCGAACTTATCAAGGCCAGCCTGAAAGGCATTTCCGACATGGACCGCCGCGAAAAGGCAATGATGGCGCCTTTGGTGGCGGCCACGCTGATCCTTGGGGTCTATCCGGCCTTTATCACCGATATCATCGGTCCTTCGGTCAGCGCGCTGGTCGATGGACATGCGTTGGCGTTGCAGGCCCATGAGGCCGCATCCCAACTGGCACAGAACTGAAAGGGCCCGACATGATCGGAGCAGATCTGACAACCGCGCTTCCAGAGATTGTCCTCGCGCTCTTTGCCATGGCCATGTTGATGGTGGGCGTTTATGGCGGCAAGGACAAGCTGGCCGAACCTATCTTATACGCGACCGCAGCACTTATGGTGATGCTGGCACTGTATTCGGGCACGCAATCGCTAGAGCCGCTGACCGCGTTTAACGGCACCTACCTGAAAGACGGCTTCGCGCAATTCGCCAAGATGCTGATACTTGTCTCTGCCGCCGTGGTGCTGGTGATGGGTAAATCGGTGATGATCGAGACGGGGCTTTTGAAATTCGAATACCCGATCCTGATCGCGCTGTCAGTCGTCGGGATGATGCTGATGGTCTCTGCGGGCGACCTGATCGTTCTGTATATGGGGTTGGAGCTGCAATCGCTGGCGCTTTACGTTGTCGCCACCATGAACCGCGATTCCAGCCGCTCGACCGAAGCAGGGTTGAAATATTTCATCCTTGGCGCGCTGGCCTCGGGCCTGCTTCTGTATGGCGCGTCGCTGACCTATGGCTATGCGGGCACGACCGTGTTTGCAGGCATCCTCAGCACCATCTCCGAAGATGGCATGTCGGTTGGCCTGCTGATGGGTCTGGCCTTCATGTTGGCGGGGCTGGCGTTCAAGGTCTCTGCCGTGCCGTTCCACATGTGGACGCCGGATGTCTATGAAGGCGCGCCCACGCCCGTAACCGCCTTTTTCGCCACCGCGCCCAAAGTGGCGGCGATGGCACTGATTGCACGGTTGGTGCATGACGCTTTCGGCACCGTGCCGGGCGACTGGTCGCAGATCGTGGCGCTATTGGCGGCGGCGTCCATGTTTGTGGGCGCGATTGCCGCGATCGGACAGCGCGACATCAAGCGGCTAATGGCCTATTCGTCGATCAGTCACATGGGTTTTGCATTGGTTGGTCTGGCCGCAGGCACCGCGCAGGGCGTGCAAGGGATGCTGGTCTACATGGCGATTTATGTGACCATGAATATCGGTGTCTTTGCCTTTATCCTGACCATGCGGCGCGATGGTAAAGCTGTGACGGATATTTCGGAGCTGAACCAACTGTCTAAAGCTGAACCACTGCGCGCATTGGCGCTGCTGGTGCTGATGTTCAGCCTTGCGGGCGTTCCGCCGCTGGTGGGCTTCTTCGGCAAGTTCTATGTGCTGTGGGCGGCCGTCGATGCCGGGCTGACATGGTTGGCGGTTGCCGGGGTTATCGCGTCCGTTATCGGGGCGTTCTATTATCTACGGATCGTGTTCTACATGTATTTCGGAGCAGAGTCAGAACCGCTCGACACAGTTCGCGCGCCGGTTCAGGCAACACTTCTGGTCGCCTGCGCGATGATCATGGTGCTCGGGGTCATCAACCTGTTCGGCATAGACGGAATGGCCGCTTTGGCGGCGGATGCCCTTGTCCGGTAACTGGCCGGACGGGGTAGGGCGCAGCGTCCTGCCGCAGGTCGATAGCACCAATGCAGAGGCCGCGCGCCGGATGGCGGCATTTGCTGGCCCGGAATGGATACTCACCCTGCGCCAGACCGCAGGGCGGGGACGGCGCGGCCGAGTGTGGCATGACCCGGAGGGTAATTTTGCCGCAAGCTACCTGTTCCGGCCCGAAATGCCAACCGCGCAGGCCGCGCTCTATTCCTTTGTGACCGCGCTTGCGCTGCAAGAGGCCTTGACCGCTGCGACTGGTCGTCCTGACAGTTTTGCGCTGAAATGGCCCAATGACGTTCTGTTGCACGGGGCAAAACTGGCGGGCATCTTGTTGGAAAGCGCGGGGCCGTTTTTGACAATCGGGATCGGGGTTAACCTTGCGGCCCACCCCGACGCCGACGCGGGTGCGCTGCGCCCGGTCAGTCTGCTGGGTGAAACCGGCCTACGGATCGCGCCCGAAGAGTTCCTTGACCTGCTTGCCCCCGCCTTTGCCCATTGGCAGACGCAGTTCACCACTTACGGCTTCGCCCCGATCCGCACCGCGTGGCTGGCCCGTGCTGCGCGCTTGGGCGAAAAGATCACGGCGCGCACTGTGACCGACAGCCATGAGGGCACGTTCGAAGGGATTGACGATACTGGCGCGCTTTTGCTGCGTAGCGCGCATGGCCTGCGCGCCATTCCTGCTGCTGACGTGTTTTTCTAAGGAAAGCCCATGCTTCTGACCATTGACTGCGGCAACACCAACACAGTGTTTTCCCTGTGGGAACATGATGTCATCTTGCAAACATGGCGCACCTCGACCGACCATCGGCGCACGGCGGACCAGTATTATGTCTGGCTGTCCACGTTGATGCAGGTGCGCGGTATTACGGCGGATATCCGTAATGTCGTCATCTCGTCCACCGTGCCGCGCGTGGTGTTCAATCTGCGGGTTCTGTGCGACCGCTATTTCGACTGCCGCCCGCTTGTGGTGGGCAAGCCCGAATGCCGCCTGCCGGTCCCGCCACGAGTGGAAGAGGGCGTGCGCCCTGGTCCTGACCGTCTGGCCAATGCGGCTGGCGCATTTCAGCGCCATGGCGGGCATGTGGTTGTCGTGGATTTTGGCACCGCCACCAATTTCGACGTGGTAGCCGAGGATGGCGCCTATGTTGGCGGTGTAATCGCGCCGGGTGTGAACCTAAGTTTGGAAGCTTTGCACCAGGGTGCTGCCGCCCTGCCGCATGTCGATATTTCGCGCCCTGAGCGCGTGATCGGCACGAATACGGTCGCGTGCATCCAATCCGGGGTGTTCTGGGGCTATACAGGGCTGATCGAAGGGATTACCCAGCGGATAAAGGCCGAGTATGGCCGCCCCATGAAAGTGATTGGCACAGGCGGTCTGGCGGCACTGTTCGCACAGGCCGAAGACCTGTTTGACGAAATCGAGGATGACCTGACGATGTATGGCCTGCGGGTGATCCATGACTATAACACGGCCATGACGATATAGGAGCAGCCATGAGCGCTGAAAGATTGATCTACGTCCCCCTTGGGGGCGCAGGCGAGGTGGGCATGAATGCCTACCTGTATGGATACGGCCCCAAGGGGCGCGAGCGGTTCATCCTGGTGGACCTTGGCATTACCTTCCCGGATATGGGCGGGCAGCCCGGCGTCGATGTCATCCTGCCCGACCTGACATGGCTGGAAGAGCGTCGCGACCGGCTGGACGCGATTTTCATCACCCACGCGCATGAGGATCATGTCGGGGCCGTTGGCCAGATGTGGGATCGCCTGCAAGCCCCGGTCTATGCGCGCGATTTCACCGCGCGGATTGCCAAGCTGAAAATGCAGGATCAGGGGCAGGACATTGCGCAGGTGAAAACCGTGGGCAAGATGGAACCGGTTCAGGCCGGTCCGTTCTCGGTCCAGTTCTTCCCGGTCGCGCATTCGCTGCCCGAAGCATCGGGCATGATTATCGACACGCCCGCCGGGCGGTTGGTGCATTCGGGCGACTTCAAGGCCGACACCACGCCCGGCGTGGGCGAGCCGCATGATCCGGCCATGCTGGCAGAGATCGGGCGCTCGGGCGTGAAGGCCATGATGTGCGACAGCACCAATGTGATGAACAAGCAAGCGGGGCGGTCCGAAGCGACGCTGGCGGGCCCGATTGCCGACCTGATGCGCGATGCACGCGGTATGGTCGTGGCGACGACGTTCGCGTCGAACGTGGCGCGGCTGAAAACGCTGGCCGTCGCGGCGCAAGAGGCCGGGCGCTCTGTTTGCCTGATGGGCCGCGCCATGCTGCGCATGACACAAGTGGCGACCGAGTCGGGCATCCTGAAGGATTTCCCGGCGACTGTTAGCCCAGAGCAGGCGAAAGACATCCCGCGCGAAAATCTGTTGCTGATTGTGACTGGTAGCCAAGGCGAGCGGCGCGCAGCCAGCGCGCAACTGGCGCGCGGCACCTATATGGGGCTGCACATGCGCGAGGGCGATACGTTCCTGTTTTCGTCCATGACCATCCCCGGCAACGAGCGCGAGGTTGGTCGAATCGTCAACGGGCTGTCGGAAATGGGCGTTGATGTGATCGACAATTCCGAGCGGCTTTACCATGTCTCGGGCCATGCGAACCGCCCCGATCTGGAGGCGATGCAAGACCTGATCCAGCCGGCAATTCTGGTGCCTATGCATGGCGAACACCGGATGATGCGTGAACACGCAAAGCTGGCGATTGGACGTGGGATGCGGTCATTGGTCGTCTCGAACGGCTCTGTGCTGGACCTGACCGACGATGTGCCGGTGCTGGTCGATGAAATCCCCACGGGGCGGACCTATCTGGACGGCAGCCGCCTGATCGGTGCTATGGACGGAATCGTGCGCGACCGTATCCGCATGGCGATTGGCGGGCATGTCTTTGTGACGGTCATCATGGACGAAGCCGACGAAGTGCTGGGCGACCCATGGGCCGAGATCGCGGGTCTGCGCCCGGTTGCCAAGGGCGGGCAGGCGCTGAACGAGGTGATAGAGGATGAATTATCCGATTTCCTGAACCGTGCCAGCCGTAAGGTTCTGACCGATGACGACAAGCTGAATGACGGCATGCGCCGTGTGGTGCGGCAAGTTGTGATGGAAGAACTGGGCAAGAAGCCCGAGGTCACGATTGTCGTTAGCCGGTTGAGCGCCGAGTAGCTGTAACCCAGCGGCGGGCTTTCGCCCAAGGCTTTACTGGAGGGGGGCTGCCGCCCCCATTCACCCCCTCTGGGGGTGACTTCCCCCGCGAGTATTTCTGGCAAGATGAAATCAGCGCCAGAAAGTCGTGTAACTGGCAAGCAAGCCTTGCAGCTTTGCCAATACCCGCAGGACAGGCGGTTGCGGCGCTGCCGCGGGGTCCGCCAAGCGTTCCAACGCCAATTCCGGGCTGCATGGCAGCCGCGTGACCGGGTCAAGGTAGCGCGGGTAGTCGATCAGCACGGCATGGGCGAGGATTTCAAGGCTGGGACGCGCGCGGCGCCTGTCGGGAACCTGCCCCAGATCGCGCGTGAGGCCCCAGCCGGCGTAGAAAGGCGCGCCAAGACAGGTGACGGGCACGGCGCGCAACAGCGCTTCGAAGCCGAGGGTTGATGTGATCGTCCACACCTCTTGCACTTGGGTCAAAAGCCATGCCGTGTCTGCCTGCGGCAAGACCATATCTGCGGCAGACATGTCGGCCAAGGCGCCGGGGCGCAGGCCTGCTTCGACATCGGGATGCGGTTTATAGAGGATGATTGCATCCGGGTTTTCCGCACGGACCTTGGAAAGGAGCGCTGTATTTGTGCAGATATCTGCAGCGCCCAAGCGGATTGAGGCGTCATCTTCGACCTGTCCCGGCACGAGGATGCGGTGGCCTTGGGGCAGGGTTGCACGCGCGCCGGCAAGATTATATTTGGTGAGCCCTTGCGCACGCAGCCCGGCAATAAGACGCGCGGCGCGCTCTGTTCCGCCCGGCGGCAGGGGGCGCGCCACCAGATGTTCCAGCCGCGAGGGCTGCGTTGGATCGTAATAGATGCCCAGATCGTCGCGCACCAGTGACAGCGGTGGCGTAAGGGCTGCGCCAAGGCCGCGCGATCTTAGCAGGCCGTCCTCTATGCGAATGTCGCCGTCGCCTGCGCCCCAGACCATGCTGCGGCGTCCCATCGCGGTCTTGCGAAACCGCAGCTTTTGCCAGCGCCCGAAGAAGGCTTGCAGATGCGGCCGCTTCCAGAGCCGCATGTCAAGCGTGTCATAGCCGGCGTGATCTTCGCGCCACGCCCGGACCAGTGCTTCGAGATGATCGAGCAGGTCGGGGAGGGCGCAGAGCCGGTCGCGGCAAGGGTGATACCACTTGGGGTAAAGCAGCATGGCGCCCGCGAAAAGCTGCGTGCGGGTCAGGCGGCGATTGCGGCGTGGATGCGGCGTCTGGTCATCGCTCAGCCCCCATCCGGCATAGAAGGGCAAGCCCCAGACATTGGGGCGATGCCCCGCTAGGATCGCCTCGAACCCCAGTTGAGAGCTGACGGTGTAGACGGCAATTGCGCCGTCCAGCAGGTTTTGGGGCGAACAGGGCGCGTCGCAGATGGAAACGCGGTCGGATTGTGCATCGGCATCGGTGAAATGGCCGGGCCGCAGCCCTTGTGCAGCTTCCGGATGGGTGCGGATCACGATGCGCGCTGTCGGGTGGTCCAACTGTGCCTGCACCAGCATTTCGTGAAAAATGTAGGGGGAGAGCGGCCCGTGCAGGCCGCCATGGGTGAGCGAGGCGTCACCCCGGACCTGATCTATGACCAGCACATAGCCCGGCGGCGGTGCCGGGGTGTCTGGATCGCAGGCGGAATATTTTGTCAGGTGCTGCGCGCCTATCCGCGCCATGCAGAGCCGCGCGGTTTCCAGCAAGGCATGATCGTCGAGCGGGTTCTTGGCCAGCAGGGTTTCAAGATCGCTGGGATGGGACGGGTCGTAATGGATGCCCTGCTCGTCGATGACAAGGCCGAGTGGAGGCTCCCCGCAACGACCGGGGAACAGCGACCGCAGGAAAGCGTCCTCTACCCGTAACAGCGCGGCGCCACTGCGTTCCGCCACGGCCTTTGCGCGGGCGGCGCGGGGGGCATGCCCCCATGCCGCGACCATGTCTTGGGGTTTGGGCCAGCCAATGCGGGGTGCGTATCCGGCCAAGGCCATGATCCGGCGAATGCGACGGGCTTGTGCCGATGGCCCGAGGAACCCGCCAGAAACGGCATAGATCCTCGGGCGCATTGTCTTAGTCAGAACTGCGTGTAAGCGCGCGAATAGACCCGGCCGCGGTAATCGACCCGGTGAGCGACGAAATCTGGCGGGCCCATAGAACAGAGCTGGCCTCTGTCACAAAGATCGTGTCGCCGTCACGGATTTTGAAGTCGCGCGCGTTGAACATGCCGGTGGGGGCGGTCAGGTCCAGCACATAGACAAAGCGCACATCGGACACGAACTGGCCGATCCCGAGGATTTCGGTCGCGATTTCCGGGCGCTCGTCGCGGAAAATGAACACGCCCTTGGGGTCTGCGCGTAACGGGTCCAGGCCGCCGACAGAGGCAATCGCTTCTATTGCGGAAATCTGTTGGGTGTCGAAGGTGACGCGACTGGCTGTCCCGGTTGCCCCCAGCACGCTGAAACTGCGTTGGTCTTGCTTGACCAGAACCCGGTCGCCGCCGCGAATGGCAATGTCCAGCGACGGGTTAGAGAAGATATCTTCCAGCCAGGCGCTGTCTTGGCGGTTGCCGCGTGTCAGCAAAACCTGCGCGGTTTCCAAGGGGATGCTGATGCCACCGGCGGTCGCAATTACCGAAGACAGCCGGTTCGATGCGCGGGTGATCGGATAGACCCCTTGCGCGGTCACGCCGCCCGTAACAGAAACGGTCGAGCCGTCGCCCTGAGTGCGGGCAACCAGAACCTGCGGGTCCGGGGTTTGCTCATCGAGCGAGCGGGTCAGCAATCGGCGCAAGGCTTCGGGGGTTTGCCCGGCGGCGCGGATGCGTCCGGCATAGGGCACGAAAATGAAACCGGCATCATCGACCTGCAAGGTTTCGATAATGGCGTTATTCGCGGTTTCCGGGGCCAGCAGACCTTCGGGCACGTTTTCGAACACGTTAAGCGTGATCGTATCGCCGGGGCGGATGGTGTCACCGCCCAGAAGCCCACCTGCACGCAAGGCATGGCTGAAGCCCAGCGTTTCGGGCTTGTTGGCGATCTGGCTGACGCGTTTGGTGACGGAAATGATATGCGCGTCGCCACTGCGCATGACAGAGCCTTCGTAGATTTCATTGGCTGTTGGGCCATCGCGTGGCACGCCACATGAGGCGACGGCAACGCAAGCCAAAAAGGCCACGGTATGGCCAAGGGTCTTCGTAATCGCAAACACTGCTCGGGCTCCTGTAAAAGGACATGCCTCTAATTGTTGCTATAAGTATACAGCCACGGCGGCTTTTCGCCAAGAGATGAAATGGGTTAGAGGTTATTGCACCATGCGTAACTGTTGCCGGGGTGCCGCGTCCCCGGTGATGAGCGCGGTGTATGGGTCATGCGGGGCCAGCATCATATCCACCACATGTCGCATGAGTTGCCTGCGCCCCCGCAACGAATAGTAGCCGCCGGGCACTTGAGAGGTTTCAAGCAAGAAATGCCGATATTGGCGGTAGGCGCGGGCATCGGGGCGCGTTGGGGCGCTGAAAAACTGCTCTAGCGGCTGGGCCGAGACGAATTCGGCTTTGTCGAACACTGCGCGCCCGAAGGCTTTGAGCGGCATCCCCCGCCACAACACTTGTTGCGCTGCGGTGGAATTGACCGTCACGGCAGAACGTGCGTGGTTCAGCAACAGCGCGAGCTTGCCGCCGCGCACAAAATGCACCCTGCCGCGCAAGTCATGTGCTTCGGTCAGCTTTCGGATCACGCTGCGCAGGGGCAGGCGCCCATCTTCCAGCGGGTGCGCCTTGATGACCAAATGATGGTGGCGTGGTGCGCCGCGGGCGAACCCGTCGACCACGGTTTCCAGAAATTGCGCCTGCGTTTCAAAAGGCCCGTGGGCGCGGAAACTGCTGTCATGGGCCAGTTGCAACAATACCAGATGGTAGGGAAACCCGCCATTGCGGATGCGCCATGACGCAAGACGCCGTTCCAGCGAGGTGAGCGGCATCGCCCAGAGCCGTTTCAGATAGAGCCGGAATTCCTGTGCCACGGTCAGGTCGCGGTGTGGCTTGAACTGGTGATACCGCCGGTTCAGCGCCATGACGCAGAAATGATAGATCGCTCCATAAAAGATATGGTGGCGCATATCGCCCCAATGCGCCGGCGGATCGGGCAGTTCAAGGTCGCATTTCTCCAGCGCGTGGCGCATGTCGTCAACGCTCATGGTCATGAGCGCTGAATTGCCGTTCGTGCCGTCCCGCTCATATGTCACCCAATACGGGCGCAGGTAGCCTTCTTCGAACACATGCACTGTGATGCCGCGGGCGCGCGCAAGCGCAATCGCTTCGGCATGAATGGGCCGGACATCGCCATAAAGCGCGAGGTCTGTGATGCCATGACGCTCAAACAGGTCGGCGCAGGCAGCCCCCCACTCCTCCGGTGTGCCGGTATAGGGGATGTAGCTGGCCGTGTTGCGCCAGAACATGGCGTCGCCTTGGTTGAACCCCACACGCCAGACCTGCGCGCCCGCTGCGCGCAACATGCGACCTAGCCGGTCGAAAAATGGACCATGCGGCCCCTGCAAGAACAGGAAGCGCCGCGTTGCGGTTTGTAGTGCCATGGCGTCTTGCCTGTTTATATCCCTAATCCGCAGAATAGGGCTGCTCTTTTTTATATAGCGTAAACGAAAAGTCCTGCCGCGTCATCAAAAACGATTCGCGCGTGCCGGGCTGTTGCTTGCAAAGCCACAGGCACTAAGCTTATGTGCGCCGACAGCACGGGGGAAGCAGCTATGTTCACAGGCATTATTACCGATATTGGCCGGGTGCGTTCGGTCGTGCAGGAAGGCGATCTGCGGGCCCGGATAGAAACTGGCTACAACACGTCGCGCATAGAAATCGGCGCGTCTATCGCCTCTGACGGGGTTTGCCTGACGGTCGTGGCCCTGGGGCCGGACTGGTATGACGTGCAAGTCTCCGCCGAAACCGTGGGCAAGACCAATCTTGGAACATGGGAGCCGGGCAAACGCGTGAACCTGGAGCGCGCGCTGAAAGTCGGTGACGAATTGGGCGGCCATATCGTGTCCGGCCATGTCGATGGTCTGGCAGAGGTCATCGGGCTGTCCGACGAAGGCGACAGCACCCGCATACGGTTTCGTGCGCCGGACCATCTGGCCGGGTTCATCGCACCCAAAGGGTCGGTGGCGCTGAACGGCACCTCGCTTACCGTGAACGAGGTGATCGGCGCGGAATTCGGCATTAACCTGATCCCGCATACCAAGCAGGCTACAACATGGGCCGACACCAAGCTGGGCGATCAGATCAATTTGGAAATTGACACGCTGGCCCGCTATGTCGCGCGCCTGCAAGAGTGGGGCGGGCGCTGAACCGGGCACGCAGCGTGATAGACGCCGTGCGCGCTTTTGCGTAAACTCTGCCGCATGAGTGATGATTGGGACAGTGTAGACGAACGCCGCGCCGCCGAGGAGCTGATCGTCGATGTCGATGGCTTCGAGGGCCCGCTTGACCTGCTTCTGGCCCTGTCGCGCAGCCAGAAGGTCGATTTGCGGCGCGTGTCTGTGCTGCAATTGGCCGAACAATATCTTGGCTTTGTCGAGGATGCGCGCGCCCTCCGAATTGAGCTGGCCGCCGATTATCTGGTGATGGCGGCATGGCTGGCCTATCTTAAATCGCGACTGTTGTTGCCGCCCGACCCAACAGAAGACGGGCCAAGTGGCGAAGACCTGGCAGCACATCTTGCGTGGCAGTTGGAGCGCTTGCAGGCCATGCGCGATGCCGCCGCGCGGCTGATGGCGCGCGACCAGATGGGCCGAGATTTCTTTGCGCGTGGCCAGCCCGAAACGATCGCCGTGACGCGCCGGACCGAACTTCAGGCCAACCTGCTGGACCTGATGCGCGCCTATGCAAGGCTGCGCACCCGCGACGAATTTCGCCCCTATGCCTTTGACCGAAGCGATATCTACGCCCTGGATGCGGCCCTCGCGCGGTTGTCGCAGCTCTTGCCGATCACGCTGGACTGGTCCGATCTAAGTCGGTTCCTGCCAGAAGGGTGGGGCAGCGCGCCGACCCGGCGGCGGTCGGCCATCGCCTCGACCTTTGCCGCCTCGTTGGAACTGGCCAAGCAAGGACGGCTCGACCTTCGGCAATCCGAAGCCTTTGCGCCATTGCATCTGCGCGGACGGGGAGGGGGCTGATGGACGCAGTCGATCCAAGCGGTTTTGCCGCGCCGACCTTCGCCGCTCAAGAGCGCATGGTGGAAGCGATTCTCTTTGCGTGTGACCATCCGCTGTCCAGCACCGAGATCGCGGCACGCCTGCCGCAGGGCTGTGACGTGCCCGAAGTGCTCGTGCGGTTGCGGCAGCATTATACGGGGCGCGGGGTCGAGCTGTCGCGGGTGGGCGATAAATATGCACTGCGCACCGCGCCTGATCTGGGTTGGCTGATGCAGGCCGAACGGGTCGAGCAACGCAAACTGTCACGCGCAGCCATCGAAACGCTGGCAATCATTGCCTATCATCAACCTGCCACCCGCACCGAGATAGAGGAAATCCGGGGCGTCGCGGTCTCACGTGGGATGCTCGATCAATTGCTGGAACTTGGCTGGGTGCGGCTTGGACGGCGGCGCATGACACCGGGGCGGCCTGTAACCTTCGTCGTGACAGACGCATTCCTTGACCATTTCGGGCTCGAATCGGCGCGCGACCTGCCGGGTTTGCAGGAATTGCGCGCTGCAGGCTTGCTCGACAGTCGTCCCATGCCGGGGTTGGGCGGTCAAAACGCCCCCGATACGGATGAAGATGACCCGGTCAATGGCCCAGAGAGCGCACCGCGCGGGCAGTCCGAGCTCTTTGAAGAATGAGCAAACGGCTGCCTGCAAAGGTTGCCCCGGCGTCAAATGCAGTTTTTGTCACTTTTCTGTCTTTTCTCTCTTGCGTGTAAAAAGCGTGTGGCCTAGATAGCGCTTCACCGGCGGCGGGGACGTTGTTGGTTGGCTGAGGCGGCGGGAAGCATTGCTGTTTTGGTT
>NZ_JALZWP010000004.1 GCF_023336755.1 Roseinatronobacter domitianus | reverse complement strand
TGACCGGCACGGTCGCGCTGCCCGAAGGCACGGAAATGGTCATGCCCGGCGACAACCTGAAATTCGAGGTCGAGCTGATCGCGCCCATCGCCATGGAAGAGAAGCTGCGCTTCGCCATCCGTGAAGGTGGCCGCACCGTCGGCGCAGGCGTCGTGTCGAAAATCATCGAGTGATGATGTTGCGACGCGCCACGGTTGGTGTGTCGAAAATCATCGAATAATCGCGCAGTCGCGATTGGACTTACGGGGGCGTGCGGGGGACCGCGCGCCCTTGTCTTGTGATATAGGCTGACCCATGCGCCTGTTTTCCTATTTCGAGTCTCGCATTCCGGCCTATCCGGCCGACCCGCCCGGCCAACCGCCTGGTGGGTTCTGGGCGTTCTTGTGGCATTACGCGCGCCCGCTGGCCCCTTGGCTGCTGGCGATGTCTGTGGTTTCTGCCGTCTTCGCGGGGCTGGAGATTGTCCTTCTGGGGTATCTGGGCACGTTGATTGACCGCATGGCAGAGCTGGGGCCAGATCAGTTTCTTGCGTTGGAAGGCAGTCGGCTGGCCTTTATGGGTGTGTTGCTGTTGTTGGTTCTGCCCGCGCTGGCCGTGATCGGCGCTTTCATCATGTATCAGGCGCTGATGGGTAACTTTCCGCAGCGGGTGCGCTGGATGGGGCACCGCTGGCTGATCGGCCAATCCATGCGCTATTTTCAGGATGAATTCGCGGGCCGGATCGCGACGCGGCTGATGCAGACCTCTCTGGCTGTGCGCGAAACAGTGATGAAGCTGATGGATGTGGCAGTTTATATCCTCGCCTATTTCATCGGCACCCTGGCATTGGCGGCCACGCTGGACTGGCGGTTGGCCTTGCCCTTTGCGCTTTGGGCGCTGGCCTATGGCGGAATGCTGGCCATTATCGTGCCACGCTTGGGCCGTGTTGCACAGGCACAGGCTGATGCGCGGGCCGAGATGACGGGCCGCATTGTTGACAGCTACACCAACATTGCCACCGTCAAGCTGTTCAGCCATTCCGCCCGAGAAGAGGCCTTTGCCCGCAACGGCATGGATGGGTTCTTGCAGACCGTCTATAGCCAGATGCGTCTGGTTGCGGTGCAGGACATGACCGTAAACACGCTGAACGCGCTTTTGACCGGGGCGGTCACGGCAATTGGGCTGTGGCTGTGGCTGGGCGGCAATCTGGCGCTGGGCGCCTTGGCGGTCGCCATCCCACTGGCGCTGCGGCTGGGGAACATGTCGCATTGGGTGATGTGGGAATTCGCGGCGTTGTTCGAGAATATCGGCACCGTGCGCGACGGGTTGTCAACGCTGTCGCAGCCGCGCGACGTGGGCGATGCACCGGGCGCGAAGCCGTTGGCGCTGATGCGCGGCGAGATACGGTTCGATGCCTTGCATTTCGAATATGACGCGACCAGCGACCCTGCCCCCGCCGTTTTGGACGGTTTGGATTTGCACCTGCGCCCCGGCGAAAAACTGGGGCTGGTGGGGCGGTCGGGTGCGGGGAAATCCACACTCGTGAACCTGTTGTTGCGGTTTTACGATGTCAGCGGGGGGCGCATTCTGATTGACGGGCAGGATACCGCCGGCGTCACGCAGGAATCCTTGCGCGCCGCGATTGGTGTGGTCACGCAAGATACCGCGCTACTGCACCGCTCGGTGCGCGACAATATCGCCTATGGCCGCCCGAATGCCACGGATGCCGAAATCTGGGCCGCCGCCGATCTGGCCGAAGCGCGCGCCTTCATCGAAGGGTTGGCGGATGCCAAGGGTCGTCGGGGGTTGGACGCGCATGTCGGTGAGCGTGGTGTGAAGCTGTCGGGCGGGCAGCGCCAGCGGATCGCCATTGCCCGCGCGGCGCTGAAAGACGCGCCGATTCTGGTGCTGGATGAGGCGACCTCGGCGCTGGACTCTGAGGTCGAGGCGGCGATCCAGACCCAGTTGGAGCGGCTGATGCAGGGCAAGACCGTGATCGCCATCGCGCATCGTCTGTCTACCATCGCCGCTATGGACCGGCTTGTCGTGATGGAGGCAGGCCGCGTGATAGAGACTGGCACACATGCCGAATTGCTGGCGAAAGATGGGCTTTATGCCCGGCTTTGGGCGCGTCAATCGGGCGGGTTTCTTGACGTGTAAGCCTGTGTGCTTGCCCGCCACACCCTAAGCGGTTAACCATAACGCCAACAGATTTTGCAGGACGTTATGGGTTTTCCACTTCCCGACACGGTTTATCCGGTGACACAGCCTGATGGAACTGCGCAGCGGGAATCGGTTTTCCTGTGCGCAGTTATTGACCATCCACGCTGGCGCATCGGGGCTTATAGCTATGCCAGCGCGCATCTGGCACCCAAGGATTGGGCCGCGCATCTGGCGCCCTATCTTTTGGAATTCTCGCCCGAAAAACTGGTCATTGGCAAATTCTGCCAGATCGCGGATGGGGTGCAGTTTATCACATCTTCGGCCAAGCATCCGGGCCAAGGCTCCTTGACCTATCCTTTCGCACTCTTGCAGGGCGGCTCTGAAAACGCGCCGTCGCTGCCGGGGCAGGGTCCGGATACCGTCATTGGCCATGACGTCTGGATCGGGCAGGACGCGCGCATTCTGCCCGGTGCGCAAATAGGCGACGGGGTTATCGTGGGGGTAGGGGCCGTGGTTGGTGGCGCAATTGCGCCCTATACCATCGTGGCAGGCAACCCGGCGCGGGCAATCAGCCAGCGTTTTGCGGCGGATGTGGCCGCAAGATTGCGGGCAATCGCTTGGTGGGATTGGCCGATAGAGATGATCGAGCGCCACGAGGTCGCCATTTGCGGGGCAAATCTTGCGCGGCTGGAAGCGGCAAAAGCAGAAATCGACACCGCGTCGGGCACATTTCCCTCTTGATCTTGGCAAGGGGCTGGCATACCCAACGCGACACAGACTTAGGGGTGTAGCTCAGTTGGTAGAGCATCGGTCTCCAAAACCGAGGGTCGTGGGTTCGAGTCCCTCCGCCCCTGCCAGTCTGGAACGGACGGGTGCGTCGCGCCTGACGCTTTCCATACATATCGGCGCGCATAAAACAGCGACCTCGCATCTTCAGCACGGGTTCAGCAAGGCGCGCGGCATTCTGCGAAAAAAGAGCGTCGCGTATTTCGGCCCCGAACTGCTGCGCGGCAAATTGCGCCTGCCATCGCTTGCAGGCAAGGCCGCGAACCCGCCTGCAGACCTGTTGGCCGCGTTCGAACGCAATCGCATGTGCCGCCTTGTTCTGTCTGAAGAGAATATTCTGGGCACAACCCGCGCCGATCTGGTGGCCAGGGGCGCGCGCTTTTACCCAGAGGCGGCACCGCGTTTGTCGCGGTTGCTACAGGCTTTGGGCTGCGAGGACGCCACGCTTTACCTGTCTATCCGCGCGCCCTTGTCCTTCCTGACCTCGGCGCATGGTCAGCAACAGAATGCGGGACGATTCGACCCGATAGAAAGCTACCTTTCGCAGGTGCAGCCGGACCGTTTGCGCTGGTCAGAACTGGTGCAGCGTCTGGCCTATGTCCCCGGTGTGACGCGGGTTGTGGTCTGGCGATACGAGGATTACCCCGATATCGTGCCGCTTGTGCTTGATACGATGTTGGGGCGTGGGCGCAGGTTCGATCTGCCAGCCCGCAAACGACTTGTCGGCACATCTGTCCGGGCTTTGGAGCACGCGCGCGCGGCGCTGGCCTATGACCCGGCCCGCAATGTTACAGAAGTGATCCGCGAGGCGCGTGGGCTTTACCCGAAATCCGATGAATTTCCCGGTCCCGCACCCTTCGAGGCGGCGCGTCTGCAAGACGACATGGCCCGCTATGAGGCGGATTGCAAAGAGCTTGATGCGATGCCCAAGGTGACGCTGTTGCGCCTCTCCGAAGCGGATGCGACCCCCGACACTTAGAAACACGCTTGAAACCGGCCTTCTGCCTGCGTATGTGATGGCCAAGCAAGAGACAGGCGGACCCATGGCCAAGACAAATCCTTTCCAGTTCATGCAGCAGGTGCGTGCCGAGACCGCAAAGGTCACATGGCCCACCCGGCGCGAGGTGGTCATCACCACGCTGATGGTGCTGGCCTTGGCCGCGCTGACCGCCGTGTTCTTTTTTCTGGTCGATCTGTTGATCCGCACGGGCCTTGGCGGGCTTTTGGGAATGTTCGGCTAAGGTGCAATGCGCGTAGGGCTTGAAACCCGCGCTTGGCGGCTGTAACAGAGCGACAAAAGGCGCACCGACTCGGTGCGCTGTTTTATTTCATCCGGATGGCGCGCACAGGGCGTGGTCTTCTGGCCCGAGACAGGAAAGAGCATCATGGCCCAACGCTGGTATTCGGTGAGCGTTTTGTCGAACTTCGAAAAGAAGATCGCAGAAGCCATTCGCACGGCTGCCGCAGAGGCCGGCATGGAAGAGATGATCGAAGAAGTTCTGGTGCCGACCGAGGAAGTGATCGAGGTGCGCCGCGGCAAGAAGGTGACGACCGAGCGCCGCTTCATGCCTGGCTATGTGCTGGTGCGCATGGAAATGACACCTAAGGGCTATCACCTTATCAACTCTATTAACCGTGTGACCGGGTTCCTGGGTTCGCAAGGCAAACCCATGCCGATGCGCGATGAAGAGGTGAACGCCATCCTCAACCGTGTGCAGGAAACCGAAGACGCGCCGCGCACGCTCATTCATTTTGAAGTGGGCGAGCAGGTCAAGGTCAACGATGGCCCGTTCGAGGGCTTCTCGGGCATGGTCGAAGAAGTGGATGCCGACAACAACCGCCTGAAGGTGATGGTGTCGATCTTTGGCCGGGCCACCCCGGTCGATCTGGAATTCATGCAGGTGTCGAAAGACGGCTGACATGAAACTTGTGGGAGGCAGCCGGGCGCGCCCGGTCAGGCCGGACCACTAAACCGCAAGCAGCCCACCGGTCGCGACCGGGGGCGAGGTGACAAGAAGGAGAGGCCAGATGGCCAAGAAAGTCGTTGGGCAGCTGAAGCTGCAAATTCCGGCGGGTAAAGCAAACCCGTCGCCGCCCGTTGGCCCCGCATTGGGTCAGCGCGGCATCAATATCATGATGTTCACCAAGGAATTCAACGCCCGCACCGCAGAGCTGGAGCCGGGCGCGCCAATTCCTACCGTGATTACCTATTACCAGGACAAGTCCTTCACGATGGACCTGAAAACGCCGCCGGCGTCCTGGTATCTGAAGCGTGCCGCAGGCCTGAAGCCCGTGGGCAAGCGCAACCGCGCACAAGGCTCGCCCATGCCGGGCCGCACCGTGCAAGGCAGCGTGACCACCAAGCAGATCCGGGAAATTGCTGAAGCGAAGATGAAGGATCTGAACGCGACCACGATCGAGGGCGCCATGCAGATCATCGCCGGGTCCGCCCGGTCGATCGGTATTGAGGTGAAAGGGTAATCCAATGGCTAAAATTGCAAAACGCGTGAAAGCCGCCCGCGAAGCCTTTGCCGGTAAAGCAAACCTGAGCGTGGAAGATGCCGTGAGCCTGATCAAGGCGAACGCCACCGCGAAATTCGACGAAACCGTTGAGATCGCGATGAACTTGGGCGTTGACCCGCGCCATGCCGACCAGATGGTGCGTGGCGTTGTGTCGCTGCCGAACGGCACCGGCAAAACCGTCCGCGTGGCGGTGTTCGCCCGTGGCCCGAAGGCCGATGAAGCGACCGCCGCTGGTGCCGATATCGTTGGTGCCGAAGACCTGATGGAAACCATCCAGTCCGGCAAGATCGAGTTCGACCGCTGCATCGCAACGCCTGACATGATGCCCATCGTAGGCCGCTTGGGCAAAATCCTGGGCCCGCGCAATCTGATGCCGAACCCCAAGGTTGGCACGGTGACAATGGACGTGAAAGCGGCTGTTGAGGCGGCAAAGGGTGGCCAGGTTCAGTTCAAGGCTGAAAAAGCAGGCGTCGTCCATGCCGGTGTTGGCAAGGCGTCGTTTGACGATGCGAAACTGGCCGAGAATATCCGCGCTTTCGTGGATGCGGTGGCCAAGGCGAAGCCCACGGGCGCGAAGGGTGCTTACATGAAGCAGCTTTTCCTGAGCTCCACCATGGGCCCGGGCGTGTCGATCAGCGTGGACAGTGCCACGCAAGGTTGAGCAAGACTTGACCAAATTGAAAAAGGCGGCCCAAGGGCCGCCTTTTTGCGTGATGCTGGGGATCAGGGGCTTTGCCCCTCTGGTCCCTGCGGGACCATTCACCCCAGGATATTTGTGCAAGGATGAACGGTTACCAGCGGGAGAGAGCGTCTTCGTCGCTGTCTTTTGCGGCAACCCATTCCGCGCCCTGCTCGGTAATTTCCTTTTTCCAGAACGGCGCGCGGGATTTGAGATAATCCATCAAGAAATCGGCAGCGGCGAAAGCGCTGGCGCGGTGGGCGCTCGCGGTCGCGACCATCATGATGAGCTCTTCGGGCGCCAAGGTCCCGTAGCGATGGATAATCATGCAATCGGAGAGGCTCCAGCGCGCCCGCGCCTGTTGAGCGATTTTGTCGAGGGCGCGTTCTGTCATGCCGGGATAGTGCTCGATCTCCATCCGGTGCAGCGTGCCGGTGTCGTTATTGCGCACGATGCCGCAAAAGCTGACGATCGCGCCGATATTGCCTTGGGCTTGCGCGAAGGCGTTGCATTCCTGCCCGAAATCAAACGGGGCGTTTTGCACGCGGATCATCATGGGTGTCAGCCGCCGGTCATGGGAGGAAAGAACGCGATTTCCCGCGTATCCCCCAAGGGTGTGGCGAATTCGCCCAGTTCCTGGTCGAGCGCGACGCGCAAGGTGCTTGGGTCCGAAAAGGCGAGCGCGTAACGGTCTTCGCGCGCGACGAGTTCGGCCACAAGTTCGGCGACGGTGCGGGCCTCTGTGTCGACAGTTTCGCGCGGCAGGCCGACGCGTTCGCGCAGCCATGCGAAATAAAGGATCTCGCGTTTCATGGTTTCGCTCCAAGATGGGGGAGGGCCTTGCGGAAATAATCCCAGCCGGTGAGCAGTGTGAGCAGGGCGGCGACCCAGATCAGGGCCAGTCCGATGATCCACACGACGCCGCCATCATAGGTGGCGAGGTCGATCACGGAGAGGTCGGAGGTTCCGATCTGGTCCAGTGCATCGAGCAGGTCGATATCGAGGCGCGCGCTGCTGGCTTCGCGCGTGTAGTCCAGCCCAAGTGCCAGAAACAGCACGGCGATGGCGGTCATCTGCGCGGTGGTCTTCCATTTGGCAAGGTTGGTCACTTTCAGAAGACCTGCCGTGTCGCCCAGATATTCACGCAGGCCAGACACGAAGACCTCGCGAAACAGGATGGCCGTCGCCGGCAGGATAAGCCACGGGTCCATCCCTGAATACCCGGTGATAACCAGAAGCGCGATTACGACCATGGCCTTGTCGGCAATCGGGTCGAGCATGGCGCCGAGCCGGGTTTCCTGTTTCCAGGCGCGGGCCAGGTAGCCGTCGAAGAAATCGGTGAGAGCCGCAAGTCCGAACAACACGAGCGCGAACCAATCGGCAAAGGGCCGGTGGAAATACAGGAATAATATCGCCACACCCGGCGCCGCCAGCAGGCGCAGGATGGTCAGGATATTTGGCAGGTTCCAGAGCATGGCGCGTGGCTTTGTAAGGGGGGTCTCGGTCATGTCCTTAACCTGCTTATTTCGCGCGCGAAAGGCAAGAGCGCCCTAGACATGGCCTGCAAGCCAGTGGCGGATCATCGCATGTGCAATAGAACCGGGCCGGGCCGGGCTGGGGTGGGTGCGTTCGCCTGCCATGACGGCCAGCAGCTCTTCGCGGCTGATCCAGAGTGCATCTTCCAATTCATCATCAAGCGTGATGCGGTCGTCGCGCGCCTGTGCCAGATAGCCCAGCATCAGCGAATTGGGGAAAGGCCACGGCTGTGCGCCGAGGTATCGCGCGTTTGAAATCGTGATCCCGGTCTCTTCCAGAACCTCGCGGGCGACGGCCGCCTCTGGTGTTTCGCCGGGTTCGACAAAACCGGCAAGTGCGGAATACATGCCTTCGGGCCAGCCATGCGACCGGCCAAGCAGCAATCGGTTGCCATGCGCGACCAGCATGATGACAACCGGGTCCGTGCGGGGGAAATGCTTGGCACCGCAGGCGTGGCAGTGACGCTCCCAGCCGCCCATTGCCAGCGTGCTTTCCTGCCCGCAGGCGGCGCAGAAGCGATGCGACCGGTGCCAGTTGAACACGCCGCGGGCGGTCGCGGCAAGCGCGGCCTCTGCCGGGTCAAGCTGCGTCATCGCAAGGCGCAATTCTGCAAAGCGTGTGCCCTCTTCCGCGCCCGGATAATATTGTTCCGTCGGGTCCGCAAACATGGCCAGTGCGGCGCTATCCAGCCCATCGGGTTCCCATGTCGAGATGTCGGCAGCAAAGCGCGGCTGCCCGTCCTGTCGGCCCAGATAAAGCCAGGTTTCCCCGGCATGGCGCAACGCTGTGTCATCGGCATTCACCCAGGCCAGACCGTAATCGCTCATTTGCGGTTTGCCGCGCCATAACGGCAAGACCTGCGACCCTATGCGCAGAGTGTGTGATGTGGCCCGTTCGTCTGCGGCGCGGTTATCCCAGCGTCCGACAAAGGCCATTTCAAGGCATTTCATGGTGTTTTCCT
This sequence comes from Roseinatronobacter domitianus, assembly GCF_023336755.1. Lineage (GTDB taxonomy): Bacteria > Pseudomonadota > Alphaproteobacteria > Rhodobacterales > Rhodobacteraceae > Roseinatronobacter > Roseinatronobacter domitianus. The sequence continues at coordinate 206,425 of NZ_JALZWP010000004.1, read as the reverse complement.
GTTCCGAGCGTTGATCGTTTCCCATAAAGCCTTGTCACGTCGCGTAATTGGTGCTCAATTAAGGGTTGTTCCAGTATGTCGCCGATCGTTGCAAATACGGCATCAATGGCTTGAATGTCACATTCTTGCACGATCACGGTCAAAATTCTCTCTTATCTCCTGTGCAACTTGGTTAAAGCTCGTAACAGAAAAAGTATGTCATGGGACAGGAAAAGCTGCACTTCATGCCGGTTGCAGACGTAAGGCAGACCGTCGATCTCCGTATTCTGGAGACGACGGATCTGCATGTTCACCTACACCCTTATGACTACTATGCCGATTGTCCGAACCCGGATTTCGGCCTGTCGCGGCTGGCTGAACTGGTGGACCGTGCGCGGGCTGAGGTCGGTTCGACCTTGCTGTTCGACAATGGTGACTTTTTGCAAGGCACTCCGGTTGGTGACTTCTTCGCCTATGATATGGGGCTGCGCGATGGCGACCTGCACCCGGTGATGGCGGCGATGAACGCCATGCGCTACGATGCGATCACCATCGGAAACCACGAATTCAACTACGGGCTGGAGTTTCTGGAAAAGTCGCTGGCGCGGGCAGAGTTTCCGGTGGTGTCGGCCAATATCGTCAAGACAATGGGCCGCGCCCCGCGCGAAGATCATATGTTGGTCAAGCCCTACAGCCTGTTGCGCAGGCAGGTGCCGGACCGGATCGGGCTGATGCACGAGCTATGCATCGGTGTTCTGGGGGTGGCCCCGCCGCAGATCATGACATGGGAACGCCAGCAGCTTCAGGGCAAGCTGGAGGTGCGTGACATGGTCGAAGCGGTCAGCGCCTGGGTGCCGGAAATGCGTGCTGCGGGTGCTGATCTGATCGTGCTGTTGGCACATACCGGAATCGGGCCGTTGCGCTACACGCATGGCATGGAAAATGCCGTCATTCCGCTTGCCCGGATCGAAGGTGTCGATGTGGTTCTGTCGGGGCATACGCACCAGGTCTTCCCCTCGCGTGCCTTCGCGGACATTCCTTCGGTGGATGTGGAGCGCGGCATGATCGCTGGAAAACCAGCCGTTATGAGCGGATTTTTCGGGTCGCATTTGGGGGTGATTGACCTCTCTTTGCAACGCGAGGGTGGGGTTTGGCGCGTGGTCAACCACCATGTCGAGACGCGCGCCTTGCGTGACGCGGCCATGAACTTTCCGCAGGTGGCCGCCAATCGCAGCCAACCCATGCGCAGCCCGAAAGTGCGCAAGATTGTCGAGCGCGCGCATGACGCCGTTTTGGCCAGCATTCGCCAGCCTATCGGGCGCAGTGATGTGCCGATCAACAGCTTCTTCGTCTATCTTGGCACAAGTGCCGCGACGGCGCTTGTGGCGCAGGCGCAAAAAGCCTTTGTCATTGAACGCATGGACCCAAAGATTGCTGGGCTTCCGGTGCTGTCGGCGGTCTCTCCGTCGAAGGCCGGGGGCTTGGGCGGCGCACGCAACTTCACCAATATTGCCGCCGGGCAGTTGACCTTGCGCAGCATGGCGGATTTGTATGTTTATCCCAACAAAGTGGCCGCCTCGCGTTTGACCGGGGCACAGGTCGCGCTGTGGCTGGAACGCTCGGCCTCTGCCTTCAACCAAATCCGGCCAGACCTAGAAGACCAGACGCTGATGAACCCGGCTTTCGCGGGCTATAATTTCGAGATCATCTATGGACTGACCTATGACATAGACCTGACGCAACCCGCGCGTTTTAGCCATGACGGGACCGAAATAGACCCCGGCCATACCCGCATCCGCAACCTGTGTCATGCCGGTGCGCCCTTGGACATGGATGCCGAATTTGTTCTGTGCACCAATAATTTCCGTGCGCAGGGCGCGGGCGGTTTTCCGGGCGCAGAGCCGAGCACAATTTGTTTTGAACATCCTGCCATCGTGCGCGACGTGCTGCGCGAACATGTCGAGCGGCAAGAAGTGTTGAAAATCGACTCCACTCCTCCCTTCCGGTTCCTCGCGGTGTCAGGCGCCAGCGTTGTCTTGCGCACTGCACCGGCGGCACTGGACCATCTGCGCCAGATTTCCGGCTTTGCGCCCGAAGTTATGGGCGCGGACAAGAAGGGCTTTTTGCGCCTGCGCCTAAGTCTGAGTTGATCCGCAACAGGCACAATCGGGCCGCCGGTTGATCGTGATCGTGCGGTTTTCGCCGTAAAGCGCATCATGCAGCATGATCCGACCGCGTAAGGATTGACCCGCGCCGGTGATTTCCTTGATCGTTTCAAGCGCCATCTGGCTGCCAATTATGCCGGGCAGGGGGGCGATCACCCCTGCCTCTGCGCAGCTTGGCGCCAGCCCTTCGGCGGGTCGCGACGGAAACAGGCATTCGAAGCAGGGCGCGCCACTGGCCGGATGATACAGGCTTATCTGCCCTTCCCATTGCGTTATGGCACCGGACATCAAGGGCTTGCCCGTTGCAACCGCGGCACGATTGGCCAGATAGCGCGTGTCGAAATTATCACTGCCATCCAAGATCAGATCATATTCGGCAAACAGTTTGGCGGCCAGATCCGCTGTCAGCCGCCGATGATACGGTTTGACCGTAACGAACGGGTTAAGGGCCTGCATTGCCGCTTGCGCCGAAAAGACCTTGGGTGTGCCGATATCCTGATCGCGGTGGATAATCTGGCGTTGCAGGTTGGACCCGTCGACACTGTCGTCGTCGATCACACCAATCGTGCCAACGCCTGCTGCGGCAAGATACAACAGCGCGGGCGATCCAAGGCCACCAGCGCCGATGACCAGCACCTTCGCCTCTTTCAGTTTACGCTGACCCCCGCCGCCCAATTCGCGCAGAACGATGTGGCGGGCGTAACGGTTCAGTTCCACCTCTCTGAAAGGGCCTGAAGGCGCTGCGGGTGCGTCTGTCTGGGCGGCCGAACGGCGGCCCAGCCGCCGCAAACCCCAGATATACAGAGCAACAAGCCCCGTGACCCCGCCAAGCACCAGCCAAGGGCGCACATCGCCCCCGGTCGCCACGCGAATTGGGGTGCCCTCGGGCAAGACAAGTTGCGCGATCACAACGACCAGATAGACCAGCCCGATCATGACCAGCCTTGCCCGGACCGGTGTTTTCATCACCCAGCCCAACACCCACAGCCCGGCCATCAGGAACAGAACCAACCCCATCAGTGCGTCCCCGTATGGCCGTAGCCGCCTGCGCCGCGCGTGGTCTCTGGCAGGTTGTCCCCTTGCCGGAACTGCGCTTGCACAACCGGTGCGATCACGATTTGCGCGATCCGCATGCCATGTTCCACCGTAAAGGGTGCGTCTCCAAGGTTTTGCAAGATTACGCCCAACGGCCCACGATAATCGCTGTCGATGGTCGCGGGCGCATTGGGCAGGATCAGTCCGTGTTTCAGCGCAAGGCCAGAGCGCGCGCGGATCTGCATCTCGAACCCGTGCGGAATGGCGCAAGCCAGCCCCGTCGGCACCAGAACCCGCGCCATCGGGGCCAGTTTTAGCCCTGTGTCGCGGTCCTCTGCCGCAAGATTGGCGCGAATATCCGCCCCTGCGGCACCTGCCGTGGCATAGGCAGGCAAGGGGATTTCTGTGTCGGCACCCGGCAGGTAGCGAAATAGAACTTCTGTCATGACAGCGCCTTTGCAATCCGCGCGGCCAAACGGGCTGCAACATCGGCCTTTGCCATGCGCGGCCAGTCCTCGACCTTGTTTTCTGTTATCAGGTGAACCGCGTTTTCCGGGCCGCCCATGATGCCGGTCGCGGGCGACACATCATTCGCCAGAATCCAATCGCAACCTTTGCGCGCGCGCTTGGCCGACGCATGGGCGACCACGTTCTCGGTTTCGGCGGCGAACCCCACAACCAGCTTGGGCCGCTGCGCATGCTGCGACAACGTGTGCAGAATGTCGGGGTTCTCGATAAATTCAAGCATTGGAAGCCCTTGCGCGGTTTTCTTCATCTTCTGCTGGGCGGCATTGGCCACTCTCCAATCGGCAACGGCAGCGGCCATCACAGCGGCATCGACCGGCAAGGCACTCTCTACGGCCGCAAGCATTTGAAGCGCGGTTTCGACGCGCAGAACCTCTACATCTTCGGGCGGTGGCACCGACGCGGGGCCTGTCACAAACACGACCCGCGCCCCCAGATCGCGCAAGGCCGCTGCAATTGCCGTGCCCTGTGCGCCTGAAGATCGGTTGGCGATGTAGCGCACCGGGTCTATCGGTTCATGCGTGGGGCCGGATGTGACCAGAATACGTTTACCCGTCAGCATTGGCGCCTCTCCTAGAGCTTTGGCCACGGGGATACCGCGACAGGCGCGTCGGCAAAAGCCCTATTGAAACGCCGCGCACGGATCGTCGCGTGCTACGGCATCGGTGACGATCCAGAAATCGGTCAACGCGGGGTCTGGAGCGGCCATTTCATATTGGCCCAGCGTTACGGTTGTTATCTGTGGCGCGGCCAGTGCCAGTGCCGCGGGCGCACCCCAGTCGCGGCGCACATGCCCGGTGCCGGTAATCACCACGACAGGCCCGCCAGTCTCATGCAGCGCCAATTCTGCCACGCGGGCCAGTTCTGCATCGCGCAGACGTTGCACCGCGACCATGCCCGGCAGCAGATCGACGGGAAGCGCGTTGCAATGCGCCTCTGCCTGAAGCGTTTCGCGCGCGGCTTGTTCCGGCGCCGACAAGGGTTGATCCAACCCAAAACGCTCGGCATCGCCTTCGAACACATCTGGCAAGGCTTGGCCAAACAGGGCGCGCGCTTGGTCTCGTGGCACGGCGGCGCCGTAAATGCGCGCCTCTGGTGCGGCCTGAAAGATTGGGTAATAGATTGCGAAATCCGGCCAGCCAGACCCGTCCCATTCCAAGGCGCTCGCCAAACTTTCTGCGTTGTCCCAAGTTGAAGGTGCGCGTGCCGCCTGTGCCTCTGTCAGCATCTCGAATACCAGTGCTAAAGGCTCAATCGCGCGAATGGCACGGGCTTGGTTCAGGTGGTGTCCGGGATGGTCATGCACCTCTCCCAAGAAGGCCACATCAAAACCGGACAGGCTGTCCAGCCCATCCGGTGTGATTTCCGTGGCTTGCGCAGGCAGGGCGAACGCAAGGCTAAGCAAGGCCCATTTCATGCGAGGAAGTTCAACACTTCCTTGGACTGGTTCTCAAGGCTCTTGCGCATTTTCTGGAATGCGGCGGCTTCCAACTGGCGCACCCGCTCTTTCGACAGCCCCAATTCGTCGCCCAAGGATTCCAGCGTGCGGGGATCGGCCCGCAGCTTGCGTTCGCGCACGATGAAACGTTCCCGATCGCTTAGCCCCTGCAAAGCCGATAGCAGCCATTCGCGCAGTTGCGCCGTGTCATGGGCATGTTCCACGCCAACAGAGGCTTGCTCGCTGTCGTCTTCCAGAACGTCGATCCATTCGCGCCCATCTTCATCGCTCGATTGCATGGCATTCAGCGAATAGTCAGAGCCGGACAAACGACCTTCCATCATCTCGACATCATGCAAGGGCACACCCACTTCGCGCGCGACCATCTCTCGTAGCTGGTGCGGGTCAAGCGTTTCGCCGCGCGCCATGGCTTCGCGCTCGAATTTGGCCTGCACGCGGCGCAAGTTGAAGAACAACGATTTCTGGCTGCTGGTGGACCCGGTGCGCACCATCGACCAGTTGCGCATGACGTAATCCTGAATGCTGGCCTTGATCCACCACACGGCATAGGTCGAAAAGCGCACGCCGCGATCAGGATCGAACTTGTCGGCGGCTTTCATCAGGCCCAGCCCGGCTTCTTGAATGAGGTCATTCATCGGCGCGCCGTAGCGGCGGAATTTGCCCGCCATCGAAATCGCCAAGCGCATATAGGCCGTAATCAGCCGGTGCAGCGCAGCCTCGTCCCGGTGGTCGCGCCATGCATAGGCCAGTCGCAATTCGGTTTCCGCATCCAGCAATTCGGCCTTCATGGCCTGACGCGAAAACTTGCGGTCGTCACTGAAATCGAGTGCCATTGTTTCCCCCGGCTGTGTGCTTTCTTTGAAGTGTTTACGCGGCAGATGCTTTGCCGGTTCACTTTTTACCTGTGGCAGCCCGCCGCAGGGGGCTACACGCTTGTGTGACCGAGGCGTGCGCTGAAAGCGTTAACCAGTTGGAAACCAGTTTCGCGTTAATATTTCAGCGATCAACTGGGGTGGATCATGGTCGCACGCGCTTTCACAGTCGCATTCGAGGGGATTGAGGCTCGCCTTATCGAGGTGCAATGCGCGCTGTCGCCCGGCCTGCCATCCTTTCAGATCGTCGGCCTGCCTGACAAAGCGGTGTCTGAAGCGCGCGAGCGGGTGCGGGCAGCTTTGGGCGCGTTGTCGATTGCGCTGCCCTCGAAGCGGATTACGGTTAACCTCTCGCCCGCCGACATTGTCAAAGAAGGGTCGCATTTCGATCTGCCCATCGCCATGGCCCTGTTGGCTGCGCTGGATATTTTACCATCAGAAGACGTGGCGCACACCGTCGCCCTTGGCGAATTGTCGCTGGATGGCGCTTTCGTGCCTGTGGTCGGCGCATTGCCCGCCGCCATGGCCGCCGCCGAAGCGGGCTTTGCGCTGGTTTGCCCGGCACCTTGCGGGCCAGAGGCCGCTTGGGTCGATGCTGCCCGCGTCATCGCGCCCGACTCTTTGTCGCAACTGATCCGCCATTTCACCGGGCAAGCCCCGCTGTCCCCCGCCAGACCGGGCGAAGTGACCGCCAACACCGGCGCGCGCGACCTGTTCGACGTGAAAGGGCAGGAGCGGGCCAAACGCGCCTTGGAAATCGCCGCCGCAGGACGCCACCACATGCTGATGGTCGGCCCGCCGGGATCGGGCAAATCCATGCTGGCGGCGCGGCTTGCAGGCATCTTGCCGCCGCTCTCCCCCGCCGAGGCATTGGAAACCTCGATGATCCATTCGATCTCGGGCCTGCTGGATGAAGGCGGCATTTCGCGCGCGCGACCCTACCGCGAACCGCATCACACGGCGTCGGTCGCGGCCATTGTGGGGGGCGGCAAGGGCGCGAAGCCGGGCGAAATTTCGCTGGCGCATAACGGCGTGTTGTTTCTGGATGAATTTCCCGAATTTCCGCGCGCGGTGCTGGAAACCCTGCGTCAACCCATTGAAACCGGCGAAGTTGTCGTCGCCCGCGCGAATGCGCATGTGCGCTACCCTTGCCGCTTTTTGCTGGTCGCTGCTGCGAACCCTTGCAAATGCGGCTACCTTGCTGACCCGAACCGCGCCTGCGCGCGCGCTCCTTCCTGTGGCGAGGATTATATGGGCCGCATTTCCGGTCCTCTTCTGGACCGGTTCGATCTGCGGGTGGAAGTGCCGCCGGTGGGGCTGGCCGACCTGGATCTGCCCGCAACGGGCGAAGCCTCGCGCGATGTGGCTGCGCGCGTGGCGCTTGCGCGGGGCGCTCAGGCCGCGCGCTATGCGGGGCGCGGGGCGGTGCGGGTGAATGCCGATGCCGAGGGCGCGCTGCTGGAAGAGGTCGCGGCCCCGGATGCCGAAGGCCGGGCGCTGCTGACCCGCGCCGCCGACCGTCTGGGCCTGAGCGCGCGGGGGTATCACCGGTTGCTGCGCGTCGCGCGCACGATTGCCGATCTGGACGGGTGCGATTCGGTGCGTGCACCGCATATGGCCGAAGCGATCAGTTTTCGACTGATGGGGGCGGACCAGCCTGCGCGCGTATGAACTGTGCTGCCTCTGCCAGCGATTTTCGCGCCTCTGGCAGCCAGCCGTGGAAATATTGCCAGACATGCGGCAGGTTCCCGCGCTCTTGCAGGGTTACATCTACGCCTTGCGCGCGCAGATGCTGCACCATGCGGGTCGAATCCGAATGCAGGATTTCCGTGCGCGCGACCTGTATCAGCACCGGTGGCGCGCCTGCGAAAGCGCCGTAAAGCGGCGAAATGCGCGGGTCGCGTGGGTCCGCCCCTTGGAGAACACGTTCGCGCAGCCGCTCCAGCCGCGAGATGGGCAGCAGGATTTCGCTGTTGGCGTTAAGCGTGATCGATGGCCCCTCCAGCGCCAGATCGGTGAAGGGCGAGAAGGCGAAGCCGCAAGCCGGGCGCGGCTGGCCTGTAGTGCAAAGGTGGCCAAGCAACGCCAAGGCCAACCCGCCACCCGCCGAGTCGCCACCGAGTATGATCCGTTCGGGGGCGTGCCCCTTGGCGATCAGGGCGCGCCACGCGGTCAACGCATCATCAAAAGCGGCGGGGAACGGATGCTCGGGGGCAAGCCGGTAATCGGGCAAGCAAACCTCCAGCCCCGTCTTGCGCTTCAGGTAAGCCGCAAGGGCTGCATGGGTGCGCGGGTTGCCCATGACATAACCGCCGCCATGAAAAAACAGGATCACCGGAGCGCCTGAGTTTGGCAGGGCAGTCCAGAGGGCGGGCACAGTGCCCAAACTGTCGGGGCTGAAATTGGTATGTGGTCGTCCGCGCGCGTTCAGCCATGCGCCGCGCTCGAACCATTTGCGGGCGGAAACACTATCTGGCTGGCGCGCAAGCGACCGGCGGGCGACCTGGCGCAGGAACACCCGCAGGATCTTCAGTTGCCAACTCATGCGCCTGTGTTCTTGGGCCCGCTGCGCTTGGCCTCGATCGCCTCCCATATCAGGGCGGCGCTGTTGGTGCCGTCAAAGCGTTCCAGTTCCTGCAACCCGGTGGGCGAGGTCAGGTTGATCTCTGTCAGCCAGTCGCCGATCACATCGATGCCGACAAATATCTGTCCCTTTTCACGCAACAGCGGGCCAATCGCCGCGCAGATTTCGCGGTCGCGTTCGGTCAGTTCCACCTTTTCGGCGCGGCCGCCAACATGCATGTTCGACCGCGTCTCGCCCGCCGCTGGCACGCGGTTGATGGCGCCAACCGGGTCGCCATTGACCAAGATGATGCGCTTGTCGCCCTTGCTGACGGCCGGCAGGTATTTCTGCACGATCAATGGCTCTCGGTTGATGCCGCTGAACAGTTCGTGCAGCGATGCAAGATTTCGGTCATTCGGGTCCAGCCGGAACACGCCCGCGCCGCCATTGCCGTAGAGCGGTTTCAAGATCACATCGCCATGCTCGGCCTTGAAGGCGCGGATCGTGGCAAGGTCACGGGCGATCATGGTGGGTGGTGTCAGATCGGGGAAGCGCAGGACGAGCAATTTTTCGGGATAGTTGCGCACCCAGAACGGGTCATTCACCACAAGCGTGTCCGGATGGATCATGTCCAGAAGGTGCGTCGTGGTGATGTAGCCCATGTCGAAAGGTGGGTCTTGTCTGAGCCACACGACATCGAGCGTTGCCAGATCCAGATCCACAACCGGCCCCAGCGTGACATGATCGCCATGCGTGCGCCGCAATGTTGCGGCCTGTGCCTGCGCCATGACCCGGCCTTCGCGGTAGCTGAGCCGGTCTGGCGTGTAGACGAAAACCTCATGCCCGCGCAGTTGCGCTTCCAGCGCTATGCGAAAACTGCTGTCGCCGTCGATATCAACGGCTTCGATCGGGTCCATCTGAAAGGCCACGCGTAGCGCCATGTCGTCTGTCCTGTGCCTAGCTGCATTTATGCTTTAGATGGACCAGGAACGGGCGTGTTACAATGGCATGCGGTCAGGGCCAGAGTGCATTTTCCATGATAGCGACCTCTCCCCGAGCATTGACGAGTGCCAGATCGAAGCGGGTTTCGGTCAGTTGTCCCTTGGGTTGCCCACCCAAAAATTCGGCCGCGGCTGAAAAGATACGCAGGATTTGGCGCTCTCCAAGCCGTGCTCGCGCCGCGTCGAAGCTTTTGCTTTTCTTGACCTCGACAAAGATGACGTCATCGCCCCGGCCAAGGACAAGATCAATCTCTCCGCCCTGACCGCGATAGCGCCGATCAAGCAGCCTGTATCCTTTTGCCGTATAGTCACGCAGAACGCTGTCTTCGGCGGCGAGGCCTGCAAGATGGTTGCGGGCTTGTTTCATTCATCTTTCCCCTTTTGCAGCGCGGCCTGATATACGTCGCGCCGTGGCAGCCCAAGGTCGCGGGCCACATGTGCCGCTGCTTCCTTCACCGACATCTTGCGCAGCGCAGTATCCAGGGCCGCATCCAGCGTGGCCGCGTCCGCGACCCGTGGCGGCGCACGATCCACGACCAGCACGATTTCGCCCTTCAGCGTGCGATCCTGTATGGACAGTGTCATCTCCCCCAAGGGCATGCGCAATACCTCTTCGTGGCGTTTGGTTAATTCGCGGCAGAGCGCGGCCTGGCGATCTGCTCCCAGAGTGTCGCAGAGTTCCCCTAATAATCGGTGAATACGTTTCGGCGATTCGTAAAAGAGCAGCGTGGCCGGAATGATGGCGGCCTCTTGCAGCATTTGTTTGCGTGCCCCGGCTTGTGCGGGTGGAAAGCCCATGAAGCAGAACCGGTCGCTGGGCAGGCCAGCGACACAAAGCGCAGCCATCACGGCAGAGGCGCCGGGGGCCGACAGCACCGGCAGCCCTGCGTCGATGGCTGCGCGCGCCAGTCCAAAGCCGGGGTCCGACACCAGCGGCGTTCCGGCCTCGGACGCGTAAAGCACGGATTTCCCGTCTTGCAGCGCTGTTAGCAGCTTTGGGCGCATCTGTGCGCCGTTATGATCGTGATACGGCAGCACCCGGCGTCCGTTCAGGCTGACACCGTGCAATTCCATCAATCGGCGCAGGCTGCGTGTGTCTTCTGCGACAAGCAGATCGCAGCCCTCCAGCAAGTCGAGCGCGCGCAAGGTAATGTCGCGAGCCGCACCGATGGGCGTGGCGATCAGGTGCAGGCCGGGGTCAATGGAAGGCATGATGACGTTACTTTCGTGTCAGGTCGACATCTGCCCTTGTGCCCCGAAGCAGGTCCGAACCGCAAGCGCGCCGGCCGTTCCGTCGGTCTTGGGGCGTTTACTTCAAGGCGGGCCTTGCGTAATCTCCGGCTAAGTAAGCGTGTTCGGGAAGGTGCAAAAATGTTTCGGAAATTGATTGGGCGTCGCGGTGTTGTCGCTGGCCTTGTGTCGGCCGTGTTGCTGGCCGGGTGTGAGGGGGGTATTGGCCCCGTGGCTGGCATCGGCGTGAATACCGATCGGCCCGTGACAGTGGCGCTTCTGGTGCCCGGAGGGTCGGGCGACGAAGGCCGCGATGTGCTAGCCACGAGCCTTGAGAATGCGGCAAGGCTGGCCATCGCCGATTTGCAGGGTGTCCAGATTGATCTGCGGGTGTACCAGACCGCGGGCGATGCCGGGCGCGCGGCCAGCGTGGCCCAGCAGGCGCTGGGTGACGGTGCCAAGATCATCCTTGGCCCGCTCTTTGCAGATTCCGCGCGGGCGGTTGGGCAGGCGGTTGCCGCTTCTGGCGTGAATGTGCTCAGCTTTTCGAACAACCCCTCGGCGGCATCGCGCAATGTCTTCTTGCTGGGGCCGATGTTTGACAATACTGCGACCCGCCTGATGGATTTTGCCGCCAGCCAAGGCAAGGGCCGGGTCATGCTGGTGGCCGAGCAGAACCAGGCCGGAGATGTTGCAACCTCTGCTGTGCAGCGGGCCGCCAGCCGGAGTTCGGCAGAGCTTGTTGCGCTGGAAAGCTATCCGTTCTCGCAACAAGGCGTGGTGCAGGCGCTGCCGAATATCGCGTCCAAGGCGCGCTCCAGCAACGCGCAAACGCTGATGTTCACCGCCGGGTCCGAAGGTGCCTTGCCCTTGTTGGCAGAGCTTTTGCCGCAGAACGGGCTGTCGCCGCAGAGCTTTCAATATGCCGGGCTGACACGGTGGGATATTCCGGCCAGCACCATGTCGCTTTTGGGCCTTCAGGGTGGTTGGTTCGCCTTGCCCGATCCCGGTCTTACGCGCCAGTTTGATGCGCGCTACATGGGCAGTTATGGCGAGGCACCGCATCCCGTCGCGTCGCTGGGTTATGACGCGGTGGCCGCAGTCGGGGCGCTGCTGCGCGCGGGCGGGTCCGATGCGCTGACGGCGCAGCGCATTACGCAAGGGTCGGGGTTTGCCGGGGTGACGGGCGTGTTCCGCTTCCGCCCGGACGGCACCAATGAGCGTGGTCTGGCGATTGCAGAAATCCGGGACGGCCAGAGCGTTGTCATCAGCCCGGCGCCGCGCAGCTTTGGCGGGGGTGGGTTCTGATCGTGGCCTTGGCCGAGCGTCCCGATGATGGACCCGGACCGCTTGCGTTCGGGCCATTTGCCTGTGCGGATATACTGGACCTTGCGGCGTTGAATGGCCGCGTTGCGTCTGCATTGTCTGCAGCACAGGATTCTCGCGCCATGCGTGCAGAGCTTGTTACCCTTCTGAAAGCGGCCCTGACCGATGGGCAAGCGCGGCTGGAAGCGCTGTATCGCGCGCATCCACGCGACGCGCGTGATTTCACCGCTGCAAATTCGTGGCTGACGGATTGTATTGTGACCACCGCGCTGCAAGCCGTGCAGGCCCGCTTGCACCCTAACCCCAACCCGTCGGATGGCGAACGGATCGCAACGCTGGCCGTCGGCGGCTATGGCCGGGCCGAGATGGCCCCGCAATCCGACATCGACCTGTTGTTCCTTGTGCCGTGGAAGGTCACGGGCTGGGTCGAACAGGTGATCGAATCCACCTTGTATGTGTTGTGGGATCTGAAGCTGAAGGTCGGTCATGCCAGCCGCAGCGTCGATGAATGCCTGCGCCTTGGGAAGGGGGACATCACCATTCGAACGGCGCTGTTGGAGCATCGTTTCCTGCATGGAAATGCGGCCTTGGCGCAAACCCTGCGCACGCGGCTATGGTCGGAATTGTTCGCCAAGACGCATGCCGATTTCGTCGAAGCGAAGTTGGCCGAACGCGACGGCCGACTAAGCAAGATCGGCAATCAACGCTATTTGCTGGAACCGAATGTCAAGGAAGGCAAAGGAGGTTTGCGTGACCTGCAAACCCTGTATTGGATCGCCAAGTATATCCATGAGGTGGACCAAGCCCGCGAACTGGTCGCGCTGGGCTTCTTTCGGCTGGAGGAATACGAGGCTTTCCGGGAAGCAGAGACATTCCTCTGGGCTGTGCGCTGTCATATGCATCATATTGCCGGGCGCCCGGTCGAGCAACTGACTTTCGACATTCAAGTCGGCGTGGCGGATCGCATGGGCTATACTGACCACGGTGGGCGGCGCGGGGTCGAGCATTTCATGCAGGACTATTTCCGCAACGCCACCCGCGTCGGTGAACTGACCCGCATTTTCCTGACCGAACTGGAGGCGCGCCATGTCAAACGCGAGCCGTTGCTGCGCAACTTCCTGAACCGCCGCAAGAAAATGCGCCACAGCCTGCGCGTGGTGCAAAACCGGCTGGATATAGAGGACGAGGCCGCGTTTCTGTCGGACCCTTTGAACATGCTGCGCATCTTCGAAGAGGCACTGGTTACGGGCTACCTGATGCACCCCAATGCGATGCGGCTGGTCGCGGCCAATCTGCACCTGATCGACGCGAAATTGCGCGCCGAGCCAGAGGCGCGCAAGATTTTCATGCGCCTGCTGCTGAAGCACGGCAACCCTGAACGCGCGCTGCGTCGGATGAACGAGCTGGGGGCCTTGGCAGCCTTCATCCCCGAATTCGAGCCAATCGTGGCAATGATGCAGTTCAACGTCTACCACCATTACACGGTGGACGAGCATACGATCCAATGCGTCAGCACATTGGCCCAGATCGAGCGCGAAGAACTGGTCGAGGAACTGCCCATCGCCTCGCGCATCTTGCGCAACGGGGTGAACCGGAGGGTCTTGTTCATTGCGCTGCTGTTGCATGATATTGGCAAGGGGCGGCCCGAAGATCATGCCGTTCTGGGCGCACAGATCGCACGGCGCGTGGCCCCGGCGCTGGGGCTGAAGCGGGCAGAGTGCGATACCGTCGAATGGTTGGTGCGCTATCATCTGCTGATGTCCGACACGGCGCAGAAACGCGACATTTCAGACCCACGCACGGTGCGCGACTTTGCCAAGCTGGTCAAAACCCGCGAAAGGCTGGACCTACTGACCGTGCTGACCGTGTGCGACATTCGCGGCGTCGGGCCGGGCACCTGGAATAACTGGAAAGCACAACTGCTGCGCCAGCTTTACCGCGAAACCGCGAATGCGCTGGAAAACGGGTTGGAAGACCTCAATCGCGAGAACCGCTCGGATGAAGCCAAACGCGCCTTGCGCACGGCGCTGGCCGACTGGCCCTCGGGCGACCGTCGCACCGAATTGGCCCGCCATTATGCGCCTTATTGGCAAGGTTTGCCCACCTCGACCCATGCCGTTTTCGCAGAGTTGTTGCGCGATGTGACCCCCGCCACCATCCGGGTGGACCTGCACCCAGAGCCCGACCGCGATGCAACGCGCGCCTGTTTCGTGCTGTCGGACCATCCCGGTATTTTTGCCCGGTTTGCCGGTGCCTTGGCGCTTGTGGGCGCCAATATTGTCGATGCGCGGACGTATACGACCAAGGATGGCTACGCCACGGCGGCCTTCTGGATACAGGATGCCGATGGCCACCCGTTCGAAGAAACCCGCCTGCCGCGCCTGCGCAAGATGATCGAACGCACTTTTGCAGGCGAGGTTGTCGCGTCAGAGGCGTTGCAAGGCCGCGACAAGGTAAAGAAGCGCGAGCGCGAATTCCGCGTGCCAACGTCGATCAGCTTCGACAATGAAGGCTCTGAAATTTATACCATTATCGAAGTCGACACCCGCGACCGGCCCGGCCTGCTGTTTGATCTTGCGCGCACGCTGGCGGATAGCAACATTTCCATTGCCAGCGCGGTGATCGCCACTTACGGCGTGCAGGTTGTTGATACCTTCTATGTGAAAGACATGTTCGGGCTGAAACTGCACGCCAAATCCAAGCAAGAGGCGCTGGAGCGCAAGCTGCGCGCGGCGATCAAGGCGGGCGCTGACCGCTCGGTCGCCTGACATGGCCCCGATGAAAGCGCCTGTGCGGCTGGTCAAGGGCTTTCTGACCGTTGGGTTGTGGACGTTGCTCAGCCGCGTCTTTGGCTTTGCGCGTGACATTATGATTGCCGCCTATCTTGGCCCAGGTGCCGTGGCGGATGCGTTTTTCGTGGCGTTTTCCCTGCCCAACATGTTCCGTCGCTTCTTTGCCGAAGGGGCGTTCAACTTTGCCTTCGTGCCGCTGTTTTCCAAGAAATACCAGTCGGGCGAAGGGGCCGAAAGCTTCGCGCGCGACGCGTTCTGGGGCATGGCGGCGCTGCTTTTGGTGTTCTCGATCCTTGCCGTGATCGCCATGCCGCTTCTGGTTTTCGCGATGGCTGCCGGCTTTGCGCAAGACGCGCGGTTCGACATGGCGGTGGATTTCGGACGGGTGGCGTTTCCGTATATCCTGTTCATCTCTCTGACGGCTTTGCTGTCGGGGATGCTGAATGCGGTGGGCCGTTTTACCGCCGCCGCGGCCGCACCGGTTTTGTTGAATGTGGTGTTCGTGACCGGTCTGTTGATTGCGGGGGCCTTGGGCTGGCCGATTGGCCCTACGCTGGCGTGGTGCGTGCCGATTGCAGGGGTGGCACAACTGACATTGTTGTGGATAGCGGTGCGGCGTGCGGGCTTTGCCATGCGCTTTCGGCGCCCGACCCTGACCCCGGAACTGAAGCGGCTTGCCATCATCGCGGCCCCTGCCGTGCTGGCGGGGGGCGTGGTGCAGATCAACCTTCTGGTAGGCCGGCAGGTCGCCAGCTTTACCGAGAATGCGATCTCATGGCTGAACTTCGCGGACCGCTTGTATCAATTGCCTTTGGGCGTTGTGGGTATCGCGGTCGGCGTGGTGCTGTTGCCCGAATTGTCGCGCCGATTGGCCGCCGGGGATGCGGCGGGGGGACAACACAGCTTTAATCGCGGGATGGAGTTTTCGCTGTTCCTGACGGTGCCTTCGGCCGTGGCCTTGGCCGTGATCGGTGCGCCCATTGTGGCCGTGTTGTTCGGGCGCGGCGCGTGGACGGATGCCGACACGCAGGCGACTTCCTTGGCGCTTGCGGTCTATGCGCTGGGCCTGCCGGCCTTCGTAATGCAAAAGGTATTGCAACCGCTTTACTACGCGCGCGAGGATACCAAGCGCCCGTTCAAATTTGCCGTCACGTCGATGGTGGTAAATGCCGCTGTTGCCATTGGTTTAATGCCGTTTATCGGGTTTGTCGCGGCCGCATGGGCCACCACATTCGCCGCTTGGGTAATGGTTTGGCAGTTATGGCGCGGCGCACGGGCGATGGGCCCGGCCGCGCAGATCGATGCACAATTGCGCAGGCGCGCGGTTCGCATTGCTCTGGCATCTGCGGCGATGGGGGGCGCGCTTTATGCGGCGGGGCAGGTGATGACACCTTGCCTGGCCTTGGCGGGCTGGCGTTATCTTGCGCTTTTCGCTCTGATTGCGTTGGGCGGCTTGGTCTACCTTGGTTTGGGCCAGATGATCGGGGCCTATGACGCGCGCAGCATCCGCGCCAGCCTGCGGCGTGGGCGATAACCCGCTGCCCGCTTAGGGCAGGATTTGCAACCAGACCCAGCCTGTCAGCATGACCATGCCGGTTCCGATCAGCGCCGAAGACGCGGCAACCCGCTTCGCGCGCCCATACATATTGGCAAAGACATACACATTGACGCCCGGTGCCATCGCCGCCGTGACCACGGCAGAGCGCAACGCCTCGGTGCTCAGCCCGAACGCCTTGGCCAGCCCATAGGTGATCGCCGGATGCACCACCAAAGACAAGGCCACGACATAGGCAATCGTGCGCAAATCCCCTTCGGGCCGGTAGCGATAGAGCACCCCGCCCAAGCTGAACAGCGCCGCAGGAAGGGCAGCACGCACCATCATGTCCAGCGCGTCATCCATCACGCGCGGCAGGGCCAGGCCCGACAGGTTGACCGCGAAGCCAAGCGCGATGGCAATCACCAGCGCATTGTGGAACATGGCCCGCAGCACGCGTTGCCCGGTATCGCGCAGCCGTCCACCACGGTTGCGCATCAACTCCATCGTGGTGATACCAATGGCGTAGCAAACCGGTGAATGCAGCGCGATGATGGCATAATTCGCGGCCAAAGCCTCTGGCCCATAGGCGCGTTCCGAGATCGGCAATCCCAATAACACAGTGTTGGAAAACAGCGCCACAAACCCGATTGCAACGCAATCTTCCCAGTCACGTTTGAACAGCACCCGCGCCCCCGCAAAGCCAAGACCGAAGCTGATGACCGCGCCCGTATAAAAGCTGACCAGCAAGCGCCAGTCGAATTCCTGCCCAAGGTCCAGCCGGGAAATAGCGGTAAACAGCAGGCATGGAATGGCAAAGGTCTGGGTAAACCAAACCACGCCATCGACCTGCGCATCGGAAATCAGGTTGCGCCAGCGGGCGACATAGCCAAAGCCGATAACAAGGAAGACAGGCAGGATGACATCGGCCAAAGCCTGCATGTCAAAGGGCCATGGTGACGGTCATGCCGTCAAACGCGGGGGTGACGTGGTCGGGCGTCTCTGCTGCAACGGTCGCATAGTCAAGGTCCAGATGCATATTGGTCAGCACCGCGCGGGTAGGGCGCGCCCGCGCGATCCAGTCCAGCGTCAGGTCCAGATGGGCATGGGTCGGATGCGGCGTGCGGCGCAGCGCGTCAATGATCCAGACGTCCAGCCCCTCCAGCATGGGCCAGCTTTCCGGGTAAATCTCGACCACGTCGGGGCAGTAGGCCAGCCCGCCCACGCGAAATCCAAGCGCGTCAATGCCGCCATGGTTCAGCCGGATCGGGTGCAGGGTCAGCGGGCCGCCCGCGCCGTGTATGGTGAACGCGCCGTCGATGCTGTTCATGCCCAGAATGGGCGGGTAGGGCGAATTGGGCGGCTGTGTGAACGCGTAGCCGAACCGTGACAACAGCGCGTCCTGTGTCGGGCCATCGGCCCAGACCGGTAGCTTTTCGCGCATGTTGAAGACGATCTGGCGCAGGTCGTCCAACCCGTGGACATGATCGGCATGGGCATGGGTGTAGACCACCGCGTCCAGCCGCCCAATACCCGCATCCAGCAATTGGTCGCGCATGTCGGGTCCGCTGTCGATCAGCACTTGTGTCGCGCCATCCGGGCCAACCCGCTCCAGCAGTAGCGAGCAACGGCGGCGGCGGTTGCGCGGATTGTCCGGATCACAGTCGCCCCAATGCCCGCCCAAACGCGGCACCCCTCCAGAGGACCCGCAACCAAGGATCGTGGTGCGCAATACCGTCATCAGCCCACCGCCTTTGTAAACAGGCGGTCAAAATTGGCGCTGGTCTGGACGGCGAATTCCGCTTCGCTCATCCCGAACACCTCTGCGCCCACGCGGGCTGTATGGGCGGTATAGGCGGGTTCATTGCGGCGGCCCCTATGCGGCGGCGGGGCCAGATAGGGTGCGTCGGTTTCCACCAGAATACGATCCACCGGCGCGGCGGCGAAAATATCGCGCAGGTCTTTGCTGCGCGGGAAAGCCGCAATCCCCGACATGGACAGGTAAAACCCAAGCCCAAGCGCGGCTTGCGCCAATACTGCACTCGATGAAAAGCAATGCATCACACAAGAGTAAGCGCCCTTGGCGTGTTCCTCTGTCAGGATGCGCGCCATGTCGTCATCGGCATCGCGGGCGTGGATAATCAGCGGCAGCCCGGTCTGACGCGCGGACTCTATATGAATGCGCAGGCTGGCTTGCTGCGCATCCGCGCTTTCGGCGGTGTAATGGTAGTCCAGCCCCGTCTCGCCAATGCCGACCATCTTGGGGTGGTCTGCCAGCGCGACCAACTCCTCTACCGTGACCATGGGTTCATTCGCCACACTCATCGGGTGTGTGCCGGCGGCAAAGAACACGCTGGGGTGCGCGTCAGCAATCGCCTGCACCTTGGGCAGCGCCGACAGCTTGGTGCAGATCGTGACCATCCGCGTGACCCCTGCCGCATGGGCGCGGGCGATAACCTCGTCACGCTCCTTGTCGAAATCGGGGAAATCGAGGTGGCAATGGCTGTCAACAAGCTGTGGCTGGGTCATGCGGTCTGTCCCAATACGGGGCGAAGGCCCTCTTCGGTTTTCAGGACCATATCAAGCACCAGAGCCGCAGGGTCAAGGTTGACCGCGCGCCCGTGACGGGCGCGGGCCGACAGGCTGGGCGCAAGTTCTGCCAGTATTTGCGCGGCATGGGCGTGGGGCGCGATGCGCGCCAGAAGTGCCGCTTCGCCCGTCACCGCCTCTGGCCCCGGTCCCAGCACGCCCGCACGCGCGGCGCGCGCCATGAACAGATCGAACAGGCGCAGGAACAGCGAAAAGCGCGTCTCGTTTCCCTTCCCTGCCATCGATTCGGCCAAGCGCAAGGCGCGGGCGCGGTCCATGCGGGGCAGGGTGGCGAAGAGTGCCACAAGGTCTGCGTAAATCTCTGCTCCGCCGCCAAGCGCCAGTTCGACCGCCTGCCCAACAGACCCGCCAGAGAGTTCCGCCAGCGTGTCCGGATCGCCTTCGACCCCGGCTTGGGTCAGCGCTTGGGCGAAATCCTGCGTGTCCAGCGCGGATAGCCGCAAATCCCGGCAACGCGAGCGGATCGTGGGCAAAAGCCGCGAGGGCTGGTGCGCGACCAGCAGCAGCGTTGCATTGGCGGGCGGTTCTTCCAGCGCTTTCAACAATGCATTGGCGGCGTTGGTGTTCATTTCGTCGGCGGCATCTACGATCACCACGCGTTGCCCGCCATCGGCAGCAGACAGCCCGAAAAACCCGTGAAGGCGGCGCATGACATCAACCGTGATGTCGCGGCGCAGATTGCCCTTGTCATCCAAGCCCCGACGAATGACCAGCAATCCGCCATCGGCACCCGCGCGCAACCGTCGCACGGTGGGGTGATCTTCGGGCACATCCAGCGTGTCTGGCGGGCCGAACATGCCGCCCCTATCGCCTGCCAGCAGAAAGCGCGCAATCCGCCATGCCAGCGTGGCTTTGCCAACACCCATCGGGCCGCTAAGCAACCACGCGTGATGCATCCGGCCAGAGCCAAAGGCTTGCAGGAACGCGGCCTCTGCCGCTTGTTGGCCGAACAGCAGTGGCGTTGCGCAAGGATGCGGCGCGCCCTCGCGTTGGTCGGGAAGATCGGGCAGATCGCTCATGCCAGATGCGCCGCTACGCGCCCGGCCACGTCTTGTGCAATGTCGTCCGGCGCGCGCGCGCCATCAATAATTTGCACCCGGTCCGGGTATTCGCGGGCCAGCGCCAGAAACCCGGCGCGCAGGGATTCCTGAAACCCAAGGCCCAGTTCCTCGAACCGGTCCTCGCCCGAACGGCGGGCAAGGCCGCGCGCCAAGGCTGCGCGCGCGTCCATGTCGATGACAAAGGTCAGGTCAGGTTCGACCCCAATGACCAGATCATGCAGCCGGTCCACCAGCGGGCGCAGGCTGGCGCGCGCCACACCCTGATAGACGCGGGTCGAATCCGCAAAACGATCGCTGACCACCACCGCGCCACGCTCCAGCGCAGGGCGGATCGTGCGTTCCAGATGATCGCGGCGTGCCGCGTTGAACAAAAGGATCTCGGTTTCCGCCGACCATCGCGCCGGATCGCCCTCGACCAACAGGCGGCGGATGGCTTCGGCCCCCGGCGCGCCGCCGGGTTCGCGGGTGGCGACCACGTCGCGGCCTTGATCGCGCAAAAGATCGGCCAAAAGCCGCGCTTGGGTGGATTTACCGCTGCCGTCAATCCCTTCGAAGCTGATGAACAGGCCGGGTGCTGTCATGCCTAGTTCAGCGCCGTGTCAGATGGGTCGCCCAAAGCCTGCCCCCGCGCCAATGCGATCAGGCGCAGCGCGGCCGCTTGCGCGCGCACCATAAAGCCGCCCTCGGCCACGTCTGCGCCCGCAACAAGCTCGAAGCTGACGCTGTCCATCTCTGGCAGGTCCACCACCAGTTTGCCCAACACGTCACCGGCGGCAATCGGGGCGGGCAGCGGGCTGTCATATTCCACGCGGGCATTCAAGGTCGCGCTGCCAATGGTCGGAACCAGCGCGCGCGCCTCCTCTGCCACGACAAGCGGCACGCTTTCGACCTCGCCCAGCCAGACCGGCGCTTCGGCCAGAACCGTGCCGGGCTGGACAACGCTGACTTCGGCAAACTGGCGGAACGCCCAGTTTATGATCGATTCCGCTTCCTGCACGCGCTCTGCGGTGCTGTTCAGTCCGCCATAGGCAAACACAATCCGCCGATTTCCTTGCTGTGCAGAGCCGGTCAGCGAATAGCCCGCTTCCGAGGTGAACCCGGTTTTCAACCCATCCAAACCCACACCCGCCTGCAGCAGCGGCACGCGGTTTTCCTGCGTGATCCCGTTCCAGGTGAATTCGCGTTCCGACAGATACGGGTAGAATTCGGGGTGTTCATCGATCATGTAAGCGGCCAAGGTCACAAGGTCGCGCTTGGACATAAGGTGGAGCGGGTCCGGCCAGCCGGACGCGTTGGTGATGGTCGTATTTTCCATCCCCAATTCGCGCGCCCGCTGTGTGGCCAAACGGGCATAAGCGTCTTCGGTGCCAGCCAGCCCCTCGGCCACCACCACCGCGGCATCATTGCCCGACAGAATGGCAATGCCACGAATTAAATCCTCGGCGGTTGGGCGGTCCCGCATTTCCAGAAACATCCGCGAGCCGCCCATCTGGTAGGCCCGCTGCGACACGGAAAACGGTGTATCAAGCGCCAAACGTTCTTCCTTGATCGCCTCGAACAGCATTTCCAGCGTCATCAGCTTGGACATGGATGCGGGCGGCAAAGGTTCGTCTGCGTTCTTTTCCAGCAGCACCGTGCCTGTGCCCAAATCCAGCACATAGGCCGATGTTGCGCGGGTGGTAAAGCCGCCTGGCCCGTCCTGTGCTTGCAGGGCGAATGGGGCGCCAAACCCGAACACCCCGGCAAGGATGCTGGCTAACAGTCGGTTCTGCATAAGACCTCCTTCATCGACGGACGGCATAAGCGTCGGCAAAGCCGAGCCTTTTGACCTGAGCAAGGAACTGGCGGCGCTCGGCCTCGGATGCCGCAGGGCCAACCACGACGCGCCAGAATGCGTTGCCCTGAGTGCGGCCGGGCTTGATACTGGCTGACAAGCCCGCATCGCGCATGGACTTGGCCGCGCCGTTTGCGTTCGCTTCAACGCTGAAAATGCCAATTTGCACGAAAGGCCGATCCAGAGAACTGGCTGCCGGTGCGGCAGGTGTGGTTCCGGCTATCGGCGATGGCATGGGCATGGGCGCGCCGGGTCTGGCGGGGGGGGCAGCGGCATCGGGCAGCGGCGTGGTTGCATCCAGCGGCGCAGAGGTGATTTCGCTTTGTTCCGGTGCGTCGCGGCCGAATATCCGCGCGAACAACCCGCGTTTGCGCGGCTCTTCCACATCGGGCAGAGCGATCATCGTTTCCTCTGGGGCGCCTGTCGCGGATGCGGCATCCTCTGGTGCGGATGCGTTTTGCGGGGCAGCTTGCGGTGCGGACGCAGTTTCGGGCTCTGTCTCTGGGCCGAGTTCCGGTTCAGGTTGTGGCGCGGGTTCTGGCTCAGCTTCTGGCGCTGTTCGAACTTCTTCCGTGCGCAGGGCGACCACTTCCAGCGCGGTCGGGGCGCCTGCCAGCATCCCAACGGCTTCGGCCGTTTCGGCAGAGACCTGGAACACCGGGCCGGGATTCATCCGCTCGCGCTTGAACAGTGCTCCAACGGTTTCGCGCCCGGTTTCGGTGTTGCGGATGATGACACGCTCGGGCGCTTTCACATCCGGATGCGCTACCCAGACGCCACCCAGCGACGGGCGACCATCCCAAAGCGCATTGTCGCGTTTGGAAAAGACGTCTGGCGCTTCGACATCACGTTCAACAACATCGCCGCCACGTGGTGCGGCGGCTGTGGTTTGATTGGTGCCTGTTCCTTGCAAACAGCCCGACAGGGCAATGCATAGGACAAGCGAAACACCGGCTACTCTGAAACTGAACATTCTGCCTCTCTCTCGCGTCACGCTCCCGCTCTGCCGGCGGGTTGGGCGGCAAGTTGCGCCATCGCGCGTTTTATACGCCAAATCCATCGCAAGAACAGCCCTGCCAACCGTGATAAACTGTCTTGTGATTCATTTGAGCCATAGATCGCGCGCGCTTCAGGCACCGGACCGGTCGCGCCAGCGATTGACCATCGGATAGCGCCGGTCAAGCCAGAAGGCCCGCAGGCTTAGGCGCGGCCCCGGTGCGGACTGGAACCGCTTCCATTCTGCGATGTGGATCAGATGCGCGATGCGCTCGACCGTGTCGCGGGGAAAGCCGCGCGCGACCAGATCGGCAACCGACAGGTCATGATCGACCAACCCCTCTAGAATTGGGTCCAGCACGTCATAGGGCGGCAGGCTGTCATCATCGCGCTGATCGGCGCGCAGTTCCGCCGAGGGCGGTTTGTCGATGATGCCGGGCACGATCACCGCACCCGCCGGTGCCTGCATCCAAGGCGCGTGGTTGGCATTGCGCCAGCGGCAGATGTCGAAAACACGGGTTTTATATAAATCCTTGATGGGGTTATAGCCGCCATTCATGTCACCATAGATGGTGGCATATCCCACAGCGACCTCGGATTTGTTGCCGGTGGTCAACAGCATCGCGCCGGTCTTGTTAGAGATCGCCATCAGAATCGTGCCGCGCAGGCGCGATTGCAGGTTTTCTTCGGTCACGTCTTCTGCCAGCCCCGCGAAGATCGGCGCAAGCGCGTCGGTCATGGCGCGGCGTGGGCCTTCGATGCTGACTTCGTCCAGCTTGCAGCCCAAACGGCGGGCCTGATCGGCGGCATCCGACAGGCTGCTGGCCGAGGTGTATTCCGAGGGCAGCATGACGCACTGCACGTTTTCTGGCCCAAGCGTGTCGGCTGCAATGGTCGCCACCAATGCGGAATCGATTCCGCCGGACAGGCCCAGCACCACTTTGGAGAAGCCCGATTTGCGCAAATAGTCGCCGAGGCCCATGCACATAGTGCGGTAATCCTGCGCCAGATCGTCAGGAAGCGCTGCGCGCGGCCCGGTATCAGCCTGCCAGCCGTCTGCGTGCCGGGTGAAATCGACTGTGACAATCGCTTCCTCATGCGCCGGCAGTTGCACCGCCAGCTTGCCGCCGGGGTTCAGCACGAAGCTGGCCCCGTCGAACACCTGATCGTCCTGTCCGCCGACAAGGTTCAGGTAGACCAGCGGCAATTCGGTTTCGATAACGCGCGCGACCATATGGGTCATGCGGGTGTCGAAACGCCCCCGCGCATAGGGGGAGCCATTGGGCACCAGCAACAGTTCCGCGCCGGATTCGGCCTGCGCTTCCGCGACATCTTCGTGCCACGCATCTTCGCAAATGGGCGTGCCGATGCGCAACGGCCCCGCCACGAATGGCCCGGAGATGTCGCCCGAGGTGAAAACACGCTGCTCGTCAAAAACCTGTTCATTGGGCAAATGATGCTTGCGGATTGTCGCGCGCATTGCGCCGCCGCCCAATACCACCCAGCAATTATAGATCGCTCCGCGCTCTGCCATGGGCAGCCCTATGCCCATCATCGGACCATCTGCACAGTCGCGTGCCAGATCATCCAGCGTGGCGCGCAGATCGGCCAGAAAGGCCGGGCGTTGCACAAGGTCCTGGGTCTGGTAGCCCGACAGGAACATCTCCGGCAGCGCAACCATATCCGCGCCGTCTGCCTTGGCCCGTTCCCAAGCCGCGCGCGCCTTGGCAGCATTGCCCGAAAGGTCGCCCAAGGTCGGGTTAAGCTGCGCGAGAGTCAGGCGAAAGCGGTCGGACATGCGGTCGGGCCTTGGGTGGCTGCAAAGATGCGTTCACATATCACGCTGACCCGTCAAGGAAAGGGGCAGACTGCCCGTCAGGCGCGACCTTCCAAGAAGAACAACTGTTCCATCTGTGCCACGCTGTGCGCGCTGTAGTCCGCAAGCGTATCCTGCTCTGTCAGGTGACAAAAGCCAAAGTCTGTGTCCTGGTCCGACGGCCCCTTTGTGATCAATGGTCAAGGCACCCGGCCCACGTGCCCGCATTGCGACCTGCGGGGCGTCCCTCCCCCTTGCACGAAAACCTCCCCCCGACTAGGCTTGCTCCGTAACCTAGGG
The DNA here is from genome assembly GCF_023336755.1 of Roseinatronobacter domitianus. GTDB lineage: Bacteria > Pseudomonadota > Alphaproteobacteria > Rhodobacterales > Rhodobacteraceae > Roseinatronobacter > Roseinatronobacter domitianus. Next base: position 181,327 of record NZ_JALZWP010000004.1, on the reverse strand, counting down.
GGATTTCGCGTCATGGCTTCCAGCACTGACCTTTCGTGTGCGCTTGCCGCCGCGTTCTTACTTGCCGCGCCCGTCATGGTGCCGCCCGTTGCCGCCCAGACTGACGGTGTCCTGACACGCCAATACGAAGATGGCGGTGTTTATGAAGGCGAGTTCCGAGACGGGCTGCAACATGGTCAAGGCAACTACCGGTTGCCCAACGGGTTCGAATACACCGGTGACTGGGTGGATGGACAGATCACCGGGCAAGGTGTTGCGCGCTATCCGTCCGGCGCAGTCTATGAAGGCAGCTTTGTCGCCGGTCGTCCCGAAGGGCAAGGCATGATGACCTTCGCCGACGGCTCCACCTATGAAGGGGCATGGATGGCGGGGGCGATTACCGGGCAAGGCCGCCGGGTCTTTGCCAATGGCGCGGTCTATGAAGGCGACATGGTCAATGGTCAGCCCGAAGGCGATGGCACGCTGACCCGCGAGGACGGCTATGCCTATACCGGCGCTTGGGTTGCCGGCGCGCGCGAAGGGCAGGGGCGCATCACCTATCCCGATGGCGCAGTGTATGAAGGCCAGATGCTGGCCGACCTGCGCCACGGCACCGGCACGCTGACCCGCCCCGATGGCCTGCGCTACGAGGGTGACTGGCAAGATGGCGCGCTGCACGGCCAAGGCGTGCTGACCGAGGCCAATGGCGATATCTACACGGGCGGGTTTGAAAACGGGCTGCGTCAGGGCGCGGCGACAGTGCAGCAAGCCGATGGGCTGCTCTTTGAGGGGCAGTTCGCGGGCGACCAGCGCGAGGGGCCGGGCAAACTGTCGGGGCCGGATGGCTACCTCTATGAAGGCACATGGGTCGCGGGCCAGATCGCAGGTGACGGGCGGTTGGTGCAGCCCGATGGCTCGGAATATGTCGGCCAGTTCCGCGCGGGTCTGCCGGATGGGCAGGGGCGCATCACCTATGCCGATGGCGCGACCTATGAGGGCGCCTGGCTGGATGGGCAATTCCACGGACAAGGCCGCGCGACATTCGCGGATGGGTCCAGCTACGAGGGCGACCATGTGCAAGGTCTGGCCGAAGGGCAGGGCACCATGACCTTCGCTGACGGGCGCATCTATACCGGCGCCTTCAAGGGTGGTGAATTGCACGGGGACGGGGTCATGACCTATCCTGACGGGTCCGTCTATACCGGCCAATTCGTCGAAGGGCTGCGCGACGGGCAGGGCCGGATCGAACTGGCAGATGGGTTTGTCTATGAAGGCGACTGGCTGGCGGGAGAGATCACCGGGCAGGGGGTTGCGACCTATGCGACGGGCGATGTCTATGAAGGCGAATTCGTGGGTGGCCAACGCTCTGGCACCGGGGTGCTGCGCTACGCCACCGGCGAAGTGCTGTCGGGCGACTGGGAAGACGGGGTGATGACGGTCCGGGATGGGGAGTGATCCGATTTTAAATCAAGTCACGTCCAATCGAAGTTCAATTTTATTCAAGGTGGGTCAAGCGTGAGCGAAGGTAAAGAAGTCGAAATTGAGTATTTGACAGATGAGAATACAGAAACTTCTACTGTCGAGTTCAACATTGTAGTCACCTCAAGTGATTGGACGTTAGAGCTTCTAGCGAGTAAATTCCAGTCTGGTGATATTATAATACCTGATTATCAGAGAAAATTTGTTTGGGATATTAGGAGGGCATCGACTCTCATCGAATCATTTGCGATCGGATTGCCAGTTCCTCAAGTATTTTTTTATGAGAATAATGAAGGGCAACTGGAAGTCATTGATGGTCAGCAAAGAATTACATCAATCGCATATTTTTTTGAGGGACTTTTTGGAAAAGAAGATGTGCAAGGAAATAGGAAGGTTTTCAAATTAAGAGGTTTAGAGCAGCGCAAGGACTTAGAGGAAAAGACGTTTGAAGAACTAGATGAGCGGACAAAAAGGCGGATTAAAAATGCAACACTGCGAGGGGTGACTGTTAAGCAGCTTACCCCCGAGGAAGAACAGCCAGAGAGCGTCTACCACATTTTTGAACGACTTAATACTGGAGGTTTGCCTCTCAATGCGCAGGAAATTCGGAACGCCGTATATCGTGGTGCGTTGTTGGAAGAGCTTGAAAGACTAAATAAAAACCCCGATTGGCGTAAAATTTATGGTAAGCCCGATCCCGATCCTAAGCAGAGAGATATTGAGTTAATACTGAGGCTTCTCGCATTTTTCCGCAATTATCATGACTATACGCCTCCTATGAAAGACTTTTTATCTCGTTCAATGGCAAAAAATAGGCACTACAACTCTGAGAAAAACAGGGAATTCAGTTCAGCTTTTGTTAGAGCTGTTGAGCTTATAAATCGGACTTTGGAAAAGCCCTTTAGGCCACGCGGCCTGTTGAATGCTGCGACGCTAGAGGCAGTTATGGTATCCTTGATGGAGCAAGATAGATCGGTCGAGTTTTCAACAGACCGATATGACGCGTTGCTTCTCGACCCAAACTTCCGAGTTGCGATTACCTCAAACACTTCTAGCTTGGACAGCGTGCAGTCAAGGAAAGATGCTGCTGATAGAATCTTGTTTGGACATGAATGATATTGTTTCTGAAAATTTCCAACACATACGAGCCATTGCGCGTGATATAAATCACAAACTTGACGGGACATCGAGCGCAGATCAACGGCTTCGGAATGAGATAGCTGGGATGTTTGCTGTCACAGTTGCTGCCTCGTATGAAGGTATCGTCAGAGAGACCTTAGTTGGTTATGCTGGTAAGTTTCATCCTAAATATAGACAGCACGTTGAGAAAGACTTTGAAAATTTAAATGCGAGAATAAAGATTGAGGATCTCAAATCGTATTCACGTCGCTTTGGCTTGCCTGTGTGGACTGGTCACAAGGTGAAGAAGAATTCGACCACTTTTCATAAAATTCTTGATGATCGCAGAAAAGTTGTAGAACGTCGGTTTAGAGCGGATTTGATCGTTAGCTACACGAGTATCTTTACGTGGAGAAATTCGTATGCTCATGAAAGAACAACACCAGCAACATTTAATGATGTATATCAAGCGCACAGGGTAGGGCAATATGTTATCAAGTCATTTGTTCAGGCGTTTGAAGAAGGATAACCCTTACGCCGCCCCCTTGTGTTCGCGGTAGTTTATAGCCAACAACCCCTCACCCCAACACCCCCTCCAACCGCGTATACCCCCGAAACCGTATCCGCCCGCCGGGCACCCGTGCGCCCTCCAGCCGGTAGCCCGGATAGCGCGCCAGAAAGCGGCTCACCGCCACTTTCCCTTCCAGTCGCGCCAGTGTCAGCCCCACGCAGACATGCGGCCCGCCCGCGAAGGCGAGGTGCCGGTTCGGTTTTCGGGTGATGTCGAAACTCTCGGGCGCGTCGAACACCAAAGGGTCGCGGTTCGCCGCGCCGATGCACAGGTGCAGCACCGTGCCCGCCGCGATCTCGATGCCCCCGATCTCCACATCCTCCACCGCCTGCCGGTTGCCGAACTGGTTGGGCGAGAGATAGCGCAGGCTTTCCTCTATCGCCGGGCCGATCAGGTCGGGGTCCGCCAACAGCCGCGCGCGCTGATCCGGGAAATCGTCCAGCAAGGCCAGAGTGTTACCGATCAGGTTGGTCGTCGTCTCATGCCCCGCGTTCAGGATGAAAATGCAGTTCTGCAAAAGCTCGGTTTCCGACAGCGTCTCACCCTCGCGCGTGCCCATGATAAGCCGGGTCAGCACATCCACCTCCGGGTCGCCGGGGGTTGCGCGCCGCCGCGCGACAAGCCCTTCCAGATAGGCGGTGAAGTCCTCCACCGCCCGGTTGCCCTGCGCCAGAACCTCTGGCCCCGGCGCGGGTTCCAGCGCGCCGAGGATCGCCAAAGACCAATCGCGCAGCGGCCCGCGCTCGGACAACGGCACGTCCAGCAGGTTGCCGATAATCTCGACCGGGATGGCGCTCGCGAACTCTTCGATCAGGTCGACGCGCGGCCCCATGCGGTCCAGCAGCCGATCCACCGTCGCCATCAACCCCGGCTCCATCCGGGCAATGGCGCGCGGGGTCAGGGCAGAGGCCATGATCTTGCGCACCCGCGTGTGCAGGGGCGGGTCATTGAACACCAGTGAATTGGTGTGATGCGTGTAAAGCGCTGCACCCCGCCCGAAGACCGGCGCGAACATGTCGCGCTTGTCGGACGAAAACCGCGCCGTGTCGCGATAAACCCTGTCCAGATCGGCGTGGCGCGACAGCAGCACAGAGCCATCACGCAGCCGCAACACGGGGGCCTCTTGCAACAACGTCGCATAAGTCGGGAAGGGGTTGTCCAGAAAGCCCGGCGGCGGCTTGGCTAGGTCAAAATCGGTCACATCCGGCATTGTCGTCCTCCCTCTGGGGCAGACTGCGCAAGTTTTGCCAGCGCCACAAGCCCCGCTGGTCTGTTGACCGTGGCAATCACGCGCCCGGCGCGTTAAGGTCTGGCAACAGATTTCGAAGGACCAACCCCGCGTGAGCCGCATCGACCGATACCTGCTGTCACAGCTTCTGTCTGTCTTCGCGTTTTTCACGCTGGTTCTGGTCGCTGTCTATTGGGTCAATCGCGCCGCGCGTCTTTTCGATGCCGTGGTCGGTGACGGACAAAGCTTCTGGGTGTTTCTGGAGTTATCGGCGCTGACGCTGCCCAATGTGTTCCGTGTCGTGCTGCCGCTTTCGGCCTTCGCGGCGGCGGTGTACGTGGCAATCCGCATGACGCGCGACAATGAAATGGTCGTGTTGCAAGGCACCGGTATGTCCTATGCGCGGTTGCTGCGCCCGGTTGTCGTCTTTGGTCTGATCGTGGCCCTGATGCTGGGGGCGCTGATGCATGTGCTCAGCCCGATGTCGCGCGCGCAATTGGCCGAACGGCAAGTCGCAATTGCGGGCAATATCAGCGCGCGGCTGCTGCGTGCGGGCGAGTTTTTGCAACCCACCGACGGGATTGTCGTATTCATCCGCGATATTGCAGAGGATGGAACGCTGAACGATGTCTTCCTGTCAGATTCGCGGTCCAGCGGGCGGAGGGTGGACTATAATGCAAAGCAGGCCTTGCTTGTTACGAACGGTGGAAATGCGGTTCTTGTCATGCTTGACGGCGTGGCTTTGGCGCATGAAACTGCCGACAGTCGCCTGACCACACTTAGTTTCGATGAACTGACCTACGATATCGGGGCGTTGATCGCGCCGGGTGGGCGCAGGGTTGATGTGGTGGAATTGCCAACCGCAACGCTGCTGGCCGTTGATGCGCCCGCGCGTGCTGCACTTGGGGTCACGCTGGCAGAGGTGCGCTTCGAACTGGCGTCGCGCGTGGCACAACCCTTGCTGGCCGTCATCACCGCATTGGTCGGGTTTACGGCGCTGTTCTTGGGGCAATTCAGCCGCCTTGGCGCGTGGAGGCAGGTGCTTTCTGCCATTCTGGTGCTGATTGTGATCCAGCTTCTGGCCAATGCGACGGCTGGCTTCGCCCTGCGCCAAGCAGATCTGGCGCCGCTTGCCTTTGCGCCGGTTCTGGCCGGTTTGGTGGTGGTCGGTGCGATGCTATGGTGGGTGACGCGGCGAAAGGGGCGGGCATGATCCTTGCGCGTTATGTCCTGCGCCGCCTGTTGGGCGCGGCGGCGATGGTTTCGGGCGTGTTCCTTGGCATGATCCTGCTTTTGGACATGGTCGAACAATTGCGCCGCTTGTCCGATCTTGATGCCGGGTTTGGCGCGGCTTTGCGCTTATCTTTGTTGAATACGCCTGAAGCGTTCTACGAAATTGCGCCACTGGTGATGATGCTGGCGGCACTCTGGCTGGGATTGTCGTGGTCGCGCAGTTCAGAATTCGTGGTTATCCGGGCGGCTGGCAGGTCGGTGCCGCATTTGCTGGTTATGCCGGGCCTTGTGTTGTTGGTGGCTGCGGCCGGGTTTGTGGCGGTGATGAACCCTCTGGTGGCCAGTTCCGTGCGCGAATACCAGCGCAGCCTGACGTCACTTCAGGGTGGCGGGGGCGCGGTGGTCGCGTTGGCAGGCGATGAAATTTGGCTGCGGCAGGCCGACAGGCTGGGACAGACCGTGATCCATGCGCCGCGCGCCGAAGAGACCGGGACGGTCTTGTTCGATGCCAGCTTTTTCGTGTTTCACGCCGAGCGGGGGCTGTCGGTGCGGCTGCAAGCCGACCGTGCCGATTTGCGCCCCGGATCATGGCATCTGTCCGGCGTGAAGCGGTGGCGCATGTCCGACCTTAACCCCGAAGCGCAGGCGGCAAGCCTGTCCAGTCTTGCCATTCCCACGGACCTGACGCCCGAGAAGATCCGCGACAGCTTCGCTCAAGCCCGCACGATACCGCTGTTCCAGCTTCCTGGCTTTATCGAGACGTTGGAGCGCGCCGGATTTTCGGCGCTGGAACACCGGATGCGATTGCACATGGAGCTTGCGCTTCCAGTGCTGCTGACAGGCATGATGTTGTTGGCGCTGGCGCTCAGCATACACCATGCGCGGGCCGGAGGGGTCGGAATTCGGGCCATGATCACGATTCTCTCTGGATTTACCCTGTTCTTTTTGCGTAACTTCGCACAGGTCTTGGGGGAGACCGGGCAGATTCCCGTGGTGCTTGCCGCTTGGGGTTTGCCAGTTGCCACGATGCTGCTTGCAATGGGTGTGATGCTGAACCAGGAGGAACATTGATGGGTGCCCCGTCGCCCAACCCACAGCGCCGCGGTCTTGGCCGGGTTCTGGCCTGTGTGCTGGGGCTGACGATCTCCGGTGCTGCGCTTCCTGTCATGGTCACGCCCGTATTGGCGCAAGATCAAGCGGGTTTTGCAACGCTTCTGGCGGACCGGTTGTTCCTTGATGGTCCAAATCGTCTTATCGCCGAAGGCAATGTCGAGGCGTTCTTTGCAGAAACGCGGCTGACTGCGGCGCGTGTTGTTTATGACCGTTCCACCGGGGCAATGCAGATCACCGGGCCGTTGGTTTTGACCGAAGGGGCATCGACTGTCCTGCTGGCCGATAGCGCAGAATTGCGCGAGGGGCTGCGACTTGGGTTGATCCGTTCCGCCCGTGTGGTGATGGAGCAGCAGTTGCAGATCGCCGCAAACACGGTCGAGCGGCGGTCCGAGCGGTTTACCGAAATGAACAACGTGATCGCGTCGGCCTGCGAAATTTGCCCCGACACCGAAACGCCGCTTTGGGAAGTGCGCGCCGACCGCGTGGTCCATGACGCCGAAGAGCGTCAGTTGTATTTCGAGGGCGCGCAGTTCCGGATGTTCGGCTTGCCGGTTGCCTATATCCCGCGGTTGCGCGTGCCCGACCCCAGCCTTGAGCGGGCGACCGGGTTTCTCAGCCCGCGTTTCTCGCTCGATACTGAGCATGGCTTCGGCCTGCGCGCGCCGTATTTCATTGCGCTGTCCAGCGACAAGGATCTGACGCTGACGCCGTTTCTGGGCACCAAGGGCACATATGCCCTTGAGGCGCGCTACCGGCAGGCCTTTTCCAGCGGTCTGTTGGAACTGGGCGGGCTGGTCGCGCGCGATTCCATCCGCAATGGCGAATCGCGCGGCATGGTATATGCCAAGGGTGATTTCGCGGTGCCGCGCGGGTATAGCCTTAGCTTCAATCTTATCCAGCCCTCCGATCGCAGCTTGCTGGAAGATTATGACCAGGGCGAGCCGCGCCTGACCAGTGACATCACGCTGGAACGGGTGCGCCGCGACGAACGCATCCGGCTGCAAGCGTTGCAGTTTCGCTCTTTGCGGGTGGCCGATGTGAACGCCAATCTGCCCAATAGCGTGGGGCAGGGGCTGTATGATCGCCGCTTTGACATGCCCGTTCTGGGCGGTGTCGGGCGCATCCGGCTGGAGGGTGAGGGCTATGCTCGACGGCAGCCCTTGGCTGTGGCGCCCGGTCCCGACCCCAAGCGTGTGGCCCGTTTGTCGGCGGATCTGAATTGGCGACGTGATGCCGTTTTGCCCGGCGGTGTGCTGGGGGCGGTGGGGGCCAATCTGGGTCTTGACCATTTCCGCGTTGCCCCTGCCGCAAGTGCGTTTGCGCCCACGACCACCCGGTTTCGTCCGTCGCTGATGGCCGAATTACGCTGGCCCTTGGTGCGCGCTGGCACGGGCGGCGCAAGCCATGTGATAGAGCCTGTCGCGCAGGTGATCTGGAGTAATGATCGCCTGCATGGTCTGCCCAACGCGACCAGCCTTATGCCCGAACTGGATGAAGGCAATCTGTTCAGCTTCGACCGTTTTCCCGGCGGCGATGCCCGCGAAGCCGGATTGCGCGCCAATCTGGGACTGAGCTGGACACGCTATGACCCTGATGGCTGGTCCAGCACCATCACGCTGGGACGTATCCTGCGCGACAAAGACCTCAACCAGTTTTCGGCCGCATCGCCGCTGTCGGGCAGCGAATCTGACTGGCTGCTGGCGGCCAGTGTCGACACAGCAGCGGGGCTGACCCTGTCGAGCCGGTCGCTGTTTTCAGATGATTTCGACCTGACGCGCGCGGCAATCGAACTGGATTGGACGACCGACACATTCAGCATTTCGACCAGCTATATGCGGATTGAGGCGGACATGTTCGAAAACCGGAACGTCACCGCCTCTGAATGGAGCTTTGACGGCGCGCGTGTCCTGGACGAGAACTGGACCGCGCGCGTTGGCTGGCGATATGACGTGGCCCAAAAACGCGCCGCGCGCGCGATTGTCGGGCTGGACTATGAAAATGAATGCCTGCGCATGGCCATGCAGATCGAACGCGAATATTCTGCGACGACAAACTCCAATTCCACGCGGTTCGGACTGGCGGTCGATATTCTGGGCATCGGCGGAAATCCGTCTCGTGCCCGAAAAAGATGCTCTGATGGCTTGTAGAAGCAGGCTCGCGGGGCATGACATGACGAACACTGTGGTGTATGCCCAAGCAAAGCGGTTGTGCCGGTTCTTCTTGGATCGGTCCGCCTCGCAGCAAAACGGACCAAACTCAGATGCCTGACACCTTGTCTTTCCGCGCCAGCCTGATCGGCTTTGCCCTTGTCGTGCTGGCCACGTTCCAGATTGCAGCAGGCCCGGCCCTGGCCCAAAGCCCGTTTTCTGCGGTGCGCAAGGTCGGCGACCGGGTCATCACGGAATATGATGTCGCACAGCGCATCACCTTTCTGGAAGTGCTGAATGCAGGGGCGGCGGATATTCGCGCCGAGGCAATCGGGCGGTTGACCGAAGAGGCCGTGCAACGAGAGCATGCGCGCCGGCTTGGTGTTCGGATCACGCCGGATGAACTGGCCGAAGGGATGGCCGAATTCGCCAGCCGCGCCCAACTGGAAACCGATGCTTTCGTGGCAGAGCTTGAAGAGGCCGGCATTGCGCGAGAAACATTCCAGAGCTTTGTCGAGGCCGGGTTGTTGTGGCGCAAGATCGTGGGGCCGGAACTTGGCCCGACCGTGAACGTTACCGCCACCGATATTGCGCGCGCCCGCGATGTGGCGGCCATTCGCGGCACCAAGCTGGTGTTGATTTCTGAAATCTTCCTGCCTGCTGACCCGCAATTCGCAGAGCCGGTGGCGCAGATCATCGGGCTGATCGAAAATGCAAGCAGCATAGAGGAATTTGCGGCAATCGCGCGTGAATACTCTCTTGCAGGCAGCCGGGACAGTGGCGGCCGATTGGACTGGGTGCCACTGGAACAACTGCCGGGCCAGATTGGCGGGCTGATCGGATCAGCCGTGCCGGGCCAGATCATCGGCCCTGTCGAGTTGAGCGGCGCGATTGCGTTTTTCCAACTGCGCGCGGTCGACAGCACCCGCAACATTCCGGCAGCCCAGGTCAAACTGACCTATAAACGCTTGCTTTTGCCCGGTGGCCGCAGCCCTGAAACCCTTGCCAGCTATGCTGACATCCGCGCGCGCGTGCAGCATTGCAACGGGTTGGACCCGTATGCGGCTGGCTTGCCCGATGGCTACATCACGGATCACGAGGCGTTGATGCAGTCCATCCCGCAAAGCGATGCTGTGGAACTGGCGCGGCTGGACCGGTTCGAGATGTCGGCCAACACGGTTGAAGGCGGGAATATGGTCGTTCTGATGCTGTGCGCGCGCGAATTGGAACAAGACCCGCGCCCGACGAGCCTTCAGATCGAGAACTCATTGTTCAATGCACGCCTTGGCGAACGTGCACAGTTGCGGCTGGACGAGTTGATCGCCGACACGATGATCGTCGATTACTGAGCGGACGCGACGCCGCCAACTGCGATAGCGCGGTCAGTCCTCGGGTATGGCTGTCAACTCGCCGCCGACCAGAGCTTGGGCGAATTCTTCGGGGTCGAAGGCTTGCAGATCGTCGATCTGTTCGCCCACGCCGATGGCGTGGATCGGCAAGCCGAAACGGTCCGCCAAGGCCACCAGAACCCCGCCGCGTGCCGTGCCATCCAGCTTGGTCATGACCAGCCCGGACACATCCGCCAGCTTGCGGAAAATTTCGACTTGGTTCAGGGCGTTTTGCCCTGTCGTCGCATCCAGCACCAAAAGCGTGTTATGGGGGGCGTCGGGTTCCACCTTGCGCAGCACACGCAATATTTTTGCCAGCTCTTCCATCAGGTCGGCGCGGTTTTGCAAACGCCCGGCAGTGTCGATCATCAGCAGGTCAATACCTTCTGCCCGTGCGCGGTTCAGCGCGTCATGCGCAAGGCTGGCAGGGTCTGACCCTTCGGGCGCGGTCATCACCGGCACGCCCGCGCGCTCTCCCCAGACCTGCAATTGCTCTACGGCGGCGGCGCGGAAGGTGTCACCTGCCGCAATCATCACCGATTTTCCAGCCGTTCGGAACTGACTTGCCAGCTTGCCGATGGTCGTGGTCTTGCCCGCGCCATTCACGCCCACCACCAGCACAACTTGCGGGCGCGCAGAGTAGAGCGGCAGCGGTTTGGCGACCGGCTCCATGATGCGGGCGATTTCTTCGGCCAGTGCCGATTTAATCTCTGGCACCGACATCTTGCGCCCGAACCGTCCTTCGGCCAGATTGGCAGTGACGCGGCCAGCGGTTTCGACCCCCATATCGGCAGAAATAAGCAGGTCTTCCAACTGCTCCAGCATGTCATCATCCAACACGCGCCGCGGGGCGCTGCCCATGACCCGGCCCAGAAGGCCCGGTTCCGGCTTGCGGCTTTCCTCTGCGGTGCTGTCCTCGACCAGCGCATCCAGCCCTTCCTCCAGCTTGGAGGAAGATTTGAACATACGATCCTTGAGCTTCTTGAAAAACGACATGCGATCCGCGCCCTGATTGTTCCCAGACAGAGCTAACGTATTGCGCGCCGAAGGGAAAGATGCCGGGGCATTGCAACAGGTCGCATGGCAGTCAGGCGCAACCGTGCTATCTTGAGTGCAACTTATTAGGTTGTCGCGCCATGAAACACCCGGTCCTGCCCTTTGCCCTCGCCAGCCTTCCGCCGGTTCTGCTGCTGACGGTCGGCACGTTCGAGGGTGGGCTGTGGCTTTGGGCGGCGGCGCTTTACACCTCTTTTTTTGCGTTCGGGTTGGACGAGGCCTTGGGCATGGCCAGCCGCGAGGGCGCGGAGGACAGCATTGAGCGCGCAGCAAACCGTCTGTCGGTCGTGCTGGCCGTTGCGCATTTGGCGTTCATCCCGTTGGGCGTGGCGGCAGTTGCGGGCGTGACCGACCTGACCACGCTGGAGCGCGTTCTGGCCTTTTTCGGCTTTGGGCTGTTTTTCGGTCAGGTGAGTAATTCCAACGCGCATGAGCTGATCCATCGCAGCAGCGCGGGCCTGTTTGGCCTTGGAAAATGGGTCTATATATCGATGCTTTACGGGCACCACACCACGGCGCACCGACTGTTGCATCATGCCCATGTGGCGACACCGCTGGACCCGAACTTCCCCCCCAAGGGCCGCAGTTTTTACAGCTATTTCCCGCGCGGCTGGGTGCGTAGCTTTACCCATGGCTTTGCTGTGGAACGCGAACGTGCCGCGCGCACGGGGCGGATGAACCCCTATATCGAGTATGTCGGCGGCGCGCTGGTTTTCCTGATCGCGGCCTACCTGATCTTTGGGCTGGCTGGCGTGCTGGCCTATCTGGGCCTGTGCTTTTACGCGCAATCGCAACTGGCGATGGTGGATTACCTGCAACATTACGGTCTGGCGCGTCGCAAGCGGGCAGATGGGTCTTATGCGCCGCAAACCATCCACCATAGCTGGAACAGCCCGCATTGGTTTTCGTCGCATATGATGGTCAATGCCTCGCGCCATTCCGACCACCACGGCAATCCGGGCCGGGTTTACCCGGCGTTGCGCTTGCCCGACGAGATGCCGGTGTTGCCCTATTCGCTGCCCGCCATGGGGGTCATTGCGCTTGTGCCGCCCTTGTGGTTCAAACTGATGGATAAGCGGGTCGACAGGGTTCTGGCCCGGATGGAGGGTGTATGATCCGTCTTTTGATTGCGCTTATGGTGCTGTCGCTGCCTGTGCAGGCGCAAACCCCCATGACCGCAGCCGAGTTCGAGGCCTATGTCACCGGCCGCACCCTGACCTTTGGCTTTGAGGGGCAGGCCTATGGGGTGGAAGAATTCCGCGAAGGCCGCCGCACCACATGGGCTTTCATGCAGGAAGAATGCCGCGAGGGAAGCTGGTTTCCGAGAGGCGAGCAGATTTGTTTTGTCTATGATGACCGCCCTTCGGAAGAGCATTGCTGGATATTCTGGCAAGAGGATAACGGCCTGAATGCCCGCTTCATGGGGGAGGGGGGAACCGAGCTTTATGAGGTGCAGCAAAGCCCGCGCCCGCTGATCTGTCCGGGGCCGGAAGTTGGGGTATGATCCTGCGTGGCTCGGGGCACTCGCGGCATTGCGGGCCGCGTGATCTGCGATCTGGCGCGCTACCCAAAGGCCAGCGCGCTGCACCAAAGCAGCCGCACCAGCCCGCTTTGACCAGATACCCCGGTTTTTGCGTAAATCTGCTTGGCATAGCTGCGCCCGGTCTCTCGGGTCAGGCCCAACGCGGCGCTGGCGTGTGGCAGGCTTTGTCCTTGTCCCAGCGCACGGGCAAGCCGCGCTTCCGACAGGGTCAGGCCAAGCGCTTGCGCAAGCCGTGCGGGGGCGGGCAGATCGCGCGCCGCGCGCAGCAGAATGTCATCATCTGACAGCCCATAGGCCGTGATTCCGTCGGGGAGGGCGTGCAACGCGCCGGGCGCGACATCGGGTGCGGAAATACCAGCCTCTGCCAACAGCCGCGCGGCGGTTGCGTCCGGCCCGTTCGGCCCGGTTCGTCCCAGCCCCGCGTGCCACAGCATCGCCTGTGCCTGACCCAATGCTTGCGCCAACCCGGCGCGCTCTTGCCCCAAAACATGGCTTTGCGCGATATGCGGCATCAGACCGGAGAGCCTTGCGCTATCTGCGGCGCGAAAACTGCCGCGTGTTTTGTGTATCCAAAGCCAAAGTGGTGGCCCTTTGGCTGCGATCACACGGTGGTCGCCTGAACCGAAATCGGGGTCGAACGGCCCGGCGCGATCGACCAGTTCCTCGGCAGAATAGACGCGATCGGCGCGCAAGCTGTCGAAGCAGGCGGGGCGGGGCGGTGGTGCTTCGCCCCAGACGTCGTCTTGCGCATAGAGCGTCGCGTGGCTTGCCTGCATTTGTGTGGCCAATACCTGCAACACCGCTCCCCGGGCGATCCGACCGCCCGCGACGTCCCCCAAGGCCAGCAGTAAGTCAGCATCATCACGCGCGATCATCTTGGCATATTACCCCCATTTGGGGGGTGTGGTCAATCTTGCGGCAAGTTACAGCATTCCCAGCAAAATTGCGGAGCGGATATGACACAGACCAACCTGACCCATTTGCAGCGACTGGAAGCCGAAGCCATCCACATCATGCGCGAGGTCGTCGCAGAGGCGGAAAACCCGGTCATGCTGTATAGCGTTGGTAAGGACAGCGCTTGCATGCTGCATGTGGCGAAAAAGGCGTTCTACCCATCTCCACCGCCGTTCCCGCTGTTGCATGTCGATACAACGTGGAAATTCAAGGCCATGTATGCCATGCGCGAAGCCGCCGCGCGCAAGGCCGGAATGCAGCTGATTGTTCACCAGAACCCCGATGCGCTGCGACAGGGCATCAACCCGTTCGACCATGGCGGATTGCATACCGATATGTGGAAGACCGAAGGGCTGAAACAGGCGCTGGACCTGCACGGGTTTGACGCGGCCTTCGGTGGCGCGCGCCGCGACGAAGAAAAGAGCCGCGCCAAGGAACGCATTTTCAGCTTCCGCACCGCGGCGCATCGTTGGGATCCTAAAAGCCAGCGCCCGGAGCTGTGGCGCACCTTTAACGCGCGCAAGGCCAAGGGCGAATCCATGCGTGTGTTTCCGTTGTCCAACTGGACCGAGCTGGATATCTGGCAGTATATCCACCTGGAAAATATTGACATTGTGCCGCTCTATTACGCCGCTGAACGCCCCACGGTCATCCGCGACGGGATGCTGCTGATGGTCGATGACGACCGTTTCCCGCTGAACGGTGAAGAACCCGTCATGCGCTCTGTCCGGTTCCGCACGCTGGGCTGCTACCCGCTGACCGGTGCGGTGGAATCGACGGCAACGACCTTGCCGCAGATCATTCAGGAAATGCTTCTGACCACCACATCCGAGCGCCAGGGCCGCGCAATTGACCACGACCAAGCCGCGTCCATGGAGAAGAAGAAGCAGGAAGGGTATTTCTGATGTCCGAGATTTACAAAACCGATGCCCTGATTGCGGAAGATATTGATAAATATCTGGAAATTCACCAGCACAAAACCATGCTGCGGTTCATCACCTGCGGGTCGGTGGATGATGGTAAATCAACCCTGATTGGCCGTTTGCTGTATGACAGCAAGATGATCTTCGAGGACCAGCTTGCGACCTTGGAAGCGGATTCCAAGCGTGTCGGCACCCAAGGCGAAGGCATTGACTTTGCGCTGCTGGTCGATGGTCTGGCCGCCGAACGCGAGCAAGGCATCACCATTGACGTGGCTTACCGCTTCTTTGCCACCGACAAGCGCAAATTCATCGTGGCCGATACGCCGGGGCATGAACAATATACCCGCAACATGGTCACGGGCGCGTCCACCGCTGATCTGGCCGTCATCCTTATCGACGCGCGCAAAGGCGTGCTGACCCAGACCCGGCGGCACAGCTACCTTGCGCATCTGATCGGCATTCGCAACATCGTGCTGGCCGTGAACAAGATGGACCTGATCGGCTATGATCGCGCGAAATATGAGGAAATCGTCGCCGATTACCGTGCCTTTGCCGAAAGCATCGGGATTACCGAGTTTACCGCAATCCCGCTTTCAGGCCTTGCGGGCGACAACATCACAAGTCGTAGCGACAACACGCCATGGCATGATGGGCCGGTGCTGCTGGAGCACTTGGAAACGGTCGAGCTGAACCAATCGGTCGAGCAGGACAAACCCTTCCGCATGGCGGTGCAATGGGTGAACCGCCCGAACCTTGATTTTCGTGGTTTTGCCGGCACCATCGCCACCGGTGCGGTTGCCGTGGGCGATAGCGTGCGCGTGCTGCCCTCGGGCAAGACATCGACCATCTCACGGATCGTGACGATGGATGGCGACCTTCCGCAAGCTGTTGCCGGGCAGGCGGTCACGCTCTGCCTTGCCGATGAGATCGACTGCTCGCGCGGGCAAATTCTGTGCGCGGCGCAAAACCCTGTGGAAGTGGCCGATCAGTTCGAAGCAACCGTTATCTGGATGGACGAGGTCGAACTGACCCCCGGTCGTGCCTATTGGCTGAAACTGGGGCCGCAGACCGTGGGCGCCACCGTCGCGCAGCCGAAATATCAGGTCAATGTCAACACGATGGAACATCTGGCCGCCAAGGCGCTGGACCTGAACGCCATCGGTGTGGCCAATATTACCGTAGACCGCGACATTCCCTTTGCGTCCTATTCTGATAGCCGTGATCTGGGCGGGTTCATCCTGATCGACAAGATGACGAATCGCACGGTGGCGGCGGGGCTTATCCATTTCTCGTTGCGGCGGGCGCAGAACATTCACCGGCAGGCGACCGACATCAGCCGCGAGCATCATGCGGGTATGAAGAACCAGACCCCGATGGTGCTCTGGATGACGGGCCTCTCTGGCTCTGGCAAATCCACCATCGCCAACCTTGTGGAAAAGAAACTGGCGCGGATGAACCGGCACACTTACCTTCTGGATGGTGACAATGTGCGCCACGGGCTCAACAAGGATCTGGGCTTTACCGATGCCGATCGCGTGGAAAATATCCGCCGCGTGGGCGAAGTCGCGCGCCTGATGACCGATGCGGGGCTGATCGTGATTACAGCCTTTATCTCTCCCTTCCGGTCGGAACGCGACATGGTGCGTGGGATGATGCAGCCGGGTGAGTTTGTCGAAATCTTCATCGATACACCGCTGGAAGAGGCCGAGAAACGCGATGTGAAGGGGCTTTATGCGAAGGCCCGCGCGGGTCAGTTGAAGAACTTCACCGGCATCGATTCGCCCTATGAGCCGCCCGAATCGCCGCAAATCCGCATTGACACAACGCAGATGAGCGCCGAGGACGCGGCGGATATGATCGTTGCCAAGCTGCTTCCGTGACGCGCCTGTGAACCGGCCCGCCCTTGCCGGCGCGGGCCTTTGCGCATAGCCAATCGGATGATTATGCGGGGGCAGTTGGAATGTGGTTCATAACCGGGGCGTCCTCTGGGCTGGGGTTGGAAATGGTGCGCCTTCTGGCCGCGCGCGGGGTGCCTGTTTGCGCCTCTGGCCGACGTGGACCGGGTGATCTACCGGATGATTTTCCAAATATCCCCTATCACGCCTGCGACTTGGCTGATCCTATGGCGGTCACGAAATTGGCCGACTGGGCCATGGGGCAGGGGCCGCTTCGCGCGGTGGTGCTGAATGCGGGTGCGGGGTTCTTTCGCCCCTTGGCGCAGGAAACCCCTGACGCCATCGCCCGTGTTCTGGCCATCAACCTCGATGCCAATATAGCACTGGCGCATCGGCTGTGCCCGGTCTTGTCCGGGGGGCGATTGGGCCTGATCGGTTCTGTGGCGCATAAGGGCGCTGCCGGAATGCCGGTCTATGCAGCAAGCAAATCCGCACTGGACGGGTTTGGGCGGGCCTTGGCCGAAGAATGGCGCGGAACGGTCAAACTGCGTGTGCTGCACCCCGGCCCTGTGGCAACCGGCATGGCAACCCGCGCCGGTCGCACCCCCGATTTCGCTGACCGTGTGTTCTTGCCGCCGCGCCAAACCGCCGCCGCGTTGTTGGCCGCGCTAAATGCAGAAAGCGGGGCAGACAGGCAGACCGTGTCTTTCTTGCGCGTGGGCTTGCATCGCGTGCTTAAGGGAGCGGCATGAAGGTTCTTGTCACCGGAGGGGCCAGCGGGCTGGGGGCAGCATTGGTCGCGGCCTGTCGCGCGCGCGGCGATGAGGTCTGTGCCATAGACCTGGACCCGGCCGAGCGCAGTTGGGCGCATGACCTTGGCAACACCGATCCTGCCGCATGGGCCGCGCTTGCGGACTGGCTGGCCACGCAGGGTCCGTTCGATCTGGTGATCCTGTCGGCGGGCATCAGCGCGACTGGCCGATTTGAAACAATCCCCTTGGCCCAGCATCAGAACGTGACGGCGGTCAACCTTGCCGGGCCGATCCGGCTTGTGCATCTGTTAGAGAGTGGACACCTGTTGCGCGCCGGCGGGCGGCTGATTTGCATCGCCTCGCTCTCTTGTTTTACAGGGTATCCGGGGGCCGCCAGTTATGCCGCCAGCAAGGATGGGCTGGCAGGATTCGCGCGCAGTTTGCGCAGGCCGATGCGCAAACGTGGGATCACGGTGCAACTAGCGTGTCCCGGCCCGATGGACACGCCCCATGCCACGCGATACGCGCCCGACGGGGCCAGCACCAAGGGGCGTCTTGCGCCTGACCGCGCGGCACAGGCAATTTTGAACGCCCGCAGCTTTACCATCATTCCCGGTGCCGGGCCGAAGCTGGCGGCTGTTCTGGGGCGGTTGGCCCCGCAAACCCTGACCCGGCTGATGGGCCGGGTCTTGTTTTCAAAGCTGAAATAGCGTTCAGGCCGTCAGTCCCTCGGGTTCGGTCAAACCGTTCGCCCGGCAGCAGGCGGTGACGGTATTGGCCAGCAAGCAGGCAATTGTCATCGGGCCAACACCACCGGGGACAGGTGTGATCGCGCCCGCCACTTCGGCGCAGCTTGCGAAATCCACATCGCCGACCAGACGTGTCTTGCCTTCGGCACCCTCCACGCGGTTGATGCCGACATCGATCACTGTCGCGCCGGGTTTCACCCAATCGCCGGGGATCATCTCTGGTCGGCCGACGGCGGCGACCAGAATATCCGCGCCACGGCATACTTCTGCCAGATTGCGCGTACGCGAATGGGCAATCGTCACGGTGCAGCTGTCACCCAGCAAAAGCTGCGCCATGGGCTTGCCGACAATGTTTGACCGGCCCACAACCACCGCATTCATCCCTGACAGGCTGCCGTGATGGTCGCGCAGCATCATCAGACAGCCAAGGGGCGTGCAAGGCACCATGCTCTTTTGGCCGGTGCCCAATAGCCCAACATTGGAAATGTGAAAGCCATCCACATCCTTGGCCGGGTCGATGCTGTTGATGACAAGGTCCGAATCCAGATGAGCAGGCAGCGGTAACTGCACCAAAATTCCATGAACTTCGGGATCGGCATTCAGCTTCGCGATCAGCGCCAGCAGATCACTCTCGGATGTCTTTACATCCAGCTTATGTTCAAAAGATGCCATTCCGGCCTCGGCCGTCTGCTTCCCTTTGGACCGGACATAGACCTGGCTGGCTGGGTCTTCACCCACAAGGACGACGGCCAGACCCGGCACCAGCCCATGTTCTTCGCGCAGCCGTGTGACATGATCCGCGACCTTCGCCCGCACGCGTGCGGCAAAGGCTTTTCCGTCAATCAGGGTGGCAGGCATCGTGCTCTCCTCGCTCTTAACTGGCGGCGTAATTTGCCGCGTAATGATCTCTTTGCATGCGGGCTGCCAGAACGGCGTTCTTCAGCAGGGTGGCGACGGTTACAGGGCCGACACCGCCGGGGACAGGCGTGATCCAGCCCGCGACTTCGGCGCAACTGTCGAAATCAGCATCACCCACGGTGCGGCCATCAACCCGATTGATTCCGATATCAATCAGCGCCGCGCCGGGTTTCAGCATTTCTCCGGTCACAAGTCCGGGACGGCCCACGGCCACGAAAACCGCATCGGCGCGGCGCGAATGGACCGCCACTTGCCGTGTCATGTGGTGGCAAACCGTGACGGTTGCGCCCAGACCCATCATAAGAAAGGCAATGGGTTTGCCCACGATCTCGGAATGCCCGATCACCACCACGTCCAACCCTTCGACCTGCAAGGGAAGGGTTTTCAGCATCTCGACCGCTGCGACCGCGGTGCAGGGGCCAAGTGCCAGATCGTTATAGACGATATTCCCGATAGAGGCCGGGTGCATGCCTTCCACATCCTTGAACGGATGGACGGCCTTTTGCAGCGCCTTGACCGGGATATGGGCGGGCAGCGGGCGCTGAATGATAATGCCATGCACGCGCGGGTCGCTGTTCAGGCCAGTCAAAACGCCGGTCAGTTGCTCAAGCGAAATCTCCGCCGGGTAGGTGCGTTGTTCGAATTCCACGCCGGTGGCTTCGGCCTGTTTTTGCTGGTTGCGAACATAGAGCGCAGATGCCGCACCATCCCCCACCGTGATCGACACAAGTTTCGGCGCCCATCCGGTCCGGTCCAGCTCTGCCACATCGCGCGCAACCTCGTCGCGCATGGCCTGTGCGATGGATTTGCCGTCAATCAATGTGGCCGTCATGTCGTGTTCTTTCCTGTGCTTCCCAAAACCCGTTCCTCACGGGTGATGGACCAATCAATCAATTCAGACCAAAGTGCGCGTGCAAGCGCGGGGTCCAGACCCTGCTTGCTCGCTTCCGACGCGACCTTGTCCAGAACATCGCTAACCCGATCCTCTATCCGCGCGGGCAATCCTTCGCCCGGTTTCAATTCAATAGCCCGGTCAATATGCGCGGCACGCAGGGCAAGCAGCGCGACAAGCTCGCGGTCTATCTGGTCAATCTGGACGCGCAGTTGCGCCATGTTGGTGCAAGTAGTTGGATCGGGCATTGCAGATGGCCTTTATGAACAGATCATGCCCCTGTGTCCTAGACCGGTCATACTGCAACTGCAAACGCCAGAAGACGGGATGGAGGGTGGGGCGACGCCGGGCCGCAGGCGGCCCGGCGAGCGGCATCCCTTCATCCCCTCAGAACAGCCCTTCGATCAGCCCTTCTTCGTTGAAGCGGATGCTTTCCGCCGCCGGTTTGCGCGGCAGACCCGGCATGGTCATGATCTCGCCGCAGATTGCCACGATGAAGCCAGCACCTGCCGATAGACGCACCTCGCGCACCGGCACCGAGTGGCCGGTGGGCGCACCGCGTCGGGTCGGGTCGGTTGTAAAGGAATATTGTGTCTTGGCCATGCAGATCGGCAGGTTGCCGTAGCCCGCCGCTTCCCATTCCTTCAGTTGCGCCCGGATCTTGTCATCGGCCAGAACATCATCGGCACGGTAGATGCGCCGCGCGATGGTCTGCATCTTCTCGAATAGTGGCATGTCATCGGGGTAAAGCGGGGCGAATTGTGCTTGATCGGCATCAGCCAGTTCCGCCACGCGCGTGGCCAGTGCCGTCACCCCTTTCGAGCCTTCGGCCCAGTGGCGACACAGGATCGCTTCGGCGCCTTGTTCCGCGACATAGGCTTTTACCGCCGCGACCTCGGCATCGGTATCGCTGTGGAAATGGTTGATGGCGACCACCACAGGTACGCCAAATCCTTTCACATTCTCAATATGGCGACCCAAATTTGGGCAGCCTTTTTGCACAGCACTTACATTTTCCGAACCAAGGTCCGCTTTCGCCACGCCGCCGTTCATCTTCATCGCGCGCACAGTGGCCACGATGACCGCAACCGACGGTGCCAACCCCGCCTTGCGACATTTGATGTCGAAGAACTTCTCTGCCCCAAGGTCGGCCCCAAAGCCCGCTTCGGTCACGACGTAATCCGCCAAGCCCAACGCGGTTTGCGTGGCCACGACCGAGTTGCAGCCATGCGCGATATTAGCGAAAGGTCCGCCATGCACAAAGGCAGGGTTGTTTTCCAGTGTCTGCACAAGGTTGGGCTGCATCGCGTCTTTCAGCAACACAGTCATCGCGCCCTCGGCCCCGATATCGCGGCAGGTGATGGCCTTCTTCTCGCGGGTATAGGCCACGACAATATCGCCCAAGCGGTTTTGCAGGTCGTCCAGATCGGCGGCAAGGCACAGGATCGCCATGACCTCGGAGGCCACGGTAATGTCGAACCCGGTCTGGCGCGGAAAGCCGTTCGACACGCCGCCCAAGCTGACCACGGTGTCGCGCAGCGCGCGGTCGTTCATGTCCATCACGCGCCGCCAGACAATCCGGCGTTCGTCGATTTCCAGCGCGTTGCCCCAGTAAATATGGTTGTCGATCATCGCCGATAGCAGGTTATGCGCCGATGTGATCGCGTGGAAGTCGCCGGTGAAATGCAGGTTCATGTCTTCCATCGGGACAACCTGGGCCATACCGCCCCCCGCGGCACCCCCCTTCATCCCGAAATTTGGCCCAAGTGACGCTTCGCGGATGCAGATCGCCGCACGTTTCCCGATCGCGCACAAACCGTCGCCCAAGCCCACTGTGGTGGTGGTCTTGCCTTCGCCTGCGGGTGTCGGGTTTATCGCCGTCACAAGGATCAGTTTTCCGCGCTTGGCTGCACGCGCACTGGCGACAAAATCTTGGCTGACCTTTGCCTTGTCATGCCCGAAGGGCAGAAGATGCTCTGTCGGGATGTTCAATTTCGCGCCAATCTCTTGAATTGGCAGCTTTTTCGCCTCGCGGGCTATTTGGATATCGGTCTTGAAGCTCATGTGTCCCCCCTGCGGTATGGTGTCGCGTTCTCCAACGGCTATATCCGGGCGGTGTTGGTCGAACAGGGGCGATTGCGACAGTTTTGCCGTCAGTTCCGCCGTGGCTCTGTTTCGGTATGCGGTTGGCCACAAAAAAACGCGAGGGTGTTGGCACACCCCCGCGTTTCGTGAGTTGGGCTGGCTTAGCCTTTTTTCAGGCAGCGCTGGCCCAGAACTTCGGCAATCTGAACAGCGTTCAGCGCGGCACCTTTGCGCAGGTTGTCGCTGACGCACCATATGTTCAGGCCGTTGTCGATGGTGCTGTCCTGACGGATGCGGCTGATATAGGTCGCGTATTCGCCAACGCTTTCCACGGGTGTAATGTAGCCGCCGTCCTCGCGCTTATCGACCACAAGGATACCCGGAGCTTCGCGCAGGATGTCGCGGGCTTCGTCCTCGTCCAGAAAATCCTCGAACTCGATATTGATCGCTTCCGAGTGGCCCACGAAAACCGGAACGCGCACGCAGGTCGCGGTCAGTTTGATCTTGGGGTCCATGATTTTCTTGGTTTCCGCGACCATCTTCCATTCTTCCTTGGTCGAGCCATCGTCAAGGAAAACGTCGATATGCGGGATCACGTTAAAGGCGATCTGCTTGGGGTAGACGCTGGGTGCGACTTCCTGACCGGGCACGAACATGCCCTTGGTCTGGTTCCACAGCTCATCCATCGCCTCTTTACCGCTGCCAGAGACCGATTGATAGGTGCTGAC
The DNA here is from genome assembly GCF_023336755.1 of Roseinatronobacter domitianus. Taxonomy (GTDB): domain Bacteria; phylum Pseudomonadota; class Alphaproteobacteria; order Rhodobacterales; family Rhodobacteraceae; genus Roseinatronobacter; species Roseinatronobacter domitianus. The sequence continues at coordinate 158,575 of NZ_JALZWP010000004.1, read as the reverse complement.
GACAACGCGCTTGATGCGTGCGCGGTCATGCAAGGGCTTGAGCGCGACAACCATCTGCGCGGTCGAACAATTCGGGTTCGCGATGATGTTCTTCTTGGCGTAGTCGTCCACGGCGGCGGCGTTCACTTCGGGCACCACCAGCGGCACGTCCGGATCGTAGCGATAGAGCGATGAATTGTCGATCACCACGCAGCCCGCCTTGGCGGCGATGGGGGCGTATTTCTTTGTCGCGTCCGACCCCACGGCAAACAGCGCCATATCCCAGCCGGTGAAATCGAACTGGTCCAGATCCTGACATTTCAACGTGCGGTCGCCAAAGCTGACCTCGGTCCCCATCGACCGGCGCGAGGCCAGCGCCGCGATCTCATCGACCGGGAACTCGCGCTCTGCGAGGATGTTCAGCATTTCGTGGCCCACATTGCCCGTGGCACCAACGACGACGATCTTGTAGCCCATGTCGGTCTCCTATTGACAGGTTCGGCGGCTCATACCGCATCTGCAGGGCAAGGTATAGGGGCGCTTGGGTTATGGACGCTGCATCTTGGCTGCGCTATCAGCGGGGCGATCATTCGCGCGAAAGGTAGCCCCAATGTCTGGCCACGGCCCTGCTATTCCCATGACCGCCCGCAAATCTGGCCCCTTGCAGGGCGTGGCAGAGGTGCCGGGCGACAAGTCTATTTCCCACCGTGCGCTGATTTTGGGGGCGCTCTCGGTTGGGGAAACCCGCATTTCCGGGCTTCTGGAAGGGCAGGATGTGCTGGATACTGCCAGCGCCATGCGCGCTTTCGGGGCAGAGGTTACGCAACACGGCCCCGGAGAGTGGACGGTGCATGGCGTAGGCATTGGCGGTTTTGCCGAACCCGACCGGGTCATTGATTGCGGCAATTCCGGCACCGGGGTGCGGTTGATTATGGGGGCGATGGCCACGACCGGGATCACGGCCAGTTTCACGGGCGATGCAAGTCTGGTCAAACGCCCGATGGGCCGCGTGACCGACCCGCTGGCGCTGTTTGGCACGCAGGCGGTGGGCCGTGAGGGCGGACGCTTACCCATGACGGTTGTCGGCGCGGCGCAGCCTGTGCCGGTGCGCTACCGCGTGCCGATGCCCTCGGCGCAAGTGAAATCGGCGGTTCTGCTGGCGGGTTTGAACGCGCCGGGCCAGACTCTGGTCATCGAGGGTGAGCCAACCCGCGACCATACCGAGCGGATGTTGCGCGGGTTCGGGGCAGAGCTGACGGTTGAGGATACGGATGAAGGCCGTGTTATCACACTGACCGGCCAGCCCGAATTGAACGGGCAGGATGTGGCTGTGCCGCGTGACCCAAGCTCTGCCGCCTTTCCGGTTTGCGCAGCCCTCATGGTGCAGGATTCGAACATTCTGGTGCCCGGAGTCAGTCAAAACCCCACCCGAAATGGCATTTTCCTGACATTGCAGGATATGGGCGCAGACCTGGTCATGGAAAACCCGCGCGAGGAAGGGGGCGAGCCTGTTGCCGATCTGCGCGTGCGGTTCGGGGCGCTAAAGGGTATCCATGTGCCACCAGAGCGCGCGGCCAGCATGATTGACGAATACCCGGTCCTTGCTGCTTTGGCGGCGACCGCCGAAGGGGTGACAGTCATGACCGGCATCAAGGAATTACGGGTCAAGGAATCCGACCGCATCGACGCTATGGCGCGGGGGCTGGAAGCCTGCGGCGTGCGCGTGGAGGAAACCGAGGACAGCCTGACCGTTTACGGCATGGCCAAAGTGCCGGGCGGGGCGACGGTGGCGAGCCATCTGGACCACCGCATCGCCATGGCGTTCCTGTGTCTGGGCATGGTCAGTGCCAAGCCCATCACGGTCGATGACGCCAGCCCCATTGCCACGTCTTTCCCGGTATTCGAGCCCTTGATGACCGGTCTGGGCGCGCAGATCACCCGCGTCAATTCCTGACCAGCTTCAGCGGCCCAAGCCCTGGGCGGCACCTATGCAAAACCCGGCACGCTTTTGGCGTGCCGGGTTTTTTCAGTCAGGATCGTGCAGTCAGCCGATTGCGGCTTGCTTCACCGTGTCATCGATAAATGGCACATATTGCGCAAAATTCTCGGCGAACATCTCTACCAGCTTTTGTGCCTGCGCGTCATAGGCATCCGGGTCATCCCATGTGCGGCGCGGGTCCAGCAGAACATCTGCCACACCCGGCACCGAGACGGGCACCATGAAACCGAAATTCTCGTCGCGGCGGAATTCCACATCTTTCAGCGATCCGTCCAGCGCCGCCGTCAGCAGCGCGCGGGTGGCCCGAATTGGCATCCGAGAGCCAGTGCCATAGGCGCCGCCGGTCCAGCCGGTATTGACCAGCCAGCATTCCGCGCCGAATTCGGCGATCTTGTCTTGCAGCAGCTTGCCATAGACTTCCGGGCGGCGCGGCATGAAGGGGGCGCCAAAGCAGGTCGAGAAGGTGGGCTGCGGTTCTGTCACGCCTTGCTCGGTGCCGGCGACCTTGGACGTGAAGCCCGACAGAAAATGATACATCGCCTGCGCAGAGGACAGGCGCGCGATTGGCGGCAGCACGCCGAACGCATCGCAGGTCAGCATGACAACATTTCTCGGCACACCGCCCAGCGAGGTTTCCGACGCGTTCGAAATCGCATCCAGCGGATAGGCCACACGGGTGTTGGCGGTCAGGCTGTCATCCTCAAAATCCAGCTCCAGCGTGTCGGGGTCATGGACCATGTTCTCCACGACGGACCCGAAACGATGCGTTGTGGCATAGATTTCGGGTTCGGCCTCGGCGTTCAGGTTGATGGTCTTGGCGTAGCAGCCGCCTTCAAAATTGAAGATGCCCGTGTTGGACCAGCCATGTTCATCATCCCCGATCAGAACGCGCGACGGGTCGGCCGAGAGCGTGGTCTTGCCGGTGCCCGACAGGCCAAAGAACACGGCGGTATCTTCGGTGTCGTCAATGGCATGGTTGGCGGAACAATGCATCGGCATGATGCCCTTTGCCGGCAGCAGGTAATTCAGCAGTGTGAAGACCGATTTCTTGTTCTCACCGGCATAGGCGGTGTTCGCAATCAGGATCAGCTTGCGCTCGAAATCCAGCGCGATCACGGTTTCTGACCGGCAGCCGTGGCGGGCAGGGTCGGCCTTGAAGCTGGGGCAGTTGATGATGGTGAATTCGGGAATGAATGTCGCCAATTCTTCGGCTGCCGGACGGCGCATCAGATTGCGGATGAACAGGCCATGCCACGCCAGTTCCGTCACAACGCGCACATCCAGACGATGCGCGGGGTCAGCGCCGCCATACAAATCCTGCACGAACATATCGCGGCCTTTGATATGGGTCAGCATGTCCTGATACAGGCTTTCGAACGCCTCAGGCGTCATCGGGGCGTTGTTCTCCCACCAGATGCTGTTTTCAACGCTTGGGCAGCGCACGACGAACTTGTCTTTCGGTGACCGGCCCGTATGGGCGCCGGTTGTTGCCAAAAACGCTCCGCCCAGACCCAGCTTGCCCTCGCCACGTGCGATGGCTTCGTTCATCAGCGCAGGTTCCAGCAGGTTGTAATAGGCCCGAGCAACACCTGTGATGCCTTGATCTTCCAAGCGTTGTTTCGGGTTTACGCGGGGGTTTGACATGGGTGCCTGCTCCATCTGGCGTAATAAAATAGCGCGCGGGGCGCGTGGGGTCGGTTTGCAGCGCCACAACGACTGCGACTGTCCACGCTAAGGCTTTAACACCACGATTAGGGCAATTCATAGGCACCATTGTTGCCGTTAGCGCAACCAATCCCAAGTTAGCGCAATATCAAGGTTTGCAGTGCACGATCATGTTGCAGATCGGCATGTCTGCCGAGGCGAATCAGTCTGTAAAGAGGGGCATTGCACTATTTTTGTTGCACGAAACGGCAATTTGGGCATAGTCGTGTCAAAAATAAGGCGATTACGCCGGGCCAGAGCAGTATAAAAGGACAGGCAAATGTCGAAAATCGCATTGGTCGATGACGACCGCAATATTCTGACATCTGTTTCGATTTGTCTGGAATCCGAAGGGTTCGAGGTCGAGACATATAATGATGGTCAGGCGGCGTTGGATGCATTCAACCGCAAATTGCCCGACATGGCCGTTCTGGACATGAAAATGCCCCGCATGGATGGCATGGAATTGTTGCAGCGCCTGCGCCAGAAAACTCAGATGCCGATCATTTTCCTGACATCGAAAGACGATGAGATTGACGAAGTTTTGGGCCTGCGCATGGGGGCGGATGATTATGTCAAAAAGCCGTTCTCGCAGCGCCTGCTGGTCGAACGCATCCGCGCGCTGCTGCGCCGCAAGCAAGCCAATGAAGGCGTGATCGAGGCCGGCGAGGAAGCCAAGATACTTGTGCGGGGCAATCTGGAGATGGACCCGTTGCGCCACCAGGTGAAATGGAAGGCAGAGGATGTGACCCTGACAGTCACGGAATTCCTGCTTCTTCAGGCGCTGGCGCAACGTCCCGGCGTCGTAAAATCGCGCGACCAGTTGATGGATGTGGCCTATGACGATCAGGTCTATGTGGATGACCGCACGATCGACAGCCACATCAAGCGTTTGCGCAAGAAAATGCGCTCGGTTGATCCTGAGTTTTCGTCAATCGAAACGCTCTATGGTATCGGTTACAAGTACAACGAAGCGTGACGCAGCGATTGCGACGCTCGTTATTGAGCAGGTGACGTCGTGAAAATGGATGTTGTAACAGCGCCGAACGACGTTGTTCTGGGCGATGACTGGGTAGGGCCCGGCGATGCAGTCGAATCCGAAGTGCGCGCAACCCGCGCGCGCCGCGGCTTGTTGAGCATTTCCAGTTCTCCGCTGGCCCGCAAGATCACGCTGTTCAACCTGCTGGCACTTATTATTCTTGTCGCAGGCATTCTCTTTACCAATCCGTTCCGCGACTCTTTGTTGCGCCAACAAGAAGAGATGCTGGGCACCAGCGTCCGGATCGTGGCCGATATTGTGGGGGCCGCCGGTGGGGTAGAACAATCGGCACAGGCCGTCGCACAGCGCCTGGCACTAGATGCCCGGTTCGAGTTGTTGTTCTTCGATGAGACAGGGCAGCTTCGGGCGCGCACGCGTGGGTCCTTGCCGCCACCTGTATCAGAGGTGCCTGACCGGTCCACCGCGATCAGCGACATTCTTGGAGGGATTTGGAACAGTGTGGCGTTCCTGTCGCGCGCAACCGGGATCGACCAGAAACCCGAAACGCTTGACGAATTGCTGGGCGATATTGTTGCGCGCAATCTTGCAGGCGAACCGGCGGCCCACACCCACCGCGCTGATGACGTGATGTGGATTACTGCCAGCGCGCCGGTCACGGTCGGGGGGCAGGTGCAGGGCGCGGTTGTGATGTGGCGCGACGCGGCAGACACTGCCAGACTGATGCGCTATGACCGGGAACAGGTTCTGCAATTCTTCCTGATCGCGCTGGTCGTGTCTATCGGGCTCAGCTTTGTGCTGGCCTCGACAATCGCAAATCCACTGGCTGACCTTGCCGTTGCCGCTGAACTTGGCAAGAACCGTGACGCGCGCAAGTCGCGGCCGGGCCGGGTGCGCATTCCTGATCTGTCCGGGCGGCCCGATGAAATCGGTGATCTGTCTCGCGCCATGCGTGGTATGGTCGGCGCGCTTTATGACAGGGTAGAGGCGAATGAACAATTCGCCGCCGATGTCTCGCATGAAATCAAGAACCCTTTGGCCAGCCTGCGCTCTGCCGTGGGCAGCTTGCGCATGGCCAAGCGCGAAGACCAGGTGCAACGTCTGCTCGACGTGGTGGAGCATGATGTTCGCCGGTTGGACCGGCTTGTTTCCGACACGTCAAATGCATCCCGGCTGGATGCGGAACTGGTGAAGGAAGAAGAAGAGGAATTCGACCTCACAAAGTTGCTGGACAATTTATGCGAACATCTCTCTGTCGAGGCCGGTGAAAAGGGCGTCGAATTTGTCAAGCTTTTGCCAGGTGAACCGATCATCGTGACGGGTTTGGAATCCCGCTTGGCACAGGTTTTTGTCAACCTCATTACGAATGCGATCTCGTTTTGCGAGGATAGTGATGCGGTCCGCGTCTGGGCGCGCAAACGTGCTGACAGGGTGCTTGTCGTTGTAGAGGACACGGGGCCAGGCATCCCCGACAACGCTTTGAAAAAAGTGTTCAAGCGGTTCTATTCGGAACGTCCGGTTCAGCAATTCGGCAATCATTCGGGGCTGGGTCTTGCGATCTCGAAGCAGATCGTCGAGGCGCATCAGGGCGTTATCTGGGCAGAGAATATCCGCCTGCCCGACGCCGACCCCGACAGCCCACCACTTGGCGCGCGCTTTGTCGTGGGCCTGCCGCTCTGATCATGGAGCGGGTGACGGTTCATGCCAGCACCGTAGCGTTCGATCTACCTGTTGGCCCGCGTGCCTTGGTGCTTTCCGGGCGGTCTGGCCGTGGAAAATCTGCGCTGGCGCTGGAATTATTGGCCATAGGCGCACGCTTGGTCAGTGACGATCAGACCGTGCTACATGCCGAAAGCGGTCAGTTGATCGCCACAGCCCCTCCGGCAATTGCCGGGTTGATAGAGTGGCGCGGCGTTGGTCTGTTGCCGGTGGCATATCTGGAGCAAGCGCCGGTCGTCGCATGGGTCGACATGGATAGTTCCGCACAAGACCGTCTGCCTGCGCCGCGGTGCCACTATGTGCTTGGCGTGCGCCTGCCGTGCCTGCATCTTCCCGGCCATGGGGCCGTGGCGGCTGGACTTCGGCAATACATGTTGGGACAAGCGTGGATGGCACAGAACGAGCGCGCGACATGAGCGACCAAGGCAACCTTTCCCACATTCCGCCGCGGCTGGTGTTGGTAACGGGGCCGTCCGGGTCAGGGCGCAGCACGGCGCTCAAGGCTTTGGAAGATATCGGTTTCGAGGCGATTGACAACATGCCGTCTTCGCTGGTGCCGCGCCTTGTCCGTGCCCGGCTGGAACGCCCATTGGCCCTTGGGCTTGATACGCGCAATCGTGATTTCTCTGTCGATGCGCTGCTGACGTTGGTCGAAGCGCTTGCAAGCCTGCCTGACACAAGTTTTGACCTGCTCTATCTGGATTGCTCGGAGGATGCCTTGATCCGGCGCTTCGCGGAAACCCGCCGCCGTCACCCTCTGCGCCCGGATTTACCGCCTGCCGATGGGGTTGGGCTGGAAACCCGGTTGTTAAAGACGGTCCGTAGCCGCGCCGACATGCTGATCGACACCTCGGCCCTCAGCCCGCATGATCTGCGTGCAGAGATCGTTCAGCTTTTTGCCCCGCAAGGCCGTGTGGCAATGGGGGTTCAGGTGCAGTCCTTTTCCTACAAGCGCGGCATCCCGCGCGGGGTGGACATGGTGTTCGATTGCCGCTTTCTGAACAATCCGCATTGGCAGCCAGAGTTGCGCAGCTTCGACGGGCGCGACCCGGCCGTTGCCGCATTTATCATGCAGGATGCGCGCGCGCTTCCGTTTTTCGACAAGATACACGCTTTGGTAGAAAGCCTTCTGCCGGAATTCGCCGAACAGGGAAAACCGCTCATTATGGTGGCGCTTGGTTGCACTGGCGGGCAACATCGCTCTGTTGCAATGGCGGAAAAACTGGCGAATGCACTTGCACGGGGGCCATGGCGCGTGTCTAAACGACACAGGGAACTGGAACGCAAGGCCGGGGTCGAAGCCTCGGCGAATGGGTAGGGTTAGGGCGTGATCGGGATCGTGATCGTCGCACATGGCGGCTTGGCGCGCGAATATCTGGCAGCGATCGAGCATGTGATCGGCAAACAATCCGGTATGGTGGCGGTGTCGATAGAGTATGATCATGATCGCGGCACCAAACAAAACGAAATTACCGCCGCTGCGGAAGCCGTCGATACCGGGGCAGGCACCGTGGTGGTAACGGACATGTTCGGTGGGTCGCCCTCTAACCTGTCCTTGCCGGCCTGTGCGTCGCCAAACCGTCGGATATTGTATGGGGCAAATCTGCCGATGCTTATCAAGCTGGCGAAATCGCGTGAGCTGCCTTTGCCAGAGGCCACGGCCGCGGCATTGGAGTCGGGGCGTAAATACATAAATTCCATAGAGTTGGGCAATTAACAAGACATGGACGACAGGCCGCATGATTGAACAAGAGCTTGAGATCGTGAATGAAAAAGGGCTTCACGCGCGCGCATCTGCGAAATTCGTGGAAGTGGTGGAGCGGTTCGGCGCAGATGTCGAGGTGATGAAGGACGGCATGAGCGTGCCGGGCGATTCCATCATGGGGCTCTTGATGCTGGCGGCATCGCGCGGCACGTCCATCAAGGTGAAAATCTCCGGCGCGGAAGAGGCAGAGGTCATGGACGCTCTTGCAGCCCTTGTCGCTGACAAGTTCGGCGAGGGGATGTAGCCCGAGAGCATGTCGCGTTCATTCGCATGCATGCGACATGCTCTAACCTTCTGAGGCCGCATGTCTTTTTGCGCAAAACCGGAAACCACTTTTGCCCGACATGCTCTAGTCGTCCTGCCCCAGCATTGGTGCGGCGCGCGCGGCAGGGGCATCTGCGAAATGAAAGGGCGAGCGCACGCCCTTCAACCCGTCCATATCAAGCGCCAGCCCCCGCGCCTGCACTTGAGGGTCGGCGAACACCTCTGCCATGTCATTGATCGGCCCGGCGGGAACGCCCTGTGCTTCGCAAGCGGCCAGAAGCGCTGATTTGGTCCAACCGGAGGTCTCCGTGCAGAGGGCGTCTGACAGGGCTGTGCGGCGGGCCACGCGGTCGGCATTGGTGGCGTAATCTGCGTTTTGTGCCAGATCGGGACGTGACAGCAGCGCGCAAAGCCGCTGATATTGCCCGTCATTCCCGGTGGCGATGATGATATGGCCATCAGAGCAGGGCACGACCTGATAGGGCGCCAGATTGGGGTGAAAGTTGCCCAACCGTCGCGGCGCGGTGTCGGTTGCCAGATAGTTCATGGCCTGATTGGCCATGATCGACACTGCGCAATCCATCAGCGCCATGTCGATATGTTGGCCGCGCCCCGTGCGGTGGCGGTCTTGCACAGCGGCGAGAATGGCGGTGCTGGCATATATGCCGGTGATAATATCGGTCACGGCCACGCCCACTTTATGCGGCGCGCCATCCTCTGGGCCGGTGATGGACATAAGCCCCGACATGCCCTGAATGATGTAATCATACCCTGCGCGGTGGGCATAAGGCCCGGTCTGTCCAAAGCCGGTGATCGAGCAATAGATCAGCCGCGGGTTCAGTGCCGCAAGGCTTGCGTAGTCCAGTCCGAACTTGGCCAAGCCGCCGACTTTGAAGTTCTCTATCAGGATATCGGCATCCGCCACCAACGCGCGCACCTTGTCACGCCCGTCTTCCGTGCGGAAATCGGCTGTGACCGACGCCTTGCCCCGGTTCGCCGCGTGGAAATAAGCGGCCTCTTGGGTGCCGTCCTGTCGGGTTACGAAGGGCGGTCCCCAGCGGCGGGTGTCGTCGCCCTCGGGCGCTTCGACCTTGATGACCTCTGCCCCCAGATCGGCCAGCGTCTGTCCCGCCCATGGCCCGGCCAGGATGCGCGCCAATTCTATTACGCGCAGCCCTTGCAACGGTCCCGGCATAAGGCTTAGCCGCCCAGCTTTTCGGTCAGAACGCGGGCGAATTCGTCATAGGGCATGTTCTGATAGCTCTGCCCGTTAATGATGAATGTGGGCGTGGCGCGGATATTGTCAGCCTCTGCATTGGCCTGGTAAAATTCGGTCAGTGCCAGAGCGGTGTCCGCATCTTCCAGGCAGGCGTTCAGTTCTGCGTCATTCATGCCGGCCTGACGGCCCAAGCGGCGCAGGTTCGCGGCCACTTGCGCGGGATCATTCGCGCCTGCCCATTCGCGCTGCTGGTCATACAGCATCTCTACAATGCCATGATAGCGCTCGCCCCCACCGCAGCGCGCAACCATCCCGGCCCACAGGCCATAGCGGTCGAAATAGACCTCGCGCTTGATATATTGAATGCGCCCTGTATCGATGAAATCCGCTTTCAACTGCTCATACGGGCCTTGGTTGAAGGTCGCGCAATGCGGGCAGGTGAAGGACGAATATTCCACCACCGTGACCGGTGCATTCGGGTTGCCCAGCGGGAAATCCAGCTCATGCGATTGCACGGGGCTTGCGCTTTCGACGCCGCTGGCTGTCGGGGTCGGCGTGGATTGGCTGGAATACCACCAACCGCCCGCGCCAAGGGCTGCGACGACGGCAATGGCGGGCAGGATGAATTTGTTCATCGGGTCTTTCCTTGTGTTCGCTCGTGTTTGCTTAAGACATTCGTGGCCAGACGTTCAAGCGCGGCGCGCAAGCTTTCGTCGGTCACGCCGCCGGTGACAGCCTGCGCGGTCGCCACAACGCGGGCATCAGGCGCTTTGGGTGGCACTTTCGGCGCTGGGGTGAATTGCGCTTGCCCTTCTGCAAAGCCGGTGGGGGCGGTCTGGGTGATTGTAATGCGGGAAATTGCGTTGTAACCGTAGCAGGCATTGACCTTGTCGCGCAGGCGGGGAAGTTGCATCTGCACCATGGGCGCGGCAGGGCCGGTGGTCAGCAATGTCAGCGTGGCCCCGAACCCGCCCTTGGTATAGCCAATCTTGACGGGCCGCGCGCAGGCGGCAATGTCCGGCCCCGCGATTTCGGCCCAATGCGTCAGCAGGCGCGACACGGCAAAGCCGCGCGCTTCGCCCACTTTGCGAATTTGTGGGCCAAGCAAGCTGGCGGCGGGCTGAAACCCGCGCATGCGGCGCTCGGTTTTGGGTGGCATTGCGTTTGTCTCCTGTGCGGCGCAGTTTATCCTTATGGGCGCGCGTGGCCAGAGGGGCGCGCGGTTTTTCTTGGGGATGGATCGTCAAACATGCGTGACGAGAGCGCTTATTCGCAGATGGCAGCGGAGCTGTTGGCTTGGTATGACCGTCATGCGCGTGTGTTGCCTTGGCGTGTGCCACCTGATGGGGGCAAGGCTGACCCGTATCGTGTCTGGCTGTCAGAGGTGATGTTGCAACAAACCACGGTGGCCGCCGTGAAAGAGTATTTCCACCGCTTTACAACGCGCTGGCCTAATGTCGAGGCGCTTGCGGCTGCGGATGACGCCGATGTTATGGCCGAGTGGGCGGGGCTTGGATATTACGCCCGCGCGCGCAACCTGCTGAAATGCGCACGCGCCGTTGCGGCGCAGGGTGGTTTTCCAAAGACGCGGGCGAAATTGCAAGAATTGCCCGGCATTGGTCCCTATACCTCTGCTGCAATTGCAGCGATTGCGTTTGACCGCCCGGAAACCGTGCTCGACGGCAATGTAGAGCGCGTTATGGCGCGTATATTCGACGACCACACGCCCTTACCCGCCGCCAAGCCGGTGCTGACCGACTATGCTGCGCGGCTGACGCCTGTGCAGCGTCCCGGCGACTACGCGCAAGCCGTGATGGACCTTGGCGCGACCATTTGCACACCGCGCAACCCGGCTTGCGGCATCTGCCCGTGGCGCGGGCCATGCGCCGCGCGCGCGAGTGGCACAGCGCCGAGTTTGCCGCGCAAAACACCGAAAGCCGCCAAGCCCATACGCTTTGGGATTGCCTATATCGGGCGGCGTTCAGATGGTGCGTGGTTGCTGGAGCGCCGCCCACCCAAGGGCTTGCTGGGCGGCACATTGGGCTGGCCGGGGACGGTTTGGGCCGAGAGTGGGTTGGTTGAAACCCCACCCCTTCCGGCCAATTGGCGTGCGTTGGAAGAAGAGGTCCGCCACACTTTCACCCATTTCCATCTACGCCTGTCGCTGCGGGTGGCTCTCTTGCCGATAGACGCGCCGGGTCATTTCGTCCCCGATGCCCAATTTAACCCGCGCGATCTGCCCACGCTTATGCGCAAGGCCCATGCCTTGGCCGCGTCGGAACTGGGCGCGTGATGCCGCACCCGTCGGGGGCTGTCAGCGCGCGCGATTTGCGCTATTTCTTGCCCATAGCCAAAGGGTTCCCAGTGTGACACCAGACCAGTTCCGCCGTTTTTCCGCCGCGATGCCGTTTTGGGCAAGCATGGGCTTTGTGCCGCTGATCGTGATCGCGGCTGCCTATGGTGGCTGGTGGTTGCTGCTGATGCCGCTTTACGGTTGGGGCGTCTTCACGGCGATGGATTTTGTCACCGGGCTGAACCTTGATAACCCCGACACGCAAACCCCGCTGAAAGACCTGTTCTGGTATCGCGCGATCACGCTTGTCTGGTTCCCGGTGCAATTCGCGGTCATCTTCGGCGCTTTGTGGTGGATCGCGGCGACCGACCATCTGCATTGGTTCGAGGAACTGTCGCTGATGTTCGGCGTGGGTGTCATGTCCGGGGTGATCGGGATCGTCTATAGCCATGAATTGATGCACCAGAAACCAAAGCTGGAACGCTGGCTTGGCGATTTGCTGTTGGCGTCCGTGCTTTACAGCCATTTCCGGTCAGAGCATCTGCAAGTTCACCACCGTTATGTCGGCACGCCGCGCGACCCTGTGACAGCGCGCATGGGCGAAGGGTTTCAGGCGTATTTCTGGCGCGTGCTGCGCGATTGCCCCGGATCGGCGCTGCGGGCCGAAGCCGCGATGCTGGCGCGTAAAGGGGTTTCGGCATGGCACTGGTCAAACCCGTTCTGGCGCTATGCGGCGTTGCAAGGCGGGATGCTGGCGCTAGCATTCAGTATCGCGGGTTGGTGGGGTGTGGTCCTGTTTGCATGGCAAGCGCTGATCGCGATCTGGCAGTTGGAATTGACCAACTATATCGAACACTATGGGTTAACGCGCCGTTACTTGGGCGATGGCAAATACGAACCTGTCCGCCCGCATCACAGTTGGAACGCGTCGCACAAGGCGTCGAACTGGTTGATGATAAACCTGCAACGCCATTCCGACCACCATTTCAAGCCCGACCGCCGCTTTCCGCTGCTGCAAACCTACGCGCGGGAAGATGCCCCGCAACTGCCCTATGGCTACCCGGCGCTGACCACGCTGGCGATGGTTCCGCCCCTGTGGCGTCGCTTCATGGACCCGAAAGTGCGTGCGTGGCGGCGGCAGTTCTACCCAGACATCGAGGATTGGTCGCCTTACGATCGCCATGCGACACCGTGGCCCAAGGGCGCGGCTTGAGCGGGCCGGGCAGGGCGCTATTTATCGGCTATGACAGAGATACTTTATAACGGGCGTTGCCCGATTTGCTCCGCCGAGATTGCGCATTACAGCGCGCGCGCCGCCGCGACAGGGGCAGATTTGCAGTTTACCGACCTGAATACGGCACCATTGCAAGATTGGGGCATTAGCGCCGACCAAGCCATCCGCCGGCTGCATGCGCGCCAAGACGGGCAGATCGTGTCGGGCTTTCCGGCGTTCCTGCTGATCTGGCAAGCCTTGCCGCGCTGGCGCTGGCTTGCCAAGCTGGTCGCGCTGCCGGGTCTGCGCCATGCAGTCGGGCTGGTTTATGACAGGCTGGCCGCGCCGATCCTATATCGGCTGCACCTGCGGCGAGAGGCTAAGAAGGCGTAATCTTGCGCGGAACAAGGGCGTCGCCCGCCGCGCAATCGGCTGGCCGTCCCATGGCCTGCCGATTTGGCCAGGCAAACCGCAAAGCGCACCCGTCTTTCGGATTTGGCTGGCATAATGTGCTATTACTCAGGCGTCAGATCGGCAGTCCCCGGCCAGCCGATTGCGATCGGGACGTGAACCGCTCTTCAAAACGGCACATCCCCCGCCGATGCATCGGCCTCTTGGACATAGGCGGCCATGACATGCCGGGCGGATGACTTCTCGAACTCGACAAACAACTTGTCACCATCCACGGACGCCACGCGCCCATAGCCGAATTTCTGATGGAACACCCGCGCGCCTTCCTCGAATTCGGGCACAACCGTGCCATGCACAAGTTTGGGCTGGCTGCGTTCGGCGGTTTGCAACCGCCGCCAGCCGGGCGAATTATACACATCGGCTTTCGACGCGCGTTCCTCGACCGCGCTGCCAAACCCTGTGCCGCCAAAGCCAGCGCCGATCCCGCCATATAGCCCCGGCGGCGTCAGCACCTCGACATGGTCGCCGGGCAATTCATCGACAAAGCGCGAGGGCAGTTGCGACTGCCATTGCCCATAGACCCGCCGGTTCGCGGCAAAACTGATGGTGCAAAGCTGCTCGGCGCGAGTTATGCCGACATAGGCAAGGCGGCGCTCTTCTTCCAAGCCCTTCTGGCCCGACTCGTCCATCGAGCGCTGCGACGGGAACAACCCCTCTTCCCAGCCCGGCAGAAAAATTGCGGGAAACTCCAGCCCCTTGGCCGCGTGCAGCGTCATGATGCTGACCTTGTCCTCTGCCCCGTCGCTGTCATTGTCCATGACCAGCGCGACATGTTCCAGGAACCCTTGAAGATTCTCAAAAGATTCCAGAGCCTTGACCAGTTCTTTCAGGTTGTCCAAACGCCCCGGCGCTTCGGGTGTCTTGTCGTTCAGCCACATTTCGGTATAGCCGGATTCCTCAAGGATCTGCTCGGCCAGTTCTATATGGTTCCCCGATGTCGAAGGCTCTGTGACCGTCTCGATCAGCGCATCATCATCTGGCACAGCCCCAAGGCCCAGAACGGCACGGTGCCACCGCGCGACCCCTTCCAGAAACGCGCGCAATTGTCCGGCACCCCGGCCCTTGATCTCGCCTGCCTCTATGGCCAATGCGGCCCCTTGCACCAATGGCACATCTGCCGCGCGAGCATACCGTTGAATGACCTGCTGCGCCTTGTCGCCCAAGCCACGCTTGGGGGTGTTCACCACCCGCTCGAACGCAAGGTCGTCGCCGGGGCTGACGGCCAACCGGAAATAGGCCATCGCATCGCGAATTTCCATGCGTTCATAAAAGCGTGGGCCGCCGATCACGCGGTAGGGCAGGCCGATGGTCAGAAAACGATCCTCGAAGGCGCGCATCTGGTGGCTGGCCCGCACCAAGATTGCCATTTGTTCCAGATTGAACGGTTGCAGCCCGCGCGTGCCGCGTTGCAGATCCTCGATCTGCTCACCCACCCAGCGCGCTTCTTCCTCGCCATCCCAATGGCCGATCAGGCGGAGTTTTTCGCCCGATTGCGCTTCGGTCCAGAGTGTTTTGCCCAAGCGGTCCTGATTGCCGGAAATGACCTGCCCGGCGGCGGCCAGAATATGCGGGGTAGAGCGGTAATTCTGTTCCAGCCGCACCACCTTGGCACCGGGAAAATCCCGCTCGAACCGCAGGATATTGCCCACTTCGGCCCCGCGCCAGCCATAGATGGACTGGTCATCATCGCCCACGCAGCAGATATTCTTGTGCCCCGCCGCCAGCAGCCGCAGCCAAAGATATTGGGCGACATTGGTGTCCTGATATTCGTCCACCAGAACGTATTTGAAGCGGCGCTGGTAGTCTTGCAGCACATCCGGGTGCGCCTGAAAGATCGTGACGCAATGCAGCAGCAAATCGCCAAAATCGCAGGCGTTCAGGGTTTTCAACCGGTCTTGATAGGCGGCGTAAAACTCTGTCCCGCGATTGTCGAAGGCGTTCGCCTCGGATGACGGCACCTGTTCCGGCGTCCATGCCCGGTTCTTCCACTGGTCGATGATGTTGGCCAGCAGGCGCGGGGGCCAGCGTTTTTCGTCTATATTCGCGGCGGACAGGATTTGCTTTATCAGCCGCAACTGGTCGTCCATGTCCAGAATCGTGAAGCTGGATTTCAGCCCGACCAATTCGGCATGGCGCCGCAGCAGCTTGGCGCTGATGGAATGGAACGTGCCCATCCACGCCATCCCCTCGACGGCGTCGCCCAGATAGCCGCCGACGCGCAATTTCATCTCTCGCGCGGCTTTATTGGTGAAGGTCACAGCCAGAATTTGTGACGGGAACGCGCGCCCGGTGTTCAGCAGATGCGCAATGCGCGCGGTCAGCGCTTTGGTCTTGCCGGTGCCAGCCCCCGCCAGCATCAGCACCGGGCCATCCAGCGTTTCCACGGCCTCGCGCTGCGCGGGGTTCAGCCCGTCCAGATAGGGCGCGGGGCGCGCAGCCATGGCGCGGGCAGAGAGGGGCAGGTCGGTGTTGAAATCTGACATGGCGGAAACTCTAGCGCGGTGGCGACTGGAATTAAACCCAATGTTCAAGGATTGTTCCAGAGAATTCGCATGATCCTAGAACAGTGTCGCGCTGCTCTCTGCACCAAGTGCCCGCAGATCGCAAAGGGCTGCACTGTTTCCGGCCGTTGGGATGTCATCCATCCGCAGATCGCGTGGCGTGTCACGCAAGCCAGACGTTGCCGCCCAACGCAGGATCACATTTTGGGCGCAACGGATATAGGCCACACCGGCGGCCTGCGTGACCGGGCGCATCTCATATTCGAAACGGCCGACAAATCCGTCACGGTCAATCATGATGACAGCGGGGTCTTTGCCAGTCAGATGCGCCGCGAAAAGTGCCTGATGCACGCTGTCACGTGCAGAAGATGTGCCATCAAGCGCGATCTCGATCACATGTCGGTCGGTTTCGCAATCCACCCGGACATGACGTTTCATCTCATATGTATCGAAATACTGGCGTGTTTCGGCTTCGCTGCCGCCAAGGAAGGCGCAGAGCAGCGCGGCAAGTTCGACTTCGCCCATCGGGTCGCTTTCGTTAACAAAGGTTAACAAAAGGTTAACGCGTGCTGTTGCCGGGATCAAGAAAAGCCGGGACACATGGTTAGCACGTCGTATGAGGCAGAGCGGATAATCGCGCGACATCAGGGCGTGTTAACGGCGCTGCATGCGCTGTGCCGCGACAGGCCGCAACTGTCCCGGTTTACAATTCGCCGTTCCCCGCGTTTTATGCGCCCCATGGACCCGACCCTAAGATTCCCGGCACTGTCCGACCTCAAAGCGGCCTGCAAAGCGCGCGTGCCGTGGTTTGTGTGGGAGTATCTGGACAGCGCGACGGGCAGCGAGTCTGTGAAGCCTCGAAACCGTGCGGCATTGGAGCGGGTGCTGTTCCGCCCCGCCATCCTGCGCGGTCCGATCGCGCCGGACCTGACCACCCATCTTCTTGGAATTGACTACGCTATGCCCGTAGGCGTGGCCCCGGTTGGCATGTCGGGGTTGATCTGGCCGGGGGCCGAAGCTGCCTTGGCGCGCATGGCGCAAGCGCGGCGCATTCCCTACACGCTTAGCACGGTTGCCACGCAAACGCCCGAAACCATCGGGCCTGTTGCAGGCGATATGGGGTGGTTCCAGCTTTACCCGCCGAAAGACCCAGGCATCCGCGCCGATATTCTGACCCGCGCGCGAAACGCGGGCTTTCGGGTGCTGGTGCTGACGGTCGATCTGCCCGGCCCCTCGCGGCGCGAACGCCAGTTGCGCGCGCAACTGGCTATTCCCCCCAAGCTGACGCCGTCCATGCTGTTGCAGGTAGCGCAGCGTCCGGCTTGGGCGCTGGGAACCTTGCGCGCAGGCACGCCACGTCTGCGGTTGATGGAAGAGTATCTTAAGCTGGACGGCAATGCACCGTCCACAGCGCATCCGGGCTATTTGCTGCGCGCCGCCCCAGATTGGGAGTATGTCCGCGCGGTGCGCGACCTGTGGGAGGGGCCGTTGGTCATTAAGGGCGTGATGGACCCGGCCGATGCGCAGCGCCTGCGCAATGCGGGTGCCGATGCGATCTGGGTGTCGAACCATGGCGGGCGGCAATTCGACGGGGCGCCTGCATCGCTGGATGCGCTGCGCGACATACGCGCGGCGCTTGGGCCGGATATGCCGCTGATCTACGATGGCGGCGTGGAATCTGGCCTTGATGTGCTGCGCGCGCTGGCCTGTGGCGCGAGTTTCACCATGCTGGGGCGCGGCTGGCATTATGCACTAGGCGCGCTTGGAGAGCGGGGAGCCGATCATTTGGCAACGATCCTGCATGACGATCTGATCGCCAATATGGTGCAGATGGGCGCGACCCGTCCCGAACAGGTCGCAAGCCAGCTTGCACAAAGCAATAACAGGCGCGACGAAATGTAACGGAACCTCACAGCCGCTTTACCTGCGCGCAATAATCTGTCTAATACACGCAATAAAATTAGCCATACCTCTCCGGAAAGGACCGAAATGGCCGACTTCAAGAAAATCCTCGTCGCCAACCGTGGTGAAATCGCAATTCGCATCATGCGTGCTGCCAACGAGTTGGGCAAACGCACCGTCGCGGTTTATGCTGAAGAAGACAAATTGGGGCTGCACCGCTTCAAGGCGGACGAAGCCTACCGCATTGGCGAGGGGATGGGGCCGGTCGCGGCGTATCTGTCAATTGAAGAGATCATTCGGGTTGCCAAGGCCAGCGGCGCCGATGCGGTGCATCCGGGCTATGGTCTGCTGTCGGAAAACCCCAACCTGATAGATGCTTGCGTGGCCAACGGGATCACCTTTATCGGGCCGAAAGCGGAAACCATGCGCGCGCTCGGTGACAAGGCCAGCGCCCGCCATGTTGCCATAAAGGCCGGTGTGCCGGTCATTCCCGCCACCGAAGTGCTGGATGACGATATGGACAAGGTGCGCCGCATGGCACGCGAGGTGGGCTTTCCGCTGATGCTGAAAGCCAGCCATGGCGGCGGCGGGCGCGGGATGCGTCCCATCCTGTCCGAGGATGAGGTCGAGACCAAGGTCCGTGAAGGTCGCCGCGAGGCAGAGGCCGCATTCGGAAATGGCGAAGGCTACCTGGAAAAGATGATCCAGCGCGCGCGCCACGTCGAAGTGCAGTTGCTGGGCGATACGCATGGCAACCTGTATCATCTGTATGAACGTGACTGCACCGTGCAGCGCCGCAACCAGAAGGTCGTTGAACGCGCGCCAGCGCCGTATCTGACCGAAGCCCAACGCGCCGAAGTCTGCGAGCTGGGCCTGAAGATTGGCCGCGCCGTGGGCTATCAGAACGCAGGCACCGTCGAGTTCCTGATGGATATGGATGATGAGAAATTCTATTTCATCGAAGTGAATCCCCGCGTTCAGGTTGAACATACCGTCACCGAAGAAGTGACCGGCATCGACATTGTGAAAGCGCAGATCCGCATTGCCGAAGGGGCGCATCTGTCCGACGCCACCGGCACCCCCAGCCAAGGTGACGTGACGCTGTCGGGCCACGCGCTGCAATGCCGCGTCACGACCGAAGACCCGCTGAACAACTTCATCCCCGATTATGGCCGCCTGACCGCCTACCGCTCTGCCACGGGCATGGGCATTCGTCTGGACGGCGGCACCGCCTATGCGGGGGGCGTGATTACGCGCTATTACGACTCGCTTTTGGTCAAGATCACGGCTTGGGCGCCAACGCCGAAGGAATCGATCGCGCGGATGGACCGGGCCTTGCGCGAATTCCGTATTCGTGGCGTCAGCACCAATATCGCCTTTGTCGAGAACCTGCTGAAACACCCGACCTTTCTGGATGACACTTACACGACCAAGTTCATCGACACCACGGATGAGCTGTTCAACTTCCGCAAGCGCCGTGACCGGGCAACCAAAATCTTGACCTATGTTGCGGATATCACTGTCAACGGGCACCCCGAAACGGCTGGTCGTGCGCGGCCACCTGCCGGGCTGAAAGACCCGGTCGCGCCCAAGGTTTCGACGGAAGCGCCGCCGCGCGGCACCCGCCAGATTCTGGACGAGCAAGGCCCGCAGGCCGTGGCCGACTGGATGGCGGCGCAGAAGAAACTGCTGCTGACCGACACCACCATGCGCGACGGGCACCAGTCGCTGCTGGCCACGCGCATGCGCTCTATCGACATGATCCGCGTGGCCCCCTCTTATGCCCAGATGATGCCGGGTCTGTTCAGCATGGAATGCTGGGGCGGCGCGACGTTCGATGTGGCCTATCGCTTCTTGCAGGAATGCCCGTGGCAGCGCCTGCGCGACCTGCGCGCGGCAATGCCCAATCTGATGACACAGATGTTGCTGCGCGCCTCGAACGGGGTGGGTTATACCAATTACCCCGACAACGTGGTGCAGGCGTTCGTCAAGCAAGCCGCAACCAGCGGGGTCGATGTGTTCCGCGTGTTCGACAGCCTGAACTGGGTTGAAAACATGCGCGTTGCCATGGATGCCGTGATAGAGGCAAACAAGGTCTGCGAAGGCACCGTCTGCTATACCGGCGACATCCTGAACCCTGACCGTGCCAAATACGACCTGAAATACTATGTCCAGATGGGCAAGGAGTTGCGCGACGCAGGCGCGCATGTGCTGGGCGTAAAGGACATGGCCGGGCTGTTGAAACCCGCCAGTGCGCGCATTCTTATCAAGGCGCTGAAGGAAGAGGTGGGCCTGCCCATCCATTTCCACACGCATGACACCGGGGGCATTGCGGGCGCAACCATTCTGGCCGCCGCTGAAGCCGGGGTCGATGCCGCAGATGCCGCGATGGATGCGTTTTCGGGCAATACCAGCCAGCCGACACTTGGGTCCATCGTCGAAGCTCTGCGCTTTACCGAGCGCGACACGGGCCTTGACATGGGCGCGATCCGGCAGATTTCGGATTACTGGGAGCAGGTTCGCCTGCAATATGCCGCATTCGAGAGCGCACAGCAGGCGCCGTCCTCCGAGGTGTATTTGCACGAAATGCCCGGTGGTCAGTTTACCAACCTGAAAGCGCAAGCGCGCAGCCTTGGGCTGGAAGAACGCTGGCCCGAGGTCGCCCAGACCTATGCCGATGTGAACAAGATGTTTGGCGATATCGTCAAGGTCACGCCCTCGTCGAAAGTGGTGGGCGACATGGCGCTGATGATGGTGTCGCAGGGTCTGAAGCGCGACGACGTCGAAAGCCCGTCCAAGGATGTCAGCTTCCCGGATTCCGTTGTGGACATGATGAAGGGCAATCTTGGCCAACCGCCCGGCGGCTGGCCAGCGGCGCTGCAACGCAAGGTGCTGAAAGACGACACGCCGTTCACCGACCGTCCCGGCAAACATCTGGACCCGGTTGATCTGGAAGCGGTGCGCGCCAAGCTGATCGAAGACCTTGATGGCTTCAAGATCGATGATGAAGATCTGAACGGCTACCTGATGTATCCCAAGGTGTTCCTGGATTACATGGGGCGCCACCGCATCTATGGTCCGGTGCGGACCTTGCCAACGCGGACCTTCTTCTACGGGATGGAACCGGGCGAGGAAATCTCGGCAGAGATCGACCCCGGCAAGACGCTGGAAATCCGGCTTATCACTGTTGGCGAAACCGGTGATGATGGCGAGGTGAAAGTGTTCTTCGAGTTGAACGGTCAGCCCCGTTCGGTGCGTATCGCCAACCGCGAAGTTGCCGCCAAGACCGCGCAACGGCTTAAGGCTGATGCGTCTAACCCGGCCCATATCGGTGCGCCCATGCCGGGTGCTGTTGCCACTGTGGCCGCCAAGGCCGGCGCGACGGTCAAGGCAGGCGACCTGCTGCTGACGATCGAGGCCATGAAGATGGAAACCGGCTTGCATGCCGACCGTGACGCGGTGGTAAAGGCCGTCCATGTCCAGCCCGGAGCGCAGATCGAAGCCAAGGACCTGCTGATAGAGTTCGAGGACTAAGCCCCCCGTTGGCCGAAACACGCCCCGCGTGGCCAGCCGGTCGCGCGGGGCTTTTGCGTGAATTTCGCCCGTAGCCGTGGAATCTGAGCGCAGTTTCCAGAAACCGGCGGTGCAGGGCTAGGCCAAAGCGCAATGGTGCTTTATGCACGTTGGTGTTCGGCTGCTGCATTACCGCCGACTCGTCATTACCGTAACTTGAGGAACGCTCATGACGTCCCAATTCCCGAAGCGCGCCATTGGAAAACGCCAAGGCCGGATCTTGGCGCTGGCAACAGCCTTTTGCGCTGGTATCGCCACGCAGCCTGTTGCGGCACAGACCCTGAGTTTTGAGACCGGGTTCGAGCAGTTGTCTTCGCCGCAAACCCTGATCGAAGGGTTGAACCGCATCTATGTCGGGTATCAATTCACCGACAATCTGAGTTTTGGGCAAAGTTTTTACTCGGCGGTTCAGGGCGATGCGGGCGGCGCGTTCTTCTGGGGGTTCGAGGGTGTGGCGCGCATGCCCTTGTCCAAGGGTCTGTCGCTCTCGGCCTCCGGGTTTATTGGCGGCGGCGGCGGCGCGGCGCAGGTTATTGGCGATGGCACCATGATCCGGGCCGGTCTGGCGTTGGATTACCAGATTGCCGATTCTTGGGCGGTGCAGTTGACCGGGTCTTGGATAAGCATTGACGGTGCGCCGATTGACGGCCCGGCCTTTGGGGTCGGCCTGCGCCGTCAGATCGGCAAACAGGCACCGGGTGGCTGGGATGCCCAGCTTGATGCCGCCGGTGGCACGATTACGGGTATGGTCGCGCCAAGTGGCGTTCTGAACCGCGCAGGCCAGCCGCAAGACCGCGTGGCGCTTGTGGGCGCGCGCGCGCTGTTCGGGCTTGGCCGGAACACGCAACTCAGCTTGGGCGCGGCGGGGGCGGCCTCTGGGGCGCAGGGATATATGCAGGTCATGGCCGGGCTGCGCCGCAATTTCGCACTTGGGCCAGCCACACTGTTCGTTGAAGGCGGTGTCGGATTTGGTGGCGGCGGAGAGGTCGACACGGGCGCCGGACCATTGCTAGAGGCGGTGGCAGGGGTCAGCCTGCCTGTCACTCGCGAACTTGACGCGCAACTCGCGGTCGGCGGGCTGATCGCGCCCACGGGTGATTTCCGCGCGGCGGGCGTGTCTCTGTCCATCCTGCGCAATTTCGCCCGCACGCGCGGCGATGCCGGTTTGGGCGAACGACCCAATCGCTGGGCCTTTAGTGGCGGCATTTCGGTGCAGCAGACTGGCGGCAACTATTTCCTCAACGCCAATACCGCCAGTTTCGTTGTCATGCAGGAAAGCTCTTTCGACTATTTCCTTGGCGAGAACCTGTATGTTTCGGGCAATGGCCAGACGGCGCTACATGGCGGGATCGCGGGCTATGCGGTGGGGCTGTTGGGGCTGGGCTACCAGGTCGATATCAGCCCGCGCTGGGCTGTCTCTCTCGAAGGGCATATCGGGGCCGCCGGGGGCGGTGGCGTCAATGTCGCGGGCGGTATTGTCGGCAGCCTGCGTGCAGAGATCGACTACAGCATAACAGACCGCGTTGCTCTGTCGCTTGGCCTTGGCAAGATGCGGGCCGTGCGCGGCAACGGGTTGGACAGCAATATTGCCACGCTTGGTCTGAAAATTCCCTTCAGCACCCGCTAGAGCGTGTCGCGTGCCTTGGAATTCACACGACGCACTCTAGCCTTTTAGGGTCGCATGTCGGGCAAAATCGGGAACCGCTTTTACCCGACATCCTCTAATGGGTTGGCATAGGCATGGCCGGGCCACGCTTAACTTGGTTTACCGCGCTTCAGCGACCGCGTTTTCCAGTTCCCTTGCCAATCCGGCATCTATCCCCAATGCGCGGGCCAGATTGTCCAGATACTCCCGCTCGGAGGGCAAATCGGGGTCCATTGCCATCAACGAGGCCGCATAAAGCTCGGCGGCAACCTCGGGGCTGGTCGCGTAACGTGTCACCCGCGCCATGTCGACGGGATGCGCCAATTCGTCGATGACGAAGGCTTTGCCGTCCGGGTCCAGACCCATTTGGCCAAGCTGCGCGAAAATGCGCTGGTGCTCATGACCGTCAATGTGCCCATCGGCCTTGGCACCCTGTATCATCGCGACCAAAACACCCTCTGCCAGGTTGCCTTCCCCGCCTGCGACCTGCGCGGGGGCAAAACTGCTTTGCTCTGGTGCAAGTTGCATAGGTTGCTGTGGTGCCGCCGGGGCGTGTGCTGCCGGATTGCGGCGCTGATAGGCGGTGTAAGCGACAGCGGCGATAGCCGCCAAGCCGCCCACTTTCAGCGCGGTGCCAGCACCTTTGCCCAGCATCTTGCGGGTTTTCTTGTTGCCGACCAGAAGCCCCAGAACACCGCCTGCCAAAGCACCCGTGGCTAGTTGACCGGCATTCATGCCGCCCTGGCCCTGTGCGCCGGTCTGTGTTCCGGTTTGCGGCTGACCGCCCCCAAGCTGCGCGCCAAGTTGGCCGAGATTGCCGCTTTGGGCTGCCCCCATCACTTGATCAAGAAGTCGTTTTGCATCGAACATCGGCAAGCCCTTTTCATGAATGACCCTTCATAAATGGGAAGCCCGCGCGCAGGTTCAAGCCATTATGCGCTATAACGCGGCTGCTGCCCGCGCCGCTTGGTCATAGGCCCCCGACAGCGTGCGCAACAGCGCTGCGACGCGGCTTATATCGGCCGGGTCATGGCCCAACTGGCGTGCCGCGCGCACCACCAGTGCCTCGCGGATTTCGCCGTAGCGTGTGCACAGTGCAGCACCTTTTTCGGTGATGGCAATGGTCTTTTCCTTGCCGTTGCGCCCCACCTGCACCAGCCCGTGCCCGTCCAGTTTCTTGATGGCGTAATTGGCCAGATGCGTATCTTCCACATTCAGCACAAGGCAGATATCGGCCAGCGTTTTCGCGCGGTCGCGGTGGTTGACCAGATGCACGATCAATATTTCCAGCGGTGACAGCCCCGGCAACCCCGCAGCGGTCATGCAACGCATCATCCAGCGGTGATAGGCGTTATTCGCCATTGTCAGGGCAAATTCCACCTCTGACAGCGCCGGCAGCGACGAATTAGCCAGATGCGCGGAACTGACCACCGGGCCAATATCTGGAATCTCAACGCGGTTTATCGGTTTAGCATCGTGTTCGGCAGCCACAGGGCAATCTCCGGAAATATGGACAAAATGGCAGTCGCAAGCACCAGTATCAGGAAAAATGGCAGTGCCATGCGGGCGATCTGAAAGATGCCGCGCCCGGTGATGGATTGCAACACGAACAGGTTGAAGCCCACGGGCGGGGTGATCTGGCTCATTTCCACCACCAGCACAAGGAATACGCCGAACCAGATCGGGTCAATCCCAGCGGCCATGACCATGGGCAGGATCACGGATGTGGTCAGCACGACAATGGAAATGCCGTCAAGGAAGAACCCCAGCACGATGAAGAACACCAAAAGCGCCGCCAGCAGCGCGAATTGGGAATAGCCTTGTTCGCCGATCCATGCCGCCAATTGGCGCGGAATGCCCGTGTAGCCCATGGCCACTGTCAGGAACGACGCGCCCGCAAGGATGAAGGCGATCATGCAGGTGGTAATCGCGGCCCCGGTTATGCTGGCTTTCGCGCTGGCCATGTCCAAGCCGCCCGACAGGCCGGAAATCAGCAGCGCGCCGACAACTCCGATCACCGCCGCCTCTGTGGGGCTGGCTAGCCCCGCATAGATCGACCCGATCACGGCGACGATCAGCGCCACAGTCGGTCCTAAAGCGCGGATCGCGTCCCAGCGTTCGGCCCATGTGGGCGCGGGGTCGGGGGCGGGCATCCGGTCACGGTTCATCAGCGCCCAGATCATGACATAACCCGCGAATAGCGCGGCCAGCATCAGCCCCGGCAGCACACCCGCCAGAAACAGCCGCGCAATGGATTGTTCCGTTGCCGCGCCATAGACGATCAGGATAATCGATGGCGGGATCAAAAAGCCGAACGTCCCCGCACCCGCCAGCGTGCCAATGGCGATATTCGCATCATAGCCGCGCGCTTTCAGTTCCGGCAGCGACATGCGGCCCACCGTGGCGGTGGTCGCGGCGGATGACCCGGAAACGGCGGCAAACAGCGCGCAGCCCAGGATATTGGCGTGCAGCAACCCGCCGGGCAGGCGGCGCGTGAAGGGTGCCAAGCCGCGAAACAAGTCCGAAGACAGGCGCGAGCGGAAGAGGATTTCGCCCATCCAGATGAACATCGGAAGTGCTGTCAGATCCCAGATGTTCAGTGACCCCCAGACTTTGGTGGCGAATACCGCGCCTGCAAGGCCGGGGCGGGTCAGTTCCATCGCCACAAGCGCCACGGCCATAAGCGAGAACCCAACCCACAGGCCCGACAGAAGCAATCCGAACAGCACGACCACAAGGATGATCGACAGCGTCAGGATGTCCATGTCAGTGCCCCCCTTCGCTGCGCTTGGTTTCCGCCAGTCGGAAGGCGGGGGACTGGCCTTGCAGTGCGATCATCAATTCGTCCAGCACCGCCAATGCCAGCAGGGCAAAGCCGGTCGTCATCACCGCTTGTGGTATCCACAAAGGCACCTTCACCATCCCGAAAGAGACGGTGTTAAAGCTGAGCGAATCCCACATCTGCACGCCCGAATGCCATGCGGCGAATCCGGCCAGCCCCAAGGCAATGACCAGGACCGCAAGGGTCAGCACCCGACCGGCGCGCGGGCCGAATAGGGCCAGCGCCAATGTGACCCGCACATGCCCTGCCGCGCGCAAGGTCGCGGGCAAAGCAAGCGTAGCCGCAGCCACGAACAGGAATCCGCCGAAGTCTGACAATGATGGGATGGCCAGCCCCAGCGGGTCCACGCCCGACAGGATCAGCGCGCGGTCGATGATGCGACCGATGATTTGCACAAAGACCAGCACCGCGATGGCGATCATGGCCAGACACGCAGCCCCAAGGGCCGCGTTGTAGATATGGTCAAGCACTCGGCGCAACATCGCAGCCCCCATGAAAAAGGGCAGGGCGTGTGGCCCTGCCCGTATTGGCTTATTCGCCTTGGTAGCGTGTCAGGATCGCAGCCCCGGCATCGCCTGCCGTTTCCAGCCATTCCGACACCATCACCTCGCCAACTTCGGCCAGTTTTTCCGACAGCGCATCGGACGGCTGCATCACCGTCATGCCGCCCGCTTCCAGTGCGGCGATCTTGTCTGCGGTCTCTGCGGCGGACATGTCCCAGCCGCGCGCCTCTGCTGCCTCGGCGGCGGCAAGGATGGCGGCCTGCTCTTCGTCGGACAGGGCTTCAAGGGCGCTGCTGTTCACGAAGACCATGTTCTTGGGCAACCAAGCCTGCGTGTCGATGTAATGGGTCGTATAATCCCATGCCTGCGACGACACCCCGGTCGAGGGCGAAGTAATCATGCCCGCAATCCGCCCGGTGCTGAAGGCGGTCGGAATGTCGCCCGCTTCGACCTGCGTCGGCACCATGTCCAGCAGTTGCGCCATGCGTTCGGTAGCGTTGTTATAGGCGCGGAAGCTGACGCCTTGCAGTTGCGCGGGGTCGGTCACAGCCTCGCGCAGGTAAAGCGACTGGCCGGGCCAGGGCACAGCAAACAGAAGCGTCAGACCTTGGTCGGCCAAAGCCTCTGCGACATCCTCGCGTGAGGCATCCCAAAGCGCGCTTGCATCATCATAGCTGGCGGCCAGAAACGGAATACTGTCGGCCCCGAAAACCGGGTTTTCATTCACAAGCTGCGACATCAGGATTTCGCCAATCGGCGCCAGCCCGCGGCGCACAGAATCCTTGATCTGGCCATGCGCAAATAGCGAGCCTGCGGAATGAACGGTAATATCGACGCTGCCGCCCGTGCTCTCGCGCACATCATCGGCAAAGGTCATGATATTTTGCGTGTGGAAGACGCTATCGCCATAAGGTGTCGGCATGTCCCACGCGGATTGGGCAAGTGCGGGTGCGGTGGCCAATGCGAAAAACGCGGCGGCGGTGGTGAAACGAATGGTCATAATGGACCCCCTGTTATGGATGGTGACAGTTCTGGATGACTGCGTGATATAACGTTGACAATACATCGACATTTTGTCAACGTTTTTGATATGAGATGAGCAATTGCTTCGAAATTGCCAAGAAATCAGGCATAAGGACGATGCCATGACGGCCATGACCCAGACTGACAGCCCTGCAAAGGCAAGCTTCCCAGCCATCCGCACCGTGGGTGTGGATGGGTTTCTGGTCAGCTTTGCAGACGGGCTCGACGAGCGGGCGAATCGGGCGGCTCTGGCCTTTCGCGCGGCATTGGAGCGTGAAAGCTGGCCCGGCGTTGCCGAATGCGCCACCTCGCTTGTCTCGGCGTTTTTGCGGTTTGATCTGGCGGCTTGCGACCATGACAGCTTGCGTGCGCGGCTGACGACCCTGCTGGCCAGCCGCGACTGGTATGACGCACCCTTGCCGGACGGACGGCGGCTGTGGCGCGTGCCTGTTGTGTTCGGCGGCGATAACGGCCCGCAACTGGCAGAGGCGGCAAAGCTGGCCGGACAATCCAAGCGCGACGCGATCGCCACGCTTTGCGCATCCCCGGTGCGGGTGCAGACCATTGGCTTTGCACCCGGCCAGCCGTATCTGGGCCAACTGCCCGAAAACTGGAATATTCCCCGGCAAACCGGGCTTACGCCCTTGGTGCCGCAAGGCGCGCTGGTGGTTGCGATCCGGCAGCTTATCGTGTTTTCGGTGGGCACACCGACCGGCTGGCGGCATATCGGGCAAACCGGTTTGCGCCTGTTTCGACCAGATGCGGCGGACCCGTTCTTGCTGCGACCCGGCGACGAAGTCTTGTTCCATCCCGCCGAAGATCTGGACCGCCTTCGCGCGGCCCCTGATGGCGGTGCTTTCGCAGAGGCGCTGACATGACCCGCGCCTTGAACATCCACACCGCATCACCCGGCGTAACGGTGCAAGACAAGGGCCGCACGGGGTTCTTGGCACAGGGCTTATCGCGGGGGGGGGCGGTGGATTTGTTGGCCCTCGCCGAAGGTGCCGCGCTGCTGGGCCAGCCCGACACTTGCGCGGTGCTGGAACTGGCGGGTGGCGCGGTCGCGCTGAGTGCATCGCAGGATATGCGCGTGGCTCTGACCGGTGCAGATATGCGCGCTACGCTGGACGGCACGCCGCTGGTTTGGGGCGCAAGCCATGCGCTGCCCCAAGGTGCCCGGCTGGAGATAAGCCCCTTGCGCGGGGGCTTTGGCTACCTGCACCTCGGCGGCGGCTTGGAACCGGCCGAACGCCTGGGCGCGGCCAGTGCCCATCTGGCCGCCGGCATTGGCCGCGCGGTGCAGGCGGGTGACACGATCGCGGTTGGCGGCGACCGTGGCCACCGCACCGGCATGTGCCTGCCAAACGCGGTCATGGATACGACCCTGCGTCTTGTCCCAAGCCTGCAAACCGCGCTGTTTGGGCAGGACGCGCTTGACCGGCTGGAAGCAACGCGCTTCACCAAGGACGCGCGCGGCAACCGCATGGGGCAACGGCTGGTCCCCGATGGCGAAGGTTTCGCCACCGCCGAGGGCCTGAGCATCTTGTCGGAAACCATCGTGCCGGGCGATATTCAGATCACTGGCGATGGTATGCCCTATGTGCTGCTCTCCGAGTGTCAGACCACGGGCGGTTATCCACGGATCGGGACGGTTCTGCCCTGTGATCTGCCCAAGCTGCTGCGCGCGGGGCCGGGCAGCCTGTTTCAACTGCGGTTTGTCACGCTCGAAGACGGGGCCGCGCTGGAACGCGCAGAGGTCGCGCGCCGTGCCGGGCTGTCGCGCAATCTGCAAGCGCTGCTGCGCGACCCGCGAGACATGCCAGATCTGCTAAGCTATCAACTTGTCAGCGGTGTCACCGCAGGCGACGAACTGGAAAGGGAGAGCGCATGATGCGTGTCGATTTGAATGCCGATATGGGCGAGAGCTTTGGACCATGGCCAATGGGTGCAGATAGCGCGCTTCTGGACATCATTACCTCTGCCAATATTGCCTGTGGCCTTCACGCGGGGGACCCGGATGTAATGGCGGGCGCAATGGCGCTGGCGGTCAAGAACGGCGTGGGTATCGGGGCGCATCCGGGCTTCTCGGACCTGCAAGGCTTCGGGCGGCGGCGCATGGAGATATCGCAGGATGCCGCGCGCAACCTGACCATTTACCAGTTTGGGGCGGCCCAAGCCATGGCGCGTGCGGCAGGCGGACATGTCCGGCACCTGAAACTGCATGGCGCGTTGGCCAATATGGCGGCCGAGGATGAAGCACTGGCGCGGGCCTGCTACCAAGGCGCGCTGATGGTTGACCCAGACATCATCATCGTGGTCCTTGTCGGTACGGCGCAAGAGCGCGCGGCGCGCGAGCTTGATGCGCGCATCGCCCGCGAAATCTTTGCCGACCGCGCCTATACCGAGGACGGGCTGCTGATGGACCGCCGCTTGCCCGGCGCGCTTTTGCATGACGCCGATGAGATGGCGGCGCGCATCCTGGCCATGTTGCAGGCGGAAGCGATCATCACCGCACAGGGCATCCATCTGCCTGCGCGCATTGACACGATCTGCCTGCATGGCGATGGCCCATCAGCCGTGATCGCCGCGCGTAAACTGCGCGACTCCCTGCAAGAGGCGGGCGTGACACTGGCGCAATTCGAGGGGGCGCGCTAACCGCCTTGCGCGAAATCGAAACTGTCCAGCCGCGCCCCGCGCCGGGTGATTTTATCGGCGGAAATGCGAATATCGCCCAGGTCGCCCTGCACCTGCTGGATATGCTGTTCCAGCTTGGCCACGCGCGCGCCCAACCGTTCTGCATCGGTGGCCATCAGCGCAATTTCGCGGCGCACGGCCTGCGCTTCGGCGCGCAACCGGGTGTCTTTCAGCGTGGCGCGCAGGGTGATGAGTGTGGCCATAAGCGTGGTGGGCGACACGATCCAGACACGGGCAGCGAAAGCCTCGCGGACCACTTCGGGCAAAGAGGCGTGCATCTCGGCATAGACCGCTTCCGAAGGCAGGAACATCAGCGCCCCTTCGGCGGTTTCGCCGGGCAGGATGTAGCGTTCGGAAATCGCGCGAATATGCGCTCGCAAAGCCTGCGCCAGCGCGCGCCGCGCGGCCGTGCGCGCCGAGTCATCCGGTGCCGCGATCAGCATGCGATAGGCTTCGAGCGGGAATTTCGCATCCACCCCGATGGGCTGCGGCATCCGGATCAGTGCATCGACCCGCCGTCCGTTCGACAAAGTCGCTTGCAGGCTGAACGCATCTGGCGGCAATGCGTCCGACAACAGCGCTTCAAGCTGAACCTCGCCGAATGCGCCGCGCGCTTGCTTGTTCGACAGGATATCCTGCAAGCCCAGCACGTTTGACGACAGCGCCTCTATCTTGGCCTGTGCTGCGTCGATCACCTGCAACCGTTCGCGCAGCGCGCCCACGCTGGCAGCCGTGCTCTCGGCGGACCCGGCCAGCGATTGCCCCATATAGCGCCCAAGGTCGGCCAGCCGCGATTCGACCAGACCGACAGTCTGCGCTTGCCCCTGTGCAACTTGGCTTAGCCCGCCGGAAAGCTGATTTTGCGTATCCGCCAAATGTGTCAGCCGCGTATCCAGCGCCGAAAGGCGCGCGGTCAGATCGCCCATCACGCGGGCCACACGCCACAGCACGAGAACGCCCAGCAGCGCAAGCGCCGCCAGCCACGGGTCGACCGGCCAAGTCTGTGGGTCAAAGCTCATCGCCGCCCGAACAGCTTTTCGATATCGGCCAATGACAGCTCCACATAGGTGGGCCGACCGTGGTTGCACTGGCCCGAAAGCGGCGTCGCTTCCATCTCACGCAGCAGCGCGTTCATCTCCTCGGGGCGCATCTGGCGACCGGACCGCACCGATCCGTGGCAAGCCATGCGCGACAGCACCGCGTCGATGCGTGCCTCCAACCCGGCAGACGCGCCTTGATCGGCCAATTCATCCAGAATGTCGCGGATCAGGGCACGGGCATCGACATTGCCCAGCAGGGCAGGCGTTTCGCGCAGCACGATTGCGCCGCCGCCAAAGGGTTCCAGCACCAGCCCAAGGGCTGCCAGTTGCGGCGCGATGTCCAGCACCGCGGCGGCCTCTCCGGCAGATAATTCCACAATTTCGGGGATCAGAAGCGCCTGTGATGGCACGCCGTTTTCCGCCCTCAGGCGTTTCAGCTTTTCATAGACAAGCCGTTCATGCGCCGCATGCTGATCGACAATGACAATGCCGCGTTCGGTCTGAGCCACGATGTAGTTTTCATGCAGTTGCGCGCGGGCTGCACCAAGCGGTGCATCGACCGGCGCTTCCGGTGCGGTGTCGCTGCGCGCGGCCATGGTCGCGCCTGCATCCCAGAACCCGGCGCTTTCGGACATGCCCTGTGGCGCTTGCAACTGGTATGCGGCGACGCGTGCCGCGCCGGAGGGGCGGTCCATCTGGTAGGACCGGGCCGGGGGCGTGGGCTGAAACGCGCCCAACATCGCCCCGGTATTGGTGCTGCTGGCCCTATGCCCCGCGCCGGCCAGTGCATGACGCAACCCACTGACGACCAGCCCCCGCGCCAGGCCCGGATCGCGGAACCGCACTTCGGATTTCGCCGGGTGGACATTGACATCCACCAGTTCGGGGGTGCAGCCGATGAAGAGCGCCGCCACCGGGTGGCGGTCGCGTGACAGCACATCCATATATGCTGCGCGCAATGCGCCCAACAGCATCTTGTCGCGCACCGGGCGGCCATTGACGAACATGTATTGCGCCACGGCGGCACCGCGCGAATAGGTTGGCAGGGCGGCAAACCCCGTCAGGCGCAGCCCTTCGCGCTCGGCCTCTACGCGCAGGGCGTTCTCGGTAAAGTCCCGGCCCAGAATGGCGGCAAGACGCTCTTCCAACGCATCGAACAGCGCACCTTGGGCTGCATCCAGACGCAAGATCTCTCGCGTATCGCCTTGCGAGATATCCGACAGGGTAAAGCTGACATAAGGCTCGGCCATGGCCAACCGTTTGACCGTGTCGGCAATGGCTTGCGCTTCGGCCCTGTCAGAGCGCATGAATTTCAGCCGGGCAGGGGTGGCATGGAACAGGTCACGCAGTTCCACCAATGTCCCGAATTGTGCGGCTTCGGGCCGGGGCGCGGTCATGCGCCCCCCGTCGACCATGATTGCCATCCCCTCGGCCCCGGCCATGCGGCTGACAATCCGCAAGCGGCCCACGGCCCCCAAAGAGGGCAGAGCTTCGCCCCGAAAGCCGAAAGAGTGTATGTTCAGAAGGTCAGACCCGTCTATTTTACTGGTCGCATGTCGTGAAAGTGCAAGTGGCAGGTCATCGCCTGCCATGCCGCAGCCATCGTCGCGCACTCGGATCAAGGTCTTGCCGCCCTCGGCATAGGCCACATCAACCCGCGTTGCCCCGGCATCCAGCGCGTTTTCTACCAGCTCTTTTACGGCAGAGGCCGGGCGCTCGACCACCTCGCCCGCCGCGATACGATTCACGGAGGCTTCATCCAACTGGCGGATTTCAGGCCGTATATTGCGGTCAGGACGGTTCATCCCACAGCATATAGCACGCCATCGGAAGCGCTGCCAAGCCTAGTTTATGCCCTCGGGTTGCCCGACGATAATGAAACGCAGGCTATCGGGGCGGTAGAGGCGCCGGGCAATTTCATTGGCCTCTTCCAGCGTTACGGCCTCAATTTTGTCGTTGCGAATATTGACATAATCAATGCCAAACCCCTGAAACTGCATCGACGCCATGATGCCCGCAATCGCGCCATTTCCGTCAAAGCGCAGCGGGTAGGCACCGGTCAAGTAAGTCTGGATGCGGTTCAGTTCGTCTGTGGTCACGCCCCCGGCAACCAGCTTTTCCCACTCGGCGCGGATCAACGCGATTACCTCGGCCGCATCGGCATTGCTGGCAGATAGCCGCCCCTGATAGCTTTCGCCAAGAAGCCCGGAGGCAAGGAACGCGCCAACCCCATAGGTCAGCCCGCGCTTCTCGCGCAATTCACGCATTAACCGCGTTCCAAACCGTCCCCCCCCGACGATTTCATTGACCACGAAGGCGGTCAGGAAGTCGGGGTCGTCGCGCGGTATGCCGCGATGACCGAATGCAATGACCGATTGCGGGCCGTCAAATGGCACCTGAGTGACGCCCGATTCGGCGGCAAAGCTGGCGCGTTCGGGCAGGGTTGCGGTGTTTTCCGGGACGTCTTCAAACAGGGCGTCCAGCAAAGGTCCAAGCGTTGCGGCGTCAATGTCGCCCGCCACCCCTATATGCACGCGGTCGCGGGCAATGGCGGCCCGGTGCGCGCTCCGCAGGTCGTCGCGGGTTATCGCGGCGATGCTTTCGGGCGTGCCCTCTGACGGGCGGGCATAGGGATGACCAGGATACGCGGCCTCGGCAAAGGCGCGACTGGCGATCGTGTTCGGGTCCAGCGCGTCGCGGCGCAAACTGGCGATCAGTTGGGCGCGCACCCGTTCCACTGCATCCTCGTCGAAGCGCGGCTGGGTCAAGGCGCTGTTCAACAGCGCGATGGTTTCCTCGGCCGTTTCGGTCAAGAACTGGACCGAGACGCTGACCGTGTCGCGCCCGGAGTCGAAGCTGATACGCGCGGCCAATTCCTCGGCGCGGATGGCAAAGCCCTGCGCATCCAACGCGCCCGCGCCCTCATTCAGCAGCGCGGTCATGAATGCGACTGCGCCAAGGCTCTCATCCGCATCCAGCGTCGCACCGCCTTCGAAGATCAAGTCAATCGCAACGAAGGGAATCGACCGTTCCTCGACCAGCCAGGCCTCTAGACCGCCGGGGCTGGTGACGGGTGTAATGTCTATTTCTGCGCGCAAGGGCGTTGCGAACAGCAGCAGGAAAGCAAGGATAAGCCGCATCAGTTCACCGCCTCTGTGTCCGGTTGGGTCAGGTAGCCTGTCACGGCGCTGCTGCGGTCCAATAAAATGTTGGCCGCTTCCATGACTTGCTCGGGTGTCACTGCGTCGAGAGCGTCAATCCAACCGTCGATATCTTCGATAGCCAAGCCGATTGACAGGCCAACGCCGTATTGGCGCGCGCGGCCCTGCACGTTGTCGAGCGCGTAGATTTCCGAGGCCCGGATCTGACGACGCACGCGGTCGAACTGCTCGGGATCCACACCCTCTTGCACAAATTCAACAATCGCGGCATCGAGGGCGGCTTCTGCATCTTCCAGAGATACACCCTCTACAGGAGCAATACCAAGGCTGAACATGCCATAATCGCGGGCCATCCCGCTATAATTGGCCCAAGCCGACAGCGCCACGCCCTGTTCAAAATTCAACTTTCGTTCCAGAACCGAGGTGGTCGCGCTACCACCCAGCAGGGCCGCAAGCATCTGCAGCGCGGCGGCCTGTTCGCTCTCGTGGCGGGTGGGTGCCAGATACATCCGGCTGACATAGGGCGTGCCGACGCGGGCATCTTTCATGGTTAAACGGCGTTCGGCGACATGCGGCGGCTCCATCGGGCGGGCGCGGGTTGTCACATCGGGGTTTTCCGGGATCGGACCGTAATGGGTGCGGGCAAGCTCCATTGCCTCTGCGAAATCGACATCCCCCGCGACAACCAGAATTGCGTTATTCGGCGCGTAATGCTGACGATAGAACGCTTTGGCATCATCGCCATTCAGCGTTTCCATCTCGTGCCGCCACCCAATGATCGGGGTGCCGTAGGGGTGGGCTTTGTAAAGCGCGGCGAGCATCGCTTCGTTGAACACACGACCCGGCTGACTTTCGACCACCTGCCCGCGTTCGTTCAGGATGACATCGCGCTCGGGCCGCCATTCCTCTTCTGATAGCAGAAGGTCTGTCATGCGGTCTGCTTCCATCTGCATCATCAGACCCAGCCGATCAGAGGCGACACGCTGGAAGTATCCGGTATAATCCCATGATGTAAAAGCGTTATCACGCCCACCATTGGCTTCTACGACGGCCGAAAACTCGCCCGGTGCCAGATCATCCGTACCCTTGAACATCAGGTGTTCCAGAAAATGCGCGATGCCGGATTTCAGGGCGGGTTCATCCGCCGCACCGACGCGATACCAGACCATATGCACCACAACCGGGGCGCGGCGATCCTCTATCACGACAACATCCATGCCGTTTTCAAGCGTGCCTTGTGTGACAGTGCTGGCCTGCGCGGCGAAAGCCGTCAGAACAACACCAATCGCTGCAATGAAACTGCGCATTTCCGCTCCTCTTGTGTCTGCGTCAAAGCTACTGCGGATTTATCCGCATTCAAGCCCGGATACGCGAACGTGAGAGCGGGTTTATTCGGCCTGCTGCCCCTCGGGCGGAGCACTGGGGGTCTGCACGCCAGCACGGCGCCAGCGTTGCAGTTCGGTGTATTTATCCAGCCACATGCGTTCATAGGCGTTGTGGTAGACATTCACCGAGAAGAGCCGTTCCAAGAATCGCCCGTTATTGTCACGGCGGAATTGCAGGTCTTCGGCAGCAAGTTGGGCGCGAATCCCGTCATTGCGCCCAAAGCGGCCCGCGTAATTCACGATGCCGCCATCGACACCGCCGCCGGACACGGCGCGCGCGGGGTTGCCACCCAAAGCGCGGGCAATGTCTGCGCGTGGCTGCGGATCTACCCGGTTCGTGCCGTTGGGGTTCGGGGCAGGCAATTCGCTCAGGCTGTCGGGCATTTCCAACGGCTTGGTGGGCAGAATGCCGAATTCGTCGGGCTCATTGTCTTGCGCTGCGGCATGCATCAGCATGGGTTGATCCGTGTCGGAGCAGGCCCCAAGCGCCAGAATCGCGCAGCCCGCAATCGCGAATATCCCTTGCCGGAGTGCCATCGTCATTTCCCCAAACGCCCTATCTTCAACATGTTTAGCGCATCGTTGCGCTGACGTCACGCCCCTGCGTTTCGCTATTTGTCTGCGGCGTCCTTCTGCGGTCCTGACAGCAGGATCAACAGCGCCGCGCCCAGAAAAATCGAGATATCCGCAACATTGAAAGCATACGGATTTCTGAACCCGCAACAAGTGACGTTCAGGAAATCCGCGACTGCGCCAAAGCGGATGCGGTCGATCACATTGCCGATGGCCCCGCCGACCAAAAGGCCGGCAGCGATTTGCATGCCGCGTGGCGCGCCTTCGCGGATCAGCCAGATAACGACAAAGGCACAGATGCCAAGCGCCACGGCAACCAGAACCCAGGGCATCCAGCGCGCGTCAGAGCCGAAGAGGCCAAAATTAATGCCGGTATTCCATGCCATCACAAAGCTGACATACGGGTCCAGAACCGGCACGAAAAGGCGCTGGTCCAGCGCCAGCGGTCCCAGCACATACCATTTGCTCGCCTGATCTGCGGCCAGAATGAGCGTGCCGGTGCCGATCATGGGTTTCATAGCGCCCCCCTAGTGCCGGAAATGGCGCTGGCCGGTAAAGACCATGGCCAGCCCGGCAGCATCAGCGGCGGCGATCACTTCGTCATCGCGCATGGACCCGCCGGGTTGTATGAGTGCGGTCGCGCCGGCCTCTGCGGCGGTCAGCAGCCCATCGGCGAAGGGAAAGAACGCGTCGGACGCCACGACAGAACCTTGGGTCAGGGGCGCGTCCAGCCCCAGCACTTCGGCCATGTCCTGCGATTTGCGCGCGGCGATGCGGGTCGAATCGACCCGGCTCATCTGGCCCGCACCCACGCCCACGGTGGCTTGGTCCTTGACGTAAATGATCGCGTTCGATTTGACATGCTTGGCGATGCGCCATGCGAACAGCATATCGGCGAGTTCGGCAGCCGACGGCGCGCGTTTGGTGACGACGCGCAGATCGTCCGGCTCGATCATGCCATTGTCGCGGTCCTGCACCAGAAACCCGCCCGACACCTGCTTGAAGGTCAGACCAGCCGCCGCGGTGTTGGCCAGCCCCTTGGTGGTCAGCAGGCGCAGGTTTTTCTTGGTGGCGAAATGGGCAATCGCATCGTCATCGGCGCCGGGCGCAATGACGACCTCGGTGAAAATGCCGGTGATGGCCTTGGCGGTGTCCAGATCCAGCCGCGTATTCAGCGCGATGATCCCGCCAAAGGCCGATATGCGGTCGCAATCATAGGCGCGGTTATACGCTTCGGCCAACGTGGCCCCACGGGCCACGCCGCAGGGGTTGGCGTGCTTGATGATCGCGCAGGCCGGGCCATCGGCGGGCAGGAATTCCGAGACCAGTTCGAACGCGGCATCGGTGTCGTTGATGTTGTTGTAGCTCAGGTCCTTGCCTTGATGCTGGGTTGCCGTGGCAACGCCGGGACGGTCGCTGCCATCGCGGTAAAACGCCGCCGACTGGTGGGGGTTTTCCCCATAACGCAGGGTTTGGGCCAAAGTGCCAGCAAAGGCGCGGCGGCGCGGGGCGGGGTCATTGATTGCGCCCGCCATCCATGTGGACACTGCCGCATCATAGGCTGCGGTGCGGGCATAGGCACGCTGCGCCAGCGTCTGGCGGAAGCTCAGGCGTGTGCGGCCTTCTTGCGCGTCCAGTTCCGACAGCAGCGGAATATAGTCTTCGGGGTCGGTCACAACGCTGACAAACCCGTGGTTCTTGGCCGCGGCGCGAATCATCGCAGGGCCGCCGATGTCGATATTCTCGACCGCTTCGGCATAATCCGCACCGCGCGCAACGGTGTCTTCAAACGGGTAAAGGTTCACCACCAACAGGTCGATCGCCTTGATGCCATGCGCGGTCATCGACCCCAGATGTTCTTCGTTGTCACGCAGCGCCAGAAGCCCGCCATGCACCATCGGGTGCAGGGTTTTCACGCGACCATCCATCATTTCGGGAAAGCCGGTCAGGTCCGACACGTCCTGCACCGCCAGACCCGCTTCGCGCAATGCCCGCGCCGTGCCACCGGTGGAGACAAGTTCCACCTTGCGCGCAGCAAGCGCCTTGGCAAGGTCGATCAGCCCGGTCTTGTCAGAGACGGAAATCAGCGCGCGTTTCAGCGGAACAAGGTCGGTCATCGGGGCAGTCCTTATACAACATCACAGGTCCGGCACGGCCAAGATGTCGTCCTGCGCATGGTCGCGCAAGGCGGTCGGCGTGTCATGCGCCTTGGCCAATGTCCAGTTGGTCTGGCTGGTATAGCTTGTTGCGGCCAAGGACAACACGATCTGTTGCGCCGCACGCGGCTTGATGCGGCCTTTTTCCAGATAAACCGACGGGGCCAAAGACAGCGCGGCGCCCTCGGCGCGCAAGACCCATATCTCGCCAGAGCGCAGGGTCAAAGAGACGGCAGTCCCGTTCATGTCCAGCGAGGCGTCGACCTCTGGGTGCAGATGAAAGCGCAGCGCGTAGGGGATTGTTCCACCCAGACGCCCGCGCACCTCGTCAAAGCGTTTCTGGGCGGCGCGGCCCGTGGCGATCAGCATATCCTCGCCCGACAACACGCGCCCGTCTTTCGACAGGTCCAGATAGCGCAGATGTTCCAGACCGTGGCTTTCGCCGTATCCATCATGCGACAGCGCGGCGGCGCGTGCATAGGGCGTGTGGCGAAATTCCAGCCCGACATGGCGCGGCCCGTCCGTCAGGTCCAGTCGGTGTCCGCCCGGCGTGCTGAACCGCGACGAGGAATACCCGTCCAGCGCCAGCGTGGAATGGCTGGCGGTTGCGCGGCTGGCACGGTGCCATTCAGGGCCAAAACTGCGCCCATCCCCGCAAGACACGATCAGCGGGCGACGGTTCGAGGTCAGCTCGAAGGCCAGGGTCGCGGCATGGGCGCGGCCGGGTGCGCTTTGCAACGGCGGTGGTGCGGCATCGACGATGACGCTGCTACGCCCGGCGGCCAGCCGGATATAGCCCATCACTTTGTCAGGGGGCGGGGTCGGAGGCAGGTTTGACAGCGCGTCATGCGCGGCGAGGGCTGCGGCCAACACGCCGTCACGCCCGCGCCCGCCACCATGAAAGCGCGCCAACCCACCATCGGCATGGCGCAGCGCGCGCAACGCCCCAGCCATGCATGCCATCACATCCCCCAATGCATCGGGGATGGGTTGCTCGTTTTCGGCCAGCAATTGCCCCGCCCAGCCAAGGCATTCGAAGACATTCAGCAATTCCTCGGGGTTGCGCGTGGCTATTGCGCCATCTGGCCCGATCTGTGCGGCGCAATCGCGGGTCAGCGCGGTCACGATGCCCGGCGCGCGATCCTGCCAGCCTTCGAGCGCAAGCGCGGCATACAGCAGCCCGGTGCGCGCTTCTATCCGGGGCAGACCGGGGGCAGCATGGCCGGCGCGTTTGCGCAAGAAAGCGGCGTGATGCGCCAGCAGGCGCAAAAACCCCGCCTGTTCGCTTCCATCCATGCCCTGCATCAAAAGCACGGCATGGCTTAGCAAGCGGATCAGGCGGCGCCCTGCGATCCCCGGTGCCCAGCCCGGTCCACGGCCGCGCCCGAACCGGCGCGACCAGTCGCGCAGGCCCGCTTGCGCTAATGCGCGCGCGGGCCGGTCGCCGACAGCCGCCAGATGGTCCAGCCATTCGAAGCCTTGCAGATCGTCCACGGCTTCGGGTGTGTTTGCGTCGAAAGGAACGGTCCCTTGGCCGGTCAGCAGTTCACCGGCGACAAGAAAATTCCCCGCCAGCATTTGTTGGCCGCGAGCATAAAGGCCCAAGCTGCGCGGTTCTGGCTGCGAGGTGATCGCCACAGGCGCGCGCACCCGCGCCAGCCAGCGCGCAGTCAGACCGTCCATGGCGCTGACGCGCTCTGTTCCTGATGACGCTGGCCTGCTCACCTGTGCCATGCCCTTTGTCGTGATCGGGCGTTTTCGACGGCCCTTGCCGGTAACATACAGGCTGCGGCGGGCGCTGTCACCGGTATTGGCGCACGTCCGCTCATGTTGGCGTCGCCAGCAGCGCCATGTAGAACCCGTCGATCCCGCCTTGCTCTGGCCAGTAATCGGGCCGGGTGCGGATTGGGCCGTCGGGGCTTTGCCAGTCGGTCGGCACGCCATCCATGGGCCGGGCGACAAGTCGCACGCCGGGATGGCGTTGAAGTGCGGCCGCGATCTGGTCCTCGCCTTCGGACGGGAGCAGCGAGCAGGTGCAATAGACCACCTCTCCGCCGGGTTTGACCATGCCGCTTGCCGGGTCCAGAACCCGGTCGAGCAATCGCGCTTGCTGGTCGCGCAACGCGCGCAGCCCGTCACGGGTTTTCAACAGCGGCAATTCGGGGTGCCGGCGGATGGTGCCGGTGGCCGAACATGGCGCATCCAGAAGCACCGCATCAAAGGGGGTGTCAGGCGTCCATGTCAGCGCATCGGCGCAGATGATCTCTGCGTCCAGCCGCGTGCGGGCAAGATTCGCGCGCAGGCGCGACAGCCTTGGCCCCGACAGGTCCAGCGCGGTCACATCCGCGCCCATCGCCGCCAGTTGCATGGTCTTGCCGCCGGGGGCGGCGCACAGGTCCAGCACGCGGTGATGCCCCGACAGCCACCGCGCGGGCAGGGCGCTGGCGGCATCCTGCACCCAGAACGCGCCCTCCGCGTAACCCGGTAGCGCACTGACCTGTTGCCCGGCGGGCAGACGTCGCGTGCCGGTGGGCAAGGTTTGGCCGTCCAATCCGTCTGGGCAGGGGCCATGCAGGCTGATATCCAAGGGCGGCGTAATCTCATGCGCGGCCTCTATCGCGACGGTCACGCCATTGCCGTAAGCGTTCTGCAAAGCGCCGCGCAACCAACCGGGCAGGCGGGGCGCGGGGGCGTTGGCCCAAGTGTCGGGCAGCCCGTCAGCCACGCGGCGCAACACCGCATTGCCAAGGCCTGCAAATTTTGGCGCGACCCGGTTCAGCAGCCCGACCGTGTCATTTATGACCCCATGCGCTGGCGCGTCCATTGCTCCCATCTCGACCACCGCCAAGCGCAAGGCCCAAAGCACAATGTCGGGCGGGGTTTTGCGCAAGGGCGCGCGCAACAGGTGATCGGCGCGGCCATGGTGGCGAAAACAGGCCATGGCCAACCGTGCCGCGCGGGCTTGGCCCTCTGGTGGCAGGGCGGTGAAAGGGCGCGGCTGCACCTCTGCCAAGCTGCGCGCTTCGGTCACAACCGCCATGACAAGCGCATGGGCAGCGGCGCGGGGGGCATGCGAGGGCAGGGTATCGCTCATGTTTTCTTGTCCTTTTGTGCGGCTGCGGTATATCAGGCAAGACGCCATGACAAGCAGAGCGACCATGACTGACCAACCAGAAACCCCCGAAGACGAAGCCACCCGCCGCGCCCGGCTACCCGAAGCCGCCCGCCGCGCCTTGGCGGAAGCCGACGCGCGCCGCGCCGCGGAAACGGCGGTTGAGATGCCGCGCGAATTGGGCGGGCGCAAAGGCCCCGAACCTGTGCGCTATGGCGACTGGGAAAAGAAGGGCATCGCAATAGATTTCTAAGCGCGGTGTAACATTTGCGGGTGGTTTGGCGTATACCAAGGCAACAGACAGCAACCGGAGCCGCCGACATGACGCCCTTGCACCGCCTGATTGTGACATGTGCCACTGTTCTTGCTTTGGGTGGTAGCGCCCAAGCTGACCCGTCGCGCTGGCAGGCAGAATGGTCACGCACCGATTTCAATCGCTCCAGCGTGGAGTTTGCCGAGATCCTGTCAGGTGGTCCGCCCAAGGACGGCATACCAGCCATTGACGCGCCCGAATTTCTGCCCGCCGCAGACGAAACCCGTCTGTCTGCGCGGGAACCCGTGCTGACCTATGCGCCCGAAGGTGCCCCGGCCCGTGCCTATCCCGTCCGATACCTGATGTGGCACGAAATCGTGAATGATGTTGTCGCGGGGCGCCCCATTGCCGTGACCTTCTGCCCCTTGTGCAACACTGGCATGGTGTTTGACGCGACCATTAACGGGGTGGCCCACAGCTTTGGCGTGTCGGGCAAGCTGCGCCATTCCGATATGATTATGTATGACCGCGCGACCGAAAGCTGGTGGCAACAGGCGACGGCAACTGCAATTGTGGGGCAGATGATGGGCATGCAACTGACCCAGCTTCCGGCATGGATGGAAAGCTG
Source organism: Roseinatronobacter domitianus (assembly GCF_023336755.1). Lineage (GTDB taxonomy): Bacteria > Pseudomonadota > Alphaproteobacteria > Rhodobacterales > Rhodobacteraceae > Roseinatronobacter > Roseinatronobacter domitianus. Next base: position 115,961 of record NZ_JALZWP010000004.1, on the reverse strand, counting down.
GGAGCGTTTTCGCGCCGAACACCCGGACGGTCTGGTGATGGATGAGCCCGACGCGCCACGTCGCTATGGCTCGAACCCGTATGCGGCCTATGACACGTCGGACCGTCCCTTTCTCTATCGCGGCGAAGACCCGCCGCATGGTATTCATCCGCTTGCACGCGTGGTCCGCGTCGGCGACCGCGCGTGGCCACTGGACCGCTTGCGCGAAGCCGGCGCGTTGCGCGAAGGGGGCGTGGTGCTGACCTGGCGCGCTGGCCAAGCCTCGGCGCTGGACAGCCGCGAAATTGGCGCGGGGCGCGAGGTTGGCAATGTCCGCGTAACCGATACGCAAGGCCGCCCAGCGGTGCATGACATTCCCTTTGCATTTGCCTTTCATGCGTTCCACCCGGAGGGGCGATGGATGCTGGGGGAATGATATGATCCGGCACATCGTCCTGACCCGGTTCAAACCAGACGTGTCAGAGGCAGAGATCACCGCTCTTTATGCCGAACTGTCGGCCGTAATCGCAAAGCACCCCGGCGCGCGCGGCTTCATATCGGGGCGCTCGGCCAGCCCGGAACAGATGGAGCAGGGCTATCATCATGGGTTCACGATTGATTTCGATGATTGGGCGGCGCTTGAAGCCTATGCCAAAGACCCGGCCCACCGGGCTTTGGGGGCGCGTCTTGTGGGTAGCGCCATTGCGGGGCGCGATGGGCTGATCGTGTTGGATATTGCGATGTAGCGGGGTGGTTTGCGGTGCAATCTGCCCGCTGCCCAGATGCGGCGTATGTCCGAACCTTGGCCGACAGCCCCAGCACCGCTTCGCGCCATATCCACGACGTCACCGCACCCTTGCATGCGGCGTTTCAGGTTTGCAGCCCTCTTACGCAGGCGGGTGGTCTGCTTGCGCCAGTCAACGGCGATGCCGCGGCGCCACTCTTCCCGTCATAGGCTCGCTGTAGTCCAAGCGGTCATTGGTCTCCGCAGCGCGGTTTCGTGAAGCCAGCCTAAATGCCCTTCCAACGTCAGGAAACCGGCACCACGATTCCCTTGTCGCGTGCCAGCGTTCGCATCCGCGCTTGCAGCTTTTCAAATGCGCGGACTTCAATCTGCCGAATACGCTCGCGTGACACGTCGTAGCGTTGCGACAGGTCTTCCAGTGTGACAGGGTCTTCGCTCAGGCGCCGTTGGGTCAGCACGTCGCGCTCGCGTTCGTTCAGCGCGTCCATCGCTTCCGTCAGCAATTCGCGGCGCAGGTCCAATTCGTCGCGCTCGGCATAATCTTCGGCTTGGTTGGCGCTTTCGTCTTCCAGCCAGTCTTGCCAGCTTGCGGTGCCCTCCTCGGACCCGACGGTCGCGTTCAGCGACGAATCCCCGCCCGACAGGCGCCGGTTCATCGAGATGACTTCGGCTTCCGTCACGTTCAGGTCATTTGCGATGCGCGCCACATTTTCGGGCCGCATATCGCCATCTTCCAACGCGCCGATCTTGTTCTTCGCCTTGCGCAGGTTGAAAAACAGCTTCTTTTGCGCGCTGGTCGTGCCCAGTTTGACCAAGGACCAAGACCGCAGGATATATTCCTGAATACTGGCGCGAATCCACCACATGGCATAGGTGGCCAGCCGAAACCCTTTTTCCGGGTCAAACCGTTTGACCGCCTGCATCAGCCCGACATTCGCTTCGGAAATCACCTCTGCCTGGGGCAGGCCATAACCCCGATAGCCCATGGCGATCTTCGCGGCCAGTCGCAGGTGGCTGGTGACAAGTTGGTGAGCCGCATCCGTATCCTGATGGTCCACCCAACGTTTCGCCAGCATGTATTCCTGTTCGGGTTCCAGCATCGGGAAGCGCCGGATTTCCTGTAAATAACGGTTTAAACCCTGTTCGGGGCTTGGTGCCGGTAGGTTTGCGTAACTGGCCATGCGGACCCTCCTGTCAGGCATGCAGATAACCGCAGGCGCCTACAGCTTCAAGTATTGCAACAAACCGTAACGAAAGCGTTAAGACCTCAGGCGTCGGGCAGGGTCGCGATCAGGTCTTGCATATCTGCTGGCAAAGGCGCGTGAAATTCCAGCATGTCGCCCGTATCGGGGTGTTCGAAACCCAAGGTTTCGGCATGAAGCGCCTGCCGCGAAAACCCGCCGACAGCCGCCACGGCAGCGGGGCTCAGCGCGGCCTCTGACAGTTTGCGCCGTCCGCCATAGACCGGGTCGCCGACCAGCCCATGCCCCGCATGCGCCAGATGCACCCTGATCTGATGCGTGCGCCCGGTTTCCAGCCAGCATTCCAGCAAAGACAGCGCGGGTGGCGTGCCATAGGCCTCCAGCACCCGCGCGCGTGTTACCGCGTGCCGCCCGTTCGACCAGACGACCGCCTGCCGCTGTCGGTCGGTCCGGTGCCGCGCCAGTTGCGAGGTGATCTTCAGGATGTTCCCGGCCTCGAAACTGGCCCCGCGCACGCCGCGCAACCGCGGATCGCCCGCATCGGGCAGGCCGTGCACCAGCGCCATGTACCGCCGCATCACACTGTGGCGCTCGAATTGCGCAGCCAGATGATGATGCGCATGGTCCGACTTTGCCACCACCAGCAGGCCGGATGTGTCCTTGTCTATCCGGTGCACAATGCCGGGCCGCTTTTCCCCGCCAATACCCGACAGGCTCTCGGCGCAATGATGTAGCAGTGCGTTTACCAACGTTCGGTCCGGCGATCCGGGGGCAGGATGCACCACCATGCCCGCCGGTTTGTTAACCACGATCAGCGCGTCATCCTCATACACGACATCCAGAGCAATGTCCTGCGCGACGGTCTCGACCTCTGCCGCGGCTTCTACACGCAACACCAGAACATCCCCCTCGGCCACCTTGGCGCGCGGATCCGTCAGCACCGCGCCGTCGCGCCACACGCAGCCCTCGGCGATCATCCGCATCAGGCGCGAGCGTGACAGCGTCGCTTCCTCTGGAACATCGCGCGCCAAGGCTTTATCAAGCCGTGCAGGCGGGTCCGCCGCGATCACAACCCGCAATTCGGTGAAAGGTGCCTGCGCCATGTCCATGCCCCCAGAGGGTCTCCCAGAAGATCAAGACGCTGCCATGCCTCCCGATGTCCGCTTCGTCAAGCGCTTGGTGGTCATTCTGACGACGGTTATGATCGCGGGTCTGGTGCTGATCGTGGGGCTTTTGGTGCTGCGCATTACCCAAGCGCCCCCAGCTTTGACCATGCCCGACAGCATCGACCTGCCTGCGGGCATCACCCCAAACGCCGTGACCCTGGCCCCCGATTGGGTGCTGGTGTTGGCCCAGGATGAAATCCTGCTTTTCGATCGGGCAACCGGCGCGCTCTCGCACCGGATCGCGCTGCCCTGATATTTTCATCTTGCCTTAAATACTCACTGTTGGACCATAAACCATCCGCGCAACGGCAGCATTGCAGCGGGGCGCGTGCCATTCTACCATTGCCAGTCATAAATTCCGGAGGACCCGATGAGCCGCACCATCACCCAGACCATTGGCGACGCGCAGGTCAGCATCATCACCGATGGCGCCACGACCTTCACACCCGATCTGTTCCCAGAAACTGACGCGGCGCAGATCGGCGCGCTTCTGGCCGAAGCGGGGGTCGAGCAGATTGAAACCAACTTCAACGCCGTCCTCATCCGCATGAACGGGCGCACCATTCTGGCCGATGCCGGGCCGCGCGACCTGTTCGGGCCGACCTGCGGGCATTTGGCCGAAGGGCTGGCGGAACTGGGCGTGGCACCCGAAGACGTGGACACGCTGGTCGCCACGCACCTGCACCCCGACCATGTGGCGGGGATGATTACGGCCGACGGGGCTGCGGTCTTTCCCAATGCGACGCTTCATGTCACCGATGCCGACCGCGCCTTCTGGTCCGATGACGCGCATTTCCAGCGCGCGCTGTCGGGGATTGCCGATTGGGCGAAACTGGCGCAGGCGGTGCTGGCGGCGTATGACGACCGGCTTGTGATGGCGCGGGACGGGTCCGAAGTCGCGCCGGGCCTGAGTTTCATGGACCTGCCGGGCCACACGCCGGGGCATGCGGGCTGGCGGTTGGAGTCGCGCGGCGAGACGCTGATCCACGCGGGCGACATCATCCACGCCCCGGCGCTGCAACTGGCGGACCCGGATGTGGCGATTTCCTTTGATATCGACATGAACACCGCGCGCGACACCCGCCGGCACCTGCTGGAAGAGATCTACGCAGATCGCGCGCTGTTCACCGGCGGCCACTTCCTGTCGCCGGCGTTTAACCGCCTGAAGCGCGAAGGGATCGGGTTCAAGCTGGTGCCGGGGGTGTGATTTATTGCATAACAGAGCGCCAGTGCCGTCGCGGGCGGTGGCGCTGCTGACGGTGGGGGTGGGCACTTTATGGCAGCCAAACCCCTCCCCAGAGGATCGGTGCGCCAAGGCCAACCAAAGCGCCGCCGCGCTGGGCCGCGACGACGCTGGCGCGGCGGGCTACGCCCTTGATTCCGCGCTAGACCTAAGATTTTCTGTTTCGTATAATCAGGGTTTGAAAAGTCTAAAATTGATTGGATAAAAGATGCCCTATAATGCAAGTGTTTTTTCAGTAATGATCGCATCCCCTAGCGATGTTGCCAAGGAAAGAATGCTAATTAGAGAAACAATCCATGAATGGAACGATATTAATGCAAAAGCTGCAAAATCTGTTTTTCTACCAGTTGGGTGGGAGACACATTCTGCACCTGATTTAGGCGGGCGACCTCAAGACATAATAAACAAAAACGTCCTAAAGCATTGCGATTTCTTGATTGGTGTTTTTTGGACCCGCTTGGGAACTCCAACTGGTGAATTTGAAAGTGGAACTGTCGAGGAGATCAACGTCATATATCTGATGGCAAGCCCGCGATGGTCTATTTTTCCACAGCTCCTGTAGCTCCGGAGAGCTTGGATCCAAATCAGTATCAATCTGTTAAAAAATTTAAGGAGTGGTGTTACGGGGAGGGGTTGGTTGAAGCTTACGACAACATTCAAGATTTTGCAGAAAAATTCAGACGGCAATTCCAAATAAGGGTCAGGGATCAGATAGGAAACTCTAATGGCGATTTTTTGAGACTAGATATTAGTTCCTTACTGACTTTACCAGATTCTTACGATCCAGTTGAGAACAGGTTGTCGGAGGAGGCGAAAAGGCTGTTAATTGAAGCCGCAAAAGATCCAAGCGGGACAATAATGAGCATACGGTTTCTCGGTGGGCAAGCTATACAAACCAATGGCATAAACTTCATCGAGTCAAGCGACCGAAGATCAGCAGCTCGTTGGGAAGCTGCCCTTGATCAAGCCGTAGAAGAAGGATTAGTTATCGCTCGTGGCTATAAAAATGAAATGTTTGAAATTACCTCTAAGGGTTATGATGTGGTAGACCGACTGCTTCAGGCATTGCCTTGAATAGCTCAATACGTTTGAATGTTGGTTATTCTAGAAAATTAGCTTCTGTATTTTGTATTTCCAATGCAGGGCAGGTAACTTTTTTAGGCAGAAAAATCCCCATCTTGTGACATTCCGCCCCTCGCATATGTCCCCCCATCCGCGTAAGCAGGGGCAAAGACAAGGGGCCACAGATGCAGCCAGACTTCCCGATCACCCGCGACATTCTGCTAATCGGCGGCGGTCATTGCCATGCGCTGGTCCTGCGGCAATGGGGCATGAAACCCATGGCGGGCGTGCGTCTGCGGGTTATCAACCCCAGCCCCATCGCGCCTTATACCGGCATGCTCCCCGGGGCCATCGCGGGCCATTACACCATCGACCAAATCATGATCGACCTAGTTCGCCTGTGTCGCTTCGCGGGGGCAGAGGTGATCCTGGACCGCGCCGTGGGCCTCGACCCCGTGGCGAAAACCGTTGCGCTGGCCTCTGGGCGTAGTGTGGCCTTCGATATCGCGTCCATAGATATCGGCATCACCTCCGACCTGCCGCAGACCGAAGGCTTCACCGACCACGGCGTCAGCGCCAAGCCGCTGGGAGGTTACGCCGCAAAGTGGGAGGCGTTCCTGCAAACCGCGCCCGAAGCGCCCAACCTTGTCATCATCGGCGGCGGCGTGGGCGGGGTGGAACTGGCGCTCGCGCAGGCCTACCGCATGCAGCAGACCGGACGCCGCCCCACCATAACGGTCGTGGACCGCAACGCGCAGCCCTTGGGCAATATGGGACCAAAGGCGCGCGCGGGGATGGTGGACGCCATGCGCCGCTACGGCGTGGACCTGCATCTGAACGCGCACCCGGTGCGGATATTGGCCGATGCGGTCGAATTGAGCGACGGCACGCGCCTGCCCTCGGATTTCACGCTGTCGGTGGCCGGATCGCGCCCGCAAGACTGGCTGCAAGATACCGGGCTGGACCTGCATCAGGGGTTCATCACGGTCGGGCCAACGCTCGAATCCTCCGCCCGCGATATCTTTGCGGTCGGCGATTGCGCGCATCTCAGCCATGCGCCGCGCCCGAAATCCGGCGTCTACGCGGTGCGTGAGGCGCCCTATCTGTTCCACAACCTGCGCGCACGGGCGGCAGGCGCGCCCTTGCGCCGCTACCAACCGCAGCGCGATTACTTGAAATTGGCGTCTTTGGGCGACAAGCGCGCCTTGGCCGAGAAGTTCGGGCTGCGCAGCGGGGGCGCGTGGTTGTGGTGGTTGAAAGACAATATTGACGAACGCTTCATGGCGAAGTTCCGGGATTACCCCGCCATGTCCGCACCCAAACTGCCGGAACTGCGCCCGCGCGATCTGGGGGCGGTGATGGGCGCAAAGCCGATGTGTGGCGGTTGCGGGTCCAAGCTGCCCTCGGGCGCGCTAGGGCGGGCGCTGGCCGTTTTGCCCGGTGCCGACCCTGACAAAACCCCCGGTGATGACGCAGCCATCTTGCGCGGGCCAGATGGCGCGCAGGTTCTGTCAACGGACCATTTGCGCGGTTTTGTCAGCGATCCGTGGTTAATGGGGCAACTGGCTGCCATTCATAGCTTGGGCGATGTCTGGGCGATGGGGGCGGTTCCGCAACTGGCGCTGGCGCAGATCATTCTGCCGCGCGCCTCTGATGTTGTGGGCGAACGCTTTCTGGCCGATATTCTGGACGGTGCGCAATCGGTGTTCGGCCCGGCAGGGGCCACGTTGGGCGGCGGGCATACGACATATGGCGCAGAGATGGTCGTGGGCTTTACCGTGACCGGAACCTGCGCGCAGCCCGTGCCGAAACGCGGGGCGCGGGAGGGGGATGTGCTGATCCTGACCAAGCCCTTGGGCACCGGGATTATCCTTGCCGCCGAGATGCAGATGATCCGCCCCAGATCTGGCTTGCTTGGGCCGATCTGGCGCGATTGTCTTGCCAGCATGGCGCGCCCCATGGTGGCTGATGCCGCGATCTTGACCCCGGTTGCGCGTGCCATGAGCGATGTTACGGGCTTTGGGCTGGCCGGGCACTTGTGCGAAATGCTGGGCGAGGGGCTGACCGCCACGCTGGACCATGCCGCGCTGCCGGTGCTCGATGGCGCCGAGGGGCTGGCGGGGCAGGGCGTGGCCTCGACCCTTGCGCCTGCGAACCGCGCTGCCTTGCGCCCCGAATGGCACGGGCCGCGCGAAGATCTGCTGGTCGACCCGCAAACCTGCGGCGGGTTGCTGGCGGCGGTGTCCCCCGCCCAAGCAGACGCCACCTTAGCAGACCTACGCGCGGCGGGCATTCCGGCCAGCATCATAGGGCGGGTTGAAGGTGATCCAGCATGACGCGCCGCAAAGCCAGCGCAGGTGGTTGGGTTAAACGCCTGTGGCAGCGCGCACCAGTGCTGACGCTTGTCACCGGGGGCGCGGCTTTGCTGGTGCTGATCTTTGCTTTGCGCCTGTCGCTTGCGGTCTGGCACTGGAACGCTGCGCCCACCGATCCGGAACTGGCGGGCTGGATGACCCCGCGTTTTGTGGCGCATTCTTGGGACGTGCCGCCAACCGTCGTCTTGCAGGCTTTGGCGCTGGCGTCGGATGGATCGGGCCGCCGTATGACGCTGGACGACTTGGCGCAGACGCGCAGCACACCGCTTCCCGTGTTGTTGGATCATTTGCAGGCCAGGATTGACGCGCATCGGGAAGGGCTCGGGCCGTGACGGAAACGCTGTTCGCGCTCGTGTCCAGCTACGGGCTGTGGGTGGTCGCGGCCTCGGCCTTCTTGTCTTGCCTTGCGCTGCCGATCCCGACCTCGGCGGTCATGCTTGGGGCCGGTGCTTTTGCCGCCTCGGGCGATTTCGTGTTGTGGCATGTGCTGGCCATCGCTTGGGGCGCGGCGGTGCTGGGCGACCAGACCGGGTTCCAGATCGGGCGCTGGGGCGGGCCGCTTTTGCTGGAGCGATTGTCGCGCAGCTCTTCGCGCGCGCGGCTGATCGCGCGGGCACGGGCCACAGTGCGCCAGCATGGCAGTATTGGTGTGTTCCTGTCGACATGGCTGCTCGCGCCGCTTGGTCCTTGGGTGAACCTGATTGCCGGGGCGGCGCGCTTGCCGCGCGGACGCTTTACGTTTTGGGACGCTTTGGGCGAAGCGATCTGGGTCGTGATCTATGTCGGGCTGGGCTATGCTTTTGCCGCGCGGCTTGACGCCTTGACCAAGATTGTCGCGGAATGGTCAGGGCTGGTCTTCGCGCTGGGCCTGGGTCTGGGCACGGCGGCGGTGTTGGTGCAGCGGATACGGCGGCGTTACCCCACGCAGTAAAGATCGCCTTGCGCGCGCAAGGCCGGTCAGCCCATCGCGTAGCCCGCACCGCGCACGGTGCGGATCGGGTCTTCGCCGCCTTGGGACAGCAGCGTCTTTCGCAGGCGGCCGACATGCACATCGACCGTGCGTGTGTCGATATAGATGTCGCGCCCCCAGACGCGGTCCAGCAGCGCCTCGCGCGTCCAGACCTTGCCGGGCCGCTCCATCAGCGCGCCCAGCAGGCGAAACTCGGTCGGGCCAAGGTGCAGCACCTGCTCGCCGCGCGTAACCCGGTAGCTGTCCGGGTCCAGCCGGATATCGCCCACTTCCAGCGCCTGGCCCGCAGAGGTCGGGCGCAGCCTGCGCAGATTGGCGCGCACCCGAGCAATCAGTTCGGCCACCGAATAGGGTTTCACGATGTAATCATCCGCCCCGGTTTCCAGCCCCCGCACGCGGTCGGCTTCTTCTGACCGGGCTGATACCATAATTATCGCGGCATCCCGCCCCGCCGCCGTCGCTTTCAACTGGCGGCAGACTTCCAGCCCCGACAAGCGCGGCAGCATCCAGTCCAGCAACACGATGTCCGGCCCCTGTTCGGCCACCGCAAGAAGCGCTTCGTCCCCATCCTTGGCGGTTGCGACCCGGAACCCGGCCGCCTTCAGGTTGTAGCTAAGAAGGGCAAGCTGTGCCAGTTCGTCATCAACGATCAGCACCAGCGGCGTGTCTGCGTCGGCCATTTATGTCAGTCCCTGGGTGCGGCAATCGTCGCGGTGGAATGTCCCTTGTCGCGCTTTATGCCGGTTTTGCCTTCGGTCACGAAAATGATGTTTTCCGCGCCATGCGTGACCAGATCGCCCATGCGTTCTATGTTCTTGGCAATGAACACGTAATGCAGGCAGGGCGTGATATTGCGCGGGTCTTCCATCATATGGGTGATGAATTCGCGGAACAGCGCGTTGGTCATGTCGTCAACTTCTATGTCGCGGGTGATGACATCGCGGGCGAGATCGGCATCGCCGCGCGCGAAGGCGTCCAGCATATCGGTCAGCATCTGTCCGACCAGCCGGGCTTGGCGGCGTAGCGCACCTGCGGCCCCTTCGATCATCGGGCTGGCGGCCAGAACCGGCACGCGCTTGGCCATGTTCTTGGCGTAGTCGCCCAACCGTTCCAGATCACCCGCCGTTTTCATCACGGCGACCGCCGTGCGCAAATCGCCCGCTTGCGGCTGGCGCAGGGCCAAAAGGCGCACAACCTGATTGTTGATCTCTTCCTCGGCGGCGTCGATCGCCTTGTCGCCATCCACCACGACTTGGGCCAATTCCTCGTCGCGGCTTTCCAGCGCGCGGGCGGCGTCAAGGATCGCAGCTTCGACCTGACCGCCCATTTGCAAGACGCTCAGGTTGATGGTTTCGAGATCCTTGTCGAAGGCAGAGGCGATATGCGGTTCCATGTAAAGTGTCCTTTTGCGTGGTGCTGCTGTAACGCCTTGATATGACGTTTGCGTGACAGGTGTCAGCTTAGCGGCAGAATGGTCTCGAATGTAGAGCCTTCGCCGGGACGGCTGCGAATTATCAGCCGTCCGCGATGGCGCCCCAGAATGTGTTTGACGATGGCCAGCCCCAGCCCCGTGCCGCCGCTTTGACGCGAGCGGGCGCGGTCTGCGCGGTAGAAGCGTTCGGTCAGGCGGGGAATATGAATGGGGTCAATTCCCTCGCCATGGTCGCGGATACCAAGGCGCAGGGCAGGGCCATCCAGCCCCGGCAGGCGTGGCACGATCACGCCGGTGATCTCTATTGCGCCGCCATCGGCCCCATATTTCAGGGCGTTTTCGACCAGGTTGTGATAGACTTGCACAAGCTGATCGTAATCACCCGGCACCGGAGGCAGATTGTCTGGAAGGTCACAGGTCACGCGCAGCCCGGCCTGTTCGATCTGCGGACGCAAAGCCGCAAGGGTGGCATGCAGGACCATGTCAATGGCGACCGGGTCGCGCGGGCGGATGCGGGCGCTTGCTTCGACCCGCGACAGCGACAGCAGGTCGGCCACCAGCCCGGTCATACGTTCGGTTTCGGCCTGCATGATCGACAGAAACTCGGTGCGGGCCTGCGGGTCATCCGCCGCAGCCCCTTGTAACGTTTCAAGAAAACCGGCCAGAACTGTCAGGGGCGAGCGTAGCTCGTGGCTGACATTGGCCACAAAATCGCGGCGCTGCGCTTCGGCCGCTTCCAGTTCGGACGTGTCGCGTATGCTGACGACGAAGGTTTCGGCATCCATGCGCCGGGCGGTCACTTTCCAGTTGCGCTCGGCACTGGCGTCAGAGGTGGCATAGGCGGCCGCCCCTTCTTCTGCGCCCGCAATCATGCGTTCCAGCATGGCGGTCACGTCCGGTTGGCGCAGCAAGGCGCGAAGCTGCGCCCCCATGATCCGCTTGCCGAGCAGCTCCACCGCAGCGGTATTTGCATTTTCGACAGTGCCATCGCGCCGAACCACCAAAACCGGTTCGCTAAAGGCTTCTAGCAGGGCGGTGAAGGCTGTTGGCGACATGACTGCGATCTTCTTGGGCGCGGCCTAAGCAGGCACGCGGAGCGACGAAAGAATGCCCTGACAAGGTGTCCGGGCGGCAACCGGGCGTGAGCTTTGCGAGATATGCAACTGTTTGGTGAATGTTTGTAACAAAATCATGACAAACCTTGCGAATGGTGGCCTTGCCGAAGCGTTTGTCCCTGCGGGGGGCGTGGCGTGTAAGGTGCGGGTCTGGTCGCGGGCAGCGTGCCAGATGCCTCAATTTCAGGCGCGTGGTGCTGTTTTCTCGCGCGGATGGAAAACACCGCGCATCGGCATTTACAACATGATAGCAGTATTAAACACTGCAAGTTGCGGGGGGTGTCGCTGCCGACCCGCATGTTTCGGACAGAGGGGTTGGTTCATGAGCGATGGGGCGACATTCGATGAGATGTGGGGCCATGACGCGACGCTGCGCGATCCATATCGCGGCTTTCACGATTGGTTCGCCGAAGAAGACCCCGCAAGGCTGCGCGCCAAGCAGCGCGAGGCCGAAGAGATTTTCCGGCTGACCGGCATTACCTTCAATGTCTATGGCCGGGCAGAGGCCGAAGAACGCCTGATCCCCTTTGACATTATTCCGCGTATCATTTCCGGGCATGAGTGGAGCAAGTTGTCGCGCGGGATCGAGCAGCGGGTTCGCGCCATAAATGCCTTTCTTCACGACATTTATCATAACCGCGAGATCGTGAAAGCTGGCCGCTTGCCCGAATCTATGATCGCCGGAAATGAGGCCTATCTGCCGCAAATGATCGGCGTGCAGCCGCCGGGCGGGGTTTATACGCATATTGTCGGTATCGACCTTGTGCGCACCGGGCCGGGCGAATTTTTCGTGCTGGAGGATAACGCGCGGACGCCGTCCGGTGTCAGCTACATGCTGGAAAACCGCGAAACGATGTTGCAGATGTTCCCGGAGCTTTTCTCGCAAAACCGTGTGCGCCCAGTGCAGAATTACCCGCTGGATTTGCGCCGCTCGCTTGCGGCCTGCGCGCCGGGGGGCACATCTGGCAAGCCCGTGGTCGCGGTGCTGACGCCGGGTATTTTCAATTCTGCCTATTACGAGCACGCCTTCTTGGCCGATCAGATGGGGGTCGAACTGGTCGAGGGCCATGATCTGCGCGTCGTCGATGGCCGTGTCGCCATGCGCACCACGCGCGGCTATACGCCGGTTGATGTTCTGTATCGTCGGGTGGATGACGATTTCCTTGACCCGCTCAATTTCAACCCCGACAGCGCGCTGGGCATTCCCGGCATTATGGATGTGTATCGCGCAGGCGGCATTACCATTGCCAATGCGCCGGGCACCGGCATATCCGACGACAAGGCGATCTACAGCTACATGCCCGATATTGTCGAATTCTACACAGGCGAGCGGCCCCTGTTGCAAAATGTGCCGACATGGCGCTGTTCGCAGCCCGATGATCTGGCCTATGTGCTGGACAATCTGGCCGATCTGGTGGTGAAAGAAGTGCACGGCTCTGGTGGCTACGGCATGTTGATTGGGCCGACCGCCAGCAAGAAAGAGATTTCCGAATTCCGCCGCAAGCTGAAAGCGCGGCCCGGCAATTACATCGCGCAGCCCACGCTTAGCCTGTCGACCGTGCCGATCTTCGCGCGGTCCGGGCTTGCGCCGCGCCATGTCGATCTGCGCCCCTTCGTGCTGGTCAATCCGAACGGGGTGAAGATTACGCCGGGCGGGCTGACACGGGTGGCGCTGAAAAAAGGGTCTTTGGTGGTCAATTCCAGCCAAGGCGGGGGCACCAAGGACACTTGGGTGCTGGAGGAGTAACGCGATGCTTGGGAAAACCGCCGGTGGCCTGTTCTGGATGTATCGCTATCTGGAACGCGCCGAAAACACTGCCCGCCTGATCGAAGCAGGCCAGCGCATTGCCCTGACCCGGTTGGAAGCCGGCGATGCGGAATGGACATCCATCTTGCAATCAGCCGGGGTGAAAGGGGCATTCGACCGCGAAAACGATACCGTCACGCGCGACGCGGCGGTGGACTGGATGCTACGGTCGCGCGCAAACCCGTCTTCGGTGCTGTCCTGCATCGAATCCGCCCGGCACAACGCGCGGCTGGTGCGCACCGCACTGACCGGAGAGGTCTGGGCCGCAACCAACGCCGCCTATATGCGCATCCGCGAGAATCTGGCGCGCAAGGTCTCTGAGCGCGATCTGCCCGATGTGTTGCGCGAGATCCGGCAACATACGTCTTTGGTACGTGGCATGACGCATGGCACCATGCTGCGCAACGAAATCTATGATTTCGTGCGCCTTGGAACATTTCTGGAGCGCGCCGACAACACCGCCCGGATTCTAGATGTGAAATACTATGTGTTGTTGCCCTCTGTCAGTGCCGTGGGCACCTCGCTGGACAACGTGCAATGGGAGACGATCCTGCGCGCGGTGTCTGCGCGCGGGGGCTTTCGCATGGAATATGGCGCGGGCGGTGGCCCGGCAGAGATCACGGAGTTTCTGGTGCTGAACAAGCGGATGCCGCGATCGCTGGCCTTCTGCGTGGACAAGTTGCGCTCGAACCTTCACTATTTGCACAAGGGTATAGACGGGCAGTTGCCCTCGCTTGCGATGGTGGACCATCTGGAACGGCAATATCTGAGCCATGACATCGCTGCCGTGTTCGAATGCGGCTTGCATCAATTCATAGAGGAAATCCTTGGTCAACTGAGCCGGATCGCTCGGCAGGTCGAGATAGATTTCCGCTTCTACGAGTAAGCTCATGCGCCTGAAAATCGAACACCAGACGATCTATTCTTTCGAGACCCCGATCAGCTATGGTCTGCAACAACTGCGTAAAACGCCGAAATCGGTGCGGTTCCAGCACGTGTTGCATTGGCAGACCGTGGTGGATGGCGGGGTCAAGGAACTGAGTTTCGAAGATCATCACCACAATGTCGTCGAGCTGCTTAGTTTTGAACCCGGCACGCGAAAGCTGTCTGTAACCAGCCGAGGCGAGGTGGAGTTGTCGGACGATTCCGGCATTGTCGGTCCGCATAGAGGGCCAGTGCCTCTATGGCTCTACCTGCGTGAAACCCCGCGCACACTGGCACGCAGTGGCGTCCGGGCTTTGACGCGCGACATCGGGGCTGGTCCCGACCTTGCGGGGTTGCACGACCTGTCCGCTGGCATCCGCGAGCGCATTACCTTCGAGATCGGGGCATCCGAGCCAAGTTGGAGCGCCGAGGACGCCATCGAAGCCGGGCGCGGCGTGTGCCAGGACCACACGCATGTGTTCATCGCCTGCGCGCGGCGGTTGGGCGTGCCTGCGCGTTACGTTTCGGGCTACCTGATGCTGGACCAGCAAACCGCGCAAGACGCCATGCATGCTTGGGCCGAGGCGTATGTCGAGGGCTTGGGCTGGGTCGGTTTCGATGTGTCCAACGGCCAATCGCCCGACACCCGCTATGTTCGAATCGCAACAGGGCTGGACTACCGCGAGGCCGCACCTGTATCTGGGCGCTATGCGGGTGGCATGGGCGAGTCGTTATCGGTTCGCATAGATGTTGCCCAACAATAACAAAGGATAGCAACCGTGACCTATTGTGTGGGAATGGTGCTGGAGCGCGGTCTGGTCTTTATGTCCGACACGCGGACCAACGCGGGGTTGGATAACATCTCGACCTTCCGCAAGATGACGATCTGGGAAAACCCTGGCGAATGCGTCATCACGCTGATGTCGGCGGGCAATCTGGCCACCACGCAGGCGGTGGTCAGCTTGTTGGAAGAACGCGCCAAATCGCCGGATGAGCGCACCCCTGCGCTTCTGGGCGTGCCGTCCATGTTCCAGGCCGTGCGCATGGTGGCAGAGACTCTGCGCGAGGTGATCGGCCAGCATAGCAGCGGTGGCCTGCAATCGGAATCCGCGTTCAAGGCAACCTTGTTAGTGGGCGGACAGGTCAAGGGCAGCGCGCCGCGTCTGTTCATGGTGTATCCAGAAGGCAATTTCATCGAAGCCAGCGCCGACACCCCGTTTTTCCAGATTGGAGAGACGAAATATGGCCGTCCCATCCTCGTGCGCGCCTTCGATGCGGGCATGAGTTTTGAAGAGGTAATGAAGCTGCTTCTGGTCAGCTTCGATTCGACCGTGAAGGCCAATCTGAGCGTCGGCGCGCCCTTTGACTACCATTTCTATGCCGCAGACAGTTTCAGCACCGGGCGCACCGGGCGCATTGCCTTGGATGATCCGTATTTCCAATCGGTTTCGCAAGATTGGGGCGACAAGCTGAAAGCCGCGCTCGACAGCCTGCCGGATTACAGTTTCGACATGTGACGCGGAGAGCGCGTTCCGGGCGCAAAGAAAAACCCCCCGCAAGCGATTGCGAGGGGTTTTCAGGAAACGTGTCGCCTGCCTTAGCCCAGTAGACGGCGGGCGATGACCTGCGCCTGAATTTCGGCAGCTCCTTCAAAGATGTTCAGGATGCGCGCGTCGCACAGGATGCGGCTGATCTGGTATTCCAGCGCGAAACCGTTGCCACCATGAATTTGCAAGCCGTTATCTGCGCAAGCCCAGGCCACGCGGGCGCCCAGCAGTTTCGCCATGCCTGCTTCAACGTCGCAGCGGCGCTCGGCGTCTTTCTCGTTGGCGCTGTAATAGGTCAACTGGCGCGCGACCATGATTTCTACTGCCATCATCGCCAGCTTGGCTGCGACGCGGGGAAATTCGATCAGTGACTTGCCGAATTGCTTGCGATCTTCGGCATATTGCATCGACACTTCCAGCGCGTTTTGCGCCACGCCAATTGCGCGTGCCGCGGTCTGGATGCGCGCGGATTCGAAAGTCTGCATCAACTGCTTGAAGCCTTGGCCCTCGACACCGCCCAGCAGGTTCGCGCCGTCAACCTTGAAACCATCAAAGGCCAGTTCGTATTCTTTCATGCCGCGATAGCCTAGCACCTCGATCTCTCCGCCGGTCATGCCGGGGGTGGGGAAGGGGTGTTCGTCGGTGCCCGGCGTCTTTTCGGCCAGGAACATCGACAAGCCGCGATAATCTGTCGTGTCAGGCACGGTGCGCGCCAGAACGGTCATGACATGCGTGCGCGTGGCGTGGGTGATCCAGGTCTTGTTACCGGTGATTTCCCAGTCGTCGCCCGTCTTGACCGCGCGGGTGCGCAACGCGCCAAGATCCGACCCGGTGTTGGGTTCGGTGAACACGGCGGTCGGCAAAATCTCACCCGAGGACAGCTTGGGCAGCCAGTGCTCTTTTTGCTCTTGGGTGCCGCCGCAGATGACCAACTCGGCGGCAATCTCGGTGCGGGTGCCAAGGCTGCCCACGCCGATATAGCCACGCGACAATTCTTCCGACACAACAACCATCGAAGATTTCGGCATGCCCAAACCGCCGAACTCTTCCGGGATGGTCAGACCGAATACGCCCATTTCGGCCAGTTGCTCGATCACGTCCATCGGGATCAATTCGTCCTTCAGGTGCCATTCATGCGCGTGGGGCGCGATCTGTTCGTCCGAATAGCGGCGGAACTGGTCGCGGATCATTTCCAGTTCTTCATCCAGCCCGGTTGCGCCAAAGGTCGCGCGGCCATGGTTTTCGCGCATCAACTCAACCAGACGCATCCGCGCGGCATCGGTATTTCCGCTTTCACGCAAGCTGCGCACGGCTTCGGTCTGGAACTCGGACAGGTCAGCCCAATCCAGCCCCATATCAGCCATGCGCACGATTTCGGTTTGGTTCATCGGGATGCCGCCTGCGATCTGTTGCAGGTATTCCCCGAAGGCGATCTGGTGAATCAGGGCTTCCATCTCTCCGAAGCGGCCCTCGCCGTCCAGCTTGTCGGCCCAGGCCTGCATCTGGCGCAGGCTTTCGACATAGGTGGCCAGCCATGCCAAGCCATGTGCGGCATGTTGATCGGCTTCCAAAAGGGCACCGTCTACCTTGCCCGCAGGTGCGACTCGGCCGCGCACGGCTGCGGTGACCTTGTTCAGAACGGTCTCAGCCGGGGTGATGGCCGAACGTGTCAGTGCCAGCAGGTCGGGCAGCAGGGTGGTTGGCATCATCTGTCCATCATGGGGCATCGTCGCTCTCCGCGTTTGGTCGGAACAATATTTGCAGTTGCAGCATGACATAGAGCCTCTGCAACGCCAGAGCAAGAAAAATTCAATAAGGACGACAAAGCTTGCCGAAAATGTCGCACCGCGTTTCGGGCGTGCAGCCGGAATAGTTCACCTGTATAGCATACCCAAAAACGGGAAACACGTTTCATGTCTGCTTTTCTACCCGAAGCCCTGACGCCTGCTTTGCTGCTGGGTGCCATGCTCATCGCCTTCGCTGCGGGCTTGGTAAAGGGCGCGCTGGGTTTTGCGCTGCCGATGATTATGATCTCTGGTCTTGGCAGCCTGATGCCGGTTGATCTGGCCTTGGCCGGGCTGATCCTGCCCACGCTTGTCACCAATCTGTCGCAAGCATTGCGGCAAGGGTGGCCCGCGGCCTGGGGGTCTGTGCTTGCCCATTGGCGGATGTTGGCGGCGTTGGTCCTGTGCCTGCTGGCCAGCGCGCAACTGGTGCCCTTCGTCTCAGAGCCACTGCTGTTGGCGCTGTTGGGCGGCCCGATCTGCGCCTTTGCGCTGTCGCAGCTGGCCGGAAAGACATGGGTCGTTCCTGTTGCCAGACGTCGGCGCGGGCAGTGGCTTAGCGGCGCTATTGGCGGGCTTTATGGTGGAGTGTCGGGTGTCTGGGGGCCGCCGGTGATTGCCTATCTGATCGCGGTCGATACCGTGAAACGTGACATGGTGCGCATTTTGGGTGTGGTGTTTCTGGTCGGTGCGGTCGCCATGGTGGCCGGCCATGCGGCATCGGGCATCCTGACCGCGCGCAGCGTGACCTTTTCGGCGCTGCTCGTTGTGCCTGCGGTCTTGGGGCTTGCGCTGGGCTACCGTGTGCAAGACCGGTTGGATGCAGCGCGCTTCCGGCGTTGGACCCTTGTGATGATGGTGTTTCTGGGTCTGAATCTGTTGCGCCGTGCTTTTGGGGTTTAGCGTGTCCGGCGTGCCCGCGCAGAACCGGTTCACATGTTTGCGCGACACGTTTTAACGATGCTATTGCTGTCTGGCGAAAAGGCGCCCGCATGGTTGCGAGCGCCCTTTGTCGTATTCAGTCTGCTTCGACCCGTTCTGCGTTGGGTTCAAAACGCGGCTCACGCGGGGGGCGGCCGATCACATCGCGCAGTTCATCAAGTTCGATGAAATTGTCAGCCTGACGCCGCAATTCATCCGCGATCATTGGCGGTTGGCTGCGGATCGTGGACACGACCGAGACGCGAACGCCTTGGCGTTGCAGCGACTCGACCAATGGGCGGAAATCCCCATCGCCAGAGAACAGCACAGCATGGTCCAGCCGGGGCGCGAGTTCCATCGCGTCTACGGCCAGCTCGATATCCATGTTGCCTTTGACTTTCCGGCGACCCATGGAGTCTGTGTATTCCTTGGCAGCTTTCGTCACCATGCTGTAGCCGTTGTAATGCAGCCAATCGACCAGCGGGCGGATCGGAGAATATTCGTCGTTTTCCAACAACGCGGTATAGTAAAAGGCGCGCAGCAATTTTCCGCGACGCATGAATTCCTGCCGCAGCAGTTTGTAGTCGATATCGAACCCCAGCGCCTTACCGGCGGCATAGAGGTTTGAACCGTCTATAAAGAGCGCAAGACGCTCGTCCTTGTAAAACATGTTTACTTCCTTAAGGGTGGCGTGCCGAAACCCGTGCCTGCAAACTGCATGCACGACTCAACCGGGTGTTACAATTTGTCGTCGGGCACATTCATAGGGAGATTATCGTGACGAACGTGGCGGAATGCAATTCTGTCTTGGTGGCAATTGGGGCCAACCTGTCGGGGCAAATGGATAGCCCGAAAGGACAGGTTGTTGCGGCAGCCGCCCAGCTGGCGGACCATGATCTTCATATCATATCACGAAGCCATCTGTATAGCACAGCTTGTTTTCCGCGTGGGGCAGGGCCGGATTTCGTGAATGCGGCGGTCTTGTGCCGCACCGCGCTTTCCCCGAAAGCGGCGCTGGACAGGCTGCATAAGATCGAGGACCAGATGGGCCGACGGCGCCAGACGCGTTGGGGCGCGCGCGTGATCGACATGGACCTTCTGGGCTATGGCGCGCGGGTTTTGCCTGACCGCGCGGGCTATGAGCAATGGGCCGGGCTGGACGCTGCCGCGCAGTCAAGCCTTGCCCCGAAGGAATTGATCTTGCCGCATCCCCGCCTGCATGAGCGCGCTTTCGTGCTGGTGCCGTTGATGGATATCGCGCCGGACTGGGTGCATCCCGTTCTGGGCCAGAGCGTGCGCCAGATGCACGCCGCGCTCGACCCGGCCGAGTTGGAAGAAATCCACCGGCTGGTCGATTGATTCGGGCCTTGTATTATGTGTGCTACAGCAGTAGAAGGCCGGCTCTTGCCCTGATTGATATGGAGTGCACCGATGGCACGCGTAACCGTCGAAGATTGCGTTGACAAGGTTCCGAACCGCTTCGAACTGGTGGCCCTTGCCGCGCATCGTGCGCGCGAAATTGCCGCTGGCGCTGCCCTGTCCGTGGACCGCGACAACGACAAGAACCCGGTCGTCGCCCTGCGCGAGATCGAGGAAGAAACCCAAGGGGCCGATGATCTGCGCGAGCGGTTGATCGAAAGCCTTCAGACCCAGATCGAGGTCGATTTGCCGGAAGACGACGATATGTCGCTTCTGATGGGTGCCTCTTCGGATGATAAGCCGTCCGAGGGTGACATGAGCGAAGAGCAGATGCTGCGCGCGCTTATGGAAGTGCACAGCCAACAGAACGGGTAAGGCGCGCGCGCCTTGCCTGTTATGCCCCACCGTTTCGGGCCTGCCTCAAGAGGTGCCGGTGATCGCAGTTGATGACCTGATCGCCCTGATCCACAACTACAATCCTGGCTGTAATCAAGACCTTGTGCGCCGGGCCTGGGCCTATGGCGAGGCGATGCATGAAGGCCAGTTCCGTCATTCGGGCGAGCCGTATTTCACCCATCCCGTTGCGGTCGCTGCCATCCTGACCGAAATGCGGCTGGATGACGCCACTCTGGTCACGGCGCTGCTGCACGACACGATCGAAGACACCAAATCCACCTATTCAGAGGTGGAACGTCTGTTCGGCACGGAAATCGTGGAACTGGTCGACGGTGTCACCAAGCTGACCAACCTTCAGCTGTCCTCTTCCGAGGCCAAGCAAGCCGAGAACTTCCGCAAATTGCTGATCGCCATGTCGCGCGATTTGCGGGTGATTCTGGTCAAACTGGCCGACCGGTTGCACAATATGCGCACCATCCGGTCCATGCGTCCGGAAAAGCAGGCCCAGAAAGCGCGCGAGACGATGGACATCTACGCACCGCTCGCAGGCCGCATGGGCATGCAATGGATGCGCGAGGAGCTGGAAGACCTGTCTTTCCGCGTGCTGAACCCAGAGGCCCGCAATTCCATTCTGCGCCGTTTCATCACCTTGCAACGCGAAGCGGGCGATGTGGTCCACCGCATCAGCAACGACATCCGTTCGGAACTGGACCGCGCGGCTGTCGAGGCCGATGTCTATGGCCGCGCCAAGAAACCCTATTCAATCTGGCGCAAGATGCAGGAGAAGGATCTCGCCTTCTCGCGGCTGTCAGATATTTACGGGTTTCGCATCATCACCGGTGACGTGGCCGAATGCTACAAGGTGCTTGGGATCATGCACCAACGCTGGCGCGCGGTTCCGGGGCGGTTCAAGGACTATATCAGCCAGCCGAAATCGAACGGCTACCGCTCTATTCACACCACCGTGTCAGGGCGGGATGGCAAACGTGTTGAAATCCAGATCCGCACGCGCGAGATGCACGAAGTGGCCGAAGCGGGCGTTGCCGCGCATTGGGCCTACCGTGATGGTGCGCGTTCGGAAAACCCCTTCGCGGTCGATCCGGCCCGCTGGGTTGCCACACTGACCGAAGGCTTGCAGAACGAGGAAGACCACGGCGCCTTCCTTGAACATGTCAAGCTGGAGATGTATTCGGACCAGGTCTTCTGTTTTTCACCCAAGGGCGATGTGATCCAACTGCCGCGCGGGGCGACGCCGCTGGATTTTGCCTATGCGATCCATACGCGCATCGGGGATAAATGCGTATCTGCCAAGGTGGACGGGTTGCGCGTGCCGCTGTGGACCCGGCTGCGCAACGGGCAATCGGTGGTCATTATTACCGCCGAAGGGCAGCGCCCGCAGGCAAGCTGGATCGACCTTGTGGTGACGGGACGGGCGAAATCCGCGATCCGCAGATCGTTGCGTGACGAGGATCGCGAGCGGTTCGTGCGCCTCGGCACCGAACTGTTGCGTGCCGCTTTCGCCGCCATCGGGCGCGAGATGAGCGCCAAGGCCATTGCCACCGCTGCGCGTATGCTGGGGATCGGTTCGGAAAACGAATTGCGCGCGCAGGTCGGGGCGGCAGAGATCAGCGCGCGCAAGGTTGTTGGCGCGCTCTATCCCGAAGGCGTGCCGGTCGAACCCGAAGTGGACGCCACGCGCCCGGTCATGGGCTTGGCGGCAGACCAGTCTTTTCGCCGCGCCGCCTGTTGTCAGCCGCTGCCGGGCGAGCGGATCGTGGGTATCACCTATCGTGGCAAGGGCGTGGTCGCCCACAGCATGGATTGCGAGGCGCTGGCTGAATTCGATGAGCAGCCCGACCGCTGGATCGAGTTGCGCTGGCAGGACGGCACCCACCCCCCGGTCTATGAGGTCATGCTGGAACTCACGATTTCCAACGATGCCGGGGTGCTGGGGCGCGCCTGTAGCTTGATCGGAGAGCATAAGGCAAATATCTCTGACCTGCGGTTTCTGGACCGCAAACCCGATTTCTTCCTGTTGCGCGTGATGGTCCAATTGCGGGGTGTTTCGCATTTGCATCAGGTCATGACCGCGTTAGAGGCGGAAACGGCGGTTGCGCAAATCGCCAGAGTGCGCGATCCTTCGCAACGTCCGTAACGCGCTCGCGCATAAGACGTGCTTCCAAGGTATTCCGGTGGTTTTCAGACGACGCAGCCCTCGCTCTCTTCTTCAGTGGCTGAAGAACCTGGCTTACCCGGACGGGGGCTGGCAGCGCGCTGGTAGCTATGTATGGCACCGGCTGCGTCGCCTTCCCGACAGCCCCGAGCGGATTGCAAAGGGAATCGCGGCGGGTGTGTTTATCAGCTTTACCCCCTTGTTCGGCTTTCACTTCGTTGCCGCCGCCAGCATAGCTTGGGTGTTGCGCGGGAATGTCCTTGCGGCGCTGCTGGGCACATTTTTTGGCAATCCTTTCACGTTTCCGCTGATTTTGGTCAGCGCTATGGAAACCGGCAGCCTTATCCTTGGGAAGGGGCACATGCTCAGTCCACGCGGGGTGGTTGGCAGCATCAAGGGCATGTGGCAGGAAGTCGGGCAGAACGCCTACGCCATCTTCACGCCGGACCCGATTATATGGGACCAGACCAAACTTTTCTTCGGCGAAGTGTTCCTGCCATATATGCTGGGCGGAAGCCTTGTCGGGAGCGTTGTTGCGGTGGCCATGTATTTCGTGTCTTTGCCGATTATCCGAGCCTATCGCATTCGGCGGGCGCGCAAATTGCAAAAGCGGTTCGAACGCGCGCGGGCTGCCAGCCGGAAGACGGACCAGCGCAATTGATGCAGGGCCATTGAGTTTACCGCGCCGGGGCGTATGTTACCGGCAATAAGAGCGGGGACCACGATGACCGATTCCACCTCCAGTGATCTGTTGCGCCTTGGCGTCAATATCGACCATGTGGCGACATTGCGAAATGCACGCGGCGGGCGTGTGCCCGACCCGGTCCGTGCCGCGCAACTGGCGCAGGCCGCCGGTGCGGACGGGATAACCCTGCATCTGCGCGAAGATCGTCGCCATATTCGCGATGCCGATGTGCCCGCGGTGCAGGCTGCTGTTAATATTCCGATCAATCTGGAAATGGCCGCAACTGCCGAGATGAGCCGCATTGCCCTGTCTCTCAAACCCGAAGCTATTTGCATTGTGCCCGAGCGGCGCGAAGAACGCACCACAGAGGGCGGGCTGGAAGTGGCGGGCGATGAGGCGCGTCTGCTCGAGTTTATCGCGCCACTCCGCGCCGCCGGTAGCCGGGTGTCGTTGTTCGTGGCCCCGGACGAGGCTCAGATAGAGGCTGCCGCCCGTGTCGGCGCTCAAGTGGTGGAACTGCACACCGGCGCTTATTGCGAGCATGTCGAGGCCGGGGATACCGACGCGCGTGACGCCGAATTGCGCCGCCTGTTCGTCTGCGCGGCGCTTGCGGACGAGTTGGGGCTGGAAGTGCATGCCGGCCACGGCCTGAATTTCGACAATGTCGGCCCGATTGCGGCGATTCCCGAACTGGTAGAGCTGAACATCGGTCATTTCCTGATCGGGGAAGCCGTATTTATCGGTCTGGACGCCGCCTTGGCCGAGATGCGCCGCTTGATGAACCTCGCGCGGGAATGATGCAGCCATGATCCTTGGGATCGGCAGCGACCTTGCCAATATAGACCGTATCGCGGGCACGCTGGCACGGTTTGGGGACCGGTTTCGCCACCGCGTGTTCACAGAGGCAGAACTGGCCCGCGCCGCACGCCAAGGCGATTCGGCGGCTGTCTATGCCAAGCGCTGGGCTGCCAAGGAAGCCTGTTCCAAGGCGCTGGGCACCGGCCTGTCCATGGGGATCGCCTGGCGTAGTATGTGGGTGACAAACCTTGGCAGCGGCCAACCGGTCATGCATGTGACCGGCTGGGCCGAGCAGCGTTTGCGCCAGATGACCCCGCCGGGCCATAGCGCATTCATTCATGTCACGATCACGGATGACCACCCTTGGGCGCAGGCCTTTGTCGTCATCGAAGCGCGCCCGGCTTGACCCTATAAAAGCGCCGTGACGACAGAAGCGCCCCGCAAACGGGGCGCTTCTGGTATTCGCACTCTAAATTTGACGTCAAATCACTCGTTAAAATCCATGATCCCGGTCGCCGGGGAAAGCGCAAGATGAAATCCGCCGGACGCCGCGCTGCGCCGCGCATGTTTGGCCCGGCGCGACCATGGGAGATCGGGCAGAGTTTTGGCGGCCTCTGCCAGAACGCCGTGAACCCAGCGATTATGCGTATCATAGGGCATGTTCCAAGCGCTCCTTCAGTTGCTGTGCTCTTGCTACTTGGCCTGTATCGCGGTGGAATCCGGCGCGGATAAGGCACGGACAAGGAAAATGCGCGGCAGGTTGATTAGGGTTAGTGCCTATGCCGATGCTCGGATTAAGATTGCATGCAGCGCGTGAATGAGCCACGCTGCCCCTATGGATGACGGAGGATGCCATGCTTGCAATCAGCCTGCGCAAGATTGTTCATATCATCTACCTTGCGCGCGAAGGTGCGGTCGGGGAGGGTGAGGCGCATGCGTTCATCGACGCGTTGAATGATGATGAAAAGGCCAGCATGACCGCCGTTGCCTGGATTGGGCGCGGCGCGTTTGAGCCAGAGGATTACGCCGAAGCCGTCGCCACCGCCATGTCAGAGGCGACAACCCCCACCGCCGATTATCTTCTGGGCATGCCACATCTGGCCGAGAACCTTGAAAACGGTTTGGAAGAACTGGGGCTGGACCCGGCCGGAGAGGAAGAGGATTTCCTGCGTCAGGGGTCCTGATCTGCTTTCCAGTCTGACAAGGCTGGGTTTGGGGCCGGATCTGGCATTGGTTTTGGGGGTGATGGTGGCACCGCTGATGGGGTGAATTTGCCCAGACGCGAATGATGCGCCTCTCGGGCACCGAAATAGAACGCGACCACCGCGCCCAGAAGCCACCACAAGGGTTCGGGCACCGTGGCCAGCGCCTGCATACGGCGCGCGAATTCCACCGGGTCGGCCATGGCATAAACGAACAGCGCCAGCGTGCCCAAGGCCAGCATGGGCCGCGGCAGTCGGTTCAGCCCGTTGACGAAGGCATCGAACCTGCCGGGGCGCGCATGCTGGAATTCCGCCAGATGGCTGGCATGTGCGGCGGCATAGGCGTCCGCGCCCAGTTCCAGCGCGCGCGTGGCGTTGGGCGTAAACACTTCGGCCACCTTGGTGACGCTGTCGCCCAAAGCGCGCGCGCCGCCGCCGAACAAAGCCCGTCCCAAGGCGCGGATCATGCCCAGGCCCCGGTGCGGGCGCGGTGTTGCGCGTCGGTCAGGTGGTAGCGCGGGCTGATGAATTCCTCTGCGCGGCTGATCCAGCCGCCTTTGCCGCCATCGCGCCGGCGCGCGAATTTGCGGCTTGCGGGGCGTTGGTCGGCCAGTCGGTAGTAAAAATCGCGCCGGGCGATGCCGTAAGCGTCGACCATATGGTTCGGGGCCATGCCATAGGCGCGGTGCGTGGCGGCAATTGTTTGCGGTCCGATGGCCCCGTCCACCGCCACATCCTGCCCCATCTCATTCAGCAGCCGTTGCAGGATGCGCACGGCATTAGCTCCCGCGTTCACATACATGTCGAACACTGTCGCCCAAAGCGGCTGCGGCAACTCGCCAATGCGTGGTCGCTGAAAGTAGTGTTCGAGGTAGATATTCACCGCGTCTGTGCGGGTCAGGGCGTGGACATCCTCGACATCTATGCGCGCGCCGGGGCGCAAGCGGCGCAGGGTGTGGATGGTGACGCCGAAATTGGTCGCCCCGCCGGGATCATCCGGGTCATTGACGAAGCCACCCTCGCGGGCGACGATCTGGGTGGCAAGCTGTTCGACATGGTTCATGATGGCGGGCTCCTGCATGGCGGCGTGGCCCATTTGTGCCAGTATCGGGCAAATGCCGGCTGAACTGGCCGCACGCGCGGTTAACTCCGCACATTGTCTGTGCCGAATTGCCCGGATTGGCCCCTTTTCCAAAGCCGGGCTTTGGGCTATCTGGCAGGCAAGACAGATAAGGAAGCGCGCAAGATGCAGTATGAAAAGCCCGGCGAAGTCGAAGAAAGCTGGCGCGATGCCATTTCTTCCACCGAAGAGATCATCGAGGAAGCGCGCAAGGGCCGCATGTTCATTCTTGTGGACCATGAGGACCGCGAGAATGAGGGCGACCTTGTCATCCCCGCGCAGATGGCAACGCCGGAAGCGATCAACTTCATGGCCACGCATGGCAAAGGTCTGATCTGCCTGACCCTGCCGGGAGAGCGCATCGACCAACTGGGCCTGCCACTTATGGCGTCCAGTAATTCTTCGCGCCATGAAACGGCCTTCACCGTGTCGATAGAGGCGCGCGAAGGCGTGTCTACCGGCATTTCGGCCTATGACCGCGCACGCACCGTGGCGGTGGCGATTGACGGGTCCAAAGGGGCCGCAGATATCGCCACACCGGGGCATGTCTTTCCGTTGCGTGCGCGCGACGGCGGTGTGCTGGTGCGCGCAGGCCATACCGAAGCGGCGGTCGATATTTCGCGGCTGGCGGGGCTGAACCCGTCCGGCGTGATCTGCGAGATCATGAAAGAAGATGGCGACATGGCCCGTCTTCCCGACCTTGTGGCCTTCGCGCAAAAGCATGGCATCAAGATCGGCACGATTGCCGACCTGATCGCCTATCGCCGCCGTCATGACAATCTTGTGCGCAGCATGTCCGAACAGATCATCACGTCGGAATTTGGCGGCGAATGGCAGATGCGGGTCTATTCCGACACGACCCAAGGTGCAGAGCATGTCGTGCTTATAAAGGGCAATATCTCCACGGCTGACCCGGTGCTGGTGCGGATGCATGCATTCGACCCGCTGCTGGACATGGTTGGCACCGGCGGTCCGGGCCGCGCGAACGAGTTTTCCGACGCGATGGCGCTGATCGCTGATGAAGGGCGTGGCGTGCTGGTGCTGTTGCGTGACACGCATATGAAGATGGCCATGTCCGACGCCTCGCCGCAGACCTTGCGGCAATATGGTTTGGGCGCGCAGATCCTCTCATCTTTGGGGCTGCACGAACTGGTGCTTCTGACCAATTCCAAGACCCCGCGCGTTGTGGGGCTGGAAGGCTATGGGCTGTCGATCGTTGGCACCCGCAAGATCCCATCCCGGAAAGGCGCCTGATATGGCCGCGAACGAATCCCATTACAGCTTGCCGCGCCCTTCCTTTGACCGTGCGCCGAAACTGCTGATCGTGGTTGCGCCTTATTACAAGGATATCGCCGATCAGTTGGTGGCTGGCGCGCGGGCCGAGATAGAGGCCGTTGGCGGCAGCCATGACCTGATCGAAGTGCCCGGTGCGTTGGAAGTGCCGACCGCCATCGGGCAAGCGTTCCGCATGTCCGATTTCGACGGCTTTGTGGCGCTTGGCTGCGTTATCCGAGGCGAGACGACGCATTACGACACGGTCTGCAATGACAGCTCGCGCGCGATCACGCTACTGGGGTTGCAAGGGGCGTGTATCGGCAATGGTATCCTGACCGTGGAAAACCGGGCGCAGGCCGATGTGCGTGCCGAAGCGGCGGGGCAGAACAAGGGCGGCGGGGCCGCGGCGGCGGCTTTGCATCTGATTGCGCTCTCGCGGCGTTGGGGCGGGGTCAAGCGCAGCGTGGGCTTCATGCCCAAAGCTGATGAATTCCAGATCGCCACGGGCGGGACCAAAGCATGAAGCTAGATTCCAAAGCCAGACGGGCCCTGCGCAGTGCTGCGCGTTTCTACGCCGTGCAGGCGCTGTTTCAGATGGAAGCCTCTGACAGCCCCATCGGCACTGTGTTGCGTGAGTTCGAGGATCACCGCATCGGAATAGAGGTCGAGGGCGAAGCATGGGCTGAAGCCGACATCAACTTCTTTCGCCGTGTGGTGGAAGCCGCAGTCGACCGGCAGGCCGCCATTGACCAGGTCACCGACCGTGCCTTGGTTGCAAAATGGCCCATCGCCCGGATTGATCCGACCTTGCGCGCGCTGTTTCGCGCGGCGGGCGCGGAACTGCTGACGACAGAGCGCGACGCGCGCATCATCCTCAGCGAATATGTCGGTCTGGCGGGAGATTTCTTCCCCGACTCGCGCGAGCAGAAATTCGTCAATGCCGTGCTGGACCATATGGCGCATGAGTTGCGCCCGGACGAGTTCTAGGCGGCCCATGGACCTGCGGCTAACCCCCCGGATTTTGCTGGAAGCGTATCGGTTGGGCACGTTCCCCATGGCCGAAAGCCGGGAGGGTCGGACACTCTATTGGTTCGACCCGGTGCAGCGTGGCATCATCCCGCTGGATGGGTTCCACCTGTCACGCTCGCTGGCGCGACATATCCGCGACATGTCGTGGCGTGTGACGTTGAACACCGATTTTGATGGCGTGATCGAAGGCTGCGCCGCGCGCGACACCACATGGATCAATGCCGAGATTACCGATCTGTTTACCGCGCTGCATCGGGCAGGGCACGCTCATTCACTGGAAGTCTGGGACGGGGATGACCTGATCGGCGGCATTTACGGTCTGGCGATTGGCGGGGTGTTCTGCGGTGAGAGTATGTTCTCGCAGCGCACCAATGCCTCTAAGGTGGCGATGGCGTGGCTTGTCACGCATCTGCGGCGTAGCGGTTTTACCCTGTTCGACACGCAATATTTGAACGACCATCTGGCTCGGCTTGGTGGGGTCGAAATTCCGCGTATGGATTATCGCAAACGGCTGGCAGACGCTTTGAAGGTCAAGGCCGATATCACCGCCCTAAAGCTGCCCAGCGTTCAAGAGGTGATGCAGCTTAGAACCCAAAGATCGTAGCGCGCATGGTCCAGCGCGCTGAGTGCCGGGCTGGACGCAATCATCCAACCCGCGAATAACTGCGCATTTGCCCGCGTGTCCTGCACCTCAATCCACGCATAGGCCTCGCCCATCGGGTTGTCTTCGGGGTAACGGCAGTCCGACATCGTGACCTGCAAATGCCCGATCATGTCGCTTTCGCCGCTCATCAGACGAATATCGCGGCTTGTGCCCGCGACCTTGTCCAAGCCCCGCAGCACTGCACCATCGGCCGAGAGCACTTGCTCTGGCTGGCCGGGAATGGCGATGTCCTGTGCATTCACGATGGCAGGGCCGATGATGCAGGCCAATATAAGTGACATAACGCGCATGGCGGTTATTCCGGGCTCCAGGCCTCGTAGTCGCGCCGTTCGGTGGGTTGCGCGCGCCGAATGGACCCGGCGGGCGCATAGGCCAGCACGGTGCCGGTCAGGTTTTCCTGATGCGGTTTTTCCCAAGCCTTGCGGGGCAGGGGCTTGTCGGTCGGCGGCTCATCCCATGTGTGGTGCAGCCAGCCATGCCAATCCGGCGAGACGCGGCTTGCTTCGGATTCGCCGTTATAGATGACCCAGCGCTTTGTCTTCTCACGGTTCTGATAGAAGATGTTGCCCTGGTCATCCTCGCCCACTTTCACGCCCTTGCGCCATGTGAAAAACGCGGTGTTCAGCGTGGAGGTGTTCCACCATGTCAGCAAGCGCAGCAGGAATTTCATGAGCCACCTGTTCAGGTCAAGTTTGCCCGCTTATGCACCAGCGGGAAGCGGAAATCCAGACCCTTGCGCGCGGGCAGGTTGAGGCTAAATCTTGGGTAACACATGGAGAGAGCTATGCCCAAATACGAACGCCGCCCCGAAGTGATCGACGCTTTGACGCCCGAGCAATATCACATCACGCAGGAAAACGGCACGGAACGCCCTTGGACCGGGGTCTATAACGACGAAAAACGCGTCGGCATTTATGTCGATATCGTGTCGGGGGAACCTTTATTCGCATCCTCCGATAAATTCGAATCGGGGTGCGGCTGGCCCAGCTTCACCAAGCCCTTGGTGCATGACCATGTCACCGAGCTGGCCGATGACAGCCTTGGAATGCGCCGGGTCGAGGTGCGCTCCAAGCACGGCGACAGCCATCTGGGCCATGTGTTCAACGACGGGCCGCGCGACCGGGGGGGCTTGCGGTATTGCATCAACTCGGCCTCGCTGCGGTTCATTCCACAAGAGGATATGGAGGCCGAAGGTTACGGCGCTTATCTGGATCAGGTCGAAGGGTAAGGGCGCGGCACGCGCCGCCGCGCCATCGGCGGGCCGTCCCGCGGCCTGCCGATTGGTTGGTGCAGAGCATCGTTCCGGCATCATTCGGATTGCGCTACCATAAACCACGATAGAATTGGCGGCTGTATCGGCAGTCCCCGGCCCACCGATGGCGCTACGCTTTGCCCACCTGCCGCGCCCGCCACAATGTAAACAGCCCCGCACTGACCACCACCGCTGCGCCCAGCGCCACGTTCAGCCGCAAGGACTCGTTGAACAGCATAATCCCCAGCCCCGTCGCAAAAGGCAGTTGCAAATAGGCGAAAGGCTGCACCGCGCTGGCTTCGGCTATTTCATAGGCGCGGATCAGCAGGAAATGGCTGAAGGCGGAACTGACACACAGCGCGCCCATCCAGACCCAGTCGGCCGGCGCCATGGGTTCCCAGAACCAGATACCGACCACCGTCATGGCCACCGCGCCCCCCGTGCCGGTCCAGAAGAAGCTGACCGCCGCCGGGTCTTGCCGCCCGACATAGCGCGTCAGCAACCCGTAAAGCGCGAACATGGTTGCGGCCAGAAGCGGCACCAGCGCTTCGATCTGGAACACGCCATAGCCCGGTTGCAGAATAATCAGCACGCCCACGAACCCGATGCCGATCGCGGCCCAACGCCGCCAGCCGACCTTTTCGCCAAGAATCGGGCCGGAGAGCGCGGCAATCAGCAAGGGGTAGACGGCAAAGACGGCATGGGCCTCTGTCAGGCCCAAAAGCACGAAGGCCGTGACCATGACGCAGACTTCTGCGGCCAAGATCAGCCCACGCAACGCCTGGACAAAGGGTTGTTTCGTGGCCGCTGCCTTGCGCAGCCCGCCAGCCTTGCGCGCAGCAACCGCGATCACGAAGGCCCCGAAGAACCAGTAGCGGATCATGATAATCATCAGCACGTTGTATTCGCCCGCCAGATGCCGCGAGAACGCGTCTTGCAGCGCGAAGATCAGCGCGACGGCGACCATCAGCCAGATGCCCTTGGTGGTATCCTGCTCGGTCATGGCATGCGCCCGATGCTCATATGTCGCTTGCGTCCGTGGCCCGGAACGCGCTGCACGTCAAAGCCGCCCTCTGCCAAGGCGCGCCGAACCGCTCCGGCTGCCGTGTAGGTGGCAAATGTGCCGCCGGGGTTTGTGTGGCGCGCGACCTCTGCCATGACCTCTGGTGCCCACATGTCGGGGTTCTTGGCGGGGGCGAACCCGTCCAGATACCACGCATCGGCGCGGTCTTGCCATCTGGGCAGGGTGGTGGCGATGTCACCGATGATGACCTCGACCTGTGCCGCGCCCAAGGTGAAGGCCCGCGCGCCGCTTGCCCAGACGTCCAGCAAGCCGCGCGCGTCCAGTTCCGGGAATGCCGCCAAGGCGCGCGCCATATCGGGCGCGGTCATGGGGAAGGCTTCGAAACTGGTGTAGCGGATTGGGATGCCGGGCATCGCCGTGATCGTCGCCAGCAGGTTCAACCCGGTCCCGAAGCCCAGTTCCGCAATGGAAAAACCGGGCCGGGCGCAGGCTGGCAACTCATTGCCCGCCAAGAACACGTGCCGGGTTTCCGCCAGCCCATCGGCCAGGGAAAAATACGGGTCATTGAACCGGCGTGCCACGGGGATTTGTCCGTCCCGCCAATCCAGCTCTGCGGTCTGGTCCTGCATCGGTGTCTGCTTTATGTCACATGTTCAGCAAGTCATGGCGGGGACCGGAAGAAATGACAATGGCCGATGTGACGATCATGGGGGCGGGCGTGTTTGGCCTGACCGTGGCGCTGGCCTGCGCCGACCGGGGCGCAAAGGTGCGGGTATTCGAGAAGCGCCATCCCGGTGCCGGGTCGAGCGGTGGCATTGTCGGCGCGCTGGCCCCGCATGTGCCGGAAAACTGGAACCCCAAGAAAGCCATGCAATTCGACGCGCTGCGCATGGCCGAACGCTACTGGGCGGATGTGGCGGCGCGCGGCGGGGTTGATCCGGGCTATGCGCGCACGGGCCGGGTGCAGCCCTTGGCCGAAGCGGCGGTAGCGCTCGCCCGGACGCGTGAGCGCCAAGCCCGCGAGTTGTGGCAGGGCTTTGCCGAATGGCGCGTGCTGCCCGTGGCCGACGCGCCGGGGCTGGCGGTGGACGCGCCTTCGGGCTTTGTGGTCCATGACACGCTGACCGCACGCCTGCACCCGCGCCGCGCCGGGGCGGCCTTGGTCGCGGCGCTGGCGGCGCAGGGGGTGACGGTAGAACAGGGAGATCAGCCAGAGGGCGGCAGGGTCATCTGGGCCACGGGTTATGAAGGGCTGGCGGAGCTGTCACAGGCGCTGGGCCGCAAGATGGGCGGAGGCGTGAAGGGGCAATCCCTGCTTCTGGCCCATGCCGCGCCGGACTGCCCGCAGGTCTTTGCCGATGGGCTGCATATTGTGCCGCATGCCGATGGGACCATCGCCATCGGATCGACCAGCGAGCGCGAATTCGACGCGCCCGACACGACCGATGCACTCTGCGACGCACTTCATGCAAGCGCGATTGCGGCCTGCCCGCAACTGGCCAATGCGCCGGTCATAGCGCGTTGGGCCGGGGTGCGCCCGCGCGCGCAATCCCGTGCACCGCTGATGGGCGCGTGGCCAGATCGCGCCGGGCATTTCGTGTTCAACGGCGGCTTCAAGATCGGCTTTGCCATGGCACCTGCGCTGGCGCAGATCATGGCCGACCTTGTGCTGGAAGGGCGCGACCATGTGCCAGAAGGGTTTGCGCTGACACCCTAGCCGTTGGCGGGCGGCAATCCGGGACACAGGGCGCTTTGCACATTCCGGTCGTTGGCAATTACCGCGTGCAATACAGGATGCGGCATGTAGGGTTCATTTGCGTGCCAGTTTTGAAACAGGATAATTTGTAAATGACCCATGCGCCCGACATGCCCCAGAAACGCCGCTCCAGATCATGGCTGGTCCTCATCGCGGGCCTGCTGTGTCTTGTGGCGGGTGTGTTTGTAAAACAAGACGCGAACCCTGTGGTTTCGACGGCTGAACGTGCCGCCGAACAGATCGCCGTCGCTTCGACAGGTGTCTATGTGTCGCTCAGGGTTATCAATGCGTTTCTGTCCACGGCCCAAGAGGTCGAGCTTGGCGCGTCTATGGTCGGTCAGGCCAGCATCCAGCCTCTGAAGGTGCTGGAACCCGTCGATGATACAATCGAACGCGTGGCTGATGCCATTTTTCTGGTGGCGGCGGCCAGTGCACTGGCGGCTGTTGCGATGGGGCCAGTCGTGTCCATCGGGTTGGTCGTGCTTGGGCTTGGGCTAATCGGTATGTCGATTAGCGCACATAGTGTTCGGTTCGCCCTGATTGCGGGCCCGGCTTGCAGCACCGGGGTGTCTTTCGGAATCGTGGTCGCATTCCTCATTCCGCTGTTTTTTTCAGTCGGTGTCTGGGTTGGTGAGCGTGCCACCCAAGACCGAATGGATGAAGCAACGGCGCAATTAAGAGCTGTGGCGCAACAAGCCGAAGCCTCTGTTGTCTCGGATGATCCGCAAAATTTGGATAACAAGAGCGATGAGGCAGAGAACTCTGGCTTCTTTTTAGGCGTGCGGACATGGCTCGGTGAGGCGCGCGATGGTGCAGGCTCTGTATTTGCCGACAGCGCCAAGTATTTGACCGCCGGATGGAGCATTCTTGATCAGGCCGATACCATCCTGAGCGCGTCTATGACCATTATCGGGGTCTTCATTTTACGAATGGTCGTGCTTCCGGTTTTTCTGGTTTTGGGCGCGGTTGCGCTGCTGAAGCGGTTCCGGGTGCCTGACGCGCACGGGTTTGACGTTACCCCTGGACAGGCTGTGCAGCCGCCACCGCCTGCGCCATGACCCGTGCCGCATCGTCCCATGTTGGCAGACGGGCCGCGCGCGCCCGGCTTTGGGCGCGCAGGCGCGCGCGCAGGTCCGCGTCGCGCAGCACCGCGCGCAGATGCGCGGCAAATGCGGGCGCGTCATCGGGCGGGGCCAGCAGGCCGCTGCCGTCCAACGCTTCCGGCACCGCGCCTGTGTCGCAAGAGATAACTGGCAGGCCGTGTTGCTGCGCTTCGGACAGGACCATGCCGTAGCCCTCATAGCGTGTGGCAAGCGCAAACAGGCTGGCTTGTGCATAAAGTGCCGACAGCTCCGCGGCGTCCAATTCTCCGGCCAATGTCACCCGTTCCGCAAGCCCAAGTATGTCATGCAGTTTGTGCAACTCGGCGACATGACCGGGTTCATGAAGCCGCCCGACAATGACCGCGCGCCAGTCCAGATCGGTGATTGCGCCCAAAGCGCGCAACAGCACATCATGGCCTTTGCGGTGGCAGACCAGCCCGACCGACAAGATAAGGGGCGGACCCTCAGTTACGGTTCCGGGCGCGGGGTGTGCCGCGTCGAAACCGGGATGCGCGACATGGACGCGCGCGGCGTCCATGTCGAAATGTGTGCTTAACAGTCCGCCCACATGCGCCGAGGGCACGACGACTTGTGCGGCTTTGGCCAAGTTCGCCTGTTCGCGCGCATGCAGCCGCGCGGCGGCGTCCGGTGTCAGGCCCGGTTCCAGCGCGAGCGGGTGATGCACCATCGCGACCAAGGGATTGCGAATGACCGCCGCAGAGAGCGCGCCATAGGCCAGCCCGTCAATAACGACGGGGCAGTTATCGGGCAAAGCGTTCAGACGCGCCAAGGCTTCGGTTTCTTGCGCATGGCTTTGGTCGGGCCAGTCGCCCGGCAGGGCCAGCAGCGTCACATCATGCCCGGCGCGGCGCAACGCATCGACCACCTTGCGATCATAGAGCGTGCCGCCCGTGCGTGCGTCAAGGTCGCCGGGAATGGCAAAAACCAGTTGCATCAGACACCTCCTTGCGCCGTTCGGGTCCAGCGATGCAGCCAGACCGGAGCCAGCGGCGTGCCATCCTGACCGCGCAGGCGCAAGCGCAATTCCGCGACCTCTTGCCCGGCCTTGGGCGTGAAGAGGAAGCTGGCCCGCCATGTGCCCGGTCGCGCCTCCAACGGGTAAAGCGCTTGCCCGCTGACCGTGCCCTGCGACGCACCAATATCCAGATCTGCGCCGATCATATCAGGCAAGGGGCCGCTTGTGTGAAAGTCTATGACGAATAGCCGCGCGTTGCCTGTGTTCGGCTCAACCCCAGATGCCGACCGGGCAGGCCAGAAGGGTTCGGGCCGGGGCGGCAGAGGGTCGGGGCCGGGGGCTGTCACGTCCAGCCTGTAGTCGAAGCGATGCGCGCCGGGCTCCAGCCTGTCACGCGGTCGCCAGAAGGCCACGATATTATCGGCGAATTCGTTTTCGGTGGGGATTTCCAGCAACATGACCGCGCCTGCGCCCCAATCGCCCTTGGGCGCAACCCAAGCCGAAGGGCGGCGGTGGTAGGCGCCTTCCTGATCGCGGAACCGGGCGAAATCGGTCGGGGTTTGCACCAGCCCGAAGCCGCGCGGGCCGCGATCCGCAAAGGCCGACATTTGCACGTTGGCGGGGTTCGCGAGCGGGCGCCACAGCCGTTCTCCCGCGCCATTATCGACCACCAGAACATCGCTGTCATGCACCGCAGGGCGAAAATCATCTATCCGGGCCGGGCCGATGTCATTGTGCTGGAACATAGAGGTCAGCGGCGCGATTCCCACATCCTCCAGCGGCACGCGCGGGAACAGATGCAACGCGCAGTCCAGCACCGTGCGCGGGCCGGGGTGCAGCGTGGCGATCAGTGCGGCGCTGGCGCGCGGGCTGTCCACAAGGCAGCCAAAGCGCAGCCCGTCTTGCGTGCCGAATACGACGATCCGGGTGAAGCGCGGAAATTCTTCCGGGGTCGGGCCACCTGTTCCCAGCGACAAAGCGCGGGCCGATAACCCGTAGACGGTATCTTTGGCCAGGGCGCGGAAATAGCTTGCGCCTTGCAGAACCAGCACGTCGTCCCACGTATCGGGCGCGTTCAGCCGGTGCCGCAGGCGCAGGCCGGAAAAGCCCATTGAGCCGGCATCTTGCCCAGCGGCATCCGCACCGAAATACCGGTTGTCAAAATCATACAGCGAGGGCGAAAAACGCGTGTCATGGCCCGGCAAGTCTATCGTCACGGGTTCGCGAAACAACCAGCCCTGCGGCAGCATATCGGCGCGAAACTCGGGTCCGAGCGCCAGATCGCCACTCAGGCCCGGTCGCGTGCGAATGCCGCGATAACTGTCATAGCTGGCCCCGTCGAAGGGCGCGGAGAGGGGCGTCCTGTCAGGGCGGTAGGGCCGCGTCGCGGCCTTGCGTGCGGTCTCTATCAGGCTGCGTTCCGGGTCTTGGCCCTGTCCAAGGGCCAGATGTGGGGGCAGCGCAAGGCAGGCTGCACCCCCCCAGAGGAAGCCGCGCCGCTTCATGCCGCAGTTTCCGAACGATCATCCGGCAGGCGCGCGGCGTGTGGGGCGCGCAGCACCAGCAGCGTGTAGCGCATCAGCCCGTGGCGATAGGCTTCGGTCAGCGCATTGCCACCGATCATATTGGCGAAAAGCGGTCGATGGTGCAGCCCGAACCGCTCTGCCATCGGCCCGACCACGCGCAAGGCGCGGTCCCGCCAGCGTGTCAAATGCAGAAATGCACTCAGATCGCGCTCGGCAAGCACGGCATAGCCCAGCGCTTCGGCTTGCGCGGCGATCTGACCGCGCGCGCTGACATGGCCCAAGCGCCAGCCCTTGCGAAAGCTGTCGATCAGCCGCGCGTGGCGGGGCGGCAAGGTGCGCTCTTCGGCCAGCATATCGTCAACCAGCACCAGCACGCCACCGGGCGCCAGATGGTCAAGCGCGGCGGTTAAAAAGGCTTTTGCGCTGGGCGCGTGGACATGGCTTTCGACGGCGATGGCCACCTCTGCCTTGTGCAGGCTGGCATGAAGTGTGAAATCGGCTTGCAGGAAATGGCAGCGATCGGACAGCCCCTGTGCGCGGGCATGGCTTCGGGCCAGCCGCACCTGTTCCGCACTTAGCGTCAGGCCAGAGAACCGCGCCTCTGGCCACAGGTGCGCCAGGTGGAACACGGTGCCGCCCACGCCGCAGCCAAGGTCGCACAAGTGTTCCGGCGGGTGCCCCAGCATCCGCTCTGTGGCCTCGGCGATCAGCGTGTTGACATGGGCCGCAGCCTGTTCCGAGGTGCCCACTCCATCTGCCCAAAGCGGGCGATGAATGGCCAGCGCCCCGCCGCTGCCACCCACGGCCAGAAAGCGCTTCGTGCTGGCATCGTAATAGGCTGCGACATGGTTGGGTCGTGCCAGATCATCGAGCCACGCCAGAAGCCATGGCGCGGCAAGCAGCGGTCCTACCACGGGCAGCACCATCGCCGCCGACAAGACCGCACTGGCGGCAGATGCCAGCAGCGCTTGCGGAAAGATCACCGCGAGCAGAATTGCCAGCCCTGCAATTTGCGCGCCGCGACCGGCCTTGCCACTGGGCGCAAGTGCCGCCCCAGAGGGTTGCCAACCGCCATCGCGCCCGGCCAGCACCGACAGCACATGACCGGCGCGCCGCAGCATCCAGATGGGGGCGATGACGGTGGAAAGCACCAGTTCTGCCCCAAAGCCCCGCAACACCGGGCCGGGGCGGCGCGCGATCTGGCGGCGCAACCGCGCCAGCCCGGCCAGTTTTGGCACCAGCAACACAGT
Organism: Roseinatronobacter domitianus; assembly: GCF_023336755.1. Classification (GTDB taxonomy): domain Bacteria; phylum Pseudomonadota; class Alphaproteobacteria; order Rhodobacterales; family Rhodobacteraceae; genus Roseinatronobacter; species Roseinatronobacter domitianus. Next base: position 78,041 of record NZ_JALZWP010000004.1, on the reverse strand, counting down.
GAGCGTTGCGGCCAATGCGACCCAGGCCTCGGGCCGTGCATGGACCGCGCCGGACCCAAGCAACAGCACCAAAGCCAGCCAGATCGGGGCAGAGATGTAGGATTGAATTCCGGCCAACAGATGCAGGCGACTTCCCGGATGCAGCCCCCGCGCGCCGATCAATCGCAGATGTTGCAGGTTGCCTTGCGCCCAGCGGCGGTCGCGACGGGTATAGGCGGCTGTGGTCGTCGGCGCATCTTCGGCACTGCCAAGCATGGCGGGGCAGATGCGCAAGTCCCAGCCAGCGGCACGCAGATAGGCGGCTTCGATGAAGTCATGGCTCAGGATCGGCCCGCCGAATGGGGGACGTCCCGGCAAGGCGGGCAGGTCGGCCACAGCGCGAAAGGCCTCTACCCTCAGCAGCGCGTTATGCCCCCAATAATTGCCGCAGGCTCCGCTGAGCCGTGCCAGCCCGCTGGTAAAGACCGGTCCCGTCATCCGCACCGACAGACGTTGCAACCGCGCAAGTCGGCTGGAACCGGGGCGCAGCGCGATACCGGCTTGCAGCAGCGCCAAGCGCGGCTCTTGCGCCATGGTCTGGCGCATCTGGGCCAAGCGCTCGGCGGTAAAGCTGCTATCGGCGTCCAGCACCAGCATCGTGTCGAACTCTGCGCCGTAATGCTCCAGCCAGTTGCGCAGATTGCCCGGTTTGCGACCGTCGGGCGCAGTGCGGTTGCGGTAGATAACGCCCGGTAATGCGGCGAATAGCGCCTGCTCGTTGGCGACTGCGTCGGCATCGGTCGTGTCTGACAGGATGAAAACCTGCGTGTTCGCGCCTTCGGGGCGGTCTTTCAAGGCTTTTACCAATTCTCTGGCGCGCACTGCCAAAGGCTCTGGGGGTTCGCCGCATATCAGCCAAAGAATAGCGCAGCGGTCCCTTGGGATGGCGCTATGCCCTGTCGGCGCGGCAGGTCGAGGCACGCCCATAACGGCTGTCACCGCCGCCGCAGCAAGCGCAAGCGCGTTGACAGAGAACAGGACCAGCACCGCTGCGGCCAGCGCGGGCGCTGTGGTGGGATGGTCGATTCCCGTCCAGAACAGTGCAGACAGGCCAGAGGCGAGGGCCAACGCAATGGCAACCGGCCAGAAGGTGCGGCTCATACCCGGCCACGCCCGAAAGGTGGCCAGATCCGCTCGAAAACGCCATCCCGTTTGCGCAGATGGTTCAGCCCTGCCGCGATATGCGCCAGGATCAGCGCCACCAGCGCAAAGCGCGCCGTGGCGTGAACCCATTTCGCCGTTTCCGCCAAGGAATCCGAGCGCGGCACCAAGCCCGGCATTCCGATAGCATCGAGCATTTCAACCGGAAAGCCCCCAGCACGGACGCGGACATACCCACTGAGTGCCATAACCAGCAGCAGCGCATAAAGCGCGCCATGCGCCAGATGGGCGATGCGCGCTTGCAGCGGCGGCACGCTGTCGGGCAAGGGCGGCGCGGGGTTGCGCGCGCGCCAACCCAGCCGCAGGACCACCAGCAGCAATATAATGACCCCACCATTTTTATGCAGGATGAACAGCGTGTTGCGCAGATCGCGCGACAGGCCGTCTTGCAGCATGATAACCCCGACCGGAATGGTGGCCAGCACCATCAGCGCCACGATCCAATGCAAGGCGCGGGTTGTGGCGGCATATCGGGTCGGTTTGGTGGTTGAAGAGGTCATACATGCCCTTTGCAATGCCGGGTTGGACGCAGCTAACGGTAGAAGTTAGAGCGCACCCGGTAAAAGCAAACTCGCGTGAGCAGGCAAAAACCACGCAAGATCGGGATTGAACCTTGCGATGGCGTGCTAACTCTTGGGGACATGATGCACAGCGACACACCATTAGCACCGCCCGTTGCCCCGCAAGCCATGCGGCAGGCGTGGGTTGTGGTTGGCGCAAGCTTGCCGCTTGCCGGTGTCGGCGCCTTCGGGCTTGCCAGCCATGCCGGTGCAGAACACGCCATGGCGGCGGCGTTGCTGGCGGGCTTTATGATGGTGCTTGCGGGCGGGTTGGCGCTGCACGGCTTGCGGCGGCTGTCCTACCCGCATTCTCGCCTGGGTTTGTGCAATATCGTCACGCTGCTGCGCGGCGCGGCGATTGCGGCGCTGGCCGGGTTGCTGATTGTCCCCGAAACGCTGACCGTGCTGGGATACCTGCTGGCCGGACTGGCGGCCTGTGTCCTTGCACTTGACGGGGTCGACGGATGGGCCGCGCGCCGCGCCGGGCTTTCATCGCGCTTCGGGGCGCGGCTGGATGTGGAAACCGATGTGGCCTTTGCGCTTGTGATGGCGGCGCTGGCGGTTGCATTGGGCAAGGTCGGCCCGTGGTTTCTGGTGTTGGGCCTGATGCGCCCGGCATTCCTGTTGGCCGGGCATATCTGGCCGTGGATGCACGCCCCATTGGGCCCCTCGCAGCGCCGCCGCGTGGTGGCCGGGGTTCAGATGGGGGGGCAGGTCTGTCTGCTTATGCCAATGCTGGAAGGCGCTTTGGCGCAGGGCGTGGGCTTGACGATCTTGTGTGTCGTGCTGGCCTCGTTCCTGTATGACATCCGGGCACTTCGCGCGCAGGCGGATGCGCCGGGATGACACGCGTTGCCGCCCTGGCCATCCTGTTTTTGGTTCTGATCCAGCCCAACCATCCGCAAGCGATGACATGGGGCGCTTTGGCGGTTTTCCCTTTGGAATTACCGGTGATCGTGGCGGCGCTACTGGCCTTTGGTCCGGGTAGGGCAGGGATTGCGCTGCGCATCCTGTTGGTTGCCGCGATCTGGACAATCGCGGTGCTGAAACTGGCCGATTTTGCGACCTTTACGGCGTTCAACAGGGGCTTCAATCTGGTGGTCGATTACCACCTGCTGCCTGCCGCATGGATGTTGGCCCAAGGCAGCCTTGGGGGTTTTCTGTCATGGCTGGCTCTTGTGGCGATTGTGCTGGGCCTGGGCGCGCTGGGCTGGCTGTTGTGGTGGGCGACGGGTGTGCTGGCCCGCGTGCAAATGCCCAAGCCTGCGCGCGTGCTGGCCGGTGCCCTGGTGCCCGTGACCGCTATTGTTGCTGTCGCAGAGATCGGCGCCGCGCGCGGCGCATGGACCTTGCCCCAAGAGCTGCGCCCGCCGGGTGCCGCCTTTACCGCGCGGGTCGGTCTGGAACGTGTCGAGCACGCCATTGTCGCGCGGCGCGATCTTGCGCGTTTTGTGACCGCCTCGCAAAACGATCCGATGGTGCAGATTGAGCCAGGCCTAGAACGCCTTGGCACGCGCGACATGGTCCTGATTTTTGTCGAGAGTTACGGCCGTTCCAGCCATGAGAACCCGCTCTATGCCCCGACCCATCGCGCGACCCTGCGCCGCGCCGAAGCCAAGATCGGCCAAGCCGGGTTGGCCATCCGCTCTGGCTGGGCGCGCGCGCCCATGGTGGGCGGGCAAAGCTGGCTGACGCATGGGTCCGTCGCGTCGGGCCTGTGGCTGGACACGCAATCGCGCTACCGCGCGCTTTTGGCCAGCCCGCGCCGCACCTTGTTTCACTTTGCCGCGCAGGCCGGGCGCCGCACCGTGGCAATCATGCCGGCGCATGTGCTGCCGTGGCCGGAAGGACGCTATTTCGGGTTCGATGCGATCTATAACGCCGATGATCTGGGCTATCGGGGGCAACCGTTCAACTGGGTGACGATGCCGGATCAGTTTACACTGACCGCATTCGAGCGGCTGGAGCAATCACGCCCGGACCGTGCGCCGCTGGTCGCGCAGATCGCGCTTGTGTCGTCCCATGCGCCTTGGGTGCCGGTGCCGCAGCTTTTGCCGTGGGATGCACTTGGCGACGGGCGCATCTTTGACCCATGGGCCTTGTCGGGCGACCCGCCAGAGGTGGTCTGGCGCGATCATGACCGGGTGCGCGACCAGTTCCGGCAGGCCACCGACTACAGCCTTGAAACGGTTGGGGACTGGGCCGCGCGACAGGGTGATACAGCGCCCCTGATCGTGGTCATGGGCGATCATGAACCGGCGCGCTTTGTGTCCGGCGTGGACGGGTTTGACGTGCCCTTGCATGTCATTGGCCCGCCCGATTTGCTGGCACTGTTCGACGGGTTGGGCTGGGTCCAAGGCATGTTGCCCGATCCGGCCACGCCCAGCTTGGCAATGGACGCGCTGCGCGACCTGCTGCTGACTCGCCTGAGCACGGATGCAGCCCCATGAGAGCATGGCTCTGGCGTATGATTGCCACGCTCGCTGTGCTGACAGCGGTTATCTGGCTGGCTGGCCCAACGCTGTTGCTGGAACGGCTGGCCACCGCCCAGATCGGGTGGATCGCGCTGGCCGGGCTGCTGCTTGTCTTGCAGATATGGCTGTCGGCGCTGCGGTGGCAGGTGACGGCGCAGGCGCTGGGAACGCCCGTCCCGCTTGGTTGGGCCGTGGCCGAATACCACCTGTCGGTTTTGGGCAACACGCTGTTGCCGGGCGGCGTGCTGGGCGATCTTGGCCGTGCCGCGCGGGCGCGTGGGGCGATGGGCGGTTGGCGGCCTGCGGCAGCATCAGTGGTTCTGGAACGGCTGGCCGGGCAGATCGCCCTGCTGCTGGCCGGGCTTGCGGGGCTGTGCTGGTGGCTTGGCGTGCGTCATGGCATGCCCGTGGGCCTGGCCATCGGCTTTGGCAGCGCGGCATGTTCTGTCATGCTGGTGCGGTTCACGCCCCGGCGCTGGCGTGCGCTGGCCTATCGGGCATGGGGCGCGCAGATGACGGTGCAAGTCGGGCTAAGCGCGGCGGTGCTGGCCTGTAACCTGCTGGGCGTTTGGGCCGCGGCGCGGGCGGTCGGCGTGGTGCTTGACCCTGTGGATGCGCTTTTCGTCATTCCGCTGACCTTGCTGGCCATGCTGGTGCCCCTGACAGTCAATGGCTGGGGGGTGCGCGAAGGGCTGGCTGCCGGAGTGTGGCCGCTCGTCGGTGTAACCGCGACAGAAGCTGTGGCGGCAAGTGTCGCATTCGGTCTGTCCGCCATTGTCGCGGCCCTGAGCGGCCTTGTGCCTCTGGCGCTGCGCCTGATGGGCGCGCGGCGCGATCGGGTGCAGCCATGACCGCAGCCGCCTTTCCCAAGCACCCTGCGCTTGACACAGCCATTGCCGCCGCCCGCGAGGCCGGTGGAGTGTTGGTCAAACTGCGGCAGGGGCAAGAGAGGCTTGCACCACGTTCGAAGCGGGCCGGAGATTTCGTCTCCGAGGCCGACTTGCGCGCCGAGGCGCTGTTGCGTGCGCGTCTTTGCGGGCCGCAGGATCATTGGCTGGGTGAGGAAACCGGCACGCCGCCGCAGGACGCGTCCAATGTCTGGATCGTGGACCCGCTGGATGGCACGACCAATTATTTGCGCGGCATAGGGCATTGGGCGGTGTCGATCGCGCTGGAGGTGAAGGGCAGTCGAACGCTTGGGGTTATCTATGACCCGCTGCGCGACGAAATCTTTGCGGCGGTCAAAGGTCAGGGCGCGTGGCTGAATGGTGCACCGATGCGCGTGGCAGATACGGATAGCCTGAGCGCCGCGCTGTTTGGCACCGGCATTCCCTTTGGCAGCATGGATCATATCGACGACCACGCTGCCGATATCGCCCGACTTGCCCCGCATTGTGCCGGGGTAAGGCGTATGGGGGCTGCGGCGCTGGACCTTGCTTATGTGGCCTGCGGTCGGCTGGACGGGTTCTGGGAGCGCCGCTTGCAGCCTTGGGACATTGCCGCCGGGCTGGTCCTGCTGCGCGAGGCAGGGGCAGAGGTGAACGGGCTGACCCCCGGTTTGCCACCAGAAATCAGCGGCACGGTGCTAACGGCAACGCCCTCTGTTTTTGCGCAATTTGCGCAGGTGCTGCGCGCCGCCTAAGGAACTAGGCAGCGATCAGCCGCGCATAAATGTCGCCAGACCCGCTATCAGGCGCCTGCTGGCCCAGCCAGTTGCGCAGGCTTGCCATGTCGCGCCAGTCGGGCCAGTCGAACCCGGCATTCTCACCGCGCACGACGTTGAATTCGTAACTGCCAAGCTCTGCCAGGCGCGCCAACACTCCTGCGCTGGCTTGCGGCAGGCCCGGCAGGTATTCGAAGGACACCAGACTAACAGGGCGGCTCAGGCCCGCCAGCACTTCGGCCTCATAGCCTTCCACGTCGATCTTGATGTAGCGGGGAACGCCGTGCGCCGCGATCATGGCATCAAGTGTCGTTACCGTCACTTCGGCGCGGCTGTCCCAGCGCACATGTTCGAAACCGGGCATGGTGCGTGCTTCGTCCGGCAGGCTGTCGCGCAGCGATGACACTGTCGGATGACGCTGCGATACGGCCATCTGCGCGCGTGTCTCTGTTTTGCCAAGCGCGGCTGCGACCAAAATGATATCACGCGGCAAGGTCCACCGCAGGAAACTGGCGAAAACCGGTTGCGGTTCAAACGCGACCACCCGCGCCCCGCAATGCCGCAGCGCGCGCGCGCGTGTGCCCACATGCGCGCCTATGTCGAATGTCAGGTCGCCCGGCACGATCAATGTCTGATATAGCTGCCGGTTCCGCCGCATCAGCGCCGGGTTGTAATAGATCATCACCGACCGCAAAACGCCCAGAATACTGCCCAGCCGCAAAACGCGTTTCCTTCTGCAATATATGGGTTAACTAGGTCAGCCGCGCATATGTCCAGCCAACATACCGTTGTTTTTTGCGCGCCCTCTTGCCTTGGCAGGGCAGGGTCATGCGCTACCTTCTGCAACGAAACAAGAGATCGCCATGCCGCATAAGACGCAAGACACCGTGACCCCCCGCGCCCTCTGGATATGCGCGCCCGGAGAGGCACGCCTGTTGCCCGCAGATATCGGGTCGGGCGAACTTTTGCAGATGCGCTACAGCGCCATCAGCCGCGGAACGGAGCGGTTGGTGCTGTCGGGCAACGTGCCGACCCGTGAACAGGACAACATGCGTGCGCCCTTTCAGGAAGGCGCGTTCAGCTTTCCCGTGAAATACGGTTATTGTGCCGTTGCAGAGCGTGCAGAAGGGCCAAATGTCGGGGAAATGGTCTTTGCCCTTTACCCGCATCAGGACATGTTTCGCTTGCCCCCCGACACCCCCATTCCGCTGCCGCCGGGTGTGCCGCCCGCGCGCGCGGTTCTGGCCGCCAATATGGAAACCGCGCTGAACGTGGTCTGGGACAGTGCCGTTTCCGCAGGCGACCGCGTGGCGGTTGTCGGCGCGGGGGTTGTCGGGGCATTGGTCGGATATCTGGCCGCTGCAATGCCGGGAACAGAGGTCACGCTCTGCGATCTGGACCCGGCGCGCGGTGCTTTGGCCGCGCGTCTGGGATGCGATTTTGCGGCCCCCGACGGGCTCTCCGGCGACTATGACGTTATTGTGAATGCTTCGGCATCCGCTGCCGGTCTGGCGCTTGCGCTGGAGCATGCCGGGCCGGGCGCCACCGTGGTAGAGGCCAGCTGGCACGGCACCACGCCCGTTGCCTTGCCTTTGGGCGGGCGGTTCCACAGCCAGCGTTTGCGGCTGATAAGTTCGCAGGTTGGCGCCTTGCCGCCAGAGCGTCTGCCGCGCTGGGATTATCGCCGCCGTCTGGCCAAGGCGCTGGGTATGTTGACCGACCCACGCTTGGATGTGCTGATCTCTGGCGAAAGCGATTTCGCCGATATGCCGCGTGACTACGCGACCATTCTTGCGGACCCGGCCACGCTGTGCCACCGCATCCGTTACACCTGACCCTTTGAAAGGACATATCATGTTCGCTGTCGAAGTTCGCGATCACATCATGGTCGCCCATTCGCTGCCATCACCGGTTTTCGGACCGGCGCAGGGTATGCACGGGGCCACCTTTACCGTCGATGCCGCCTTTTACACCGAGGATATCGACGCGCATGGCTTGGTCGTGGATATCGGCCTTGCGACAGAGGCCCTGGCCGATACGCTGGCCCCGCTGCGCTACAAGAACCTAGACGAGGTGCCTGAATTTGAAGGCAAATTCACCACCACCGAATTCCTGTGCAAGCATATCTTCGATACCATGAAAGCGCGGATTGCGGCGGGTGATCTGAAAGACGATGGCCGGGTGAAAAAGCTGCGCATTCTGCTGCATGAAAGCCACATGGCCCGCGCTTGGTATGAAGGGCAGGTGTAGCCAATGGGATTTGCGCCCGATTGGTTGAGCCTGCGCGCGCCTGCCGACCGCGCTGCGCGCGACGCGCGCTTGCTGGCAATGGCCGGGGCACGTGCAGGGGAACGGATCGTCGATCTGGGCGCAGGCACCGGCGCGACCGTGCGGGCAATGTCTGACGTGGTGCCGACAGGCATGCGCTGGACATTGGTCGACAATGACCCCGGCTTGCTGGCGCTGGCCCCGCGCCTTGGGGGGCGGGTGACAGGGGTTCAGGCTGACCTGACCGAACTGGATGCGCTGCCGCTTGACGGCGCGACGCTTGTCACCGCCTCGGCGCTGCTGGACCTTGTGTCAGAGGCATGGCTTGAAGGGTTGGTGGCGCGGCTGGTCCGGGCCGGGCTACCGTTTTACGCTGCGCTCAGCTATGATGGGGAAATGTCGTGGACCCCAGAACATGACGAAGATGCGGCCGTGACACGCGCGTTCAATGCCGATCAGCGCAGCGACAAAGGGTTCGGTCCCGCGCTGGGGGCAGAAAGTGCCACGCGGGCTGCCACGCTGTTCAGGAACGCCGGCTACACGGTTGAACTGGCCGATAGTCCGTGGCGTCTTGGGCCGACCGATCAGACCCTTCAGGCGGAATTGCTGGATGGTATTGCCACGGCTGCCGCGCGCGCCGGGCACAACGGAACAGAGCTTTGGCTGGCCACGCGGCGTGCGGCGCTGGATCATGCTGAAGTGCGGATCGGGCACAAGGATTTGCTGGCTGTGCCACCGGAAAGGAGAGCGCATGGATAAGGCCGATGTCACGCCGCGAGTCTGGCAGCGTATTCTCGACATTCGCGCGGGGCAGGGCTGCCCCTGTTGCGGTGACTGGACAGCGGGCGAGCGGTCGGCGCTGAACATCTACGCCCCGTTGGCGCGGCGCGATATGGGGCCGATGGCGATCGGGCAGATCGGCCAATCGCTGGATGGGCGTGTGGCCACCGCGTCCGGCGACGCGCGCGATATTTCCGGGCCGGATGGGTTGCGCCATTTGCATCGGCTGCGCGCAATTGCAGATGCCGTGGTCATTGGAGTGCGCACAGCGCTTCATGATACCCCCCGCCTGACCGTGCGGTTGTGTGCGGGTCAGAACCCGGCGCGGGTTATCATTGACCCGCGTGGTCGCCTGACCGACGATGCTCCGGCGCTGCGCGATGATGGCACCCGCAGGATTGTGGTGCAAACCGTGGCGCGCGACCGCCCCGCTGGCGTAGAAGTGGTGCGCCTGCCCAGCCTGACAGATGGCACGCTTGCGCCGCGCCAGATTCTTGCTGGCCTGCACGAGCTTGGCCTGCACAATATTCTGGTCGAGGGTGGGGGGATTACGGTGTCGCGCTTTTTTGAGGCGGGGCTGCTGTCGCACCTGCATGTCGCGGTGGCCCCGTTGCTGATCGGTGGTGGACCGCAAGGGTTTAACCGGATCACGCAGATCGGCAGCCTTGCCGATGCGCCCCGCCCTGAAACGCAGGTCTGCGACATTGGGTCGGATATTCTGTTCAACTGCACGCTGACCGAAGCCGCCCGTCACCGTTCTGAGAACTGGCATTCCACCGCTGGCGCTGAGTGGGCATTCAGGCAGTCCTAGAACATGTCGCTTGGCCGTGGGCGCCGTTTGCGAGCGTTATGACTTACAAAAAACAGTAAATGTGGGGCTGGCGACTGCGAATGCCCGCAACGCACAGAACATCCCTTCGACTACAAAAAAGCCCGCGTGGCCCCGGAAACGGGCGCACGCGGGCAATTTTCTTGGGTCAGACCTCTGGCGCTTAAGCGCTGGCGCGTGATTGGCGTTTGCGCTCATGCGGGTCAAGGAAACGCTTGCGCAGGCGGATTGCGTTGGGCGTCACTTCGACCAGCTCATCGTCGTCGATATAGGCAATCGCCTGTTCCAGCGACATGATGGTCGGCGGGGTCAGCTTGACCGCGTCATCGGTGCCAGAGGCCCGCACGTTGGTCAGCTTCTTGCCCTTCAGCGGGTTTACTTCCAGATCGTTGTCGCGGCTATGTTCGCCAATGACCATGCCCTGATAGACCGGGTCTTGCGGGTTGATGAACATCTTGCCGCGATCTTCCAGATTCCACAGCGCAAAAGCAACGGCGGTGCCATCTTCCATCGAAATCAGCACACCCTGACGGCGGCCCGGAATCGGACCCTTGTAGGGGGCCCATTCGTGGAACACACGGTTCAGAACCCCGGTGCCGCGCGTATCGGTCAGGAACTCGCCGTGGTAGCCGATCAGCCCGCGTGACGGCACATGCGCGATGATCCGCGTTTTGCCAGCGCCAGCAGGTTTCATTTCAGCCAGATCGCCGCGGCGTGTGCCGGTCAGTTTCTCGATCACGGTGCCGGTATATTCGTCATCCACATCGATGGTGACTTCCTCGACCGGTTCAAGGCGCTGCCCTCCCTCGTCGCGCATCAGAACGCGCGGGCGCGAGATGGACAGCTCGAACCCCTCGCGGCGCATGTTCTCGATCAGCACGCCCATCTGCAATTCGCCACGGCCCGCCACGTCGAAGGCGTCGCCGCCCGGCGTGTCGCTGACTTTGATGGCCACGTTGACTTCGGCTTCGCGCATCAGGCGTTCGCGGATCACGCGCGATTGCACCTTGGACCCGTCACGACCCGCCAGCGGCGAATCATTGATCCCGAACGTGACAGAGATGGTCGGCGGGTCGATGGGTTGTGCCGGAAGCGCGGTATCCACGTCCAGCGCGCAGAGCGTATCGGCCACGGTGGCCTTGGTCATGCCCGCGATGGTGACGATATCGCCCGCTTCAGCGGCGTCAATCGGCTGCTGGCCAAGCCCGCGAAACGCCAGAACCTTGGTGCAGCGGAACTGCTCGATCTTGGTGCCGTCGCGCGACAGCGCCTTGATCGTCTCTCCCGGTTTCAGCGTGCCTGCTTCGACGCGCCCGGTCAGGATCCGGCCCAGATAGGGGTCGGCCGACAGTGTGGTCGCCAGCATCCGGAATGATGCAGCACGATCTTCGACCTGCTTGGGTGCGGGCACATGCTTGACGACCAGATCGAACAAAGCCGACATATCTTTGCGCGGCCCGTCCAGTTCTGCATCGGCCCAACCATTGATACCAGATGCGTAAAGCACAGGGAAATCAAGCTGTTCGTCACTCGCGCCCAGATTGGCGAACAGGTCGAACACAAGGTCCAGTGCGTTGTCGGCATCGGCGGCGGGCTTATCGACCTTGTTGAGCAGCACGATGGGGCGCAGCCCCAGCGCCAGCGCTTTCGAGGTCACGAATTTGGTTTGCGGCATCGGACCTTCGGCGGCATCCACCAACAGCACCACGCCATCGACCATCGACAGGATGCGCTCGACCTCGCCGCCGAAATCGGCGTGGCCGGGCGTGTCCACGATGTTGATGCGCATGTCCTTCCACTCGACCGAGGTGGCTTTCGCAAGGATGGTGATCCCGCGTTCGCGTTCCAGATCGTTGCTGTCCATCGCGCGTTCCGTCGTGGCCTGATTGTCACGATAGGTGCCCGATTGCTTCAGAAGTTCGTCCACCAACGTCGTCTTGCCGTGGTCAACATGTGCGATAATCGCAATATTGCGAAGGTCCATAACAGAAGTGCCTTTTTGTGCTGCGCCGCCGCATTAGCCGATTGAAGGGCGTCTGGCCAGCCCTGTAATGTCGTATCAGGTCGCGATGTAGCGATCGCGCCGATGATTGACCCCGATAATCACGTTCAGAATGGCCGCGCCCAGCAACGACCAGAGCACCAGATCGGGGGCCATGACCAGAAGTGCGGCACCAAACAGAGCCAGATCAAAGCCCAGTTGCACCCAGCCTGCGCGCCAGCCCATCCGCTCTTGCAGGTAATAGGCCAGGATACCCACGCCACCCAAGCTGGCGCGGTGGCGGAAAATCGCCAGCAGCCCGGCACCCGCGATCATACCGAAGAGAACCGCCGCAACAGCCGGGTGCGCGGCTTGCGTGTTCACCAACCGGTCGGCGAGTTCCGCAAAGGCAGAGACAAGTGCAACGGCGATAAAGGTCTTGAGCGTGAAATCGCGTCCCAAATGGCGATGGGCCAGCCAGTAGAAGGGCAGGTTGATGACAAAGAACAACACCCCGAAGCCAAAGCCGGTGACATAGGATAACAGCACAGCCAGCCCTGCGGTCTGCCCGGTCACAAGCCCTGCGCTGGTCAGCATCGACAGGCCAAAGCCGCATAGGCCGGTTCCGACCAGCAAGCCTTGCGCGTCTTCAAACAGCGTATGGGTGGGGCGATCATGCACGGGTCAGACCTTGGCGCTGAACAGATTGATGACCAAGATACCCGACAGGATCAGCGCCATGCCCAGCAGCGCGGCCCAATCCAGCTTCTGGCCGAACAACACCCAGCCAATCGCCGCGATCAGGCAAATTCCAAGCCCCGCCCAGATGGCATAGGCTACGCCCACCGGGATGATGCGCAACGCCAGCGACAGCAGCCAAAAGGACAGCGCATAGGCGGCAAAGGCCGCGATGCCGGGGGCCGCGCGCGTCATCCCGTCGCTGGCCTTGAGAAGCGTGGTGCCCAAGGTCTCGAAGAAGATGGCAATGCCCAGGAACACCCAGTGCATGCGCGCCTACCGGGTGCCTTCGGTCAGGCGACGCGTGACATAATCCGTCACCGTCGTGAGCATGGGCTGCATATGCTGGTCTTCATTCTGGAAGAAATGATCCGCGCCCTCGACTTCTTCATGCGTGATGGTGATGCCGCGCTGCTCTTTGAGCTTGCCCACCAGCGTCCGCGTATCGCGCGGAGGTGCCACACGGTCGGCGGTGCCATTGATAATAAGACCCGATGCAGGGCAGGGCGCAAGGAAGCTGAAATCATAAAGGTTGGCCGGCGGCGCGACCGACACAAAACCGGTGATGTCGGGGCGACGCATCAGCAACTGCATCCCGATCCACGCGCCAAAGCTGAACCCTGCAACCCAGCAATGCCGGGCGTTCTGGCTTTGTGCCTGCACATAGTCGAGTGCGGCAGCCGCATCGGACAATTCGCCCACGCCCTGATCGTATTCGCCCTGGCTGCGGCCAACACCCCGGAAATTGAAGCGCAACACCGAAAAGCCCATTTTGTAGAACGCGTAATGCAGGTTGTAGACCACCTTGTTGTTCATGGTGCCGCCGAACTGCGGGTGCGGATGGAGCACGATGGCAATAGGTGCATCGACCTTGCGTTGCGGATGGAAGCGGCCTTCCAGGCGGCCTTCGGGGCCGGCGAAGATGATCTCTGGCATGGGGAAGCCTTATGCGAGGATAACGGGATTTTGCAGGACAGGGCCGGTCAGGGCCGGGTCAAAAACGGCACCGGGACAGCGGATGAACCATGCAGGGGTATTCTTGACTTTCATATTCAGGTATTTTAGAGCCATTCTAAACTGACGCTGGCCGTATTTTGGCCTGACAGGCAGGACTGCGGCAGCTTGCAGCTTTAGGGCGGGGGGTGTCAAAGGTCAACCGGATTGGCATTCGCGCAGGGTTTTCGGCGCGTCACGGAGATATTTGCGATGAAACTCTCGACAAAAGGCCGTTATGCAATGATCGCGCTGGTCGACCTTGCACTGGCCCCCGAAGGACGGCTTGTGTCGCTGGGTGAGATTGCAGAGCGGCAAAACGTGTCTCTGGCCTATCTGGAACAGCTTTTTGTGAAATTGCGGCGCGCGGGGCTTGTGGCCTCTGTCCGCGGTCCGGGCGGCGGGTATCGTCTTGCGCGTGGGGCAGATTCGATCCGCGTATCCGATATTCTGGAAGCCGTAGAGGAAACCGTGAGTGCGATGGACAAGGGCGCGGGTGCAAGGGGCGCCGTGACCGGTTCGCGCGCGCAATCGCTGACCAACCGGCTTTGGGAGGGGTTGTCGGCGCATGTCTATGTGTTCCTGCATCAGGCGCGGCTGTCGGATGTGGCAGGCAACGCGATGACGCCATGCCCGGCGGTGCCCAACCTGTTCCAGGTGGTGGACGAATAGGGGGCGCTGCCCCCGCCGCGCTGACGCGCGACTCCCCCGGGATATTTGGGCAAGGATGAATGGAGACGAGGGTTTGAGAGAACGCGTCTATCTGGATTGGAATGCGACGACTCCCTTACGCGCCGAGGCGCGGGCGGCGATGGCCGCGGCGATGGATGTGGTTGGCAACCCGTCTTCGGTGCATGCCGAGGGGCGCGCGGCGCGGGCGCTGGTGGAGCGGGCGCGCGCGCAACTGGCCGCGGCTTTGGGGGCCGAAGGCGCAGATATTGTCTTTACCTCTGGGGCGACCGAAGCGGCCGCGCTGGCATTGGCAGGGCGCGGGTTGTCGGGTGCGCTGGTGGAGCATGACGCCGTGCGTGCCTGGACTGACGGGGCGTTGGCGGTGGACGGCGCGGGCCGCGTGATGGTCCCGGACCCGGGCCAGAGCACGCTGCAACTGGCCAATTCCGAAACCGGCATTGTGCAGGATTTGCCAGAGGGGCTGGCGGTCAGCGATCTGACGCAGGGTTTCGGCAAGATCCCCTTCGCGTTTAACTGGTTGGGGGTCGAGATGGGGTTTGTGTCTGCCCATAAGCTGGGCGGGCCGAAGGGCATCGGGGCGCTGATCCTGCGGCGCGGCACCGAGCTTGCCGCTCAAATTCGGGGTGGCGGGCAGGAAATGGGTCGCCGTGCCGGCACCGAAAACCTGATCGGGATTGCCGGATTCGGTGCTGCGGCAGAGGCCGCGCAGCGCGATTTGACCGCTGGTGTCTGGGAGCAGGTTTCTGAAATTAGAAATATTCTAGAAAAAACTCTGGACGCTGCCGCTGATATGACTATTTCTGTCGGGAAAGGTGTTGCGCGCCTGCCCAACACGCTGTGCTTGGCAACGCCGGGCTGGAAGGGCGAGACGCAGGTCATGCAGATGGACCTTGCAGGCTTTGCGATTTCGGCCGGCTCGGCCTGCTCGTCGGGCAAGGCCAAGCGGTCGGACGTATTGGGCGCGATGGGGTTCGACATCGCCACGGCACAGGGCGCGATCCGCGTCTCGCTTGGGCCGGGTGTAACAGAAGACCATGTGCTGCGTTTTGCCGAGGCGTGGCTGAAAGATTATCGGCGGTTCAAGGCGCGCGCGGCCTGACAGCGCGAAAGGAAAAGGGGAAAGACATGGCTGCATTGGATACCGAAGTGCGTGATGGCGTGGACCGCGAGACGGTCGAGACTGTGCAATCCATGGCCGGCACCTATAAGCACGGCTGGAATACCGATATTGAGATGGAATTCGCGCCGAAGGGTCTGAATGAAGACATCGTGCGGCTGATTTCCGAGAAGAACGGTGAGCCCGAATGGCTGCTGGACTGGCGGCTGGAGGCGTATCGCCGCTGGCTGACCATGGAAAGCCCCGATTGGGCGATGCTGAATGTGCCGGGGATCGACTACCAGGAGCAGTATTATTACGCCAAGCCCAAGTCGATGATCGACAAGCCGAAATCCTTGGACGAGGTGGACCCCAAGCTGTTGGAAACCTACGCCAAGCTGGGTATCCCGCTGAAAGAACAGATGCTTCTGGCCGGCGTCGAAGGTGCGGATGAGCCGCGCAAGGTGGCCGTGGATGCGGTGTTTGATTCCGTCAGCGTCGGGACGACTTTCAAGAAGGAACTGGCGGCGGCGGGCGTGATCTTTTGCTCGATCTCGGAAGCGGTGCAGGACCATCCCGAACTGGTGAAGAAATATCTGGGAAGCGTTGTGCCGCAGAATGACAACTATTTCGCAGCACTCAATTCCGCCGTGTTCAGCGATGGCAGCTTCGTCTACATCCCCGCAGGCGTGAAATGCCCGATGGAGCTTTCGACCTATTTCCGCATCAATGCCGAAAACACCGGCCAGTTCGAGCGCACGTTGATCGTGGCCGAAAAGGGCAGCCATGTCAGCTATCTGGAAGGCTGCACCGCGCCCAAGCGTGACACCGCGCAGTTGCATGCGGCGGTGGTGGAAATTGTCGTGCTGGAAGATGCCGAGGTGAAATATTCCACCGTGCAGAACTGGTTCCCCGGTGATGAGGACGGCAAGGGCGGCATTTACAACTTCGTGACCAAGCGCGCCGATTGTCGCGAGGACCGCGCCAAGGTGATGTGGACACAGGTTGAAACCGGGTCCGCGATTACATGGAAATACCCGTCCTGCATTCTGCGCGGCGACGACACGCAGGGCGAGTTCTACTCCATCGCTATCGCCAACAATTGGCAGCAGGCCGACACGGGCACCAAGATGGTGCATCTGGGCAAGCGCACGAAGTCGCGCATTGTGTCCAAGGGCATTTCGGCAGGGCACGCACAGAACACCTATCGCGGGCTGGTGTCGATGCACCCCAAGGCGCGCGACAGCCGCAACTATACGCAATGCGACAGCTTGCTGATCGGCGATTTGTGCGGCGCGCATACGGTGCCGTATATCGAGGTGAAGAATGCCTCATCCCGCGTGGAGCATGAGGCGACCACGTCCAAGGTGGATGACGACCAACTTTTCTACTGCCGCCAGCGCGGTATGGACGAGGAAGAGGCGGTTGCGCTTGTGGTAAACGGGTTCTGCAAGGAAGTGCTGCAAGAACTGCCGATGGAATTCGCCATGGAAGCGCAGGCACTGGTGGCGATTTCGCTTGAGGGGTCGGTGGGGTAGTTATGCGAAATCTGACACGTGCTTTTCGAGCAGGCGTCCATGGTGAGTTAGGTTGTTATGTCTATCGCTTGGTTGATCCTGTTTCAGGTAATACATTTTATGTGGGCAGGGGTGTAGGCAACAGAATCTTCGAGCATTTGAGCGAGGCTGAAACCAGTACGGAATCCAGGAAAACAAACAAAATTCGTGCAATCTGGGCGAGTGGAAATGATGTTTCGTTGATAGTCCATAGGCATGGGCTGACTGAGGCTGAGGCATCATTGGTAGAGTCGTCGCTTATTGACTTCATCAATGATGACGCAAAAGTCGATGCAGAAGAAAAAACAAATAAGATCAAAGGATATAAAGCACGCGAACTCGGTAAAAAGTCTGTTGAAGCAATTAATCATCAGTATGCTGCTCTGGCTGCTGAACTGGATCGCCCGATAGCCTTGATTAAGATAAACCGGAAGTGGGTCGAGCATCATAAAAACGAAACTAATAATGGGAAACAGCCCAGCCTTGACCAAATGTACGAAATGGTTCGTGGTCATTGGGTCGTTAACCCAAAACGGCACACTCGGGTGAAATATATCGCCGCTGTAGCTTTTGGATTGATACGCGAAGTTTACAGGATCGAAAGCTGGAGTGAGCCTGACAAGAACAAGAGAGTGGCATTTACTGGCGCAGTTGCTGATGAATTGAGCCATTATAAAGGGACTCATGTAAATGACGTTTACCAACGGGGCGCCCAAGCGCCGGTGCGTTGGTATTATCCTAAAGCGTCTGTTTAGTCCCAAAACGCCGATATAAGAACGAGGAACAAACATGCTGAAGATCGAAAACCTGCACGCCGAACTTGAAGACGACTCAGAGGTGAAAATCCTCAAGGGTCTTTCGCTGACCATCAACCCCGGCGAGGTGCATGCCATCATGGGGCCGAACGGGTCGGGCAAATCCACCCTGTCTTATGTGCTGTCGGGCCGCGATGGGTATGAGGTGACCGAAGGCAGCGCGACGCTGGAAGGTGCGGACCTGCTGGACATGGACCCCGAAGAGCGCGCGGCGGCGGGCCTGTTTCTGGCATTCCAGTATCCGGTCGAAATTCCGGGCGTGGGCAATATGACCTTCCTGCGCACCGCGGTGAACGCACAGCGCAAGGCGCGTGGCGAAGAGGAATTGTCGGCAGGTGAGTTCCTGAAGATCATTCGCGCCAAGGCCAAGGACTTGCAGATTGACGCCGACATGCTGAAACGCCCGGTCAATGTGGGCTTTTCGGGCGGTGAGAAGAAGCGCAACGAGATCCTGCAAATGGCGATGCTGGAACCAAAGATGTGCATCTTGGACGAAACCGACTCTGGTCTGGACGTGGATGCGATGAAACTGGTGAGCGACGGTGTGAACGCGCTGCGCGATGCGGGCCGGTCTTTCTTGGTCATCACGCATTACCAACGCTTGCTGGACCATATCAAACCCGATGTCGTGCATATCATGTCCGAAGGCCGGATCATCAAGACGGGCGGCCCCGAACTGGCGCTGGAAGTCGAACATAACGGCTATGCCGACCTGCTGGCGGAGGCAAACGCATGATGCCCAAAGCGAAGCTGAAAGCGCAAAAACAGACGCGCGCGGCAGAGCTTGTCCAGCCACTGCCAGAGGGTGGGGCGTGGGTCACACGCGCGCGGGACGCCGCCTTGGCGCGCTGGTCCGATATGGGCGCGCCGTTGAAGCGCGATGAATACTGGAAATACACCGATCCGCGCGCCTTGATCGCAGAGGAGAGCCTGCAAGCGGACCTGCTGGATACCGGCAGCGAAGCCCCTGTGTTCGACGCGTTCGACCGGGTGAAGCTGGTCTTTGTCGATGGCGTGTTCGACGCAGCGGCCTCTGACGCGCTGGCGCTGGACGGGGTAGAGCTTGAACTGTTGGCTGACGCCACCAAGGCCGACCTGCACTGGGCGCGCGAGGTGTTCGGCACATTGGAAGCGCGGGCGCAAAGCCCGGTGGAGCGGCCACTTGCCAGCTTCAACACCGCTTATGCCACGCAAGGTGTGTTGATCCGGGTCACGGGCACGCCCGCCAAGCCCATCTCGCTGATCTACCGCCGCAGCGCCGAAGATGCGGATGCGATGTTGCACCATGTCATCCGGGTCGAAGCCGGGGCAGAGGTGACGCTGTTGGAAAACGGCCCGCTGGCCGCACGCTCTAATACGGTGATCGAAGCCGAGATCGGCGAGGGCGCGACGCTGCACCATATTCGCAGCCAGGGGCGCGATCACGCACGGTTGAGTGCGGCCCATATTTTCGTGCGGCTGAGCGCAGGCGCGCAGTTGAAAAGCTTTACACTGACGGTGAACGGTGCATTGACCCGTAACGAGGCGCAGGTTTGGCTGGACGGGGCCGATGGCTCGGCGCATCTGGCCGGGGCCAGCGTGGGCGATGGTGCCTTCCATGCGGATGACACGGTGTTTGTCGCGCATAACGCGCCGGGTTGCGAAAGCCGTCAGGTCTATAAGAAAGTGCTGCGCCACGGCGCGGTCGGGGTGTTCCAGGGGAAAATTCTGGTCGATCGGCTGGCCCAGAAAACCGATGGCTACCAGATCAGTCAGGCGCTTTTGCTGGACGAAGATGCGCAGTTTCTGGCCAAGCCGGAACTGGAAATCTATGCCGATGACGTGAAATGCAGTCACGGGTCAACCTCTGGCGAGATTGACTCGACGCAGCTTTACTATCTGCGCGCGCGGGGTATCCCGGACGCCGAAGCCAAGATGTTGCTGGTTCTGGCGTTTCTGGCGGAAGCATTGGACGAGATTGCAGATACCGAACTTGCAGGCGATCTTCGCGACCGTCTTGAAGCGTGGCTTCAGCGCCATAAGTGACACAGGGAAAGGGGGGCGCTGCCCCGCCCGGCCTATGGCCGGACTCCCCCGGAGTATTTTTGGCAAGATGAAGCAGGAGTGCGCGGCGCAATGTCCTTGACGCTGAACATATTGCGCAGCTACCGCGAGCCGGACCGGGTTGTCCGGGGGTTGGCGCAAGGCGACTTGCGCGAACCGCAAGTGATGTTTTTTGCGCTTTTGGCCTGCGCGCTGATTTTTGTGGCGCAATGGCCCGGACTGTCGCGGGCGGCAACCATTGACCCATCGGTCACGTTCGAGCAACGCATGGGCGGCGCAATGTTTGGGATCATGTTCCTGCTACCCTTGATCTTGTATGGCTGCGCGGCGCTGTTGAAACTGGGTTTGCGGGTGGCAGGCCATGTGGTGCCCGGCATCTTGACGCGGCTGGCGCTGTTCTGGTCGCTGTTGGTGGTCACGCCGCTGATGTTGTTTCAGGGCGGAGTGTCTGCATTTCTTGGGTCAGGACCGGTGTCGCAGGGCTTGGGGTTTGTGGTGTTGCTGGTGTTCCTTTACATATTGGTCAAAAGCGTATCTGCGGTGCGCGCGGTCGCGCAGGCGCCGGGCTAGGAGACGAGTATGGATTTGACACTTGCGACTGTCGCGGCTCTGCTGCGCTCCACACTAACTGCACCGCGCGAAACTGCGGCACGGTTGCTGGCGTTGGACCCGCCCGATGATGCGCGCTGGCTTGGCTTTGTCATTGTTGTGGTTCTGTCGGTGCTGGTGGGGCAGGCCTCTATTCTGGTGCTGGGCGAAAGTGCTTTCGGTGGCAGCCTGATCTTTATGGCTGTGTTCCAGACCATGGTCTTGTTGGGCTTGGTCGTGGCGGTGCAGGGCATAGGCCGGCTTGCCGGAGGCAGTGGCACCTTTCCTGACACGCTGCTGCTGCTGGCGTGGTTGCAATTCGTGATGATCGCGGTCCAGATCGTGCAGATTCTGGTTCTGCTTCTGGTTCCGCCGCTATTCGGTTTTGTCACCATGGCGTCGCTGGCGATTTTCATGTGGTTGCTGGTTAACTTTACCATGGCGCTGCACGGGTTTACGTCGGCGTTGAAGGTCACGGTGGGGATTGTGTTCGCGTTTTTTGGCCTGGCCGTGGTGTTGGCTATCGTGCTGGCTATCTTGGGCCTTGGCCCGCAAGGAGTGTGACAATGCTGGACGTAGGCAAGATACGCGCCGATTTCCCGATCCTGTCGCGCGAGGTGAACGGCAAGCCGTTGGTCTATCTGGACAATGGTGCGTCGGCACAGAAACCGCGTGCGGTAATTGACGCGGTCACGCGTGGCTATGCCGAAGAATACGCCAATGTGCACCGTGGGCTGCATTATCTGTCGAACCTTGCGACCGACAAATACGAGGGCGTGCGCGGCAAGCTGCAACGGTTCCTGAATGCGGCGCATGAGGATGAGATCCTTTATACCACCGGCACGACCATGGGGATTAACCTTGTGGCCTATGGCTGGGGCATGCCGCAGCTAGAGTCGGGCGATGAGATCGTGCTGTCGATCATGGAGCATCACGCCAATATCGTGCCGTGGCATTTCCTGCGCGAGCGGCAGGGCGTGGTCATCAAATGGGTCGACACCGAGGCCGATGGCAGCCTGGACCCGCAAGCGGTGATCGACGCAATCGGCCCGCGCACCAAACTGGTTGCGGTCACCCATATGTCGAACGTGTTGGGCACCGTGGTAGATGTGTCTGCTATCTGCACAGGCGCGCGCGCCAAGGGCGTGCCGGTGCTTGTGGATGGCTCACAAGCCGCCGTGCATATGCCGGTCGATGTTCAGGCGATAGGCTGCGATTTCTACGCTGTGACGGGGCATAAGCTGTATGGACCGTCGGCATCGGGGGCAATCTATATCAGCCGCGACCGACAGGCCGAGATGCGCCCCTTCATGGGCGGCGGTGACATGATCCGTGAGGTCACGCGCGAGGGCGTTGTCTATAACGACCCGCCCCACAAGTTCGAGGCCGGCACTCCTGGCATTGTCCAGCAGATCGGGCTGGGCGTGGCGATCGACTATATGATGGGCATCGGGCTGGATAATATTGCAGCGCATGAAGCCGCGTTGCGCGATTATGCGCAAACCCGGCTGGCGGGGCTGAACTGGATCAGTGTGCAGGGCCACGCGCCGGGCAAGGGCGCTATTTTCAGCTTTGTGCTGGACGGCGCGGCCCATGCGCATGACATCTCTACCGTGCTGGACCAGAAAGGCATCGCCGTGCGCGCCGGGCAACATTGCTGCGGCCCGTTGATGGAGCATCTGGACCTGACCGCGACCTGCCGCGCGTCCTTTGCCATGTACAACACCCACGAGGAAGTGGATGCGCTGATCGACGGGCTGGAACTGTGTCATGATCTTTTCGCGTGAAACCTTGTTGCATCGCGGAAGCGGCGCGCTTATACGACCAAATGCGGCACCCATAGCTCAGCTGGATAGAGCGCTGCCCTCCGAAGGCAGAGGTCAGAGGTTCGAATCCTCTTGGGTGCGCCATATTTTTCCTTAGTGTTTGTTTTTACGTGTTTTCGCTTTCTGGGATCAGAAGCGGATATAGCTCCGGTTGCCTTTATACTATCGGTTAACTTAGGCGATAGATTGGCGTAAGCTAAGCTGGTTTCGCTTCATGCCTCCCGCGCCTGCGCGTTTGAAAAAGTAACGCGTCGCCTGTGGAAGTGCTCAATGCGCGAATGGCAGGCGGTTTCAAAAACCAGTTCGCAATAATGTTCAAACGCCGCTTCCCTGTGGCGTGACAAAATGCGCCAGGCCACAAAACTCTGCACAGTCTCGACGCAGGCGGCTATCCCACAAACACCGTGTATCACCTTTGATTGGCTGTTCGCGTCTAAAGATAGCTATGAAATTATCATACAACATGTTCTCAATTTACATCGCCAAAGAAGCCCGCGCAGCTGTATTTATTCGTTGGACGCATGATGGAAAGCAAATATCAACAAAGTAGTCCTGATTATCATTGTAGTGGCAATGGGACAAATTTCCTTGGTGTTATTGTGATAGCCGCTCTTATGGGCGCATTTTTGGCAATCATCTCTTTTATAATATCAAAAAACTTTGTTGCGGCCATATTGGTTTATTATGCTTGGGTTGCTTTTATCTTGGTGCTCTATTGTGTGTTAAACGCCGTAGAAGACCTTTACTCTGTTTAGTGGCTGTGATGCATAAAGCAAGGTTGAATGATTGTTATATCCTGCTTGTTGCTCACTTTATCCCAAGTGCAAGACCTGTAGTTATTCGAACCGTGAACGGACGGTTGATGCAAGTATAATTGCGAAAGGGAACACTATCCTGCACCGGCCGTAGCGCGTTGTAATCCTTCGCCACCACTTTAGCCAACCTCGCATGATTTTCATCCGGTTGCGAAATTTTTTGCGCCTTTCACCAAGGTCTTTCGCGTGCTGCAACCGGATAAGCAGAGCTTCATCTGCTTGTCTCATAATGTGCCTCTGAACCAGTCGGCGTCGTAACCGCGAGCTGAAACAAGCCAATGCCTGCTCCGTGGGAAAAACGGCCGCGCCTGTGTAGTTGCTGACTTAACTCCCAGTTGAATGAGATGATGCCGCGACTGATCAGACCGCGAATCTATCTTTGTTTCGCGCAGGCTCCACACCCTTCATCGAGCGGCAGCGTGGCGTCCTCGCCAATCGATCACGCGGCATGCCATGGCTTTTTGGAAGGACGTGGCTTAGCCGCCCCATCTACGCATCAGTCAATCAGTCAGGAACGATTGCTAACTGATTGATTTCCTTGCAGAGGCATGCAATATCCCTCAAAGTGGAAATAAATAGACCCTAAATCTGACGAATACGCAGATTTCTTTACATTAATGCGCCATGTTTGAAAAAGATGAGTGCTGGATAGGTGAAAAATTTTTAACTTTAGTTTAAATTATAGATATAAAGTTCTTTCGTGATGGAAGGGCTCGCTTTCTTCAGCAGAAGAGCTACTATCGAATCGTTCGATAAAATACCTGCGAACTTTTGTTATAGAGGCCACCTATGAACGTTCTGATAGCTGACGACCATGAGTTGCTTGCAGAGGCAGTTGCGCAGTCGCTTTCAAGAAATGAGGGGCTCTCTGCTGTTGTTGCAACTTCGTTGGCCGGCACCATGGATGAACTTTCATCTAACGAGTATGATATTGTTTTACTGGATCTCCGGATGCCTGGGATGATGGGTTTGTCGAGTGTGGATAGTGTCCTCAAGCGCGCGCCCGGCGTCAATGTTGTTTTGTTTAGCGGGCAGATAGACAGAAGATTTCTAGACGATGCGGTGAAGTTGGGTGTGAAGGGCTATATCCCAAAATCCATGCCTCTGAAATCTTTAGATGTCTCCCTAAGGCTTATTTATTCGGGGCAAACGTTTATCCCACATCATCAGCCTCAGGAAAGCCAATTAAACGCAAGCAACCTAACTTCGGAGCCGCTTGTAGAGCGCGAGCTCTTTGTTTTACGCTTGGCTGCCGACGGCATGATCAACAAAGAAATAGCGCGTGACCTCGGGATCAGTGAGGCACAGGTAAAGATGATTATGCGCCAAGTATGCCAAAAGCTTGGAGCACGCAATCGTGCCCATGCCTGCGTTGTCTCTCGAGAACGCATGTTGATCTAAGATTCTTTGTTGATTGGGGGCGATGTCTTGAGAGAGCATCATATTGCTTCGTTGCAATCATTATGACTGTGTAAAAAAATTAAACGCCTATAGGCGCAGTAAATTTTCGGGCGTTCCCATGCCTTTGATCTCTGCGTTTCAACTGCGCTGTAGCAACTGCGTGTCTTGTTGTGTTAATTCAGATGAAGGCCGCTATGTTGCGAGTGGCGGTTGGTTAATAATGTTAACTGGATGTTAAGATCGGCAATATCCAAATTAAGTGTTGGCGCGGATTGTGACCGTCAATTTTTTTGCCTACACTACCGCGCATTAAACCTCTTGCTTTGAAGATACCTCTACACCACCTCGAACGAGAGCTTGACCGTTTGAGTTGCTGCCTCTGTGCTTCAAAAAGGGCGCGATCTTCTTTGCAGATGGCGTCTGCATCTAGCAAATGCCTCGGTAGCGCCTAATCTCACTTCGCAGTGTTAAATAGGTAAGACCAAGGGTCGGACAAGGCATACATGGTTTATCAGGCGTTCCAGCCTCAGTGTTTGACCTCTAGCTTGCGCGTAATTTTGCTTGCTACTTCGTCATCCAGGAGTGCTTTGGCTTCGAGTGACCCTAGCTCTTCCAATGTCGTCCCCATTATTGGATGCATTTCCTCCGGTAACAAAGATTCAAGCTTGTTAGTAATTGCCATGTAGTTTTGTAGAAGATCGCGCAGCATTATTGCTGGGCGAGCCTTCTCGCCATGCGAGAAGTCCACCAAATGCCATTTGTCGCCTTCAATTTTTTCGACGATATTTAGGGTCTGAAGCCTGTCCAGCTTGCGTCGCACTGTTGCACGGTTGATGCCAGTGTATCTGTGAATTTCATTGATTGAGGTGTAAAAGCCCTGCTCGCTACTAATCTCGGCAATTGTGTCATCGTTCAGTCCGTGCTTTTCCACAATCTGAAACAAGTCACGCCTTGTACGCATCACGACTGCAAAACCGATTAGTGCTAACTCTAAGTCATTTCCCAGATGCCGCCTAAGTATCTGGAGCGCTCCATACGTTACTTTGGCCATGCCAAGAGCCACAAGGTTCATCGTTCGTGGATCGGTTGTAATCATGGAGAGTACCCAGTTTTTTAACACGGAACTCTTATCGGGAAATTCCCAAGATGACAATGTGCGCCATGTTCAAAGTGAACATGTTCAAACTTGTCAACTTTTCTACGGAGAATGCTTTTGTAATAAAGCTGCAAGGACGCTTACAGACACTGGGTATCCGATGTGGCCGCATCATTCTGCCGACCCATATGGTCCGAGGCTCTTATGCCGTATCGTAGGCATGAACAAAGAGGATCAGAATGTGATCACGCTACGGAGTTGCAGCAGCGCTACGTCTTTTGACGCGAACCACACTTTGGGCAATCCCCTGTGCGGGCTTTCTCGAATCGAAGAGACGTTTACAAGTCGCAATAGGGATTAAGGAATGGAACAGACCGGTTTCGACTTCATGTTTCTCAAGCAGCAAATTGATGAGGGAATTCTTGTTGAAGACCCGGAGACATTGGCAGATTTGGCGCTTCTTGTACCAGATCTTGTGGATGCGCTAGAGGGGGTGCAAGGAACAAATGAACAAGTAGACCTGGTTTTGAAAACAGCACGAAACGTCATAATGCGCAACTGCGGGACATAAGGTGGCATTTGAGATTGCGTGTTTCGTGCCTTACACTTTACCTAATCTTGGTGACCGGATGATGCGATCAAGCAGACTGAAAGTCGAACGTTTTGAATTCGAGCCCCTAATCATGTGTCATCGTGCAGTCTTTCAAGACGATAAAGCACTTGGAATGCCAAGCAAGTGAACAGCACTGGCTGGCCCAAAGTTAGGCTCTTGCGAAAAGCAATTGGCCCATTTTGGCGCGCAGCATGGCGTTGTTGCATTACCCACGCCTGAGGCGTGACTGCCCCTTACCGCGCTGACGTCATGCCACGCGGATGATCGCGGCTGCGCCAAGGGTTGAGACGCGGTTCATCAGGGCGACGCCGATCTGCATTTCGGCGGTTCGGCGGTCGGTTGGAGCAATTGGGGCGCGATTGATGAGATATGTGCTGAAATTGGTGAGGCATGATCTGGCGGCTGTTTGACATTGGCGACCATGACACCGACTGTTGGAAGGTGTTTGGAGTGGATCAGGCGGCAATGCGCCGATAAAGCGCTTGCGCTCATTTCGGCCAGATGTCTGATCTGCAATCGGGTTTGCCAGTGATGCTGTTATTTCTCTGGAGGCCCGATCCTGTGTGATGCGCTCTTGACGATCATGCTTGAGCAGCGGGACATCGAGGTCGAGTGCTCAAGGGAGTGTCACCAACCCGACGGCCCGAAGTTTTGCATGATCGGGATACCACATCGGCGTTTTGGGCAGCGTCGCCAGCCGCTGGACAAACTGCTCGTCAACCGATTGTGCGCGGTAAATCGCCAGATCGCGCTGCATTTCAACTTCAGGATCGATCATGCCGAAATTTTGCCCATGCCCCAGTGCATAGCGGTGGAACCCGATCTGTCCTTCGGACGACAGCGAACGCATAGCTCCGCCAGCACAAATCAACGCACAGGCCGATGCGCAATACCCATGGACATGCGTCGCAATCTCATTCGAACGCAAAACGGTGACGACGCCACGCGCTTCGGCAATGTATCCGCCCTTGCTCTCCAGTGTTATCCTTTTGATCTTTGGATTTGAGGCGACCAGCCCGCGCAACGCTTCGGTCAAGCCGAAATCTACCCGACCGCTGAATTCGAAAGCCTGCCCATCATCACTGATTGTCAGATCGTATTGTGGCGGGGGTGGGGGTGGTAAATGATACGTTTCTGGAAGTGCCTCGGTGCGCGCAATGCCGACACCCACAATGGACAGCCCCCCAATCGCAAGGGCCAACAGCGCGCGCAGTGCATAGATATCTACGGGACGATCTTGCATTACGCTACTGTGCATCGGATCGTGTCTATTTTTCCCTCGACAGATGAGGTCCTTGCAACGCGGAGCTTCGTTGCGGCTTCGATAGTCTGCATTATGCCGCGGTAGGTCATGGCGTAATCTTTTCCTGTTTTTCAGGTCACACGCGTCACCTGATGTAAGCGATTGCTTGACGCTAGCTGATTTGAGAGACCTCCGCTGTGAACAGGATCACACGGCAATGTAGTAAATGCGGTGCCGCAGTTGGCCTCCACCTGTGCCAAGTGCCGCCTCTGCAACCGGTTTCGCCAGCGATGCTGCCCTGTCTTTGGATGCCCGATCTGGTATGGCGCGCTTTTGTGGTCCAGCCACGCGCCGTCTGGAACTATCGCGGTGCCACCTCAAGCGCATGTATGCCGACCTGAGCATGCAGAATGACGTGCTGAAGGAAGCCCTTGGAAAAAAGTGACGGAACTATCCCAACGCCGCGAACGAAGTGATCGCCGCTCTGCTGACAGGGCGGACGGATGCGCGCAAGACTTGGCGGTTTGGCCTGTGTTTCTTGCCCTGTTCAATGTGAAGGCGCACCCGCGGAACCACAAACGGGTCTATCGGATCTACTGCCCGCTGGAACTCAACCTGTGCAGTGCGCCATTGAGAGGTCATTGGCTCAAGTCCAATGACGCACGCTGCGCATGCGGCTGAAACCTGATGTTCTGGCGGTGCCGGATGCGCCCAATGTGACCCGGTCGATGGATTGCGCTTCGCGGAGCAACTCCGGAAGCGCCGTCAGGGTGTCCAGACCAACATGTGCCGTATCGACAGCGCGACAGATGGCAGATACGACGCGATCAAACATCCAGACAGGCGGTTTCAAAGACCGGTTAGACCGACCGCCTGTGAGGTTGCAGCGAAACTCCGACACATCAGGTTTGCCGATCAGCTCATGAAGATAAGCCAATTGGCCGAACCATGGGTGCCATCGATCCATAACCTTGTGCCGATCGATAACGTAGGGTGTTCTGATGGACAACAATGGCAGGCCGCACTCATCGCTTGGCAACAAAATATCCGCTGAAGCGCGCCGAGCCCAAAGCGAAGATCATTAACCCCAAGGGCTTGCGTTAAGACTGGGGGACGAACGGGCAGCAGGTTAATCCTGCATCCTCTTGGGTGCGCCGTTTTTCTTCAGCGGCAACAGAGCGCTGCTGCGTCAGGCTGATCGTCTGGACAAACGCCGTGACAGCGAATTGCATCGGTGCAACACTGGCCCCGCACCAAGGACGTGTCACGCGGCCGGCAATCGCTGTGAGGTGGCAAGCAGACCGCCGATCTTGGTGCGTGCGATGTGTTCCAAGACCCAAAGCGACAGGGCAAGGCCGCTGATGACTGCGGTTGCGATCCCGAACCACACGCCCCATGTGCCCCAGTCGAACACTGTCACATACAGCCAACAAAACAGGCCGACTGCGATTCCCTGACGCCAGATGCCGATCCAGACGGTGGCCATGGGGCGCTTGAACGCCTGCAACATGGCGTTGACCGCGAAGAGCGCCAGGTAAAGCGGCAAGATGAACCCATCGACATGCAGGTAATCGGTGCCAAGGCGGATCACATTCGGGTCGTCGTTGAATAGCGCGACCATGGGTGCCGCCGCGAACCATAGCAACGCAGACCCGACAAGCATGACCCCGGTGCCAACCTTCAGGCAGAACCACCATGCGTCGCGCACGCGGTCATGCTGCCCCGCGCCGAAATTCTGCGCGACGATGGGCAAAAGTGCGCCGGTCAAGCCAAACCCCGGCAGCAGGATCAACTGCTCTATCCGCAGCCCGATGCCATAGGCGGCCAAGGCTTCCGGGCCAAAGCTTTTGAGGAACATCTGCACGAAAAAGCCCGCAACCAGCAAGATCATCATGGCAAAGGTCGACGGCAGGGCTTGGGCCGCGATCTCTTTGGCACGAACCGGGTCGGGGCGCCATGACCGCGCGCCGTCCATCACCTCTGACTGCATGACGCGCCACAGGATATAGGCCATTACCCCGGTTTGGCTGACCAGCGTGGCCAGGGCGATGCCGTTGAACCCGATCTCCGCGATCAGCCCGGGCACCCCGAATATGAACAGCGGGTTCAGCCCCAGATTGGCAAAAAATGCCGCGATCTGCGCCCGTTTCATCGAATCCGTGTCGCCTTGCGCAGTCAGAATTCCATTGCCCCCAAAGGCCAGCAGGAAGGGCGCGGTGGCCAGCAGGATCACGTTCATATAGGCATTGGCGGCGTCGCGATAAGCGCCCGGTTCCGACACCAGCGCCAATAGCGCAGGAGAGCCCCATATCCCCGACACGCCAAGCGCAAGCGCCGTCAGTAAGCCAAAGACAAGGCCTTGTGTTGCGATCTGTTTCGCCCCGGCTGTGTCATCTTCCCCCAGCGCATTGCCCACCAGCGCCGACATGGCACTGCCAAGGCCAACCCCAAAGGCGATCAGCAGCATGAAAACCTGAAATGTAATCGCCAGCCCAGCTTGCGCGTCTGTGCCAAGCAGCCCCGCATACCACAGGTCCACCACGTTATAGAGCGTGGAGAACACCATTCCGATAGCCGCAGGCACTGCCAGCGCGCGGAAATGGCCGGGGATAGACCCCTGCCGCAAGTTGCGCGTGCGCGGCGTGCTCATGTTGTGTCCAATCGGATTGGGCGGCGAGATCGCGGCCTTGTTTGGCATATGCGCCGGTTCAGCGGGTGGTCAAGGACGCGGTTTAACTGGCCTCGACATCCCAGCCCGACACGGCCTTGACCTCCAGGAAATCCTCTATCCCCCAAATGCCGCCCTCGCGCCCGTTGCCCGACTGCTTCATGCCGCCAAACGGTGCGCCCGCGCCGCGCGATTTGCCATTCATTTCGACCATGCCCGACCGCAGATGCCGCGCCATACGGTTGCGCCGCGCGCCGTCGGTGCTTTGGACGTAATTGGTCAACCCGTAGGGGGTGTCATTGGCGATGGTGATCGCGTCATCCTCGCTGTCGAATGGCATGATCGACAGGACCGGCCCGAAGATTTCCTCTTGCGCGATGGTCATGTCGGGGGTGACATCGGCAAAGACCGTGGGGCGCACGAAATAGCCACGGTTCACACCCTCGGGGCGGCCCAGCCCGCCTGCGACCAGCCGCGCGCCCTCTTTGATCCCGGTTTCGATCAACCCCTGCACCTTGTCGAATTGCGCGGCACTTACCAATGGGCCGATATGACGGCCCGGGTCGCGCGCGGCACCAACCTGCGTGGTAGTCGCGATCATGGCTGCCTGTTCGACGGTTTGGTCGTAAATGCTGCGCTCGACCAGCATTCGCGTCGGCGCGTTGCAGGATTGGCCTGTGTTCTGGAAGCAATGCAGCACGCCACGCTTAACCGCTTTTTCATCGGCATCGGCAAAGATGATATTCGCGCCTTTGCCACCCAGTTCCAGATGCACGCGCTTCAATGTTTCGGCGGCATTCTTGGAAATGGCGATCCCGGCGCGGGTGGACCCGGTAAAGCTGACCATGTCCACATCTTTGTGGCCGGAAAGCTGCGTGCCCACGCCCGGCCCATCGCCATGCACCATATTGAACACGCCCGGCGGCAACTCGGCTTGGTGCATGATCTCGGCCCAGATATGCGCGGAGAGGGGTGCGATTTCCGACGGTTTCAGAACCATTGTGCAGCCTGCCAGAAGCGCTGGAATGACCTTCAGCGTGATCTGGTTCATCGGCCAGTTCCAAGGCGTAATCAATGCGCAGACGCCCACGGCCTCGCGGATGATGCGGGTGTCGGGGGCGTGGTTGCCCAAGGGGGCGTCGAATTCCACCTGCTCATACGCGCGGATGAAGTTGCGGATATGGAACTCGCCCGCGCCATATTGCGAACTGCGGGCCAGATCAATCGGCGCGCCCATCTCAAGGCTCATGGCTTGAGCAAGCTCCTCGGCATGGTCTTTGTAAAGCGCAAGGATACGCTTTACCGCTGCCAGCCGGGTGTCGGGCGCGCAGTGCATCCAGCCGGGCAGGGCGGCTTTCGCCGCGGCCACGGCTGCATCGGTATCGGCTTGCCCACCCAGCGTGATAGCGGCGCAGACCTCTTCGGTCGAAGGGTCAATCACGTCCATCTCTGTGCCTGCTATGGGGGCGGTCCAAGCGCCATCGATGTAGAATTGCCGTTTGTCCAGCATGTGATCCTCCTGTATTTGGTGCAGTGTCGCATTGGGGCTAACCCGCTGCAAGGCAGGTCGAAATGCGGAACGCAAAATGCGATGTTTGGGATCATTGCCACCAAAGGCCAGCCGCTGGCAACGCCTGCCAACTGGGAAGCCGGTGACAACATGATCGTGGGGCTTGCGCTGGCCACCGACGCCGCGCGCGCAAAATTCGGCGAGGTCGAGACTGTTCTACCCTATCAGCGCAAGGTCAAGGCACCCGTCGCTTAACGCAGATCAATCACCCGCGCGTCAATGGCCAGCATATAGCCTTGGCGCGCGACATTCTTGACCAGAACTTCGCTGACCAACTGGTTGCCAAGACTGTCACGCAGGCGTTTGATGCGCGTGGCCCCTGCCGCTTCGTCACAATCGGCTTCTGCACGGCCAGAGATAACGGCCTCGATTGCGGCACCCGTCAACATGTCATCATCCAGCCGCGCCTCGGCCAGCACTGCCAGCGTTTCGACGGCCGCAGGGGTCAGGCGAAACTCCATATCGTTGATGCCCACGGTATTCGTCGCGCGGTCAATCAACAGCGATGACACCTGCAATCCCTGTTTCTCGACCATTGCCAAACGCCGGTTCAAGACAACAAGCGTGACCACCATGAAAAGCGACGTGACCAGCAGACCCGTGGCAAAGACCAGCAGCACGAAAATCACGATTCGGTAGCTGACTAGCGTTTCGGAGAATGCCGTGCCGGATTGCGCCAGAATTTCCAACAGCTTGATTTCCGCGCCCGTGGTCAGGTCGGCGTTTTCCACGAATACCCGTTCCACCCGCGCATTGAAGGCGTTGGCGTCGGGAAGGTTCAGGAATAACAGCACAGCGGTCAGGGCCAAAACGCCCACAATCCCGCCAATGCCCAGCACCAGCGCGCGGCTGCCATGCCGCGTCAAATCAGCGGCGGAGATGGATGGCGCCTGCATTGGCTCTCCTTGCATCGAACTGAGCTTGGGTCAGGATGGATTCGATCTGCAACAAGGTCCAGCCCGACCGTGCGATGACGGGGGCGGCGTATCGCGTTGCTTCGGCCACCGACCCGCAGGCAGAGGCCGGCAATTCGATCAACCCGTATTGCAAGCGCAACGGGTTGTCCTGCTTGGCTTTGTAATCCGCGTAACACTGCGCCGAGGCTTGCGTTGCAAGCGCCATCGCAATCAGGAACGCGCCCTGTGCAAGGATATGTCTCATGGCTGAAACGCTGACACCAAGCCCCCTGATATGCAATATCCGTGGCGCGGGGTGTGGCTGTCATTGGATAACATTGCGCGGTTATTGCCTGTCCGGGCAGGGAAGGAGCAGGGTTGCGGCATGATTTCCAACACGGAGCACTGCCATGACCCTGCCACCCCGGTTGACCTCTGCCCTTGCGGCTGTCGCCCTTGCCCTTGGGCTTTTCGCCAGTAGTGCAGCGCCTGCCCGCGCCTCTGATGACGCGGCGAAACTGCTTTTTGGGGCCGCAGCCCTTGCGATCATCGCCGGTGCCGTTCATGCCGAGCGAGACAATCGCCGCCATTACGACCCGCGTCCCAAGCGGTCTCATCGTGCGTATATTCTGCCCCAGCGCTGCGAGATTACCGTGCGCATGCAGGGCAAACGGCATCACGCCTATAGCGGACACTGTTTGCACCAAGCGGGCCTGCGGGGGTTGCCGAACCGTTGTGTGGTTGGGGAATGGCGCGGCGCGGTCTATGGCGCGCGCTGCCTGCGCCGGAACGGCTATATCGCGGGCTGATGCTTGCCTTTTTGGGGATGGCATTGGCATAAGGAGTTATGTCGCTCGTCCAACAAATCCCAGATTTCAGCCATGAGCGCCTTGCCATGTCGCAAGGCGCTTGTCGCGTTGTCGGCGTAGACGAGGTGGGCCGGGGACCGCTTTGCGGGCCGGTAACCGCGGCTGCCGTCTGGCTTGACCCGACATATCTGCCGCAGGGCCTGAACGATTCCAAGCGATTGAGTGCCAAGGCACGGCTTGCCCTGTGCGACCAGATCCGCACCCATGCCGATATCGGGATCGGACATTGCAGCCCGGCCGAGATTGACGAGCTCAACATATTGCAAGCAACCTTTCTGGCCATGCAGCGCGCCATTGCCGCTTTGGCCGTGCCGCCCTGCCATTTATTGATCGACGGAAATCGGTTGCCCAAGGGTCTTTCCTGCCCGGCAGAGGCGATCGTGAAAGGGGATGGGCGCAGCATGTCCATTGCCGCGGCATCCATCATCGCCAAGACCGCACGCGACGCGATCATGGCCGATTTGGCGAAACGTTACCCCGGCTATGGCTGGGAGCGAAACGCGGGATATCCGACCAAGTGTCACTTAAATGCCATAGCGCAGCTTGGTCCAACCGCAGAACATAGACGCTCGTTCAAGCCGATACGCAAAATCTTGTGTCCAGAATCTACTTGAAGAAAGTTTTTTAAATCGCTGATTCGATTGTAAATTGACGAAACGAATCGCATGACTCATCTTGTCCTCAAGAACACACGCACCAATGCGTGGAGACAGAGGCAAAATGGCAGTCAAAGACGTTGCGAAGGGTGCGGCAATGCTCCCACTGGACCAAATTCTGGATGGCGATTGCATAGAACGGATGAACGCGTTGCCAGCGGCGAGCGTCGATCTGATCTTTGCAGACCCGCCCTACAACCTGCAACTGCGTGGCGATCTGCATCGCCCCGACAACAGCAAGGTCGATGCCGTTGATGACGCTTGGGACCAGTTCGACAGTTTCAAGGTCTATGATCAGTTTACCCGTGCATGGCTTGCCGCCGCGCGGCGCTTGCTGAAACCCAACGGCGCAATCTGGGTGATCGGATCGTATCATAACATCTTTCGTGTGGGCGCCGCGTTGCAGGATCAGGGCTTCTGGTTGCTGAATGACGTGGTTTGGCGCAAATCCAACCCCATGCCCAATTTTCGCGGAAAGCGCCTGACCAACGCGCATGAAACGATGATCTGGGCCTCGAAGTCTGAAGGTGCGAAATACACGTTCAACTACGAGGCGCTCAAAGAGCTGAACGAAGGCGTCCAGATGCGTTCGGATTGGGTGCTGCCCATTTGTTCCGGCCATGAACGGCTGAAAGATGACAAGGGCGACAAGGCCCACCCCACGCAAAAGCCCGAGTCGCTGCTGCACCGCGTGCTGGTCGGCACGACCAATCCGGGCGACGTGGTGCTTGACCCGTTCTTTGGCACCGGCACGACCGGTGCTGTCGCCAAGCTGCTGGGCCGTCATTACATCGGCATCGAACGCGAGGAAAGCTACCGCAAGGTCGCCGCGAAACGCTTGGGCCAGGTGCGCCCGTTGGACGGCGCGTCTTTGGAAACAACGCTGTCAAAGCGCGCTCTGCCGCGCGTGGCGTTTGGCAGCCTGGTCGAACGTGGCTTGCTGCGCCCCGGAGAAGTGCTTATCAACGCACGCGGGCAGGCGGCAAAGCTGCGCGTCGACGGCTCGCTTGTCAGCGCCGAACATCGCGGTTCCATTCATCAGGTCGGCGCCGCGCTAGAGGGCGCACCGTCTTGCAATGGTTGGACCTATTGGCAATTCAAGCGCGACGGCAAACTCATTCCCATCGACATCCTGCGCCAGCAAATCCGGGCCGAGATGCACGATTGACCCCAGTTACCGCCGGTGCCCTGTGTTACCCGCCGGGGCGCCCACTTTACCCCGCCAGCAATGGCGGGGTTTTTTTGTGCGATGTCACACGCTACATCCGGAAAAACTATCGGAGGAACCATGCGCGATTTTCAAGCACCCGGCCGTTCGGCCGTGTTCGCAACCGAAGGCATGTGCGCCACGTCGCATCCATTGGCCGCCAAGGTCGCGTTGGACTTGCTTCAACAGGGCGGCAACGCGGTCGATGCCGCCATCGGCGCGGGCGTGCTACTGGGCCTGTGCGAGCCGCAGATGACTGGCTTGGGCGGCGATTGCTTCATGCTGCTGAAACCGGCGGGTTCCGAGCGGATCGTCACGGTCAATGGCTCTGGTTGCGCGCCCGCCGGGGCCGATGCAGGCGCATTGCGCGCCCGCGGGCTGGATGCTGTGCCGGTTTACGGGGTCGAGTCCGTCACCTTGCCCGGTGCCGTGGATGCGTTCTGCCAGGTCAGTGCCGATTGGGGACGCCTTGGTTTGGCCGATACGCTTGCGCCCGCCATCCGCTACGCCGAAATTGGGGTCCCAGTGGCCCCGCGTGTCGCGTATGACTGGGCAGAGCCCACCCATCTGCAAGGGGCAGCGCGTCGCCATTACCTGAACGGCAACGTGCCTTTGCGCAGCGGGCAAATCTTCCGCGCGCCCTCTCAGGCAGAGGTCTTGCGCCGAATTGCCCGAGAGGGACGCGCAGGTTTCTACGAAGGCGAGGTTGCCCAAGACCTCATCGACAGCTTGCGAGAGATGGGCGGGTGCCACACCCTTGATGACCTTGCCGCAACCACCTGTACCTATGGTGATCCGATCCACAGCGCTTATCGCAACCTTGATCTTTTCGAACATGCGCCCAATGGAACCGGCGCGGTTGCAAGCCTGATCCTGAACATTTTGCAACATTTTGATATGGCCAGTCTGGACCCGCTTGGCCCTGAACGCGCACATCTGGAAGCAGAGGCCACGAAGCTGGCCTATGACGCCCGCAACCGCTTCATCGCGGACCCGGACCATACCACGCGCCTTGCGCATCTGCTCGCGCCCGAAACGGCGGCGCAACTGGCCAGCCTGATCGATCCCACGCGCGTGCTTCCCGATGTCGCACCGCTGACAGAGGCGATCCATCGCGACACGGTCTACATAACCGTGGTGGACCGCGACCGCATGGCGGTATCGCTGATCTACTCCATCTTTCACAGCTTCGGGTCGGGGCTGGCCTCGGACAAGTTCGGCATCCTGTTCCAGAACCGGGGCGCGGGCTTCACCCTGACCAAGGGCCACCCCAACGAGATGGCGGGCGGCAAACGGCCCATGCACACCATTATCCCCGCGATGTTGGGTGAAAACGGGCGCATCACCATGCCTTTCGGCGTTATGGGTGGGGCGTATCAGCCTGTGGGCCATGCGCGCCTTGTCACCAACCTGCGCGATCATGGGATGGAGCTGCAATCGGCAATCGACGCTCCGCGCGCTTTTGTGGAAAACGGCACGCTGGCGCTGGAAACCGGCTATCCGATCGCGACGGCTCAGGCGCTGACTGATTTGGGGCATCAGGTCATATTGTCGCCCGGTCCGCGCGGCGGCGCGCAGGCGATCAGAATTCATGCTGACGGCGTGCTGGAAGGGGCATCAGACCCGCGCAAGGATGGCTGCGCGCTGGGGTGCTGATTTCATCTTGCCCCAAATACTCAAAACCGGAAGCCCCGGCCCAAAGGGCCGGGGCTGACATATAGACTTGCGGCGCAGCCGCACAATCAGATTAAGGGGCGGACAGATTAAGCGGCGGACAACTGGTCCCAGCAATCCAAAGCCTTGCCAGCATACATAACGGCGGGTCCACCGCCCATCTGGATGCACATGGCCAGCACATCGCCCAGTTCTTCGCGCGTGGCCCCCGCTTTCATCAGCGCCTCGACATGAAACGCGATGCAGGGTTCGCAGCGCACCGCAACGGCAATTCCAAGTGCGACAAATTCCTTTTCCTTCACGCCAATGGCAGGGCTGTCCTTGGCCGCTTTCGACAGCGCACCAAACCCCTTCATCGTGTCAGGAATGGTCTTGAACAGCGTCCGGCTTTGGTCGCGGGTCGCGTTGATGAAATCGGGGTAATTCATGGGGCTGTCCTTGTGTTTCAGGGTGCCCGTGTTCGTAACCCCGCCCTCCGCATGCGGCCTTGACCTACGTCAAATGCGCAGGAAAGGCTGTGCCAATCTTGGCAGGATCGCGCGGAATTTCAGGGGCGCATCGGTTGCCGCAAGGCAGATGCAATCTTGCCCCGGTTCTGCGATGGGCGTGTGCTGTGTGTCTTGGGTGGCAATCTCGACATCGCCGCGCGCGAAACGCGCGTCTTCGTCGTGGAACGCGCCTTGCAGCACAAGTGTCAGTTCCAACCCGTGATGGCCGTGGTCGGGCACTGCGGCCCCTGCCGGAATGTGCAACAGGCGCGCACTGGCCTTGTCAGAGGTTTTCAGGATCGCCTGACGCACACCACCACCGACAGCGCGCCATTGCACGCGGTCCAACCCACCGCCGATTGCATCGACCAGCGGTGCAGGCAACACGGCGTCGCTTGGGCGTGCCTCTGGTTTTGTCGTTGCTGCGCCTGACTTTATGCGCGCCATTACATTGGCCAAACAGTCCGCGCCCATCGTGGCGCAGTCATCGTCCAGCAGCGCGCCACCCACGGCATCAAAGCCGGCGAGGGTCGCGCGGCACGCGTCGCAAACGGAAATATGTGTCGCGACCACAA
This sequence comes from Roseinatronobacter domitianus, assembly GCF_023336755.1. GTDB lineage: Bacteria > Pseudomonadota > Alphaproteobacteria > Rhodobacterales > Rhodobacteraceae > Roseinatronobacter > Roseinatronobacter domitianus. The sequence goes on along the minus strand of NZ_JALZWP010000004.1, from coordinate 40,167 downwards.
GGTTGAAGGCTTCGGGCAGGGTTCCTGCCGAATAGGCCATCAACAATTTGTCGCTTAAATGGTGGGTGATCATGCTCATGTCTCTCTAGTTCAAGCTGTGGCGCAGCCTTTCCAACGCCAATCTGATGCGCGATTTGATCGTGCCAAGGGGTAATCCGGTCACATCGGCAATTTCGCTATGCGACAGGTCCGCGAAATAGGCGCGTTCGATCATGCTGCGTTGGGCTTCGGGCAGGGCGCGCAGCGCCTTGGTCAGTTGTGCGGTTTCCTGTTGCAGGGCCAGCGCATCCTCTTGGTCGGGTTCGGCTTCAGGCCCCCAGGGCAGGTCTTCGGGGTCGGGGCGCTTGTCGCGCCGCAGCATGTCGATGCGTCGGTTCCGCGCGATCGTGAAAATCCATGTTGCGGCAGACGCACGCCCTTGGTCGAATTGCCCGGCCTTGCGCCAGACAGTCACCATTACATCTTGCGCGCATTCTTCGGCACTGGCGGCATCCGCCCCCGATTTCATCAGGTAAGCTTTCACGCGAGGCCCAAAATGCGCAAAGAGTGCCGCGAAAGCGTCATTGTCCTGCGTCTCGGCCACGCGGCGCAACAGCGCCGCCCAATCTGGAGTCGTGTCCCTGCTCACACGGTTCAACCCTTTTCCCGTGGCCGAAAACAGCCACGTTTGCCGCACCATATCGGCCAAGGCAGGGGCGTGTCGAGACGCCATCGCAGGCTGGAAACTGTCAAACATACCTGACATACGCTATATGCGCACAGTCGGATCAAAAAATATGCACAGAGATGAGATGTTATTACCTTTGATCCGGGTTTTCCTACGCCGCGTATCATCTTCAACGGCGGCCAGTGGCTTGCCAGACTGTCAAGTAACGGAGACACCATGCCCTTTGAAATGATTGACATGCCCGCGCGGCGGATTGCGATAATCGGCGGCGGCATTTCGGGGCTGGCGGGCGCCTACCTGATGTCGCAGCGCCATCGTGTTACGCTGTTTGAAGCCGAACCCCGCCTTGGCGGCCATGCGCGCACCGTGCTTGCGGGCAAGCGTGGCGATCAGCCGGTGGATACAGGCTTTATCGTGTTCAACCATGTAAACTATCCCAACCTGACCGCGCTGTTTGAAAAGCTCGATGTGCCGACGGCGCCTTCGAATATGAGCTTTTGTGCGTCGTTCGATGCCGGACGTTATGAATATGGGTTAGGGTCGCTCGATCAGGTGTTTGCGACCCGCAGGGCGGCGCTGGACCCAAGGCATCTGCGGATGCTGCGTGACATTCTGCACTTTAACAAGAATGGCCACAGGGTCGCGCTGGACAATCCCGGACTAAGCATCTGCGGGCTTCTAGAGCAACTGGGCACCGGCACCTGGTTTCGTGAGCGGTATATCTTGCCATTCTCCGGGGCGATCTGGTCAACGCCGACCGCAAAAATCCTTGATTTTCCCGCCGTGGCGATGATGGAATTCTTTCGCAACCATGCACTGCTGAGTGCGAATGGGCAGCACCAGTGGCATACGGTCCGCGGCGGCTCTATTGAATATGTGCACCGTCTGACGGCCTATCTGGAGCGCGCGGGCGTCAATCTGCGCAGCGGCACCCCGGTGGAAAGCGTAACGCGCGCGGTCGATGGTGTGCAGATCAAGGCGCACGGGGCAGAGGCCGAGCGTTTTGACGAGGTGATCTTTGCAACCCATTCCGACATCACGTTGCGTCTGCTGGCCGACCCGACCGAAGCCGAGCGCCGCGCGCTTGGGGCTGTGAAGTACCAGACCAATGACGCCGTGTTGCATTGCGATGCAGATTTCATGCCAAAGCGGCGCAAGACATGGTCCAGCTGGGCCTATACCGAGCGCGGGCCGGAAGATCGTGCGCGCATATCGCTTAGCTACTGGATGAATTCGCTTCAGCCCATCCCGCAGGATGACCCGATTTTCGTGACGTTGAATGCCAATCATCCGGTGCGCGAAGACTGTATTTACGACACTTACAGCTTTGACCACCCGGTCTATGACGCAGCTGCGCTGGACGCGCAGGGCGCGGTGCGGGCCATGAACGGCATGAACCGCACATGGTTCAGTGGCGCGTGGCTGCATAGCGGCTTTCACGAGGACGGGTTCAAGAGCGCGGTCGATGTCGCTCGCGCCATGGAAGAACGCACGCGGAAACTAGCGGCGGTTGCATGAGCAAGGTTGAACATATCGCAGGCCAGACCTTTCACGGGCGGCGCGGGCCGGTATCTAACCGGTTTACCTACACGGTGGATTATGTGCTGTTCGATGCCGAAGCAGAGCTGCAAGCGCCGACCCTGTTGTCGCGCAACCGGAGCAACGTGGCCAGCCTGTCGGACCGTGACCATGGCGGTATGCCCGGGCAGGGGCGCGGGGCCGCTTGGGTGCGCGAGGTGCTGGCGGCGCATCAGCTAGGGAGCGTGACCGACGGCAAGTTGATGCTGCTGACCCAACCGCGCGTGCTGGGCCATTTGTTCAACCCGGTCAGTTTCTGGCTGTGTCATGATAAAGCGGGCGACATGCGCGCCATGATCGCAGAGGTGAACAACACCTATGGCGACCGGCATTCTTATCTATGCGTCAAGCCCGACCGCTCTGCCATTCTGCCCAGCGACGAGTTGCAGGCGCGCAAGATTTTCTATGTCTCGCCGTTTCAGCCGGTCGAGGGCGACTACAGCTTTCATGTCGAGATGACGCCAGAGAAGGTGAATATCCGCATCGGCTACCGGCAGGATGCCGAGGCTGAAAATGCCGGGTTGGTGGCCACGCTGACGGGTGCGCGCAAACCGCTTGGCAATGGTGCAGTCCTGTGGGCCATGGTGCGGCGCATGGGGTCGCGCCGCGTGCTGGCGCTGATCCATTGGCAGGCGCTGAAATTGTGGTGGAAGGGCGCGCGCTTCCGCAGTCGGCCAACACCTCCCGTCGAAGAGATCAGCCAGTGACCACCGCTGCGGGCATAGCGCCTGCGCCCCGCTTCTGGGGCTACTCGCTTTATGGCGGGTTGCTGGCCATGGCGGGGTTGCCCATCTACATCCACGCGCCATTCTTTTATGTCGAGGAATACGCGGTGTCCCTTGCGGCGCTGGGCACGGTTCTGTTTGTGCTACGCGGCCTAGATTTCGTGCAAGACCCGGCGCTTGGCTGGCTGGCCGCGCGTTTAGGCGCGTGGCGCGGGCAAGCGACGGCCTTGGCGGTGATTGCGCTGGCCGGGGCCATGGTCATGCTGTTTGCGGTGGACCCCATGTTCTGGCCGCTTGCGTGGTTTGCTATCGCCATCACGGTGCTGTTTACAGCTTATTCCTTCCTGACCATCTGCTTTTACGCGACGGGGGCTGCGCGCGGGGCAACACTGGGACAGGGCGGGCATGTGCGCCTTGCCGCATGGCGCGAAAGCGGGGCGCTGGTGGGCGTGTGTATCGCCGCCGCCGCACCCGTTGCCTTGGAAGCCGTAATGCCTGCGCCCTTCACCGGTTTCGCGCTGGGCTTCGTGTTGGTCGCTTTGGTGGCCGCATGGGCCATGCGCCTGGAATGGCCGCGCTTCAGGCCCGATCTGTCGGTCGTTGGCCCGTCCTTCCGAGAGGTCTTGGCCGACCCGACCGCGCGCCGCCTGCTGACGATTGCGCTGGTCAATGCCACACCGGTCGCCATCACCTCGACCCTGTTTCTGTTCTACGCCGAATCCGTGCTGCGCACCGATGGGGCAGAGGGGCCGCTGCTGATTTTGCTGTTCCTTGCCGCTGCCGCAAGCGCGCCGGTCTGGGCACAGGTTGCCAAACGCTTTGGCGCTAAATCCGCGCTTCTGGTTGGCATGGCGCTGGCCATGGCCAGTTTCGCTTTCGTGCTGACATTGGGGCCGGGCGACCTGACCGCCTTCGCAGTTATCTGTGTGCTGTCGGGCTTTGGCATGGGCGCAGATCTGACGCTTTTGCCTGCAATTTTCTCGCGCCGCATGGCGGATCTGTCACCAGAGGCCGCGCAGGGTTTTGGCCTCTGGGCCTTTGTCACCAAAGCAACCCTGGCACTGGCCGCGCTGATCGTGTTCCCGACGCTGGACATGGCGGGGTTCGAACAGGGGACCGACAATTCCGACACAGCCCTGTCCACGCTGGTGCTGCTTTATGCAGCCCTTCCAACCGCGTTGAAAGCGGGGGCCTTTGCCCTGTTGGCGCTGACCCCTTTGAAGGAGAGTTGACCGATGACCACGTTTCTGACCCTGCTGGCCGGTATGGCGCTGATGCTGGCGCTGGTCGTGGCGGTGCAGCGTTTCGCGCGCTTTCCCGCCCAGACCCCGGCAGATTATGCCAAGATGGAACCCGCCTTCGATATCCGCAAGCACCTGTCGGGGCCGATGACCTGTGAGGGCGTGATCTATGGGCCGATGGGGCGTGTCACCTCGCGTTTCACCGCGGATATGCACGGCACATGGGACGGCGACAGCGGCACGCTGGCCGAATATTTCCGCTATGACAGCGGCACCACGCAAGACCGCGAATGGCGGCTGACGCTGCAAAGCGGTGGGCGCATCCGGGCCGAAGCCGATGACCTTGTGGGCCGGGGCGAGGGCAATCAGAAGGGCGCGGCATTGCAGTTGCGCTATACCATCCGCTTGCCCGAAAGTGCGGGCGGCCATGCGCTGGATGTGACCGATTGGCTGTATCTGATAGATGACAAGACGATCGTGAACCGCAGCCAGTTTCGCAAATATGGCATAAAGGTCGCGGAACTGGTCGCCACAATGCGAAAGGTGGACGCATGAGAAAGCTAAGCGGGAAAACCTATTGGCTGGTCGGGGCCTCTGAAGGGTTGGGGCGCGCGCTGGCAGAGAAATTGTCGAAAGCCGGGGTGTCGCTGGTATTGAGCGCGCGCAGTGCCGATGCGCTGCAAGCCTTGGCCGACAGCCTGCCCGGCCCGGCCCGTGTTGTGACCTGCGATGTGTCGGACCGCGCGTCTGTTGTGGCAGCGGCGGAACAGGTCGGCGCGGTGGACGGAGCGGTGTTCCTGGCGGGCGTCTACTGGCCGCAGCCCGCGCAAGACTGGGATGCCGAACAGGTCGAGGCCATGTTCGACGTAAACCTGACCGGGGCGGCCCGCGTGCTGGGGCAGGTGGTGCCTGCCATGGTCGCGCGCGGCGCGGGGCATGTGGTCATCACCGGGTCGCTGTCTGGCTATCGCGGCCTGCCGGGTGCCATTGGCTATGCGTCTTCCAAGGCGGGGCTGATGCATCTGGCGGAATCCATGCATTGCGATCTGCGGGGCAAAGGCGTGGATGTGCAATTGGCGGTGCCGGGCTTCATCCGCACGCGGCTGACCGAGAAAAACGACTTCGCCATGCCATTCATTATGGAACCAGAGGCAGCGGCGGATGAAATGATGACGCTCATGCGCTCTGACAAATTCCACCGCGCCTTCCCCAAGCTGTTCTCGCTGGTGTTCCGGGGCGGCAACTTCCTGCCCGACTGGCTGTATTACCGGGTCTTCGGGCGGTAGCGCGCCTGCGCGCATTGCCGCAACGCAGCGATTATTGCTTGACATTATCTTGCGCCTTTTGCAGGTGTTTAGGCAACAAAGTTTCGCACGTATTGCCGGAGGCCCGCATGACCGACCCCCAAGCCACGCCGCAAAAGGACAAGCCCTGGCTGTTTCGCACCTATGCCGGGCATTCGACCGCGCGGGCGTCGAACGCGCTTTATCGCAACAACCTGTCCAAGGGGCAGACGGGCTTGTCGGTGGCCTTCGATCTGCCCACGCAAACGGGCTATGACAGCGACCATGAGCTATCTAAGGGCGAGGTCGGTAAGGTCGGCGTGCCGGTTTGCCACCTGGGCGATATGCGCCTACTGTTCGACCAGATCCCGCTGGAGCAGATGAACACCTCGATGACCATCAACGCAACCGCGCCGTGGTTGCTGGCGCTCTATATCGCGGTGGCGGAAGAGCAGGGCGCGGATGTGTCTCAGTTGAACGGGACCGTGCAGAACGACCTTATCAAGGAATATCTGTCGCGGGGGACGTATATTTGCCCGCCAGAGCCGTCGATGCGGATGATTACCGATGTTGCCGCCTACACGCGCGAACATCTGCCCAAATGGAACCCGATGAATGTGTGTTCCTACCACCTGCAAGAAGCCGGCGCGACGCCGCAACAGGAACTGGCCTTCGCGCTGGCAACCGCCTGCGCGGTGCTGGACGACCTGAAATCCAAGGTTCCGGCCGAACATTTCCCGCAGATGGTGGGGCGGATTTCGTTCTTCGTGAATGCGGGTATCCGCTTCGTGACAGAGATGTGCAAAATGCGCGCCTTCGTGGACCTGTGGGACGAAATCTGCCGCGACCGCTACGGCATTGACGACCCGAAATACCGCCGGTTCCGGTATGGGGTGCAGGTGAACTCGCTTGGCCTGACCGAACCGCAGCCCGAAAACAACGTCTACCGCATTCTGATCGAAGCGCTTGCGGTCACGCTCTCGAAAAAAGCCCGCTGCCGCGCGCTGCAATTGCCCGCGTGGAACGAGGCGCTGGGCCTGCCGCGCCCGTGGGACCAGCAATGGTCGCTGCGCCTGCAACAGGTTCTGGCCTATGAAACCGACCTTTTGGAATATGACGACCTGTTCGACAATAACCCCGCGATTGACCGCAAGGTGGCCGAGCTGAGCGAGGGCGCGCGCGAAGAACTTGCCCGCATTGACGAGATGGGCGGCGCTGTCAAAGCCATCGAATACATGAAATCGCGGCTGGTAGAGGCGAATGCAGAGCGGATTTCGGGTATTGAAACCGGCAATACTGTTGTGGTCGGGGTTAACAAGTTCACCACAACCGAACCCTCGCCGCTGACCACGGGCGAAGATGCGATCATGGTGTCGGACCCAGAGGCAGAGGCCGACCAGATCGGTCGCCTGACTGAATGGCGCGCCTCCCGCGATGAGGCTGCGGTGCAAGCGGCGTTGGCTGATCTGCGCGCCGCCGCGCGCGACGGGCGCAATGTCATGGCGCCTTCCATCGCCGCGGCCAAGGCCGGTGCTACGACCGGCGAATGGGGCGAAACCGTCCGCGCGGCGTTCGGGCAGTATCGCGGCCCGACCGGGGTCGCGCGCGCGCCGTCCAACCGCACCGAGGGGCTGGAGGATGTGCGCGAAGCGGTCGATGCTGTCAGTGCCAAGCTGGGCCGAAAGCTGAAATTCGTGGTCGGCAAGCCGGGGCTGGACGGCCATTCCAACGGTGCGGAACAGATCGCCGCCCGTGCCCGCGATTGCGGGATGGAAATTGCCTATGAGGGCATTCGCCTCACACCCGCCGAGATTGTCGCCGCTGTGCGCGACGAGGATGCGCATGTGGTGGGTCTGTCCATCCTGTCGGGCAGCCATATTCCGCTGATGGGCGACCTGATGGAGCTGATGCGCGCCGAAGGGTTGGGGCATGTGCCGGTCATCGTCGGCGGGATCATCCCCGAGGATGACGCCGTTCGCCTGCGCGCGATGGGCGTGGCGCAGGTCTACACGCCCAAGGATTTCCGCCTGAACCAGATCATGATGGATATCGTCGCACTGGTGGACCAGACCCCGGTTGCAGCAGAGTAACCCCTTGCCCTGCCCGTCAGGGCGGGGCAATCATGCGCCGCAACACTCAGGGGGTCCGCATGAAACTGGTCAGCTTTAACATCAATGGCATCAAGGCGCGCGGCCCTGCGCTGACCCGCTGGCTGGACGCGTTCCAGCCCGATGTGCTGGTGATGCAGGAAATCAAATCGGTCGATGACGGCTTCCCGCGCGAGATATTCACCGAACGCGGCTATCATCTGGAAACCCACGGCCAAAAGGGTTTCAACGGGGTCGCGATTGCCAGCGTCTTGCCGCTGTCGGATGTAACGCGCGGCTTGCCGGGCGATGATGACGACGCACAGTCGCGCTATATTGAGGCGACCGTGCAGGGCGCCACGCATTCCTTGCGTGTTTGCGGATTGTATCTGCCCAATGGCAACCCGGTGGAACTGGACGGGGCGGGCGCGCCTTTGCCGGGGGGGAAATACGCCTATAAGCTGGCATGGATGGACCGATTGCGCGCGCGCGCCGCAGAGCTTCTGGCCGCCGAGACGCCGTTCGTCATGCTGGGCGATTACAACATTATTCCTCAGCCAGAGGACGCCGCGCGCCCCAAAGCGTGGGAAAACGACGCGCTGTTTCGCCTGCCGTCGCGGGCGGCGTTCCGGCGGATCGTCAATCTGGGCTTGACGGATGCGTTACGCGCCCGGACCCAAGCGCCGGAAAGCTACACGTTCTGGGATTACCAAGCCGGCGCGTGGGACCGCAATGATGGTATCCGCATCGACCACATTTTGCTGTGCCCCTATGCCGCTGACTGGTTGCAAGATTGCGGCATCGACCGCGCGGTGCGCGGCGAAGAGAAACCCTCGGACCATGTGCCGATCTGGGCAGAGATGGCGCTGTAAGAACAGGCGTGGTCAGGGGGCAGCGTCAGGGTCGGCCATCTGGCGCAGGGCCGTGTCGATATCTTCAGGCCGGTTGATGTTGAAGAACGGATCGCCTTGATCGTTGCTGAACCGGGCGGTTCCGGCCCCGTGGCGGTCGGCCCAAAGCGAGACTTTGCGCAGCCCGTCCGCGAGCGCCGCGCGCAAGTCGTCGCGTAATGCGACCGGCCACAGACCAAAGGTCGGGTGGCGGCGTAGGGTGCCGGTTTCATCGGGGCTGGCGGCAATGCACAGGCCATTCGGCGCGGCGCAGGCCGTCAGCCTTGCGACAAGATCGAGCGGCAGGAAGGGCGTATCCGCAGCGGCGGTGACGATGGTATCCGCCCCGCGCTGCGCCGCCCAATCCAGCCCCGCCAGAACACCCACCAGCGGGCCTTGATACCCGCCGATGCTATCGGGCAGCACCGGCAGGCCGAATTCCGCAAAGCGCGCGGGGTCGCCATTTGCATTCAGCGCCAGCGCCGCGCATTGCGGTTCCAACCGCGCGATGACATGGTCAAGGATCCGCGCCGAACCAAGGCTGCGCAGCCCCTTGTCGCCGCCGCCCATACGGGTCGCGCGGCCCCCGGCAAGGATAATCCCCAGCGGTCTGGTCATGCCTCGCGCTCGGCAAGGGGCGCCTTGTTGGCGCATGTCGCAAGGCACCAGTCCAGCAGCGCTTGGGGCGTGGGCGGCACTTGGGTGGCCAGCCCGTCAGAGAATGCCAGCAGCCCGGCCCTGTGGCCCGGTGCGCAGCCGGTCAGGACCGGAATCTCTGCGGCAAGTGCCTGCCCGATCGCCTGCCGAAACCCCGCGCCTTCGCATTCCTGCTTGCCGAACTTGTTGACGATCAGCAGGTCAGGTCTGCCGTGTTCCAACGCGGACTCAACCAGAAACACGGCCTCTGCCAAACCATGGCTGTCCAGTCGGCACCCGGTGGCATGGCGGCCGCGATCCTGCGAAATGCGCACGATCCGGTCGCTGCCAAGCAGTTGCAGGTCCATATGACACCGGCGGCTTGGGTCGTTTTCGATGTTGTCCTGCACCGCGCCACACAGGCGCATCCCCCGCGCCATCAGGGTCTGTGCAAGATCCAGCAACACGCGGTCGCCCGCCCCGCGCCCCTCGGCAATGAAATATGCGAACATGGCGCCTTCTCCGGGCTTGGTGCAGGGCAGGGGGTTTAACTGGCGCGTCGGATGCCCACAAAGCGGGCGCGGGCGCGCGGGTCTTTGTCGAACAACGCGGCAAGCTGTTCGGTCATGGCCCCGGCCAGTTGTTCCACATCGGTAATGGTCACGGCACGGTCGTAATAACGGGTTACGTCATGCCCGATGCCGATGGCCAGCAATTCCACCGCGCGGCGCTTTTCGACCATGGCGATCACGTCGCGCAGGTGGCGTTCAAGGTAGTTGGCGGGGTTCACAGACAGGGTGCTGTCATCGACGGGCGCGCCATCAGAGATGACCATGAGGATCTTGCGCGCCTCTGGCCTGGCCAACATGCGCCGGTGCGCCCATTCGAGCGCCTCGCCGTCGATGTTTTCCTTCAGCAGCCCCTCTTTCATCATCAGGCCCAAATTGGGGCGCACACGCCGCCACGGCGCATCGGCCTGCTTGTAGATGATGTGGCGCAGATCGTTCAGGCGGCCCGGTTGCAGGCTGCGGCCATCATTCAGCCATGCCTCGCGCGAGAGCCCGCCCTTCCAGGCGCGGGTGGTGAAACCAAGAATTTCCACCTTAACATTGCACCGCTCCAGCGTGCGGGCCAACACATCGGCGCAAATTGCGGCAATGGAGATGGGGCGCCCGCGCATGGACCCGGAATTGTCCAACAGAAGCGTGACAACCGTATCGCGGAACTCTGTGTCTTTTTCTTGCTTGAAGGATAGCGGGGTTGTGGGGTTTGCGACCACGCGCGCCAGCCGTCCGGCATCGAGCGTGCCTTCTTCCAGATCGAACAACCACGACCGGTTTTGTTGTGCCTGCAAACGACGTTGCAACTTGTTGGCCAGCCGCGACACAGCCCCTTTCAAGGGTTCCAACTGCTGGTCCAGATAGGCGCGCAGACGTTCCAACTCGGCAGGTTCGGCCAAGTCCTCGGCGCGGATTTCTTCGTCATTGGCGGTGGTAAACACTTTGTAATCCGCGCTTGCCTCGGAATGGGGCGGCGGTGGCGGCGGGTCCATCGGAGCCTCGCCCTCAGGCAGTTCGGCCTCGTCGGACATTTCGTCCTCGGCGTCTTCGTCCATGGCCAGATCAGCTTGGGCTGCGTCTTGCGACTGGCCGTCCTCGTCCGAGCTGTCATCGTCGGCGCTGTCTTCTTCGCCTTGGCTGTCGGGGTTGTCGGGGTCTTCGGACTGGTCTTCTTGGTCGTCCTCGGTGCCTTCGTCCTCGTCTCCGGTATCGTCTGGGTCGTCGCCCAATTGGTCGCCAAAGCCCAGATCCTCGATCATGCGGCGGGTGAAGCGGGCAAAGGCGCTCTGATCGGCCAGCACATTTTCAAGCCCTTCCAGCGTGCCGCCCGCGCGTTCCTCTATGAAGCCGCGCCACAGGTCCAGAACATGATCGGCCCCACTGGGCAGATCGCGCCCTGTCGCCATTTCGCGGATCATGTAACTGGCGGCGACGGGCAGGGGGGCATCCTTGCGGTCACGGATTTGAGCATAACCTTTACGGCTGGCGTCATGCGCGATGCGCGCGTCGATATTGCCTGCCGTGCCGGGCATGTGGCGTGCGCCCACGGCCTCGCAGCGCGCATCCTCCATGGCCTGATACAATTCGCGCGCCATCTCTCCTTGCGGCATGTAGCGCGCATGGGTGCCTGTGTCGTGATAGCGGTGGCGCAGGGCAAGGCTGTCAGCGGTGCCGCGTGCCAGCAAGACCTCGTCGCGGGTCATGCGGCGCGTGACCTGCGGCAAACGCATCGCATCATTCGACAGGCCGGGGGGATCGACCGAATAAGTTACGGTCATGTCACGCGCGTCTGCCATTGTGCGGGCTGTGTCAGACAGCGCCTTTTTGAACGGGTCTGCCGGGTTGTCGGAAGGCTTGCTCATGCGTCACCGGGGCCTGTGCTTTGGGTCTGCGTCACAGATAGACCAGCGCCTTGCGAAAGAAAAGGAAACACTCTGCTGCTTCGCACAGGGCCTGTGCAGAAACGAAGCTTTCGCAGCGGCTGATCCGCGCAGATATGTGACACAGAAACTTATCACACCGGAGACTCAGAATGACCCAGACCCCCCGCATCGGCGTAATCCTTGGCAGCACCCGCGACAGCCGTTTCGGGCTGGCCCCGGCCGAATGGATCGTGGCCCGCGCAAAGGCGCGTGGCGATTGGGATGTTGACCTGATCGACCTGAAAGACCATCCGCTGCCCTTGTTCAACGAAATGGCGTCCAACCTGTGGATGCCCAGCGAAGACCCCGCCGCCGTGAAATGGCAACAGACTCTCGCACAGTATGACGGGTTCATTTTCGTGACGCCAGAATACAACCACTCGATCACGGCGGTGCTGAAAAACGCCCTGGACCAAGCCTATCTGGAATGGAACCACAAAGCGTTTGGTATTGTCGGCTATGGCGGCGTGGGGGCTGCGCGCGCGGCGGAACATTTGCGCGCCATCGGGATAGAGCTGCAAATGGCGTCCACCCGGTCTGCGGTTCATATCGGCGGCGGCGATTTCTTTAGTGTGCACCCGATGGGCGGCGACCCCAAGCCGATCGAGTCGCTTGAAGCCAGCATCGGTGGCTCTGCCGATGCCATGCTGTCCGAACTGGACTGGTGGACCCGTGCTACCATGGCCGCCCGCCGGGAAAACGCGGCAAAAGCTGCCTGAACCTTCAGATATGATACCCCGCGCCCCCAACCGGGCGCGGGTCAACCGGCGCTGCCGTTAAAATCCGGGGCTGGGCGCAACGCAATTCGTCAGCGTATATTCGGAACAGCCCAGAAGAATGCCGGTCATCCCGCCCGATGCGTTGCCAAAGCCGAAGGTGCCGGCGACTTCCTCGGCATTAGGACCGTAAAAAGCACCATCCAATTCCCCCCAAGCCTGCGTACCATTGTAAGACAGCACCGTGCCGTCGGAATTGTAGAATCGACCGTCCGGTCCGATCAACGCGCCCTCGAATCCTGCGGCCAGATCGGCGTAAGAATTGTCGGTGTCGTCGCGCAATAGCCCCTGAAACTCTGCCGACAGGGTGCCAGATGTGAAATCCGCTGTCAGATCGACCGACCCGGTGGCGCGACCGTCATATTGCACACCTCCTTGGATGAGCGAAGCCCCGGCCTGAAACCTGCCGCGATATTCCACGCTTTCGCCGGGGAGCACCACGCTTTCATCCGCTTGCTGACCCGGACCGGAATGGATGGTGACGAAACTGTCTTGATCTGCGTCAGGTCCATGCCCGTTAACGGCGAAGCCCCCGGCATAGGCATAACGCCCGCTCAACTCATTCACCAACCATGCGCTGTCCGCATTGACAACATCGCATTCCGGGACCGTCGCGCCGCCTCCGGCACGCGTGCAAGTGATTGCCACGCCCGTAAGGTCGCCATTATGAAAATCGATCCGCGCACCGCTGCCCCGTCCAGAAACACCATTGTAGCGCATGGTCGCCTCTATGCCCGAAGCCGGTGGGCCGTTTGCGACCACGCCGCCGGAATTGCCCTGCCCCGATTGCGCCAGAACATTTGGCATATTGCCGCTAGTGGTGGATACGCTGCCAGAGGTCGGTGACAGCGCACCACCGCTACAAGCCGAGAGCAACGTTACGACAGAAAGAGCAGAGGCGACACGAATAAGCATGGTGGGCAATCCTGAAAGATCTGATTGCCCCCTGTATTGTCTGTCTTTGTGGCCAAGCTGGGGGGGAATTAAGGCTGAACCGGGGAATTATCTGCGCTCACGCTACAATCTACGGAACTGGAACGACCTGCTCTGCCCCAACAAAGCCTTCGACGCTGTCATGCGCCCGAACCCGAATTGTGGTGATCTGTGGCGGCAGACCCAAAGCTGGCAGGCTGCGGGTGAAAGGTTGTTCATGGACATGCGGATGGTGCAAAATGCGCGTGCCCAGCACCGTGCCATCCGGGCCAAGAACTTCCCATTTGTCGGCGTATTTGTCCCAGCCTGTCTCGTCAGAGGACACGGTGACAGCAATATGAAAACTGCCATCCGCATTCCGCGCGATCGTCACGGCCTCAACATCCGCGCCCTGAACAGGTAGCATGATGGCAAGAAGCCAGAAAATTGTAGCAAAATACGTTTTCATGGAAGTTGGATAACACGATGCGCCCGGGGTCGGGGGTCAGCTTATTGTGAATAACTATGTTGAGTGACCTCAACATAAACGGTTCGTTTACATTTTCCGTTTAAACTCGACATATGATGATGAACCCAGCCCTAGACACACCAGTTGCGCCGTTTGCCCCCGGAATAGGGCACGGCCAGCCCCTCTGCGATCATCGCGCGCGCGACATCCACGCCATCCAGCGCCAATCGTCCCAACAACCGCCCATATCGGTCGGTGCCACTTGTGCGCAGGTCCACCATGCTCGCTTGTGCGATCAAGCGTCTCAGGTGCAGCGTCGCGGCCTGCCCAAGCCTTTCTTCGCCTGCGCATTGCGGTTTGTAGGTTTCCGGGGTATCGAAACCGGTCAGGCGAACATTTCGGCGCGCGGTGTCCGGGCAGGTGATCGTAATCGTATCGCCATCCACAACCCGGCTTATACGACAGCCGGATTGTTCAAACGTGCTCCTCCCGGTTGCGGGGGCAGACGGGGTTTCGGGCGCTGTGCAAGCCACAACAACACTGGTTGCCAGCGCCGCGAAAAGCCTCATCCCAGGCTCATGCTGGCCGCCGATTCGGGCAGTTCTTCGTCAAAGCAGCGTTGGTAGAACTCTGCCACGGTCTGGCGCTCCAACTCGTCGCATTTGTTCATGAAGGACAACCGGAACGCATAGCCGACCGACCGGAAAATCCGCGCATTCTCGGCCCAGTTAATGACCGTTCGCGGGCTCATGACAGTCGACAGGTCGCCATTCATGAAGGCGGTGCGCGTCATATCCGCAACCGTGACCATCTGGCTGATTTCTTTACGGCCCGCGGCGGTATTATAGGTCGGGTTCTTCGACAGCACGATGGCGACTTCGGCATCATGGCTCAGGTAGTTCAACGTGGCGACCAGCGACCAGCGGTCCATCTGTGCCTGGTTGATCTGCTGTGTGCCGTGATACAGACCCGTGGTGTCGCCCAAGCCCACCGTGTTGGCAGTCGCGAACAGCCGGAAGGAGGGGTGCGGCGTAATGATTTCGTTCTGGTCCAACAATGTCAGCTTGCCGTCATGTTCCAGAACACGCTGGATGACGAACATCACATCGGGACGGCCAGCGTCATATTCGTCAAACACAATCGCCACGGGGTTGCGCAGGGCCCAAGGCAGAATGCCGTCCTGGAATTCCGTGACCTGCACGCCGTCGCGCAGTTTGATCGCATCTTTGCCGATGAGGTCGATCCGGCTGATATGGCTGTCCAGGTTCACCCGCACCGAAGGCCAGTTCAACCGCGCTGCCACCTGCTCGATATGGGTGGATTTGCCGGTGCCGTGATAGCCTTGGATCATGACGCGACGATTATAGGCAAAGCCTGCCAGAATGGCCAAGGTCGTGTCGGGGTCGAACTTGTAGGTCGGGTCCAGCGCGGGCACACGGTCGCCGGCCTCTGCAAACCCCTTCACGGTCATGTCGCTGTCTATCCCGAACACATCGCGGACAGAGATATCTTCGGTGGGCCTGTTGAGGTCTGTCATGCCGTATCGTCCTGCTTTGGAATGGCCGGGCCATCGTGTTTGGCTTGTGTTTGAAACATATGCCGCAAAGGTTCAAGGGGAAGGCGTGCCTTGCGCGACGATCAACCGCTCTAGCCCGTGGAAATGGTAAATATCCGCAAGTTGTGGGGGCGCGGCAAGTGTCAGCCGGGGCAGGCGGGCGCCAAGCACCGACAAGGCCCGCTGCAATTCCAGCCGCGCCAGTGGCGCACCAAGGCAAAAATGCAGCCCCGCGCCGAAACCGGTATGTGGTTTGGCGGGGCGCGTGGGGTCAAACTTATTGGGCTGGTCCCACTGGCGCGGGCAGCGGTTCGCAGCACCCAGCAGGCAGGCAAGTTGCGCGCCGCGCGGAATTGTCACGCCCATCACATCTATGTCGTCATAGGCCCAGCGGGTGAACAGGTGCAGCGCCGGATCATAGCGCAGACATTCCTCGACCAGCGCGTCTGTGATCGGGGCAGGCCACAGGCCATGCTGCAGCAAGGTTTTCACGGCCAACCCCAAGCTGTGCACCGTCGCCTCGTGCCCGGCGTTCAACAGCAGGATGCAGGTGGCGATCATTTCCTCGGTAGATAGCGTCTGCCCGTCCTCTTCTGCCGCAATCAGATGGGTTACCAGGTCATCCGCCGGGCGCGCGCGCCTTGCGTCGATATAGTCGCGCAGAAAGGCGCTGAATTCGGTGGCGGCAACAGCGGCCGCGTCTTCCATCGCGCGGCTGCGTCCGGCCTGATACATTCCGACCATGGCGTTGGACCAGCGCAACAGGTCGGCGGTCATTGATTCTGGCACACCCAAAAGCCGGGCAATGATGATGACGGGCAGCGGTCGTGCGAAATGTTCCAGCAGATCAAATTCGTCCCCCGGCAGCGTGTCGATCAGACCATGCGCCAGCGCGTCGATTTCCGGTGCAAGCGCCGCGATCCGGCGCGAGGTGAAAGCCCGCAGCACCAACCCGCGCAGGCGGGTATGGCGCGGCGGTTCCAGTTCCAGCATGGAATGCGCTTCGATTGCATAGAACGGGGCCAGATGCGGCGGTATGGTGGGCGGTTCCAGCGGCACCCGCCCAAAGCGCCGGTCACGCAGAACCGCGTTTGTTGCCGCGAAGCTGGTGGTGCAGGGCAGGGCGTAATCCTGCCAATACACCAGTGGCCCAAGCGCGCGCATCCGGTCATAGGCTGGGTAGGGGTCTTGCACAAATCGAACATCCGTCGGGTTTTGGGCAAACTTTGGCAAGCTGTCCGGAAAACTGCTCAAGCCTTTGACACCGCGTCGATAATGCGCGCCCAAGAGCGAATGCCGCGATGGAAGCTGTCCAGGTCATACTTTTCATTTGGCGAGTGTATCGCGTCATCCTCCTTGGCGAAGCCTACCAGCATCGAATCCATTTCAAGGATGGTCTTGAAATACCCGGCGATCGGGATCGACCCGCCAGACCCCACGAAGGCTGCGGGTTTGGGCCACTCCGCGCTTAGGGCTTGGCGTGCGGCCTCAAAGGCTGGGTGGTCGGTGGACATGGTCGAGGCGGGCGAGGCCCCGTGATCGGCAAATTCCACGCGGCAATCATCCGGCAGGCGGGCCTGCACGAAATCACGGAACGCGGCCCGGATCTTGTGCGGGTCTTGCGCGCCGACCAGCCGGAAGCTGATCTTGGCGCTGGCTTGTGCGGGCAGCACGGTCTTGAACCCCGCGCCGGTATAGCCCGAAATCATGCCGTTAATCTCGCAGGTCGGGCGTGCCCAGATCATCTCCAGCGCGCTGCGGTCCTGCTCGCCCGCAGGCAGGCGCAACCCAACTTGTCCCAAAAATGCTTCGGCATTAAAACCCAAGCCCGCCCATTGCGCACGAATATCGGCGGGCAGGTCCGGCACGTCATCGTAAAAGCCCGGCACGGTCACGCGGCCCTGATCGTCATGCAGGTCGGCCAGAATGCGCGCCAGCACCCGCGCGGGGTTCATCGCCGCCCCTCCGAACATGCCTGAATGCAGGTCGCGGTCGGCGGCGTGGATTGTCACTTCCTCGCCCAGCAAGCCGCGCAGCATGGTGGTAATGGCGGGGGTTTGCGCGTCATACATCCCGGTGTCGCAGATCAGCGCGATATCGGCTTTCAGCGCGTCGGCATGCGCCTTCATATAGGGCACAAGTGAAGGCGAGCCGCTTTCCTCTTCGCCTTCCAGAAAGAAGGTCAATTTCACCGGCAGGCTGCCATGCACCGCCAGCCACGCGCGGCAGGCTTCCAGAAAGGTCATCAACTGGCCCTTGTCGTCGGAAGCACCGCGCGCGCGGATCACTTTTCCGCGCGGCGTGTCCTGCACTTGCGGGTCGAACGGGTCGCGGTCCCACAGGTGCAGCGGGTCCACCGGCTGCACGTCATAATGGCCGTAGAACAACAGGTGCGGGCCATTATCGGCACCGCCTGTCGCAACCACCATCGGGTGGCCTGTTGTGGGGTCTTTGCGGGCGGAAAAGCCCATATCGCTCAGGTCCTTGACCAGCCAATCGGCGGCATATTCGACATCTGCCTTGTGCGCGGGATCTGTCGAGATTGACGGGATGCGCAGCAGGTCCACAAGCCGGTCCAGGGCTTGCGGCAAATCGGCGTCTATCCGGGACAGGACAGGGGTGATCGTATCGGTCATGCTAAGCTCCGCTGGCAAGGATTTGACGAAGGGTAACACCTGCCTTGGGGGTGTCCAGACCCGCCGCAAAGACTATAACCAGCCTCGAGCCAAGAATCGTGATTGTGGAGAGTGTCACATGTTGAAACTGAGTATGGCCTTTGGGGCTGCACTGGCCGTCCTGCCTGCACAAGCGCAGCAAGTCGAAACTGAAACCTATAATCTGGGCGGCGTGCGTCTGACGTTGCACCTGCACGAGTTTCTTTCGGAAGAAGGCATCGCGATGCTGCGTCTGGTTGGTCAGAATCAGGACGCGCTGTCGCTTTTCGTGCCCGATGGCGCGCGTTTTGCGGCGATGGCTTTGTCCCCGGATGAGGGTTTGGTCAAAGACGGGTTATTGGCGGAATCGGCGGTCGCCGTGGCAGACCTGCCCGACCTTGAAACCGCACGCAGCGCCGCATTAGAGGGCTGCAACGCGGCGCGAGGTCCCGGCCCGGACTGTGTTATAGCCTTGGAAATACAGCCAGAATAAACTGCGCGACGTTTGGGCGCGCCCGATGCTATTGCACCTTCGGTTGGAATTGATCTAGATCAAGGAGCATTCGCAATGTGCGTGAGAAACAGGCACTTGGGTAATTTGGTTTGCAAGAATCAAGAATATCTATAAAAGCGAATATACCGAGCTGATGCCAGGGAGTGGGTAGTGAACTATAGCGCCGCAATCGATGCCGCCCTTAACCAATTGCATATCGAAGGGCGTTATCGAACCTTCATCGATATCGAGCGGCAAAAGGATCATTTTCCCAAAGCTGTGTGGAACCGCCCCGACGGTCAGACGCAAGACATCGTGGTGTGGTGCGGCAATGACTACCTTGGCATGGGGCAAAACCCGGCCGTGCTGGCGGCGATGCACGAGGCGCTTGACGCAACCGGTGCCGGGTCTGGCGGGACGCGCAACATTTCGGGGACCACCGCGTATCATAAACGGTTGGAAGTGTCGCTCGCCGATCTGCACGGGAAAGAGGCCGCGCTTCTCTTTACGTCTGCCTACATCGCTAATGATGCGACCCTATCGACGCTGCCAAAGTTGTTTCCGGGCTTGATTATCTACTCTGATGCGCTGAACCACGCCTCCATGATCGAAGGTGTGCGGCGCAATGGTGGTGCCAAGCGGATTTTCCGGCACAATGATGTCGCGCATTTGCGTGAATTGATGGCCGCAGATGACCCCGCCGCGCCCAAGCTGATCGCGTTCGAGTCGATCTACTCCATGGATGGGGATTTCGGCCCGATCAAGGAAATCTGCGACGTGGCCGATGAATTCGGCGCGCTGACCTATATTGACGAAGTTCATGCGGTTGGCATGTATGGCCCGCGTGGCGCTGGGGTGGCTGAACGTGACGGGTTGATGCACCGCATCGACATTATCAACGGCACGCTGGCAAAAGCCTATGGCGTGATGGGCGGCTATATTGCTGCATCGGCCAAAATGTGTGACGCGATACGCTCTTACGCGCCGGGCTTCATCTTTACCACGTCGCTGCCGCCAGCTGTGGCGGCTGGCGCTGCGGCCTCTGTCGAATATGTCAAAACGGCGCAATATCTGCGTGACAAGCAGCAGGAAAACGCTAGTATCCTGAAAATGCGGCTGCGCGGGCTGGGTTTGCCGATCATTGACCATGGCAGCCATATTGTTCCGGTGCATGTCGGTGATCCCAAGCATTGCAAGGCGATTTCGGATATGTTGCTGACCGAACACGGCATTTATGTGCAACCGATCAACTTCCCGACCGTGCCACGCGGAACCGAACGGCTGCGCTTTACGCCCTCGCCGGTGCATGATCCCAAGATGATTGACCGTTTGGTGCGCGCTATGGATGGGCTTTGGTCGCATTGTGCGCTGAATCGTGCCGAAATGTCCGCCTAACGACTGATAACGCTTCAATTCGCAATGAATTCCCGTATAATGATCACATGAAACGGTGCACAGATGCCGAGTTTGTGTTCGAGTGGGGGCTCAGGTGAGCAAGAAAGCGGTCAAAGGGCGGGCAATGAATTGGTTTGGCAGTAAACCCAAAGCAGCGCCGGTAGATGACGTGCAGCCAACGGGCTTCGATGATTTCGAGGTGCGTCTTGGTGACATCATCCGCGGCGAACGGGCGACGATGGGCAAGTCGCTTCTGGATGTGCAACGCGAATTGCACATTCGCGCAACCTATATTGCGGCGATAGAGGCGGGCGACCTGTCTGCCTTTGAAGCGCCAAGTTTCGTGGCGGGGTATGTGCGTTCTTACGCGCGGTATCTGGGGCTGGACCCGGATTGGTGCTATCGCCAGTTCTGCGCGGAAACGAATTTCGCAATCAATTCTGACCTGGACCGCAGCCAGCCAAACAAGGCGCGCCCGGAACCCGTCATGGCGGGAGAGTTGTCGCAGGGATTGCTGTCGCGCACCCGCTTGGCTGACGATCCCGACCCATTCTGGCGCCGTTTGGACATTGGCGCCGTCGGCTCTGTGGCAGTTGTCTTGGCGCTGGTCGTCGGTCTGGGGTATGGTGGCTGGACTGTCCTGAAAGAAGTGCAGCGCGTCCAACTGGCCCCTGCTGACCAACCGCCAGAGGTCATGGCCGATCTGGACCCGATTGCAACCGGTGCCGCGCAACGTGCTGCGGGCGATGTGTCGTTATCCGCGATGGAAGGGCGTGATGACAGCAACATCCTGGCGACCGAGCGCGACACTGCGCAGGGCGTTGTGCGCACGTATAGGCCTGAAGCACTTGAAGCTCCGATTATGGTGGCGCGTGACGGCCCCATCGGCGCGATCCGGCCCGAACCTGTAGCTGAGCCAGAAGCTGACGATATCGGCTCTGCGATCCAGATGGCGCTGAACGAAGCGACATTGCCTGCGCCCGAGGTGCAGGTCCGCAGCACGGGCCTGCCGCAAGTTGAAGTCTTGGCAGTGCGTCCAAGCTGGATTCGCGTGAGAGCTGCGGACGGCACTGTGCTGTTCGAAAAAGTGCTCGATGCGGGCGAACGCTATGCGGTGCCGCAGGCAGAGCAGGCTGCGACGCTGCGTGCGGGGAACTCTGGCTCTGTGTACTTGCTGGTTGACGGGCAGCCATTCGGCCCAACTGCGCCGGGCGCGCAGGTCGTGGATAGTATTGCGTTGACGCCAAGTGCGGTTGTGGAGAGCTTTGCGACTGCCGATCTGTCAGGCGATCAGGATTTGCGCAGCTTTGTCAACGTGGCAGAGGTTCAGCCGTAAGGGCCCTCGCTGACCGTATGACTCACGAGAGGGGCGTTGCTTGTCGCAGCGCCCCTCTTGGTTTATGTCTTAGGCAAATCCGCACGGCACAAGGCTTGCACAATGGACCACAACCATATCCGCCCGTGGCGCAATATAGAGCGCCGCAAATCCCGCCAGATCATGGTGGGTAACGTGCCGGTGGGGGGGGATGCGCCGATCTCGGTGCAGACCATGACCAACACCGATTCTGGCGATGCTGCCGCGACGATCAAACAGGTCGTTGCTTGTGCAGAGGCCGGGGCGGATATTGTCCGCGTTTCGGTGCCCGACACCGATGCCAGCGCGGCGCTGCGCGAGGTGTGCCGCGAAAGCCCGGTGCCCATCGTGGCAGATATTCATTTTCACTACAAACGCGCGATAGAGGCGGCAGAGGCGGGCGCGGCCTGTCTGCGCATCAACCCCGGCAACATAGGCGACGCCACTCGCGTCCGCGAGGTGATAAAGGCCGCGCGCGACCATGGCTGTTCCATCCGCATCGGGGTGAATGCCGGGTCGCTGGAACGGCATCTGCTGGAGAAATACGGCGAGCCTTGCCCCGATGCGATGATCGAGAGCGGCCTCGACCATATCCGTATTTTGCAGGACAATGATTTTCACGAGTTCAAGATCAGCGTGAAAGCGTCCGACGTGTTCCTGGCCTCTGCGGCCTATATGGGGCTGGCAGAAGCGACTGATGCGCCGATCCACTTGGGGATCACCGAAGCCGGAGGCATGATCTCTGGCACGGTGAAATCCGCCATCGGGCTGGGCAACCTGCTGTGGATGGGGATTGGCGACACGATCCGGGTGTCATTGTCCGCCGACCCGGTAGAAGAGGTCAAGATCGGCTATGAGATTCTGAAATCGCTGGGTCTACGGCATCGCGGTGTCAATATCATCTCTTGCCCGTCCTGCGCGCGGCAGGGGTTCGACGTGATCAAGACCGTGACTGTGCTTGAAGAACGGTTGGCGCATATCAAGACCCCGATGAGCCTGTCGATAATTGGCTGCGTCGTGAACGGGCCGGGCGAGGCGCTGATGACCGACGTTGGCTTTACCGGCGGCGGGGCCGGGTCCGGTATGGTGTATCTGGCGGGCAAGCAAAGCCATAAGCTGAGCAATGAGCAGATGGTCGAACATATTGTCGAGCAAGTTGAGAAAAAGGCCGCCGAGATTGAAGCGCGGAGCGCGGCAGAGGCGGCAGAGTAGCTTGACCGTGTTTGACCTAATTGAAAAAGGGCGGCCCTGTGGGCCGCCCTTTTAAGTCTATGCTTCAGGCGGGGCGCGCTGGCGCGCGGCCCCCGCAGGGATCAGAGAAGGGATTTAACCTTTTCCGCGACGGCTTCTGCCGTGATGCCCAATTCCTTGTAGAGCGTTGGCGCGGGTGCGGATGCGCCGAAATCATGCATGCCAACAAAGCCCGACTTTTCGCGTCGGCCGCGTTCACCAAACAGCCAGCGGTCCCAGCCAAAGCGGATCGCGGCCTCAACCGCCACGCGCACCGGGCCTGCGGGCAGAACTTTGCGGCGATAGGCTTCGGGCTGGTCTTCAAAGAGCTCCCAGCAGGGGAAAGACACAACGCGTGTGCCGATTCCTTCGGCCTGCAACAGGTCGCGCGCTTCCATTGCTATTTCCACTTCTGACCCGGTGGCCATCAGGATCGCCTGACGCTTGCCGTCCGCATCTGCCAGCACATAAGCGCCTTGGGCAGTCAGGTTCTTGGCCTTATGCTCGGTCCGGTAGGTGGGCAGCCCTTGCCGCGTCAGCGCCAGCACAGAGGGCGTGCGCTTGGCCGTCAGCGCGAGCTCCCAAGCCTCGGCGGTTTCCACGGTGTCACAGGGGCGGAACACGTTTACATTTGGCGTCGCTCGCAGCATGGCCAGATGTTCGACCGGCTGGTGGGTCGGCCCGTCTTCGCCCAGACCGATGGAATCATGCGTCATGACGTAAGTCACCGGCACGCCCATGAGTGACGAAAGCCGCATTGCGCCCCGTGCATAATCGGTAAAGCACATGAACGTGCCGCCATAGGGTTTCAGCCCCCCATGCAGCGCCAGACCGTTCATCGCGGCAGCCATGCCATGCTCGCGGATGCCGTAATAGACGTAGCGGCCCTTGCGGTCCTCGGCGTTGAACACGCCCAGACCGGCGGTTTTGGTATTGTTTGACCCGGTCAGGTCGGCAGAGCCGCCGATGGTTTCGGGGCAGACGGTATTCACCACCTCAAGCACCATTTCAGAAGATTTGCGCGTTGCGACTTTGGGGGCGCTTTCCGCGATCTGCTTTTTGAAGGCGCGGATGGCGCTTTCCAGTTTCTTGGGTGCTTCGCCTGCCATGCGGCGGGTGAATTCGGCCTGTTTGGTGCCCGACAATGCCTCAAAGCGAGTTTTCCACTCTTCATGCGCCGTGGCCCCGCGCGCGCCGATCGCGCGCCAAGCGTCCAGCACATCCGCCGGTATTTCGAACGGGCCATACTCCCAGCCATAAATGGCCTTGGTTGTCGCGATTTCGGCGTCGCCCAAGGGCGAGCCATGCGCGCCAGACGTGCCCGCCTTGGCCGGGCTACCAAAGCCGATGACCGTCTTGCAGTCGATCAGCACGGGCTGGTCCGACCCTTTCGCCTCTGTCAGGGCGCGGTCGATATCGGCGGCGTCATGCCCGTCGCAGGCCAGCACTTTCCAGCCAGCCGCGGCAAAGCGCGCGCGCTGGTCGGTGCGGTCCGACAAACTGACCGACCCGTCAATGGTAATGTCGTTATTGTCCCACAGCACGATCAGGCGACCCAGTTTCTGATGGCCGGCCAGCCCGATCGCCTCGTGGCTGATGCCTTCCATCAGGCAGCCGTCGCCCGCGATGACATAGGTGTGATGGTCGACCACCTTGGCCCCGAATTCGGCGCGCAGTTTTTCTTCGGCCATCGCAAAGCCGACGGCGTTGGAAATGCCCTGACCCAAGGGGCCAGTCGTGGTTTCCACACCCTCGACATGGCCATATTCCGGATGGCCCGCCGTGATCGCACCCCATTGGCGGAAATTCTTGATCTGCTCCAGCGTCATTTGCTTGTAGCCGGTCAGATACAGCAGTGCATAGATCAGCATGGACCCATGCCCTGCCGACAGGATGAAGCGGTCACGGTCGGCCCAGTTGGGCGCGCTGGCATCGAATTTCAGGTGCCGCTCAAACAACACGGTCGCAACATCTGCCATGCCCATTGGCATGCCCGGATGGCCAGAATTGGCAGCTTGCACGGCATCCATGGCCAAGGCACGAATGGCTGTGGCTTTCATCCAGTGGTCGGGGTTTGCGGTCTTTAAAGCGGCAATATCCACGTCGGGTCTTCCTTGGGCTGGGAACAGGCGGTGTTAGCGGTAGCGCAACGCGCCGGGATCATAAGGCTTTGGGCCTGTGCTGCAAGCAACTTGGTCCATGTACCATGCACTGCCGCGCCCCAAGGTTGGAAAGCCGAAAAATTGGGGGTAGGCTGCTATGGCGTGGGTTGCCATACCCTGCATGGAATGATTCGGCCATGTGAAAGCGCCAATTTGGAAAGAGCAGGCATGACGGATATAAAAGAAATGGAAACGCGCCTGTCGCGCGCGCTGGATCGTATTTCGACGGCGGCGGGCAAATTAGCGGCCCCGGTAGCAGCTGCGCCCGTTCCGCCCGCCGAGGAGGCCGATACCGCGCGATTGCGGGCCGAATTGGAAGGTGAGCGCGCCAAGACTGCGCAACTGACCGAGCGGGTCAATGCCGTGCGCCAGCGGCAGGACAGTTCGGTGGCCTCAATGGAGCGGCGGTTGGCCCGGATGACCGAGCAGCTTGACCTGCAAAGCCTGGAAATGCTGCGCCTTAAGAAAGCCAATTCCAAACTTATCGAAGCCAATCGCCAGTTGCGCGAAGGGGTCGAGGCGCAGGTGATCGAACCCAGTGCGATCAACCGGTCGCTGGTGGCAGAACTGGAAGCCTTGCGCGCCGAGCGCGCGTCGGAATTGGCCGAAATGGAAGATGTCCTGGGCGAATTGAAGCCGCTTATGGGGACGGGAGAGCGTGATGCCTGAACAGACAATTACCATTGGTCATAAAGACTTCGCAGTCGCCTGCCAGCCGGGCGAAGAGAAGTTTTTGCTTGCGGCCGCCGAGATGCTGGATGCCGAAGCGCGCACGCTGCTCAACCAGATTGGTCGCGTCCCTGCCGAGAAGATGTTGCTTATGTCTGGCCTGATGCTGGCCGACAAGACGGCTTCGGTCGAGGACAAGCTGAAAGAGGCGGAGGCGCAGATCGAATCCATGCGTGAAGAAATTTCACGGCTGCACGCGCGCCCCGCGCAAAAGGTCGAGGTGCCGGTTGTGCCGCAAGACCTGACCGACGGTCTGTCCGAATTGGCGGCGCGCGCCGAAGCGGTGGCCGAAGAGATGGAAAGCCGCGGCTCAGCGTAGGGCGCGGCGCAGGGCAGGGACGAATTCCGGCTGGTTGTAGATGTCGTTATGCCCGGCATTCAGGTGGATGACCCGTGCCTGCGGCAGTGCCAAGGCCAAAGCGTCCGAACGTTTTGCCGGGATCACCTCGTCCCGGTCTGCGATGATGAGTGTGACGGGAGACCCATTGCGCGCCAGTGCCTTGGCGGCGGCCATTTCGTGCCGAAACAGCCAACGCACCGGCAGATAAGGCAGGCTGTCTGCCGCAACTTGCGCCAAACTGTCGAACGGCGTGACAAGGACAACCTGTTCCAGATCGCGCATAGCCGCCAGATGTGCGGCGACACCGCTGCCTATACTGAACCCCAACGCCGTAACGGACGCGCCCAGCGTGTCGTGAATGGCGATGGCGTCCGACATCAGCGCCTGCGCCGAGGGCGTGCCGGTGGATGGCGCGTAGCCTCGGTAATGAAAGACCACCACGGTTTGCGTGGGCGACACCTGATGCAGGAACAGCGCCATGGCTTCGGCGTTCCAGGCATTTCCGGGAAAGCCCAGAAGGATCGGTCGGGACGGGTCGCTGCCGGGAATGCGAACGCCATGAAGTTCCGCACCATCGGGCGTTGAAATTCTTAAGCGTTCCGCCTGCGCGGGTAGGCTAGGGGGCGCGCTGACCATGTGGCGCGGAAACACCAAAGAATGTTGAAAAAATGCAAGTGCTGCGACCAGTGCGGCGTAAAGCGTGACACCTGTCAAAAGGGTTTTCACCAATAAAGACAAGGTGCCCCCCAAAGTGGCAAATATTGAAGACAACGAGCACAGCCAGAAGATTGTCGCAAATTTGCAAAAACCCTAGTCTTTGGCCTGCCCCCGGAACCCGGTTGCAACGACGTATTTCTCCGAACTGTCAGAGCGGCTGGCCGGAGGTTTCACATTGGCGACCTTGCGGAAGTTCTGTTTCAGAAGCTGCTGCAATTCCGCCTCGGCTCCGCCCGCCAAGACTTTGGCGACAAAGGTGCCGTTTTCGTCCAGCACGTCGAACGCGAAATGCGCCGCCGCCTCGCACAAAGCCATGATGCGCATATGGTCGGTTTGTTTGTGACCCGATGCCGATGCGGCCATGTCCGACATGACCACATCCGCAGAGCCGCCCAGCCAGTCTTTAACTTGGCCATCCGCACCCTCGTCCAGAAAATCCAGCACATGTGCGGTGGCACCTGCCAGCGGCTCGACCTCTTGCAGATCCACCCCCAGCACGGTGCCGACGCGTTTGCCCTTCTTCTCGCCCAAGGCGTTCACACGCACCACTGCCACCTGCAACCAGCCACCGGGCGCACATCCCAGATCGACCACCCGTGCGCCGGGCACAAGGAAGCGATATTTGTCGTCCAACTCCAGCAGCTTATAGGCCGCGCGCCCTCTGTAGCCGTCCCGCCGGGCCGCGGCCACATAGGGGTCATTCAACTGCCGTTCCAGCCAGAGCGTAGAGGATAGCTTGCGCCCACGCGCGGTCTTGACCTTCACCTTAAGGTCGCGCTGGCCGCGCCCGGATGTGTTCTTGCCTGTCATCGTGCAACTTTCAATTCTGTGCCAGGTCCAGCGCGCCGTCGCCGCTCATCTGTGCATATAGCAGCCCTTCGCGCAGACCGCGATCAGCAACTGACATGCGTTCGGTTGGCCAAACGCGCATAAGCGCCGTCAGGATGGCCGCGCCGGACATAATCTGCGTATGCCGCTCTCGCCCGATGCGCGGGTCTTGGCGGCGACCAATGGGGCCAAGCGCCAGATATTCACGGATCACGCTATCGACCTGAGTCGAATTCATCACCAGACCGTCCACCTTGTTGCGATCATAGCGCTTGAGCCGCAGGTAACTGGCGGCGACGGTCGTGATCGTGCCAGAGGTGCCAATGATCTGGAATGCCTTGTGCTGCGTCGGGTCCGCATAGGGGGTGAAGGCTTCGAGTTGTTCCTCGAAATACCAGCTCATCAGCGCGAATCGGGCGGCATCGTCCTCGACATCGGCGAAATAGTCTTTCAGCGTTGCAACGCCCAAGGGCACGCTGATCCAGTCCACCACGCGGGGTTTGCCGGGCAACGGGTCGCGATTGAACGCGCCTTGATACATGGACAGAATCGCATTGCGCCGCGCTTCGGGCGCCACGCGCGACATGTCGATCCAGACCAATTCGGTAGACCCGCCGCCAATATCGATGACCAGCAGTTGTTCGGTATCTGCCGCCACCAGTGACGCGCAGGAGACGACGGCCAATCGCGCCTCTTCCTCGGCGGTGATAATGTCCAGCTTCAGCCCGGTTTCACGCTGTGCGCGGCGAATGAATTCGCGGCTGTTGCGGGCACGGCGGCAGGCTTCGGTTGCCACCAGACGCATACTGCGCACATTGTGCCGTTCCAGCTTTGACCGACAAATGCGCAACGCCTGAAGCGTGCGCTGCATGGGCCGATGCGATAGCAGGCCAGAGCTTTCCAGCCCGGTGCCAAGTTCGACAGCTTTTGAAAAGCTGTCCACGACTTCGAATTGCCCGCCCTTGGGGCGCGCAATGAGCATGCGACAACTATTCGTCCCCAGATCCAGCGCTGCGTACAGCTGCTCGGATCCGGGGTGGCGCGGAGCCTTTGCTGATGTCCTGACCACCGCATCGGGCGGGCCTTGGTCTGGTGTCAGGGGCGTGCCCGCGCCTGCGGGACGCTGGGGCGTCATGTTTCGCCCTCCAATTCATGTTGCGTGTAACGTAGTCCAGCGCTGCCCCCCGCGCAAGGCTTTGCGTTGCGTCGCGCGTGGCGCGGCCAAGGTCGGTTTTCGCACCGGGCATCGTGCAGGTGCTTGGTAAGACGGGGCAAGGCGGCACAAGGTGGATGGAACATGGCGCAACTTGTCATCGTATATTGGCGCGATATTCCCGCGCAGGTCATTGTCGGCAAGGGGCGGCGCGCACAGAAAGTGCAACTGTCCGAACGTTTCGAGCAAGCGATTGACCGCTGCGCCATGAAAGTGGGGGCCAAAGATGCCGATGCCTACTTGGCCGATTGGCGCAAAGCGCCGCCTGTCGAGGTCGCTGGCAGCGATGAACAGGTCGCAAGCGCCACGGCGGCCGAATTGGAAGCGGCGTATGACGCGGACAGGTTACGCGCACTGATCGGCAATGACGGCTGGGCATAGGCGCAGGTCGTGGCAAAGTTCTGGCTTGGGGAGAGCATAATGGCGCTTTTGAATTTTCGTCGTCCGGTCGAAATGGCCCCGCCGCAAAATGGCGCGGTCGAGGCGTTGATGCAGGGCTTCTCGCTGGAGGTGATGCCGCGCACAGCCGAGAAGATCGACGATTTCCGCACGCTTCTGCCTTTGGGCACACGGGTCTATATTGCCCATATCGAAGGCACGCCGATTGCCGATATGGTTGCAACCGCCGCGCGGCTGCGCGCCCAAGGCATGGAGCCGATGCCGCATTTTCCGGCGCGCATTATCCGTGACCGGGCAGAAGCCGCTGATTGGGTGGATCGCTACAGGTCAGAGGCGGATATTCGCGAAGCGTTGATGCTGGGGGGCGGTGTCGCAACCCCGGCAGGCTTCTATGCCGATTCCATGCAGTTGCTGGAAACCGGCCTGTTTGACGGGTTCGAGCGTCTGCATGTCGCCGGGCATCCAGAGGGCAACCGCGACATTGAACCTGCCGGGCAAGAGCGCATTGTGATGCATGCCCTGCGCTGGAAGCAGGATTTTGCGCGCAGCACCGGGGTGGATATGTCCATCGTTACGCAATTCGCGTTCGAGGCTGCGCCGATCATTGCATGGTGCGACCGTCTGCGCGCTGAAGGGATTACCTTGCCGGTGCATCTGGGTGTGGCCGGTCCTGCCAAGCTGCAAACGCTGATAAAATTCGCGGTGGCTTGCGGGGTCGGCCCTTCACTGAAAGTGCTGCAAAAGCGTGCCAAGGACGTGTCCAAGCTGCTTTTGCCGTTCGAGCCGACAGAGTTGGTGCAGGCTTTGGCCGCGCATAAAGCCGCGCATCCCGATTTCGCGGTGGACAAGCTGCATTTCTTCCCCTTGGGCGGCATCAAGACCAATGCCACCTGGACCGCAACGCATGGCGGCGCCAGCGCGCGCCCTGGCCAATAACCTTTAGCATCTGGAACGCCCATGACCCGCACTGTCATCGAATCTGCCACCAAGACCGTTATCATCGGTTTTGACGAACCGTTCTGCGTCATTGGTGAACGCATCAACCCCACGGGCCGCAAGAAGCTGGCGGCAGAGCTGGAGCAAGGCGACTTCACCACTGTAGAGCGCGATGCGCTGGAGCAGGTCGCCTGCGGTGCCACGGTTCTGGATATCAATTCGGGCGCGGTGTTTTCCAACAAAATGGCCGAAGACCCGCGCTATGCGGACAATAACTTTGTCGAGCCGCCGTTGATGCGCGATCTCTGCGCGCGGGTGCAGGCACTGGTCGATGTGCCTTTATGCATCGACTCGTCCGTGCCCGCGGCGCTGTTGGCCGGGTTGGAAGCTTGCAACGGGCGTCCGCTGCTGAACTCTGTCACCGGCGAGGAAGAGCGGCTGGAAGCGATCCTGCCGCTGGTCAAGAAATTCAATGTGCCGGTGGTGGCCATTTCGAACGACGATACTGGCATTTCAGAAGACCCGGACGTGCGGTTTGCTGTGGCTAAAAAGATCGTCGAGCGCGCGGCGGATTTCGGGATTCCCGCGCATGATATCGTGGTGGACCCGCTGGTCATGCCGATTGGCGCAATGGCGACGGCAGGGCATCAGGTGTTTACCTTGGTGCGCCGGCTGCGCGACGAATTGGGCGTGAATACGACCTGCGGGGCGTCAAATATCAGCTTTGGGCTGCCAAACCGGCATGGCGTGAACGCGGCGTTTCTGCCCATGGCGATTGGCGCGGGCATGACCAGTGCCATCATGAACCCGGTGCGCGCCCAAGAGATGGAAGCCATCCGCGCGGCGAACCTGTTGATGAACCATGACGCGAATGGCGGCGCCTGGATCGGGCTGACCAAGGTGATGGATGCGATGAAAGACGGGGTAAGCTTTGCCGAAGCCTCGCGCGCTGCGATGGATGCGGGCGCGCGCACTGGCGGGCGGCGTGGCGGACGGCGCGCACGCGGCTGACCCGTCCGACCTTAAATGCAAAAAACCCGCCCGAGCAAATCGGGCGGGTTTTTTATGCGGCAGGGTAGGGCGATCAGCTTGCGCTGGCCGCCCCTTTCTTTGCTTCGGCGTAGATCAGAAGCGGTTTCGCCTCTGATGTGACAGCCTCGTCATTGACGACAACCTCGCTGACATTATCCAGCCCCGGAAGGTCGAACATGGTATCCAGAAGGATATCTTCCATGATCGAGCGCAAGCCGCGCGCGCCTGTTTTGCGGGCAATGGCACGTTTGGCAATGGCGCGCAGCGCCTCGTCGGTGAAGGTCAGGTCCGAGCCTTCGATGTCGAACAGTTTCTGGTATTGCTTGACCAGTGCGTTCTTGGGTTCGGTCAGGATGGTGACAAGCGCGTCTTCGTCCAGATCGGTCAGGGTCGCGGTGACCGGCAGACGGCCCACGAATTCCGGGATCAACCCGAATTTCAGCAGGTCTTCCGGTTCAAGGCTTTTCAACCGCTCACCGATGGTGGTCTGGCTTTCATCCTTCACATCGGCACCAAAGCCGATGGCAGAGCCTTTGCCACGCTGC
Organism: Roseinatronobacter domitianus; assembly: GCF_023336755.1. Taxonomy (GTDB): domain Bacteria; phylum Pseudomonadota; class Alphaproteobacteria; order Rhodobacterales; family Rhodobacteraceae; genus Roseinatronobacter; species Roseinatronobacter domitianus. Next base: position 8,839 of record NZ_JALZWP010000004.1, on the reverse strand, counting down.
GCGATGATACGGTCCAGACCCGCAAAGGCACCGCCGCAGATGAACAGAATATTCGTCGTGTCCACTTGCAGGAATTCCTGCTGGGGGTGCTTGCGACCGCCTTGCGGCGGCACAGAGGCGACGGTGCCTTCCATCAGTTTCAGCAGCGCCTGCTGCACCCCTTCGCCCGACACGTCACGCGTAATCGACGGGTTGTCAGACTTGCGGGTGATCTTGTCGACCTCGTCAATATAGACGATACCGCGTTGCGCGCGCTCCACATTGTATTCGCTGGACTGCAACAGCTTGAGGATGATGTTCTCGACATCCTCACCGACATACCCCGCTTCTGTCAGCGTGGTCGCATCGGCCATGGTGAAGGGCACATCCAGAATACGCGCCAGCGTCTGCGCCAGCAGTGTCTTACCGCAGCCGGTCGGGCCGATCAGCAGGATATTGGATTTCGACAGTTCCACCTCACCCGATTTTCCGGCGTGGTTCAGGCGCTTGTAATGGTTGTGAACGGCAACGGACAACACGCGCTTGGCCTGTTCCTGTCCGATGACATAATCGTCCAGCACATTGCAGATTTCGCGCGGAGTTGGCACGCCATCGGTGGTTTTCAAACCGCCCGATTTCGTCTCCTCGCGGATGATGTCCATGCAGAGTTCAACGCACTCATCGCAAATGAACACGGTTGGACCAGCGATCAGTTTGCGCACCTCATGCTGGCTTTTGCCACAGAAGGAGCAGTATAGCGTGTTCTTGCTGTCAGTGTCGGATGTCGGCATCACTCACCTTTGCGGTCTTGTCTGCGATAGGGTCTCTCGTCGGGGGAGCCATTCTCTGACCTTCTTGTGACAAAGCCTAGGTCAGTCGGGCGGCAGGGACAATGCAAAACTGCACCGTCCCTGATGTTTGGGCTTGGCTGCATCAAGCCCCGGCAGTGTCGGCACGAGAGGTTACGATATCGTCGATCAGGCCCCAATCCTTGGCCATTTCGGCTGTCATGAAGTTGTCACGTTCCAGCGCATCCTCGACCTTTTTCAAGGTCTGGCCGGTGTGATGGACATAAATCTTGTTCAGACGTTCCTTCAGTTCCAGAATTTCGCGCGCGTGAATGGAAATATCCGTCGCTTGGCCCTGAAAGCCGCCGGAGGGCTGGTGAACCATGATCCGCGAATTGGGCAGCGAGAAACGCATCCCCTTTTCGCCCGCTGCAAGCAGCAGAGACCCCATGGAGGCGGCCTGCCCGACAACAAGGGTCGACACCTTGGGTTTGATATATTGCATGGTATCATAGATCGACAGGCCAGAGGTCACGACACCGCCGGGGCTGTTGATATACATGGAAATTTCCTTGGACGGGTTTTCCGCCTCAAGGTGCAGAAGCTGCGCGACGATCAGGCTGGCCATGCCGTCATGCACCGGGCCGGTCACGAAAATGATCCGCTCTTTCAGCAGGCGCGAGAAAATGTCGTAGGCGCGTTCGCCGCGGCTGGTCTGTTCCACGACCATGGGAACGAGGTTCATGTAGGTTTCGATAGGATCGTTCATGCTGCCTGCTTTCATCCGTGACCTGCTTTGGTCTGTGATACCCTAGAGTGGTTGACTGAATCTTAGTGCTGCGCCGGGAGGGCCGCAAGGGGCGGGGGGCAAGTTTGCCGCCCGGACCCTGTCACGAGGTCGATGACCCGGCTGCGGCGAAGATTGCGTCAATCATTGCCTGATTGCCGCGCGACAGTTCCAGCGGGCAGGCGAAAGGGGTGCCGGTTTCTGCACTGGCTGCGAAATTTTCAAGCATTAGCGCGTATTGGTTCACGTTGTTGAACCGCTCCATGTGCAGCCGCCCGTCGCTTAACCATTCCACGCGCGCATCGCCATAGACCGGGCCGTTGAACGGAGCGGTCAATTCTATCCATCCGTCTTGGCCATGAAAAATCATGTTCTGGCGGCGTTGTTGCATCATGCCGCAGTAAAATGACATCGTGAAGTCCGGGAAATCGGCCCAGACGCGGGCAAAGATATCGACTCCGTTCTGATATCGGATGTCCGAGCGCAGGCGCGTGGGTTCGGCCCCTGTCGCCATGCGCGCAGTGATGCAGGGGTAAACGCCGACATCGCGCAGGCCACCGCCGCCTTTGGCCGGGTCATGGCGGATATTGCCAAGGTCGCGATTGGTGTAGGTAAAACATCCCTCGATATGCTCCAGCCGCCCGATGACACCTTGCGCCAGCAGGTCGCGCACCAAGGCCCATTGCGGGTGATGCGCGACCATGAAAGCCTCTGCTATCAGTTTCCCGGACGTGTCGCGCGCTGCAATCAGGCTGTCGATCTGGTCTGCCTGCAACGCAATGGGTTTTTCGCACAGCACATGTTTGCCAGCTTGGGCGGCGCGGATTGACCATTCCACATGCAGGTCATTGGGCAGCGGGATATAAACCGCGTCCACATCCGGGTCGGCCAACAAAGCGTCATAGTTTTCATGCACGCGCAGACCGGGTGTAAGCGCTTGAAACGGTGCAGCCTTGGCCGCATTGCGCGTGGCTATGGCAACCAGTTCCGTTCCCCGCGCCAGTTGCATGGCCGGTGCCAGATCGGTCCGGGCAATTTTCGCGGCCCCCAGTATTCCCCAACGCATATGTGTCTCCCGTGCTGTTGGCGCTACCATATCGGGCATCCTTGGGGGTGCAAGGGCGCAGACCATTGACGCTTGCGCGGCCGGGGGCTAGGGCATGGCGCAATATGAAGGATGGTCCCAGATGAACCTGTTCACCGAATTTCGCGCTTGTGTTCTGGACGCTTTGCACGCCCTGACCGCCCAAGGCACGCTGCCTGAAGGCTTGGATTTCGCCAATGTGACGGTAGAGCCCCCGCGCGACCCCGCGCATGGCGACATGGCGACGAATGCCGCTATGGTGCTGGCCAAGCCTGCGGGCCTGAAGCCGCGCGACATTGCCGAAAGTTTGGCCGCACATCTGCTGACCGATCCGCGCATTGCCAGCGCCGAGGTGGCCGGGCCGGGGTTCCTGAACCTGCGGCTGGCGAATGCCGTCTGGGCGAGCGTGCTGGGCGATGTGCTGGACCAAGGTGATGCCTTTGGGCGCTCATCCATGGGGCAGGGCACCAAAGTAAACGTGGAATTCGTCTCGGCCAACCCGACCGGCCCCATGCATGTGGGCCACACGCGCGGCGCGGTGGTGGGCGATGCGCTGTCGAACCTGCTGGCCTTTGCGGGCTATGACGTGACGCGCGAATATTACATCAACGACGGTGGCGCGCAGGTCGATGTGCTGGCGCGATCTGCTTATGAACGCTACCGCGAAGCGCATGGCCGCTCGCCCGAGATTGCCGAGGGGCTTTACCCCGGTGAATACCTGATCGAGGTGGGCGAGGCGCTGAAAGCCGAATTCGGCGCGCAATTTCTGGACCAGCCCGAATCCGTCTGGCTGGAAACCATCCGCAATTTTGCGACCGAGCGGATGATGGGAATGATCCGCGAGGATCTGGCCGCGCTGGGCGTGCGGATGGATGTGTATTCATCCGAGAAAGCGCTTTACGGCACAGGAGAGATTGAGCGCGCCATTGACCGGCTGCGCGAGAAGGGTCTGATCTATCGCGGCGTGCTGGAACCGCCCAAGGGCAAGACGCCGGAAGACTGGGAGCCGCGCGAGCAGGTGCTGTTCAAATCCACCGCGCATGGCGACGACGTGGACCGCCCGATTATGAAATCGGATGGCGGCTGGACCTATTTCGCGCCCGATATTGCTTATCATTCCAACAAGGTAGATCGCGGGTTTGATCTGCTGATCGACATTTTTGGGGCCGATCATGGCGGTTATGTGAAGCGCATGAAAGCTGCCGTGGCGGCGCTGTCGGATAACCGCGTGCCGTTGGAAATTCGGCTGATCCAGTTGGTGAAACTGTATAAGAACGGCGAGCCGTTCAAGATGTCGAAACGCGCGGGCACTTTCGTGACCCTGCGGGATGTGGTGGATGAAGTGGGCGCTGATGTGACCCGTTTCGTGATGCTGACCCGCAAAAACGACGCCAGCCTTGATTTTGACTTTGCCAAGGTTCTGGAGCAATCGCGCGAAAACCCGGTCTGGTATGTGCAATATGCCAGCGCACGGGTGCAGTCGGTGTTGCGCAAAGCGGCGGATATGGGCGCGGCACAGACCAAGCCAGACCTGTCCACCCTGACCCATGACGCCGAATTGGGCCTGATTCGCAAGCTGGCCGAATGGCCGCGCATCGTGGAACTGGCCGCCCGTGTGTATGAGCCGCATCGTGTGGCAGGCTATCTGTCGGAACTGGCTGCTGAATTTCACTCTTTGTGGAATCGTGGCAATGACACGCCCGACCTGCGCTTCGTGCAAGAGAGCGATCTGGCCACAACCGCCGCGAAAACCGCACTGGTGCGGGCGACAGGTGTTGTCATTGCCAACGGTCTGGCTATCCTTGGGGTTGCCGCGATGGATGAGATGCGCTGAAAAGTCAGTATTTTTCGCGGGACGTGTCGGCCTTTGCATGGTATCGTGCAAGGACGCAAAGCATATAAGCGCAAAAATGCGCGAAATCCGGCAATGTCGAGCAGACATCTTGCCAACATGATTTAGCAGGAAGGGCATGGGTGAAACCTTGCCCTGCATGAGGCAGGTATGGGTGAAAGCAGATATTATCCTGCACATGGCGCTCGGTTCCATGATGGGCCGACGCCGGATGCTTGGGGTCATCGAGAAAATCCGCCGGCGCCACCGAATGCGGAAGGCGCTTGGCCGCAACATCAATGGCCGCAAGAGCGGGATGTGTCTTATCAAGGCTATGCGCCACGAGGGGCTCTGGGGGCTCTGGGGGCTCAGGCTTCTTTTGGAGCGACTGCTGGCTATCACAACGACGCGCATGACCCGTATAACGAAGCCCATCACATGTATGGGGGCGCGCAGAGCTTGGCCGAACCTGACCCTTATGGGTTAGGCCAGCGCCAACAGGCCCGACCGCATGATACCCACTATTCTGGCTTTGCAGCTGCGCCCCCGCATGGTGGACATGCGCAATTCCCTGCCACCGTCGCACAGCCCGTCACCGCCGCCGGCGTGGCGCAAGGCTTGGGCGCGGTTCTGTCGCTTGTATTGCTGGTAAGCGGCGGTGTCTGGGCCTTTCAGATGATGCAGCGCGATGTGTCGGGCGTGCCGGTTGTGCGCGCGCTTGAAGGGCCGCTGCGCGTAACCCCGGATAATCCGGGCGGGTCACAAGCGGCACATCAGGGCTTGTCGGTTACAGAACTGGCCGCAGATGGGCCGTCGACACTTCCTGACGAGATCGTTCTGGCGCCGCCACCGCTTAATCTGGACCGCGATGTGACCAGTCCGGCACGCAACCAATCTATGCCATCGGGTGGCGAAGACCGACTGATAGAGGTTGGCCTGCCGCTGGCCGGAACCCCGGATGTGGCAGATGCGGCCCCGCTGGGAATTGTCAGTCCGAACCGGCTGGCCGTAACCCGGTCGCCCCGCCCGAACCCGCGTGGCGTGCAGTTTGCGGCGCAACGTCCAAGCCAGCCCACCGCATCCACGGCGGCAGATACCGACCTTGCCGCCGTAATCGCGAATTCGGTGGCTGCGGATCTCTCGCGAGGGGGCGGTGTCGATATCGACCCTGCCAGCATTGGTCCGGGGACACGGCTTGTCCAGCTTGGCACCTATGACAGCGCGGATGAAGCGCGCAGCGCTTGGGACCGTCTGTCGCAAAGGTTCGACCCTTTGCTGGATGACCGGGGCCGGGTGATCGAAGCCGCGCATAGCGGCGGGTCCGTGTTCTACCGGCTGCGGGCGCATGGCTTCAATGATGAGCGTGACGCGCGCCATTTCTGTGCGGCGCTCATTGACCAGAGGATGGATTGTATTCCGGTGATGATCCGATGACCGCTGCCCCGCGCGCTGTGATCTTCGGTTGCGCGGGGCTGCGTTTGACTGCGGCAGAGAAACGATTCCTGTCTGACGCGCAACCTTGGGGCGCGATCCTGTTTGCCCGCAATATCGACACACCCGCGCAGCTTCGGGCGCTCACGACAGATTGGCGCGAGTGCCTTGGGCGTGATCTGCCAATCCTGATCGACCAGGAAGGCGGGCGCGTGCAACGCATGGGGCCGCCGAACTGGCGCGACTGGCTGCCCGCGCTGGACCAAAGTCTGTTGGCGCGTGATCCGGCGCGCGCGATGTATCTGCGCGGACGGCTGATGGCCGCAGATTTGCGCGCCGTTGGTATTGACGTGAATTGCGCCCCGCTTGCGGATATCGCGCGGCCTGAAACCCATGCGATCCTGCGAAACCGCTGCTATGCAGAGACACTTGAACAGGTCGTGCTCCTCGCCCGCGCCATGGCGGATGGTCTGTGCGATGGTGGCGTGTTGCCGGTTTTGAAACACATGCCAGGGCATGGACGCGCGACGCTGGACAGCCATCAGGATCTACCCATGGTGACAGCCTGCGCAGAAACACTGCGCCAGCAGGATTTCGCGGCCTTCGCGGCGCTGTCTGACCTGCCCTTGGCCATGAGTGCGCATATCGTGTTCACCGCGTTCGACCCCGCGCAACCCGCCACCACATCGGCCAAAATGATCCGCGTAATCCGCGATGAGATTGGTTTTGATGGTGCGCTTATGACGGACGATCTCTCGATGGAGGCGTTATCGGGAACCCTGTCAACACGGGCGCGCGCCGCGCTTGCGGCTGGCTGCGACTTGGTTCTGCATTGCAATGGGGTGCTGGAGCAGATGCAGCAGGTCGCAGAGGCTTGCCCGGTGCTGGCGGGCCCCGCGCGGGACCGCTGCGATCGGGCCTTGGCGTCACGCGGCCCTGCCATGGCGGTCGACCTCTCCGAGCTGGCCGCTGAATACGACACTCTTCTGATGGAGCCACAGGCATGAGCCTTGAACCCTGGGACGAATTGCGCACGGCTCTTCAGGTCGCCCGCGCGGGCACCGTAAGCGGCGCGGCGCAACGGCTTGGGGTGCATCACGCCACGGTCATCCGCCATATTGACGGGCTGGAAGATCGGCTGGGCGTGAAACTGTTCCAGCGTCACGCCAAAGGCTACGCGCTGACCGAAGCGGGGCGGATGCTGACCGACGGTGCAGCAGAGGCCGAAGCCCGTTTCGACAAGCTCGCGGCGCGGCTGGACATGCTGCAAAGCGGCATCGAAGGTGACTTATGCGTCACGACCGTGCCCGAACTCTGCGACATCGTGCTGCCGGTGCTTAGCCAGCTTCGCGCCGATAACCCGCAACTGGTGCCGTGTTTGCGCGTGGAAGAACGGCTTGCTCGGCTGGAATATGGCGAGGCCCATCTGGCCTTGCGCGCTGGTGCGCGACCAACCGAACCCGACAATGTCGTCCAGCCGCTGGGGGCGCTGCCCGTGGCCTTGTTTGCCGCGCCCGCCTATCTGGAACGGCGGGGCATGCCACGCACCGAAGCTGATCTTGCCGATCATGATGTCGTCACGGTCGAGCCGGGCCATGCCCGCGCTCCGTTCGATCGCTGGATGGAACAGCATGCCCGCCATGTCGGCCTGCACAGCAACGACCGCACGACATTGCTGGCGGCGATGCGGGCCGGGCTGGGGTTGGGCTTTGCGCCTGCCAGCCTGCAAAGCGATGCGCTGGTACAGGTCATGCCGCCGCGCCCGGACTGGAGTGCTGAACTGTGGCTTGTCACCCATGTGGACCTGCACCGCAGCCCCAAGGTGCAAGCCGCAACCACCGCCCTGAAGGCACGATTTGCTGCGCTTGCGGATGAAAGCCTCTAGCCAGTCCCGAAAACCCCGATTTTCCGGTTGCGGCCCCGCACCGGTATCTTTAAACGGAGCGACGGAGATGTGGCCGAGTGGTCGAAGGCGCTCCCCTGCTAAGGGAGTAGGCCCGGAAGGGTCTCGAGGGTTCGAATCCCTTCGTCTCCGCCATTGCCCATTGATTTCATTGGATAAATCTGGGTTTTGTTGGGCTTGCCCCACATAAAGCCCCACATCCTGAAAACGCTTGGGCGGGCTTGAATTTTTACCTTTGGGAATGCCGTCAAAAAAAGCGCCTATCGTCATCACGTCCGGGTTCAAATTGATTGTCTCAAAGCACTTGGCGCAAAAATCTACCTATTCAGTGCGCACCGATTTGATCTCTAAGGCTATGGCATGCACGCTGAGACAGGCTGACAGGTCAATCTATGGCACGTTTCCCGGAAAAGATATTGCAGCGATACTGTGTTGTCCAAATTGATCCAAAACATGGCTTTCTCAGAGCCTTCCGGCAAGCTGCATGTCGAAATATCGGGCTGTCATCTTGAGTAAAGCTGCGCCTGCATCCTATGAAACGCGTCCTTGATCTCGGGCAGGCCACCTAGTCGATTCTTCGCCTCGCCGACGCTGCCATATCGTGCAGTTAAGAACTGCCCTAGCTTTGTTGAAGCTAGCTCGTGTTCGCCGTGCCGCTCGTATGCGTCGAGGATGATGATCAGAAGCGCCTTCATATCCTCTTGCAAGTTTGCCAGTCCGCTGTGTTTGACTGCATCCGCGCGGTCATGGCGTGTCTTTGGATCGTTTGTGAACATCACATAACCCAGCACGTCGAAGAGATCGCTGTCGGGTGCATCGACCAGTCTGCGAATGTCGTTCAGGCGGTCAGTGTCATAGCCACGGTCTGAAAGCTGTTTCAGGAACGTCTCTCGGCTGTCGGGATCGCAAGGGAGTGTCATGAACTTTGTGTATCTGGTCTGGCCCATGCGGGTTTCAGATACGGTTACGCATTGAAGCGATCCTCGAACATTATGGCGAAATGGTTGCGGGCGGCAAACCATTCCCGGACATTTCG